>JAEWQP010000012.1 GCA_023399155.1 Verrucomicrobiota bacterium | reverse complement strand
GCCTCAAGACCTACCTGCGCTTTGAACTCGGCACTGTGCTGACGTCGTTTCTTGGACATGCGGATCGTTCCTTATCGGGTTTGATATTAACGATCCCCGCTGTCCAGTTTTCGGGGGCCACCTCAGTGCGCACTGTTCGCGATATGCTTTTTCCCCGCGATGTGCTTTATGGTCGGTTCATTGAATGCGGAAGGAGCGAAGGTTCGGGAGCCTGAGTATATAACCGAAGTCTCTGTAGAAGCTGACGACGATATGAAGACGCTGTTGGTTGACTCAGCCTACGTGGGACGAATGGGGGGATATGTTTTCTTAGCTTCGAAGAAGTATGTCGACTGCGTAGCGATTCCCGAAGGTCGGGTTAAGATCCTTAGGACTTTCAAGAAGGCAAGAGCGGCTAACCAGGCGCTACAGACAACCCCGATGACGCGCAGCGTTTACGAGAAGACCATTGAGTTCAGATATCCCCAGCGGGGTGTCTGAGCTTCATCGTTCGGCAAGACAGAATCCGATCCCTGCAACACCAATCTTCATGAAGCGACTCTTCAGTTTACTCATGGCCATGTTCGGTCTCGCTAGTACCGTGTCGACCGTGGCAGCACCAAAACAGGCGACATTCTTCGTCTTCGCCAAGATCCAAGATACGGTGATGCCGATCGAGCGCGGCGAGAAGTATGAAGATCCGTTAGGTGAGGCCCTCGAAAAGGCGAAGCTCGGCGAGGTGACTGGTGGCGGTACGATGCAGAACAAGGACGGATCGATTGCGTGGGTCGGTGTTGATATCGAACTCGTCAATCTGGACCAGGCGCTGGAGTTTACGAAAAAGAAGCTTCGTGAGCTTGGCGCTCCCCATGGTTCAGTTCTTGAATTTCAGAAAGATGGAGTAGATGTGGTCGAGGCGATTCACGAGAAGAAGTAAGGCAGCCTAACCAGGCGCTACAGACAACATCGGTTACGTGCAGCGGGATCGGGAAGGTCCCAGTTTCCGATCATCGATTCTGCGCGGTGTCTGGGGGCGCGAGGTAGAAGGGCAGCACCGACTCCCGTCGTACCCAGCCGCCGGATCCGGTGCGATGGCGCACCTTTTCCCAACCGAGGAAACTGCGCTCTATGGTCACGATGGTGCCCGGTGAGATGGGCACGCTTTGCTGCTTCTCAGCAGCATCGGTTGGAATCGAGTGCAGCTGCGTCGGATGCACGATCATGGCGGCGTGGGGATGCGCGAACTGACCGTAGGCGGATAGTGCGAGCAGGCTCGTGATCACGACAACAGCACCGACCCCCGCCATGGATTGACCGGCGGCCCGCACCGGTATGCGGTGCCCGCGCGAATAGAGCGAGGTGATGAGCGCTGCAAGGGCCAACCCAAAGACGACGGATCCGCCAACCAGGAGGTTCTGCCATTCGCCCGGGGAGAGAAAGAAAAGGGCGCGTTTGTGCCATTGCGGCTCCACGAGAGTGCGGAGTTGCGGGTCCATTCCGTCCAGATGCGAGACGGCGAGTCGGAGGTTCTGGCGGATGGCGGCGGATCGGGGACGAAGCAGCACTGCGGCTGTCGCGTGGGCGGTTGCCTGCGGCCATTCATCAAGCTGCGCCGAAGCGAGGGCGATATTGTGATGCGACGCCCAGTCGCCCGGGTGCTTTGCCAGATGTGCAGCCCAGGCGTCGCGCGCCTCGATGAACCGGCCTTCGCGGTAGACGTCGCGCGCCTCGCTTGCGTGGCCCGAGGTGGCGCAGCCGAATGCAAAAGCGAATACGACGCCAGCCACGGGGGCCCAATGCACCAAACGCCCGGGCCACCAACATCGCCAGCTCCGGATTCGCGTCGCTCGCGCAGTCGCATTCGCGCGCGCGAACCAATCCGAGGGAAGAGCACCCTGTGCGGAGAACATCGCGAACTCGGCTTCCGCCCATAGAGCGATCCAGTCGTCAGGCCGCGTTGCGCCGCCCGACGCCGCGATGGCCGTCGCGAGGTCCTGCGCCGTCGGTGTGGCACGCCGGACTGACCAGACGCGGGCGGTGAGCGTGCGCCAGCGTTCCAGAGTGGATGAATCCGGAGCCGTGCCGGCAGTCCGGTTGCTGCGGAGCAATCGCCGGAGTTCCTCCAGGGCGCGACGTCGGTCCCGCGAAGGATCTGTTCTCGCGGACTGACTGACCGCCAGGCCGAGCCAGTAGAGAAGCGGCGCGGCAAGAGGCACGACAACCAGCCAAAGCGCCGGCAAACGCCGGGGCATGGCGCCGCTTGTACCCACAGGAAGCGGATCGCCGGGCACAGGCGTCACCGCAGGCAAATCGTCCGGCAAGGGCGGTGGCGGTGCCGCAACCGAGCTGCCGGGCAGGCCTCCCTGAGTCGGCTCCGTGGAAGCGGCCCCTTGAGCGGTCCCGGCTGCATACGCTGCCGGCACAGGATCGATCTGGACCGATACCGCAGGGACCGTCTGTGTCCGGTACTCGCCGGCGGTCGTGTCAAAGTAGGTGAGCGAGACGGGACCAAGCGAGTAAGTTCCGGCCGCCGTCGGCACGAGAACGGCATCTTCGATCATCCTACCCTGGAACAGGCGGCCATTGTCCATCTCGGTCCGGGTCTTGGGCTGGACCACCTGAAAATCGGTCGAGACTTCGCGCTCCGGCAGGCTCAGCCCGGTTGTCCAGTTGCCGGATCCGGAGAGCGTCAATGTCCACGTAATCGGTTCTCCGATACGCGCCGTCTGCGGCACGATCGTGGACTCAAGGTTGAACGTTCCGACTGCGCCGCGAAAGTCGTCAGGGGCTGGAAGTGGTAACGGGCGCACAGACAGGGCTGGTGCATTCGAGTCGACGGTGAACTGCTCGTAACGCGGCTGGCTCAGGAAACCGACGGCGCGTTCGCCCGTCTGCACGTTCACCAGCTGACGCACCGGATCCAGCGTCAATTGCCCGCTCGCGGTGACGATGCCGCGCGTGCGGTAGCGCACGGCTTGGCGGCGTTCGCCCCCGACCACCGCCTCGGTGCGTTCGCCTTGCTCGAAGGGCTCGAGGATGAGCGCTGAGGGCGACCAGGCCGGATCGCCGGCGATGGACACATTGTAGCGGGAGGAGGCGCTCAGCAGGTACTCGAAGTCCACGAGTTGGCCTGCCCACAGTGTGGTGCGTGACGGCGTGAGTTCCGACGAGACGATCTCGTTGACGGCGATGCCGGTGGGACCGACACCTGCGTCGCCGACCTCGAAGCGGACTTCGCCGACGGCGATGCGGCCCTTGTTCGTCAGGGCATCGAACGCCGGGACGACCACAGTGCCGCGCTGCGAGGCTCGCGCGGGAAACGTGAGCACCACGCGGGTGCTCATCTGAAAATTCACAATCGTCGTCTGCTGCGATTCGGATGGATCGCCGAAATCGAGACCGCGGACGGATGGCGGACGGAAACTCTCTACCGGTGTGCAGTCTTCGAATACGAGGCTCACAGGCTCGGTCTTGGCGAGTCCGAGGCGGCCGCCGGGCGGGTCCCAGTAAACGCGCTGTGCCAGCGCTGCGACCGGCGAAAGCGAGGCGAACAGGACCAGAAGAAGGATGCGGCAGGGCCGGAACATGGCGGGTGGGTCACCAATCGTGCGGATTCTCTGGGGCGTCGCCCGGTCGCTGTTCGCGGCGGGTCTGCGCTTCGAGCCGCTGGTGAAGAATGGCTGGGGAATCCTTTTCCTGAACCTGCTCAAGGCGCGCCAACGCGGCGGCAAGTTCTGGACTGTCCGTGGATGACTGCGGGCGGCTGTCCTGTTGGCCCCCGAACTTGCGGGTCTTGTCGGGTTTGGGCGGCTGTTGCGGCTGCCCTTCACCGCCCTGGGCTTCCTGCTTCTCCGGTTCCGATTCACCCATGCCCTGCTCTTGCTCGGGGTTCTGGGAGTCCTGGGGTTGGTCGGAGGATTGCTCCTTTTCTTGCGGGTCCGGCTTCCCATCCTGCTTGTCCTGGTCCTGCTCACTCTTGTCCTCCTGTTTTTGCTCAGGCGGCGGCTCGACCAGCCGGCGAAGCTCCTCGCGCAGCTTTGCCCAGTCGGCCGCGCGCGGGGCGGCATCCTCGCCCGCCTCGACCGCGGCGAGTGCATCATGGACGAGTCCGGGCTCGATCGGTTGGCGGGCATTCGCGAGTTCCGCTCCGAGCTCGATCGTCTGTTCCGCCATCGCCTTCCAACCCGCGGGCGCCACCGAGGGACTGGCGGCGAGTCGCGTAATGGTGGTGCGGAGACGCTCGATGGCGGGAACCGGCGTGGTATCCTCGGCCGCCGCGTCGACGGGGCTCGCGAGAAGAGCCGACAAGGTCATCGCCAGTGCCGCGATTGATGCAGCGCCGGTGCCGCGGGGCCGCGGAACGGACACCGGGCGCGATTCTGGGACCCGCTTCGCCTGGGTGCGAACCTGACGGGCGCGGGGCCGGATGGGGATCTCGCGCCAGACGCCGAGTAGAGCGAGGATCAGGGCTGGGGTGAGAAACCACTGAAAGCGCTCGATGGCTCTTGCCGCGCGCGTCTCGGTGAATCCGCCCTGGCGACCGCGCTCGATCGTCTCCTGAAGGAGCATGGCGAGATCCACCCACGCGCTGGCGTCCCGGTAGGCACCGCCGGTCTCGGCGGCGAGCGACTGCAGGGTCGCGGATTCGAGCCTCGAGAGCACCACGGCGCCGCGGGGATCCTTGACGTAGGCGCCGGTATCGGGGTCGGGAATGAACCCTCCGGACGACGTGCCCACACCGAGGGCGATCACCTGGATCTGTCTCTGCTTAAGTTCCGCGAGCTGTTGACGCCATCGTTCGTCCTGCGCCTCGCCGTCGCTCAGCACGATGAGGTACCGGTCGGTATCTGAGCCGGATCCGAAGCCGCCCAGGGCGGCGCGCAGCATCCCCTCGTAGTCGCTGCCGCCTTGCGGCATGTATCCGGGTTTCAGCTCCGGGAGAAATTCCTCGAGGATCTGGTAATCGGTGCTCATCGGCACCTGCACAAACGCCGTGCCGGCGAAGACGATGAGGCCCACACGTTCGCCGCGAAGGCCGTCGAGCAGGCTGCGCACGAGCAGGCGTGAACGGTCGAGGCGCGAGGGCAGGACGTCCTGCACGAGCATGCTGCGCGAGAGGTCGAGCGCGATCATCACCTCGCGCGACTTCTGGTAAACCGGCTCGTCGATCGTCCCCCAGCGGGGCCCCGAGAGGGCGACGAGGGCGAAGGTCAACGCGAGTAGCAGCAGCCACGGGCGGCGCGAGCCGCGGGCCACGCCGACGGGATGCACGCGTGTGCCGACGGCGACGACGCGCATGATGCCGGGCCAGCGCGACCAGCTGCGACGCCGCCGGAGCAGGCCGAGCACCACGAGGGTGGCGGCCGCGATGGCGGGGCCGATCAGGCCCCAGAGCACGAGTGGCTGGGCGAAGGTCATGCCGCTGCCTCCTCCTGCCGGCGTAACGACGTTCCGAATACCGCGACCGCGAGCAGGGCGAGCGCCGCCAGCGTGGCCCGCGTGTAGAGTTCCTCGGCCACCCGGTAGGACTGCGCCTCGAACTCGATCTTGCGCGCGCGGTCGATCGATTCGAAGGCATCGCGGATCGTCGAGGTGCTTTCCGCGCGGTAGAACCGTCCGTCCGTCTTGTCCGCGATGTCGCGGAGCAGCGATTCGTCGAGCTCGGACCGGACCTGACGATAGCGCCCGGTCTTGCGCCCGTTTCGGTCGAACTCCGGGAAATCGACGATACCCTCGCGGCCGGCACCGATCGTGTAGACGGGCACCTTCCGATCGGCGGCGATGTCGGCCGTCTGGCGCGGGTCGAGCGCGCCGGCATTGTTGGCACCATCGGTGAGGAGCACGACAAAGGCGCCTTCTCGGTCGCCGCCGGACTCGCGGCGCCCCTGGTCGAGGCGTGCGAGGGCCACACCGAGACCGTCGCCGATGGCGGTCCGATTGCCGTCGACCAAACCTATCGTCATGCGGTCGGTCTGGCGGCGCAGCCAGTCATGGTCGAACGTGAGGGGGGCGAGCGTGTAGGCGAGGCCGGCGAACACCACCACGCCGATGCGGTCGTTCGGGCGGCCCTCGATGAAGCTGTTGAGCACGGGCTTGAGGACCTCGAGGCGATTGGCGCGCCTGCCATCGAGCACAAGGTCCTCGGCGAGCATGCTCTCGGAGAGGTCGATCGCGAGGATGATGTCGTAGCCCTGCTGCTTGTGTTCGCGCTTGTGCTCGACGATCTGGGGGCGGGCAAGCCCGACGATGAGCAGGATCGCGCCTGCATAGGCTGCGAGCGCGGGCCACGGCGCGTTGGGCAGCACGGGCGCCGAGCGTTGCCACTCGGCGGCATAGGGGACCACCATCACGGGAACCCGCTTCCATCGGCGGAACAGCATGATCAGCGGTATGAGGGCAAGTGCCCAAAACCACGCCGGGTCCTGCCATGTGAGGGACGTTATCATCGTCGGGCGCCGATCATGCGCGTGCGCCGGAGCGGATGCGCCGGTGGAAGAACCCGACCATGGCGTCGAACACCGGAGCGTCCGTCCGCGCGACCATGCGATCGACCGCGTCGGGAAACAGTGCGGAAAACGTCGCGTCGCGGCGGGCGCGCCACTCCGCGTGCGCGGCCCGTTCGGCTGCGGATGCTGGATTCAGAATGCTGATACGGCCCGCGAGCGGGTCGAAGACGGGCAGCACGCGACTGTCGGGCAGTTCGACATCCCACGGGTCGTCGGCGCGAAAGCCCATGGCCTGGTAGCGGCGGCGGAGCACGCGCCATCCCTCGGGCTCGGGGCCGGGTGCGAACGGCCCGAGCCAGAGCAGGACGCTGTGGCGTGGTGCGCAATTGAGCGCGAAACGCCATGGCACGTCCACGCGGGCTTCGTCGCTTAGGGATGGGGCGGGCTGGCCGAGGAGCAGCGATGCCGTGTGCAGCGTCGTGTCGCGGCCGGGCAGGGGACGGCGGAACCAGAAGCCCTGGGGCGACGCGTAAATGAGGCCCACGCGGTCGCGGTTTACCCCGCCGAGGAGCATGAGGAGCGCTGCGAGTTCCAGAAGGGTTTCCCGCCGGGTCCGATTGCCGGAGCCGAACTGCAGGGAAGGTGAGTCCTCGAAGACGAGGAGCAGGCACACCTCGCGCTCCTCCACGAACTTCTTGCGGTAGGGCTCGCCAAGGCGCGCGGTGACGTTCCAATCGATGTCGCGCACATCGTCGCCCCAGGCGTATTTTACGACCTGGTCAAATTCCATGCCGCGGCCGCGGAAGGTGGAACGGTAGTCGCCGGTGAGCACCGTCTCGAGTGCCTGGCGCACGCGCCACTCCAGCCGACGCAGCATCGCGGGCGAAACCCTCGGCGTGGCGTCGGAGGGCGCCGGCTCGGGAACTTGGATACGCGGAGGCATGCGTCGTGAGGGAGCGAAACGGCCCGGGTGTCGTGGCTCAGCGGTCCGTGTGAGGCGCCCCGGGGGCGTGTGCAGCCGGCCAGGCCGCTGGTGTGCAGGCGTTGTGCATGCGCAGATGCGGTCAGCGGCTCGCGACCAGCGCGCTGGCCGGAACGGGCGTGCGATCGATCACGCCGCGCAGGATGTCATCGGCGCCGACGCCTTCGGCCTCGGCTTCATAGCTGAGACCGACGCGGTGACGCATCACATCGAGGAAGATCTCCTGCACGATGCCCGGCGGGACGTGGTCGAGTCCGCGCAGCCAGGCGAGCGCCTTCCCGGCCTGGAAAAGCCCGAGCGACGCGCGGGGCGAGGCCCCGTAGGAGAGCAGCTGTTTCGCGGGCGCCATCGCGATCGCGCCGGCCGCGGCGGGGAGCTTGGAGGCGAGGGCTGAGGTGGGCGCGCTGACGCTCGAGCCCGAGATGAGTGCCCGGGTGGCGCGGACGAGGGCGAGCATGTAGGCCTGGATCGCCTCGGAGACGTGGATCGCGTCCACCTCCGAGCGCAACGCCAGCAGTTCGGGCCCGTCGGAGACGGGTGACAGCTCGGGCTGCACAGTGACCTGCCCCCAGCGGCGCATCATCTCGCGCTCCTCGGATTCGGCCGGATAATCCACCAGGAGCTTGAAAAGAAACCGGTCGCGCTGCGCTTCAGGAAGTGGATACGTGCCCTCCTGCTCCACGGGGTTTTGCGTCGCCATGACGAAAAACGGATGGGGCAACTTGTGCGACGTGCCGCCGATCGTGACCTGTCGTTCCTGCATCGCCTCGAGGAGTGCGCTCTGGACCTTGGCGGGCGCGCGATTGATCTCATCCGCGAGCACGAGGTTGGCGAAGATGGGCCCGAGGTGGGGCAGGAACTGCCCGTCCTTGGCCTGGAAAACCATCGTGCCGACGACGTCGCTGGGCAGAAGGTCGGGCGTAAACTGGATGCGCTCGAACTTCAACCCCAGGGCCGTGCCGAGGCTGCGCACCAGGAGCGTCTTGGCCAGACCGGGCATGCCCTCAAGAAGAACGTGACCGTTGGCGAGCAGCGCCACGAGCAGGCGCTCGACCACCAGTTCCTGACCAAGCACGGCCTTTCCGATCTCCGCGGTGACTTTGCGAGCCCACGGACGAGTTGAATTCATAAGGGTCACTAGGGAAGAAACCTCCACCGGGTTGGCAACGACTTACAGTTAAGAGGGGCGATGGATGACAGAAGTGTAATGGGTGTGGCTCCCGTGCGGAGGGTCGGGCCGCCGGCGTCGAGCAGGAACCTGAGCAGGTGCGGTAAGTTTGTTCGATCTCTGGTCATCATTTGACAGCCATGCGCCCGGCCATAGCCGTTACTCCTTCAATCATGGCGTATTCCGAAGACCGCGAGGCCTGGCGATCGGGTCAGGGGCTCTGGCAACACGTTCCAGCGGAATTGTGGAACGACTGGGGCTGGCAGCTGAAGAATCGTCTCACGACGATCGACCAGATCGAGCCGTTCATGACGCTCACGCCCGAGGAGCGCCGGGGCTGCGCCTTTGCCAGCCACAAGCTCGCGCTCGCGATCACGCCGTACTTTTTCAACCTGATCGACCGCGACGACCCCGACTGCCCTCTGCGCAAGCAGTTGATTCCGCGCGAGGGCGAGATGTTCGTCGCTCCCGAGGAGATGCTCGATTCGCTGGGCGAGGATGCGCATTCGCCGGTTCCCGGCATCGTGCACCGCTATCCGGATCGCGTGCTGTTTCTCGTCACCGACCGGTGCGCCGCCTACTGCCGCTACTGCACGCGCAGCCGTCTCGTGAGCAATGCGCAGGACTACAATTTCCACCCCGAATACGAGCAGGGGCTGCGCTACATCGAGGAACACCCGGAGATCCGCGACGTGCTGCTATCCGGCGGGGATCCGCTCCTTCTCGCCGACCGCAAGCTCGATCACCTGCTCGCCCGGCTCCGCGCCATCAAGCACGTGGAGTTCATCCGCATCGGCTCGCGCATTCCCGTTTTCCTTCCGCAGCGCATCACGCCCGAATTGTGTGCCGTGCTCAGGAAACACGGCCCGGTCTGGATGAGCATCCATGTCAACCACCCGCGCGAGTGCACGCAGGATCTGAAGGACGCCTGCGAGCGCCTTGCCTTCGCCGGCGTGCCTTTGGGCAACCAGTCTGTGCTGCTGCGTGGCGTCAACGACGACGTCGACGTGATGCGCGCCCTGGTGCACCGGCTCCTGCGCATGCGCGTGCGTCCGTATTATCTCTACGCCTGCGACCTCATCACCGGCAGCGCCCATTTTCGCGTGAATGTGAGCAAGGGGATCGAAATCATCCGGGGTCTGCGCGGCCACACGACGGGCTATGCGATCCCGCAGTTCGTGATCGATGCGCCCGGCGGCGGCGGCAAGGTCCCCATCAATCCGGATTACGTGGAGGCGTTCACCGACGACGAGATCGTGATCCGCAACTACGAGGGGCAGGTGTTCCGGTATCCGCTCAAGCCCGGTGTGGGCGCGCCGGCACCGGCCGCCCCGCACGACGGCATCGTCGTCGGCTGACGATCGGGCGCGATCGTTGCTGCGGCTGTGGCCTGAGATGCGGCCCGCAGCCTGAGGGAGCCGGATCCCTGGTCGGCACGCGCGCCGCCGGACTGGCCTCAGAAACGGCGAAGCTCATCCTCGTGCCCGTGGCTTGCAGGACGCCGCCACCGTTGAGCAATTTTACGGGTTTACTACGCGGTAGGCGCAACAGTCCCTTGCCTTCACGCATCGCGGCGGGCACGATATTGATCGCTGGTCCGTCGCCCCCGCGGGCCTGTGCTTCCATGTTTCCCGAAACCCCGAGGAACTGCTTGTACCCATGATCATCTACGGATGGGGTCACTTCAACCGCCGCGACCACAGCCTCGTGCGCGACACCTGCCGTTCCTGTGGACGCGCAGGTTATCTGCGCAGCTACACGTCATCGAGGTTCTTCACGCTCTACTTTATCCCGTTCATCCCGCTGGGCCGGCACAAGATCCTGCAGGAATGCCCGCACTGTAAGCAGGCATTCGGGATGTCCGTGCGCAAGTGGCGCAAACTCGGGCGGACCGAAGGGCCGAGAGCCCTGGCCGAGTACGAGGCTGGCCCGACGAACCCCGAAGCCGTGCGCGGCGTGCTGGGAGCGTGCATTGGCCTCCAGGATCGCGCGCTGCTGAGGCGGGTGGGGCCGGCGATCCGCGCGAGCTTTGCGCGCGATGCCGAGGTCCTCGGCCTGCTTGGCAGTGCCTACAGTCACCTGTGTCTGGACAAGGAGGCGGACGAGGTCTTTCTCGAGGCCGTGGCACTCGCCCCCGACGGGCCCGTCGCGGCGGAAGCTCAGGCGCATCTCGAGCTGCAGAAGCTCGCCCGGCCCGCACCGCCGAACCGGTTGCTTCAGTCGCTCCCGGTGCTCATCGTTCCGGCCATTCTCTTGTTCGTGGCGCTTGGTCTGGTGCAGAAGGCGGCCACGCGCGGATTGGATCAGGCTTACCTCGTCAACGGACTCGACCGACCTTACACGGTGGTGATCAATGGCGAGAGCGTGCGACTGCGCGCCAACCAGGTCATGACGACCTCGGCCCTCGCTCGAGGCGAGAATCGGATCGAGGGCGCCGAGGGCGCCGGTTTTCTTGGCGAGGAGGTCTTCACCGTCGACGTTTCGTTCTGGGATCGCCTGACCTCGCGAACGACGGCCGTGATCAATCCGGATCGGTCCGCCGTGATCTCATGGGAGCGGACGCCGTACTCCGCCGATACGCAGGGTTCCGCAGCCCTGGAGAGAATCGTTCACGTGGGCGACCTGGTCCAGGTGCATCAGGATCTTGACTACGTTTTCAGCGAGTTCCCTTCGCAGATCACATTGTCAAACCGCACGGGCACGGTGTATCGCACGCGCATCGCCAACCTGACCACGATGCCGCTCGCCGCGCTGGCGAACATGCTCGTCGGTGCGGGCTCGCAGGATCACCTCACCGACTACGTCCGGGCCCGGCTGCGCACGCGGACGGATGAGAGCGCCGATTTTGTGTTTCTGGCTGCACGCTTCCTTCCCCGGGAGGAATTCTTGGCGGCGGCAAGGGATAAGATCGCACGGCTTCCCGTCCTGATCGAGTGGCATCGTGCCTACCAGACGATGCTCGAGGGCACGCCCGAGGCGCAGGATCTTGCCAACACCTACCGTGCGCTCGTTGCGGCACACCCCGATGACAGCACGCTGCTCTATCTGCTGGCGCGCGTGCTGGACGATCCATCCGAAAACATCCCGCTCTTCGAAAAGGCCGCTCGCATGCCGCAGCCATCGGCCTATGCAGCCAACGCGCTCGCCTACCACTACATCGTCTGCGGCGATTTTGCGAGTGCGGTGCCATGGAGTGCCGCTGCGTTGAAGATCGACCCTTCGAGCGAGCGGTTCCGCGCCGTGCGCTATTCGGCCCTGTATGGCCTGCGCGACTTCGAGACGGTCGAACGCGAGGCGGGCGATCCATCTCGGAACAAGGACAACGCGCTCAATGCGTTTCACGGCCACATCTACCGGATGGTCAAACTGGGCCGGACGGCGGAGGTGCCGGCGGAGATCGCACGCTACGTGCAGCGGACGAAGGCCTCCTCGGGCTTGAACGACCTCGAGGAGCGCGCTGCCCGTGCCTATCTCGAATCCGCGGCGGCGCTGGGCGAGGGCAACCGCGCCCGGTACGCCGAATGCGCGGCCCGGATCCAGATGCCGGCCTTTCAGCTTCAGGCGGCGCTGACCAGTCGCGACGCGAATCGTATCAGAAAGATCGATGCGCAGGATCCGGACGTGTGGTCGAGCTCCGACCGACTCGCGGCCTATGTGGTTCTCGCGCGCGCCGGGCACGCCGATGAGGCGCAGGCTCACCTCTCGAAGGCGATCTCGCAGCTTCAGGGAGGAACGGGCGACGAGCGGCAGTGGGCTGCCTGGCTCGCAGCGGACGAGCCGCCGTCGACCGAGGCGGCGGTGCTCACCTGCGCCGATTTCGAGAATCACGAGGTTTACCTCACCGCACTTGCCGAGCGGTTCGCTACCTGTCGCTCACAACTGATCGAGCGCGCGACTGCAACCCATTGGAACGACACCTACGCGACGCTCGCGATCGCTGGCGCGGCACCCTGAGGATCTCAGGCGGGCGGGTGGCGCGCGCCCGCGCGGCCGGCAGTGCCCCGTTTCGACGAGTGGTGCCCCACGGCGTCGCGCTTTCGCGGGATCGCGATTGGCGGAGTCACGGTCCGGATGGTCGATCACGCGGACGGCAGTGGATCCCGGGACTGATCTATTGACTGGACGCGCAAGCGTTTCGGGTAACGTTCAGGCCGCCGGTTCCCCGCGGCACTGATCTTTATCAGGGCTGTTGCCGGCAACGATCCAACAACCTCCACCACCATGGCCAAGATCTACAACAGCATCATCGATACCATCGGCAACACCCCCCTCGTGCGCCTCAATCGCACCGCCCAGCTGCACGGCGCGCTGGCCGAGGTGCTGCTCAAGCTCGAGTTCTTCAACCCCCTGTCCAGCGTCAAGGACCGAATTGGCGCGGCGATGATCGAGGACGCGCTCACGTCGGGCAGGATCAACCGCGACACCGTGCTGATTGAGCCGACGAGCGGCAACACCGGGATCGCCCTGGCGTTCGTCGCCGCGGCCCGCGGTCTCAAGCTCATCCTGACGATGCCGGAGACGATGAGCATCGAGCGCCGCAAGCTTCTGAAGATCCTGGGCGCACGCGTGGTGCTCACGGAGGGTCCGAAGGGCATGAAGGGCGCGATCGCGCGCGCTGAGGAATTGAACAAGCAGATTCCGAACAGCGCGATCCTCCAGCAGTTCTCGAATCCGTCGAATCCCGAGATCCACCGCCGCACTACGGCCGAGGAGATCTGGCGCGACACCGACGGGAAGGTCGACATCGTGGTGTGCGGCATCGGGACGGGCGGCACGATCACCGGCGTCGGTGAGGTGCTCAAGTCGCGCAAACCCTCGGTCGGTATCGTCGCGGTCGAGCCCGATGCGTCGCCGGTGCTCTCCGGCGGTGCGCCGGGTCCGCACAAGCTGCAGGGCATTGGCGCCGGTTTTGTCCCGGCCGTGCTCAACACCCAAGTCTACGACGAGGTGATGCGCGTGCGGGAGGCCGATGCCGGACCCGTTTCGAAGCAGGTCAACCAGCTCGACGGCATTCCCGTGGGCATCTCTTCCGGTGCGATCATCTGGGCGGGATTGCAGATCGCGAAGCGCGCGGAGAACGCGGGCAAGCAGATCGTCGTGGTCGTGCCTTCGAGCACCGAACGTTATCTGTCGACGTGGTTGTTCGCCGATGTGGGGGTGGAAAGCGATCCCGTCGACGACCTGATCAAGCGGCCCTGAATCCCGGCCCCACACAGGCGGGAGCGACGAGCTTCATGGCACGTTCGCCTTCGAACCGGTGGGCGGCTTTCATTTCACCGCTGACACGCTGCGCGGCGTCGAGCTTCATGGAGTTGATGGCGCGCTCCTCCGTTCGTGACCTATGGAAGGCAAAGCTCGAGGGCCGGCTGGCGGCCCCCTCGGGTGCCGGCGCCGCGTCGCGCGGCCGGCGGGACGCGTCAATTCCGGGAACGCGCGTTCCGTTCTCGGGCTGTGTGCTCGGGATCGATCCGAGCTTGCGCGGCACCGGGCTCGCGGTGCTGGAGTTTGTTCCCGGCCGTGGGCCGATCCTCCTGCACAGTCGCACCGTCACCACGCCACGCGCCGCCGAGATGCCGGCGTGTCTGGCAGCGATTCATCGGGCCGTAAGCGAGGTGCTGGCTGCGCATCGGGTGCGCCACGTCGCGCTGGAGCAGACGATTTTTGTGCAGAACTTCCAGACCGCCCAGATCCTGGGAGCGGCACGAGGGGCCGCGATCGCAGCAGCCGCGGTCCATGGCGAAGAGGTCTTTGAATACCCGCCGCTTCGTGTGAAACAGGCGGTGGTCGGATTCGGTCGGGCCAGCAAGGAGCAGGTGGCGCGCACGGTCATGGGACTGCTCGGGCATGGGCGCACGCTCGCGCCGGATGAGGCCGATGCGGCTGGGGTGGCGCTGACGCACGCCTTCACCTGGCGCGGCTAGCGGCACTCGGGCCGTCAGGAGGTGGTCTGCAGTGGCACGCCGACCTTCGCGAGTGTTTGCTGCAGCCCCTCGATCGTGAATGGCTTGGGCAGCACCGCAGCCACCGGGCGTCCCGCGAAATCGCGTCCTGGGTCACCCGTGGCCAGCCCCGTGGAGATGACGATGGGCAACTCCGGCCGCACTGCGTGGAGCAAGTCGTGGCACTCCCAGCCGCTCATCCCCGGGAGCGTGAGATCGAGGATGACCACGGCAAACTCCGCCGCGCGGGGTTGAAACATCCGCAGGGCGTCCTCGCCGGTCTCGGCGGCCACGAGGTCGAGGCCGATGAGCGGTGCCATGCGCGTGAATACGAGGCGCACGAAGGGATCGTCGTCGACGAGCAACGCGAGCGGTCGAGTCCTTCCGGCCGCGCGAGGATCGGAGGGCGCGGCATTTGCGGCCGCGCCCGCTGCGACGTCGCGCGGGCGGAGTCCGGAGATTGCGCCCGCTTCGGTCCGTTCCATCGGGAAAAGCACGCGAACGGCAGTGCCGTGACCCAGACGACTGTCCACAAGCATGGCGCCGCGATGGGCCCGCACCACGCCCATCACGACCGCGAGCCCGAGTCCCCGACCGGCGAAACGCGTGGTGAAGAACGGCTCGAACATGCGCCGCTGCGTCTCCTCGGCCATGCCGCTGCCGTTGTCGCGCACGTCGAGCGCGGCGAACAGGCCGGGATCGGGCTTTCGCTCCGTGCGGCTACCCTCGAGCATCGCGGCGTCGCATTCGATCACGCTGGTGGCGATCTCGACGCGGGGGGAGGGCGCGTCGAGCACGGCCTCGATGGCGTTGCGGACGAGGTTCTGCACAGTCTGGCGCAGCTGGTCGGCATCGGCCATGACCGTGATCGGCGCGCTGCACGCCGGCGGGGTGAGGTCCACGCCGACCGGGACCTCGGCCCGCATGTCAGAAAGCTGGTCGCGCACGAAGGCCGCGAAATCGAGGCGCGCGAGCTGCATGCGGCTGCGACCGGAGAACGCCAGCATCTGCTTGGCCAGCTCCGCGGCAGCGCGCGCCGCCGCCTGGGCACTGTCGATCGAAGTCAGCACGGACGAGCCGGGTGCGAGTTCGAGGCGCGCGAGATCGAGGTTGCCGAGGATGGCGGTGAGCAGGTTGTTGAAGTCATGGGCCACGCCACCGGCGAGCACGGCAAGACTCTCGAGCTTGTCCGTGCGCGCGACGCGCTGCTGCAGATCGAGCCGTTCGCGTTCGGCGCGCTTGCGTTCCGTGAGGTCGATGTCGAGGCAGTACAGCTCTGGCGTCGCGCCGCCTGTGCGGACGACGCAATGACTTGAAAGAACGGATACGAGGGTGCCGTCCTTGCGCATCAGGTCGAGTTCGTCCGTGGGCACGGGCCGGCCGGAATCGGCCATCGCGCGGATCGCCTCGCGGACCTCCGAGCGCATCGCCGGCGGGATGATCAGGTCGAGAAGGTTGCGGCCGAGGGCCTCGGCGGCGGTGTATCCATAAAGCCGCTCGCTCGCCTCGTTCCAGTAGCGCACGGTCCCGTCCGCCGTGTAGCCCTGCACGGCGACCGCGGGCACGCGGGCGAGCAGGAGCCGGAACCGCTCCTCGCTCTCGCGCAACACGCGGGCCGCGCGCTCGCGCTCGGCGTCGATCTGCTTGCGTTCGGCGACGTCGCGGAGCACCGCGATCGCGGCAGCCTGGCCGAAATAGAGCCCGGGCGTCACGCTGACCTCGCGCGGATAGACCGTGCCGTCGGGGTGCCGGCACCAGAACTCGAACATCTGCGGATGACCCGCGAAGGTCGCGCGCACGGCCTCGTGCATGCGCGCGAAATCGTTGCGCCCCGGTGCCGCAAACTCCGCCGGGGAGCGACCGAGGATCTGGTCGCGCGGCAGGCCGAAGAGCCGCTCGGCCGCCCGGTTGACCTCCAGCAACCGGCCGGCGCTGTCCTGCACGCAGACTTCCTCGTGGATGCTGTCCAGGATTCCCTTGAGCGTTTTCTCCGACGCCCGCAGCTGGTCTTCGATCGCGGCGCGGTTTCCGATGTCGTGCACGGTCACGACGAGATGGCGTTGGCCGGTCGGAATAGGACCGGTCCTCATCTCGACCTGGAAGGTTTCGCCGCTGCGCCGCCGGGCGTGCCAGGTGACGACGCGCGGTCCCTCGGCGCGCACGCGCTCGGCGAGGCGCACCGCGTCGGCGGCGGTGAAGGGGTGTTCCGGACTGCTGAGCGCCTCCAGCCCGGCGTCCAGCATCTCGTCGCGCGTGCGGCCCCAGAGTGAGCAGGCTCTCTCGTTGGCGTTTACGAGCGCGCCCGTGCCGGCGTCGAATACCACGATCGCTTCCCCGACAGCGTCGAGGAGCGCGCGGATCTCGGGGGAGGCAAGAAACGAGGGGTCAGACGGAGACGGCAGGGGTGACGGGACCATGCAGGGAGGGGCTCGGTGGCGTCCTGTGCGCAGCCAGGGGGAGACGGTTGAGAGAAGTGTGTCGAGCCCCGGGCGCCGCCGCAAGCCATTGCGCCTCCAGACACGCGCCCGAACACGTCAATCCTCGCCGGGCGCTGTTCCGCGTTTGCGAAATCCCGGTCGGTCGTCCACCAAGGGCAGCCATGTCCCTCCGCCATGCCATTCTCGCGCTCCTTCTGTCTGGTGCGGTTTCCGCCGGTTTGCGCGCCGAGCCGCTTCCGCTTCCCCTCACGCTGGAGCGGGCGCTTGCCGATGCGGAAAACGTCAATCTCAGCGTGCTGACCTCGCGGGAGTTGATCACCCAGAGCGAGGAATCAGTGCGGGCCGCCCGTTCGGTTGTGCTGCCGGACATCACGCTGCGCGCGAGCCAGTTCCGGCGCGACACCGGTCGGGCAGGGGCGGCGGACGATTTCGAGGCCGGTCTTTTTGGGACGATGCCGCTCTTCGATCTGCGTGCATTCGACAGTCTCAAGGCGGTGAAGAAGTCGGTTGAGGTCTCGCGATTTCGCTACGAACAGGCCGTGCAACAGGTGCTCGCTGGAGTCGCCGAGGTGTACTTCGATCATCGTCGCGATCTCGCCTACGAGGCTGTGATCGAGGCCAACATCGAGCGGGCCCGCGCGCTGCTCGAGCAGTCGCGAAACCGGGTCCGGGCGGGCGTCGCCACGCAGATCGACGTCACGCGCGCCGAAGCGGAGTTGCTCACGGCGGAACAGTCGCGCCTGCAGCAGCAGACCGTCACGGTCGCGAGCGCCTTGCGGCTCAAGCAGCTTCTCAACCTCGACCTCGATCTCCAGCTCGGGCTCGATCCGTTCGAGGTCCGCCGCGAGGTCGATCCCGGGCTGCGAGGCATGCCGCTCGATCACGTGCTCGAACGACGCGCGGACTACCAGGCCGCGATCTCCGACGTCGATCGACTCAAGCTTGTCCGTCGCGCCTACGCACGGGAACGCGCGCCCACGGTCGATGCGGTGGCCCAGGGCGGCGTGAGCAGCGAGCGCGTGCTCGACGGAGAGGAGGACGAGTTCTGGTCGGTCGGAGTGCAGATGTCCGTACCTGTTTTCGAAGGCAACCGGATCAGCGCGAACGTGCGGCGCACCGAGTCCGAGCTGCGTCAGGCCGAATACGAGCGCCAGGATCTTGCGCGGGCGATTGCGACCGAGCTGAGAATCGCACTGCAGGACGTGGAGTCGCAACTTGCGCAGATCGAGGTGGCGGAGAAGAACCTCGCGCTCGCGGCCGAGGAGCTGCGTCTCGCGCGCGTGCGCTATGAACAGGGCGTCGCAGACAACCGCGAGCTGATCGAGGCGGAAAACCGCTACGCCTCCTCGAGCTTCAATCTCGTGCGTTCCCATTACAGCTACAACGTCGCGCGCGTCGAATTCGCCCGCGCCCGCGGGGATGTGCGCCTGGTCCTGCAGGAGCGTGCGCCCGCCAGCGAGCCCGGCATCCGCGAGGCCACTCCCGCACGGTCCGACGCCGGCACCGCCCCTGAAGCGTGAAGCCGCCGGCGTTCTCCCGTTTGATCCTGGCCTCGGCCTCGCCGCGGCGCCGCGAGTTGCTGGCGTCCCTGGGCGTCGCCTTCGAGGTGGAAGTTGCCTCGGTCGAGGAGCACGAAGCCGAGGATGCCGATCCGCGCGATCTTGTCCGACACAACGCCGCGCTCAAGGCCGACCACGTGGCCGCGCGGCATCCCGACGCCCTGGTGCTCGGGGCGGATACGACGGTATTCGTCGATGGCACGGTGCTCAACAAGCCCGTCGATCCCGATGATGCGCGACGCATGTTGCGCATGCTGTCGGGCCGCGCGCATTCCGTCTTCACGGGGCTGGCCTGGCGCTGCGTCTCGGCGGGTTTGTCCGAGGACGGTGGCGTGGAGAGCCGGGTGTACTTCCGGCGCCTGGATGAGGCCACCATCGAGCGCTACCTGAGCATCGCCCACGCCCTCGACAAGGCCGGCGCCTACGGCATCCAGGAGCACGGCGAGGTGCTCATCGAGCGATGGGAGGGGTCGCTGAGCAACATCATCGGATTGCCGGTGGAGGAAACCGAAGCGGTTTTGACGCGTCTGAGAATCCTCGCAAGCTCCTCCTGAGTCCATGGCAGTCACGCGCAAGGTTCCGGTGAACAGACGGCGGGGGCGCTTCCCGCCGCCGGGTCCCGTGGATATCCAAATCCGGCGCCGAGGTTCCGATCGCAGCGCACTTGCGATCGGCATCCTGGGTACGCTGGTGTTTCATCTCATCCTCTTTATCGCGGTGCCGCGCTCCCTCGTCGTGCTCGATCCCGTGAACCCGGCCTCCGACCGCCTGGGCGAGGAGCTTGAGATCACGCTCGCGGATGAGGAACCGCAGCCCGAGCCGCCGCAGCCACGCTATGTGGAGACGAATCCGGACGCACCGGAGAACGAGCCCGACCCGACGAGCAAGTTCTCGGCGCGCAATCAGCAGGCGGCCAACGAGACGGTCCCCGACGAACTCAGCCCGGACAAGACTCCGGCTCGCGAGGGCCTGGACGATGTGCCGTTCGACAAGGCATTCGCCGGGTCGCCGGATCCGGCCATCACGTTCCAGCCCGCGCCTGCCACTCCCGCGCAACAACCGCAGGCCGGCCAACAAGGTTCCGATGCTCCCGCCGCCCAAAATCCGCCGTCGGGGTTTGACGAGTCGCGTGGCGAAGACCCGGAGGGCATCGCGTCTTCCGTCGCCAAACCCGCTCCGAATCCCAGCGCGGAAGCCGAGCCGACCGAGGGTGCGGACACGCCGCAGCGCCCGGCGCTGCCGGAGATCGCACCGAGCGTAGCCAGCCCGGAACGTCCCGCGCCAGCTCCGCGTCCGCGACTGCCGCGCGCGGCTCCGGGTCCGGTCAAACGCCAGGCGGCGGGCGTTTCCCAGACGGGCCGCACCGCGGTGAACGCGAACTTCGGCCCGTTCGGCGACTACCTCGAGCGCATGCAGGAGGCGATCCAGCAGCGCTGGGACGCTCTGGGGCGGCAACGCTCCATCAGCGAGGCGCAGACACGCGTCGTGCTGGAGTTCACCATCACGCGCGAAGGATTGATCCGGGACCTCGAGACTGTGGATACGACCTCCAAGGCGCTCGGCACGCTGCTCTGCCGCACTGCCGTCGAGCAGGGCCAGTCATACGGCGAATGGAACAGGGAAATGGTCGCGCTGCTGGGTGACGACGAGCGGATCGTCTTCACCTTCTACTACTGGTGAGCACGACGGGCTTCGACTGGACCGCGGCGCCGCTCGGGCCGGAGGTGCGTGTGATCCGGATACATCCATGCGGAATTGCGGCGCTGGAAAAGCCGGCGGGTGTCCTGTCGCACCCCAACTCGGCGGGGGATGCACCGCGCGCCGTGCTCACGACCGGCTACGACGACCGGGCGCAGTGTTTCACGTGGACCGACGGCGAGGGCATCGCGCGCCGAGCCTGGCTTCTGCATCGGCTCGACTCCGCCACCTCGGGCGTGGTGCTGCTCGCCACGCGTGAGGCCGTGGCGGAAGCGGTGCGCGCCGCCTTCGAGAAGCGCCTCGTCCGCAAGCGCTATATCGCGATCGTGTTCGGCCACCCGCGCGACCGGCGCACCGAATGGCGCGATGCGATCGAGATCCGGCACGAGCGCGGGACCGTGCGCGCATCGACGCGCGGCGGGGCTCCGGCCGAAACCACCATGACCTGCGTGCGGGCGATTCCCGGTCCACCGGCCCTTTCGGTCCTGGAACTCGAGCCGCACACCGGCCGCACCCATCAGCTCCGCGTGCAATGCGCGCGGCGCCACCTGCCTATTCTTGGCGACCAGACCTACGGCGACTTTCGGCGCAACCGGGAGTTCGCGCGCCGCCTCGGGACCGACCGCTTGTTCCTGCACGCCCGTCAGGTCGAACTGGAGTTCGCGATCGACGGCGGCGTCGTGCGCTTCTCGGCCGAGTCGCCCCTGCCGTCCGAGTTTCAGACTTTCCTGAGAAAATAGGGCCCGCGTCCGGACGGACCACCGGCCAGGGCTCGCATGATTCGCGCGGGCCTACCTCGCCGCGCGGCGCGCGCGGGTAAATGTGGTCGGCGCGAAGAACGCCAGCAGGCCGAGACCAAGGCACGCGTGGACCAGCGCGGCCCACGGTTGGGGAAGCACAAGCAACACCACGACGGCGGCAGCGAACGCGCTCATGTGGAACAGCGGGAAGTAGAGAAGGAGGCCGGCCAGCCCACTGCGTCGGGGCAGAAGGTGTCCATCGATCCACACGTCCGGGTCAGCATCCGGGTTTTCCGGAAACGGCCATTCGGTCTTTTGATCAAAATCGTAGTGGTCGAGCGCGATCCGCAGCCACATCGGCCAGCCGCAGGCACGCGGCCAGTGGGCGGCGATCGACTGGCGCGGCCACTCCAGGAAGGCAAGGAGCGTCACGAGCCCGGCGAGCGCATGGAAACCCGCATCGGTCGCCCCCACGAGGAGGTATCCAGCCAGAAACCACACGCACGCAGCCCACGCCGCCCGCGACCGCAGGCGCGGTACCCACAAGCCGGATGCGATCGCGAGTGCGCTCAGCGGCACCAGCCACGTCGCCCCGGCGTGCATCCATGCTGCGGGAAGGGTGTCTTCCAGCAGGCGGATCAACGAAGGCACGTCGCGCTCGACTTCCCAACCCTCCAGGGTCGCGGGCGCGGCCCAGTGGATCGCGTCGGTTCGATCGAGCACGACCGCGAGCAGCGCGATGGTGGCCTGGGCGCGCAGGAGCCAGGGGCGCTCGCCAGGCGTCTCGAGCCCCGCGAGGACAAGCACCGCGCCACAGATCCATTCGTGCGCGCGCCAGGCGGCGAGCGACTGCAGCGGGGCGATGAGCACACACGCGCCAGCCACGACCGCGGCGATGCGGGTCGCCTGGTTCGTCAGCAGGGCGAGCCCGGTGACGATGAAGAGCGCACGGAACATCCATGACGTGCCAGGCGCGAGCACATCGAGCCCGGGTATCACGGGAGCGCCGGCCGCGCCGGCGTGCATGAGGAACCCGCTCGCCAGCAACAGAACCCACGCGAGCTTCGCCGCCAGCAGGACCTCGGGACTCATGCCGCCGTGCCAGCAGCGCGCGGGATTGAGATCGGCAGGACGCGGGAAGGTCATTGCTGCGGCCACAACCAGATTTGCTCGGGCCCGCGTCTGCGCGAGACATGCAACCGGACAAAGGTGTCGCCGTCGGGCTCACCTTCGCGCCACACCACGAGGCGTTGGATCGCGGCGGGCGTGAGTTCGAGACGGCCGCGAAACGGGATGCCGTAGCGCGCACGCACGGCCTGATCGGTGAGCGGTTCTCCGGCGACCGATACGTTCAGGCGATAAGCGGTCAGTCCCGAATAAGGGGTATAGTCAAAGAGGCGGTTGTCCGAAAAGGCATGCACCACGGCGACGATCACCTGCACCAGCAGGAAGAACGCTCCGGCCAGAAAGGGGGTGGGCAGGGTGCGGCGCGGTGTGGGTGACATGGCCTCGGGCAGAGTCGTTCATCGTCCGCCAGCGCAGGGGATGAAATGCGAGACGCCGCCCGGCAACGAGGTAATTGCACGTGAGGCGAACGGGGCAGGAGAGGCCTGCGGGCCGGTTGTGCTATGGACCGCGCACCTCTCCTCGGTCGAGGGCTTCAATCAAGTCGGTCACGGCTGCATCGATCGCCCGGCGAGGAAATCCAGCTTGCGTCTGCGCGACGGCACCTGCGAGGAGTTGCGCCTTCACAGCCGCGATGCGATCAGGACTCGCGCCCAGCGGTCCGAAGAGGCCGTCGCCGAGCCAGAGGTGCCAGCGGCGGTCCTCCGTCGTGTAGACCAGCGTCGCCGAACGCGGATCGCGCTGCGCGAGGCCTTCGTGCAGACCGGCCAGGGCCCCCGATATCGCGAGTTCGTCTGTCGCTCCCTCGAAGTGGTGCACGATTCGCACGAAGAGCGAGATGCCGCGCACCTCTGCGTAGTGATGGAGCTTGTCGTTGAGCCAGGCGGGATAAAACGCCGGCAGGTCGAGTCTGGCTTCATTCGCGAAAAGCCGCGGGAGCGCGGCATGGCGCGGCGGGATGGGCGCGACGGCGGCACGCAAGCGCCCGAGCACCTCGTCATCGACACGAAACGCGCCCGCCTCATCGCCCACTCGGAGGATCCGGACGCGCTCCAGCACGTCGCCCGCTCGGATCAGGGCGAGCACGTCGAGGCCCTGCACGACGCGTCCGAAGACCGTGTGTTTGTAGTTGAGGCGATTGGCCGCGCTCAGGGTGAAATAAAACTGCGAACCATTCGTGTTCGGGCCGTCATTGGCCAGGGCGAGCACACCGGCCGCATCGTGTTTCAGCCGCGGGGTGAACTCGTCGGCAATGGTGTATCCAGGCCCTCCCTCACCGCTTCCGAGCGGATCGCCGCCTTGCACGACGAAGCCGTCGACCACCCGATGAAAGCGAAGCCCGTCATAGAACGGTTGTCCGACGGGTCGGTGTTCGAACGCGACCGTGCCTTCGGCGAGTCCGACGAAATTCGCGACCGCGAGCGGCGCGGACTCGGCGTGCAGTCGGGCCACGATCCTTCCACGCGCGGTTTCGAATCGCGCATAGAGACCGGCCGGCAATGCGTCCTCGGCGGCTCGCTCGGTCGTGAGGTGCGCCGGCGGGTATCCGGAGGATGACTCGTTGGCGCGTGCGGCGAGGCTGGCGAGAACCAGCCAGGCGCCTGCGGCCATCCAGCGCGTTACGGGGGCTGACATACCGGCAGGGAATACGCCGCGGGGAAGACTGCGAAGCGATTTCTGCGGCGACCCGCCGTGTCGGGCCGCGCGCGAACCGGATTCGTCGACGGGATTCGGGTTCCGCCCCGGTGGCGACTGAGGCCTGCCATCCGTGCAGCACTTGCCTGGCAACGATCGCTTGATGAGAGGTCGACAGACAGCACGCTGCACCCGGGCCGGTCGTGCCCAGGGATTTGCGGTGGTTGTTCAGGGCGCGAGGCCGCGCTGACGGAGCCAGCCGTGGACCAGCGCAGGCCAGAGTGCGACGGCACCCGCGTCGGGACGCATTCCAAAGCCATGGCCACCTTTCTCGAAGAGGTGCATCTCCACGGGAACCCGCGCGCGGGTAGCCGCGTCGTACATCAGGCGGATATTCTCGACGGGGACGACCTCGTCGTCCTCGGCGTGGAGGAGAAACAGCGGCGGCGTGCGCGGGGTGACGCGCGTGTGCGTCGAAAGCCCAAGCACCAGCCCCGGATCGGCTGCGGGCCCGAGGAGTGACTCTCTCGAACCGGCGTGGGCGTGGGGCGCTTCCAGGGTGATCACCGGGTAGATGAGCACCGCGAAATCCGGGCGCGCGCTCACCGCGTCGAGCGCGTCGCCTCCGCGCCCCTCGGGACCATCGAACAGCGTCGCGGCGGTCGAGGCGAGGTGTCCGCCGGCCGAGAACCCCATCACGCCGATCTTGTCGGGAGCAACCGAATACGCCGCAGCCTGCGAACGCACGATGCGGAGCGCGCGGAGCACGTCGCGGAGCGGAGCGGGGTGACGGTCGCGCCCGTGGCGGTAGCGCAGGACAAACGCGGAAATGCCGCGCTCGTTGAGCCAGCGGGCCACATCCGTGCCTTCGTGCTTGAACGCCAGGATCGCGTAGCCGCCGCCCGGCACCACCACCACGGCGGGCGCGGGCTCTTCCGACGGTGGGGCACGGTGCACGGTGAAGTAGGGCACCTCGACATTGGTCGACCGCGTCCAGCCGTCTGTTGTGGTGACTTGCTCGGGAGTCCGCGCGGGTGGACCGCCCGCGGTGCCGGCCGGCCAGAGTTCGACGCGTTCCTCGGTTCCGGACGCAACAGCGGCGGTCATCGTCACGGCGAGAGCGATTCTTGTGATCAAGCGGATCATGCCCCGCACGGTGCCCCCGACAGCCCGCGCGCGGCAAACGCGTTGTGCCGCCGCGCTCTCAGCCGAGCTTGATCAGTTCGGGGGTGGGCGGGAGATCCTTGATGATCTGGGATGGCTCCGGGCCGACGCCGAGGTAGCGGAGATTGGGGAGGCGCCCGGGCCGTGCTTCGCCGTGGTAGGCAGCCTCGACGATCGCCTTCACCATGCCGCCCACGTAGGCGCGCGCATTGGCGGGCAGGTCGCCGAAGGAGCGCACCTGGCTGATGTCCTCGCTCCAACCCTTATAGGAGCGGTAGACCGGCGAAAGAGAGCGGCGAATCTCGTCGTTGCGCGGCACGTGGTGGTACATCCGACCCGACTTGTCGCGGTAGGCGTAGCAGAGCAGAAGATCGCCGTTCCAGCTGCCACGGTGCGTGAGCGCATCGATCTTGTTGATCATGAGGTCCTGGTAACCTCCGTAGCGCAGCGCGTCGCCCTTTTCCACGGCATCGTACCAGCCGACCATGCGCTGCCGTCCCGTGCTCGTGCCGAACTCGATCTGCTTGAGCAGGGGCGTGAGCGGGTGCGCGTCGTCCATCTGCGTCAGGAACAGATGCGTGCCGACCTTGGTGTCGTAGGCCTTGGCCACGCCGAAGGTGTGGATCGGCTGCACCGGGATGTTGGCCGACTGGAAGAACTCCGGCGTGAACGTGTGCGAGGCTGTCGGGGAAAAGCCATGACGCTTGTCCAGCCAGTAGGCCTGGCCGAACTCGCCGATGATCGTCCGACCCGCCGCGGTCTCGCGCAGGACCAGTTCGCGGATGTCGACGATGCGCGGGCCCAGAGCGGTGCCGGCCTGCCAGTAGACTTCCGTGAGCACATCGAGATTCAGGGTGAACGGCTGGGCCCCGCGGAAGCGAACGAAGTCGAACTCCTCGGGGGCAAACACCCCGGCCTGGATGGCGTCGGCATTGGCGCGAAGTTCGGCGGTGGTGAGTTTCTCGAAGAAACCATGCCACGTCGCCTCGCTCACGCGGTAGACATGCTGGATCGTGCGCACGGCGCGATCGGCGCGCTGGGCGAGCTTGCGCGCGAAATCCTCGCGGCGGCCCAGGAACTCAGCGTAATGGATCTGCCAGTGGCCGGTCTCCTCGCAGAACGCGGGGGAGATTCCGCGGCCGGTCGAGCCGCGCGGTTCCTCGCCCAGGACAGCCACGCGATAGTCCTCGCCGGCGAGGTCGAGCAGGCGGTGGGTCAGGTCCGAGACCATCGCGCGCTCATCGATGGCGAGCCGCGTGAGGGTGCGAAATCCGCGGTGCTCCAGGGGCCGGATCTCCCACCAAAACTTGCGCGGATCAGCGACCACGCCGGCGCCAATGCCGAGGTAGCCCACGCTGGGCTCGACGACGCCGGACGGCAGGAGGTTGAGCTTCACACCGCCAGCCGTGTGGCCGGAGTTGGCCCCGCCGTTGACCTTCAGCACCATCGCCACAGGGGCTTCCGTGCCGGCAGTATGGCGGAGCTCGTTGACGATTTCCGGGATGAGGCGGCCCTTGCCCTCGTCGCCGGTGGAGATGCCGACGTCGGCGATGAGCTGGCTGGAGAAAGGTATCAGGGACATGGCGTTTGCGAGACTGAGGCAACGGAGCGCAAACCCCTGTTGCCGTTGAGGAAGAAGTGGGGCGCGGGGGCCGGAGCAATGCAAAAACCACTTCGTCCCAGTGTCGGGCAGCCTATCGGGCCGGCCGTCAGGGCCATCAGCCAGCCTTACGGGCGGCACGAGCAACATGTCATCCGGTTCATAGAAGGACGCGCGCGCGCCCGTCCTGCGTCGCGGCATTCCGGATGCTGAACCGCGAGCGCACAGTTCAACAGCAACTCGGGAGGTTATATGGTTTCCAAGGCGATACTGGCCACGCATCCCCGGCACCGTCCGGGCCGCGAGGCGATCGAGGCAGGCTGGCGGGAGTCCGGCCCCGGCGAATGGATGCGCGATGAGATCTCGGTGAGTCTCGAAATCGACGGCCTCTGGCACAGCTATGCGCAACTGACGGATACGCGCCGGCACAGCCCGGGTTTCCTCGCGGTGAGCGACGCGATGCGCGATGCCGAGCTGCGCGCCCGCCTGCCGCAACTCAGATCCGCCTGATCGACGCCCGGGCGACCCGCCGATCGACACCGGTGTGACGCCTGGCGGCGCCGCGTCGGTGGATTTCTGCCCAGCCAAGTCGGGGCATATTCCCCATGTGGGGCCCGCACCCGGCGGCCGATGGTGGAATGGACACCTTTGTTATATGATCTCCGCCGTCGGCTCATCCGGTCTGCTCGCGGCCCCGCTCCAGGGCATGCAGCGTGGTATGCAACAACTCAATACCGCGGCGGCGCGCGTGGCCGAGGGCGACGTGAGCCCGGAGAACGTCGTGCAGCAGATCCAGGCCGAGGTGATGGTCACCGCCAACGCGGTGACCGCCCGTACGGTCGATCAGATCCTCGGATCGCTTCTGGATACGCTCGCCTGAGCGGACATCGCCGACCCGACGCAGGCGCAACCGCCGACGACCGCGCAGTCGCGCAACGCGCGATGAGGTGGATCAAGCGCTCGCCGCTCGGGCGAACCTTGATCGGCTCAATCGAGCACGCCCGCGGCGAGTCCGGCGGGCATGGGCGCGGGCCTTTCGGCGGCGCTGCCGAGGATCACATGCGCGCCCGTGTCCGACGATTCCTCGAATGCCTGCATGGCGTCGACCACGTGGGCCGCGAGCGTGCCGCTCGCGCGATGCGCCCGACCCGAGCGGATCGCCGCTGCCATATCGGCCGCGCCCGTGCCGCGCCCGATGCCGGCGGCATGGCGCGGCGTGACCTCGCGCCATGTGGCCTCGCCGGATCGACGTACCAGAACCGTGCCGTCGAAGTGATTCGGGTCCGGCACGACGAGCGAGCCTTCACTGCCATAAATCTCGATGCGCGGAAGCTGATGATGCCAGACATCAAAGCTCATCACCATCGTCGCGACCACGCCCGAGGCGAAGTCGACCGTTCCCGCAAGATGGGTCGGTGTTTCCACCGGGATCACCGTCCCGGCCAGAGGCTGGCTCGTGATCGTGCGGGTGGGGAATGTCGTTCGCGTGGAGGCGGCGACGCGACGGACCGGCCCGAGCAGGTTGACCAGCGCCGTGAGGTAGTACGGTCCCATGTCAAACAGCGGCCCGCCGCCCTTCTGGTAATAGAACTGTGGGCTGGGGTGCCAGCTTTCGTGCCCGTGGCCGCAGCAGAAGGCGACAGCGGCCACCGGCGTGCCGATCAGGCCTTCGTCGATGGCGTGCCGGCAGGTCTGCTGGCCGGCTCCGAGGAAGGTATCCGGCGCGCAGCCGATCCGCAGGCCGCGCTGGGCGGCGAGGGCGAGAAGGGAGGTCGCGTCCGCCCGATTCAACGCCAGCGGTTTCTCAACATAGACGTGTTTCCCGGCCTCCAGCACCGCCCGGCAGACCGGCGCGTGGGCCTGGGGCACGGTGAGATTGATGACCAGCTCGACTTCCGGATCGGCGAGAAGCCCATCGACGGTGAGCGCACGAGGCACTTGAAACTCGGCCGCGCGCGCGCGGGCACGTGCAAGGTCGAGGTCGGCGCAGGCGACGATCTCCAGCGAGTCGTAGATCGCACATCCCTTGAGATAGGCGGGGCTGATCGCACCGCAGCCAATGATACCGGCTCGGAGTTTATTCATGGGCAACCGAAGTGGTGGCACACAAGCAGAGCCGCTGCGCCGGAGAAAGGGGAAACGCGGCCCGCGCCGGTCCAACGGTCGCGCGGCTCAGGGGCGGTGGAAAACCGTTTGCGGCGGAGCGCGCTGCCGCGCGGCAGGGTGCCCGACGCCGCGCGACGGCGCGGCGGCTCAGGTGCGCTTCTGCGAGTAATAGGCCTTGTAGTGCTTCGACTGATTCGAGCCGTAGCCGTAATAGTCGTAGTAGGCAGACTGGCCCCCGCTGGGAAGGCCGTTGAGCACCACGCCGGCGATGCGCGTCGTCGATTTCTCCAGGCGCTCGATCGTGCGGCGGACCTTGGCGCGGCTCACCGTCTTGAAGCGGCAGACAAACAGCGCCTCATCGCAATGGTTGGCCGCGAGCATGGCATCGGGGAAGACCCCGAGCGGCGGGGTATCGAGGATCACGAGGTCGAAATGGCCCTTGAGTGCCTTGAGCAGACGCGCGAAACCCTCGTTCTCGAAGACCTCGGTGGCGCGACGATGCTCGCCGCCCGCGCGCAGGAGCGAGAGCGCGCTCTTGACCTCCAGGATGGCGAGGTCCGCGTCGTCCTCGGGATCGCCGACGGGCCTCCCACCGGAGGCGCGGAGCCAGCGCAGCACGCCCGCGGAATCATCCTTGCCGTAATACAGGTGGAGGTTGGGCCGGCGAAAGTCGCAGTCGACGAGCAGCGTCTTCTTTCCATGCGCGGCGAAGGTGGCGGCGAGGTTGTTCGCGACCACGCTCTTGCCTTCACCGGGCTCCGTGCTGGTGATCAGGAGGGTCTTCGGGTAGGGCACGGAGGAACTCAGCTGCAGCTGCCCGAAGATCCCGCGAAACGCCTCCGAGGCGGTGTGGTCGACTTCCCGGGCCATGATGTGCGCCTTGTCCGCGCGTGAAACGCCGGAAAGAACGGGAATCTCGCCGAGCAGGGTCTGGTCGAGGAACTGCTCGATCTCCCAGGCCGCCGTCAGGCGGTTGTCCATCAGGCCGAGCAGGATCGGCACGAGGATCAGCAACACGAGAAACGCGCTCCCGCCGTGGACGGCAGCTTTCACCTCGTCGGGCGCGAGCGGACGGTCGGGGAGGGGGGCCGGCTCGAGGAGCGAGAGTTTCAGGCTGTCGAGGGGAACGCTCAAACCGGCCTTGTTCAGGCTGTCGAGCACTTGAGCGTGATGCGCGCGCGTGAGCTCGGCCTGCTGCTCGAGGACACGATAGTCCTCGATGACAGAGGCGAGGTCCTTGGTGCGCTTCTCCTCGTCCGAGTACTGGCGCTGGAGATCATCCTCGAGCCGACGAGCCCGCTCAAAGCTGGCCCGCAGCTCGGTCACGGCCATCGTGACCACCTCGTTGAGCAGCGCGGTCTTGGATTCGATCGCGCGGGTGTTCGCCTTCAGTGCAGGATGGTTTTCCAGGTAACGCTGCTCGAGCTGGGCACGTTCCGAGCGGAGGTCATCAATCTCCCGCTGCAGGGTCGGCACCGTGCGGTAGGACGAGATGTACGAGATCTGCTCGAGGTACCTGCCCGACTCCTGAAACGATTCGATCTGGCGGAGGGTCGACTCGATCCCGAGCCGGGTGTTGCGGGCCTCCTGCAGCTGCGTGCCGATCGTCTGGAGTTTTTGCGCGAGCAGCATCTCGCTTTCGCGCTGCATCGGCACGTTGTGCTGATCGCGATACACCTGGAGCGCGGCATTGGCCTCCTCGACGCGTTGACGCTGCCGGCGCTCTTCTTCGCGGAGAAACTCCAATGACTGGTTGGCGTTTTCCGCGGCGCGATCGCGGGTGAAGTTGATGTAACTCAGCGCGAACTGATCTGCGATGAGCTTGGCCGTCGCCGGCACCCGGTGCGTGACCCAGACACGCACAATCGGCTCGTCGCGGACCTGCTCGATGACCAGCCGGGGGGCGATCACAGCCTGCGCCGAAGGCTGCTCAGCCGGGGTGAGTTCCGCCTGAAAATACGGCTGCCGGATGGCCGCGAGCTGGGCCGGGGTGAACGACGCCACCACGTAGTCGAGGAACCGCGCGCTGCGCAGGCGCACGAACTCCGCTCCGAGGCCCGCGTCGGCCGCGACGTCGCCGCCCGCCGCCCGAAGGGCCGCTCCGGGGCGCTCGAAAAGCAGTTGCGCCGAAGTGCTGAAGTAGGGCGGACGCCGCAGTTCGAGTCCGGCGAGAATGCCGCCGACGAGCAGTCCGGCAAGCAGGCCCCAATACCACCGCTCGCGCACCATGATCAGGTAGTCGCGGGTCGTGCGCACCACGGGTGGCACGGGCTTGCGGCGTCCGGACACACGGCCCGGCTGGGTCGGACGCGATGCGGAAGGCTCCGATTCGGGGGAGTGCATGGGGCGTGGCCTCGCGAACAGGGTTAGGTATCGACTGTCACCACGTCTCCGGGCTGCAGGACGAAGGACGCCGTGTCGCGACCGGAGAGTATGTTGCGCACGTTGACTGTGAGGACCTGGTCGGCGCCGTCCTCACCGCGTCGCTTCACGCGCACGGCGTGGCGACGGGCGTTGGCGGTGAACCCGCCGCACTTGGCGATCACGTCGAGTATGTCCATGGAGAACGTCTCGGGCGGAAAGTTGACCGGACCGGGCTGCACAACGGCACCGAACACCACCACGCCGCGCTGCGCGTAGGCCACGAGCTTGATGCGCACGACCGGGCGCCGCAGAAACTTCTGCTCGATGAGCTGCTGCTCGAGATGGCGCTCCGCCTCGGCGATCGTGCGGCCGGCCACGGGCACGAGGCCGAGAAACTTCTGGTTGATGTAGCCCTGGCTGTCGATGCGAAGGGACTCGCTCAGGTCAGGTTCGCCGACGACGGTCAGGGCCACCTCGTCGCCGGTATTGAGCCGGTAGGCGCCGCTGGTGGAATCGGCCGGTTGCGCAAGCGCGACGACAGCGGCCATGAGGGCGGCCGCGAGGACACCCAGGGAGCGTTTCGCGCGGGCGGCAGACGGTGACACAGGCGGCGATCCCTAGTAACGGACGTTACCGAAAAGGGTCCAGACCGTGCGGCTGTAGCTGAACAGGTCGATGGAGGAATCCGAGTCGGTGTAGGCGAACCGCGCTCCGACCGAAATATTGCGGCTGAAGGCGTAGTTGTAAGTCAGCGACGCATCGACGATGTCGTCGTCGCCACGGAACTCGGACTCGTAGTCGTTGCTGCGGAGGCCGATCCCGGCGGTGGCCGACATGTTGAGCCCGATCTCCTGCTTTGCCGCCAGTTCGATGCTCATGTACTCGACGGCGCCCCGGCTTGCCGCCCGGATGCCGTTGGAAGCCGTCAGCGAAACACTCGTGCGCTCGCGCGGCTGCCAGTCGAGCGAAACGTCGTAGGTCACACCTGAATACTCGGTGTCGATCCCGCCCAACTCGCTCTCCGACCAGTCGTAGCCGACACCGATGCTGCCGCTCAGGCGCGCCGTGATCTCGCCCTCGACGCCGAACATCAGCGCCTTGCCCGAAGTGTCGGCCCGGCTGCCCGGGCCATCCTGGTGGTCGGATGTCGACTTCGTGAAGCGCACGTCCATGAAGGTCGAGATCAACGGCCGCATCTTGTAGCCGAGTCCCAGGCGGATCGACGAGCGGTCGTAGTCCGCAAGCGTTTCCGGGCGCGTCTCGTCGTAAGAGGTGGTGAGCCGCGAATTGAGCTTGGGCGTGATCTCGTAGGCGCCATTGAGCCCGAGGTTGAAGGATTTTTGGGAGAGGCGGCGGTTCTCGAACCGATCGACGCGCGCGCCGTCGAAGTAGCCGGCGTTTACGCCGCCACGGAGCCGCCCGCTCGGCGTGGCGTCCATGTTGAGCGAGAAGTCGGCGGAGAGGTTTTCCGAGTCGTAGGCATCGTACTTCCCGGCCCGCTCAATCTCGTACTGGGCGCCGAGGGAGAGGGAGCCCCGCCCGCGGCTGCGCTCGAACGCGATACCCGGGGTCACGGCATAGATCGTGTCGGACAACTCGGCCGCGTTGGAACCAATGTTGGAATCGGCCGTGATCGAGGTGTTCAGGGAGAGAAAGATCTCGCCATCGGCGGCCTCCCAGAGGGCGGCGAGGTGCATGGGAAACGCGAACGCGACGACGGCCGTGGCCAGGATCGCGCGCGTGAGGGGAATGGCACGACGGGTCTGTGTCATAAGAGGAGGGTGGCAGCTTGGCCGGCCCCGGACAATCAGGGGCAGGCGGTCCGTGCTAAGGGGAATGTGTGCATGGGCAAGTAAGGCAAACCCGTAGTGCGAGGTTTGTCTCGCCGCCCGCCCGGTCGCCCCCATGGTTGGCGGCATGTCCGCGATCGTTTTTGTCACCGCGGCGGCGCTCGTCGCGCGGCTGATGGCACAGGCCACCCTCGGATTTCTCAACCAGCGCGAACTCCAGCGGCACCGCGACCGCCTTCCGGCCGCATTGGCGGGCGTCATGGATGAAGCGCGCTACCGCAAGGCCGGGGACTACACGTCCGCGAAGCTGCGTTTCGGCCAGTGGGAAAACCTCTGGGATACGCTGGTGCTCGCACTCGTGCTGTTTTCCGGCGTGCTCCCGGCGGCCTGGTCCGCGTGGACCGCGCAGCTGGGAACTGGAACGTGGTCGGGTGCGGGTTTTCTCGTCGCTTGCCTGGTCGTTTTGTCCGTGCCGTCGCTTCCCTGGGAATGGTGGGCGCAGTTCCGGCTGGAGCAGCGGTTCGGCTTTAATCGCTCGACCCTCGGCCTCTGGGTCACCGATCACCTCAAGGGCGCGATCCTCGGCATCGCCATCGGCACGCCCGTGTTCTGGCTCCTCATCACCGTCGTCGAGGGCACCGGCACGTTCTGGTGGATCTGGGCGTGGCTCACGCTCACGGTCGTGAAACTCGTGCTCGCCGTCGTGGTGCCGTGGTGGATCATGCCGTTGTTCAACAAGTTCACCCCGCTCGAGGACGCCTCGCTGCGCGATCGCCTGATGTCGCTTGCGGAACGCGGCGCGTTTCAGGCGCGGTCGATCCACGTGATGGATGGGAGCAAGCGCTCGGCGCACTCCAATGCACTCTTTGCGGGATTCGGGCGGTTCCGCCGCATCGTTCTCTTCGACACGTTGATCTCGCAGCTGGCCCCGGACGAACTCGAGGCCGTGCTGGCCCACGAGATCGGCCATTATCGGCGCGGTCACATCTGGAAAAGCGTGCTGCTCAGCTCGGTGCTGACGCTCGCGGCCTTCCTGCTGCTGGGCTGGCTCATGCGAACCCCGGCCTTTTTCGAGGCGTTCGGATTCGCCGAGTCCAGCACGGCCGTTGCTTTTCTCCTCTTCGGACTGCTCGGCGGAGTTTTCGGCTACTGGCTCACCCCGCTGGGCAATCTCCTTTCGCGCAAGCACGAGTACGAGGCCGATGACTTCGCCCGCGCCTTGGTGGGCTCGCCTGAGCCGCTGGTGCAGGCGTTGCGCGGCCTCGCGCGCGAAAATCTGTCCAATCTGACGCCACATCCGGCCTACAGTGCGTTCTACTACTCGCATCCGACCCTGGTCGAACGCGTGGCGGCCCTGCGGCAGCGCGAATCGGCGGGTGCCACGGCATAGCTGAAAAGCGGACAACGATGCCCGGACGCTCGCGCACGAGATTCAGCCGCGTGCACCGGGCGTGTATCGTCGCCCTGGTGTGCGTCGCAGCTGTCGTCGCCGCGGACGCAGCTCCGGTGCGTCTCGCGACGTTCAATGTGCAGAACTATCTCTGCATGGATCGTCGCCTGGAGGGGCGCTTCCGCCCCAAGTATCCAAAGCCGGAGAAGGAAAAGGCGGCAATACGGAGCGTGATCCGCGCGGTCCATCCGCACGTGCTCTGCCTGCAGGAGATCGGGCCTCGTCCGTTTCTCGACGAACTCCAGCAGGACCTCGCGACCGAGGGGAGTCCGTTTCCGCATGCGGCATTCCTGGAGGCAGCCGATCCGTTGCGGCACGTCGCGCTGGTCGCCCGCATCCCGATCCGGGCCGTGGTCGAGCACGATGATGTCACCTTCGAGTATCTCGGGCGCACCGAACCAGTGAAGCGCGGGCTCCTGGAAGTGACATTCGATGGCGAAGGCGGCGTGTGGCGCGTCTTCATCGTGCACCTAAAGAGTCCCCTCACGGAGCATGCGGCCGACCCCGGTGCGGAAAAGCGCCGCGCCGCCGAGGCCCGTGCGGTGCGCGACCGGATCCTCCGGCAGACCCGGGGCGAGACGGAGCCGCGGTTCGTGATCGCGGGCGATCTCAATGACGCGCCCGATTCCCGCACGCTCGCGGCATTCTCGCGGCGCAAGGGAAAGGTCGCTGCGCCGCTCGAGGCCGCGGATAGTCGCGGAGAGGTCTGGACTCACTTCCAGGCCCGAAGCGCCCGGTATGAGCGCGTCGATTACATCCTGGTTTCCCCGGGCCTGCTGCCGCACGTGGTCGGACGGCACGCGTTCATCTTCGACGGCGAGCGTGCAATCGAGGGGTCGGATCATCGTCTGGTCTGGACGGACCTCGAGATCGCCGTCGACGCGTCCCCGGCCGTCACGCCGGCGCCGGCAACGAAAACGCCGGCGGGCACGAGCCGGCCGGCGTTGTAAACCTGACTGGAATCCGGGTGCCGGTTCAGCGGCCGGCGACCGAGATCGCCACGGTGGCCTCGCCGAATCCCGGTGCCTTGACGTAAATCGTGCCGTTGCCGGGCTGCCCACCTTCGACGACGACATTCACCGACCGCGCCCCGGCGGGAATCGTGACTTCCGGCATCACCACGGTCGCCGGGACATCGGTGGTGATATCCAGGACGAGGCCGCCCTCGGGGGCTTCAGCCGGAATCGTGAAGACGAGCTGGCGACGTCCGCGCGGCGTCAGAGCCAGGCTGGTCGGGAAGACGCTGATCGACCCCTCGTCGACGCGGATCGTGCCGACCTGCGACTCGGAACCGGGGCCGCCGATCGAGACCGGATAGTTCCGACCACCCGGTATCGCGGGGACCGTGAACGTGAGCGTGTTCGCCGAACGGAAGGAGGTCTGCGCGGCCATGTCACCGACATAGATGACATCCTGCGGTGTGAAGCCGCGGCCCAGCACCGTCACTTGCGCGCCCACGGGGGCGCGGTTGACGTCCAGCGCAAGGGTGTAGCGGTTGGCGACGGAGAACTTCGACAACTCCGTGTAGGTGTCGCGCTGGCTTTCGCGTCCGTTGGCCGATGTCTCGTAGGTGGCGATGAAGTAATAAGCGCCCTCGGCGCGTCCGGCCGGGAGCTTGTAGTCGTATTCCCAGAGATCGGGAGCGAGGTCGCTCTTCGTCATCGGGAAGATCTGGCCATCGATGACGATGCTGGGCTTGACCGTCTCCTTCTTGACCACGCCGCTCCTCACCTTCACTTCAGCGGTGATGGTGTAGACCCCGGACGGATTTTCGGAGAACGTCGCCGGAGTACGATTGGTGATCTTGACGTCGCAGCCGGCGAGCAGAAGCACGACAGCGGAGGCGGCAAGGAGTCGGGTGAAAAGACTCGCGAAACGAGATTTGCGGGCGTCCATTTTGGGTGGCAGTTGATGATCTTAGCCTTATGGGATTGGCAAACAAAATCCCGGTTCCCGATCATGGGGAAAAACCGGAGAAAAGCACGCTCGATGCGCCGGGCATTTATGTGCACGTGCCGTTTTGTTCGCATGCGTGCGACTTTTGCGCGTTTTATCAGGTCGAGCCGCGGCGCGACGATATCGACCGATACCTCGCGACGATCGAGCGCGAGTTCGCCCTTGTGCCGGTCGAATCCTGCGGCACCGCCTTCTGGGGTGGGGGCACGCCTGGCCTCCTTCCGGCGCGCGATCTCGAACGGCTGGCCGCGGCGCAGCTCGCACGGTTTGGACCACCCGCCGAATGGACGGTCGAGCTCGCCCCCGGCTCGGTTCGCGCCGACAAGCTCCGGATCCTGCGCGACGCCGGCGTGACGCGCGTGTCGCTCGGAGTGCAGAGCTTTGCCCCGGCGACCCTGGAGGCGCTCGGGCGGCGTCACTCGCTGGCCCAGATCCGCGAGGCCTGGCGACTCATCGAAGCCGCCGGATTCGCGAGCCGTAACATCGACCTCATCTTCGCCATCCCCGGGCAGACGCTCGACGCCTGGCTCGCCGACCTCGATGCGGCCGCGGACCTGGGCGTCGATCACATCTCGACCTATTGCCTGACCTTCGAGGAGGACACCGCGCTCTTCGTGCGCCTCTCGGCTGGAAAGGTGAGCCTCGATGTGGAACGGGAACGCGCGTTCTACGAGGCGACGTGGGACCGGCTGGCGGGACACGGCTTCGCCCAGTATGAGGTTTCCAACCACGCCCGGCCCGGCCACGCCTGTCTCCACAACCTGAACACGTGGCGCATGGGACGGTGGCACGGGTTCGGGCCCTCCGCGGCGAGCCAGGAACGCTCCTGGCGCGGCGCAAATGTCTCCGACCTCGACGCCTGGTGCGCGGGAATCGCCCGCGGCGAACGGGCGACAACGGAGCGAGCCGCGTTGACCTCTGCGCAGCTGGCGGAGGACGCCCTGATTTTCGGACTGCGCATGAACGCGGGCGTGTCGCTGTCCGGGCTGCGGGAGCGCTTCGGCTCCGAGGCGCTGGCGCCGTTCGCATCGGCGCTCCAGGCGCTCGCCGTCGACGGCCTGGTGGAGTTCCGAGGCGATGAGACGCTTGCGCTCACGCGATCGGGACGACTCGTGGCGGACGCGGTGGGCGAGGAGTTGCTGGGGTTGGGAAGCCGCGTGTCGTGACCTGATTTCAGGCTGGCCCGCGCGTGGCGCGCGACGTTTGATCACCCTGTCTCCCCGATGCCTTTCTCGCCGCACATCACACACTCACCGGCCGCGCGACGCGCGTGCTGGGTCGGCGTGCTGGCGGGAGTGGCGCTGATGTTGTCGGCCTGCCAGAGCCATCAGACGCGCGACTACGAACCGGTTGTACCCCAGTTCCTGATTGAGACTCCGCCGCAGGTCCGCGGGGCGCTCGCGGTGCAACTGCCCCGGAGCGGCGTGGAGATCGTGGTTTCACCGGCGCCGGTCTTTTCCGAGGTCGATGTGCGCAATGTCGAACTGGTGAAGGTCGATCTCGGCCTCTGCCTCATGTTTGAACTCACACCGGACGGCGCGCGGGACCTGACACGCGTGTCGAGCAGCAACCTCGGCCGCCGCCTCGTGGTCACGCTCAACGGCCAGCCGTTTGGTGCGCGGCTCCTCGACGGCCCGCTTCTCGATGGTCGCCTCTTGATCTTCGTCGAGCTTTCCGACGACGAGCTGAGCCGGACGGCGGTCAATCTCAAGCGCACGGCGCACGAGATCCAAACGGCGCTGGCCGAGGGCCGGCGCAGGAAGAGTTAGTCCATCGATGAGGATCGCCTTCCACATCGCCGCGTGCCTCGCGGCGCCGATTGCGGCACTTGCCCAGGAATTGGTGTGGCCCACGCCGCGGCCCGCCCTCCTGGAAGGCCGGCCCTACGCGGAATACATCCAACCAACCGAGTCGGGCACCGTCGAATCCGGCATGTTCGGCTGCGTCCGCACCAGCGGACGCCAGTTCCACGAGGGTCTCGACCTCACGCCGCTGAAGCGCGACCGCCGAGGCGAAGCGATCGATCCCGTGGTCGCCGTCGGCCCGGGCGTCGTGCGCCACGTGAACGCGGTGTCGGGGCTGAGCAACTACGGCCGTTATGTCGTGGTCGAGCACACGGATTTCAGACCGGCCGTGATCACCCTCTATGCGCACCTGGCGAGTGTCACGACCGGCCTGCAGCCCGGCTCGAAAGTGGAGGCGGGGACCCAGATCGGGATCATGGGGCGATCGGCCTCCACGGGCATTCCGCGCGAACGGGCGCACCTGCACATCGAGATCGGATTCTGGCTGGGGCGCGGCTTCCAGGCCTGGTACGACGCCCAGAAATACCCGTCGCGCAACCAGCACGGTGCGTTCAACGGCATGAACGTCGTCAGTTTCGATTTCCTCGACTACATGGAGCAGCGCAAGCGCGGGCGAGTCGAGGATCTGCGCGGCTACCTGCAGGCCCTGCCGACCGCGGCGACCGTCGTCGTGAAGAACGGTGCGATCCCGGATTTCGTGCAGCGCTATCCGGAACTCCTGCAGACCGCGCCGCCCGCCTCCGGCGTGGCGGGCTGGCGGATCGAGTTCACGTGGTTCGGCGTGCCCAAGGCCTGGTGGCCCCTCGACGCCTCGGAGGTCGCCGCCGTGGAAGGCTCGGGCACGATCATCGTCTTCCACGACCGGGACATGCTCGGGCGCCACCCGTGCCAGTCGATCGTGCGTACCCGCGGAGGCACGACAATCCCGGGTTCGAAGATGCAGGACATCCTGGAGATCATCTTCACGCCGGCGCGGTGAGGCGAGCCGGCGGCGTTCGTTTTCTCCCGTCCGTCGGGCAACCGGCACGCCGCATCGCGGTTCGCGTTGGGTCGTGTCCGCGGCCGGGCGCAGTCCACTCGCTCCAGCCTCTCACCTCGGACCCGGGCTTACGGCGTGTTCTTCGGGCCCTATGATGCGCCCCATCGCGGGCGGATCTCCCGCTACGCCGCGCACGCGCAACGGTGGGCGCTTGCCTTGAGACGATCGCGGGCGGGCAGGAGCCCGGCCCTGCACTTCAGAGGCTGGTCGATCGTTTTGAACCAGAGCACAAAGGCATGCCCTAATACGCCCACTCGAAGGACGTGTTCTGTTCGATCTCCTCGATCGTGGTCAGGCCGAGCAGGACCTTCTTCAAACCGTCGTAGCGGAGCGGGCGATACCCGACCTTGCGCGCGGCGCGGGCGAGGTCCTCCATGCTCCCATTGCGACCGATGATCGAGCGCATCTCCTCGGTGACGAGCACGAGCTCATGGAAGGCCACACGCCCGCGATAGCCCGTGAAGCCGCATTCCGCACAGCCACGACCGCGGTAGAAGGGCACCTCGGTGAGTCCCTCGTCCATGAAGTATTTTCTCAGGATGTCGCGGGATGGAAAATACGGCTCCTTGCAGCGCTGACAGATGCGCGCAGCGAGGCGCTGGGCCACGACTCCGGTGATCGACGGCGCCACCTGGTAGGGCTCGACGCCGATGTCCACGAGGCGCGTGATCGCCTGGAGGGCGTTGTTCGTGTGCAGCGTCGCCAGCACGAGGTGACCGGTGAGCGCGGCCTCGACTGCGATCTTTGCGGTCTCGAGGTCGCGGATCTCGCCCACGAGGATCACATCGGGATCCTGACGCAGGATGGAGCGGAGCAGGAGGGCGAAGCTCAGGTCGATGTGCGAGTTGACCTGCGTCTGGTTGATCCCCTCGAGCTGCAGCTCGACCGGGTCCTCGATCGTCACGATGTTCATCCCTGGCGTGTTGATCTCCGCGAGCGCCGCATAGAGCGTCGTGGTCTTCCCCGAGCCGGTCGGGCCGGTGACGAAGATGATGCCGTTGGGATTCTGGATGAGGCGCTTGAACGGCTGCAGGATCGTGTGCGACACGAGCATCTGGTCCAGCTGCAGGAAATCCTTCTTGCTGCCGAAGGAGAGGATGCGGATCACCACCTTCTCACCGAAGACCGTCGGCATGAACGAGAGCCGGAAGTCCGCGCGATTCGCGCCAAGCGAGAGCGTGAAACGGCCGTCCTGCGGAAACCGGCTCTCGGTGATGTTCAGGTTGCAGAGGATCTTCAGCCGCGAGACGATCGCGACGTGGATCTTGCGCGGGAAGGTGATCATCTCGCGCAGGATGCCATCGATGCGGAAGCGCACCTTGGTGAACGTCTCGCGCGGCTCGATATGGATGTCGGAGGCGCGTTCGCGCAGGGCGAAGTAGATGAGCGAATTGACGACCTGGATGAGCGAGGCGTTCTCGGTCAGTTCGGAGACGCGTTCGGCCGACATCTCCTCGTTCAGGCGCAGGTCGAGCGAACGCAGTTCGGCGAGACTCTCGCGGACCGATTTCTCGGACTGATAGTGCACCACGATGCCGGCGGCGATCTCGCTTGGAAGCGAGAACACGCCGCTCACCGGATGCTGCGCGATCTGACTCAGCCGCTGGAGAAGGTCCTTGTCGGTCGGATCGGCCATCGCGACCGTCAGCAGGGTGTCGAACAGATAGAGCGGCAGGATCTGCGCCTTCTGCGCGATTTCCTGCGGGATCAGGTCCATCGCGTCGCGGTTGATGATCGTGGTCACCGGCTCCACGTAGGCGATGCCGATGGAGTCGCCCCAGCACTTGCAGGCGGCCTCCTTCGGCATGATCCGCCTGGCGATCAGCGCCTCGAGAAACTCCAGCGTGCCCGGTTCATGGTCCTTCAACAGCGGCGCGAGGAGGTCCGAAGCGATGTTGTGGGGAGGCCTCTGGATCGCCTCCATGAAGCGGGTGTTACCTGGCTTGTGCACGGCGGGCGCGGGCCTCGGCGAAGATCTTGTTGATCTCGACCTGGTCGATGATCTCCTTGGCGAAGAACGAGTGGGTGCGCTCGATGTGGAGTTCGCTCAGCATCTGCGGAAGCGAGTAGCGCACCTCCTGGATCTCAAACCGTCGCAGGTCGACATCGCCGGAGTTGGGTTCGGGAAACGGTGTGGAGGTCGCGGCCATCGGAGTCAGTGCTCGGCCTGGGTGGCCTGAAATTGCGGAAAGTTGGCGACGATCGTGTCCCGCACGATCTCGATCACCTGCGGCTTCGGCGTGTCCTTGCGGATGAAGTGGGCAGCCCCGCCGCGAAGGGCGTCCTCGACGATCTTTCGCATGGCCAGGGAGGTGATCATGATCACGACCACGTCGGGGTTGATCTCCCGGAGCTTGGTCAGCGTCTCCAGGCCGTCCATGACCGGCATGTTGACGTCCAGCAGGATCAGGTCCGGGCGCTCGCGCCGGTAGGTCTCGATCGCCTCTTCGCCGTTGCGCGCCTCCAGGATGTTTCCCGAGACCACCTTGCGGAGCAGGACGATGAGAAACGTGCGCACATGATCGTCATCGTCGACGATCATCGCTCGTAGGTCGAAGGCCATGAAGGAGATGGGTGGACTGGGGTGGGAAACCGGAAATGCGGGAGCCGGGCTGCTTTCCAGCGGGATTCGAGAATCCCGTCGCTGCGTGGGATCGCGACTGAATGTGAATGAGAGGGTGGCACTTAGGCGAGATCCGACCGGAGCAAAAAGCGCTTTGGCACAAGACGCATCAAGGAATCCGTATATGTTGATGTTTTTGCTTGAGCCCGGCCGGCATCTGCCGATCCTGCACGCCACTCATGTCCTCCACCTTCGTTTTCTCCTCCGAGTCTGTTGGCGAAGGTCACCCCGACAAGGTGGCCGATCTGATCTCTGATAGCGTGCTCGACGCCTGCCTGACGCAGGACAAGTCGAGCCGCGTGGCGTGCGAGACGCTGGTGAAATCCAACGCCGTGGTCGTCGCCGGCGAGATCACGATCCCGAAGATCGGTCTCAAGCCGATCGATACGGTCATCAACATCGGCGGAATCATCCGCGAGGCGATCCGCGAGATCGGGTATGTGAACAGCGACGACGTGTTCCACGCCGACAAGGTGTTCATCCACAACCTGCTCACGACGCAGTCGCCGGACATCGCCCAGGGCGTGGACGCGCGCAAGGCCGATGGCAAGAAGACCGAGGAGCAGGGTGCGGGCGACCAGGGCCTGATGTTCGGCTACGCGTGCAACGAGACGCCTGAGCTGATGCCGACGCCGATCATGTTTGCGCACCGCCTCGGCCGCGAGCTCACCGCGGTCCGCAAATCCGGCAAGGTGAAGTGGCTCCGCCCCGACGCGAAGTCGCAGGTGTCCGTCCGTTATGTCGACGGCAAGCCCACGGAGGTGGTCAATGTCGTCATCTCCACCCAGCACACCGAGGACGTCTCGCATCCCGAGATCGAGTCCTACCTGATCAAGAACGTGATCAAGCGCGTGATCCCCGCGCACATGCTCAATTCCAACACGGAATTCCTCATCAACCCGACCGGGCGCTTCGTCGTCGGCGGTCCCACGGGTGACTCCGGCCTGACCGGCCGCAAGATCATCGTCGACACCTACGGCGGCTGGGGCCGCCACGGCGGTGGCGCCTTCTCCGGCAAGGACCCGTCGAAGGTCGACCGCTCGGCCGCCTACATGTGCCGCTGGGTGGCGAAGAACATCGTCGCGGCCGGGCTCGCCCCGATCGCCGAGCTCCAGGTCGCCTACGCCATCGGGCACCCCAAGCCGGTGAGTGTTTTTGTGGATACGTTTGACACCGGCACGGTCGCGGACTCCGTGATCGCCGAGGCGGTCCAGCAGGTTTTCAGCTTCAAGCCCGCAGATATCATCAAGCAACTCAACCTCCTCCGCCCGATCTACCGCCAGACGACCAACTACGGTCATTTCGGCAAGGACGGCCTCCCCTGGGAGGAGATCAACAAGGTCACCGCGCTCAAGGCCGCGGTGAAGAAACTGACCAAGTAAGCCAAGGGATCCACCATGAGCAGCACCATTGCCGCGCCGAAGAAAGGCGCCGACTATCACGTCAGGGACATCAGCCTCGCCGAGTGGGGCCGCAAGGAGATCGCCGTCGCCGAGCATGAGATGCCCGGCCTGATGGCGGTCCGCCGGAAGTTCGGCCCGGAGAAACCGCTCGAGGGCGTGCGCGTGACCGGGTCGCTCCACATGACGATCCAGACCGCCGTCCTCATCGAGACGCTGGTCGAACTCGGCGCCTCCGTGCGCTGGGCCTCGTGCAACATTTTCTCCACCCAGGATCACGCCGCCGCCGCGATCGCGAAGGCCGGCGTGCCGGTCTTTGCCTGGAAGGGCGAGACGCTCGAGGAATACTGGGACCTCACCTGGAAGGCTGTGAGCCATCCCGAGGGCAAGGGCCCGCAGCTGGTCGTCGATGATGGCGGCGACGTCACGCTCCTCCTGCACAAGGGTGTCGAGATGGAGAACGGCTCCGACTGGGTCAACTCCGCCTCCGAATCGAACGAGGAGCAGGTGATCAAGAATCTGCTCAAGCGTATCCACGCGGAGGATCCGCTCGTGTTCACCCGCATGGGCAAGGAGTGGCGCGGCGTGTCCGAGGAGACCACGACGGGGGTGCACCGCCTCTACCAGCTGCACGAGAAGGGCAAGCTCCTCGTGCCGGCCATCAACGTCAACGATTCCGTCACGAAGTCGAAGTTCGACAATCTCTACGGCTGCCGCGAGTCACTCGCCGACGGCCTCAAGCGCGCCACCGACGTGATGATCGCAGGCAAGGTCGCCTGCGTGTGCGGCTACGGCGATGTGGGCAAGGGTTCCGCGCACTCGCTGCGGGGTTTCGGCGCCCGCGTGATCGTGACCGAGGTTGACCCCATCAACGCCCTGCAGGCCGCGATGGAAGGCTTTGAGGTCAATACGATCGAGAGCACCCTGGGAACGGCGGACATCTACGTCACCACGACGGGCAACTGCGACATCATCACCTGGGAGCACATGCAGGGGATGAAGGACCAGGCGATCGTCTGCAACATCGGCCACTTCGACAACGAGATCCAGGTGGACCGCCTGAAGACCGCGGCCGGCGTGAAACACGTCGAGATCAAGCCGCAGTACGACATGTACACGCTGCCGCATGGCCGCAGCATCTACCTGCTGGCGGAAGGCCGCCTGGTAAACCTCGGCTGCGCAACGGGACATCCGTCGTTTGTGATGTCCAACAGCTTCACCAACCAGACGCTCGCCGCGCTCGACCTCTGGAAGAATCGCGACACCTACAAGGTCGGCGTCTACCGCCTGCCCAAGCACCTCGACGAGGAGGTCGCGCGGTTGCACCTCGAGAAGATCGGCGCCAAGCTCACCGTGCTCTCGAAGAAGCAGGCGGACTACCTCGGCGTCCCGGTCGAGGGTCCGTACAAGCCCGAGCACTACCGCTACTGAGTTCCGTCGCGGATCCGCCGGACAGCGGCGCACCTCCTCGGCTTCTTGCGCTGCAGGAAGCGGAAGATGATGCAAAGCATCCGGCCCTTTCACGCTGCACGCACGCACGCTTTTCACTGGCATACGACACGGCCGGAGTTCCCCAGGAGCTCCGGCCGTTTTGGATTCGCACCACCGGGGCGAACCCGGTGGTCCAAGTTCGTTCCATGTGCTGTGGAGCGTGCTCCGCGGGTGGACGGGCGATCATCGATGCGCGCTCCCGCGTCGTCGTCGCGCGTTGGCAAGCGGTTCAATACCCCGGAAAGCGGGTTCCGCCAGAGAGACAGTGCAGCGGGTGAAGGCGCGACCCGCGCTGGTGGATGCCCGCATCTCGATGCGTTCGGGCTGTCGGCGGGCGTTGGCGCGCCGCCCGACCCGTTCGAAGAGCGATTTCCACCTGCCCAAGAGCTATGACGGTTTCGCATCTTGTCTTCTTGACTAAACAATAAAGAATACCAGCTTACCGCCTTACTGGCGAGTTCCCTGAGGGCCTCCCTCGGGAGGGTTCTCGCCACCTCCCGGACCCATCCGCCACTTTCCGTCCATGTCCACGTCTCTCGAAGTTAGCACGAAGCCGCTCAGCGCCAACGAAGGCCTCAAGGCCGCCTCACGCCACCTCCGCGGGACGCTGGCACAGGACTTCGCCGACGCCAGCACCCTCGCCATTTCCGAGGCGAATGGGCAGCTCACAAAATTCCACGGCTTCTATCTCCAGGACGACCGGGACCTGCGCGCGGAACGCCGCCGGCTGAAACAGGAAAAGGCCTACAGCTTCATGTTGCGCGTGCGTCTGCCCGGCGGACGCTGCACGCCGCAGCAGTGGCTCGTGCTCGACCGCATCGCGGAGGAGCGCGCCAGCGGCTCGCTGCGTCTCACGACGCGCCAGACGTTCCAGCTCCACGGCGTTCTGAAAGGCAACATCCGCGCGGCGATCCGCGCGATGCACACGGTGTTGCTGGATTCCCGCTCGGCCTGCGGCGACGTGAACCGCAACGTGATGGCCCCGCCCAATCCCGAGCGCAGCCCCGTTCTCCAGCAGGTCTACGAACAGGCGAAGGGGTTCAGCGAGTTCGCCCTTCCCAAGACCCGCGCCTACCACGAGCTCTGGATCGAGGACGAACTCGTCGCAGGCGGCGAACCGCCGCCCGACGAGGTGGAGACGCTCTACGGTGAGACGTATCTGCCGCGCAAATTCAAGGTCGGCTTCGCACTCCCGCCGTCAAACGACATCGACGTCCTCTCCCAGGACCTCGGCTTCATCGCCATCGTCGAGGACGGACGCCTCGCCGGCTACAACGTCTGCGTCGGCGGAGGGCAGGGGATGAGCCATGGCAACGCCAAGACGTATCCACGGCTTGCTGACGTGATCGGATTCATCACGCCTGACAGGATCAACGAGCTCGGCGGCACGGTGATCGCCATCCAGCGCGACTACGGTGACCGCTCCGACCGCAAGCACGCGCGCCTGAAATACACGATCGACGACCGCGGTGTCGCCTGGTTCAAGGGCGAACTCGAGCAGCGCCTCGGCTGGTCGCTTGCCCCGGCCCGCGACTACCGGTTCACCACCATCACCGATCCGATGGGCTGGCACCGGTGCGAGGACGGAACCTGGTTCTACGGGCTTCACATCCTCAGCGGCCGCATCAAGGACGTCCCGGGCTGGCCGATGAAGACGGCGTTGCGGGAGATCGCCGCGGTCCACGAGGGCGATTTTCGGCTCACGCCTTCGCAGAACCTCACGATCTCGGGCGTCTCGGACGCGAAGAAGGTCGAGATCGAATCGATTCTCGCCAAGCACGGACTCAATAACGAGAACGCCCGCACTGGTCTGCGGCTCAACGCCCTCTCGTGCGTGGCGCTTCCGACCTGCGGCCTGGCGCTCTCGGAGGCGGAGCGCGAACTGCCGTTGATCCTCGCGGATCTCGAGAACGTGGTCGAGGAGGCCGGCCTGCGACACGATGCCATCAGCATCCGCATGACCGGCTGCCCGAACGGATGCGCCCGGCCCTACCTCGCCGAAATCGGCCTCGTGGGTCGCGCACCCGGGAAATACAATCTCTATCTCGGAGCGAAATTCGAGGGCACGCGCATGAACACGCTCGTGGCCGAATCGCTCACGCATCCCCAGGTGATCGAGCGCCTGAGTCCGCTGCTCAAGCGTTACGCGACCGAGCGGCAGGACGGCGAACGTTTCGGCGACTTCTGCCATCGCATCGGCGCCGTCGGCGTGGCTGCCTGAGCCGGGATGGGAAAGGTGGAGTGCGATTAGTCCGGTTCGCTGCGCAACCGGTCTTGGCGGCCGCTGCGCGGCCTCGGAACCGAGCGCGCTTCCGCTCTCGCACGACCAACAACCCGCCACGCAGCCGTGCAGTAGCCGCGGCGGCAGATACCGCCGTGCAGTGGCCGCGGGCTCGCGTGCCGCTCGGGTATCCGCTCAGGAAGTGGAACGCGTTCGAATGAGTCTAACTGAGGCTTGAGGTAGGGCGAGGCCTCCGGCCGAGCCGCGCATCCAATCGCCGAGGCGGCTCGGCCGGAGGCCTCGCCCTACCTTCGACCGCCGCCACGCGGAAAAAAACCCCGCGGCGCAGGCCGCGGGGTCGTGAAACTTTGAATACGCTGGGGTTTCGTTCAGCGAACCAGGCCGAAGTCGACGCGACGGTCCATCTTCATCTCCGCGTCGGTCGCCCCTTCCTTGGCGTCAAGGTCGCCCTTGGAAACGGTCTCAATGCGGGAGGCATCAACGCCGAGCGTGCCGAGGTAGCTGCGGACCGCGTTGGCGCGGCGATCGCCCAGGCCCATGTTGTACTCGGTCGTGCCACGCCAGTCGCAATGACCCTCGAGCACCACGCGCGCGCCGGGGTTGGACTTCAGGTAGTCGGCCACCTGCTGGACCTTGTTGCGCTCGGCCTGCTTCACGGCGGCGGAGTCGTAGTCGAAATAGACCGTGTTGGCGCGGAAGGTATCGCGGTCGATATTGTCCATCCCGACGGTGCGAGCCTCGAGATCTCCCTCGACGCCGATCGGCTGGAGGCTGCCGGAGCCCATGCCCAAGGAGGTCATGCCGGGATTCGGGCGCTGCGGTTTCTTGCTGCACCCGGCGGCGAAGAGAAGCGCGACGGAGGCGAGGGCGATGCTGGAAAGCCGAAGGAAGGAATTCATGGAAGTGGGCTTCGCGATCTGAGGATTCGCGAGTAAAAGAAGAACGGCCGGGGATCGGCAAGGATTTATTGACGCCGCAACTCCCGTGCATTCATGGACTTTGCATGCCTGACGCGACCGCCATACTGCTCGTCGACAACGGTTCACTGCAGCCGGCGGCGACGCTGAGCCTGCGGCGGATCGCGCGTGCACTGAGCGAGCACGTCGGGCTGATCATCGATCCGGTCTCGCTTCTGCATTCCAGCGGCATCGATCCGGCAGATCTGGAGGGGCGGCCGGCCGAGATCCTGGAACCCGCGATCCGACGCCGCCACGCCGCCGGCATCGAGCGTTTCGTGCTCATCCCTCTATTCTTTGGACCGAGCGCCGCGCTCACCACGTACATCCCGGAGCGCATCCGGGCGCTGGAGGCGACACTGGAGGGGCTGGAGGTCCGGCTGGCAGCGCCCTTGGCGGACGGAGACGCCGGCATCGCCGCGCTGGCGGGCATACTCGTCGATCACGTCCGCGAGGTCCTGTCCGATACCGGAGCCGAACGCCCGTGGGTCGTGCTCGTCGACCATGGCAGCCCGCAGCGGGCCGTCGCCGAGGTGCGCGATCGCACGGCGGCACGCATGGCGGAGGAACTGGGCGACGAGGTGAGTTCGGTCGTGGCCGCGTCGATGGAACGCCGCGAAGGCCCGGAGTTTGCATTCAACGAGCCGTTGCTCGGGCGCGCGCTCGAGCGCTTGGACGGTGCCGGCGTCGTCGCGCTGATGTTTTTTTCGCCCGGACGGCATGCAGGGCCCGATGGCGATATCGAGGAAATCTGCGCGCAGGCGCAGCGCGACCGTCCGGAGCTGCGTATCCATTTTACGCGACTCGTCGGCGAACATCCCGGCGTCGTGGCCCTGCTCGCGGAGCGGCTGCGCAACGTGCTGGAGCGATGATGCTGCGCGCGCGGGTGATCCAGACCTCAGGCAGCAAAAAGGCGGACCGGGTGGTCCGCCTCGAGGGGATGGCGCGGGGGTAGGGCGATGCTCTCCGTCAAACCGACGGCTCGTTCTCGATCAGGCCGATCTGCATCGCATACCGGGTGATGCTCGCGACGTTGTGGAGGTCGAGCTTGCGCATCAGATTCGTGCGGTGGTTGTCCACGGTCTTCACGCTGATGTTTAGCTTCTGGGCGATTTCCTTCGTGCTGTAGCTCTCGGCCACCAGCTGGAGGATCTCGCGTTCGCGCGGCGTGAGGAAGTCCTTGGTCGTCGTCGTGACGGACGGGTTTGCGACCACGTTGCGCAGGAGTCCGCTCACGGCGGGTCCGAAGTACGTGCCGCCGTTGGCGACGGTCTCCAGGCCTTTCTTCAATTCGATCAGCCCGGCGGTTTTCTCGACAAATCCGTGTGCGCCAGCCTCGAGCATTTCGCGGATCAGGACGGGGTTCTCGTGGCCGGAGAAGACGAGGATGCGCAGGTTGCGCAGCTGTTTCGTGACGCGTCGAAGCAGTTCGAGGCCGTTGAGCACGGGCAGGCGGGCATCGAGCACAAGCACCTCGGGCTTGGAATCGAGGATCATCTGATAAGCGACCTGACCGTCGCCGGCCTGACCGACGATCTCGAAGTTGGGATCATGGCGCAGGACTTCCGCAAGCATTTCGCGGATGGCGGTCTGGTCTTCGACGATGACGACGCGTTTCATGAAACAGATTCGTACACAGAAGGTGGGACTGGCCTAAGCCGGGGCGTGTCCTATTCACTTCGGCACGTGGGCGGTTTTCCTTAGAGATGTTTGTGATGCGGATGGGACCTTTTGCGGGGATTTGACCGGGCGACTCTCCCGGCTCCTTCCGGGAGTAAAGCTGGGGAACCCCTGCGGGCGCGATTTGCGGGGCTACTTCATGGACAGCGACAACGGGACCGATCCATCTCCGCGGCCGGCGAGCCGTCAGCTCGAACCTGTCATGAGCTTCGCTACGCGGTGTCTCCTAGGTAGGGCGCGTTCTCCAAAGCGACAACGACAGGAGCCGCCCACGAAAGCAGCAGGGGTGAGCGCCACTCATTGGTTCAGCGGGCAGTCTGTCTCATGAAGTGGCTCAATGCTGCGGAATTGGCTCCGCCATTTGCCGCCCGCAACGCAATGCCCGGATTTGAGGATGCGACAAGGACGCCTCCGACATGCAACCATAGTTGCCTCCGATACTTACTACTAGTAGCGGCTCTCCTCTGAGCGCCGCCACTGCCAGGGCGCACAATAAACAATTGGTTCGCGTGTTGTTATAGCGCGCTGATGGAGATTCTTTGCGCGAACGATATTGCTTGCCGCAATATGATATAACGGGTTTCGGACTGGTTCACGATGAAGCCTCTTGAGCAAGTTCGGCGGCAGATTACAGCAAGGGTTCGGCGTGAGACGTATCTTAAGCTCGTGTCGTTGGGACGGGAAAAAGGGATGCGAGTCGGGCCGATGACGGCGACGGTTCTTGAGACCGTATCGGAGTGCCCGCCGGATCGCTTTTGGCAGGCGTTGTCCGCGTTTCAGGACGAAGCCAAAGCGCGCCGCTGATGAACCAGGCTGTGGCTGTTTGGACGGTTTGGTGGGAAGTCGGGGAGGGAACGCGCACGGCTACCGCGCCCGACTTCGAGTCAGCCTGTGCGCTCGCGGAGTGTGTTGGCGACCAGGCGCACGTATGGGAGGAGCATCATGAGGGCGGGTTCTACGAGTGGAACGACTGGGAGCGCGTGGACGGTGAATGGTGGCCGATGCTGGGCGGTCGCTTCCCATTCATGCCCGCGCGCCCGTGGGAGGGCGAGTGACACGCGGCGGCGGCACGTATCTGCTTGAAGGTGACCGCGTCACGTTCGTTGATTCGGACACCGGCTGTCGGGCGTTCGCGTTTGTGCAGCGTTCGCTCGATCTGGCCAAGATCCTCGCGTGGGAACGCTGCCGTGCGAAGGTGGCGCGGTTGCGCTTCCGGAAGGCTGTGGCGCGCCGTGCGGTGGCCGTAGAGGCGCTCAAGATCGCCTCCGAGACTCCTGCAAGGGTCTGGCACTTCTGACGCCTCAAAAGCGGTTTGACCGTGGCCGGTCGATGCCGGCCGCGCTAGCGGCCGGCGCGGCCGGCGCGGTCTCTTAACCTTGTATTAAGACAAACAACTGTCGTGCCTATGAGAAACCTGTCGACTTTGTCGACACAAGCGGCCACGTTGCGCGCCCATGTTGAGCGAAGAACGCAAGGCCTATCAGCGAGAGTGGATCGCCCAAAAGCGCCGTGAGCAACGCGAGTCGCGATCGGAGACGATCACGTTGCAGATCCCGTTGAGGCTGTCGCGCAAGCTGCGCTCGAACATGCTGGAAGGCTGGACGCTGCGTCGTTTGATCCTGCGCACGCTGAGCGCTTCGGTGGGTGGCGAGCCGCTACCGGGGAAGACGGTCCGGCGAGCAGCGGAAAGCGTTGGCAGGAACGACCCGTGTCCTTGTGGCTCGGGTCGAAAGTTTAAGCACTGCTGCGGCCGGTAGGCTGGTCGCCAACAAAAACTGGGCGTTGCATGGTTGCCTTCGACCAGGCGATGCGGCAGCGTCCCAAGCGGAGCGGCTGGACCGTAACCCCCAGCGCAGCGTCTTGGGGGGTGTAGGTCTGGCACGCGAGAGCGCCTTTCCGTGCCGGAAGGCCTCGGAGGATGCTGCGAAGTGCAGCAAAAAGAGAAAGAAAGTGTGCACCTCCTCTGAAGGTTCCAAGTCGTTGGCGCACAATAAACATTATGTCTCGTCGTTAAAGGTGCAGCCCTACCGCCGCACGGCCCTACGACGTCGCCCGCTATCTCCTCGGCACTCAGCCGGACCATCAGGCGCGCCCTGGGGATCTCCCCCGTCCTCGTTCTCGACTGCGCCTTACCTCTCTATTCCGGTCGAATCGCGCTCCTGCCTTTTCAGCAAGCGACAGCCCGTACTCTCCTCTCAGGAATCATTGACGGCTCAATTCCGGGCTAATCGCTTAACCAACACGTGTGAGTCCCGATGAACCGGTGGTCCGACCATGAAGCTCGCCCATCTTTACTCCCTTCTCACGCTCACCTGCTGCCTCGCGGCAGCCCCCGTCTTCGCTGCCGACGCGGCGGTGACACAGTTCGACAAGCCGCCCACGCCGGTGCTGACGCCTCCGCCCGCATTCCCGAGCCAGATGAAAGGCACCACGGGTATCGTGGCCCTGATCGTGGTGGTGAATGCCGACGGAACGGTCGCTGAGGCGGTCGTCTCCAAGTCGACCGATGCCGCTTTTGAGGCGCCGTCACTCGAGGCGATCTCGAAGTGGAAGTTCAAGCCGGCCGAAGTGAATGGCCAGCCCGTGAAGTCGAAGATCACGGTGCCGATCCGCTTCAGCTCCTGAGCGGCGCCGCGCGCCCGGCAGCTATCCAGCTCTTTGCGGGCGGCGCTCCTCGGGGCGCCGCCCCTTTTGTGTGCCGACCCTGGGCCCTGGCTGAGGAAGTCCCCGCAAACGGCGGGTCTTCCAGCCGTGAGACGCGCGGGACCGGGAGGACCCGCGGGAGCGGACGGCGCTGTCCGTGCGCCTCGCCCCGCCCCACCCGCACTGTATTCACAGTTTACGCACAAGCGCCGTCGCGACGCCCTGGATCACCAGTTCCGTCACGGGATGCATCTCCGGGAACGCCTTGTTCTCGGAACGCAGGAACGGCGGCTCGCGGTGCGGCCGGATGAAGCGCTTGAGCGTACTCGTGCCGTCGATGAGCGCGACGACGATCTCACCGTCACGAGGCGGACGCGGGTCGACGATCACGGTATCGCCATCATTGATACCCGCGTCGATCATGCTCTCGCCGCGAACGCGCAGCGCGAAGGACTGGCGCCCGCCGCCGCGGCGCAGCGTGGCCATGTCGACCTGGAGGCGTTCGACCGCCCCGCCGGATTCGACGAGGTCGGGATAGCCGGCTGCGATGCTCCCATAGACGGGCACGTCCGCGACCGTGTCCGTTTCGGCTTCGACCCGGCCATCCGTGACGATTCGGAACGCCCGGGCCTGGCCGGGCACGCGCGTGACCGCACCCTTGGTCTCCAGCGCGCGCAGGTGGCCGACCACGGCATTGGTGCTCTTGAAATCAAACCGCGCCTGGATCTCGCGGATGCTGGGCCAGTATCCTTTGACCGCCTGATGCCGACGGACGAAATTGAGAATCTCCCGCTGACGCTTGGTTAGGTCATCCACGGATCAAACGATCACTGAACGCGCGTTCAGCGTCAAGGCGCGAATGCGAGGTGTTCTGCCCCCCGCGGCGTGCCGGTGTGCCGACCCTTTGCCCTGGCGACCGCTTTTCTTACGCACACCGGGTGACCCCTCCCCCGATGCCGCCCCGCGCATGAACCGGATCGGACCAGTCCGGCTCGCGCGCGGTCTCCTCGTCGACCCAGGGTTCGGGTAGAACCGCGAGGCGTGCGGAGGATCTGCGTCTGGATCGACGAGGCGGGCTCAGCTTTGCGCCGACTCCGCCTGGAGCCGGGCGGCCTGCGCGCGCTTCAATGCGGCGCGCAGATCCGCCTCTCGCGTGGGTTTGCCCAGATAGTCGTTCATGCCCGCTGCGAGACACTTCTCACGATCGCCTTCCATGGTGTTGGCCGTCATCGCGATGATGTAGGTGCGGGCATGATGCGGATCCGCCCGCAGACGCTGCGTGGTTTCGTAGCCGTCGAGGTCCGGCATCTGGCAGTCCATCAGGATCACGTCGTAACGCGTGGAATCGACGGCGCTCAATACCTCCAGGCCGCTTGCCGCCATGTCGGCACGATGGCCGGTCTTGCGTAGTTGCAGCTGGATGACGCGCTGATTCACCGGATTGTCCTCGGCGACGAGGATGCGGAGCGCCGCAGCGCCCGGTTCCCCGGATGCAGGAGGGTCGCCGGCGGCGACGAGTTCCGTTGACGCGGCATCGGGCCGGGGCGAGGAGTCCCACGCGTGCAGGCAGGCGCGCGCGAACGCCTCCGCGCGCACCGGTGTATTCAAGGTATGCACACGGCCGGTCGCCGTGACTTCCGACGGCAGCCTCTCAAGGGCCGAGGTCAGCACGATGATCGGGGTGCCGGGGGCACCTTCGGAGGCGAGGCGGCGCAGGAAGAAGATCGCGGCATGCTCGAGGCGCCGGAAGCCGGCGATCACCAGGTCGAAGGGCGTGCCCGCTGCTCGCGCTCGCTCCAGGACCTGCCATGCCTGTTCCTCTCCGGAGACGGACTCGACCGCCAACCCGTGGGCATCCGCATGGTGACGGATCATCCGCCCGGCGACTTCGGTGTCATGGACGAGCAGGATGCGGCGACCGGAGAACCGCCTCAGTGCGGCCGGCACCTCCCCGGGCTCCGGCTGCGCATGCGCCGCGTGGAAGCGTACGGTGAACCAGAAGGTCGAACCGCGCCCCAGGGTGCTGGTCAGACCGATCGAACCGCCCATCAGCTCGGCGAGTTGCCGGCTGATCGCCAGGCCCAGGCCCGTTCCGCCGAAGCGGCGCGTTGTCGAGCTGTCGGCCTGCGTGAACGACTGAAACAGCCGGGCCTGCGCGGCCGGATCGATGCCGATGCCCGTATCCGCCACTTCGAACCGAACGATGGTTTCTCCCTTCCGGGCGGGCGCCGAGCTGTCTCGGGACGCAGTGACGACGATCTGCCCCTCCTGTGTGAACTTCACGGCGTTCCCGACGAGATTGAGCAACACCTGGCGGACGCGCGAGGGGTCGCCCCGCACGAGCGGCGGGAGGTCGCGTGCGACGAAGCAGGCGATCTCCACGCGCTTGGCCGCGGCCCGCACCGCCATCAACTCGACCGATTCCTCGATCGTGTCCTGCAGCGGGAAATCGAGCATCTCAAGATTCAGCTTCCCGGCTTCGATCTTGGAAAAATCGAGGATGTCGTTGAGCACGATCAGGAGAGCCTCGGCGCTGTTGCGCGTCGTCTCGGCATACTCGCGCTGCTGCGGTTCGAGCTTTGTATCCAGAAGCAGGTTGCTCATGCCGATCACGCCGTTCATCGGCGTGCGGATCTCGTGCGACATGTTGGCCAGGAACTGGCTCTTCGCCCGCGCCGCCTGCTGCGAGGCGATCACGCGCAGCTGCTGCGTGCGCCACACGTAGGCGATGAACCCGGCGATCGCGGCGACCACCGCCAGGCGGAACGCCAGGGTCTGGTGCAGCTGCTGTGGAAGGCGGAAGCTGAAGGATGCGCCGGAGTCGCCCCAGACGCCATCGGCGTTGCTCGCCTGCACCTGGAAGCTGTAGGAACCCGGAGCGAGGTTGGTGTAGAAGGCGGAACGCCGCATCCCCGCGTCGATCCAGTCGGCATCGAATCCCCCGAGCCGGTAGCGATAGCGCACCTTCAGCGGCGCGACGTAATCAAACGCTGCATACTCACACTCGAGGTGCCCGGGACCGGCCTCGATGGCCTCAGGTTCGAGCGGATCAAACGTGCGACCATTGATCCGCACCCGGTCGATGGCGACACGCGGCGCCCGGCGGTTGTGCAGGACGTTCGCGGGATCGATCGCGATCATGCCCTTCGAGCTGGGAAACCAGATACGGCCGTCGGGCGAGCGCGCCCCGGCGTACTCGACCGCGGTCTTGTCGGTGCTCTTGACCACCTCCGGACCCTCGTAGGCCTGGCACACGAGTTGGTGGGCCGCACCGTCGGCCACGGCGTTCATGTCGGCGATGCTGACGCGGAAGATGCCCCGGCTGGAATCGATCCAGAAGTTCCCCAGGAGGTCGGGCACGAACGCGTAGACGGAATCCTCGTACAGACCGTTGGCGCGCGTGATCACGCGGATCTGCCCGTCGCGCACGCGTATAATCCCCTCGCTTCGCGCAGCCCAGACGGTGCCGGAATCATCCTCGACGAGGAAGGTGCAGCGCGCGGGCACCGCGCCGGATTCCGCCTGGAGGTCGTGGAGGATGCCATCCTTGATCTGGTAGAGGCCGGCGTCGCAGGCGATCCAGATGGATGAGTCACTGGTCACGAGAAGATCGTTGATCCACGGCACGCGCACCGTGCTGCCGTCCGCGAGCCGGAACGGCACGAGATCGTCGCCCTCCACCCGCATGAGATCGTCGGCCATAGCGACGACGACGCCGTGCGCGTCCTCGACCATGTCCCGCGGCCAGACGTCGCTCACCCAGCGCTTGACCACCGTGGTGCCGTCGAATCGGTCGAAATTCTTGCGCGCTCCGATGAAGAAGACCTCGCCGTCGCGCGTCGGCAGCAGGCGCTTGATCCAGCGCGAAAGGAAACCGCTGTCATTGTCGCGTCCGTATCCTTCGAATACGCCATCCTTGTAGCGCGCCATGCCGTTGGTGCCGCCGAACCACATGCTTCCATCGGGCGCGGCTGCGACCGTGAGCGCCGCCTCCGACACGAACCCCTCCGTCAGGGAGTAAGTGGGGAACTGGACATCCGAGAGCTGCGTGAGGCCGTCGGAGGTGCCGACCCAGATGCTCCCGTCCTGGGATTCCGAGATCGAGAGCACGCGGTCACTGGCCAGGCCGTCGGACTTTCCGAAGTAGGAGAATGTCCCGTCACGCACCCGACCGAGGCCTCCACCGGCCGTCCCGAACCACACGGTGCCGTGCGAGTCGACAAAGAGCGTCGTGGGCTCCGCCCGCACATCCGGGAGGGGCACGTGCTGGAACGCCGCGTCGTAGCAGCGCAGTCCGTTCGATGTGGCGAGCCAGAGATTGCCTGCGGGATCCGTCGCCACCGCGGCAACGACCGATTCGGTCAAGGATGAATCCCCGAATGCGAAGAGTCGATCCTGCTCCCAGGTGAACAGGCCGCGGTCCGCCGTGCCGATCCAGACCCTGCCCTTCGCGTCCTCGTGGATCGAATACGCATCAAAGCCGGGTTCATTGGCAAACACCTCCGGTGGGCCGCCCCCCGCCCGCATCCGGCAGGCACCGTTCAGCGCCGCGACCAGGAGCATGCCCCGCGATTCGGAGATCGCGTGCACGCGGCTCGCCGCCGTGTTCCAGCCAGGAGGTGCGCTCGGGGTGATGCGGCGCCCGTCGAACGCGCCGAATCCGCCCCGGTCCAGGCCGAACCAGAGCCCGCCTGCGGTCCTCCTGGCGAGCGAAACGATCACCTTGCCTTCGATCGCCTCCACGCCTTCCGGTTCGACGATCCGGCATTCCACGCCGTCGAAGAACGCCAGGCCGGCCGAGGTTCCGAGCCAGAGCCGGCCATCGTCGGATTGCGCGATCGCATAGACCGCGTTGGCCGGCAGGCCATTGTCGCGCCGCCAGGTGCGGCAGTTGTACTGGTGGATCGTCCGGCTCGGATCGACGCCGTACACGTCGATCCACGCGCCCAGCGTAAGGCAAACCACGAGGATCGCGTGGGCCGCTGTGCGAAGCAGAGACGCGGGAAAGTTTCGCGACGTGCGCATGCCGCAGGGTTTTCTATCGACCTTTTCCCGGGCAGCCCAAGGACAACCGCCCGCCCTTTCGGGGGATTCACCCCGTGCTGCGTGAGCTTCGGCGCGCCGCCCGGGTGCGGGAGTTCGGGTCGCGGACCCGCTTGCCGGCAGGAATCGGCCGCGTCCGCCCCGCGCATCACTCGCGCAGGCCCCACCCCGGGTCCGGGGAAACCACGCTTGCCCGGGAGCCTTTTCTTTGCGAATTCTCTCCGTCGCTATGGAAGCACAGACCGAGGCGCGCGCATCATCTGGATCGACGGTCCAGTCGCAGTCGGACCTGCTGGCGCTGTATGAGGCGATGCCGGCGGGACTGTGCCATTTTGATCGCGAGTTTCGGTTCGTCCGGGTGAATCCCGCGCTGGCCCGGATGAACGGGTTGCCGATCGCCGCCCATCTTGGGCGGACCCCGTTCGAATTGCTTCCGGAAGTCGCCGCCCAGGCGGAGGAAACCTTTCGGGAGGTCCTGGAGTCGGGCCGGCCGCGGCGCATCGAGGTTCACGGGCGCACGCCGGCCCATCCCTTTGAAGAGCGTTTCTGGGACGAGCATTGGTATCCGGTGCGGGACGACAGCGGCCAGGTGGTTTCCGTCGGCGCGATCGTCATCGACATCACCGAGCGCAAGCGCGCCGAGCGGGAGCTCGCCGAGGCGGAACGCCGGTTTCGCGCCTCACAGGAAGCGTCCCCGATCGCGTTCACCATTCTGAAGTCCGTGCGGGACGCCGGCGGGCGGATTGTCGACTTCGAGTGGGAGTATGTGAACCAGTCGGCGAGCCAGGTGCTCAAGCGGGCTGCACGCGACCTCGTCGGCAAGCGCCTTCTGGTGGAGCTACCCGGCAATGCGCAATCCAGCGAACTGTTCGCCACCTACTGCCGCGTGGTCGAGACCGGCATCTCGAGCGATCGCGAGTTCCGCTACGAAGCCGACGGAATCACCGGCTGTTTTCACAACATCGCGGTGAAGCTGGACGACGGCGTGGCGGTGAGTTTCTCGGACGTCACCGAGCAGGTTCGCACGCGTGAGGCGCTGGGCCAGGCAAAGCTGGCGGCGGAAAAGGCAAGCGCCGCGAAGGATAGGTTCCTGGCCGTCCTGAGCCACGAACTCCGGACACCCTTGACCCCTGCGGTCATCGGGATCGAGTCCATGCTCATGGAGGCCGACCTTCCGCCGGCGCTCCGTGAACCGCTGGAGATGGTCCAGCGCAATGTCGGCCTCGAGATCAAGCTCATCGATGATCTCCTGGACCTGAGCCGGGTCGTGAGCGGCAAGCTCCGGCTCGATTTCAAGCCGGTCGACATCAACAAGGCGGTGCGCGAGACCTGCCACACCTGCGAGCAGGCCGCGAACGAGAAAGGCATCCGCGTCCGGTGCGAACTGGACGCATCGTGCCGCCGGGTGCATGCGGATCCGGCGAGGTTGCAGCAGATCCTCTGGAACCTCCTCCGCAACGCGGTGAAGTTCACGCCCGAGGGAGGCGACGTGCTCATCACGACGCACTCCGTGGGCGACAGCGTGTGCGTTCGGGTCCGCGATACGGGTATCGGGATATCCGGTACAGTGCTCGACCGGATTTTCGAGGCATTCGAACAGGGCCATGCGGACGCCGGCACCTCGTTCGGCGGCATGGGCCTGGGGCTGGCGATCACCAAGTCCCTGGTCGAATTGCACCGTGGCGAGGTCATGGCCGAGAGTGCCGGGCCCGGCCAGGGGGCGACATTCACCATCAAGCTGCCCGCGCTGGCGGCGGCATCCGGCGGCGGAGGCGCGACCAGCCACGATGCGCCCGGGGACTGCTCCGGCCTGCGCGTGTTGATCGTGGAAGACCACCTCGAGACCGCGAAGGTCCTCACGCGCAGCCTGGGCAAGCGGACGCGGCACGTACGGGCGGCGCACAGCGTGGCTGAAGCGTTCCAGGCCTGTGCGGAGGAGCCGTTCGACGTCGTGATCAGCGACATCGGCCTGCCCGATGGGACGGGCTACTCGCTCATGCGTGAAGTCGCGGCGAGGCATCGTATCCCGGGGATCGCCATGAGCGGCTACGGGATGGCGGAGGACCTCCAGCGCAGCCGCGAGGCCGGCTTCGTCGAGCACCTGGTCAAGCCCGTGCGGATCACCCAGCTCATTGGCGCCTTGCAACGCGTGCACGAGGCAGGTTCCGAGAAGCGTTGATCCGGCAGACTTGCCTCGGCGAGTGCCGTTCCGGCGCGAGCGGGTCGCCCTCCCCTTGTTTGCCTTGTCGAGGTCCGGGCCCCGCCGAAATGCGCTGGTCTCGGTCGGTGAGAAAAGTGGTGCGGGTGGAGGGAATCGAACCCTCCTCTCAAGCTTGGGAAGCTCGCATTCTACCGATGAACTACACCCGCACGAGACTGGCGGAAGCTGTAGGCGGTTACCGCCGCGGAGCAACCTCGAAATCGCAGCGACATGCGCGCAGGGACGAACCGACGTCGCTATCGGCACTTCCGGCCCGCGCCGCCGTTGGCTCGCGGCGCACGGACCTTTGCGCGATGGCGATCGCAAGCCGCTGATCGGCACTTTCTCGAAGGCCGGTCGCCCGAAGCCGGCGCGCGGTCGCTCAAAAAACTGTGCCTCGATCGGGCGCGCTCGCAGAGCGCGTTTGTCCGACCACCCTTTCAATCGACCCGCCTCAGGAATAGCTCCGGCGCCCCTCGAGGGCGCTCTTGAGCGTGACGGCGTCGGCATAGAGCACGCCGCCGCCGCTCGGCAGACCGAAGCCGATGCGAGTCACCCGCACCCCGCGGGCGGCAAGCTGGTCGCTGAGGAAATGGCAGGTGGCTTCGCCTTCGACGTCGTTGGACAGAGCGAGGATCACCTCGCGCACGCTTCCGGCAGCGACCCGCGTGAGCAACAACTCGAGATTGAGGTCGGCCGGCCCCACTCCACGGATCGGCGAGAGCCGGCCGTGCAGGACATGATACAACCCGCGATACGATCCCGACCGCTCGAACGCCACGAGATCCGGCACGTGCTCGACAGCGCAGATCACGGTGGGATCGCGGGAGCCATCGCTGCAGATGTCGCAGAGATCGGCATCGGCCAGATTGCCGCACGTGGAGCACCGTCGTACGCGCGCGGCCGCGGCCTGCAGAGCTTCCACGAGAGCGGGAAGGCTGTCGGGCTGCTCGACGAGCAGATGCATCGCGATCCGCTCCGCCGACCGGTAGCCCAGCCCGGGGAGTTTTCGCAAACGCTTGGTGAGTTCGTCGAAAGCAGGCGTCATCGAATCATGGTTACGCGGATCGCGCCGAGCGCGCTCACCTGGATGCAGCGAGGCCCGCCTCAGATGGCGAAGGCCGCGAGGGCGGCGCTCACATCATCCCGGGCAGGCTCAGTCCGGCCGTCGCCTTGCGCATCTCGGACTCGCTCATGGACTTCGCCTTGGCGGCGGCTTCCTTGATCGCGCCCAGTATCGTCTCCTCGACGAAACTCGCCTCCTCCTTGAGCAGCTCCGGGTTGAGCTTGAGCGAGAGAAACTCGCCGTGGCCGTTGGTCTTCACCACGACGGCTCCGCCGCCGCTGGAGACCTCGATCTCGCGCTGCGCCAGCGCCGCCTGGGTCTCGGCGATCTGGCGCTGCATTTTCTCCGCCTGCTTCATCAATTTTCCAAGTCCGGCCATGGCTGTCGTGGGGTGAAAAGTGTGGTGGTTGTGAAGGGTTCAGGGTTTCCGTCTCCCCCGGGGCGTCAAGGCCGTAGGCGGATGCATCGGCCGTGCATCCGGCATGCGGTGGCACGCCAGGCGGGACTCGAACCCACGACCGACGGTTTAGAAAACCGTTGCTCTATCCGGCTGAGCTACTGGCGCAAACACCGCGTGAATCAGCGGCTTGAGCTAGCGGGCGATGCGATTTGCAGCAAGTGCGATCTCGGGCCATCCTTCCGGCTTCCGCCATGCACCGCACTCGCCCCGATGCAGCGTTTCACGAGGTCTGCTGCCCGAGTTGCATGCAGACGTTTGAGGTCGCGGGCCCGGCCCCCGAGGAATGCCCGACTGAATGGGACTACGATTGCGAGGTCTGCTGCCGGCCGATGTTGATCGCGTTCAGCAGCGACGGCGAGGACGTCTCGGCCGAGGCGCGCAGGCTGGATGACTGAGGTGGCGCGCCCGATCGTCGCGCGCTCAGAGACGAAGGCAGATCTGTTCACCGGGCCCGTGAACTCCCTCGATCAGAATGCCCTCGACGTCCGCGGTCTTTGACGGGCCGGTGATCCAGATGGTGTTCGGATCGGGCCCCAGCCGGCTCAACGCGGTCGGGATGTCCGGCCAGAGGTTCTCCGGGGCAAGCACGGCGACGTGGATCCACGGCGCCAGGGCACCCAGACGCGTGGCGGTGGACGCGTCGTTGACGACAACCGTGCCGGTTTCGGCGATCGCCCCGGCCGCCCGCGTGATCCCGGCGCCGTAGGCGTCGACACGGGCGCGTTCGAAGACGAACTCCACCGTGATCTCGGGCCCGAGCGCCAGGGCGACGGCGTCGCGCAGCGCGGGATCGCAGTAAGCGCGCGTCACACCGCGGGCGAGGAGGTGGGCCTTCAGAGCCGGGACCGACTCGAGCGGCAGACCGTTCACGGCGCGAAGCCTCGCGCAGAAATAGTCCCACAGGCCGGCGTCGGCAGGCAGGGTCACGGCCACGCGAGGATCGTACTCCGGCAGCGGGACGCGGCTCTGGAGGGGCTGCAGCGCAGCGCGCACGCGCTCCAGGATCCGTTCGCGGGCCGGGACTGCGGTCGATTCGCTCATGGCTGGTTGCTGCGCTCGCGTTCGTCGGGCCGGGCGGCGGCGCGCGCGGCCATCCAGGCGCGGAACTTGCCGCCGCGCCAATCGGGAAGGTCCTTCTTGCCCAGCCACGCCTGGAGCGCGGGAACGGGTATCATCCTCATGGGTACAAGGTTCATCGCGCGTCCGGCCACGAGGGCGCCCTGCCAGAAGGCCGGCCGGACAGCCATCGCCGCCCACGCGCCCATCGGCGGGGACCCTGGCGAGGAGATCGACTCGCGCGCCGCACGATCGCGCAGGCGCAGAAGCAGATCGGGAATCGGGATGTCCACCGGGCAGACCTCGTGGCACGCGCCGCACAGGCTCGAGGCCTTGGGCAGATCGGCCTTGTCTGCGAAACGCCCGGCCAGCAGTGGCGAGAGCACCGCCCCCACCGGGCCCGGATAAACGCTCCGGTAGGCATGTCCACTTGCCTGGCGGTACACCGGGCAGACGTTCATGCACGCCCCGCAGCGGATGCAGCGTAAAATCTCCCGGCAGTCGCTCTCCAGCACTTCGCTGCGGCGGTTGTCGAGCAGGATCACGTGCATCTCCTCAGGTCCGTCCGGTTGACCCGCGGCCCTGGGTCCGCTGATGAACTCGGTGTAGACGGTGAGCCGCTGGCCCGTCGCGGAGCGCGCCAGGAGATTGAGGAACACAGCCAGGTCGCGATCGCGCGGGACGAGCTTCTCGATCCCCACCATCGCGATGTGCACCGGTGTCGGCGCGAGGCAGAAACGCGAGTTGCCCTCGTTGGTCGCCACGACGATGCGTCCTGTCTCCGCGACGACGAAGTTCGCCCCCGTCATCCCGACATCGGCCTGGAGATACTTCGTCCGGAGATGGGCACGCGCGCGGCCGGTGATCACCGCCGGATCGTCGTCGTAGGCGCCGAGCCCTTCGCGCTCGAAACTGCGGGCGATCTCGCGGCGGTTTTTGTGGATGATCGGCTTGACGATGTGGCTGGGGTGATCGCCGTCGATCTGCACGATGAACTCGCCGAGATCCGTCTCCACGCATTCGATACCCGCGCCCTGCAGGAACGGCACGAGCTGCGTCTCCTCGCTCACCATGCTCTTGGCCTTGACCAGCCGCCTGGCGCCGCGGCGCTGCATGATGTCGAGCACGATACGATTCGCCTCCGCGCCGTCGGCGGCCCAATGCACCCGGGCGCCATTGGCCCGGATCGCGGCCTCGGCCTGCACGAGATAGCGGTCCAGATGCTCGATCACGTGCTGCTTGATCGAGCCGGCGAGGCGCCGCAGCGCGTCCGCGTGGGGGAAGTCCCCGAAGAGCACCGCGGTGCGCTTGTCGTGGCCGGCGGCAGTGTTGTCGTGAACGGCCTGGCGTACCCCGGGGTCGAGCCGCTGCACGAAGGTGTCGATGCGTTGCGCGCTCATGAAGCGGCCTCCGGCACCTTGAGCAGTCCCGCCTCGCGCAGCGAGTCGCGCAGAATCTGCGCGACGTGGCAGGGCTTCATCGTGCGTCCGTTGCGCCGCGCCAGGCCGTCCAGGTGCATCAGGCAACCGAGGTCGAGCGAGGCGAGATAGTCGGCCTGCACGGCGCCGATGTGCTCGAGCTTGAGCAGGCCCATGGCCTCGGAGGTGTTGGGAAACGCCACGGAAAACGTGCCGCCGAATCCGCAACACTGCTCGGCTTCGCCAAAGGGAAGGAGTTCCAGGCCCTCGATTGAGCGCAGCAGGCTCACGGCCGCGTCGCCGCTGGCGGTGCCGCGCGTGTGGCACGAGCGGTGAAACGCGACGCGTGCGTCGTAGCGACCGGGCCATGACACCACGCCGAGACCGTTGACAATATAGTCGGCGAGTTCCCAGGTCCGCGCCGCCAGCGCCTGCACCGCGGGGAGGTCGGGCTCGTGCTCGAACTCGAGCAGCGCGCCGTGGCGCAGCATCGCGGCACAGGAGCCGGAAGGCACCACCACGGGATCGTCGCCGGCAAAAACCCGCACAGCGTGGCGCACAACCTTGCGCGAGGCCTCCCAGTCGCCGCCATTGAACGCCGGTTGACCGCAGCACGTCTGGTCCGGCCGAAAGACGACCTCGCTCCCGAGATACTCCAGGACCTCGACCGTCGCGCGCGCGGCTTCGTCGAAGAAGGCGTCGCACAGGCACGTCGCCATCAGCTGGACGCGTCGGCCGGTGAGTGGCTTGCGGGCGGGCAATTCCATGGGACGATCGCGAAACGTGGGCGCGGCACAGGGGCAGTGCAAACGGATTTCCATTCCCGCGCGCCCCGGAAACCCGTTACGTTGCTTTCCACGTTCATCCGCGTTGCCTGCACTCTCCGGCAGGTGTGAGCGTCCCATCCCGAATCGTGTCACCCCGATGAAAAAGAAGCGCACGTCCTCCCCTGTGTTTGCCGCTGCCGTCGATCTCGGCGCCACCAGCGGTCGCGTCATCCTCGGCCGCCATGCCGCCGGGCGCCTCACGCTCGAGGAGGTGCATCGCTTTCCCAACGGTTTCAACCAACTCGGGAGCCACGCCTATTGGGACCTCGGCCGCCTCTTCGCGGAAATTCGTACCGGACTGTTTGAAGCGGTGCGGCGTGCGCCGTCACTCGCGTCGTGCGGCGTGGATGTCTGGGGCGTGGATACCGTGTTGCTCAACGACGCGGGCCGCCTCGTCTTTCCCTCACACGCCTACCGCGACACGCGCACCGCGCCGTTTCACGCCGCGCTGGCGAAGAAGGGACTCGCCGACGTCTACGCCTGGACCGGCCTGCCCAACCTCTCCTACAACACCAGCCTGCAGCTGCAGGAGATCGTGGAGCGCTGCCCCCTCGTGGCCGACCTTGCGACGCGTTGTCTCTTTCTGCCCGACTACTTCAACTACCTCCTCTGCGGCCGCATGGAGAACGAGCTGTCCATCGCCAGCACGTCGCAGTTGCTCGACGTGCACGGCGTCGACTTCTCGCGCTCAGCGCTCAACCATTTCCGCATCCCGCCGGGCTGGTTCTCGACCCCGATGCGTTCGCCCGGGCGTCTCGGCCGGGTGCGCGGCCTGCCGGGCCTGGAGAAGGTCGCGGTCACGCTCGTGCCGGGCCACGACACCTCGTGCGCCTACGATGCGATGCCTGCGTCCGAGGATGGAGGCGACATCTACATCAGCAGCGGCACCTGGTCGCTCATCGGCTTCGAGTCGGACAAACCCGTGCTCGGCCCCGACGCCCTCGCCGCAGTTGTCTCGAACGAGCGTCTTGGCGACGGGCGCTACCGTCCCATCAAGAACTGTCTCGGTCTCTGGTTGCTCGAGCAGACGATGTCCTCGTTTCCATCCCGGCCCGCCAGGGCCTCGGACTGGCGCGCCCTCATCCGGGCCGCGGAAGCCTCCCCTGCCCCGCGGCAGTTGCTCGACGTCACGGACAAGTCGCTGTTCAGCCCGAAGTCCATGCGGGCCGCGATCGATGCACAGCTCAAGCGCCGTGGCGCGAAACCGCCCCGCGACCTTGCCGGTTACACACGCCTGATTTGCGAGAGCCTTGGCCGGGGCCATGCCGACGCGGTGCGCGCTTTTGAGCGCATGACCGGGCGAACGTTTTCGCGCATCCTGATGGTCGGCGGGGGTTCAAAGAACCGGTTGTTGTGCCAGGCCACGGCGGACCGCGCCGGGATCCCGGTGGTGTCGTTCGCCCTCGAGGGCACCGCAGTGGGGAACCTGGCGAACCAACTCGTCAGCCTGGGCGCGGTCGACACCCTGCGGACGTTTCGCCGCCAGCTCACTTCAACTCTCGAGCGTGCGGAGTACCGTCCCCGCGATCTCCGCCGTCCACGGAGCGCCTGAGTCCTGAGGAATACCGCCCGGACGCGCATGCGCCCGCGGGCTTGTGTACGCTCTCACTTGCGGGGGACTTTCCCGGCCGTGCAGGCGCGAGAGGATGGCCGGCACCCGGGACTTTCGCCGATTGGTGCGTGAGGTGTTTTGGATGTGGCGCAGGCGGCGTCCGATGCTATTTACGAGCGATTCACTCCCGTTTTCATGACGCCTGAGAGCAACGGATCGGATCGGGGTGTCCCTGCACAGCAAGGCGGCCGAAGCGCCAGCCCGCTGCACGGCCGCACCGTACTCGGCGACCGCAACAGGCTCGCCACGTTGCAGCGGCTCAACCTGATCGGCCCCGCTCCGGAGCCGGCATTCGAGCGGCTCGTGCGTCTTGCCCAGCAGATCATCGACGCACCGGTCTGCCTCGTCTCGATCGTCGACGACCGCTTCCAGTATTTCAAGGCCGCCATCGGGCTCGACGGTCCCGCAGCCGAGGCCCGGCAAACGCCGCTGTCGCATTCATTTTGCCAACACGTCGTCACCTCGGGCCGGCCGCTGATCGTGGACGATGCGCGCATCACTCCGCTCGTCCGCGAGAATCTCGCCATCCGCGACCTCTCGGTCATCGCCTACATGGGCGTGCCGATCGTATCGCCGAATGGATTCGTCCTCGGATCCTTCTGCGTGATCTCCCCCCGGCCCCGCGAATGGAAGGAGGCCGAGGTCGGGCTCCTGCAGCAGTTCTCCCAGCTCGTGACGCACGAACTGGCGGGGCGCGAGAGCCGTTCGGCAGCCGACGCCGCGCTGCAGGCCAGCAAGGAGCAGTTGCATCGCCTGCTCGGCTGGGCCGACTGCCTCGTCTGGGAAGCGCAGGTCGAGTGCACGGAGGATGACTGGGCCTGGCGCTTCTCCATCCAGCCGTCCGGACTTTTTCACCGGCTCTTCGGCGAGCGGCTCCCGCCGCCCAACGTCGGCCTCTGGTACCGGTTCGAGCTGCCCGAGCAGGCCGAGATGGACCGGCGCAGCCGGGAGTCGATGTTGCAGGGGAAGGCCGGATACAACCATGAGTTTCGCGTCATCCGCGAGGGAGTGACGACCTGGATACGCGAGACGGTCACCATCCGGCGCGATGGGCCCGACCGCTTCTGGGTCGTCGGCGTGGCGACCGACATCACACCACTGCGCCAGGCGGAGAATGCCTTGCGCGCCACGCAGGCACAGATGCAGGCCGTGCTGGAGAACGCCGGCGTCGGCATCGCCTCGGTCGACGCATCCGGCGTGTTCACCACCTGGAACCCGGCGATGGAAACGATGACTGGCTGGGCAGCCGGTGAGGTTGTCGGGCGGGCCAGCCCCTCTCTGATCCTGAGCGAGCGGGAGGCCGCGCGTCTTGCCGGTGCGCACGCCGTGTCCGTTCCCCAGCCCGCCGATGGCCGGACGCTCGTGCAGGGCGCGCTCGCCTCGCCCGGCAGCTGCGTGTGGGAGGCACAATGCGTCAGGCGCAACGGCACCTCGGTGCCGGTGTCGCTGCACCTCGGGACGATTCGCACGCCCGACGGCATGCTCGCCGGCGGGGTCCTCGTGCTCCAGGACCTGACCGCGCGCAAAGAGATCGAGGCAAAGCTGGGCCATGCGCGCGACGAGGCGCTCGAGTCGTCCCGCCTCAAGTCCCAGTTTCTGGCCAACATGAGCCACGAGATCCGCACGCCCATGAACGGGATCATGGGCATGGCCGGACTTCTCATGGAGACCAGTCTCGACGATCGCCAGCGCTCGATGGGTCAGGTGATTCTCAACAGCGCCGATTCGTTGCTCGAGATCATCGACGATATTCTCGACTTCTCCAAGATCGAGGCGGGCCACCTCAGGATCGAGCCCGCGCCGTTCGACCTTCGTGCGCTCGTCGAGGATGCCGCCATCCTCCTTGCCCCGCGCGCCCACGAAAAGGGGATCGAGATCGCCTGCGACATCGCGGCGGATGTGCCGGAGCGGATCGTGGGCGACGCCACGCGCGTGCGCCAGGTGGTGATGAACCTGGCGGGCAACGCGGTGAAGTTCACCGATGAGGGCGAGGTCGTGCTGCAACTCTCCTTGCGGCGTCCGGTCGCCGGGCGAACGGCCTCGATTCGTATTCTAATCTCAGATACCGGACCGGGCATCGCGCCCCAGGCGGCGGCGAGGCTCTTTCAGCCTTTCGTGCAGGGAGACGGCTCCCATACGCGGCGCCATGGCGGGACGGGGCTCGGTCTCGCGATATCCAGGCAGCTCGCCGATCTGATGGAGGGCTCCCTGGAGTTCGAGAGTTCGCCCGGCCGCGGATCGCGCTTCTGGTTCGATTTCGATGCGCAGATCGATGCCGCGCCGCCCCGGCAGGGCTTGCCCGGCGGATCGACAGGCCCTGTGCTTGTCGTCGAGGACAACGCCACCAGCCGCGGCGTGCTGGCTCGACAGCTGGGCGCCATCGGCATCGCGGCCGAACAGGCCGCGAATGCCCGGGCCGGACTGGCACTGCTGCAGGAGGCGGCCGCGCGCGGTGCGCCCTTCGCGCTCGCGCTCGTCGACTTCCAGATGCCCGACGCGGGAGGACTCGATCTTGCGGAGTGGATACGTGCGGACAGCCGCCTGGCGGATCTGCCGATTGCGATGCTCTCATCGACCAGCTCGTTCCGCGACACAGGCCGCGCCTCGTCGCTCCGCATCGCGCGCGTTCTCGTCAAGCCGGTGCGCGCAGCCGTGTTGCATGCGGCCGTGTCCGAAATGCTCGGGTCCGCCCCGGCCGCCGCGGTCTCGAGGGACCCGCTGACGGCGCCGCCCGGACGCGCGCCGAGCGGCACCCACATCCTGCTCGCCGAGGACAATCCGGCCAACCAGCTCGTCGCCTCGATGCTCCTGCAACACCTCGGCTGCACGGTGGACGTGGTGGCCAACGGCCAGCTTGCCCTCGATCGCCTCAGGCAGGTCCACTATGACGCGGTGCTCATGGATTGCCAGATGCCCATCCTCGATGGCTACAGTGCCGCGCGCGCGATCCGAGCCGGCGAGGTGCCGGGTGTCGATCCGCGCATCCCGGTGATCGCCCTCACGGCCTACGCGATGGCCGGCGATCGAAAGCGCTGCCTGGATGCCGGGATGGATGATTATCTGGCCAAGCCGCTGCGTGCACCGGCGCTCGAGCAGGTGCTGCTCCGCCATGGACTGACGGCGCGCCAGTCATCCGGGCCCGCCGAGGCACCCCGACCTGCGGCACCCGCCCAGGCGGTTCTGGATGCGGGCGTTCTGGACGAATGCCGCAGGTTGCCCGGCCGCAACGGGCGCACCATGCTCGCCGACATCGCGGATCTTTATCTCGAACTCGAGGCGGCGCGGATGGATGAACTTTCCGGATACGTCAACCGCGGGGACATGCGCGCCGTCGCCGGGGCCGCGCATACCATGGCGGGCTCGTGCGCCAACCTCGGGGCGAATCATGCGCGGACGCTCCTCCTCAACCTGGAGGGCCATGCGCGACGCGGAGATCCGGCAGGAGTCAGGGAGAGTTTTGAGATCGTGCGCGAGGCGCTCGCTTCGGTCCACGATGCCGTGACCGCACTGCAAGCAGACCCTGTCCGCGTGGCGCCTCCGCCGCAGCCGTGACACGATCGCGCATGCGCTGGCCGGCAATCGTGGTCCTCGCGTTCGCGGTCGCTGCGATCGCCTGGGTGCTTGGTGAGCAGGACGAGGCCGCCTGGGTGCGGTTGCGGGGCCCGACGGTCCTGAGCCCTGGGGAAGCCGCGGTGGTGACACTCACGCTGTCCGATCCCGAGACCGCCGGTTTTCTCATGTGCGATATCCATGGCGGCGGACGGGCCGATTCGTCGCTGCGCGTGGTCGCGCATGGCGTGCCGCAGGCCGTGGTGTCGGGCCAGGACACCTACAGCTTTGCTCCTGTGCTTCCTGACATTCCCGGGATCGATCATGCCCACTTCGTCGTCTACCGTTCCACGTCACCGCGATGGAAGGACCGCTGGATCGCCGCCACGTCGAGGCGCTATCCGGTCGAATCGCCCGCGGCCGCCGCGTCGCAGGTCGCGGCTGTGCCGGTGTTCAACCAGGTTCACGACCCTGGAATGTCGATTCCGGATCATCGCGTCGCGCGCTGGTTGACCGGTCTGACGTGGATCGCATGTGCGGGAATCGTCGTGGTGGCACGGGCGAGCGGCGCACTCCGCGGTTGGGTCGGCCTGGCGTGGATCAGCCTCTTTGCGGCTCTGGCTGCCTGGGAACTCGCGGCGGGCGGTGCTCGGCTTGCAGAACTTGCGCGCACACTCGCGCAGGATTCCGACCTTTATGAGAACCGCCGCGGCTGGCAGCAGTTCATCACCGCCGGCGCTCTGGCGCTCGCAGCTACGCTCGTGGCTATGGCGGTCGTCCGGCCGCGCGTCATGATGCCGTTTGCCGTCATCGCCGGCGTGACGCTCTACGGCATCGTCTCGGTCGGCGCGATGCTGTCGCTGCACGAGGTCGACCGCGTCCTCGGCTCGACCGTACTCGGCATTTCCTGGGCCGCGCTGCTGCGCTTCGCGGCGGCGGCCGCCGCCGCTCTTGGCCTGCTGCGCGCGGCGCGCCGCACCACACCCCTTCCACATCCGGGCCGCTGACGCAGGCGTTCAATCCAGCGGAGCGCAGGCTGAGGAGACGCACGTCCCCCTGCGCCGAATCCCGGCTGACGCACAGGCCATACGGGCTGAACCGGATCCCCTCGAGGCCGGCCGGCGGGCTGCGCTCCGTCAGCGCGACGGCGCCCCAAGCCCGCCTAGCCGATCCAGCTTCGCGCGTTGTCGAACATGCGCATCCACGGGGAATCCTCGCCCCAGTCCTCGGGATGCCAGCTCATCTGGACCGTGCGATGCACGCGCTCGGGATGCGGCATGATGATCGTCACGCGCCCGTCCGTGGTCGTGAGCCCGGTGATGCCGAATGGCGAACCGTTGGGATTGAGCGGATACAGCTCGGTCGCCTGGTGGCGGTTGTCGACGAAACGGGCGGTGACCAGCCCGGACGCGTTGCACGCAGCGGCCGCCTCGGCGCTCGCAAACTCCGCGTACCCTTCGCCGTGCGAGACCGCGATCGGGATCACGCTGCCTTCCATGCCCGTAAAGAAGATGCTCGGCGTCTTCTCGATCATCACCGACGCGAAGCGCGCCTCGAAGCGCTCGCTCCGATTCTGCACGAAATGTGGCCAGTTCCCGGCGCCCGGGATGATCGAATGCAGGTTGCTCATCATCTGGCAGCCGTTGCACACGCCCAGGCTGAAAGTGTCGCCCCGGGCGAAGAAGGCCTCGAACTCCGCGCGCGCCCTGGGATTGAACAGCACGCTCTTCGCCCACCCCTCGCCGGCGCCAAGCACGTCGCCATAGCTGAAGCCGCCGCACGCGACGAGCCCGCGGAAATCGCGCAGTGCGATGCGTCCCGCGAGGATGTCGGTCATGTGCACATCGACGGCGCGGAAGCCCGCGCGCGTGAATGCATGCGCCATCTCGATATGGCTGTTCACGCCCTGCTCGCGCAGGATCGCAACCCGCGGCTTCGCACCCGGCGCCGACCGCTGCCGTCGCACGGCGGGATCCTGTTCGCCGATGGGAAAGGTGATCCGGGGCGATATGCCGGGGTCCTCGCGGTCGAGCTTGAGGCGAAACTCCTGTTCCGCGCAGGTCGGGTTGTCGCGCAGCGCGGCGATGCGTCGCGTGACGTCCGACCAGATGGCGCGAAGGTCGCCCAGGCTCTCGTTGAAGACGAGCTGGTTGCGGTGCTTCACGCGCAGGGCATGCTTCGTATTCAGCGCACCGATGCGCGTCACATGATGCTTCAGCCGGTGCCGGCGCAGGATCTCGTGCACATCGTCGAGCTCGGCCGCGCGCACCTGGATCACGGCGCCGAGTTCCTCGCAGAAGAGGCCCGCAAACAGGTCGCGGTCGGACGGAAGCTCGATGTCGACTCCCACGTGGCCCGCGAACGCCATTTCCGCCATGGTGGCCAGCAGACCTCCGTCGCTGCGATCGTGATACGCGAGGATCTTCCGCGCGCGCCCGAGCTCCTGGATCGCGTTCCAGAAGTGTTTCAGGTCCTCGGCGCTGTCGACGTCGGGTGGCGTGTCGCCCGTCTGGGAAAGCACCTGGGCGAGGATCGAACCGCCGAGGCGGTCCTGGCCGCGCCCGAGATCGATGAGAAGCAAGACCGTTTCACCGGGGGAAACGGAGGCCTGAACGGAGGATTTCTTCTCGGCTTTCTCCGCCGGCTCCTGTGAGGCTTCCTCCCGATTGAGCTGGGGAGTGAGCGAGAGCCGGATGTCCGCGCACGGCGCAAAGGCGGAGACGATGAGCGAAATCGGTGCGGTGACGCGCTTCTGCGCGCCATCCTGATTCCACACCGTGGACATGCTCATGCTGTCCTTGCCCACCGGAATCGTGATGCCGAGCGCCGGGCAAAGTTCCATCCCGACAGCCTGCACGGCGGCGTAGAGGTCGGCGCCGTCGCCGGCGACTGCGGGGGCGGCCATCCAGTTCGCGGAAAGGTTGACCTTGCCGAGATCGCCAACCTGGGCGGCTGCGAGATTGGTGAGCGCCTCGCCCACCGCGAGCCGCGCCGAGGCGGCAGCGCTGTTGACTGCAACGGGCGTCCTCTCGCCCATGGCCATGGCTTCGCCGGCGTAGGTGTCGAACGATGCGGCCGTCACGGCGCAATCGGCCACGGGCACCTGCCAGGGGCCGACCATCTGGTCGCGGCAGATCAGGCCCGTGACCGTGCGGTCGCCGATTGAGATCAGGAATGTCTTGTCCGCGACGGTGGGATGCGCGAGCACGCGGCGGACCGCCTCGCGGAGCGAATCGCGCAGGCGCTGCTCCGGGGACCGCGGCTTCAACGCCGTGGCCGGATCGGTCTCGGCGAGCACAGCCGCGATATCCGCATCGATATCGTCACCGCCCGCGGGTATCCGGGCGGGCAGCGCAACCGGCTTGTCGAGCACCGATAGGTCCACGGGTGCGAGCGGCCGGATGAATGTCTGGTCGGTGCGATGCATCCGCGGCGGCTTCCCCAGGAGGACGTCCAGCGGCATGTCGATCGCGGTGTTCCTGAAATGGTCGTCCTCGAGCACGAGTTGCCGCTCGGCGGTCGCCTCCCCGACCACGGCGAACGGGCAGCGTTCGCGCGCGCAGATCGCGGCGAACGCCTCGATCCGCGCGGCGGGCACGGCGAGGACGTAGCGCTCCTGCGACTCGTTGCACCAGATCTCGAGCGGGCTCATGCCGGGCTCGTCGTTGGGGATCGAGCGCAGCTGGAAGCGACCTCCGAGCCCGGCGTCATTGACCAGCTCGGGAAGCGCGTTGGACAGGCCACCTGCGCCAACGTCGTGGATGAACGCGATGGGGTTGTCCGTATCGAGCGCCCAGCAGCGGTCGATCACCTCCTGGCAGCGGCGCTCCATCTCGGGGTTGTCGCGCTGCACGCTGGCGAAATCGAGGTCCTCATGCCCGGCGCCGGTCGCCATTGAACTGGCGGCGCCGCCGCCGAGGCCGATGAGCATCGCCGGGCCGCCGAGCACGATGAGCTTGTCGCCGGGCGAGATCGTGCCCTTGCGCACATGGCCGGCCTTGATGTTGCCCAGGCCGCCCGCGAGCATGATGGGTTTGTGGTAGCCGCGCCATTCAAGCGACTGCGCCGCGGAGGGCGATGTATCCGCGTCATCCTGCCTCTCGCCACTCGCCTCGGGCCTCTTGCCCGCGGCCAACGCCGCCGGGACTTCCGCCTCGTAGGTGCGGAAGTAGCCGAGGACATTCGGGCGGCCGAACTCGTTGTTGAAGGCGGCGCCGCCGAGCGGGCCTTCGATCATGATCTCGAGCGGCGTCACGATCCGGCCAGGCTTGCCGGGATCGTTCTGCTCCCAGGGCTGGACCGCGCCAGGCAGGCGCAGGTGTGAAACGGTGAATCCGGTGAGCCCGGCCTTCGGCTTCGCGCCACGGCCGGTGGCGCCCTCGTCGCGAATCTCGCCGCCGGATCCCGTCGCGGCACCGGGAAACGGCGAGATCGCCGTCGGATGATTGTGCGTCTCGACCTTGCAGAGGATGTGAATGTTCTCCGCGTGTGCGGCGTATTCGCCGGTCTGCGGATCGGGATAAAACCGCCCGGCGCGCGTCCCCTCCATCACGGCGGCATTGTCCTTGTAGGCGGAAAGAATGCCGTCGCTGTGGAGTTGATACGTGTTCTTGATCATCTGGAACAGCGAGCGGTCCCTCGCCTGGCCGTCGATCTCCCACGACGCGTTGAAAATCTTGTGCCGGCAATGCTCGCTGTTGGCCTGGGCGAACATCATCAGCTCGACGTCCCGCGGATCGCGACCGAGCGCAATGAACGCCTTCACCAGGTAATCGATCTCGTCCTCGGCCAGCGCCAGGCCGAGCGTCCGGTTCGCTTCAACGAGCGCGGCGCGCCCCTGAGCGAGCACCGGAACGGTCGTGAACGGCGCCGGCGTGTGGTGCGAAAACAGCGCCGCGAGGTCGTCCGTCGTGTTGAACACCACCTGCGTCATCCGGTCGTGCAGGCGGGCGCGAAGCGTCGCCACCTGGCCCGCGCTCAGCTGCATGAGCGGCTTTCTCAGCCTGGCGTTGTCGACCTCGATCCAGTAGGCGACGGCGCGCTCGATGCGCCTGATCTTCGTGAGACCGCAGATGTGGGCGATGTCGGTGGCCTTCGAGGACCACGGTGAGATCGTGCCCGGCCGAGGCGCGACCACCTGGAGCAGGCCGAGCGGCGCGTGCGTGGCGCGCTTGGGTCCGTAGGTGAGCAGCTTCTCCAGGATCGCCTGTTCGTCGGATGTGAGCTCGGCCACGCCCTCGACGAGTTCAGCGACGTGGATGAATGCAGTCGTGATCGACTCCACCGGCACAGCGGCGGCAACGAGATCGTTGCGCAGTTTCTCGAGACGAAAGTCGGAAAGGGCGGGAGCGCCGCGGAGCGTCAGCATGGATGAACCAAAAAAGAGGAATAGGACACGGAGATCACGGAGGATGGAGCCGAGGGCACAGAGAGTTGCAGAGGAATCGTCCGCTTCAGTTCATCACCTCGTGGGTGAATCGGTGAAGGCGTGACCCTGGTTTCTGCAAAGACCTCTGTGATCCATGATCGTCCCCTGTGCCTCGTGACCTGATTCTATTGACGAAATCAGGATGAAGAGAGGAAGCGAGAAACTCACAGATGCGCCCGGCCTGCCAACGGAAAATGGCGGCGCACCGCGTGCTCCCGCGTCCGCGCGAGTTTCACGCCCCACCAACACGCGAGGGCGTCACCCTTGCGGATGACGCCCTCGTGGAGCGTTGGGCGAGCGACCAGCAGTGTGCGTGCAGCTGTGTGCGCCCAGGGTTGAGAGTCTCCGGCTCAGGCCACGCGCTCGACCACGAGGGGCGGCGGAACCGGGCGCTTGGGCGCGAGGCGGTAGGCGTTCTTGAAATACTCGAGCGCCTGCTCGAGCTTCGCCTCATCGTTGTAGTGGATCATCATCAGCGGCTCACCCTGCTTCACCTGGGTGCCGACCTTCTTGATCTCGGAAACGCCGACCGAAAAGTCGGGCTTGTCCTCGGGTTTCTCGACCCCGGCGCCGAGCAGATGCACGCCGCGGGCGATCATCGCCGCGTTGATCGTGTGCACGTAGCCGCGCTTGGGAGCCGGGAGCTTGCGGATGTGTTTCGCCTGCGGGAACTTTGAGGGGTCGTCGATGTACGACGTGTCGCCGCCCTGGGCCTTGACGATCTCCTTGAGCTTGGCGAGCGCGGTGCCGTCCTCGAGGTGGCGCTGCACCGTCTGCTTCGCGGAAAGCGTGGAACCGGCCACGCCGGCGAGGCGCACGATCTCCATGCCGAGCTTGAGCACGAGTTCCTTGATGTCCTCGGGGCCGTTGCCCTTGAGCAGCTCGATCGCCTCCTTGAGTTCGAGCGAGGTGCCGACGGAGTCACCGAGCGGCTGATTCATATCCGTCACGAGCGCCACACAGCGACGCTTCATCGAGCGGCCGACGCGCGTCATCGAGCGCGCGAGTTGCTTCGCCTGCTCGAGATCCTTGATGAAGCAGCCGTTGCCCCATTTCACGTCGATCACGAGGCCCTCGGCGCCCTCGGCGAGTTTCTTGGAGAGGACGCTGCCGGTGATGAGCGGGAGGCTCGGGATCGTGCCGGTATTGCGGCGAAGCTCGAAGAGCTTGGCATCCGCCGGGGCGAGCTCGGGCACCTGGCGGACAAATGCACCGTGCACGCGCTCGAGCTGGTGAACGAACTCCCGGATCGAAAGGTTGCCTCGAAAGCCCGGGACGGCGGCGAGCTTGTCGAGCGTGCTGATCTCGTATTCCTGGTCCTCGCCGCACATCATCGGGACGACGATGCCGCTGGCGACCGCGAGCGGCAGGAGCACGAGCGAGGTCTTGTCGCCCACTCCGCCCGACGAATACTTGTCGATCTTGGGCTTCGCGATGTGGGAGAGATCGATCACCTCGCCGGAGAGCATCATCTCCTCGGTGAGAATGGCCGTCTCCTGAGCAGACATGCTCTGGAAGTAAATGGCCATCATGAGCGCCGCGCACTGGTACTGCGGCATCTCACCATCGAGCGTCGAATCTATGATAAACCGGATCTCATCCTGCGTGAACTCCCCACCGTCACGCTTCTTTTCGATCAGGAAGTTGTAGGAAGGTTTTACGAACCGGCGGCTGGTCAACGGACGTTTTGTCATATGAGGAAGGGACGCAGGGCGAAGCCTGTCATGCCTAAAGCATTCATGGTTAAGTCATTATCGGTCAGGTGTCGAGACGATTTTGCGGACGACCTGACCACAGGCGCACAGCAGGCGGGAAAAAGGCGCGCGCCGGGCCGGCGTTTCTCCCCCGCTCCGGAAGCCCGAGCGCTCCCCAACATGCAGCCCAATCGGGTCTTGCGCAAGTAGCCCTCGCGTCCTTTGAGTGGTCCGATGGACGCTTGGTTTGATGTCGCCCGCCACCTCGATGCCGCCCTCGCGGCTGCCGCCGCCGAACTCGGCTGGCCTTCCGGCGCCTTTGCTCCGGACGTGCGCACGGCCGACCCGCGCTTCGGCGATTTTCAGGCCAACGGCGTGCTCGGTTTTGCCAAGGCGACCAAGCAGAACCCACGCGCCATCGCCCAAAAGCTCCTCGACACGCTCCTCCAGCGCGAGGGAGCGGCGCTGGCCGACCGGATGGATGTCTCCATCGCCGGTCCGGGTTTCATCAACTTCGCCCTGAAGCCCGCCTTTCTCCTCGAGTGGCTCCGGACATTCGACCGCGAGGAGGACCTGCGCCGCGGAGCCGGCCAGCGCATGGCCGGACAGACCTGGGTGGTCGACTACGGTTCGCCGAACACGGCGAAGCAGATGCATGTCGGTCACATCCGCTCCATCATCATCGGCGAGGCGATCTGCCGGCTGCTTGAGTTTTGCGGCGCCCGCGTAATCCGCGACAATCACCTCGGCGACTGGGGCACGCAATTCGGCAAGATCCTCTACGGCTACAAGCACCACCTCGACAAAGCCGCGCTCGAGCGCGACCCGCTCGAGGAGTTCGAGCGCCTCTACAAGGCCGCCGACGCCGCCTGCCGCGAAAACTCCGCCGCCCTCGAGGAATCCCGCCTGGAGCTCGTCCGCCTGCAGAATGGCGAACCCGACGCGGTGGAACTCTGGAAGCGCGTCAATCAGCTCTCGATCGACACGCTCAACTCCATCTACGCACGGCTGGGCGTGCACTACGACCACTTCCTGGGCGAGAGTTTCTATCGCGATCGCATCGATACCGTCTATCGCGAACTCGGCGCCGCAGGGCTCGCGGTCGAGAGCGAGGGCGCGCTGGTCGTGTTTCATCCCGAGCACCCGCGCTTCGCCACCCAGCCCTTCATCGTGCGCAAGAGCGATGGCGCGAGCAACTACGCCTCGACCGACCTCGCGACCATGGCGTATCGATCCGAGCACTTCAAGGCCGACGGCGTCATCGTCGTGACCGACGCGCGCCAGAACGATCACTTTGAACAACTCTGGCTCACGACGCGCAAGTGGTTCGCCCACGCCGCGCGCCGCCTGCCGGAGTTCCAGCACGTCACGTTTGGGACAATTCTCGGCGAGGACGGCAAGGCGATCAAGACACGCAGCGGCGACCCGATCCGCCTGAAGGCGCTCCTTGACGAGGCCGAGGAACGCGCATTTGCCGTCGTCACGGAGAAGAACGCCGACCTTCCCGAGGCGAAGCGCCGCGAGATCGCGAGCGCGGTCGGGATCGGCGCCGTCATCTACGCGGACCTCAGCCAGAATCGCAGCAGCGACTACGTTTTCTCCTGGGACAAGCTCCTGAGCCTCGACGGCAACACCGCACCTTACCTGCTCTACGCCTGCGTGCGCATCGCCAGCATCCTGCGCCGGATGGAACCCGGACAGGACGCGGCGCCTGACACGGCCTCGGTCTTCCAGACGCCCGAGGAGATCGCGCTGGCGCGCAAGCTCGTGGCCCTCCCCGGCGCGATCGACCAGGCGGTGTCCACCCTGCGGCCGCACTTCATCTCGCTTTACCTCTACGAACTCGCGGGCGCGTTCAGCACCTTCTACAACCTCAACCGCGTGCTGGTGGATGAACCCGAGGTGCGCGCACGGCGTCTCGTGCTCTGCCGCCGCACACTGATGACGCTCCAGGCCGGACTGCACCTGCTCGGGATTCGCACGCTCGACCAGATGTGAGGTTCGCGAAAGCGTCGCGTCTATGCGCGAAAACGCTGTCAAGAATCGCACGAGGGCCGCGCTCGGTGCACCCCGGGCCCGGCGCGATCATCGCGGCGCTCAAGACGGGCCCAACTCGGCCGAGGAATACGTCTTGAAGCGCCGCCATGCCTGACCAAAGCTCAACCCGCTCTATGCAGGAGTATTATATCCGGCAGGAAGGTGACGAGGACTCGCGTGGTCCCTTCACCCTGGATCAACTCGCCTCCCTGGTCGAGGCCGGCCAGGTGTCGCGCCAGACCTACTACTACGACTCGATCTCCGAGAAGTGGGTTGAGATCCAGTCCAACCCCGAGCTCGTCGCCGCACTCTTCCCCACGAAGAAGAAGCTGACGATGAAGCCCAAGGAGCACGTCGCCTCCATCAACACGCCGAAAAAGGAGGAGGATAAGCCGATCACGGTCGAGGAAATGCTCGCCGCGGCCGAAGGCGAGACCGCCGAGACGCGCGGAAGGCGCGACCTCACGCCGCGCAAGGCGATGGCTGCCCGGTGGGGCATGCGCGCGATGGCGCTCATGTTCCTGATCAGCTCGGCGGGCCTGCTGCTCCTGCACATGGATGCCGTAATTTCCCTCGAATACGGCACGATCATGACGAATCCGTTCATCCTGATCGGATTGGCCGACCTGCTGCTCGGCCTGCTGCTTTTCCTCGAGGTCACCTCGCTCTACTGGGTCGTGCGGTTTCGCGCCGCGCTCGGCCTCGGGTTCTTCGGATTCCTTTTCTGGGCGGACGGCAGCTTCCTGCCGATCGCGGCGCTTGCTGTCGGCTCGGTGGCGGCATTCCTGACGACGCTTACGGTCAATCTCGCCGCAGTCATCGTCTTCGGCGCTTTGGGACTGGCGGGAATGGGTGCATTTGCCTATTTTCTCGTGAGTTAACTGGATCCGCCGGCAGTTTCCACCCTGCCAACCCCGGGGCGGCATCCGTGCACGATGACCGCCCTACAACAGCATTTCGCTCGTCTCCACGTTTTCTTTACGCGATCGATCTGGCAGGCCGCCGTGCTCGCCGACCGTTCGTTCCGGGGCCGTTGCCTGGCCGCGCTGCGCGTCGCCGCGACGACCTATTCCGGCCTCATTGAGAACTCGCTGCCGAGCCGCGCCGGTGCGCTGAGCTACAGCTCGATGCTGGCCCTCGGGCCGCTCATCATCCTCGTCGTGATGTTTTCCGGCGCGCTCGACGAACGCGCGGACGAGGAGTTCATGCTGCAGCAGATCAACCGCGGGCTGCTCTTCATCGCCCCTCAGCTCGCCCAGCTTCCGCATGCGCAGCCGCCACCGCCGGAGACCGAGGCACTCGAGCCCGCGACCGAGCCCGGCGAACCGCAGGTGATCACGTCGATCAACCCGCAACTCGCCGACATGCTGCGCGGCCTCGTGGGCGAGAACTACTCCAAGACGATCGGCGTGATCGGCATCGTCAGCCTGATCGTCATCGTGATCCAGCTGTTCACGTCGATCGAGAGCGCGTTCAACGGGATCTGGGGCGTGCGACGGGGCCGCAACTGGATGCTGCGCATCGTGTTCTACTGGACGGCGATCACGCTGGGCGCAGTCCTGGCCATCGGCGCGTTTGCCGCGCTTTCGGCCTCGGCCTTCTTCTCCGTGATCGAAGTCCTCCCGTTCTCCGGCGGATTCGGTCATCTCTCGTCGTTCACGACGCCGCTGATCTCCGGGCTGCTCCTCGCCGGCCTGCTCACGCTGTTCTACAAGTTCATCCCCAACACCAGCGTCGGCTGGCTGCCGGCGTTCACCGGGGCGGGCATCGTCGTTGTCCTGATCCACCTGAACAACATCCTGGCCTTTCTCTACATCCGCAGCGTGCGGATGAACATCAGCCTCTATGGCGGACTCGCCGTGCTCGTGGTGCTGATGCTGGGTCTCTATATCTTCTGGTTCATCCTGCTGCTCGGCGGACAGATCACCTACGCGGTGCAGAACGCGCACTACCGCGGGAGCAACATGGCTTGGAGCGACCTCAACCACACGTCGCGCATCGGCCTGGCGGTGCTCGTACTCGCCATCGTCGCCCGCAGGTTCCGCGCCTGCCAGGATGCCTTCACCGCGCCGCAGATTGCCGAGATCGTCAAGATTCCCATCCAGCTGCTCAACGCGTGTTTCACCCGGTTGATCCAATTGGGCGTGCTCTCGCGCATCCCGCCCGATGAGACGATGACCGGGGCGGACTATCGCTTTCAGCCCGCCCGGCCTCTCGGTTCCATCACGCTCGCGGAGTTCAAGGAGCTCTTCGAGAACGCGGGGGACGGCCCGCGGCAGGACGTGCTCGGCGCGCTCGATCCGGTGGTGCAACGATTCTTCGAGAAATCCCACGAGGCGACGCAGGCGGCCCTCGGCGGCGACACGCTCGACAGCCTGCTTGAGCGGGTCCCCGACTTCCCCGAAGGCGGCACCGCGGCGGCCGGTCGCTGAGGCGCCCACGGAGGGCCCGCTCACCCGGGCGATGCACCCAGCCCGCGGCGCGCGCCTCCGGGAAGGTCACGGCTCGCAGGGAACTGCCGCTCCATCACCGGGTTCCGGGCGCGTGGGCTACCCCGCTCACCCGGGTCGGGCGGGGGCTCACCGGCGCAGTTAACTCCCTCGCTCCGGCCGGTTTAGGTTCAGTGGAGCGGAAGCCGGCCGATTAGACCGTTTAACGCCCACCTGTTCACGGTCCCATGCCGGTAGCCAAGCCTGCCACCGCGGCGACGCCGCGCCCCCTTCTGGAAGGATTCTTTATTGGAATCCTCATTCTCGTCGTGTCTGCAGCGTCCGTCCTGACGCTGCACGTCGAGGCCCGGGATGCGCAGGTGCGCGCGCTGCGCAGTCGTCTCGAGCGCCTGGCGACGGAAGCCGCCGGCCTCGTCGACATCGAGGCACACCAGGCGATCCGGCGTGCCGACCAGCTGGATACCGAAGTCTACGAACGTGCGATCGCCCGGCTGGTGCGCCTCCATCAGCGCGAGAACGACCTCACGTATGTGTATACGTACATCGACGACGGAGGGACGCTGCGCTACGTGCTCGATACCTGCACCCGCGCCGACCAGCTCGTCGGCATGCACGGGGCGACACCGTCGTTTCCGATGGAGCCCGTGCCGCTGGAGGACGCCGCGCGCCTGAGGCCTGTCGCGGACGGCTCCGCCTGGTCCACGCCCGAGCCGGTGCCGACAAGTTTCGGCGTGCTCATGAGCGGATTTGCCCCGATCACCGACGACCGCGGCACAGCCCTCGCCGTGGTGGGCGTCGATCTTGACATCACCCGCTACACCGCCCTGCTCGATCCCCTCTGGGCTTCCACCCGGAACAGCCTGATCCTGGCCGCGCTTGCGGGCGTGCTCGTGGGCGCGATCACCGTGGGCGTGCGCCGCTCCGCGGCGATGCGCGACCGGCAATGGCGCGAGGCGGAGATGCGCAAGACCGAGGTGGAGCAGCGCAACGCGACCCTTGTCGAAACGCTCAGCGGCAGCCTGCGTCTCCAGCAGGCGGCTACGGAAGTGAATCATCTTCTGCTCAGCGACGTCGCCTACACGCGCATCCTGCCGCGCGTGCTCGCGTTGATCGGCGACGCGGCGGGCACGCATGCGATCTCCTACTTCTCCGCATCGACCGACGTCGTCGGCAAGCTGCTCGTCATCTCCAAGCGCTTCGAATGGGTGCGCGACGGGTTTCCCTCGCCGCCCAACGATCGACGCCTCAACAACCTCGATCTCGCCGCCGAGGGCATGTTCGACTGGGCGGCCGAACTGCTCACCGGCCGCGAAATCAACACCGCGGCTCACGCCCTCGATGGCACCCATGCCGCGCTCTTCGCGCCGCCGGGATTCACCACGGTGCTCATCATGCCGGTGCGGACGGCCGAGCTGTGCGCGGGTCTGCTCGTGATGCAGGATCGAAAGCGCGCCGAAGCGTGGACCGAGCAGGAACTCGCAATCTTCCGGACGCTCGCCGGCAACCTCGGAAACACGATCGTGAAGCAGCGCGCCGAACAGGCGCGCGAGAAGGACCGCGCCCTCCTCAGCGGCGTGCTCGACAGCTCGATCGACGGCGTCATGGCGCTGCGCGCAGTCCGCACGAGCGACGGCACGCTCTCGGATTTCGAGGCGGTCCTGATCAATCCCAGCGCCGGTCGCATGATCGGTCGCCTGGGCTGCGATGTGGTGGGCACGAGCCTGCGCCAGGGACTCGCCGATGTGTTTGACGCCGCGGTCTTCGCCCAGCTCGCCCGCGTGGCGGAAACCGGCGAACCCTCCTCCGAGGATTATCGCGCCACGGTTCGCGGCCAGGAGCGCTGGATTCACCTCGTGGCCGTCAAGCTCGAGGACGGCGTCGCCATCACCTTCTCCGACACCACCGAGCGCCGCATGGCCGAGTCCGCGCTCGTGCGCGCGAAGGAGGATGCGGTGAAGGCGGACCGGGCGAAGAGTGAGTTTCTTGCCGTGATGAGCCACGAGATCCGCACGCCGATGAACGGCGTGATCGGATTCACCACGCTCCTCCAGGACACGCAGCTCGACCCGCACCAGCGCGATTGCGTGGAGACCATCCGTCGTTCGGGCGAGGCGCTGCTCGCGCTCATCAACGACATACTCGACTTCTCCAAGATCGAGGCGGGGGCGATCGAGCTCGAGGCCCTGCCCATCGACCTGCACAAACTCTTCGAGAACGTCCTCTACATCAACCGCCACACCGCCTCGGTCAAGGGCCTCCAGCTGACGTCGACCATCGACCATCGCATCCCGGCGATGATCACCGGTGATTCCGGGCGCCTGCAGCAGATCCTGATCAACCTCGTGGGCAACGCGGTGAAGTTCACCAGCGACGGATCCGTGACGCTGCGCGCCGAGCTGGAGGCGTTCGAGCAGAAGGACGCCGTGCGCAAGGCGCGCATTTGTTTTTCCATTACAGACACCGGCATCGGCATTCCGCCGGACAAGCTCGAGCGTCTCTTCAAGCCCTTCAGCCAGGCCGACTCATCGACCACGCGACGCTTCGGCGGCACCGGCCTGGGTCTCGCGATCAGCAAGCGCCTGTGCAACATCATGGGCGGCGACATCCACGTCGAGAGCGAGGTCGGGCACGGCTCGCGGTTCCATTTCACCATCCTCGCCGGCCTCACGTCGAGCGCGCCCGCAGCACCGGCGAGGCCGGGCGCCGACATCCAGGCCGCCATGGACACGGCGTCCCGCTCCGGACTCCCCGGTTCAAAATCGGTCGTCCCCATCAACCTCGCCGCACGCCTGCCGCTCTCCATCCTCGTGGCCGAGGACAATCTCGTGAACCAGAAGATCGTGCGCATGCTGCTCACGAAAATGGGCTACGCCCCGACGTTTGCATCGAATGGTCGCGAGGCCGTGCTCCACTGGCAGAACGGCTCGTTCGAACTCATCCTGATGGATGTCCAGATGCCGGAACTCGACGGTTATGCCGCAACGCGTGAGATCCGCGGACGCGAGGTGCTCGCCCCCACTCATCCGCACGTTCACATCTGTGCGCTCACGGCGGACGCGATGGACGGTGATCGCGAAAAGTGCCTGGCCGCGGGAATGGACGACTACCTCTCGAAGCCGATCAACCCCAACCATCTTGCCGGGCTGGTCGAGCGAGTCGCGATGCTCAGACGCGAAGCGAGCCCGGCCTGAGGGCAGTCGTGTAGGGTGTGTCTCAAGTCCGTGGCCTGGGGCAGAACGTCACGCGGTGAGCCGCGGCTCGTTTAGCCCGCGCTCAAAGCCTCTGCCGAAGGCGGGAGTCCTCACCTCACCCGGAACCGGTCGTCGGAAAAGCCTTCAGTCTTCCAGACCCCCGTTCCACCCGGTGGCGTCGGTCCGCTGCTCTCCGCCTTCCGCCCGAACCGGGATCACCCGACTTCCGTCTTGCCGCTCATGCCGGCCCGAGGCTCCTTCGTGCTTCTCCCATGTCCCGCGGTTTCGCCATCGCCGTCTTCACGTTCACGATCGCCTTCTTCGCGGCGTTCTTCGTTTGGCCGATTCTGCAGATCCTGAAGTCGGGCTTTTTCGATTCCGATGGCGCCTTCACCCTCGCCTATGCCGGCGAGGTGTTTGGCAACCCGCTCTACGTCGAGTGCCTCGCCAACTCGTTCATGCTCGCCGTCTGCACGACGACAACGGCGTTCATGATCGCGATGCCGCTGGCGTTTGTATCCGACCGCTACCTGTTTCCGGGCAAGCAGTTGCTCGGCGCGGTCGTGCTGGTGCCGATGATCCTGCCGCCCTTCGTAGGTGCGATCGGGATACGCCAGATCTTCGGCCAGTACGGCGCGTTCAATGCCCTGCTGCAGAAACTCGGCCTGCTGGCCGATGGCGCGACGATCGACTGGTTCGGCCAGAACCAGTTCTGGGGCATGGTCGTGGTGCAGTCCTTCAATCTCTACCCGATCCTCTACCTCAACATCGTCGCCGCGCTGGCCAATGTGGACCCGGCGATGGAGGAAGCCGCGTCCAACCTCGGCTGCACGGGCTTCCGGCGCTTTAGGCGCATCACGCTGCCGTTGATCAATCCGGGCGTGTTCGCCGGCGCCACGATCGTGTTCATCTGGGCCTTCACCGAACTCGGCACACCGCTGATCTTCGACTTCTCGCGGATCACCTCCGTGCAGATCTTTTACGGCCTCAAGGACATCGGCCGCAGCCCGGCGCCCTACGCGCTCGTGGCGGTGATGCTGTGCGCGTCGGCCCTCCTCTACGCCACGAGCAAGTACCTCTTCGGTCGTCGCAGCTACGCCATGATGGCGAAAGCCACGAGCACCGGCGGGGCCCGGCGGCCCGGCATGCTCAAGGCCATCGGCTGCACGTTGCTCTTCGGCGGGGTGACCGCGCTCGCGGTGCTTCCCCATGTCGGCGTGGTGCTCGTGGCATTCTCGCGGGACTGGTACGGCACGCTCCTGCCCGAGAGCCTCACCCTGGCCAACTTCGACCTCGCGCTCAGCCACAGCCTCACCGTGCCCTCGATCGCGAACTCGCTGAAATTCGCGGGCATCGCCACGCTGCTCGACATCGGGCTGGGGCTCGCCATCGCCTACGTGATCGTGCGCACGCGCCTTCCCGGTCGCCAGATTCTCGATACGGTGGCGATGCTCCCGCTCGCGGTGCCCGGCCTGGTGCTCGCCTTCGGCTACCTCGCGATGAGCCAGGAGGGGAAGTTTTTCGCCCCGCTCAATCCGGTGGTGGACCCGACCATCCTGCTGATCATCGCCTATGCCGTGCGACGGCTGCCCTACATGGTGCGCGCCGCGGTGGCGGGGTTTCAACAGACGAGCGAGACGCTTGAGGAGGCGGCGCAAAACCTGGGATGCCCGCCGCTCAAGGCGACGTTCCGCATAACCTTGCCGCTGATCATGGCGAACATCATCGCCGGCGCGCTCCTCGCGTTCTCCTTCGCGATGCTCGAGGTCTCCGACTCGCTGATCCTGGCGCAGAAGCAGGTGTACTATCCGATCACCAAGGCCATCTTTGAACTCTTCCAGCTGCTGGGCGACGGCCGCTTCCTGGCCTCGGCCCTCGGCGTCTGGGCGATGGCGTTTCTCGCCGTGACGATCGGCGGGCTGTCGCTGCTGCTGGGCAAGCGGCTGGGCGCCATCTTCCGCGTCTAGCGGCATCGCGCCCGCCCACTCCGGCCCGCCATGCTCTGGCTCCTGCTCGTTTCCCTGGTGTGGGCCTTTTCCTTCGGCCTGATCAAGGGACGCCTCGCCGACGTGGACCCGGGCATCGTGGCGCTCCTGCGCGTCGCGTTCGCGCTGATCGTCTTTCTGCCCGTGTTCCGCCCCCGGGCTGTGCCCGGCCGCACCGGGCTTCTGCTGGCGGGCATCGGAGCGGTGCAGTTTGGCCTGATGTACGTCTGCTACAACGCGGCGTTTCGCAGCCTGGCCGCGTACGAGGTGGCGGTCCTGACCATATTCACGCCGGTGTTCGTGACCTTGCTGGACGGCGCACTGGGCGGACGCGTGCGCTGGCAGGCGCTGGTCGCGGCCCTGCTCGCCGTGGCGGGCGCGGCGGTGATCGTGGTGGACAAGCCGCTGGCCGCCGTCAGCTGGTCCGGTGTGCTCCTCGTGCAGGCGTCCAACGCATGCTTCGCCCTGGGCCAGGTGGCCTGGCGACGCTGGCGCATGATACAAGCGGACGTGCGGGACGCGGCCGTGTTTGCCTGGTTGTACGCGGGCGCAGTAGTCGCGGCGTTTCCGTTCGCCTGGCCGCACCTTGGGGACATCACCAGCCTCAACACATCCCATTGGCAGACCCTCGCTTACCTCGGCTTGGTGGCGTCGGGATTGTGCTTTTTCCTCTGGAACTTCGGGGCCGCCCGCACCGGGCCGGGCTCTCTCGCCGTGGCCAACAACGCCAAGATTCCCATGGGCGTCGCCTGCTCAATCTGGGTCTTCGGGGAAAGCGGTGATCCGGCCCGCCTGATCGCGGGAAGCGCCGCCATCGTTGTCGCAGGCCTTCTGGCTGACCGGGGCGCACGGCGTCTCGGGCCCTGACCGGGCCTGGTTCGCAACGACGCGAGCGGCGCCGCCTTCGGCACTCGACCCCGGAGTCGACGGCATGAGTGAGGCTACTCAGGAGCCGTCCGAAGCTTTACTCAGACGCGGGAGTCGATTTGCTTGCTTCCCCGGCATGGCCGCCGCGACCTTCAGCCCCCCCGTCCGTTGCCTGCCACGCGCGATCGCGTGGTGTGTGATGCTGGCCACCCTCCTCGCCCCGCCATGCGCGCAGGCGCTCGACGAAATCGTCCTGGCCAACGGCCGAACCTACCTCGGCACCATCGTGGCGAACTCGCCCGAGTCGATCGTGTTGTCCATCGACGGCGGCACGGTGGAGTTTCCACGCAGCGCGGTGATCTCGCCGCCGTATTTCGGCCCTTCGGCTTCGGCTGTCGACGCGGCCGACCTGGCCGCTCCGGAGTTTGACGCTAGCGCGCATCCACTTCCGCCGCTCGGCTTCGCGCTGCGCCGCTTGCGCGAGTTTCCGTGGTCGAGCAGCCCGCGCCAGGTGCCCGTGCTCGTGGTCGATCGCGGTCGCTGGAAATACCTTCCCGCCGTTTCCTTCTGGGTTGGTGGCTTCTGTCAGGTCAGTTGCTACGGCGATCCGGTGCGTCCTGCCGCGCTGGAGGTCAGCCTGCACCGACCGGCGCCCGATTCGTGGGAGCAGAAACGCGACCTGCTCGAATACATGATGGGGCTCGTGCCGGGGCTCGCCGCGGACAATCGCTTCAACAATCTCGACATCGGCGGTGACTCGTTCGCCGTGGGCGACCTCTGGTTTTCCGTTTCGGCGCCGGATTCCGCGGACAGCCCGAACCGGTGGACAGTGCGCCTGATTCACGAGATCTCGGTCACGGCATCACGCGCGACACCGGACGAGCTTCAGGCGATTTCCGAGCCGGTGGCAGAGACGGCGATCGACCCGTCCAAGCCGCGTTCCTGGCAGCGCGGCTCGTGGACACTCGAGGAACTCGCCTGGTTGCGGGATGCGCCCGGGACCGTGCTGGAGGTGGAGATGCAGCCCGGACCGGAAACGCCGCCCGTGCCGCCACCCGAAAAGGTGCGCTGGTCGTCGCTCGGTGGCGAACGTGTCTTTGTGCGCTCGTTCGTGCGGGAACGCGGCTCCTACGCCCGCAGCAGCAACGACTGGCTGCGCGAGTTCGCCGCGAACACCAGCGCACCCTGAAGCGCACAGCCGGAGGCTGCGCGGCAACGCTCTCGTCCGCGCCGAGGCCTCAGATCGAGCTAGCCGCACGCGCGCCCGGCGCCTTCACTTCAGTCATGGCTTTGCATCGACCGATTCTTGCGCCCTCGATCCTCGCGGGTGACCACGCCGATCTCGCGGGCAGCGTGGCCGCGATCGCGGCCCACGGTCTGGAATGGGTGCACATCGATATCATGGACGGTCATTTCGTGCCGAATCTCTCGTTCGGGCCGTCAACCGTCCAGGCGCTGCGCCGCCGCAGCCGGCTGTTCTTCGATGTGCACCTGATGCTCGACAATCCACACCTTTACGTGGAGCCCTTCGCCAAGGCCGGCGCGAACCTGATCAGCATCCACATCGAGCCGGCCTATGACGTCCCGGGCACGCTCCGGCGCATCCGCGAACTCGGCTGCCAGACCGGCATCGTGCTCAATCCCGGCACGCCCGCGGCGGCGATCGAGTCCGTGCTGGGCGAGGTGGACCTGGTGCTGGTCATGACCGTGCAGCCGGGATTCGGCGGGCAATCGTTTCGCGCCGACATGCTTCCGAAGATCGCGACGATCGATCGCTGGCGACGCGAGCGCGGCCTGAAGTTCCGCCTCGAAGTCGACGGCGGCATCGACCTGGAGACCGCGCCGGCATGCCGTGCCAGCGGTACGGATACATTCGTGGCGGGCACCTCGTTCTTCAAGGCTGTCGATCAGCGCGCCTTCGCCGCGGCGTTTGCGGGACTCGCCTGAGGCGGACGCACGCCGTTGACGTGCCTCCTTGCGCACGCAGCTCGAAGCACCAGACGGTAAAATCCGATCTCCCGCCATCGCGCGGTGCGCTACGGCGTGGCGGCAGTCCTCAGGGCTGGCCGAGCGAAAAGCGCGGTCGCCGGTCGCGCTCCACCGTCGCCTTCTGCAGGAGTTCGGTTCAGCGCTGGCCCGCGTCCCTGGCCAGCGCTTCCGCGCGTCTGTACTGGGCCCTGAAGTGATCGGATAGCTCGCGGCCGAGACGCAGCTCGGCGATGGGATCCTTCGATGCAAGGACGCTCTTGATGCGGCCGTTCGCCTGCGCGTAGTCGACGACGCTCATGTCCTGCAGCACCGCGAGCGCCTCGGCCGGCATGCCGGCGGCGATGATCGCCCGCCATGCTCTGACCAGTTCCCGATGCGCATCCAGGCAGACGACGCGCACGATGAACGACATCTCGGTAAACAACCGTCCGGTCCAGGCGCCTCGGTAGACGAAGGTGTTGTCAGCGCCGTACGGATTCGTATCGGGGTCCGACCGATGCTTCTGCAAGTCGGCGGCGTAGCTGTCGCGTCGCACGGGCAGCCGCCGCAGCGCGAAAATCTCCGGGCCGCCGGGCTCGCCCGGCTTGAAGTTCCAGAGGTTCTGGGCCTCGGCGGAAAGGACATACTCGATGAAATCGCCGGCCACCGTGCGGTTTGGCGCACCGCGCATCAACGCGATCGGGTCGACGGAGAACACGGAGCCGCCGCGCGGCGTGACGAAGCCCAGCCGGTTCGGTCCGTCCTCGCCTTCGCGCTGGCTGACGATGCCCGCCTGCGAGCGGCCATAGAAGTCGATGCACATCCCGGCGGCGGCATCGCCCTGCCCCACGTCGATCGGCGGTTTCTGCGAGGAGTCGGTGAAGTAGCGGGCGTTGGCGCCGGCGAGTTGAAGCACCTGGAGGCCGAGTACCCACCCTTCGGATACCGCTTGCGCCTCCAGCGCGTCGGCCGCGCCGTCGGGCTGCGCTTGCTGCAGTTCGCGCAGGCGCACCTGCATCTCGCGCTGGATGACCATCTCGAAGGCTTTTCCGATGGAGCTGCTCTTCGTCGGGTCGGCGAGCGCGACCTCGCCCAGGTAGCGCGGATCGGTGAGGTCGCGCCAGTCCCGGGGTTCGCGCTCGATGCCCAGGCGCGCCAGCGAGTCGCGGTTGTAGAGGATACCGAAGCTCGAGAGCACGGCGCCGACCCAAAGCCGGTCGTGCGACCAGAAGCGCTCACCACCGTGGATCTCCGGGATCACCGCCTCGGAAAACCACTCCGGGTGGCGCTCGAAGATCCCAGAGTCGACGAGGCGCCCGGCGTCGGCCTGTTTGATGAAGTCAAACGTGCCGCCGCCATAGAACACGTCGATGCCGCAGCCGACGGACGAGTTGAGGAAGGCACGGCGCGCCGCCTGTGCCTCGTCGTCGTCCTCCGGTGTGTCGTCGAGCACGATCCGCGGGTTGTCGAACGACCGCTGCACGACGTCGCTCCACTTGCGGCCCAGCGTGCGGGTCCAGTGGAGCTCGAACGATCCGCTGTATTCACTTTCCAGGAACCGTGTGATCTCGCTCGTGCCGCCGATCACGCGCCAGTCGACCGCGACCGAGCGCCCGGTGCGGGCGCGGTACCAGCGTTCGAAGCCGCGGGAAAACTCGGAACGGATGGCCTCGTTGTGAGGCGTGATGATCACGACGGTCTCGTCCGCCTGCAATGCCGGCGCGCTGTCCTCGCGCAGGGCGAACGGCAGCGCCACGATCGTCGCGAGCGCGGCGAGCACGAGCCCGCGACTGATCCATTCGCGTGACACGCTCATCGCGGAAGCTGGTGTTGAACCACCGAGGACACGGCGCTTTCGGTGAGCCCGGGCAGCCGGATCGCGTTCAGGTAGGGCGAGGCCTTCGGCCGAGCCGCTTCCCGAACCCACTCGCTGATGCGGCTCGGCCGAAGGCCTCGCCCTACCTGCGTGGTGCGTGCTTCGTGGCTGACCATCGAAACTCGTTTCATCACGTCTGCAGGATCGCCACGTCCTCGGGATCCACGGTCGCCACCACGTCGGTGCGGCCGGTGGAGAGCATGTGACGCGGATTGAGCTCGAACACCTTCAGCGTCGCCCCGTTGGCTGTGACTTCATACTGCGCGACCTCGCCCAGGTAGGTCGCCTGGCCAACCGAGCAGGTGATGCGGTTTTCCTCGCCGATGATCTGCGAGTCGAGGTGAAGCGACTCGGGGCGGATGGAAAGCGTCACCTTCGTGCCCTTCCGTGGCGGATCGCCGGCGGTGCGTGTGAGCACGCCCACGAAGCGACCCAGCGGCGTGTCGACCGCGGCGCGTACTCCCTGCGCGGAGACGACCTCGCCCTCGATGAAGTTCGTCTCGCCGATGAAATTGGCCACCACCTTATCGATCGGCCGTCGGTAGATCTCGCGCGGCGCACCGACCTGGAGGATGCGTCCGCCGTCGAGAACGGCCATGCGGTCGGCGATCGAGAGCGCCTCCTTCTGGTCGTGTGTCACGTAGACCGTCGTGAGATTGAACTCCTTGCACACGCGGCGGATTTCGCCGCGCATCTCCAGGCGCAGCTTGGCGTCGAGATTCGAAAGAGGTTCGTCAAGGAGCAGGCAGCGCGGCCGGATGACGAGGGCGCGGGCCAGGGCGACGCGTTGCTGCTGGCCGCCGGAGAGCTGATTGGGGCGGCGATCGGCGTAGGCGCCCATTTTTACCGATTCCAGCGCCGCGCCCACGCGCTCGCGGATCTCGGCTTTCGGCACCCGGCGCTCCTCCAGGCCGAACGCGACGTTTTCCGCCACCGACATGTGCGGCCACAGCGCATAACTCTGGAACATCATGCCAGTGTTGCGCTTGTGCGGGGGGAGTTTCGTCACGTCCTCCTGCGAAAAGCGGATCGTGCCCTCCTCCGGGATATAGAACCCGGCGAGACTGCGCAGCAACGTGGTCTTGCCGCAGCCGCTGGGCCCCAGCAGGAAAAACAACTCGCCCGGCTCGATGGTCAGGTCGAGATGGCGCAACGCCACCACGTGGCCGAACCGTTTGGTGAGCTTTGAGACGGTGACGGAGATCATCCTGCGCGTTCTGGGAGAGCCGCTAGAGAGCCGCGCGGGTTGCGGGCAGTCAAAAGAAATGGCGCCCGGAGTGCCGTTGACGCGGCGGAGCCTTCTTTCACGCTGCCGGGTTTCATGGTGCGCCTGCCCTGGCAGATTCTTGCATGCGTGTTTCTCCTGCTCCCGGGCGTCGGCGCCCGAGCGGCGCCTGCCGCCGACCTTGAGGGGCAACTCACGTTGGGCTACCGGGAACTCAAGGCCGCGGCCTCGGGCGCCGACGGTGCCGCCGAGCGCGCGCTCGCATGCTTTGATGCCATCCTCGCGACAGATCCCGCCAGCGCCCGGGCGCGGGCGGGCCGGGGCCTGGCGCTGATCGCCCGTGCCATCGAGGCGCCGATGTCGCAAAAACTGCGGCTGGCCCGCGAAGGTTGCGCCGAGTTGGATGCGGCGGTCGCGGCCGCCCCCGAAGATGCCGCCGTGCGGCTCATGCGCGCGACAAATGCCGTGCAGATGCCCTTTCTCCTGGAGCGGCACAAACTGGCGGAAACGGATTTCGCGATCCTCCTCAGTGCGGCACGCGCGCCAGCGACGACCCTGGAGCCCGCTCTGCGGCGCAACATTTTCTATCAGGCGGCGGCATTTGCCCTGAAAGATCGTCGCCACGGCGCCGTCGACCTGCTTGAAGAGGCAGCATCCATTTCCGCGTCGGATCCGACGGATGAGCAGATCGAGACCCTGCTCGCCCTCGCCCGCCGCCAGCCAACCTCGACTTCCCATGCCGACAGCCACTCGCCCGAAGAAGCTTCCGCATCCCGACCTTGAGCGGATCCTCGTCACCGAGGCCGCGATCAAGCAGCGCCTGAAGGTTCTCGGCGCCGAGATCAGCAGGGTCTACGGCTCGGAGGAACTCACGGTGATCGCCGTCGTGAACGGCGCGATCTTCTTTACGGCGGACCTGCTCCGGCACCTTCGCACGCCCGTGCGCCTCGACTGCATCCGCGTGTCGAGCTACCGCAACAGCACGCGCCCCGTGGGTCCGCCGCGCATCCTCGACTCGCTGCAACTCGATCTCGAGCAACGCCACGTGCTCCTCATCGACGACATCCTCGACACCGGCCGCACGCTCTCGGTCGTCGTCTCGGAAATCCACAAACGCAAGCCGGCCTCCGTCCGCACCTGCGTGTTGCTCGACAAAAAGGTCCGCCGCGAGGTGCCCCTCGAAGCCGATTTCGTCGGGTTCCCGATTCCCGACCAGTTCGTCGTCGGCTACGGACTCGATTTCGCGGAACGCTACCGGAATCTCCCCTGCATCGGGGTCCTCAAGCCCGGCCTGCAAAACCCGCCGGAATGGGCGTGACGGGAATGGCTGAAGGACCGAAAGGCTGAAGGGCTGAATGTGAACAAACACATCTCCCGCACGGACGATTCCAGCGAGCCTGACAGCGCGAAAATCCGCACCGATCCCGCCCACCGCACCCTGGAAGCGAACCCGCAGAGCGTGCCTCCTTCAGCCCTTCAGCCTTCCAGCTCTTCAGCCGTTCTCCACGCCGGCGTCGCGATCGCCGCGCGGTGGCGCGACTTCGAGGTGCTGGAGACGGGCGACGGGATGAAGAAGGAGCGCTGGGGCGACATCACGCTGGTGCGACCCGACCCGCAGGTGATCTGGCCGCGCCGGTCGCCGGATTGGGGCGTCGCCGACGCGATCTATCATCGCAGTTCCGCGGGCGGGGGGCACTGGGAATTCCGTCGCACGCTGCCGGAGTCGTGGGAAATCGGATACGACTCGCTGAGGTTCAGGATCCACCCGACCAACTTCAAGCACACCGGACTCTTCCCCGAGCAGGCCGCCAACTGGGACTGGTTCTCCGCGCGGATTCGCGCCGCCGGCCGACCCATCCGCGTGCTCAATCTCTTTGGATACACGGGAGGGGCCACGATCGCGGCCGCGGCCGCCGGAGCCCAGGTGTGCCACGTCGATGCCGCCAAGGGCATGGTGCAGTGGTGCCGCGACAACGCGGCGCGCAGCGGACTGGCTGAGGCGCCGATCCGCTACATCGTCGACGACTGCCTGAAGTTCGTGAAGCGCGAGGAACGCCGCGAGAGCCGCTACGAGGCGATCATCATGGATCCACCCTCCTACGGCCGCGGCAAGTCGGGCGAAGTCTGGAAACTCGAGGACGATCTGTTCGCGATGGTTGGTGCGGCCTGCGCGCTGCTTTCCGATCAGCCGCTTTTCGTCCTGGTCAACGCCTACACGACCGGACTTTCGCCGACGGTCCTCACGAACATCCTCGGCCAGCACGCGCCGCGCGGAGGCCGCCTCTCCTGCGGCGAGGTGGCGCTGCCCGTCAAGACCGGTGGTGTGCTGCTGCCGTGCGGGACGTTCGCCCGCTGGGAAACCTGAGCGCACACTTCCATGGTCTTCGCCTTCGCGACGACGGTCCTGTTCTCATTCTCGGCTGTCTTCGCCACGCGCTCGATCCGCACGCTCGGCTCGATCCGCGCCAATTTCGCCCGCCTTGTCGTCGCGTGCGTGCTGCTGGGCGCGTTCGCTCACACCGCGGGCCACGGGGTGCAGGGACCGGCGTTCTGGTGGTATTTTCTCAGCGGCGTGATCGGATTCGGCCTCGGTGACCTCGCCCTTTTTCTCGCGCTTCCGCGCATCGGCTCGCGCCTGACTGTGCTCCTCACGCAGTGCCTCGCCGCACCGTTTGCCGCCGTGGTGGAGTGGACGTGGCTCGGCGTCAGCCCCTCGCTGGCGGAGACGCTCTGCGGCGCGCTGATCCTCGGTGGCGTGGGACTCGCCATCGCGCCAGCCCGCGGAACCGTCGCGGCGACGCCGGTGGCGCGCGGCGTGTTTGTCGCGGGGCTTGTCGCCGGCGTGATCGCTGCGCTCGGCCAGGGTGGCGGTGCAGTCGTGAGCCGCCATGCCGCGGAAGTCGCCGAGACGCTGGGCGCGCCGATCGACGGCATGAGCGCGGCGTATCAACGCATCCTCGGCGGCATCCTGTTCACGACCTTCACGCTGCTGCCGTACCGCCGGGGTCGCGGGGCGCGCACACCGGCTGTCAATCCCGCCACGCTGCTGCGCACTGCGCCGACTGACGCCGTTCCGTCGTCGGAAACGCTCCCGCTCGGCCAGGCGCTGCGGCGCGGTTGGGGTTGGGTTCTGGTGAACGCGCTGACCGGGCCAGTTCTTGGCGTGGCGTGCTTCCAGACCGCCCTCCTGAGCACACCGAGCGCGATCGTGCTGCCCATCGTGGCGCTCACCCCGATCGCGGTGATGCCGCTCACCTGGTTCCTCGAACACGATCGGCCGAGGCCGCGCGCGCTCGTCGGCGCAGTACTTGCCGTCGCGGGCGCGGTCGCACTGACGCAGGTGCACTGAGCCGGAGGCGTGCGCCAGGTGCGGTGCGATCTCCGGCCGCGCGTCACCCAGCGCGAACCGCGAGCCGAAGGGCCCGCGGACCGTTGCCAGGCCCGAACCTTTTCACAGGAGATCGCGGAGAAAGCAGAGAAAGGCAGGCTCTGGAAACGAGCCCTGTCTTCGGTCTTCTCCGCTCTCTCTGCGATCTCCTGTGCAGATCGACCGGGCTCGAACGGGGGTCCGGGAAGGGTGCCGAAAGGTCTGCCATCCCGGGAGGTCGACGGGATTTTTTCCGTCGCTTTTCGGTGGCGCGGGGTGTTGGGTGAATCCCGTCGCCGGGTTTCCCTTCAACCATGCGCAAGATTGCTGTCCTCTCCGACACGCACGATCTCCTGCCTGCGACCGTGGTGGCCGCCGTCCGGCAGGCCGATGAGATCTGGCATCTCGGCGACGTGTGCCTGCCATCGACGCTCGACGATCTCAACGCGCTCGGTCTGCCGCTGTATGTTGTATGCGGCAACTGCGACAACCCGCTGAACTGGCCGCAGCGCCGCCGCCTCGAGCGGCATGGACGCACCTTCCAACTCGAGCACATCCCGCCGGATCGCGCGCTCCCCGGCGTCGACGCCGTCCTGCACGGACACACCCACGTGCCGCGCGACGAGATGGTGCGCGGCGTGCGCTACCTCAATCCCGGCTGTATCACGCACGCCAACCGCGGAGCGCCGGCGAGCTTTGCCTGGCTCGGCATCGATGAGGCCGGCGCCGTGACTTGGGAAATCGTCCCGATGAACGGAATGTGAGCGCGCGCGCTGTCGCTGCCACGGCGATGGCGAGTCGAGCCGGCGCTGTCGTGTGGGGAACGACAAAGGCAAGGCGCAGGCGAGCTGAGGAAGAGAACGAGAAAGAGTAAGAGTAAGAGAACGATGGCGGACGCAGGAGGACGCCATGCGAGTATCTGTATGTCCTCCGTCTCCTGTCCGCTGTCTTCCGTCCTCCGGCGTCGGCTCCCCGACCCTCACCCGCGGCCGCTCAACACCTCGGACTCGTAGTTCGCCACGTCGGCAAGCCACGTCTCGCCGACGGGTGTGCCGTCACGTTCGCAGAGCATGTCCCACACGGCGCCCCAGGGCATCGCCTTGGCGTGCTCGAGCAGAGCCAGCCGTTCGTGCCCGCGACCGGCGGCATCGGCCGCGCGGATCAGTGCGATCGGCTCCAGCAACGCGAGCAGGATCGCCTGGCGCGTGGCACGGGCCCCCACGACGTAGGCGCCGATGCGGTTGATGCTGGCGTCGAAGAAATCGAGCGCGACATACACGCGGTCGAGCGCACCGCCGCGCACAATCTCGGCAAAAAGCGCGCGCACCTCGTCGTTGAGGATCACGACGTGGTCACTGTCCCACCGGATCGGGCGGCTCGTGTGCAGGAGCAGCTTCGGATGAAACTGCAGCAGGGCCGAGACCTTGTCCGCCACCGACTCGGTCGGATGATAGTGCCCGAGATCGAGGCACGGCACGACCTTCCGGCTCTGCGCGTAGCTGGAGTAGAACTCGTGCGAGCCCACCACGTAGTCCTCGCTGCCGAGCCCGAAGAGCTTGCCCTCCACGGCGTCGACGCACTGGCGCCGGCTCACGGCGCGATCCTCCAGGATCGCGTCGAGCGACTCCGCCAGGCGGGCGCGCGGACCCCAGCGATCGGCCGGCTGGTCCTTGGTGCCGTCGGGTATCCAATGATTGATGACGGACGGCGTGCCCTGCTTTCTCGCGAAATGCTGCGTGATGCGGCGGCAGGCGCGCCCGTGGTTGATCCAGAAGGTGCGGACGGACTTTTCCGCGCTCGACAGCGTGAAGCCCGAGGCCGCCTTGGGATGCGCGAAGTACGTCGGGTTGAAATCCAGCCCGATGCCGCGGCTGCGCGCCCAGTCGAGCCAGCGTGCGAAGTGCTCCGGCACGAGCGCGTCGCGGTCGACGGCCCGGTCGCCCGTCTCGGCATAGAAGGCGTGAAGGTTGAGCCGCTGTACGCCGGGCAGGAGCTTGAGCACGACGTCGAGGTCGGCCCGCATCTCATCGCCGTCGCGCGCACGGCCGGGATAGCCGCCCGTGGCCATGATGCCGCCGGAGTCGCGCCCGGCCACCGGCGTCTCGAGCCCGCGCACGTCGTCGGCCTGCCAGCAGTGCAGCGAGATCGGGACGGCGCGCGCGCGTTGGATCGCGGCTTCCGTATCGACGCCGAACACGGCGTAAGCTTCGCGAGCCAGGCGGTAGGCCTGTTCGATGCGGCGGGAGTTTTTCGACGAACGGGACGAGGTGGTGGGCATGGAGGTGAGAATGGAGACTCGAGGGCAGCGCGCCCGACGGGATTATTCTGGGGATTGGTGGATTCCGCGCGGGCGGTGGGTCGCCTGGCGCAGCATCGCGGTTTCCGGCCGGGAGAGAATCCGATTTCTCCTTTCCACGTGAAGCCCCTCCGGCGTCGGAGAGTCAGAATTTCAGCCTTTCAGCGCGCGGGGTTTTCGGCCTTTGTCTCCCGAAGTCCACGATCGCACGGAAGGGTGGCAGAGTGGTCTATTGCGGCGGTCTTGAAAACCGCTGAGCCCGCAAGGGTTCCGGGGGTTCGAATCCCTCCCCTTCCGCCAGCTCCACCGCGGACCAACAGTCCGCGGTGCGCCTCGCCAGCTTCTTGCGCAGCAGGAAGCGAGAGATGGAGCGCAGCTCCTTTTCTACGAGTCTACGGGGCTACATGAACTATGGGCGTTCCTGAGGGGCGTGAGCCGTGCGGATGGACCCGCTCCGCGAGGCGGGCGCGAGGGCGCCAAATCACGGCTGACCAAGAGAAGACCGTCACCTCCCGGGCGCAGCACCCGGCTACATGAAAGACCCGGGCCGGCGGACGTTGACATAGTGAACATTTATTCACTGTTATACGGGAGCCGTGCTTTCCGATCCCACCAACAAGCTCGCCACCTTCGACCGGCTCTGCCGGCAGCTCGATGCGCGCCATCGCAGCGGCCCGCAGGAGGGCGCGGAGCCGGTGGTCACCGGGCTGGGCGGGGTCGATGAGGCGCTCGGGGGCGGCGTGCCCCGCGGGGCCCTGACGGAGCTGGTGTTTGCCTCGCCCAGCAGCGGCGGACAACTCGTGCTCCTGCACCTCCTGCAGGCGGCCCGGCGGCTGCATCGTTTCCTCGGATTCGTGGATGGAGGCGATGGATTTGACCCGCAGACGATCGAACCTGCGGGGTTGCTGCGCCACCTGCTCTGGGTCCGGTGCACCAGCACCGCCTCCGCTTTGCAGGCAGCCGACCTGATCGCGCGCGATGCCAACTTCGCCCTGCTCGCGCTCGACCTGCGCGGGTGCGCCGCGCGCGACCTGCGGCGCACACCCTCCACCATCTGGTACCGGCTGCAGCGCGTGATCGAGCCGACCAGCACGGCATTCGTCATCCTCACGCCGCAGCGCCTCGTCCCGGCCGCGCGCGCGCGCCTGGTGTTCGACCGCCCCCTGCCGCTCACGTGCCTCACGATGGAACAGCCGGCGATCGGCGACCAGTTGACGCCCGCCGCCGAGCGCATGCGCGCCGGCGCGGGCTGGCGGGCATCGGGCCGCGCGGCGGAGGCCGGACCCGCCAGGTATCCGGATTCCAGTGACGATCTGTCCGCCGACGCGGAATATCGCATCGTGGCCGAGGACGGCTACGAGGCCGTCGAGGCGGTGGGATAACACGTCATTTCCATGCCTGCCTTTGCCGTCCTTTTCGTGCCCGATCTCGCCCTGCAGGCCGTCCTGCGGCTCGAGCCGGAGCTGGCCGGCCGCCCGGTGGCGATCCTGGCCGACGACTCACGCAAGGCTCCGGTCCTGCAGCTGAACGCACCGGCGCGACTCGCCGCGGTGGCCCCCGGACAAACCGCCACCCAGGCGGTCACACGTTGTCCAAACCTCGTGGTGCGCCACCGCGCCCCGGCCGCCGAAGCCGCCGCCCGGCGCCTGCTGCTCGACGCGGGTTTTGCATTGTCGCCCCGCGTGGAGGAAACGGCGGAGGGGGTCTGCACGGTGGACCTCGCGGGCGGCGGCGGCCTGCGCGCCGCGGAGGTCGCCGTGCGGCCGCTCCTCGTGCGCCTCGCCCAGCAGGGCTTGCACGCGCAGGCGGGGCTCGCGACGCATCCCGACGTCGCCCTGCTGGCGGCAAAGGCGATCGGAACCGGCGGGGCATCGCCTTCCGTCGCCTCTTCGGACGCGAACACAGGGGCTCAGCCCCCCATGCCACAGGCAATGGTGGAGCGCGACCTCCGGGCGCGCTTTCCGCTCCCGCAGAAGCAGCAACCCGCCCAGAAAGCAGGTTCCACCATTCGCAGCAGTCCGGTTCATTTCAAGAGTGGCTACCCGTCGCCTGAGTCGGACTCTGCCGGACGATGCCTGGCACCCGCACAACACGGGGATAGGACACCGGCGGCCACGATCGACGACATCCCGCTCCCCATCCTTCTCGTCGACAACCCCCGCACTTTCCTCGCCGCACTGCCGCTCGCCGCGCTCGACCCGGAGCCTGCGCTCGCGGAGATCCTCGCGCGCTGGGGCGTTCGCACGCTGGGCGATTTCACCGACCTGCCGCAGGCGGAGATCGGCCGCCGCCTCGGCCCCGCAGGACTCGCGCTGTGGGACCGCGCGGCCGGCCGCACCGAACGCGTGCTCCGCCACGTCGCGCCGCCCGAGGTGTTTGAGGAGGCCGTGCAGCTCGAGCACTGCGTGGAGACGCTCGAGCCGCTGCTGTTTTTGCTGCGGCGGATCCTCGACCAGCTGGTGTTGCGCCTGGAGGGTGTCCACCGCGTGGCCGGCGCCGTGCTGCTGAAGCTGCTGCTCGACGACGAGACGACGCACGAGCGGCGGTTCCGGCTGCCCGAGCCGACCTGCCGCGCCGCATCGATCGAACGCATGCTGCACACGCACCTCGAAAGCGTGCGGACGGAGGCGCCGATCGTCGGTCTGAAACTGCGCCTCGTCCCGGTGCGCCCGAGTCATCGCCAGCAGGGACTTTTCGAGGCCGACCTGCGCGACCCCGTGCAGTTCGCCGAGACGCTGGCCCGGCTCGTCGCGGTGACGGGCGACGGTCGCGTCGGCTCGCCGCGCGTGGCGGCCTCGCACCGACCCGATGCCTTCACGCTCGTACCGCTCGAGACAGCCAATGCATTCGGCGGCGACGACGATGCGGCCGGATCCGGCGAGGGCATCGCGCTCGAGCCCCTGGGCCCGCCCATGCGGCGGTTTCGTCCGCCCGTGCCCGCGCGGATGATCACCCCCGGGCACGCCGGTGAAGCAGTCTCCGACGCCGCCGCCGAGGATCACGCCGGACTGCCGCTGCTCGAGTCCGCCGTCGCGCGCGGGCGCATCCGCGACTGGCGCGGTCCGTGGCGGGCCTCGGGCGACTGGTGGGAAACCGGCCGCGCCTGGGCGCGCGACGAGTGGGACGTGGAGCTTGTCGACGGCGGCCTCTTCCGCCTCGTGCGCACGCACGAGGATGGCGCGTGGTATGTGGAGGGCGAATACGCATGAGTGCCGCCACGCATCGCAGCGCGCATCCCGAGGTAGGGCGAGGCCTTCGGCCGGGTCGCGTCGACGACGTGCGTACGGGAGCGGCTCGGCCGGAGGCCTCGCCCTACCTCGGAGTCCCGCAGATCCTTCCGGTCTTCTTGGAGGCCGTGCCATGAGCGAGGATCCTCTCGTCGTCCCCTTCCCCGCGCCGGCCGCGCCTCGCGCAGCGGGCTACGTGGAGCTGCACGCGAGCAGCGCCTTCAGCTTCCTGCGCGGCGCCTCGCTGCCGGAGGAACTCGCCGAATCTGCGGCGCACCTGGAGTTGCCGGCGCTCGCTCTGTGTGATCGCGACGGTGTCTATGGTGCTCCGCGCCTCTTCCAGGCCGCACGCGAGCACGGGGTGCGTGCGATCGTCGGCGCCGAGATCACGCTCGAGGACGGCAGCGCCCTGCCCCTGCTCGCGCTCGACCGCACCGGCTACCAGAACCTCTGCCAGCTCATCACGGAGGCAAAGTGCACCCCGCGCATGGGCGCACAGCATACGTTTGCGCAGGAACGCACCGGGCTGGATGCCGCCTCGGCCGCGGCCCTGCCACGCAAGCGCCCGTGTTACGCCACCTGGGAGGAGATCGCGCGGTTCTCGGAAGGCCTGGTGGCGCTCACGGGGGACGCGGAAGGTCCTCTGCTTCGCACCTGGCGGTCGCGTGGCGATCAGGCGGCGGAAGCCGTGCTGGAGCGCATGGAGACGATTTTCGGCCCGGAAAACCTCTATGTCGAGGTGCAGCGCCATCTCGTGCGCGGTGAGGATCGCGCCGTGCGCCTGCTGGCCGGGCTCGCGGCCGACCACGCCCTGCCGCTGCTCGCCACCGGCGGCGTGACGCATGCGTCGGCCGAGGCGCGCGAGGTGGCGGATGTATTCACCTGTCTCCGAAATCACACGACACTCGACGCCGCGGGCCGCCTGCTCGCGCCCAATGCCGAGCGCCACCTGCGCTCACCGCGCGAGATGCAGGCGCGCTTTGCCGACCTGCCCGAAGCGGTGGCCAACACCGTGCGGCTCGCCGATCGGCTGCAGTTCACGTTGCGCGACCTCGGTTATCGTTTCCCCAGTTTCCCCGTGCCTGCGGGCGAGACGCAGGAATCCCACCTGCGCGCCCGGGCCTATGCGGGCGCGCGCGTGCGCTACGGCACGCTCAGCGAGCGGGTCACGCGCCAGCTCGAGAAGGAGCTCGCGCTCATCACGCGCCTCGGATTCTGCGGCTATTTTCTCGTCGTCTGGGACATCTGCCGCTGGTGCCGCGAGCACGGCATCCTCATCCAGGGGCGCGGCTCGGCCGCGAACAGCCTCGTCTGCTACGCACTGCACATCACGGCCATCGACCCGATCCAGTACAAGCTGCTCTTCGAGCGTTTCCTCAGCGAGGGGCGGGTCGGCGCAGACGGGCATCCCTCGTGGCCGGACATCGACCTCGACCTGCCGAGCGGCGACCTGCGCGAAAGCGCGATCCAGGAGGTGTTTCGCCGCTATGCGCCGCGCGGCGCCGCCATGACCGCCAACGTCATCACCTACCGCGGACGCAGCGTGGCCCGCGAATTGGGAAAAGTCCTCGGGCTGCCTGAGGACGTTTTGGATACATTCTCGAGCCTGTTCTCCGGGGGGGATTTCCCACACACGCTCACCCTGGAGAACCAGCTGAGCATGGCCGGCCTGCCTGCACAACATCCGCGCCTGCCTGCGCTCGCGCGGCTCTACCGGCGCATGTACAGCCTGCCGCGCCATCTCGGGCAGCACTCCGGCGGCATGATCATCTGCTCGGACGGGCTCGATCGCATCGTGCCGCTCGAGCCCGCGGCGATGGAAGGCCGCACGGTGGTGCAGTGGGACAAGGATGATTGCGAGGATCTCGGCATCGTGAAGGTCGACCTGCTCGGCCTCGGCATGATGGCGGTGCTGCAGGACTCCTTCGCGTTGTGCAAGGAGCGCGGGCATCCCGTGGAGTTGCACACCATCCCGCCGGACGACGAACCGACCTTTGAGATGATGCGGCGCGCCGACACGGTGGGCGTTTTCCAGATCGAGAGCCGCGCGCAGATGACCACGCTGCGCCGGCTGTTGCCCGCGTGTTTCTACGACGTGGTCATCGAGGTGGCGATCGTGCGCCCCGGGCCGATCGTCGGACGCGTCGCGCACCCGCTGCTCAAGCGCCGCGCCGGCGAGGAGCCGATCGTGTGCCTCGATCCGAGCGTGCACGACCTCATGGAGCCGGTGCTGCGACGCACGTATGGCGTGATCCTCTTCCAGGAGCAGATGCTGCAGGTCGCGATGACGCTCGCGACATTCAGCGCCACGGAGGCGGAGGAACTGCGCCGCGCCATGGGGTTCACCAAGGGCACGGAGCGCCTTGCGCGCGTGATGCGCAAGCTCCGCGAGGCCATGCGCCGCAATGGCCACAGTGAGACCGTGATCGAGGCCGTGATCAGCTCCGCGGAATCCTTCGCGCTCTACGGATTCCCCGAGGCGCACGCCGCGAGCTTCGGCCTGCTCGCCTACGCCAGCACATGGCTCAAGGCCAACCGCCCCGCGGAGTTCTACGCCTCGCTGCTCAACAACCAGCCGATGGGGTTCTACTCGCCCGCGACGCTCATTCAGGACGCGCGTCGCCACAATCTGAAGACACTCCCGCCCGATGTCACACAGTCGGCCTGGAAGTGCACCGTCGTGAGCGATGCGGCGATCCGGCTCGGCCTGAGCCACGTGCGCGGCGTGCGCGAAGACACGGCCCGGCGCATCCTGGGCGCGCGCGCGGACCGGGCGTTTGCCTCGGTGGAGGATTTCGTCCGGCGCACGCGCTGCGGACGCGCGGAGCGGCGCGCGCTCGCCGCGGTGGGTGCGCTCAACGCGCTCGCCGGCCACCGGCGCGCGGCATTGTGGAAGGTCGAGGCGGACGATGTGTTTGAGCCGGAGTTTTCGATCCCGGCGGAAACACCGACTGTCGTCTCGGCGGAAGATGGTGCATCCGCCGCGGCCGCGGCCGGAGAGCCGGCGGTCGAAGCCGACACGCCACTGGCGGCCATGTCGCCGGTGGAGCGGGTTCAGGCCGACTATGCCGGGATGGCGCTGACCACCGGTGTGCACCCGATGAAATTGATGCGCGACCAGCTGCCGGGCGTGCTGCGCGCGGGCGACCTGCCGGCACGGCGCGATGGCGAGCGCGTGACCGTGGCGGGCGCCGTGATCTGTCGGCAGCGCCCGGGCACGGCCAAGGGCTTTGTCTTCATCAGCCTGGAAGACGAGACCGGGATCACCAACGCCGTGGTTGAGCCCGAGCTCTTCGAGCGACGCCGCCTCGTGATCGTGCAGGAGCCGTTTTTGCGCATCAGCGGACGCTTGCAGATCGACCGCGGCGTCATCCACGTCAAGGCTGCCCGCATCGTGCCCCTGATCGACCATGCGCTGCCTGCCGAGGCGTCGCACGACTTTCATTGACCGGGCACACCCGCGCCGGGGAACCCGCGGGCACAAACGGTTTCCCATGACCACACCTTCGACACTTATGCACACGTTCCTTCGCCGGCTCGCGCTCCTGTTCACGCTCACCGCAACATCCCTGCTCCATGGTCAGGACAGCGGCGAACCCAGCCCGGCCGAGAAAGCCTTCTTCCGCGACCTCAAGCGCGCCGTGCTCGCCGGCGACTCGGCCTGGGTGATCGGTCACGTCTGCTTCCCGGTGCGTGCGACCGTCGAGGGGCGCACACGCATGATCGCCAATCCCGAGGAACTCGCGGAAGCCTACCCCAAGATCATGACACTCGAGGCAGTCAACGTCGTGCGTCGCCAGGCTCCGGAATCGCTCGTGCGCACGCGCCAGGGCGTGATGGTCGGCGATGGCGAGGTATGGATCGGCGAGGACCCGGCCGTGCCCGCTGGAAACGAAGCCAAGGTCTGTATCCTCGCCTTCGGCAACTCCGGCTGAGCGGCCCTTTTCCCCGCCCGGAAGCGTCGTCCCCGGCATCCGCAGGCCTCCACACGCGCGCGGCGCGTTTGTCAACTGACCCGCAGCCTTATTTCCCTCGATCCGGGGGCTCCGGTGTGGCAGGAGAACGGCACCCCAACGTTCCTTCCTATGAACACAACCCCCGTGTGGATCAGGACGGGCTCTGCCGTGCTTTCTGGCAGCGTGCTCGCGTCACCAGCCCTGGCCGGAGAGGCCGACATCAGGATCCCCGACCTCAACCTCGTCAGCTTTGAGGTCTTTGGACAGAACATCAGTGGTCACGGCGTGCTCAACATCGGTCTCGTCGTATGCGCCATGGGCATGCTCTTCGGCCTGTGGCAGTACGTGCAGACCAAGCGGCTGCCGGTGCACGCCAGCATGGCGGCCGTATCCAATATCATCTGGGAGACGTGCAAGACCTACCTCGCGCAGCAGGGCCGCTTTCTCATCGGGCTGTGGGGACTGATCGCCGTCTGCATCGCCTACTACTTCGGCGGGCTTGTCGGCGAATCACCCGGCCATGTCGTGATCATCCTGGCTTCGTCCGTGCTCGGCATCCTCGGGAGCTACGGCGTGGCGTGGTTCGGCATCCGCATCAACACGGTCGCCAACTCCCGCACCGCGTTCTCCGCGCTGCAGGGATTCCCGCTGCGCACGCTCGGCATCCCGCTGCGCTCGGGCATGAGCGTCGGCCTCCTCCTCGTGTCGATCGAGCTCGTGTTCATGATCGCGATCCTCGCGTTTCTGCCCAGCGACCTCGCCGGCCCGTGCTTCATCGGATTCGCGATCGGCGAGTCGCTCGGCGCCTCGGCCCTGCGCATCTGCGGCGGCATCTTCACCAAGATCGCCGACATCGGGGCCGATCTCATGAAGATCGTCTTCAACCTCCCCGAGGACGATCCGCGCAACCCCGGCGTCATTGCCGACTGCACCGGCGACAATGCCGGCGATTCCGTCGGCCCCACCGCCGACGGCTTCGAGACCTACGGTGTGACCGGCGTCGCGCTCATCGCCTTTCTCGCGCTCGCCCTCGGCGATGCGCCCGCGCTCTGCGGCACGCTCATCGTGTGGCTGTTCGCCATGCGTATCCTGATGATCGTGACGTCGCTCCTCAGCTACCTGATGAACGAGCAGATGAGCAAGGTGCTCTACGGCGGCTCGCGCGACTTCAATCTCGAGCAACCCCTCACCAACCTGGTCTGGATCACCTCGGTCGTCTCGATCATCGTCACCTATTTCGCGAGCTGGCTGCTCCTCGGCGATGTCGACGGCAATGACGGTCTCTGGTGGGTACTTTCGACGATCATCTCCTTCGGCACGCTGGCCGGCGCCGTGATCCCGGAGTTCACGAAGGCGTTCACATCCACCGAGAGCCGCCACGTACGCGAGGTCGTCACGTCGTCGCGCCAGGGCGGAGCATCGCTCAACATCCTCTCCGGTTTCGTCGCCGGCAATTTCTCCGCCTTCTGGATGGGATTGACGATCCTCGTGCTCATGGTCGGTGCGTACTTCTTCTCCCAGCACGACAGCCTGCTCCGGGCGATCCCGCCCGAGATTCATTTCGCCGGACCGATCTTCGCCTTCGGCCTGGTCGCCTTCGGATTTCTCGGCATGGGTCCTGTCACGATCGCCGTCGACAGCTTCGGCCCGGTGACCGACAACGCCCAGTCCGTCTACGAACTCTCGCAGATCGAGGCGCGCAAGGACGCGGCCGGGGAGATCGAACGCGACTTCGGCTTCACGCCCGACTTCGAGCATGCGAAACACCAGCTCGAGAAAGCGGACGGCGCGGGAAACACATTCAAGGCCACGGCCAAACCCGTGCTCATCGGCACCGCCGTGGTCGGCGCCACCACGATGGTCTTCGGCATCATCCTTCTCCTCGACAAGGCCTACGGCGGCGTGATCGAGAAGCTCTCGATCGTACACCCCGAGCCCATCCTCGGCCTCCTCATGGGCGGCGCCGTGGTCTACTGGTTCACCGGCGCATCCACCCAGGCCGTGGTCACCGGCGCCTACCGCGCGGTGGTCTACATCAAGGAGAACATGAAACTGGATACCGTTTCCGCGTCGATCGAGGCCTCGAAGGAGGTGGTCAAGATCTGCACGCAGTACGCGCAGCGGGGAATGGTGAACATCTTCATCGCGGTGTTTTCGTTCTCGCTCGCCCTGCCCTTCTTCAACCCCTTCTTCTTCATCGGCTACCTGATCGGCATCGCGTTCTTCGGCCTCTTCCAGGCGATCTTCATGGCGAACGCCGGCGGCGCCTGGGACAACGCCAAGAAGATCGTCGAGGTTGACCTGAAGCAGAAGAACACCCCGCTGCACGCCGCCACGGTCGTCGGCGACACGGTGGGCGACCCCTTCAAGGACACCTCCTCGGTCTCGCTCAACCCGGTGATCAAGTTCACAACACTCTTCGGCCTGCTCGCGGTCGAGATCGCCGTCACGCTCACGAACACGACGCTCAAGCACGTGATCGGTGGCATCATCTTCGCCGTCGCCCTCGTCTTCGTCTACAAGTCGTTTTACGGGATGCGCATTCCCCAGGACGACGATGGTGAGGCGACGATGCGGACGTGAGCGTCATCGTGCATCGACAAAAAGGGTGCGCCCACGAAAGGCGCACCCGGAATGCCTGCGAGGCGATGGGAGGATGACGTCGACGCTCAGAATCCGAAACGCACTCCGACCTCGACCGAGACATCGTCGCCCACGTCTGCCGTGATACCCATCAGCGTCGCCTCGTCGATGCGCAGGTAGCGCACGCCCGTGTAGAGCCCCATGGAGTCCGAGAGCCTGTAAAGCAATCCGCCCATGGCTTGGATCGCGAAGGAGGTGTCGTCATCGCTGTCGCCATACGCACTGAGTTGGTTGAAGCTCATGCCCAGGCCCGCACCGATCTCCAGCGAGAGTTTCGGCGACACCTCGGAGCGCATGCGGTAGTTCAGCATCACCGGAACGATGTCGAGATCGATGGGCCCCTCAGACGCCTGGGTCCACAGGATCTCGAGTTCACCGCAATGGGCGATCGTTCCTGAGCGCGCAAACACACCGCCGATCTGCGTCGCGAGGGCGAGATCCTGTCCGTCGACGAAGTATCCGGCGTGCACGCCGACATACGATCCATCCGCCAGGGCGGGAAGAGGCGCGAGCGCGAGCGCGCACAGCGAGGCTTTCAGTAGGATATTCATGTTCGATGTGTAGGGTTGTTTTCCGACACGAGTGCGTCGGGACCCGTCCATCAACCTGCCTCCATACACGTCGTCAATGCGTTTTCCCAATCATGCGGCGCAACGCTCTTCGGCCGCAACGACTGCACGAAAGTAGACGTCGCGAAGGATGTCCTATCGCTGGACCAAGCCCTGCGCCGGGATGGCTCAAAGAGGGCTCGTGGCGAGGCGCTACATCGGCAGCCGTCCGAATCCCCACGAGAACGACGCCCTGAACCCCTCCTGCCCGCCAATTCGTACGCCCCGAAACATGACCTCAGCCATGTTGACCGAGCCGAGTGCGCGCGCCACGTCGATCATCAACTCGGCATCCGCGATGAGACGCTCGACATCCTCGCCGGGATACCCCGCCCAGTACTTCAGGTCGTGAAGGAAGCAGGGTGCGTAGAGAGACACGCCGTTCCATTCATTGAACCAGCCCGTGCACCCATCGCTTGCGAAAGGTCGTGGCGGCGGATCGCGCTCGATCTTCTTCCAAAGGGTGAAAAGCCCGTAGTCGCCGCAGATCGTATGAACTCGTTCGAGCGGCACGACTTCATTGACGCCGGGGAGTTCCATGCGGCGCAGCTTGATGTGGACAGGCATTGTAGGCAAGTCGCCATCCCAGAGGCGAAGCGCACGGGGGCGTTGCGGCCCGCGGGGCGCGAACGGGCCGGAGAGATCCCGCACGTGCCGCATCGGGCGCGCCGGAGCCCGGCGCAGCCTCGCCTTGGTGCGACGCCTTCGACGACGAGCGCGAGATCGCCGGCCCAACCCGCGCCGACCTGTCGGGTTCGCCGCGCGGAACCGACGGCCGTGCGCAGAGTCCCGGGCCAGGTGTCGCAGCGCCCAGCTGCGCAAGATTGAAGGTCGCTGAGCCGCAGCCACGGACGGCCCGGGATGCCGCCAGTCTACCGTGGGCCAATCATTCGGCTTCACACAAGCGCCGCATCCGAAAGATTGGGCGCTCAATCTCTTCGCCATGGCCATCCTTCGTTGCCTTCTTGCCTTGGTAGCCTTCTCCGGGGTCGCCCGGGCCGAGTTTCCGTCCAGCAGCCCGATCCGACTCAATACGGTCGGATTTCTCCCCGACACGACGAAGGTCGCGACGGTCGCTTCCGGACGCCCCGCGAATTTTGTCATCGTCGACGCGGCCACGGGCTCTCAGGTGCTGGTGCTCCCGCTGGCGGGTCCGCATTTCGACGCCGACACGGAGGAGACGTTTTGGATCGCGGATTTTTCCGCGATCCAAACACCGGGCCGCTACCGCCTCACCGTCGCCGGCATGGACGAGAGCGTGTCCTTCACGATCGCGCCGGGCATGTTCGACCCCGCATTCCGAACCGTGACACGTGCGATGTATCTCTGGCGCTGCGGCACCGCCGTCCGCGGTGAACACGAGGGAACGGTGTTCGAGCAAAAGCCCTGCCACCTCGAAGACGGATGGATGGACCACGCCACCGGGGAGCACGTGCGGCGCGACGGCACCGGCGGCTGGCACGACGCCGGCGATCACAACAAATACGTCGTCAACGCCGCCATCACCGTCGGCAGCATGCTCCGCGCCTGGGAGGAGTTCGGTGCTGCAATCGCCGCGATCCGGCTCGACCTCCCGGAGGCCGGCGGCGCGATCCCGGAATTCCTCGCCGAGGTGAAATGGGAGACCGACTGGTTCTTCAAGATGCAGGCGGACGACGGTCGCGTTTATCACAAGCTCAGCACGCTCAACTTCGGCGGGATGATCATGACCGACGTCGAGGACACGCCGCGCTACTTCACGGACTGGAGCACGGCGGCCACCGCGGGTTTTGTCGCGACGATGGCGCAGATGGCGCGCGCCGTGGAGCCGTTTGACGCCGCCTACGCCGCCCGCTGCCTCGATGCCGCCCGCCGGAGCTACGCATTTCTCGCCGCGCATCCGGCTGAGCATGCCGCCGACCAGTCGAAGTTTCGCACCGGCCGCTATCCGACTCCCGACCCCGATGACCGCCTCTGGGCCGCGGCCGAACTCTGGGAGACCACAGGCGACGCCCCGGTGCTCGTCGATCTCGAAGCGCGTATCCGGTCCCTGGGCACACGCTTCGACGATGACTTCGGCTGGGGTGCGGTCAAGAACATGGGCCTGATCACCTACCTGCGCTCAAAACGCAGCGGACGCGACGAGGCCCTGGTCAAGGCGGTGCGCAAGGAACTCATCGCCATCGCGGACCAGATCGTCGGCCGAGCCCAGCACGGCGGCTATGGCCGCCCGCTCGGATCCATCTACTACTGGGGCTGCCATGGCGGCGTCGCCATGCAGACGATGCTCCTTCAGAACGCCCACCAGATTGCCGGACGGGCTCTCTATCGCACGACGGCTCTCCAGGCGGTCGACCATCTCCTCGGCCGCAACTACTTCGGACGATCGATGGTCACGGGCGTGGGTGGAAATCCTCCGATGCATCCCCATTGCCGCCGCTCGGCCGGCGACGGCATCGAGCCGCCCTGGCCCGGGTATCTCGTGGGTGGGCCGCAGAAGGGCGCGCGCGATTGGGACGATCTGGTCGAGCGATTCCAGGTGAACGAGATCGCGATCAACTGGAATGGCGCCATGATCTACGCGCTTGCCGGCTTCCTGACGTCGCCCTGAGGCGGTCGTTCCACCCAGCGCATTTCGTCATCACGCGTCCAGCCCTGGGCCGGGATAGCAAGCTGGTCTGCACGCCTGACGGTCGGTCCCGCCGCTGTAATCACAACACGGGTACCCCGGCGTTGTGTGAGCCGCGCGAATACCTACCGGCCGGCAGGCCGGCGATCAACGCGATCCTCGTCGATGTCCTCACGCCCGTGTCGCGGGTAGCCCTGCTCGAACACCACCCGCGCGAGCAGATGGCTCGCGACCGGGATGGTGAGGAACTGGAAGAAGACTGCGGCGAGGATCTTGAACCCAGCCATTTCCGTCCCGAGGCTGGTCCAGAGGCTGATCAGCAGGAGTGAAATGCCGAGCGTCATCCCCTTGCCCAGCGCATGGGCACGACACAACGCATCCGGCAACCGCACCAACCCGATCATGCTGATCAGGATCGTGAGCGCACCGAGCAAGGCCAGGGCCGCAACGAGGATCTCGCGCGCGTCGTTCATGGGCGTTTCCCCTCCGTTCGTTCACGCTCCGGCTCCGCGACACCCGCTCGCAGTTCCGCACGCTGCAGGTAAGCAGCAAAGGCCACCGTCCCAAAAAATCCCAGGGACGAGACGATCAGGATCAGCTCCAGAAAATGTGCCGTGCGCCAGAAGTCCGAGAGCAGCACGGTGAGGCCGACCGCGCACACCACGACGGCATCGAACGCCAGGATGCGGTCCACAATCGTCGGGCCACGCGCAAGACGCACCACGCCGAGCAGGATGGCAAGCACCAGCAGGACAAACGCGGCATTGAGGGTGAATTCACTCATGGCGGCGTCAGCGCGTGAATGCCAGGATCGCGCTCCTGAGCGTGCGGTCGATTTCGGTCCGAACCCGTTCCGGGTCGGGTGCGTCGAGGACGTGCAGCACCAGCCGGCTTCGGTCGGGCGCAACGTCGATCGTGGTCGTGCCAGGAGTGAGACTGACGCTGTGCGACAGGATCAGGGTCTCAGCCAGCGACAACCCGCGCACATCATACGTGATGACGCGCGGCTGCAGGCTGCTCCGAGGCCTGAATAGCGAGATCGCCATCAGTTGCACAGAACTGAATACAAAGGCCCGGATGAAGATGACCAGGAATCGCACCAGCCCGAACGTCCGGCGCACATACGAGCCGCTTCCCACGATCGGGCGAAAAAGCGTCAGAAGGAAGAAACCGATGCTCCAGCCGACCACAAAGACAAGGAGCGACGCCTCGCTTTGGAGAAGCATCCAGATCGCCGCGACAACGAGGTTGATGATGAGCGAAATCACGGCCGCACCGCGGCCTCCCCGACCGCGCCAAGCACACTACGAATGTAACCCTCCTGATCGAGCACTTCCCGGGCCGTCTCAAACGCCAGGTCCATGAAGGGCGAGGCGCCCAGCCCGATGACAAGCGACAGCGCGACCATCGCAGCCGTCACGGCGGTCATGCCCACCCAGCGGCGATCGTCGCTGCGCACCGGCACACTGGGATCGTCCGCCCAGAAGCTGGTGTTCCATATCTTGAGCATGCTGAAGAGCGTGAGTACGCTCGCGATCAACGAAAGTGCGACCAGCACCCAGGCTCCCTGCCTCACTCCCTCGACCACGATCATGTACTTTCCCCAGAAACCGGAAAGGGGCGGTATGCCCGCCAGAGACAATGCGGGGAGCAGAAAGACGAGGCCCACCACGGGCATTGTCCGCCAGAGATTCGCCGAACGGTCGAGCTGGTCGCTTCGGTTCAGCACGCCGATCACGCCTCCAGCCATGAAGAGTGAACTCTTCACGATGATGTGGTGGACGATGTAGAACACCGCCGCCGCGAAGGCGTATTCCGAGAAGAAGCCGATCGCCAGGACCATGAACCCGATCTGGCTGAGGATGTGAAACGAGAGGATGCCGCGTATGAAGTTGCGCGACACCGCACCCAGGACACCCAGCACCATCGTCAGCCCTGCAAGCCACGAGAGAGCTGCATGCAGCCCGTGCATGTCGTGGGGCAGGATGGTGCCGCAGGTCCGCAGCAGCACGTAAACGCCGACCTTCGTCAGCATTCCTGAATACAGCGCCGCGAGGGGCGCCGGCAGGATCGGGTAGGCATTGGGCAGCCAGTAGTAGAGGGGAAAAACTCCCGCCTTGATCGCGAACACGGTCAGGAGAAGTACTGCCCAGGCAAGAACGCGCGGATCGCCATGCATCGCCGCGGCACGCTCCGCGATTCCAGCAAAATTCAGCGTGCCGAAGAGGCCGTAGGCCAGACCGGCAGCCGCCAGGAAGAGCGCGCCGCCCACGAGGTTGACCATCAGATAGGGAAGCGCGTGCTTCACGTCGCGATCATCGGCCTCCAGCGTCAGCAGCCCGTAGGACGCGATCAACATCACCTCGAATGCGACGAAAAGGTTGAAGAGATCCGCGGTGGCAAACGACAGCGCAATTCCCGCCGTGAGAAACTGCACGAGAGGCAGGCGCAGCGGATGCTCCAGCCGCACCGGTTGCTGGGCGTACCCATAGAGCACCGACGCCAGGGAGGTGATGCCTCCCAGGCAAAGCATGATCGCCGAGAGCCGATCCACGACGATCACGATGCCGACCGGCGCGGCCCAGCCTCCCACGCCGAGGACGGTGGGTCCGTGTGCCCGCGCTTCCGCCAGCAGCACGAACGCGAGCGCGAGCTGCGCGGTCCCCGACACTGCAAAGGCCACACGGCGTGCCATACTGCACCGCCACCAGAACAAGCCCGCGACCGCCGTGATCACGGGCACCACCACCGGCATGACGGCGATGTTGCTCATGGCCGGCCCTCCCTGGCACGCTGCACGAGGCGCGGCGGTCGCGTGCCGTCCGCATCGGCATCCGCGTACAGGTCCACCGCATCCGCCGTGCCTTGATCGAGGAAGGTCCGGTACAAAAGCATGACCAGATAGGCCACCACGCCAAATCCGATCACGATCGCGGTCAGGACCAGCGCCTGAGGCAGTGGATCCACTGCGCGGCGAGCAGCCTCGACATCCGCCACGATCGGCTCGCCCTTGCCCTCCGGGTCGCCCGACATCACGAGCACGAGCACGTTCACGGCGTTGGCCAGCAGCACGAATCCGAAGAGAATGCGCACGAATCCGCGCTGCAGGATGAGGTAGACTCCGACCGCCACGATCAGGCCGATCAGGATGCAGACTTCAAGCATCGCCGTGCTCCTTTCCTGTACCTCGCGCTGAGGGCGCCAGTGGACCTTCGATCGATTCCTCCACACCGGAGGCATAGCGATCCGTTTCAGACGACGTCAGCGCTCCCAGCCCATCGATCGATCGGGCCAGCACGAAAACGAGTTTGCACGTGACGCCGACGACGACGAGATAGACACCAACATCGAACACCAACGGGGTGCCCACCGATAGCTCCCCCACCGCCGGCAGATCCGTGAGTTTCCAGTTCCAGTGGGTGAGCAGCGGCTTGCCCAGAAACACCGGCACGATGGCAGTCAGGAAGGCCAGGACGAGACCCCAGGCCGTGATGCGCAACGGATCCGCCCGCAGGACCTGCTGCGCGCGCTCCACGCCGCAGGCGAGAGCGATGAGGATGAATGAAAGCGCAGTCCCGACGCCGGCGATGAACCCGCCGCCTGGCAGATTGTGTCCGCGCCAGAGCAGGTAGACAGCAAAGAGGTTGATGAGGAAGAACAACGCAGCGGACACAGTCCGGAAAATGGGCGACCGGTCGCCAGTCAGGGCATCGCGCGGTGCGATCGATTCGGCCCGCGCGACCACCGGGGCCGCGGCATGCTCCTCGGCGTCGCCGAGTCCGGCTTCACCGGGAAGCCGGCCCGCCAGCGAAGGCGGCCGCCGATTGCGTGTCAACAAACCCAATACGCCAAGCGTCGCGATGCCAAGGACCGTCACCTCCAGGAGCGTGTCGAAGCCGCGAAAGTCCACGAGGATCGTGTTCACCGCATTCGTCCCCTTCGCCAGCGGCAGCGAATTCTCCCGGAAGAAGTCACCCACGGGATCGGTGTGGCGCTGCGCACCCACGACAAACGCCAGCACGGTCACCACGCTCCCCACCCCGGCTGCGATCAGGATGTGCGCGACCCGTCGTGCCGGAGAAAGCAGCCGCCGTCGCTCACCGGCCTCGACCGACCGAGGAAAGCGCGAAAGCAGGAGCAGGATGAGTATCAACGTGGCCGCCTCGATCAGGATCTGCGTCAATGCCAGGTCCGGCGCGCGGAACAGCACGAACACGAAGGTGACCAGGAAGCCCACGATCGCGAGGGCGATCAGCTGTCCCGACCAGCGCGGCAGCGCCAGGACCAGCGCCATCGCGACGGCGATCAAACCACCGACGAAGGCCAGCAGCGGATCGACGGGGCTGGCCCGGGCAGCCTGGAGAAACTCATGCACCAGGCCGGTGTTCCACAAGACATACCCGACCCCCGCGAGAACGAATGAAAAGAGGATCGGCAGGTAGTCGGTCGGGTGATCAGCACGCAGCACGAAGGTGAGACGCTTCGCCATCCCGGGCAGCCCGTGCACCGCTTTCTCGAAGCCCCGGTCAAACCGCATCCAACTTGGCACGACAGTCCAACGCCATCCGGTCCAGCGCAGACCCGCGTACGCCGCCACGCCCAAGGCCACGATTGCGACGCTCAGGAGAAACTCGCGCGTGACCCCATGCCATAGCTCCAGCGGCTTGCTCATCGGCAGGTGCAATCCCGGGACCGCCAGCGCCTGCAGCGCCGGCGTCATCAGGCCGGGCATCACACCGAGCACGAGGCAACCCACCGCGAGCACCATCGGCGGCACCTGCAGCAGCAAGCCCGGCGCATGGAAATGATCCTGTACCCGGCGCGACTCGCCCCCGGGAAAGACGTCGAGCCACAGACGCAGGCAAAAGGCCACTTTCATCGCCGACGCGACGGCAACCGCCACCAGTGGATACCAGTTCAGAAAATCATCCGCCGCCCAGTAGTCGAACTTCTCCTTGAGCATGTACTCCTTGCTCACGAAGCCGATCGTCCCGGGAATGCCGGCCATCGTCGCGGTCGCGATCAACGCGATGACCGCAAGCAGCGGCGCCCGTTTCGCCAATCCCGAGAGCTCGCGCACATCCCGCGTTCCCGTCGCGTGGTCGATGATGCCCGCGACCATGAACAGGCAGCCCTTGTAGAGAACGTGGTTGGAGATGTGCATCAGGTCGTAGTGCACACCGTTCGCCGAACCGATGCCGTAGAAGCCGATGAGAAACCCCAGCTGGCTGACGGTTGAATAGGCCAGGATGGCTTTCAGGTCGGTGGAGCACAGCGCCATCCACGCACCGAACACGAGCGTGGTGAAACCGGTGACGACCAGGACAGGCGTCCACCATTCCACCTCACGGAAGGCCGGAAACACGCGCGCGACCAAGAAGACGCCGAGCTTCACCATCGTCGCCGAGTGCAGGTAGGCGCTCACCGGCGTAGGCGCGGCCATCGCGTTCGGCAGCCAGAACTGGAAAGGAAACTGCGCCGACTTGCCGAAGGCCCCGACGACCACGAGCACAAACGCCGCGAGCACAAGGGGGCTGGCAGGATCGAGGCGCCCGCCTGCCATCAGTTCCGAGAGGCGCCAGGTCCCGGCTTCCAACCCGGTCACCACGATACCGACCATCAGGACGAGCCCCGTCGCCCCGGTGGTCAGCAAGGCCATGCGTGCACCGGCTCGCGAGACCGGCTCGCCATGGAGGAAACCGATGAGGAGAAACGAGGCGACCCCCGTCAGCTCCCAAAAGACGAAAAGGAGCAGCAGGTTGTCGGAAAACACTGTTCCGAGCATCGCGCCCATGAAGAACGCGAGGTAGGCGTAGAACCGGCCATGATGCCGATAGTGCTCATCGAGGTAGCCGGCAGCGTAGAGCACGATGAGCGTGCCCATCCCGGACACCACGAGCCCGAAGAAGAGCGAGAGCCCGTCGATGACGAAGTGAAACCCAAGGTCCAGCGCCGGTATCCAGGGCACTTCGACGAGCCGGCTGGAAAAGCCCACGTTGCCCAGCGCGAGCGAGAGGATCAACCCGAACGAGATCACCGGAAGCGGCAGGGCGAGCCAGGCGGCGCGAGGCCCCAGTCGCGAACCGACCGTCGCAAGCACCGGGACGCCGAGGAACGGCAGGGCGATGGCGATGAGGAGCGCGTTGTCCATGTCGGCGGGATAGAGACGCGCCTACCCTATGCATGAGCAACCCAAGTCAATGCAGGCGCGCCGATATTCACGCATCCACGATGCTGCATCACAAGCACCACCTGACGCGCGGGATCGCGAATCAGGTCGTCACAACCGAGACGACGAACGCGACAAGGAACAGCAGCAGGAAGGCGATGGCGGCCCCGAGAGGCCCTCGTTCACGTTCCGGGTCGAACGGGGTCCGCAGGTCCCCACCCGGGTTGAACCAGGCGCGCGGGTTGACAAAAGCCGCCTGCACAGCCTGCACCACGAATCCGCGCAGGCGCACACCGGCATCGAACATCGCGTTGACCGGCACGACGATGAGCCGCGTGGCCCACGGCGCGCCCCGCCGATAGACCCAATCGGTGTCGAGGGCGATGAAGGGCTCGCCGGCGAGCTTTCCGCGCAGCACCCAGAAACCGATGAACGTGCAGGAGAGCAGCTGCACCGACTCGATCAGGTGGTAGCCCGTGTAGGGGTGGTAGTCCATGGCATGCGGGAGCATGTCGTAAAGCGGTTTCGGATACACGCCATAGAACATGCAGAGCGCGGCGACGATTCCCATCGCCACGTACATGTTGCGCGGGATCGCGCGCGGCTCGATCCCACGATCCGGACCCCAGAAGGTGAAGACCGGGATCTTCAATCCCGTGTGCAGAAAGGTGCCGACCGACGCGAGCATGAGCAGGAGCATCACGGCCAGGTGGTGCGACTCCCCGGCCGCGGAGACGATGATGGACTTGCTCACGAAGCCGTTGAACAGCGGGAAACCGGAGATGGAGAACGCGCCGACCATGAAGAGCCAGAGCACCACGCGCATCCGCCGGCCAAGCCCCCCGAGTTCAGTCAACCTGCTCAGACCCGTTGCCTGGATGACTGCGCCGGCACCCATGAAGAGCAGCGCCTTGTAGAGGATATGGCTGAAGGCGTGGGCAGCCGATCCGTTGAGCGACAGCGCAGTACCCATGCCCACGCCCGCCACCATGTAACCCACCTGGCTGATGATATGGTAGGCGAGAATCTGCCGGATGTCATTGGCGAGCACCGCATAGACCACGCCGTAGAGCGCCATGGCGACGCCGCCGTAGAGCAGCACGTCCCAGCCGGCGAACAGCTTCATCAGTACGAGCACGGCCGACTTGGTCGTGAGCGCGCTCATGTAGATCGCGCCCGTGACGGTGGCCTGCGGATACGCATCGGGCAGCCACGCATGCAACGGCGGGAGCGCGACGTTAACGGCCACGCCGGTGAGCACGAGCCAGCCGGCCAACCCTCCATCCAGTGGCGCGAGCAGCAGGGAGCCGGTCTGCGCGAAGTGCACGGCAATGCCCGCAAGGAGCACCGAACCACCGGCAAAGTGCACCATCAGATAGCGGACCCCCGCGCGGGTCGATTCGGGGCGACGCCGCGCGAAGACGAGCCACGCTGATGCCACCGCCATGATCTCCCAGAAAAGCAAGAGCGTGAGAAAGTCGCCGGCAAAAGTCACCCCGAGCGCGCCAGCGCCGTAGCCGAGCGCGGCCATCTGCTGGCCAAGGTCGCGCACGTGCCAGGCATAGATGCCGGCAATCGCGCCGATGAGCAGAAAGATCGAGCCAAAGACGACGTTGAGCCGGTCGACGTGCAGGAGCACCAGGTCGAAGCCTGCGAAGTCCACCTGCCACGCCGTCCCATCGGCCAGCCCAAGCACAATCGCCAGTCCCGCAGCGGGCGCGAGCACGGTGAGCATGGAGCGCATGACGGCTGGGAGCGCCGGCAACAGCAACGCGGCCGCGAGCAGCACGAGAGCCGGCGGAAGTTCAGCGAACGTCGTCATCGTAATAATCCTCGGGCTTCTGCAGCGCCGCCTTTCCCAGGGCTTTTGACACGACGATGATCACGATGCACCCGGTGAACCCATAGAACGCGTAGAACAGCGGCACGGCATCCCACGCTTGGGGATGCGGGTGCTCCGGCCCCAGATAATGGAGAACGAGCGTCGCCGCGTTGAGCAGGCCCAGCAGGATCCAGTGAATCGGTTTCATTTTCACGGGCTCGGATGCACCACGGCTCGCTGCGACCCGCTTCGCTGCGGAGCGGAACGCTTCACGCGACTCCGCAAGCCACCGCGGGATGGACCCGCTCGCCGTGGAGCAAACGGAGTTGCGAGCATCGCATGAGGCCTGGCTGTTGTCGGACGCCCGGCCTGGCCTGAGGATCCCTGATTCATTGTCCTGCGATCTCCGTGGTTGCGCCGGCAGTGATCCCTTCGACGACGCGGGTGGCGAGTTCGAAAAACGGAAGCGGGAAATCCGGAAATATTCCGAAGACGAGTGCGAGCGCCGCGGTGAAACAAAGGGGCACCACCATCCACGGCGATGCCTCACCCCGCGGTTCGTGCTCCCGGTGCTCGTCGTGGCCAGCGTGGTCACTCGCCGCACCAGCATGTTTCGGTTCGCGCAGAAAGGCGCGAACAACGATGGGGATGAGATAGCCGGCGTTGAGCAGCCCGCTGACGACAAACACGCCCAGCGCAAGCAACTGGCCGGCCTCGAGCGTGCCGAGGCAGAGCCACCACTTGCTGACAAATCCGTTGACCGGCGGAATACCGGCGAGTCCCAGCGCCGCGATGGCAAACGCGCCGAACGTCCACGGCATCTTGCGGCCCAGGCCATCAAGCTGGGAGACCTCGGTGCGATGCGTGTGCACGTAGATCGCGCCGGCGCAGAAAAAGAGCGTGATCTTCATCACGGCGTGCGTGGTGAGATGCATGACCGCGCCCTGCAGCGCGGCCGGCGTGACGAGGGCGGCACCGAGCACGATGTAGGAAAGGTGCCCGACCGTTGAATACGCGAGGCGTCGCTTGAGGTTGTCCTGCCGCATGGCAATCAGCGAGGCAAGCAGGACGGTGGCGCCGGCGAAAAAGGCCAGCAGCACGTCGAGCCCGTGCGCGTTCATCGTGTCCGGTCCGAAGACAAACCCGGCCACGCGCAGCACACCGAAGACGCCGGACTTGACCACCGCGACAGCGTGCAGGAGCGCGCTCACCGGCGTGGGCGCCACCATGGCCGCGGGCAGCCAGCTGTGCATCGGCATCACCCCCGCCTTCACGCCCACGGCAGCCATGAAGCAGACAAAGAGGAACTTCAGCTCGCCCGCGGAGAAGGCGCCGGCATCGAGCGAACCGCCGGCCGCGAAGTCCATCGAACCGGTGCGCATCCAGACCCAGCCCGAGGCGACCATGAAGACCAGACCGGCACTGAGTGCGTAGGCCAGGTACATGCGGCCGGCGCGCACCGCCTCCGGAGACTCCTTGTGTACGACCAGTGGATACGTCGCGAGCGTGAGCAGTTCGTAGAAGAGCAGGAACGTGAGCAGGTTGCCTGCAAAGGCGACCCCGAGGGTGGCGGAGAGACTGAGCGCGAAACTGGCAAAGTAGCGCGTCTGCTTCTTCTCGCCGTTGCCGCGCATGTAGCCGATCGAGTAGATTGAGGTGACGATCCACAGGCCTGAGGCCACGAGACCGAAAATCACGCCGAATGGATCGGCCGCGAGCGAGAGCGACACCCCCGGGGCGAGTTCGAGGAGCTGGATCGCCGCCGTCTCCCCGCGCAACGCGCCGGGCACGAGCGAAAGCACAAACGCGAACTTGGCCGCGCCGGCGAGCAGCGTGCAGGCCTCGCGGACGTTCGGCCGGCGCGAGCTCAGGAGGATGGCCGGGATCGCGGCCATCGACACAAGGATGGCAAACAGCGGCGCGAGTGATGCGGTGACGTGCGGTGTCATGGACCGGATCAATACACCGAGGGAAGCATCGGCTGGATCAGCCGGGTGACGATGAAGGCGTTTCCGAGGCCGAGCGCGAGTAGCGCCAGCGCGAGCAGGACGACGGGGCCGGTGAGCAGCGCGCCGGCGCCCATCGGCGACGTTTCGGGACGTGCCGGGGCGTCGCCACCACCCAGATACATCTTCTCGATGATGCGGAAGAAGTAGACCGCGTTGAGCAGGCTGCTGAGGACGATCACGCCGATGAAGATCCAGCTCCCCTGGTCCCAGCTGCCGAGCAGCAGATACCATTTGCTGAAAAATCCTGCCGTCGGCGGCAGGCCGATCATGGAGAGCGCCGCGAGCACGAAGGCGGCTGAAGTCGCCGGCATGTCGCGCCGCAGCGACGCATCGAAGCCGGTGATGTCGGTGCCCCGCCCGCGCTGCTCGAGATTGGCGGAGACGAGGAACAGGCACGCCTTCATGCACGCATGGTTGAGGATGTGTAGCACGGCCCCCATCAGCCCGTAGGCGGTGCCCAGACCGATGCCGAGCGCGATGTAGCCGATTTGCGCCACGCTGCTGTAGGCAAGCATGCGCTTCAGATCGCGCTGCGGGATCGCCATGAACGATCCCCAGAGGATGCCCGCGGCGCCCATCCACGCCACGATGTCGAGCGCGCGCAAATGCGCCAGCACTGGACCAGCTGGAAATACATCGTAGAGCAGACGGATGAGCACGTAGGCCGCGACCTTCGTGCCGATCGGCGCGACGAGGGCCGTGCTCGACGCCGGTGCAGCGGAATAGACGTCAGGCAGCCATTGATGCAGGGGCAGCAGCGCCATCTTGATCCCCACGCCGACCACCATGAACACGAGCGCCATTGTGCTGAGTCGCCCCAGCCCGCTCACATCCAAAATCGCCGCCACGTCGGCCATGTTAAGCGAGCCGGTCTCAATGAAGAGAAAGCCGAGGCCGATCAGGTACAGCGAGGCCCCGAGCGTGCCGAGGATCAGGTAGCGAAACGTCGCGGCCGCCGCGCGCGGGCTTCCGGCGCCGAGGAGCGCATAACCAGCGAGCGCACTAATCTCGAGGAACACGTAGAGATTGAACAGGTCGCCGGTCAGCACCATGCCGCAAAACCCGCCCAGCAGGAGCATCGCGGCGGCGTAGAAATGCATGCCGCGCCGCGGCAGGTCGTGCGACACCGGCCCACGCGAGTGGAGCAGCACCACCGCCGCAACGAGTCCGAGCACCGTGGTGACGAAGGCCGAGAGCGGGTCGAGGACCAGCTCGATGCCAACCGGGGGCTTCCAGCCACCGACCGCATACCGGATGGCCTCGACCTCCTGCACCGCGACAAGGCCTCCGATGCCGAGCGCACAGGCCGCGAGCGACGCCACTACGGCCACCAGCCAGGGCCAGCGCGGTCCGAGCCGTTGCACCAAGGGCATCAGGAGCGCCGCAAGGAAGAAGACCAGGACCGGCAGGATCGGAAGATGTCCTGCGATCATTGTTTCATCCTTTCGCGCAACTGCGGCTCATCCAGCGTGCCGAATCCCTCGTAGATGCGGATCATCAGCGCGAATGCCACACCCAGCGTGGCCACACCGACGACGATGGCCGTGAGCATGAGGGTGTGCGGAAGCGGATTGATGTAGGTTGTGGCAACCGCCCCCTCCGCGATGCGTGGCTCGACCACGGGCACCGTGGCGTCATCCCTGTATGCCGCGATGATGAAGAAGAGGATGATCGCTGTCTGGAAGATCGAGAGTCCGATCACTTTCTTCACGAGGTTGCGCTTCATCAGCATGCCGTAGAGCCCGAGCGTGAGCACCAGGAAGCACAACCAGTAGGCGTAATATCCCTCGATGACTTCAATCATGGTCACTGCGGTCGATGAGCCGGTCAAAGATGGCGACGAGGATCGACATGACCGCGAGGCCCACGCCGACCTCGACGATGAGGATGCCCCAATAGTGAGTCTGTGCCGGTGTCATGCCCGGAAGCGGCGTGTACTCGTACTGGAGGAAGTTGCCACCCGCAACGAGATCCACGAGCCCGACTCCGGCGAACAACAGGACGCCGATGGCGCCGAGCGGCAGGGCCAGCGCCGGAGGAAACTCCACGCGGCTGCCTTCCGTCCCGTCTGAGATGCGCAGCAGGATGACTGCGGCGGCGAGCAACGCCCCACCCTGGAATCCGCCACCTGGACTGTAGTGTCCGTGGAAGATCACGTAGATGGCGAAGACCTGGATGACTTGCGCCACCGAACGGCACGCCACGCGGACGATCGGACTGACTCCATGCGCGGTTGTCATCTGGCACGCGCCTTTCTGAGCAGCAGCAGGCACGCGATGCCGGCTGCGAAGACCACGATCGTTTCCCCGAGCGTGTCGAAGCCACGGTAGTCGGCGAGCACCACAGTGACCATGTTGACGGTCCCGGCATCGCGATAGGCGTGCCGGATGTAGTAGGTGCCCGCCACCGGCGTGCCGGCGAGGCTGAGTTCGCGGTGCATCGGCGCCTCCGGGTCGCCCAGCGCCGGAAGATGAAGCGAGGCATAGATCATCACCCCCAGGAAGGCGACGAGCAGCAGGAAATGAAGCACGCGTGTCATCAGTCGGCGGTCTTCCGGGTTGTTCGAAGGATGAGCACGACGAAGAACACACCGACTATGCCGGCGCCCACGACGGCCTCGGTGAATCCCACGTCGACCGCCCCCATCGAGATGAAGAGCACGGCGACGACGAAGCTGAACACCGAGGTGGTGATCGCGGCCGCGAGAAGATTGCGCACTTCCAGCGCGATCACCGCCGAGGCGATGAGGAACAGATAAAGGACGATCTCGATCGGCCAGTGCATGGTCAGTTCCGCCCCTCCGGTCGCGGGTCTCCACGGCGCCACGGGCGGATGCCGCCACGCAGCGCCGCCCGGGTCAAAGCATGCGCAGAAACCGGGTTGGTGAGCATCAGGAACAACACCGCCACGACGAGTTTGCCGCTGTTGAGTGTCACACCCTCGAGCACCGCGATGCCGATCAGCAGCACGACGATGCCGACGGTATCAACCTTGCTCGCGGCATGCGTCCGCGCGAAAAAATCGGGCAAGCGAACGAGGCCCATGCTGCCCAGGAGCATGAAGGCGAGCCCGGCGAGCATGAGCAGCGTGCCCGCAGTTGTCTGTATCGTCGTGAACATCACTCCTCCTTCTTGAGGCGGAAATACTCCGCCATGGCGATGCCGCCCATGAAGTTGAGCACGGCGTAGCCGAGCGCGATATCGATGAACATGTCGAGCCGGCCGAAAAGCAGACCCACGAGGCAGATCAGCGCGATCGTCTTGCCGCCGATCGCCCCGATCGCGAGGAGCCGGTCAAACACCGTCGGCCCCCGCACCACCCGGTAGAACGGGACGAGCAGGATGAACACGATCGCCACGATCATGAAATCAATCAAGCCGCTCATCCGCCACCTCCGTTCGCATCCGGCCCGGTGACGACCTCGATCGGCGGCATCGGCTCGTTCGTGCTGAGCGCGGCGACGCGGCGGGCCATGTCCCCCCCGAGCACGTCCTCGGCACTGGCCCGGGTGAGCGCATGCACGATGAAGCGATCGCCCTCGAGGTCGACCGTGACGGTGCCTGGCGTGAGCGTGATCGATCCCGAGAGGATCACCCCGCTGAGCAGCGACGGCTGCCGGCACGTGAACTCGATGAGTCGGGGATCGAGATGGCGGCCGGGCGCGAGAATCACGCGGGCCACCTGAATCGCCGCGATCAGCATCTGCCAGAAAAGCCATGCGCCGTACGGCACGATCCTCCAGAAGCGCGGCCGCGGGCGGTCGAGCGGTTCCAGCAGGGGCATCGAGGCCGCCTGCCAGACGATCGAGATCACGAGGACCACCCCGACGCCAAGGTGGAAGGCGCTGAACTTGCCGCTCAGCAGCATCCACAAGGCAAGGAGGCCCAGCGGGACCATCGGCTGGACGGATTTGAGCCGCGCCCACCGCGAAGGGACGTCGCTGCGGGACGTCATGTCTCGGTGCCTCGGAGCGATGTCGACTCCCGACGAAGGCGCGAGCGTTCGCATGACGCGAACGGTTTTTCTGGGGGGACCGTAAGCATGGTTGGTTGGCGCATTGCGAAAACGCGTTTCAGCGATTCGCCGCGGGATGGAGAGCTGTCAACTCCAACCCTCGAATCGCCCCCACCCGGCAAGCGGTCAGGCGCGTCCCCGACGCGGCGTGCCGCCACTCACGCGATCCGCATACCGGCCATTCGACCGGCTCGCGATCTTCCAAGGAGGGACGGGCCTGCAAACGCGGGCCGAGATTGGCAGGGACGGCATCGGCGTCGCACACGCACAGGAGTTGCAGAGACCGCCGCACGCGGCGGCATTGTCCCGGCTCAATATGGAAGAAGCATGAACGCGAGGCCGAACACGATCGTGGGTACCAGCGCCCCGAGAAACAGGTAGAGCGGTGACACGCCACCCTCAAAGAAGCGCTGCAGGATCGACTGCCCGGCGGGATTCGGCGCGTTGGCGATCACGGTCAACCCACCGCCAGTCACCGCACCGACCACGACCGCATATTTCATCTCCGGCGTGAACCCCGGAACGAGCGATGCCAGATACGTGATCGCCGCGTTGTCGTTGAATGCGGTCAGCACCGTCGCTCCCAGCATGAGCGGGAGTGTCGCCAGGCGCCCGAGCACCGGCTCGATCCACCACTGCTGCAGCCCCCCATGAATCACGAGACCCGCGAGGAAGAATCCGACCAGCAACGCCGGCTTCAGCTTAACGTCCTCCTGATGGTGAAAGGTCGTTGTGACGAACGCCAAAAAGAAGAGGAAGCCGCCAATGAACAGAGCCGGATAGTGCGCGGTGAACACCGTCCACGCCATGAACAAAAGATGAACCACCGTGATCCAGGTCGGCACCGGCCAGTCCCGCTCCTCCCACGGGCTCTCGCCCCCATCCTGCTCCTGACGCACGGGAACGGGCCTGCGGCCGGCGAGTTCGCCCAGCTGGGAACGAAACGCCAGAAAGTAACCGACATTGCATACGATGATCACCGCCATCGCCTTCCAGCCGAAATGGGTGAGCATGAACGCCAGGTCCCAATCCCACTTGCCCGCCACCATCAGCACGGGCGGCGCGGCAAAATGGGTCAACGTGCCGCCGACGGAGACGTTCACGAAAAGCAACCCGATCGTCGCGTATTTCAACATCCGGCCGGGATTGAATTCATAGAAGCGCCGCGCCAGGAGCAGAGCCGAAATCGTCATCGCCGCCGGCTCCGTGATGAACGACCCGAGGACCGGACCCAGCGTCAGGATCGAGAACCACCACGCCGCCGGTGTGCCCCCGCCGATGGCGGCGACGCGCGCCATCAACCGCTCGGCGAGCCGCACGACCGGCCGCGTCGCCGCGATCGTCATGATCACCACGACAAACAAGGGCTCCGTGAAATTGACCCGGAACGCCACGTACTCCTCCGCAGTGTGAAAGTCGTGCGTGACACTGATCGCCACGATGAGCGGTATGACCCACAGGCCGAACACCGCCTCCACCTCGCCCAGGAAATGAAGAAGCTCTGCCTTGAAGCTGACGACGTTTTCCTTGAACGGCCGCCCCTCGCGCTGGGCGAGTTCGCGGGCCGCCCGCATGCGGTGCTCGTGCTCGTGATGGGCCTTGTGCGCACGCGCCCGGATCGGGCCCGTGCAGAACGTGTGGATGATCGCGCAGAGGAACATGAGGCTTGCGACGAGGTTGAAAGGATCCTCGTCGATCCGATGCCTCAGGACCTCGATCAGCGACATGCCAGACTCCTCCGCCACGTACGTTTCAAGCGAGGCGGGAAACGCCTCCCCCGCGTGGACCCTTTCGCTCTCCTCGCCCGTGGAAGCGCCGGCCACCGAAAGTATCCCTGTCGCGCAGAACACGAAAACCACCACCGATGCGGGGACCATGCCGAGGATAACACGTTCGAGCATGACGTAGGTCGTTGGCGATCACCGAGGTGAATCGCAAGCGGCAACCTGCCTCCAGCCGCGATTGGCCCGTGTTCGTCCCCTGGCGCCCGCTCGCGCCGCCGGGCCGACACGCACGAAACTGGCTGCGGCATTTCAACCGTATCTCGCGACGACCCGCAACGCGACCGGGCGCCGGGGGATTCACTTCACTTGCCAACCGCACGGGAGTTTGCTGCGCTCCGCGCCTTTCCATTTCCCATGCGCATCCGTTCCTACCGCGCCCTCCGTCCCGTGCCCGAGCTGGCGAACCGCATCGCCTCGCTTCCTTACGATGTGGTCTCGACCGCCGAGAGTCGGGCCCTCGTCGAAGGCAATCCCGACAGCATGCTGCGCGTCTCGCGCTCCGACCTCGAGTTTCCCGACGACACCGACCCTCACGCCGACGCCGTGTATGCGCGTGCCCGCGAGAACTGGGATCGCCTCATTCGCGAGAAACGACTGGTGAGCGAAGCGGAGCCGTCGCTCTACATCTACCGCCAGCAGATGGGCCAGCACGTCCAGACCGGCGTCGCGGCACTCTGCCACGTCGACGACTACGACACCGGCCTGATCAAGAAACACGAGAAGACGCGCAAGGACAAGGAGGACGATCGCGTCCGCCACACCAGCACGCTCTCCGCCAATCCCGGTCCTGTATTTCTCACCTACCGCGGCCAGGCCGCGATCGACGCACTCGTGCGTGAGGCGGCAGTCGGCGCGCCGCTGATCGACTTCACCGCGCACACGGGTGTGCGGCACAGCATCTGGCGTGTCGCCGCGCCGGCCACCCTCGTGGCCGCGTTCGCAAGCGTGCCCTGCAGCTATATCGCCGACGGACATCACCGCGCCGCGAGCGCGGCCCGCGTCGCCCGCGAACGGCGCGCCGCAAACCCCGCGCATACCGGCACCGAGGACTACAACTGGTTCCTCACGGTGCTCTTTCCCGCCGCGCAGCTGCACATCCTGCCCTACAACCGACTCGTCGCCGACCTCAATGGATACACGCCGGCCCAGGTGCTCGCCGCGCTCGCCAAGGTCGGCCCGGTCAAGGCTGCCGCCAGCGCCGAGCCTGCCCGGCCCGGCGATATTCGGATCTTCATCGAGGGGCGCTGGCACTCCCTCGAACTCTCGGCCGCTCCCGATGCGGACCCGGTTTCGCGACTCGACGTCAGCCTGCTTCAGGACCGCGTGCTCGCCCCACTCCTGGCGATCGACGATCCGCGCACGAGCAAACGCATCGACTTCGTCGGCGGCATCCGTGGAACCAAGTTTCTCGAGGATGCCGTCACAGCCGGACGCGCGACGATCGCCTTCTCACTCCACGCCGTCACCATCGATCAATTGATGGACATCGCCGACGCCGGCCAGATCATGCCACCCAAGAGCACCTGGTTTGAGCCCAAGCTCCTCGACGGCCTGTTCATGCACACGTTCTGAGGGCTGCGAAGGCGGGTTTCTGGGCGGGGCGAGGCGCCCCGCATTCGCATAGGCCCCGGTGGGCAGGCTGGCCGAGCTGCGGCTCGCCGAGGACGACTCGCCCTACCTGCAGGGCATTTCCAACGAGCTTCTGGATCGCTTTCAGGTCGGCTCGAGCCGCTGGCGAGTCTTCACCGGCTTTCATTCTGTTCGCGCACCGCCGGGTTTCCGCACAAACGCTGGCAGCGAACAACCTCCGACGAGCGAACCGGCCGCCCATCCGAAGGTCGCCAGCCTACCTCGCGCGGCCTCGCAACAGAATACGCGCCTCATCGAGCGTGAGCTGCCGCGGCCCGCTCGCCTCGACGATGAACGCGGTCGCTTCGTCTTTGCCGAAACGTGTATTCAGATCCTCACGCTCGAGCACGTGGCGCGCATCCCCGATCAACACTTCCACTCGCACTGTCTTCGCACGGGGCTTCCCCACCCACATGGCGGCTTCGTTTTCGCATGTGCCCTCAAAGACCGTCCCGTCGTCCGAATGCACCAGCAGGCTGATTGTCTCGCCGCTTGCATTATAGACGAGCGGTCCTTCGCCCGAGGAACAGGAAACCAGGGCGGCGCAGACCAAGAGGAGCGAACTGTGTATCAGGAAACGAGGAAAGCGCATGGCCGTTGATCTGGGGCGAGCCATGGCCCGTTTCGCGCCGTTGGCGACCGAAAAACGGGCGCAACGCGCAGGACCTGCCTCCGGCAAGGGCGACCCGTCCCAGCTCCGTTTCGCCACCGCGGCACTGAGCGAATCTCAACGGACACCATGCGTTTCGTCGTCGAACAGCGGGTCGCCCGGATGCCAGCAGCCGTGGATGCGCAGAGACTTTCCGGGAACGCAGAGACTCCCTGGAAATGAACCATAGGCCGGGCAAACTGTCACCGGCGAGTCGCGGCTTCGCGAGAGGTTTGGCTATCGGGATCCGGTTTTCGGGCAGTCTCTAGTTTCTCGACGGCGGACGGTCGTTGGTGATCTGAATCACGTCACCTGCGCTCACGAGGTGCGTTGGTCCGCTGTCCACCTGAATCACGAGCACGCCGCCATATGCCTTTACCCAGGCTATGCTTCCCAGGACGAGTGTTTCGTTTCCGTTGCGAATCCAGATGTACTTCGCTCCTGCCGGTATTTCCCCAAACGCTGCAACAAATCCCTGGGCCAGCACCTTGAGGTCGCTCTCCACCGTGATATCCACCTTGGGAACACCCGGCTGATTGTAGTCGGCGGCGGTAATCGCCCCGCCCCCATGTGCTGCCCAGAATAACAACCCGATTAGTATTGTTTTTGCCTTCATGGACGTGTCATCCGCGCCGCGGCTGCCGGGACGCGAAAAGATCATGGACTAGTGGATACCTACCTGAGGGTCGTTACGGCTCCGAAGCCGTTCTGCGGCGCCTCATCCACTCAACCAACTCCATCGCTCTCGCCAAGCCCTTTCGCAAAACACAGACTCAGTTCACATTCCACATAAGGGCCGAACCGCGGGATCGGGAAGTAGCCCGATTTTCGGTACAACGCGATGGCCTCGAACTGCCTGACTCCAGTCTCGAGGACCGAAGTCTCAAATCCGCGCCGCTTCATTTCGGCCTCGAGGTGTGCCAGTATCGCCGTGGCGATCCCGCGGCCACGATAGGCGTTCTCGACGAACATCCGCTTGACCTCGGCAATCGAACCGCCGATCGGCCGGAACGCCCCGCAACCCACATGTCGATCATCGACCGAGCAGATCAGGAAATGTCCGCCGGCCGCATCGAACTCCTCCCCGTCAATGCCGTGGATGTCGGACGCCGTGTAGCGTTCCATGAGCGATCGATCGAGCCGTGCGATGATCAGCTGCGCATCGCGACTGGCTGCTGGAAAACTCGTGATCTGCATGGACGCAGCATCGATCCAGTGCTTTGTCCGTCCAACGACAAAATCCTCATCGCGAATCCGCCGTGTGATCGATCTCGGTGTTGGTGTCCTTGACTCAACTGGCGGTCCGAACGAAACATGAAGCGCGGAAACCGGCTCGGAAAACGGCGATCGGATAACGATGAGAGAAGCATGTTCCCGGTCTGCCCGAACATCACCTCGCTCGATCGAGAACGGAGCCAAGGAACGCATGCTGCTGCGCTAGAACTAGAATCGATCTGATCGGAGATCGCCCGAGAAACAATCCCTTCGCTGCCTTGCCCGAACGATGAAGCTCAGACACCCCGCTGAGGACATCCGAACTCGATAGTCTTCTCAGAATTCACTGCGCGTCATCGGGGTTGTCTGTAGCGCCTGGTTCGGCTCTGTCTTGGTCTTCTTCCCACAATGATTGAGCCTCTACCTGAACGGCGCATGCCCAGCCACCATGGACCTTACAAACCTCTTCTTTCTCCGCAGGTGACGGCGGAATGCACCCAATGCGGCGATATGCCTCAGGGACTGGATGACTGGTCCAGAAAAGGTCTTTCCGTCCAGTGTGCGAGTGGTGCGTAAGAGTGAGAATCTGACGCCACTCAGGAGCATCAATCGCTGGAATACCGTCCCCGATCCATTTGGACGTCGCGACAAGCACCGCGACACCTCCGAAAAACGCCTCCTCTCTCTCAGTCGGAGTCCGCAATACCCGGCAGCATCCGAACCTCATCCCGAAAACGGGAAACACAAACGCATCTCCAGGGCTGGGCAAACGGATGGGCTCACCTCCATCCCGCTTGCCGCGCAGGATCCTGATCGTGGACCTGCCGGCATACCCACCGCGATCCAAGAGAGCTCGAACTGCTGAGATCGTCTCCTTCTGAGTCGAAGGTGCGATGCGGAGAAACACGTCCGCGTGTCCGCGACCGGCACCACTATCAACTATCGGTCCTATCGAGCTGACTCGCAGCTCCTCCAGCAGAGCATCGATCGACTTGCGCTCGGTGTCTGTGGGGAACCCGTCTCCGTCGAGACGAATGTCGATGTGCAGTTCCATTGCCTTGGCTAACGATGAAGCTCAGACACCCCGCTGGGGATGTCCGAACTCAATGGTCTTCTCGTAAACGCTGCGCGTCATCGGGGTTGTCTGTAGCGCCTGATTCGCCTCATTGGTTTGATATTCATCTGCTTGAGATCTGGATCGCATTGCCGGCTGGATCCTTGGCATTCGAGAACATGAATCCATCGATGTCGTAGACCTCTCCAAACTCCAAGCCTTCCTTGATCTTCTGTTCCCTGAACGCCAGAACATCGGAGACTCCAAAGACGATCTTGATGGCCGCGCCGCTCTTTTGGGACTTGCTCGCTTGGTGAAGTGCAATCGTGCAGTCACCGCTGCTCGATTGAAGCTCTAGCCAACGGGCGCTCTCGCTCGGGAGTGGAAACAGTGAGAAATGGCGCTGGTAGAACGAGGCCACCGATGGAATGTCTGGAACGTAGAGAATAACGCGGGCGACATACGGAGTCTTCATTTCTGGCGAACGATGAAGCTCAGACACCGAGTAGGTGACGATCAGAAACGGAAACCTTTCCGAAAGCGCTGCGTGTAACCGAGGTTGTCTGTAGCGCCTGGTTCGGCTGTTCTTCGCGCTATCTATCTAGCG
>JAEWQP010000028.1 GCA_023399155.1 Verrucomicrobiota bacterium | reverse complement strand
GATACGCCGGCCTCGTCCGTCCACCTTCGTCCCGCTCTCGATCAGCTCCGTGGTAGTGCTCGCCATTGCGACACTCTACACTGTCGTATTTCCTACGAACAGGAGGCGACCGGCTTTACGCTTACGGTGACTGCGCGCAGCGTGCGCCTGGCTTGCCCAGGCGAGCGCGCGGGCACCGCGAGCGCCGGGCCAGGCGGACCCGGCCGCAGGGAGCGAAGCGACCGGAGCCGAGGGCCGAGCAACGCGAGCGCGACGCCGACCCGCCGCGCGGCACAAAGCGTTAGCGACTGCCGCAGTTCGTGCGGCGGTTGAGGCGCTTCGCGGCAGCCCGATGGGCGCAGCGGGGTCCCCACCGGTCTGACTCGGCGGGCGCCGACGGGGCTGCTCGTAGCACGGCGAAGAGCGGCCTCGACAGCGACGCGGCGGGTATTCCAGGAGCCGCGCCGTCCGCGCGGGCCACTGCACCGCGCAGGCCGCCGCCAGTGGGGTTGCTGGTCACCGCACGGAGCGACGTCTCAGGAGCGGAGGAGGAGCCAGCCGCCATGACAGTCGCGGCTCGGCGCGGCTGGCGGGGCGGGTGCCGCTAGACGAACGGTGGCAGGAAGCGGGCAATCGACGTTGGCTCGACCGAGATGTGCGTCAGCGGCTCGCGGCGTTGCGGCCTATAGGGATTCACGAAACGTCTTCCTGCGATCGAGCGATTCTCTTCCTCAGCTCCTGCACAAACTCGCCACCGGCTAGGCGCCTCCTCCCCGCTCCAATAATCTCCACAGCGACAGTTCCTGCTTTTGTTCTGATGACCGTGACTGGTGTCTTCTTCAATAGAGTCATCGCATACAAACAAGCCGCCACGAACACCGACGCTCCGACAAACGAGAGCGACCCGAGCGATCCAAGTCTTGACCTGTCGACCAGCATTGCCCCGCCGAACAAAACAACGGCGATCACAAGTGGGCCGGCGGCGCGCTGCCAAAGTATTCGTTTCACCACCTCGGGACATTCCGAGAGCTCTGACAACTCGAACTTCCGCACATTTGGCACAGGACCGACAGATTCGTCGACTACGAGATGTCGCTCGTCCAGCCGGAGTTTCTGATACGCATACCCTGGGTCCTGAACAAATTCTGTGTTCATCTACTTAGGCGTCGTAATCGCAGGCAACGAGACTTTCCGCATTTCCTCAGCGGCACGCTGGACGGCAAGGATCACACGCTCGTGTCGCACTTGATTGAACGCTGACTTTAACAAAGCGCCTCCAGTCGCTGAACCTCCCGCAACAGCCGGGCCGGCGGCAACGATAAGCCTAACCATTCCGATTCGAGCAGCATTAACAACAAGGCCATGTGCAGCCACGCTGCCTTGGATCCCCACCGCCGCAACTCCGGGCGCAAAACCGACTGCAGTCGTACCCCAGCCTACAATGTAAGCGACCTCGTTCCCAGACCTCAAAGCCTCACCCAAGCCGCCTCGGCCAAAAGACGCGTACAACTCACCCACAGAATTCGGCGAAGGCCCGAGGATCGGTCCCGGTTCGTAGCCACCGCGCGCCGCGATAAAGTCCGCCCTGAATCGAGCATCCCAATACGCCGAGTCATCCGGCGATTGATCCACGCGTCCGTCCCACGGAGATTCATAACCCAACACGCTGGCCTGACCTGCCTGAACCGAGAAGCTTGCCGTCCGACCATCAGGATACACCCAGACATTGCGGAAAGCATCGTAGTGTCCGGGGCGCGGGCCTGAGCCACCAGTCGCAACAGCGTTGTTTGCGGCTGGTTTCGATGGCGCTCCGTCGGTAGGTGTGGAAGCAGACTTGGGCAGAGGAGGTACCTTAAACGTGACCGATCCGACAGTGATTCCGTTCACGGTTATCGGAACGATAACGGTAGTACCCGGTGCAATTTCACTCTCGCGAGCTTCCTGAACACCTTGGCTCGCAGCGGCATTCTTCGCCTTCTCCGTATAGTAGTCGACCACGAACTGAGGTGTGGAATCGAGACTCTCTCCGAAGATCGTAGAGGTCAAAGGCTGATCGCGGGCGTATGTCTTTCCGTCAGCATCGCCGGTTCCGCCTGTCCTCCGAATCTTGTCGAACACATCTTCCATGCCAAGAAAGTCCCATCGGTTCACTCCATCGTTCCCGCAGAAGCCGTAGAGATTCAGTCCGCCGGCTTCCTCAATCGGGTCGCGGTTGATGAAGCGGCCGAGCTGTGGGTCGTAGTAGCGGTAGCCGTAGTAGATCAGGCCGGTGTCACGGTCAGTGAACTTGGTCGAGTAACGGAAGGGATTGGAGTTCGCGTAGGTACCCCCACTCTTCGTTACATTCCCGAAGGGATCGTACTCATAGGCCGCCGCCGTCGCCCCGCTCTGGTTGTAGAGCGCGATAACGTTATGTGAAGCATCGTAGGCCGGGAAGTAGCAGTTGGACCCGTCCACAGTCATGAGCAGTCCGCCCACCCCTCCGGCGCCCTGCAACGAACCCGATACGTCCAAGCCCCAGACAAACCGCTGCCCAATAACACCTGAACTGTTGGTCTCAGCGATCAGACTCCAACCATCGTAGATGTAGCGCTTGTCTGTAACACCGGTACCCGATCTGCGCACGCGCCGGCCGAGGTAGTCGTAGCGGTAGGTGTAGGTGCTTGAACCATTGATTACCTTCACAAGCCGGTTCTCGCCATCGTACTCGAAGGTCAAGGTCCCCTTCGTGAGCAGGTTGCCATTCGCATCGTAAGTCAGGTTGGTCGCTTGGGGTGTTGTCTCGTATTCGTTCGTCGATGACGACCCGTAGGTCTTGAGCGTGTAGGCACCGGTGTGGTCGGCCGTGCGGTTGCCAATCGCATCGTAGTCATACGTGCGGCCGGTGCCGTCCAGCAGGACGCCACGTTCCCAGGCGCTCGACAGCTCGTAGCGGCCCGCCGTGTCGACCTCGTCGCGGCCGGTGTAGGCATAGTCCGCGTGCGTGCCAAAGCCGGTGCGGCCCAGCAGGCTCATGTAGTTCACCCCGCGCGTCTTTTCCGTCTCGCGCAGCCCGGCGGTGTTGTAGGTCAGGCGCGACTCGACCACCGAGTTGGCCACGCCCTTCCAGCTATGGGCGACACTGTAGAGCCGGTGGCTGTCCGCCTGGTAATCGTAGCTGCGCTGGTAGTCGAAGGTACCCGTCCCCGTGACCTGCGTGACCGTGTCGATCAGGTTCGAATTCGCCTCGTAGGCATAGGTGAAGGGCGTGAACGCGTTGTAACCGATGCTGGTGAGTCGCATGCGATCGTCGTAGCCGTAGGATACCTGGTAAGTGCCCGCGGCCCCGAGCTGCAGCGTCTTAGCCGCGCCCCGGATCACTCCCGAAGTGCCGAAGTGATAATCGTAGGCGATCTCGTGCCCGCCGAAGTAGCTGCTCAGTTTTTCACTCTGGAGTGCCAGAGAACTGTCGCGAGCCTGCATCGCCGAGCCGTCGGACCAGGACTGGTAGTAGTTGAACGTGCGCGTCCCGAGCGTCGTGCCTTCGTTCACAGTGAGGACCCGGCCCCGTTTGTCGTAGGTGTAGGTCACGTCGGGCGTACTCGCTGGATCGCTGCCCGTGCCCGACGTGCCGGCGTAGTCGACTTTCTGGAGCGCGCCGGGGAAGCCCCCCGTCGCCGGGCTGGCATTGACCGGGTAGAAGACATAGTTCGTCACCCAGCCGCGGGCGTCCGTGCGCCGGGTGATGCGACCGAGTGTATCGAAGGCGAACTTGGTCTCGCGGCCGGCGGCGTCGGTCTTCTTCTCCATCAAGCCGGTCGGACCGTGATACGTCCACTGGGTGCGATCACCCCCCGCATCGAAGGCGGCTTCGGGACAGGCGGACATGTTCCACGAGACCCCGCCGGTGCGATAGGTGTACATGTCGGTGCGCTGCCCGAGCTCGTTGTAGACATACTTCACCGGGTTCGGCGTGTCGCCCCAAACGCGAGTGACGCGGCCGGCGGCATCGAAGAGGCTGCGGGAGGTCTTCCCGGCGTTGTCGACGACGAGATTTTGCCGGCCGAAGTTGTCGTAGCCGAAGGTGGTGCTCCGGTTGTCCGGCGTGGTGACAGACTGCACCAAGCCCGTGCCGGGCACGTAGACGTAGTCCGTCCAGCCATTGACCGGATCGAGCGCCCCGAGGCGCGGATCGCGCACGGCCTTGGCGCGCCCGAGGCCGTCGTAGGCTGTCCGTGACACCTGCCCCTGCAGATTCCGGGCGTCGATCGAGAGACCATTACTCGTCACCACCTTCGCATGCTGTGTCGAGCCGGTGGTGAACGTCTCGGAGGTCGTCCGCTTCTGCGAGCGGTTCACGGAGGTGACGGACTGCGTCCAGTTGCTGTTCGCATCGGCACCCACGACATGGGACGCGACGGCGTCGGTCAGGCCCGTGATCTGGGTGTAGGAGACGCTCGCCTGCTTCCAGTCGCCGGACCGATCGGCGGCGCCGGGCTCGACGTCCGCGGCATAGGGCCAGATCAGCGTCGTCTCGTAGCGGTACCATTCGTTGCCGCCGTTGATCGGACCGCTGCCGTCGAACCACGCGAAGTTCTTCTGTTCGTAGATAGAGAGATATTGCACGACATTGGCGTCGTCAGCCGGCTCGATACCGGTGCCGTCGGCGAGGTTGAACGTGTTGTTGATGTCGTCACCCTCGCGGTACAAACGCCCGAAGACGTCGTACTCCATCAGGTGGCGGGGCTGCAGCAGCGTGCTGCCCTGCATCAGCTCGGTGGCAACCAGTTCGCCCTTATCATTGTAGATGTTGCGGGCTGTGCGCACGGGGCCGGCGGCGCCATTCGCCGCCCAGGTCGCGGTGTCGACCGAGATGGCCCGACCCAGCCAGTCGGCCGTGGTGGTGGTCGCCTGGCCGGTCGACGTCAACGTCTCAGTCGTGACCAGGTTGCCTGAGGCGTTGTAGACGTAGCTGTAGCTCACGTCGGCGACGGCACTGCCGCTGACGGACTTCTTGCGGCCATCGCGGTAGCTCAGTTCTGTCGCCGTGATCGTCCCCGTCCCGTCCTTGCCACGCACCGTCGTGGTCTTGCCGACGGCATAATGGTCCACTGCGGGATAGCTGAAGTCGGTGATGTATCCGCCCGGGGCGATCTGCCGCGTGATGCGGTTGGCCGTGTCGTAGCGCGACTCGGTCACGAGCTGTTCGGCCTCGCCCGGCGAGCTCACGATCGTCTTCGTCACGCGTCCAAGTGGGTCGTACTCATTGGTCGTGGTGAGTGCCGGCACGTCATAGGCGTCGTCATCGGTCGCATCGTGGCCGACCCGCGTGGTCGATTCCAGGCGACTGTATTCGTCGTATCCGTACGAGATGGCGCCCCCCGTGGCGTCTGTTTCGGAAACTTTCCGGAAACCTTCGTAGGCGGCGGTGTAAAGAACGCGACCGCTCGTGGCGTGGCTGACGTAGGGCTTGTCAGCCTTGCCCAGAAGCTGACCAAAAACATCATAGTCCGAGAACGTCTCGTTCAGCAGAGCGAAAGTCGTACCCGAAACATAGACATAGCTCGCCTCGCGCACCAGCCATCCCTTGGTGTTGAAGACGCGCTCGACGATGGTCGATCGCGTGGGATCGAGGTCGATGGGGTCGACTGGAGCGCCACGGTAGTAACTGATCGTCGAACCGACCTTTCCGGCAAACTCCACGGCCATCAAATCGGAACCGGCATCGGCGGACGTCCACGAACCGTCGGCATGGAGCGTGCCGCGCAGGTAGGCGTAGGACGATTTCGTGCCATTGGGCCGGACGACCGAGATCGGCTTGCTGCGGAAGTCGAGATCAGCAACGCGACGGCTGTAAGCTTTGGAGACCGTGGTGAGCGACTTGCCACTCGCACTGTAGGCCGTCGCGGTCGTGGTCAGCGTGGCGCGTCCGTCGAAGGTTCCGGTGGCGTAGGCGAAATCCGCCCGGCCGATCTGCGTCGTTCCCTTCATCGTCACCGTGCTCTTCACCGCGACACGGCCGTCGATCGGATCGGGGTAGTAGGTGTAGGTAGTCGCGGGGTTGGCTTCGTTTATCGTCAACGGAACGCCCACGGGCTGATACTGCACGGCACCCGGCGTGTCGCCAAAGGTATGCCACACTTTCTTGGGCTCGCCGTAGGCAATCGCGCCCTGTCCATCGAGGTTGTTGGCGGACTGGCCCATGCCTCCCACGGTGTGTGTGTAGTATTCCGTGAGCGACGCACCGCCGAGTGGTGTCGTCTCCAGAATGCGCGGGTGTTTCACCGCCAACGTGTCCATCGAGTAGACAAGCGGAGTGCGCCGGCCGCTCTTGATGTAATCGTTGCCGGCGCCGAACTCGGTGCCCGGCATGCCGCGCAGATAATGATCATCCGTGGCGTAAACGCTCGACTCGCACGCCCCGACTTCGGCGCTCTCCGTCGCGCCGAGATAGCGGGTGATCTTCACCTCGATCGGCTGCGGCGAGAAGTTCGCACCGACGACCTCCCAGCCCCTGGAATTCATCGCGGTGCGGAAAGTCTTCGCCTCGATCCGGGTCAATCCCGCACGAGGGGCGTTCAGTTCCCTCCACGGCCAGACGCGCACGATCGCGCGCGACCGATCAATCCAGAAGTAAACTTGTCCGATTGAGGCATCCCACCTGGACGCCTGCTCCAGGAAGGTGCCGGCATAGCCCGGCTTCTCCCATTCGAGAATCGAGGTGACGCCACCAATCGTACGGGTGATGCTCGTCCTATTGGTGCCCGTGAGGACGATCTGGGGATCCTCGGGATGCGGTGTGCCCGCCCCTTCACTGGAGATTGGCTGAAACTCGACCACATAACTGGCGATGGGCGTGGTGCCCGTGAAGTCGAACAGCGCACCCGACGCCCCGCCGTATTGACCCGGTGGATAATACTCGATGAACTTCTTCCAGTAGGTGTGGCGCACCTCCACGTAGCCCGCCGGCAGCTTCGCCTGGAAGCGCGTGGCCGAAGTGCGCACGTCCGCGGAATCCAGTGCTGCGCCGCGCACAACGTTGACCGACGGAATCTTGCCGCCGAACCAACCCATGTCGCGGAAGTAGACGCGCCCGAGCGAGCGTCCCGCGCGACTGGTGCCCAGGCCGAATGAGACCTCACGCGATTTCTCAAATCGGGACATGTCCATCGCGCCGAACGCCAGGCTGCCTCCCGCGAGAGCCCGGACGGTGAAGCTCCCGCCAGCAGCCTGGATATCGGCCTTCGTCAGAGCCTCCACCGCCATCTCGCTGCACTCGACGGAGAGCCCCTGATTGGCGGCCTCGTCCGGGTTCGGGTTCACGCGGATAACGTAATCCGTCAATCCCGAACTCGTCACCGTGACCTGGCTCGATTCGCCGATCGGAGACTGGAGCGTGAAATGCAGCTCCTCGTTGGAAACTTCGACATCCAGGTTCGGCGATCGCCAATCCGTTGAGGCGCTCCCGAACACGAACAGGTGCGCTTTGCCGTCCAGCGATGTGTTGAGGGTCAGGGAGCCGGTTCCTTTCGCCACGGCGGTGAAGTGTATGGCGACCGTGGGTGCTTCGGGAGGATTGTCCGCCCGTTGCGGATCCCGGCGGCCGTTGTACTCATCGACGTTGCTGACGCCGTCCCCGTCCGAATCGATGGCGGCATCGGAGGGATCGTACGGATTGAGCCCGGAACTCCGTTCCCAGTCATTGTGCATGCCGTCGCCGTCCGCATCCTCATACAAGCCCCACAAGCGGAAGCTTCGATCAACCGGCGCAGCGGCCTCGTAGTTGGTATCGCCGGGCTGACTCGCGCGCACCGTGACATTGCCCGGCTCGGTGCCCAGGGATAATGTGCTGCCCGAAACAGTGGCCGGTCCGCCCACGATTTGGTAGGAAACGGCTAGTCCGGCACTGGAGGACGCCCCGAGTTCAATCGCGAGATCGCGCACGATCTGCGGAGGAATCGCCGGGAATGAAATCACATTCGCGCCCTTCGTGGCCGCTATGCCTACCGTGGCTGTAGCCGCGTTGAAATTGGCATCACCGGCTTTCGTCGCTGTGATCGCAATCGTCCCGGTTCCGGACGTTGCCTTGACCTGCGTCCCATTCACGAGCAGGCCGGGGCCACTGGCGATCGTAAGCACCGGCGTTGCACTTGTCGACCCGCCAGAAACGCCCAAGCTTGCGGAAGTGCTATTGTAGCCAAGCGAACTCGGCGCGTTGGTGATCGTCAGCGCCGCCTGATTGGCCTTTTGCGCGGCGATGCTCACGCTCGTGGAGACCGCGTTGTAGTTGCCGTCGCCTGCCTTCGTCGCCATCACCGTGATCGTGCCCGTGCCTGCGGTGGCCTTCACCTGATTGGCACCGACCAGCGTTCCGGACCCGCTCACCGTGAACGTGGGCGTCCCGCCCAAGGTCCCGCCGTTCGTCGTGAGCGCCGCAGTCGTGTTGTTATAGGCCAGGGTGCTCGGCGCGTTGGTGATCGTCAGCGCCGCCTGATTCGCCTTCTGCGCGGCGATGCTCACGCTCGTGGAGACCGCGTTGTAGTTGCCGTCGCCTGCCTTCGTCGCCGTCACCGTGATCGTGCCCGTGCCTGCGGTGGCCTTCACCTGATTGGCACCGACCAGCGTTCCGGACCCGCTCACCGAGAACGTCGGCGTCCCGCCCAAGGTCCCGCCGGACGTCGTAAGCGCCGCAGTCGTGTTGTCGTACGTCAGGGTGCTCGGCGCGTTGGTAATCGTCAGCGCCGCCTGATTGATCTTCTGCGCAGCGATGTTCACCGACGTGCTTCTTGAGTTGTAGTTTCCATCCGCGGCCTTCGTCGCCGTCACGGTGATCGTGCCAGTTCCCGAAGTCGCCTGCACCTGGTTGCCGTTGACGATGGTTCCCGGGCCGGCGCTGACCGTGAACGTCACCGCACCGGTACCCGCTCCGCCCGTTATGCCCAGCACACCTGAAGTGCCACCGTAGGAAAGTGTCGTGGGCGCCCCAGCAATAGAAATCGGCGGTTGCTCGGCCTTCTGAACGGTGAGGTAGAGAACAGAGGCACCCACCCCGATCCAGTTGTCAGGATCGGCCATCACGTTGTGGAAAGCGTACGTTCCGGCGCGTACTGGCGTGAAATCGAAGTAACGAACGGACGAGCCACCCGAGGCGTCGTAGCCATTTCCACCTAGGCTCAGGTTCGACCATCCGTCCATGTTCGCTGGATACGTCCATTCGCGAAGAGGGTGCGTCCAGTAGAGACCGTTGCCCTGGTCCCACCAATAGGAGTGCACGGTCATGTTACCGTCGGCATCTGAGACCGACGACGATATCCGCACTGTCTGACCGTACGTGATCGTCTTGTTGGCCCCCACGCCGTCGATCGTGAACGAACCTGTTGGCGCACGGTTGAGCACCTTAAAACCACGACTCTGGTCGCTGTGAAGTCCGACCGCATCAACGGCCCGCGTCGTGATCGTGTGATCTCCAGGCGAGAGCCCGGCAATGCTGATTGCGAAGGAGAAGCCCGAGTACCTGAAATCGGAGCGGCCATAGGAACTCGCAACATCGGATCGATCCCCGCCCAACGTGGCGTTTCCTTTCAATTCACCATCGACAAAAACCTCCACCCGAGTCACTGGAGCACCCAACTCCGTATCGGCTGCCCATCCGCTTCCTGTGAGCGTATCCGTATTGTAGAGTGACGCGGTCGATGATTCGAAAGTCTGCAACGGCGCCTCGTTTTCTCGAACGCGTATGCGGAATCCCGCCGACCACGCACCGGACGATCCCCACAATCCGGGGAAGTCGTGACCATCGGACCAGAGATACCAATCGCCGTTCCTGTCCAGAGAAAGCGTCCGTACAACCTCGGCCAGTCCACCCGTTACGCCCACACCACCTCCGCTATTCCAAAAGTAGCCGGAATCCGGATGCCACAGATTCGGCCGGATGATGTCGAGTGCTCCCTCAGGATCCCGCGCCTTGAAATGCGCCGTAATCGACACAGCGCCACCAGGCATCCGGGTCAGCACGGCACCCGGGCTCACTCCCTCGACCTCCACCCACGCGGTCGGGGCTGTATTCGCGTTGACCACGTTCGTGACGGCCGAGCCCAAAAGCGTGAGCTCACCGGATTGCTTCATGCCGTAGACGGACCACGTTATCGTCTGGGGTGTGGACTCATTCGAGGTCCACGCAATTTCGGGAGGTGATCCCGCATAGACCTGGCTGTTCCCCTTGTACAGGCAGAGCAACATGTACGAGCCGCCCCAATCGCCGAAGCGCATGCTATAATTGGCGCCCGCAGTGACCGTCGCAGGAGGAGATGTCAGCCAGATCCCGGCAGCTGCTTCAAGGGAAAGGAGGAGACTAAGCGCAAGGGTGGTGAGGAACTTCATGTTGCGCCTCATTTCTCGAAGGCTGCCACGGCGGCCACGACATCGCGATGAGCGGAGACGGACCGAATGTTCCCATTCGTATCCACAAGGTAGATCATCCCGGGAGTTGGTATCGCCAGCATGGACGCCAGCTCGGAGCCTGATCCCGGGGGACCGGACAGCTGGACTCCTTTCAGACCATGCGCGTTCGCGACTTCGCGCGGATCGCCGTCGGCGGCATCCATGTTGATGCCAAGGAGCCCCCAGTCCGCTGGGGCAGCTTCGCAAATGGCCCGAGCGAGTTCCACGCTGCGTGGTGCCCATGTCGCCCAGCTATAGATTGCGAACGCACGGCCTCGGTGCTCGTCAGCGAACTTCGTCGCTGCTGAGACTCTCGCCACGTACGCGTCGAAACGTTGACCGATCAAGGCATGACGATTGAGCAGTTGATGGAGAACGCTCTTGAGCGAGTCGGGTGTGTTGCGATGCTCGAGCAACTCGAAAGCAACTTCCACGGCCGAAGCTTCCGACCGGTCATGGGCCACGCCGAAAAGCATCTCGTATCCCTTGGGCGCTTCGGGGAAATCGGCCATGAGCGACCGGGCGATGCGTTCGTACGCGTCCAGCCTTTGCTCTGACGAATAATTTCCGGCCCGGACTACGTTCAGGTTCTCAGCGTAGGCCACAACATCGCACTTGTCCGCCGCAGAGAGGGACTTGTCGCTCCGAACTGCAGCCACAAGCTCCTCACGGCGAACTCGCGCCGCATCGTCCCCCAAGTAGGCGGCGTGAAGCAGGACCATCGCCTCAAGACGACGGGCGCGCCCAGCCGCACCCGCGTCCAAAGCCTCTGCGCCAATCGTGCGGAGCCGCTTTGCAGCCCGAATGTACTCAGCAAGTCGAGCAGTCTGGTGGACCCGAGCAGCGCCGGGATCTGACGAGACTGGAACCTGAATTGACGCCGGCACCGCGTGGGTCTTCTCGAGATCGAGCAAGTCTCCCGCCATTGATCCGGCATCGCGGGGAGCGCTCAGCCCGGCGTGAGACACGACGGGAACGATCAACCCGAAAATGATTGCGATTCGAACTGCCTGCCGGGATTGCGAAGACTTCATTATGGCCATCACGCCCATCTGGGGCTAGGGCGCGCTCGGTATAGGGATTGTGGTTCTTCCAAGGTGACCACCCCCGTTTCGAAAGCGTATCCCTAGTTTCGCTACGACCGCATTCCATGATCGTGTGTGCACCCATTGAGGTTCACACATCCCATGACGTTGCCGCCGGAAGCAAGATCAGCAGATAGGGACGACTTCGCGGAAAAAGGGGTAGCCGCTGTCGTTCTGGAGTATTGCCCAACCACAAGAAAGTTGTTGGTCATAGAGACAAGAACAAACTCGTCTCACAGCCGATTTTTTTCCGATCAGCGAAGTCTCTTCCATTACCATCCCCCCACGGAAGCGCGAAGGCGGCGCTCGGAAGTCAGCCATGCCAGCTTGGCGATCGAGCAGCCACATTTGACGTGGCCAGCTAGCCTGACGGCGAACCTCATAGTTCGAGAAATTCGAGCAAGTGTTGGCCGAGTCGTCGCGTGGTCCGGCAGGTAGCGAGGGTACAAAACCCGTGGCAATCCGCACCCCTCTTTGAAGCGATCCACCTTCCATTGGAGGCGCCCGAAGCTTTGCAGCTACAGGCTCACATCCGGTCATGCGGAGTGGATTATCGTTTCCTGAGCTTGCGGTGCGTACTGCCCCAACCTGCAGAAAAGCGATCCGCCGATATGAACCTTGGTGCCGCACAACAGCTGCGTTTTACACTCCGCTGAGCAGACGGGCCCGCGGCGCGCGAAACGGGTGGGAGCCGCGCATGGGCAGAGGGGGGAGAGAGGTTCTTCGAACTCGGGCGGTTTCTGGCGTTGAGAGAGAGGAATGCACGGCGCCCCAGATTCGCGGGGAGGGTCGGGACGAAAGCACACGCGCCAGTCAGGCCGGGCCCAGCCGGCAGCCGCGGCGCGGCGAGCTCCCCGGTCTCCGGATGTCCCCCTCGCGTTGCTCCATTGACACCCCCGGGCCCTGCCCTTTTGGCTCTCCCCCTTTACGTCCAGGAGCACGCCTCAACGTCCAACCTTCCTCGAAACCACACATGGTCGCTAAATCGAAAGCCAAGAAACCCGCCGCCAAGCCGGCGAAGAAACCTGCAGCGAAGAAGCCCGCCGCCCCCAAGGCCGCCAAGTACGTCTATACTTGGGGCAATGGGAAGGCCGACGGCGATGGTTCCATGAAGAACCTCCTCGGCGGCAAGGGTGCCAACCTGGCCGAGATGACCCGCATCGGGCTCCCGGTGCCTCCGGGCTTCACGATCACGACCGAAGTCTGCACCTACTACTACGCCAACAAGCGCACCTACCCGGCCGCGCTCCAGGCGCAGATGGAAGCGGGCGTGGCGAACATGGAAAAGATCATGGGCACGAAGTTCGGCGCCACCAACGGCATGCCGCTCCTCGTCGCCGTCCGCTCCGGTGCCCGCGACTCCATGCCGGGCATGATGGACACCATCCTCAACCTCGGCCTCAACGACCAGACCGTCGTTGCCCTTGAGAACGCGACCAACAACCCGCGCTTCGCCTGGGATTGCTACCGCCGTTTCATCCAGATGTACGGCGACGTGGTGCTCGGCGTGCAGAAGCGCGAGAACGAGGACCACGAGCCGTTCGAGACCGTCATCCACGCGCTCAAGCACGAGCGCTATCATGCCGACATCGAGGACTCCCGGCTCACGCCCGACGACCAGAAGACGCTCGTGCGCCGCTTCAAGGCCCTGGTGAAGGAGCGCACCGGCAAGGAATTCCCGAACGATCCGTGGGACCAGCTGCGCGGCGCCGCCGGCGCGGTGTTCGGCTCCTGGATGAACGACCGCGCGATTGTCTACCGCCAGAAGTACAACATCCCGTCCGAATGGGGCACTGCAGTCAACGTGCAGGCGATGGTGTTCGGCAACACCGGCGAGACCTCCGGCTCCGGCGTGGCCTTCACCCGCAACCCGGCCAACGGCGCCAACGAGTTCTATGGCGAGTTTCTGATCAACGCCCAGGGTGAGGACGTCGTCGCCGGCGTTCGCACGCCCGAGCCCGTGATCAAGCTCAAGGAGCAGATGCCCAAGAGCTACGCCGAGCTCCTCAAGGTCCGCGCGACGCTCGAGAAGCATTTCAAGGACGTGCAGGACGTGGAGTTCACGATCCAGGACGGCAAGCTGTTCATGCTCCAGACGCGCAATGGCAAGCGCACCGCCGCCGCCGCGCTGAAGTTCTCCATCGATATGGTGAAGGAGAAGCTCATCGACTGGCAGACCGCGATCCTGCGCAACCCGGCCGACCAGCTCGAGCAGCTCCTCGCCCCGATCTTCGACCTCGCCGAGGTGAAGAAGGCCAAGGTGATCGCGACCGGCCTGCCCGCCGGCCCTGGCGCCGCCACCGGCAAGATCTACTTCAACGCCGACCGCGCGGTGTCCGCCGCCGAGAAGGGTGAGAAGGTCCTCCTGGTTCGCGTCGAGACCTCGCCCGAGGACCTCCGCGGCATGATCGCCGCCGAGGGCATCCTCACCGCCCGTGGTGGCGTGTCCTCACACGCCGCCCTCGTGGCCCGCCAGATGGGCAAGGTGTGCGTCTGCGGCGCCGCAGCTGTGGCGATCGACTACGACAAGAAGACCGCGAACATCGCCGGCCAGACCTTTGGCGAGGGCGACTACCTCTCGATCGACGGCACGTCCGGCACGGTCTACGCCGGCCAGATCAAGACAGCGCCGTCCGAGATCATCGCCGGTCTCCTCAACAACGACGCGGAGGCCCAGAAGACGGAGAAGTTCAAGAGCTACGCCCAGCTGATGAAGTGGTGCTCGCAGGCCAGCAAGCTGCAGGTCCGCACCAATGCCGACACGCCCGAACAGACGCAGAACGCGATCGCGTTTGGCGCCACCGGCATCGGCCTCACGCGCACGGAGCACATGTTCTTCGAGGGCGACCGCATCGACGCGATGCGTGAGATGATCCTCGCCGACACGGTCGAGGCCCGCAAGGCCGCCCTGGCCAAGCTCCTGCCGTACCAGCGCAGCGACTTCCTCGGGATCTTCAAGGCGCTCAAGGGCTTCCCGGCCACGATCCGCTTCCTCGATCCCCCGCTGCACGAATTCCTGCCCCACTCGAAGGAGCAGCAGTTCGACCTCGCCCGCAAGCTGGGCATCCAGGTCGAGCGGATCATGGGCCGCGTGCACGAGTTGCACGAGTTCAACCCGATGCTCGGCTTCCGCGGCTGTCGCCTCGGTATCCGTTATCCGGAGATCACCGAGATGCAGGCGCGCGCCGTGTTCGAGGCCGCCGTCGAGGCGAAGAAGGCCGGCGTGAAGGCCAACCCCGAGATCATGATCCCGCTCGTCGGCTTCAAGAAGGAGCTCGATCTGCAGGTGGAGATCGTCCACGCGGTCGCCAAGGCCGTGCAGTCCGAGACCAAGACGAAGATCGCCTACAAGGTCGGCACGATGATCGAAGTGCCGCGCGGTGCCCTCACGGCCGACGAGGTCGCGCAGACCGCGGAGTTCTTCAGCTTCGGCACGAACGACCTCACGCAGACCACGCTGGGCATGTCGCGCGACGACTCCGGTTCGTTCCTCCCTGCCTACCAGGGCTCGGAGATCATCAAGAAAAACCCGTTCGCCTCCATCGACCAGACCGGCGTCGGCCAGCTCATGCAGATCGCGATCGAGAAGGGTCGCAAGAGCCGCCCCGACATCAAGCTCGGCATCTGCGGCGAACACGGCGGCGACCCGGACTCGGTGAAGTTCTGCCACAAGCTCGGCCTCACCTACGTATCGTGCTCGCCGTATCGCGTGCCGGTCGCCCGCCTCGCCGCCGCCCAGGCCGCCGTGGTCGAGGCCAAGGCCGCGAAGAAGTGAGGGGACGGAAGAAGCGATAAGCTGTAAGCGATAGGCTGTAAGCTCCAGGCCTCGAGCCGACCATTCGGGCCCCGCGTTCGCCGGAACGCGGGGCTTTTCTTTTGGGGCGAGATCGCTGCCGCCCGGCCCGGGGTTCTGGATTCCGCCGGCCAGCCCCGGGACGACACCGAGCGCTGCCACACGTACGCGTACCCGGGCTTGAAGGGGGGCGCCACGCCGCGGGGTTATGACAGCGATGTCCAGGGCCCCCACATCCCGCGGCCTGCGCCACGTCGTCGCCCTCGCCTCGCTCGCGCTCCTGATCGCGGGGCCGGATCGGCTCGCCGCCCAGCCGCTGGCTCCGGGCATGCTCCACGCACGAGTCGAGTGCCGCGACTTTCCCGGGCAGTCATACGCGCTTTATCTGCCGTCCGGATACACGCCGGATCGCGCATGGCCGATTGTGTTCTGCTTTGACCCCGCCGCCCGCGGAGCGGTGCCGGTCGAGCACCTGCTCGCCGCGGCGGAAAAGCTCGGTTTCATCCTGGCCGGTTCGAACAACGCCCGCAACGGCCCCTGGCTGCGCAGCCACGCCGCCGCCGACGCCATGCTGCGCGACACCCAGATCCGGTTCCGCATCGATCGCCGGCTCGCCTTCGCCGCCGGATTCTCGGGCGGAGCGCGCGTGGCCTGCCGCGTGGCCGAGGCCGGGGACTTTGCAGGCGTGATCGCGTGCGGGGCCGGGTTTTCCGGCGCCCAGCCTCCCGAGGTGGTGCGCTTCGCCTTCTTCGGCACGGCGGGGCGGGAGGATTTCAACTACCAGGAGATGCGCCGCACCGACACCGCACTCGCCGGGCGCGGCACGCCCCACCGGCTGGTGATCTTCGAAGGCGCCCACGCCTGGATGCCCCCGGCGGTGGCCGAGCGCGCCCTGGAATGGCTGCGGCTCCAGGCCGTCCGTTCCGGCGCGGCCGCGCCCGACGACCCCTGGGTCCGAAGCGTATTTGATTCCCGGATGCGCGAAGCGGCGTCACTTCGCGACGAGGCGCAGGCGTGGATCGAATATACCGCGCTGGTCGCCGATTTCTCCGGCCTGGTCGACACCGCCGAGGTCGCCCGGCGCGCTGCCGAACTGGGGCGCTCGCGGGCCGTGCGGCGTTTCCTGGCCGAGGAGAAGAAAGCCGCAGCCCGGGAGGAGCGCTGGTTCGGACGCATGGGGGCGGCGGTGACCTTTCTGCTCGATCCCGCAGCGCGGGACAACGCCCGGGTGGGAAACGACGACGGCGCAGGCGTGTGGCAACGCACCCCGGCCGCGTTCCCTGCCGATGAGCCGATGTCGGGACGCGACGGCGCCTGGTCCGGAGACTGGGAACCAACCTTCCGCCCGGGCGCGACGCCGCTCGACGCGCCACGCACGATCGAGCCCGCGGCACCGCTGCGTGGGCTCGTGCGAGAACTCCAGCGGGCCGGCCGGACCGATGCCGCGGCTCGACGCGTGCTCGCGGCGACCTTCACCAGCCTCATGGAGTCGGCGCGCGAGGCGATGGAAGGCCGCGACTTTCCCGAGGCCGCCCGGCGCTTCGAGGCGGCCACGCTCGTCAGGCGCGAAGACCCGGGCGCGCACTACCGGCTTGCCTGCGCGCGCGTCGCACTCGGCGATCGCAAGGGCGCGCGCTCCAGTCTCGATGCTGCAGTCGCCGCGGGTTTCGCGGATGACGCGCGCATCAGCGAACTCGCCGCCCTCGTTGACAGTAACGACCCTTCCGTAAACGAGCTCGAGACATTCGTCGTCCGCGACCTTCCGGCGATCGAGACGTCGTTTGGCCTGGCGCTCGGCGTCACGGCCGATCCGGACACGCGCCAGATCCTGCAACTCGCGGTCAAGCGCGTGGCGCGGGACTCGGAGGCCGAGGCGCGCGGCCTCCGTCCGGGTGCCGTGATCCTCGCTGCCGACGGACGCAGCGTGCAGACCCTTGTCGCCCGCTTCACGCGCGACAGCGAGTTTCACCGCCTGTTCATGGGCCGGCGGCATGGCGAGACGATCGAGTTGCAGGTCCTCGTGCGCCCCGGCGAGACCCCGAGGACGATCACCCTGACGCAGGGCCGCGACGCCGCCTCCGCCGACAGGCCGTGGATGGCGGAGACCTGGAAGCCGTGAGGAACCTCACCCGACAGGACTGCGCGAGCCTGAGACCGTCGGCCACGTCGCCCCGCACGACACGCACGCGGCGGGCTCCTCGTTCAATTCGCGGTCGGTTCGCCCGCCGGGCCGCGCAACCGGGCCGCGCGGATTCACGGTTGTTTCACCGCGTTCGAGTCAACGTTTGCAGCTCTCACGGTTGAGCAGACTCAAGCGCGCGGACGCCCGGTCGAATGCTGCCTCTGAACCCCGATTTCGTGTGAAGAAAGCCATTGTTGTTTTTGTGCTGGCATGCGTCGGCTATCTGGCCGTGCGTGCCCTCACCCAACGTTCCATCGAGAACATTCCGTTCACGCCCGCAACGGAGACCGCCATCCGCGAGGCGCACCTGCAGGGCCGGCCGGTGCTGCTTGCCTTCACTGGTTCCGACTGGTGTGGAGCCTGCAAGCGGATGGATGCCGAGGTGTTTCAGACGGCCGAATTCGCGAACTTCGCCGCCGGCAGGCTGGTGCTGCTACGCATCGACTTTCCGCGCCAAACCGAACTCGGCCCGCGCGAGCAGGAGCAGAACCGTGCGCTCATGCAGCGATTCGACATCACCGGTTTCCCAACCGTTGTCGTCATCGACCAGACCGGCCGCGAATGCGGGCGCCTCGGGCTGACTCCGGATGGCGTGCAGGGGTTTCTCGCCGACCTGCGACGCATCATCGAAGGCTGACAACCCCCGCGCGGCAGCACGCGGATGCCCGCCTACACGGCGACGGAGTCGTAGACCACGACCTTCGACCAGAGCTGCGAGCAGTCCTCGACAAACTTCTGGTGGATCGGATGCACCTGGTAGGCGTTCTGATCCTCCACGCTGTCGAACATCAGCAGTTCCGACGCGCTGAAGCTGTTGTCCACCACGGCGCGTTTCTCGGTCGAGGCCGGCACACCGACATGCAGGCTCCGCACGGTCTCGATGGCGCCCAGCGTGCGGATGCCGGCCAGCAGACGGTCGAGGTCCGGCTTGGACTCGGGGTTCTTGAGCCAGAAGAAAACGTGGTGAACCAACTTGGGGGTCGAGGGCGTCATGGAAGTCGTGGCTGAGGCTGCATGAAGGAGGCCGGGCGCCGCCGCCGCGGCGAGCACGGCGCCCGCCGAGCAGGCGAGGAAACCGCGCCGGGTCACGTGAGTGGCATCGCGCATGGCAGGATTACGTGCACGAGCGGGGTCGTGGTCAATCGCGGGCGCGCGCGGTTCCGCGAGCTGTGCGCTTCACCTCGTCCGCTGCGCGCAATCCGCTGGCGAGCGCGCCGTGCACCGTCCCGGTCTCGTCTGCGGTGGCTTCTCCGGCAAAGAAGAGCGTTCCAGCCACGGGCCGCGCAAGGCGCCGGGCTTCGTTTTCCGCCCCGGCGGAGACATAGCTGTAGGCACCGCCTGTGTCGGGATCGGCGGCCCAGTCGTGCAGGAACGAGTCCTTCACGTCCGATTGCACCCGCGCCACCGGCACACCCGCGATGTGGGCGAGCGACCGCAGCGCAGCGCGGCGCACCTCGGCCGCGGAACACCGGGTCAACGGCTCCGCCGCGGGCCCGCCGGCCCAGCCGATGAGCACGCCCTCGGGCGGGCGGGGAGCCCACCAAACCGGCACCGGCAACTCCGGAACATTGACAAATCTGAACGCCCTGCCTCCGCGCGCACGCAAGGCCGCCGGCAGCCAGTCGCACGCCGGCAGTTCCCGATGAAACTGCAGGCCGATTCGCACCACCTGGCCCCAGCCGATGCGGCGGATCGCCCGTGTCTTCTCGCGCAGAGCCGGGACGAAGCGAACGGATCCGCGCCGCAGGACGCCCAGCGGAAGCGTGATCACCGCGGCTCTGCCGACCATGCGGCGCGACGCGGCTTCAGCCCCCGCGCCACGCTCGAGATCCACGATCACTTCGCCGCGCCGCCAGCGCACGGCGGCCACCCGCGCCTCGAGGCGAATATCGACACCTGCGCGCCGACAGCGCTTCTCCAACGCGGCGATGAGCCGGTCGTATCCGTTGACCACGAAGCGATCGTCGTCATCCGCGCCCGCGCGGTTGCCGCGAAGCGACCACGCACTCAGCCGGTCGGCGGGCGCGGCATTGAAGCTCTGCACGTAGGCGCGCGTGCGCTCGCGGTCGCGAACGTCGATCCTGTGCCCGCGCCGCCTGAGAAAATCATCGAAGGACCATCCCCGGCTTCCCTTTGGAATCTGGTCGGCGACGGCGCCCACGCGCTCCCAAAAATCTTCCAGGCGCTCGAGCCCCGCCTCCGTCCTCCACCATTGAGCCGGCGGAGCGGATCGTGTTCGCATCCGCGCCGCCCGCATGAGCGCATCCAGCTCGGCGCTGCCGCCGTGCACAAACTCGGCACCATACTCGCCGCGGCACGTTCGCCCGTGCGGATCCCGGGCGGTGAAAACGCGCCCACCGAGCCGGTCGCGCGCTTCCAGCAACACGACTCCGTGTCCGCGATCGGCCAGTCGGGCAGCCGCCGCCAGACCCGCCACTCCGCCTCCGATGACGACAATCGCCGCGTCATGCATGCACGCAGTAAACCATCGGAAAGGCCCCGAGTCGACGGCCCGCGCATACTCGCACGGTGGGCCGGTGCACCCGGCCGGCGTCCTACACGGAGCTTCGGGACGCCCCGACAACCCCGGTGGCTCTCCCGCATCCCGACGCGGGAAACTCTTCGGTTGACATCCTCGAGTGTCGGCCGCGAGTTCACCTCATACCATCCCAGCACGAGCGCGTGTCTCCCCACGCCGGCCGCCATGGAGCACCTGTATTTCGAAGGCATCGCACCGCCACCGCGTCGACGCGCGTCCCCCGTCCACTGGCCTCAGCGGCCGCGCAGGATCGCGAACGAGACGATTGCGATGGATGCCTTCCTCGTCTGGCTATTGCACGAGGCCGGCCTCGACCCGGCGCTCTACCGGGGACGCTGCTTCATGCGACGCCTGTCCGCGTGCCTGAGACAGTTGCGGGCAGCCACGCCGGCCGAGGCGCGACGCCTGCTGGAAGCGCGCCCGGAGCTCCTGCCCGTCGCGCTCGACTCGGTGCTGCTCGGCGTGACGCAGTTTTTCCGGGATACCTCGGTGTTTGATGCGGTCCGCAGCCAGGTCCTGCCGGAACTCCTCGCAACGGGGCAGCCTGTGCGGATCTGGAGCGCAGCCTGCTCCGACGGCCCGGAACTCTACTCGGTCGCCATGCTCGTGGCCGATGCCGACGGCCTCAGCCGCTGCGAACTCCTGGGGACCGACTGCCGCCCGACGGCGATCCAACGGGCCGCGGCTGGGCTCTACGCGACTGACGCGCTCCGGTTCGTCCATGCCACGCACCGCAAGTATTTCTCCGATGGAGGTCCTCTCGTGCGGATCGTCCCGGAATTGCGCCAGGCGATCCGCTGGCAGGTCCACGACCTGTTCACCGCCCCCGCTCGGGGTCCGTGGGACCTGATCCTATGGCGCAACATGTCGATCTACCTCGAGGCAGCCGCCGGTGAATCCCTCTGGCGCGCCCTGGACGGCGAATTGCGCCCGGGTGGATTTCTCATCGCCGGGAAGGCCGACCACCCGCCGCGCGAGCTCGGCTGGTCGCGCGTCGCACCCTGCGTGTATCGAAAGTCTACCTACTCACCATGACCCGCCTGCGTCCTTCACTCTGGCTCAGCACGCTGTGCGTCGCGATCCTCGTGGCCCTGTGGGCCCTCGTTCGCATGGCGATCTTCGGGGAGCATCAGGTGCCGCTCACCTATGTCCTGCCGCTGCTCGTGTGCGTGTGGACACGTCGCCGCTGGCAGCTCGTGGCGATGGTCGTCGCCTTCCTCGCCATGACCGGAATCAAGTACCAGTGGATTCTTCCGGCAGCGGCGCGCGAGGCCGAGGGCGCGCACGTCATCCTCGGGATGACGCTTTTCAACATCATCGCCGGCGCGGTCGTGATCGAGTTGATTCTGCGCCTGCGCGATGCGCTGGATGCGCGCGCCGAAGCCATCCAGCGGCAGAACTCCGAGCTTGAGGCGCAGGCCGAGGAACTCGCCCAGCAAAATGAGGAGATCAAGGCGCAGAGCGAGGAACTCGCGCAGCAGAACGAGGAGATCGAATCACAGGGCGAGGAACTGCAGCGGCAGAACGAGGAGCTGGTCGATGCCAACGAGCGCCTTCAGACGCGTGAGGCGGTTCTCCAGTCCGTGGTCGAGTGTGCACGGCACGGGCGGGGCGGGCCGGACAGGCTGGGTCCGGTGTGCCAGCGGGTCCTCGGCGCCATCGGAGCGCCCGCGGAGCTGGTCGCACTCGCCGAATCCGAGCACGACGGCATGGCCGTGCGCGCCCAGGTATCCCTCTCCGGTGATCGGTTCATTCCCGCGCACTGGTCGCGAGCCGGTTCGATCGCGGCCGTCGTGCTCGAGCACGGTCGGACCGCCTACGTCGACGATCTGCACAGCCGTCCGGATCTCGCTTCACCTTTCAGCGAACGTGACGGCATTCGTTCCGTCCTCGCGGCGCTCGTGACCATCGGCGGGACCCGCGCTGGTGTCCTGATGGTCTGCAGTCGCCAGCCCGGTCATTGGACCCAGGACCAGTTCCGCCTGCTCGAATGGTCGGCGGCGCAGTGTGGGTTGATCCTGGAAAGCGTCCGTGCGCAGAGCGCGCTGCGCGACCGCGCCCTCGCCGTCGAGTCGGCGAACCGCGCCAAGGACGAGTTTCTCGCCACTCTCTCCCACGAGTTGCGCACGCCGCTCTCCCCGGTGCTCGTCGCCGTGGAGGAACTCGCAGAGGACGGCTCGCTCCCCGCCGAGGCGCGCTCCCAGCTCGAGATGGTCCGCCGCAACGTCGCGGTCCAGAGCCGTCTCATCGACGATCTGCTCGACCTCACGCGCATCGCGCGGGGCAAGATGGACCTCAACCACCAGCCGATCCGCGTGCACACGCTGCTGCGTGAGACCGCCGCCGTCGTCGCCGCCGACCTGGCGGCCAGGGAGCAGACCCTCGTGACCGAGATCGAGGTGCCCGAACAGTGCCGGATCGTAGGCGACGCGGCCCGCCTGCAGCAGGTATTCTGGAACCTGCTCAAGAACAGCACGAAGTTCAGCCCGCGGGGCGGGACCATCCGTATTCGCGCTTCCATGACGCATCGGGACGGACAAGGGCACGGCGGGGATGGCACGGCGGGGGCCCCGGATCGCCTGATCGTCGAGGTCACGGACAGCGGCCCGGGAATCGCGGCCGAGGACATCGAGCGGATCTTCCAGCCCTTCGAGCAGGCGGCTGGCGCACGCACGCGCGGGGGGGAATCGGGCGGACTCGGCCTGGGCCTGAGCATCGCGCGTGCGATCACGGAACTGCACGACGGCTCGCTGCGCGCGCGCTCGGAGGGCGCCGGCCGCGGAGCGACATTCACGGTGGAGTTGCCTCTCGCGCCGGACCGGCCGTTCGCGGGCCGCGCCATCGACGGCCATGAATTCCCGGGCATCCAGACCCTCAATCCCGGCCAAACCAGCGGCAACATCCTTCTCGTCGAGGACCATGGCGACACGGCGGCCGCGATCGGCCGGGTCCTTCGCCGCGCCGGTTTCTCGGTCGTCCATGCTCCGGCGGTGGCCCCGGCGATCGACAACTGGCGCAACGGCCGCTTCGATCTCCTGATATCCGATCTCGGCCTGCCCGATGGGACCGGTCTCGATGTCATCCGGGCCGTGCGCGACGTGCCCGGCGGCGAGATTCCAGCCATCTGCATGAGCGGTTACGGCATGGAGAGCGACCTCAACCAGAGCCGCGCCGCGGGCTTTCAAGTTCACCTGATCAAGCCAGTCTCCAAGCAGCGCCTGCTCGAGGCCGTACAGCAGGCGCTTGAACGGGGAAAGACCTCGCCGCAGCGCGGTCAATCGCTGGATTCCGCGAGCCTCGGATGAGCGGCCCGGCCGCGGTCGCGCAACGCATCGGCGCCCCTTCGTCCGCCGCAGCGCGTCTCATTCGCCATTCGCCATTGCCATTCGGCATTCACCATTCGGCATTCGGCATTCACCATTCACCATTCGGCATTCACCTCCCGCCCTCCTACTCCCCGCTTGCGGGTCCTTGGAACCCCGACATTGTTTCGCGCATGAAGAACGAGGTGGTGGAGGTCAGTGTCAAAGGCGTCATGCCGACCGGCACGGGATGCGCAGTCTTTCTCGGCGACGACGAGAAAAACTTCGTCATCTACGTCGACTCGGGCGTGGGAAACGCGATCTCCATGAGCCTGCACGGTGTGAAGCGCGACCGCCCCCTCACCCACGACCTGATGTGCAATGTCTTCCTCGGCCTCGGCGTGACTCTCGAACGCATCGTGATCAACGACGTGAGCGAAAGCACATTTTTCGCGCGCATCATCCTGAAGATGGAGAATGAGCTCGGCAAGAAGCTGATCGAGATCGACGCCCGGCCCAGCGACTCCATCGCCCTCGCGCTGCAGCTCAAGCGCCCGATCCTGGTTTCCAAGCACGTCTATGACGGCACCGAGGACATGACCGAAATCCTCGAGCGCGTCCTCAAACAGCAGAACGAGGAATCCAGCGGCGAGGAGGAGGAGGAAACGTGACGAGGAGCGGTAAGCTATAGGCGATAAGCGTTAAGCGAATAGCTGCCAGCTCGATTGGTGGCCGACGGGCCGGAACGCGCGCGAGCTTGCGTGAGTCGATGACAGCCTTCAGCTCTGCACCGCGCGGCGAGAGCCGTTTCAGATAAGTCGTAACCGCGCAGGATGATGGATCGACGAGGCGTCCGAACTGGTTTCGCCCGTCTGAAACGGCTACGACATTTCTGAAGCCGCTGTAGCACTTCCCGCAATATCGCTTACCGCTTACTGCTTATCGCTTACTGCCTATCGCTTTCCGCTCCCTTGCCATGCCCTCCCTCGCCCATCTTCCCGCCACCCTCCTGCCCGGCCTTCCGCCGACCGCGCTTGCGCCGATGCAGGACGTCACCGATCTGCCGTTCATGACGGCGATCGCGGAATGCGGCGCCCCGGACTGGTTCTTCACCGAATATTTCCGGGTCACGGAAACCTCGCGGCTCGAGAAACACATCCTGCGCTCGATCACGGACAACCCCACCGGTCGGCCCGTATTCGCGCAGCTGATCGGCGAAAACCTCCCCGCGCTTCGACGGGCGGCCACCGAGCTCCTCAAGCATCCTGTCGCGGCAATCGACCTGAACATGGGCTGCCCGGCGCCCAAGGTGTACAAGAAGAACGTCGGCGGCGGACTGCTGCGCGACCTGCCCAGGGTCGATGCGATCCTCGGGACGCTGCGCGAGGCTGTCACAACCAGGCCGTTCACGGTCAAGACCCGCATTGGTTTTGAGGATACGCGCAGCTTCGAGGCGCTGCTCGACCTCCTGGACAAGCACCAGGTCGACCTGCTCAGCCTTCACGGCCGGACGGTGAAGGAACTCTATCGCTCGGAAGTCCACTATGAGTTCATCGCGCGCGCGGCCGAGCGCGTGCGTTGCCCTGTGCTCGCAAACGGCAACATCACCTCGGCGGCGAAGGCGGCCACCGTCCTCAACGCCACGCGCTGCGCCGGCGTGATGATCGGTCGTTCGGCCATTCGCAATCCCTGGATCTTCCGCCAGGTGCGCGAGAAGCTCGCGGGACAACGCGTCACGCCGGTGTGCCTGCGCGAAGTGCGCGCCTACGTCGATCGTCTCTGGCAGGTCACCGAGACGCCCGGGATCCCCGAACACGCGCGCGTCGGAAAGATGAAGAAGTATCTCAATTTCGTCGGGCAGGCGATGGATGCCACCGGCACCTTTCTCGCGGCCATGCGACCGGCGGCGACCGCTGCGAAGCTGTTCGCGGTGTGCGACCGGCACATGCTCGCCGAGCCGGATGCCTTGTTTGCCGAGGAACCCTTCGCCGGCGTGATCGCGCGTCCGAACTGCGAGACACCCCAAGGCGCCTCGGATCCGGGCTGTTCGCTCGACACGGTCACCGCCTAGCGCACAAGGGCAGCGTTCTCCAAACGCGGCCCTTCCGCCTCGCGCCGCGCAGGGGACGACAGACGGTGTTGGCCGCAACGGGGTGCCGATAACACACGCTGGATGTCGGCCTCTCTCGCCCAGTTCATCTCCTCCGGCAACTCGTGCGCCTCTTTACGGCCATGCCCTACCTGCGCGGAACCCTTCGCGCTTCCGCATGGCAGCAGCGCAAAACGAGTCCATACTCATGCGCAAAAGCCATGTCTTTTGCCTTCATCCGTTCACCCAACACCCTTGCCTTCTGGCGCGAGCTCGCAGCACGCGACCCCGCCGCGGCCGCCCGCACATTCCACGAGCGCGTGGCCGCGCTCAGCGCCGCGGAGCGACGCGCGATCTTCGCCTTCGTCCCGGATGAGGGGACGCTGGCCCACTCCTTCGCGGCAGCGGTCCGCCAGGGCGGACCGCTGGCCGGTGTTCCCTATGTCCTGAAGGATCTCTTCTCCGTCGAAGGTCGCCGTGTCGGCGCCGGGTCGACATTTCTGGCCGAGGTGCGGGACGCCGAAACGGTCGATGCACCGATCGTGGTGCGCCTGCGTCAGCTCGGAGCCGTGCTGGCCGGGATCACGCATCTGCACGAGTTCGCCTTCGGGATCACCGGCGAGAATCCACATTTTGGAGACTGCCCGAATCCCAGGCTCCCGGGCAGACTCTCCGGTGGATCGAGCAGCGGCTCGGTCGCGTGTGTCGCCGGCGGCCTGGTGCCCCTCGGGATCGGCACCGACACAGGCGGATCCATCCGCGTCCCGGCGGCCTTCTGCGGGGTCTGGGGACATCGCGGTAAACCGCGCTCCGGGTTCATGGAGCACTGTTTTCCGCTCGCGCCCACCTTCGACACCGCCGGCTGGTTCACAACCAGTCACCACGACCTGGTACAGGCGACCCGCGCCCTCTACGAAGGCCCCGTGCCCACGAGCGCGTCGAAGCCGCTCGCACGCATTCCCGCGCTGCTTCTGCCTTCGGAGGTGGATCCCGACCTCGCGGCGCATCTCGATGCGGCTGCGCGGGAGATCGCGGAGCCCCTTCCCGACGATCTCCTCCGCGCCTTCCTCGCCGTCACGTCCGAGGCTGGCGCAGCCTTCACCGCCATCCAGGGTGCCGAGGCGGCTGGCGTGCACGCCGCGTGGGTCGACACCTGCCGCGACCGCTACGATCCCGCGGTATGGAACCGGCTCGACCGCGGACGCAAGCGGACGCAGGCGGAGGTGGATGCTGCATTTGTAACCAGGGAACGCATACAGCGTGTGTTTGACGACATCTTCGCCCGCTTCAGCGGCCTGGTGTTGCCCTCCTCGCCGTTTCCCGCCCTCGCCAAGGAGCACTGCACGGAAGAGGCGCGCCGTCGCATCCTGCAACTCACGGCGCCGTGCAGCCACGCCGCCCTCCCGGCGCTGGCCGTTCCCGTCCACCTGCCGGACGGCGCGTTCGGCGGGCTGCAGGTGATCACGCCGGAGCCGCACACCGCGCTGGGCCTGATCCAGGACGGCATGATCGCCCGGTAGCGTCGGGAGAATCCGCTTCAGCCGCGTTCCATGCAAGGCCGACGCGGCCCTCGTCGGGAGCGTCGCAGCCGTCCCGGTTTGCGCGGATCGCCTCGAGGCATCAGCCTTTCAGCTGCTCGTCTGAAGTTTCGCCGCGACGCTGCCTCGCAGGATCGCGCCTGGAGCGAGCCTACTCCTCAGGTCTGACTTTCTCGAGCTCCGCCGCGAGCCAGTGGGCCGCGTCGCTTTCGCGGGGCCGCGTGAGGAGATGCCGGAGGTCTTCCGCGAGCCGGTGGGTACGCTCGACGCGCTCAGGGTTTTCCCGGCAATCGACCAGTTCGGCGGCCAGCGCCGCCGGCGTCGCCGCATGCTGGATGAACTCCGGATACATCGGCTGATCGAGCAGGATGTTCGCGATTCCCAGGTATGGAATCTTCACCAGGATTCGCCCCATGCGGTAGGTGAGCGGATTGGCGCGGTAGGCAATAGCGCCGGGAATGCCGGCAAGCGCGCAAACCAGCGACATCGTGCCGGAGCTTGTGAGCACGGCAGAGGCGGCGACGGCGGCGTCATTCGCCTGGAGGCGCACGCTCCCCTGCAATCCGGGACGGCGCGCGAGTTCCGCCTCGAGCAGCCGGCGGATCGCGTCGTTGGGGTGGATCATGACCGCACGGGCCTCGGGCGACTGACGCAGGTAGGCGGTGAATCCCTCGAGCAGCACCGGCGCGATGCGGCTCACCGCCGCGCGTCGACTGCCGGCAAGCAGAAGCACCGGGCCCTCGCGCGTGTAGGCGAGCGGGGATACGAAGCCTTCGCTCACGAACGGATGTCCGACGAAGTTCACGGCGAGCTGCGTATCCGCAAAATACTTCACCTCGAAGGGAAAGATGACGGCGAGCGAATCGAGCCACTGCTGCATGGCAAACCGGCGCCTCGCCTTCCAGGCCCAGATCTGCGGACTGATGTAGTAGACGACGCGAATCGGGCCTCCGGCCTTCATCGAGAGCTTCCCGTCCGCGAGCGCGCGGGCGAGCCGGAGGTTGAAGCCGGGATAGTCGACCAGGCAGATCATCCGCGGACGATGCACGCGTATCCACCGCATCGTTTCACCGAACACCCGCTTGAAGAAGGCGAAGTGGCGGACCACCTCGACCAGCCCGACTACTGAGGAGGCTGTCAGGTCGAAAAGCAGCTGCGCGCCGACCGTCTCGAGCCGCCTGCCGCCGATGGCCGCCACGCGCAGGTGTGGATCGCGCTCGAGCAGCGCCGACACCATCCGCGCCGCCTGCTCGTCGCCGGAGTGCTCCCCCGCGATCACGAGTATGTCCACGCGACCGTGCTGCGGCGGCGCAAAGGAGATGGCGGCATGGCTGGGAGACGACACGCGCCGAGGTTGAGCCGCGCGCTCCACGACGTCCATCCACGAACAGAAGCGACGCCGCCGAGGAGAAACGACTCCACTGCGCACGGCGAAGCCGTTTCCACTCGACATCGTGCAGCCGCTGGGTGCCGGGGATGGCGAACTCCACCGGGAAATCCCGATCGTGCCGTGCTCCCGATACATCCGCCGCGGCGCGGTTCACAGTTGGGAGCCCGAGGTGGCGCCGATATTATCGAGAGGCATCGGTTCCGACCTTTTGCTCAGCCGCACCGGGTCGAGCACGGTCCCGCCCGCGACATGCACCCGGCCGAAAGTCGCACCGGGTTTCAGGCGGGCTTCGCGGGCACCGCTCAGGTGTCCCTCGGCACCGGCACACCGGCCAGGCGGCGCTACAGCCAACCGCGAGAACCCGCGGCGGTGCCCGAGTCAGTAGACATACCGGCAGAATCCCCGCGTTTGCCGGTCACCGTGGTCGGTCCGGATGCTCCCCTCGGCACCGAAATAGTCGTCGACCAACTTCAGTCCCTCGTCTGGACCGAGCACGAACGCCGTCGTCGTGAGGAGGCCCGCCTCGAGGCAGGAATTCGCCACGACCGTCACGGACCGGCACTCATTGGAAACCGGATACCCATCGCGTGGATCGATGATATGGCCGAAGCGCCGACCGCCCGCCTCGAAGTACCGGGCGTAATCACCCGAGGTGGCGACGCCCGCATCCGTCACGGCGATACGCGCACAGACCGTCCCGGGCATGCGCGGATCCTCGATGCCCACCGCCCAGCATGGCGCGCCGGGCGGGGCGCCCAGGACCCGCACGTCGTGGCCGAAATCGATCAGCACGTTGGGAATACCGTGCGCCCGCGCGATATCCATGACGCGGTCGGCCGCGTATTCCCGCCCGAAGCCGCCAAGATCGAGGCCCATGCCGGCTTCCGGCAGGTAGATGCGGCCGGGTTCGCGGCGAACGCGCTTCCATCCCGTCTTCGCGGAGGCTGCGGTGATCTCGTCGGGCGACGGCACACGCGGTGCGGTCGCGCGGTAGTTCCACAGGCGCAGCAGTGGCAACAGCGTCGGATCGATGATGCCGCGCGTGAGTATGTGAATCTGGTCCGCGAGCGCGAACAACCGTTCGGCCTCCGCGTCGATCGCCACCCAGTCGCGTCCCGCGGCCGCATTGATCCTGCCGATCAACGAGCCTGGACGAAAGCGCGAGTACCGTGCCTCGAAGGCGTGCACCCACGCCACGGCCTCCCGCACGAATGCCTGTCCGGCCGCCCGATCCGGCACCGCATGCTGAATCTCGCAGGTTGTACCCATCGCCTGGAAACGCACCCGGTCCGGCATCCGGGTGATCTCAAACCCGGCGTGGGCCGTGCGCCTCTCGTGCGTGCCGCTGGAATCGCCTGAAACCATGGGTGATGCCGCCGCACCATGGGAGTGGGCCGCGCACCGGGCAACCCCGGGCGGCTCCGCGGATCCGTTTTGATCGCGTTGTTACAGGGCCGTCCCCCGCCGCTCGGGCACACACACACCGGAGACTGCGCCGCCGGAGTTCTCCTTGATCAGGGGCTTCTCACCGGGACTGCGCAGCGCGAATCTGGTCGGTGATCCTGAGGGCGAGTTCGAGGGCTGATTTGCCCAGGCCGGCTCCGACCTTCGGCTCGCGGACATGCCGCACCGACTCCACGAACGACGCGAGTTCGAGCCGCAGCGGCTCGCCTTTCTCCAGCGGTATCCGCTCCACGGGTACCGCGGTGAGGTCACCGGGCTTGGCCGCGCCCGTCATCAGCTTCTGCGCGTAGTCGAGCATGCCTGACTTGCGCACGATGTGGCCGGCCTGGTTCATGAAATCGAAGGAGAAGTAGCCGGTCGGCTGAAACACCCGGATCTCGCGAAGCTTCTTCAGCGACATGCGGGAGACATTCAAGGCGGCGACACACCCGTTCTCGAACTCGATGCGCGCGTTCGCGATGTCCTCCGTGCGCGAGAGCACGCTCACCCCGACGCTGTCGATGCGCGTGACCGGCGATTGCACCAGCTGAAGCACGATGCCGATGTCGTGGATCATCAGGTCGAGAACGACACCGACCTCCGTGCCGCGGGGCTGGAAGGGCGCGAGCCGCTCGGTCATGATGTACTTGGGCGACACGACCTCCTTCTCGAGAAAGCCCATCACCGGATTGAAGTGCTCGATGTGTCCGACCTGCACGATCGCCTCGGCGGCCTTGGCCGCGTCGAGGATCCGCGCCGCCTCCTCGCGGTTCGTGCACAGCGGCTTCTCGATCAGCAGGTGACATCCCCTGGCCAGCAGTGGAAGGGCGACCTCACAATGCCGGTCCGTCGGCACCGCGACGCTCACTGCGTCGCACGCTTCGCCGAGTTCCTCGAGCGACGCGAATCGCCGGCAGTCGTAGAGCGCGCAGATCTCAGCGGCGCGCGCGTCGTTGACCTCGTAGATCCCGGCCAGCTCGGCGCCCGGGATCTCGCGATAGATCCGGGCATGGTGTTGACCGAGATAGCCGGTACCGGCAACGCCGCACTTGATGGTCGTGGTGGTCATGGAGAGAGCTGAAAGCTGGAAGCGGTAGGCTGAAGGCTAAAGGCCGAAAGCTTGATGGTAGGGCGAGGCCTCAGGCTGAGCCGCGATGCCGGCCCGTGTGTCGTTGCGGCTCGGCCGGAGGCCTCGCCCTACCCTCGCCGGGATGGTCGAGATGGGCACGTAACACGGCTGTGCCTCCGTGCCGACATGCGGGGCGGAGTTCCCGCTCCACCGCGAACGCGGACGCAGACTCAAAAGTGGGTGCCCCGCCGCTACCCCTACCCTTCGGCCCGGCACGAGCCGGACCTTCCAGGAAAGCGTGCGGCTCGGCCCCAGGCTTCGGCGCGCAGACCTGTGAGCCATGCGGCGCGAACCGGAGACTCGCCCGGTCTCACGAGTCGGTTTCATCTCGTCTCGAGTTTCCCGAGATGCAGGAAGGTCTGGCGCGCGGTGCGCAAGGCATGCTCCTTGTTGTGCGTGACGAGCACCAGCGCGACCTGCTCCTGCGTGCAGAGGTCGAGAAGCAGATCCATGACCGCGTTGCCGGTAGACTCGTCGAGATTGCCGGTGGGCTCGTCGGCGAGGATCACGCGCGGACGGTTGACCAGGGCGCGGGCGAGCGCGACACGTTGACGTTCACCGCCGGAAAGATGCGCGGGAAGATGGTGCGCGCGTTCAGCGAGCCCCACCCGACGGAGCAGCTCCTCGGTGCGGGCCTTCGCGCTCGCATCGAGACGGCCCGCGATGCGCGCGGCCATCCACACATTCTGCCGCGCATCGAGCTCGGGTATCAGGTAATAGGCCTGGAACACCATGCCCAGGAACACGGCGCGCCGTCGCGGGCTGACGTCGGCTGCGCCCTCCCAGAGCATCTCGCCCGAGTCCGGCGCGTCCAGACCCGCGAGCAGATGCAGGAGCGTGGACTTTCCCGAGCCGGATTCGCCGCGTATGCTGACCGACTCGCCGGCGCCCACCGTGAAGTCCACCCCGCGCAGCACATCGATACGCCGATCGCCGCTCGGGTAGGTCTTCACCAACGCACGCGCCTGGAGCACGGCCTCATTCATTGCGGAGCGCCTCCACGGGCTTGAGACGCGACGCGCGCCACGCCGGGAGCAGACCGGCGAAGGTGGACGCGATGATCGAGCCAACGACGATGATCACCACGTCGCTCGCGAGCGTGTGCGAGGGCAGGTGCGCGAACTGGTAGAACTCCTGGAAGACATCGCCGCCCACCGTCGCGCCGGCGAGGACGCGCACGATCTCGTTCCTGTAGTAGAGCACGAGTTCTCCGATGCCCATGCCGAGCGCGGTGCCGATCACGCCAAGCATCAATCCCTGGGCGCAAAAGCACAGGGCGACGTCGCGCCCGCGGGCGCCGAGCGCACCGACCAGGCCGATCTCGCGGGTCTTGCGCACCACGGAGATCAGGAGCGAACTCATGATCGAGAGCGCCGCCACGATCACGATGAACGTGAGCAGGAAGAACACCATGTACTTCTCGAACTGGATGATGCTTTGGAACTCGGCGTTGGTGACAAACCACGTCTGCGCGTTCAAGCCGGACGGCAGCACCGCGCTGAGCCGGCGCACCACCTCGTATTCGTCCTCGCCGCGCCCCACCCGCACGTTCAAGGCCTGCACCTCGGCGTTGAAGCCGTAGAGCTCCTGCATCGTGCGCAGCGTCGTCACCACCGTGGTGCTATCGAACTGCTTGTGCCCGTACTCGATCAGCCCCGCGACGCGCATGATCCTGGGCAGCAGCACCTCGTCCCGCCCCAGGCGCTCGATCAGCAGCGGCGTGTAGACCTCGATCTCGCTGCCGATCCAGGCGCCGATCTCGCGGGCCAGCGTGGTGCTCAGGATGACCGAGTCGTCGTCGAGGTCGTCGAGCGAGCCCCGGACGATGAAGCGGCTGAGGTTGAACACCTCGCCGACCGTCTCCAGATCCACGCCACGAATCTGTGGATACGCCGGCACGTTCCTGTGCATGACCATGACGACGCCCTGCACGGCCGGGGTGACGCCGGCCACGCCCTCGACGGAGCGGACCACGGACATGGCCGCAGCGGGGTCGGCGATGCCACCGCGCCCCACCACCTGGATCTCGCCCTGCGTATCTACGATCATGCGACGGATCTCGTAGCCGAAGCCGCCCATCACGCTCGTCGCCACGTGCAGCATCATCACGCCCACCGCCACGCCCACCCCGGACATGAAGGTGAAGAACGGAAACCTCCGCCCGGTCGGGAACAGCTGCTTCAGCGCGAGGTAGATGGGCCAGGGCATCGGCGAATGCGGAATGTAGAATGCAGAATGAAGAATGGAGGAAGCGGAAAGCGAGCTGGCTGGAGCAGGGAAATCACGCCCACATCAGGCGTGAGCGAATGAAGAAGTGAAATGCAGTATGATGAATGCCCTTTCAGCATCACCCGATTCCCCATTCTCCATTCACCCTTCTTCCTTAGGCGCTGGCGCCGCTGCGGCGCCTTCCGGCCGCAACTGTGGGAAAAGGATCACGTCGCGGATGCTCTCGGCGCCGGTGAGCAGGATGCAGAGGCGGTCGATGCCGATGCCCATGCCGCCGGCCGGAGGCATGCCGTGCTCGAGCGCGAGCAGGAAGTCCTGGTCGACCTTCTGCTGCTCCTCGCCCGCCTGCGCCTCGAACATCTGGCGCTGCACGTCGGGATCGTTCTGCTCGCTGTAGGCCGGCGCGATCTCCATGCCGCCGATGGTGAGTTCGAAGACGTCGATGACCGACGGGTCCTCGAGATTGATCTTGGCCAGCGGGCACAGCTCCTTCGGGAGGTGCGTGACAAAGGTCGGTTGGATCAGCGTCGGCTCGATCTTCTTGGAAAAGATCTCCTGCGTGATCTCAAAGTCCTCCCACTTGCGGTCGACATAGAGGCCGAGCGCGACCGCCTTGGCGGCCTTCTCGTCCTTCGAACGGCTGAACCATTCGGGGTCGCCCACGACCTCGCGGATGAGGTCCTTGTAGCGCACCTCGCGCCAGGTGCCGGCGAAATTGATCACCTCGCCGCTGGCCGCGTGCTTGATCTCGGAGGTGCCGAGAACATCGCGGCAGAGGCCCTGGAGCAGCGACTGCACCAGCTCCATCATCCCCCGGTAGTCGCTGTAGGCCTGATACACCTCGAGCATGGTGAACTCGGGGTTGTGGCGCGGGGAGACCCCCTCGTTGCGGAAATTCCGCCCGATCTCAAAGACGCGGTCGTAACCGCCGACGAGCAGGCGCTTCAGGTAGAGCTCGAGGGAGATGCGCAGCACGAAGTCGGCGCCGAGCGCATTGTGGTGCGTGTGAAACGGACGCGCCGCCGCGCCACCGGCGACGTTTTGCAGCACCGGTGTCTCGACTTCGAGGAAGCGCCGCGCCTCGAGGAACTGGCGCACGTAAGAGACGATGCGCGAGCGCAGGAACAGGCGCTTGCGGGAGTCCTCGTTGACGATCAGGTCGAGGTAGCGCTGGCGGTAGATCTTTTCCGGATCAGCCAGCCCGTGCCATTTTTCCGGGAGCGGGCGCAATGCCTTCGAGACCAGCGCGCAACGCTCGACGCGGACGGTGACCTCGCCGGTCTTGGTTTTGAAAAGGGTGCCCGCCGCGCCGATGATGTCGCCGAGATCGAGTTTCTTGAACGCCGCATAGGCGTCGTCGCCCACGACGTCCTTCTTCACGTAGAGCTGGATGAGCCCCTGCTGGTCGAGGATCTTGACGAACTGGCTCTTGCCCATGTCGCGGATCACGACGAGCCGGCCGGCGACGGCGACCTGGACGGTGTTGTCCTGGCCCTCGACGTGCAGTCTCAGCGCCTCGGCCGAGAAATGCGTCTGCTCGAAGCTGGCGCGAAACGGGTCGCAGCCCGCGGCCCGCATGTCGGCCAGTTTCTGGCGTCGCACGGCGTGCTGGTCATGGCTGATGTCAGGCGTGGTATCGCTCATGGCAAAGGGTCGACGGTGGCGGACGGTCCATTCGGGCGCAACGGGGAAAATGCCCGGCTCCGCAGCTGCGGCGGGCCCGCAAGTCGCGCGACGGACCCGCGCGGTGAAGCGCGCTCTCCGGACGCGCTGTGGACCTGTCGCGTCGGCGATCCCCCGGACTCCCGCCCCGATCGGCGCGCGCGATCCTCGCAAACCCGGCTGGTCTCGCGGGCTCGGACGTGCATCGTTTCGGCATGGAAAAGCGTCGTTTCGCCGAACTCGGTCTATCGCCAGAGATCCTCAAAGCCGTCGACAAGATGGGCTTCGAGGAGGCCTCACCCATCCAGACCGCGGCGATACCCGTGATCCTCTCGGGCCGCGACATGGTCGGCCAGTCCTCGACCGGCTCGGGCAAAACCGTCGCGTTCGCCATTCCCGCGGTGGAAAAAGTCGATCCGCGCGTGCGCTCGCCGCAGGTGCTGGTGCTCTGCCCCACGCGCGAACTCGCGGTGCAGGTGGCTGAGGAGGTCGCCAAGGTCGCCCAGTTCAAGCGCGGCGTGAACGCGGTGCCGATCTTTGGCGGCCAATCCTACGATCGCCAGTTCCGCGCCCTGGAGGCCGGCGCCCAGATCGTGATCGGCACACCGGGCCGCGTGCTCGACCACATGGAGCGAGGCACACTCCGTCTCGGCACGCTCAGCCTGCTCATCCTCGACGAGGCGGACCGGATGCTCGACATGGGCTTTCGCGAGGACATCGAGCGGGTGCTGTCCGGCGCGCCGGAATCGCGTCAGCTGCTGTTCTTCTCGGCCACGATGCCCCGCGCCATCTCCGAACTCATCCGGCGTTTTGCGCGCGATCCCCAGACGGTCAGGATCGAGGCCCACGCACAGAACGCCCCGCAGGTCGACCAGGTCTGGTACGAGGTGGACCGCCGCTCGAAGCTCGAGGTGTTGACTCGGCTGATCGACATCCACGACTTCCGCTTCGGCATCATCTTCTGCGCGACGAAATGGATGGTCGACGAACTCGACGAGCACATGCATGCGCGCGGGTATGCCGTCGACCGGCTTCACGGCGACATCACCCAGTCGCAGCGCAATCGTGTCATGGAAAAGTTCCGACGCCGCGGCTTCGAGTTTCTCATCGCCACAGACGTGGCCGCCCGCGGCCTCGATGTGGACGACCTCGAGGTGGTGTTCAACTTCGACCTGCCAAACGACGCCGAGGACTACACCCATCGCATCGGCCGCACGGGCCGCGCGGGTCGCAGCGGCCGCGCGATCACCTTTGTCTCGGGCCGCGAGTTGTTCGCGCTGCAGTCGATGATCCGTTTCGGGAAGCTGAAGATCCGCCGCGAGCGGGTTCCGTCGCTCGATGAAGTCGAGGAGGCCCGCGAGAATCTCTTCTTCGAGCGGCTCCGCGGGACGCTCGACGAGGGCAAGTTCCGGCGGCACGACCGCATGCTCGACCGGCTGCTCGACCAGGGCTACGCGAGCACCGACATCGCGTCGGCCCTCATCCACCTGCTGCAGGGCGGCGCCGCCCCGGAACCGACGACAGACAAGCCTGCCGGACCCCGCACGTTCGCCAGCGACAGCGCCGCCCCGGGCCGCACGGAGGCGGTGACTCCTCCCGTGCCGACGCGCAAAGCCGCGCCACCGCCGGCGCCGCGGCCGACCGCCGACGATGCCGACCCCGACCCGCGTCCCCGCCCGCCCGTGCGCCGCGCCGAGGATGCCAAACGCGTGTCCGTCGCCGCCACATCGCGCACGACGGAACGGCAGGCCCCGGCGGCGCCCGCCGACGCGGAGGCCAAACCGCCGCGCAAGCAGAAACCCGCGCTCGAGCGCCCCTCACGCACCGGCAAGCAGAAGGGATTTATCCCGCTCTTCTTCAGCGTCGGTCGTCGTCATCTCGTCGAACCCGCGGACCTCGTGGGAAAGATCGCCGGGGTGACACGTCAACCCGGTGCGATCGTCGGCGCGATCGACATCCACCAAAACCATAGCATCGTCGACATCGCCGAACCGGCCGTGGACCTGGTCTGCACGAAGTTGACCGGAGTGCGGGTCAAAGGCGAGGTGCTCACCGTCGTGCGGGCGACGGACTGAGTTCACGACGCGGCGATGAGAACGCGAACGCCCGTGACCCTGTCGGAGTCCATCCTGCGCATCGCCGTCGCGCTCCTCGTACTGGGCGCGGTTGTGGCGCTCTTTGCCTGGCTGCCCAGTGGATGCACGCCGATGGTGAACCACTTCGCGTTCTATCCCGAGACCGGCCGTCCGCTGGGGGCCGGCCAACTCGCGCCCGGCATCGAGCCCGTGCGTTTCCCGACCGACGACGGCGAGACGATCGAGGGTTACTTCATACCGCCCACGCGGCGCCCCGAACGCCTCGTTCTCTACTTCCACGGGAACGCCGGCAACATCGCACAACGCCTCCCTGAACTGCGCGAGATGGCGGCACGCACCGGCGCAGCCGTCTTCGGCTCCGGCTACCGCGGATACGGTGCCTCCACGGGTGCGCCGTCGGAAAAGGGCATCTATCGCGACGGCGAGGCCGCGCTTCGCCACGCGCGCGAGACCCTGCGATTCACACCCGCCCAGATCGTGGTCGTCGGACGATCGCTTGGATCAACGGTGGCGACGCATCTTGCCGCGAGCGGCGAGGCGTTCGCGGGCGTGATCCTCGTCACGCCGCTGAGCACGGGCCGTGATTTCGGCCGCGCCCACATGGGTGCGATCAGTCTCATGGCTGGCCGCAGCTTTGACAGCCTCGGGCGCGCCGCATCGATCCGCGCGCCGGTCCTCGTGATCCACGGACTCGACGACACCGTCATCCCCTACGAGCACGGCAAGCGCCTGTTCGAGGCGCTCCCCGGTCCCAAGCGCCTGGTGCTGATGCCGGGCGCCGGGCACAACAACCTCGAGTTCGTCGACGCCGACACCTACTGGGGCGCGTTCACCCGGTTCGTCGACGATCCCGCCGCGGAGGCGGCCCGGCCCTGAGGCCGGCCTCCCTGCTCCGGCGAAGGCTCCGGCAGGCGGCACGCTGCCGGTGCGCCGCGACACAGCGCGGGCGTTGCGCGCCCGCCGAGGCGACGCTCGGAATTCGCGTGCCTCGCGTTGCGCCATCGCCCCATCATCGATTCCTCCTCCTGGTGTCACGCGCACCAGATCCGACTTTCCTCGCCTGCATTTTTCCCTCTATTCCCCGGCAAACATGAGCGAATCCTCCGTCGAACACGTCGTTATTGTCGGCACCGGCTGTGCCGGTCTCACCGCAGCTGTCTATACCGCCCGCGCCAACCTGGCGCCGCTCGTCCTCGAAGGCGTGCTTCCCGGCGGCCAGCTCACGACGACGAGCGAAGTCGAGAACTTCCCCGGCTTCCCCGAGGGGATCGACGGGTTCATGCTCATGGACAACCTGCGCAAGCAGGCCACGAAGTTCGGCACGCGCTTTCGCAGCGCTGTGGTGGAGTCGGTGGATTTCTCCCGTTCCCCGCACATCCTGCGCACGAGTGACGGCGAGATCCGGGCCCGCGCCGTGATCATCGCCACCGGCGCCTCGCCGCGGTTGACCGGCGTGCCGGGCGAGAAGGAACTCTACGGCGGCAAGGGCGTCACCACGTGCGCCACGTGCGACGGCGCCTTCTACCGCAACATGGAGGTGGCCGTGATCGGCGGGGGCGACAGCGCCTGCGAGGAGGCGCTCTTTCTCACCCGCTTCGCCAGCACGGTCCACCTCATCCACCGCCGCGACTCGCTTCGCGCCTCGCGCATCATGGCGGAGCGGGCGACGAGTCATCCGAAGATCCGCATGGTCTGGGACAGCGTCCCGGTCTCGATCGAGGGCGTGGCCGAGGGTGGCGTATCCGGTATCACGGTACGCAACGTGAAGACCGGGGCGGAGTCACTCGTCCCGCTCAAGGGCGTGTTCGTGGCGATCGGGCACCAGCCCAACACCCGAGCCTTCACGCCGCCCCTGAACACGGACGAGAACGGGTATTTCGTGCCGGAGACCGGCAGTCAGGTGCGCACGAACGTGCCGGGCGTGTTTGTTGCGGGCGACTGCGCGGACCACGTCTACCGCCAGGCGATCACCGCCGCCGGGATGGGCTGCCAGGCTGCGATCGAGGCCGAACGCTGGCTCGCCGAGCACGGCGAGTGAGCCGCGCACGGAGCCGGGTCCGGGTCTGGGACGGGACTGGCGCCGGCATCAAGGCTATCCTGAAACTGGCTCCTTCCTTTGCGGATAGGGCGAGGTCTCCCGCGTTCGCCAGGCTTTTGCGGACAGGCTGGCCGAGCCGCGGCTCACCGAGGACGATTCGCCCTGCCTGCAGCGTAGCGCCGACGAAATTCCAGCCTCCGGATCGCTTCCAGAACCTGTCACGAACTTCGTTGCGCGGTGTCTCCTCGGGAGGGCGGGCTCTCCGAACCCGCCGCGACTGCAAATCGGCCTACTCGGCGCGCTCGGTTCCGAGGCCGTGCCTGCGGCCGACCAGACCCGTCGCGCCGCGAACCGGACCAACCGCGCCCTACCCGAGGTCGTCTTCGGGAGTGCGTGAAACGTTCCAGACTCCGCCGTCGGAGACAGGCCTCACCCTCCGTGAGAAGCCGTGCTTAACGGGGAACACGTGGCGAATGAGCTGAACGATATTTGGAGTCATTCCAAACAAGCCTCTTGCAACTTGGAATTATTCCAATCTAGTTCGCCCTCTCTTTCCACGTCCCACCCACGCGTCCCCCACGCCCACATGATCCAGAACGGCCAACAGAACGCACTCACCGAGACGCTCGGCCAGAGCGGTCTGCGCGCAACCCGTCAGCGTGAACTCATTTATGGGCTTCTGCTGGAGCAGCGCGACCATCCGACGGCCGACGAGGTGTTTGCGCGAGCCAAGCAGGAGATGCCCTCGATCTCCCTGGCGACGGTCTACAACTGCCTCGAGACGCTGGTCGGCTGCCACCTGGTCAAGCAGGTGAACTTTGAGCGACAGCCCACGCGGTTCTGTCCGAACCTGCACGAGCACGCGCATTTTCACGACGAGAAGACCGGCCGTATCTACGATGTGGATCTCGACCAGCGCATGCTCGCCAAGTTGCGCGAGGCCTTGCCCGCGGGCTTCGAGCCTCATGCGGTCGACATCACCTTCCGGGGCATCGCTGCCACGGCCTCGACGAAACCTGCGCGCTGACCCCTCCCTTCATTCCCCACTCCCTCATCCCTTTTCCACATGAGCACGCTCGAGATCAAGAACCTCAACGTCAGCATCGGTGACAAGCCGATCCTCAAGGACTTCTCCCTCACGATTCCGAAGGGGGAGGTCCATGCGATCATGGGGCCGAACGGCACCGGCAAGAGCACGCTCGCCAAGGCCCTCGCGGGCCATCCGGACTACACCGTGACGAGCGGCGAAGTGCTGCTCGACGGCAAGAATCTGCTCGAGACCGAGCCCGACGAGCGCTCGCGCGCCGGCCTGTTCATGGCCTTCCAGTACCCGAGCGAGATTCCCGGCGTGACGATCGCCAATTTCATCCGTGCGGCGCTGCAGTCGCGCCTCGCCGAGGGCGAGGAACTCGAGGCCACGGCGTACTACAAAAAGCTCTACCAGAAGATGGATCTTCTGAAGATCGACCGGAAGTTCACCTCCCGCGCGGTCAACGAGGGCTTTTCCGGAGGCGAGAAGAAGCGCTGCGAGATCCTGCAGATGGCGATGCTCGAGCCCGGCTACGCCGTGCTCGACGAGACCGACTCCGGACTCGACATCGACGCGCTGCGCATCGTCGCCGATGGCGTGAACTCGCTCCGTGGCCCGAAGCTCGGGGTGCTGCTGATCACGCACTACCAGCGCCTGCTCAACTATATCGTGCCCGACGTCGTGCACGTGATGTACGACGGCCGCATCGTGAAGAGCGGCCCCAAGGAACTCGCCCTCGAGCTCGAATCCAGGGGCTATGACTGGGTCAAGGACCTGGTGCCGGCCTGACAAGAAGCACCGAGGCGTGAGTAGCGATTAGCGCGCATTCCGAACACCAAGCCGGAGCCGACTCCTCGACCCGCTCACTTCACGCTTCCCACGATTCGCAACCACCAAACCACCCTTTCCACCATGCCTGGCGAAGAAACCACAGCCCTCGAGATCGATCGCGAGAAGGGCAATTTTTCCTACGATGTGAAGTACGCCTATGATGCCGGCACCGGCCTCAACGAAGGCGTCATCGACTACATCTGCGACGTCAAGGGCGAGGACGACTGGATCCGCGCCTTCCGCAAGAAGGCCCTGAAAATCTTCCAGGACAAGCCCATGCCCACGCACTGGGCGACGAAGGATCTCGAGACGATCAACTTCGACAAGATCCGGTATTACCTCGCGCAGGACAAGAAGCCGAAGCGCACGTGGGAGGAGGTTCCGGACGACATCAAGCAGACCTTCGAGCGGCTCGGCATCCCGGAGCAGGAGCGCAAGTTCCTCGCCGGCGTGGAGGCCCAGTTCGACAGCGAGGCCGCGTATTCAAACATCAAGGAAGCCGTCGGCAAGCAGGGCGTGATCTTCATCGGCTCGACCGAGGGCCTGATGAAGCACCCGGAGATCTTCCGGAAGTTCTTCGGCAAGGTCATCCCGACCGGTGACAACAAGTTCTCCGCGCTGAACAGCGCGGCGTTTTCCGGCGGCTCGTTCATCTACGTGCCGCCCGGCGTGAAGGTCTCGCATCCGCTCCAGGCCTACTTCCGCATCAACGCGGAAAACTTCGGGCAGTTCGAGCGCACGCTCATCATCGCCGACGAGGGCTCCGAGGTGACCTACATGGAGGGATGCACCGCCCCGAAGTTCAACACCTCCACGCTGCACAGCGCGGTGGTCGAGCTCGTGGCGCTGAAGGGTGCAAAGATTGAATACATCACCGTCCAGAACTGGGCGGCCAACGTGTTCAACCTCGTGACCAAGCGCGCGTGGGCCGAGGAAGGCGCCACAGTCAAGTGGATCGACTGCAACATCGGCTCGCGCCTGACCATGAAGTACCCGGGCGTGGTGCTGAAGGGTCGCGGCGCACGCGGCGAGGTGCTCTCGATCGCCCTGGCCAACGACGGCCAGCACCAGGACACGGGCGCGAAGATGATCCACCTCGCACCGGACACGACCTCGAACATCATCTCGAAGTCGATCTCCGTGGGAGAGGGTCGCGCCACCTACCGCGGCCAGGTGCACATCCCGAAGCATTTGACGGGCTGCAAGAACAACACGGAGTGCGATGCACTCCTCATCAACACGAACTCGCGCACCGACACCTACCCGGCGATCTCGGTCCGCGGAAACAAGAACTTCGTGCAGCACGAGGCCAGCGTCTCGAAGGTCAGCGCCGAGCAGATCTTCTACATGATGCAGCGCGGCATGACCGAAGGCGAGGCGATGAGCCTCTCCGTGAACGGCTTTGTCAACGATCTCACCCGCCAGTTCCCGATGGAATACTCCGTGGAGCTCAAGCGCCTGATCGACCTGGAAATGGAGGGCTCGGTCGGCTGACCCTGGAAGGGCTGAAGGACTGAAAGGCTGAAGGGCTGACGATGGCCCGAATGCCACGGAGACCTTCGGCCCTTCACCCATGCAGTCTTTCCGCCTTTCGCCATCACCATGTCCTCGACTTTTTCCACCTCATCCATGCCCACCCCCGCCGCCACCTCGACTGCGTTCGACCAGCACCTGGCCTCGCTCAAGGGCCTTCCAGCCTGGTGGCTCGACCTGAAGAAGAAGGCGTTTGCCGCCTATGGTGAACTGCCGATGCCCACGCGCAAAAACGAGACCTGGCGCTTCGCCAGCATCACGGGCCTGACGCTCGACGGGTATGACTTCGCAGCGTCCGCAAGCGCCGGCACCCACCAGGAACTCGCCGAACGGGCACGCCTCGTGGCCCAGCGGGCCGGCCGTATCGTCTTTGCGGATAACACGCTCGTCACGCACGAGCGCGCCTCGGCCGAACTCGAGGCCAGCGGCGTGATCTTCGCCCCGATCGCCGAGGCCATCGCGAAGCACGGCGACATCCTTCAGGAGTACTTCATGGCCCAGGACCCGCAGCTCGGCTCGGAGAAGTTCGCCGCGCTGCACACGGCCTTCGTCACCTCGGGCGTGCTGCTCTACGTGCCGAAGAACGTCGAGGTCTCCCTGCCCTTCGTCGCGCGCTACTGGTCGGCCAGCGAGGGCGGTGCCGTGCTGCCGCACACGCTCGTGATCACGGGCGAGAATGCCCGGGTGACACTGATCGACGCGTTTGACTCAGCCGACCGCAACAGCCGCACGCTCGCACTCGGGTTCAACCACCTGTTCGCCGGCCGCGGATCGCGCATCGACTACTACGCGCTGCAGAACTGGAGCGACCAGACCCTCGGTTTTCAGATCAACAGCCTCACCGCCGACCGCGACGCGACGATCAACGCCCTCGCCGTGAACATCGGCTGCAATCACTACCGCTGCGAGACGCAAAGCATCATGAAGGGCGAGGGTTCCCACGCCGAGATGCTCTCGCTCTCCGTCGCGGACCGCGACCAGGAGATCGACCAGCGCACGCTGCAGATCCACCAAGCGGGTCACGCCACCTCCAACCTGCTCTTCAAGAACGCGCTCGCCGATCAGGCGCGCACGATCTTCTCCGGACTGATTCGTGTCGCTCCGGATGCGCAGAAGACCGACGCCTACCAGACCAACCGCAATCTCCTGCTCAGCGGCGAAGCCGAGGCGCATTCGCTGCCCGGCCTGGAGATCGAGGCCAACGACGTCAAGTGCTCGCACGGCGCGACCACCGCCCAGATCGATGACGCGGAGCTGTTCTACATGCTCGCCCGCGGCATCAATAAGGCCACGGCGCGCGAGTTGTTCGTCTTCGGCTTCTTCGAGGAGGTCGTCTCGAAGATCGAGAACGAGGAACTCGCCAGCCGCGTGCGCGAACTCATCCAGCAAAAGTTCCGCGAGGAGGAAGCGCGGCACGGCTGAGCGCTGAACATTCCGCGCTCTCAAAGAGGCATTGAACCACAGAGGGCACAGAGATCTGGTAGGGCGAGGCCTCCGGCCGAGCCGCAATCGTGCTTTCAGCCATCGACGCTCCTCGTTCCTCTTCGGCTCGGCCAGAGGCCTCGCCCTACCTTCCTGAACTCTGTGCCCTCTGTGTCCTCAGCGCTTCTGCCGTTCGGAAGAAATCGCGATGTGGTTAACCATCCATGACACACACGCTTGAGATTCCCGACGAGATGCCGGTGATGACGCTGCCGGGAGCGGTCTTCTTTCCCAGGACCGTGATTCCGCTGCGTATCTTTGAGCCGCGCTATCGCGAGATGCTCGAGCACGTGCTGGCGGGCGACCGTATCTTCGCCGTCTCAGCCCTGGCGGGTAACAAACCCGGCGCGCTTTCGCCTTTCGAACCACCGCATCGCATCGCCACCGCGGGCGTGATCCGCGCGTGTCAGAAGAATGACGACGGCACCTCGATGCTGCTGCTCGAGGGCATCGCGCGTATTCAGATCACCGCAATCGTTCGCGAGCTCCCGTACCGCCTCATCTCCGTCAGGCCGCTCGCCGACGCACCGGTCGAGGACCCGAAGGGCTTGGGCAAGCTGCGCAATCAGCTGATCCGCGCCTTCACCCTGCGCGCCAAGCTCGGCGGGGATTTTCCGCCCGACCTTCGCCGGGCCGTGGGCGATATCGCCGACCCCGCGGCGCTCTGCGACTTGCTCGTCTTCTCGATCTCGCGGGACAAGGGCTTCAAGCAGCGGATGCTCGAGACGCTCGACCCGGCCGAACGCCTGCGCGAGGCGATCCGGTTCTTCCAGCGCGAGTCGGAAGTGCTTGGCATTCAGAGGCGCACCCAGGGCCGTCTCGCCGACGACGAGATCGGCAACAACTGACCGGACGCCGCGGGCTGGCCTGGCGCGAGCCCTCTTGACCCTGAGCACGAGGCGCCGTTATTACAGACGTAATAACCATCTCCATCCATGGCCTTCGAACTCAAGCTCCGCAAGATCGGCAACTCACTTGGCGTAGTCCTGCCCAAGGAGGCGCTCGCCCAGCTCAGGGTTGAGGAAGGCCAGTCGCTTTTCCTGACCGAGGCGCCCGCCGGCGCCTTTCGGGTGACTGCGGGCGATCCGGAGTTTTCACGCCAGATGGCCGTCTGTGAGGATGTCATCAAGCGCTACCGCAACACGCTGCGGGAACTGGCAAAATGAACGAACCGGCCTGGGTCCGGGGTGACGTTGTGCTCGCGTTGCACGAGCGCCTCCTCGCCGAGTTCGGCGGGGCTGAGGGCATTCGGGATGCGTCCATGCTCGAGGCGATGCGGCGGCCGAAGCAGCAGTTGCACGACGGAAGCGGCGACATCGTCGACCTGGCCGCGGCCCATGCTTTCGGCATCGCGCGCAACCATCCGTTTGTCGACGGCAACAAACGGACCGCCTTTGCCGCCGCCACGGTGTTTCTTAGTCTGAACGGATTCCACCTCACCGCCTCCGAAGCCGATGCCGTCCTCCAGACCTTGGCGCTCGCTGCGGGTGCGCTCGATGAAGCGGGTTACGCCTCTTGGCTTCGGACCAACATCCACGCGCCATGAGCGAGCCCGAACACGTCCATCCGAATGACCCGCTCCACGGTGTGACCCTGGAGACCGTGGTCCGACGCCTGGAGGAGCACCTGGGCTGGCACGAACTCGGGAACCGCATCCCGATCCGTTGCTTCACCCACACTCCGAGTGTGAAGTCCGCGCTCACCTTTCTGCGGAAAACGCCCTGGGCGCGAGCGAAGGTCGAGGCGCTGTTCGTGCAGGAGCGGCTGCACCGGGAGAAATGAGGAAGGTGGAATGAAGAATGACGAATTGGCGGTCCAGGCGCGCAGGCCTCCCCTGGGGCACGTTGCCACCGTGCATCGCCCCTCTCCCTTCTGCATTCTTCATTCTGCATTCTCCATTCGCGTTATTCTCTCTTGCCAAGCGGCGCCCGAGGCTGACACTACCCGACTTTTCTTCCACTGGCCGACATAGCTCAGTTGGTAGAGCAGCGGTATCGTAAACCGCAGGTCGTCGGTTCAAGTCCGACTGTCGGCTCCAGTCCCAGGTCCCTTGCCTTGTCGCGGCTTACATCTGTGTCATCCGGTTGCGCCCGCCCCGCCCCTCAGGCTAAAATGGGTTCAACGACCCGCCTGCCGGGGCCGATAAAGAGCTGAATCACACGTGGACGAACCGATCCGCATTCTTTCGGACCTCCATCTCGGGCATACAGCCAGTCTGGCGCGCGAGATCTCCCAGATCGAGCCGCTCTTTCGCGGCGTGAAGACGGTCATCTTCAACGGCGACACCGTGGAGATGCGGTCAGAACGCGACCGCGAGCGGGCAGACGCACGGATCCAGGCCGTGCACGAGTTCTGCGCCGAGCAGGAGGCCTCGAGCTATTTCATCAATGGCAACCACGACCCGATCATCTCCACCATCAATCACATGGAGATCGATGAGGGCCGCGTGCTGGTCACCCACGGCGACGTGCTGTTTCACGAGGCCTCGCCGCACCGTCCGCGGCGCTTCCGCGGCTCCATGCTGGCCCGGCGCGTGGCCGAGCTGACGCCCGCGGAGCTGGCCCATTTCGAAAAGATCCTCTCGACGAACAAGCGGGTGACGGCGTTCGTCGACGACTATTCGTTCAATATTCCCGATGGCCAGTGGGGGAAGTTCACGACGTTCATGAAGCAGACGTGGCCGCCGCGCCGCCTCGTCACGATGGTGTCGAGCTGGACCAATACGCACGTCAACGCCATCAATCTCGTGCGCGCCTACCGGCCCCACGCCCGGGTGATCGTCGTCGGCCATACCCACTTTCCCGGGATCTGGCACCGCCAGGGGTACACGGTGGTCAACACAGGCTCCTACCTGCCGGTGCTCGGTCGGTTGGCCGTGGATTTCGAGGGCGGCTGCGTCACCGTGCGCAAGGTGGTTTTCCGTCGGGGTGCCTTTCACCTCGGACGGGTGGTCAGCCACATTCCGCTGCGGCGACGCCTCGCCGCGGCCTGAGCCCGATCCGGCTGCAGTTTGAAGCGCGCTCGGAGATCGCGCTCCACCTCAGGGTGCCACTCGCTTCGCCCGTTGGGCGGTGTTCTCCCGCTTGTCACCGCACGGCGCGTGGTCTTCGCTGGGCAATCTTCACCCGCATGCGCTCCGCTGAGTTCGACTATCATCTGCCACCGGAACTGATCGCCCAGGTGCCGGCTGCCCGGCGGGATGAGTCGCGCCTCCTCGTGATCGACCGCCGCACGCGTGCCGTGGAGCACCTCCAGTTTCGCGATCTGCCCGGGCTGGTGCAGCGTGACGATCTCCTGATCCGCAACACAGCACGTGTGCTGCCGGCGCGACTCTTCGGGCGTCGGCCGAGCGGCGGCCAGGTGGAGTGCCTGCTCCTGCGCGCGTCGGGCAGCGACGATCGGACTTGGTGGTGTTTGCTGCGGCCGGGACGAAAGCTGCCGCCCGGCACGAATTTTGGCCGCGACGGCGAGTTCACGGCGACCGTGTTGGAAAAGTCGCCATCCGCCGAATGCCTGGTCCGCTTCGCGTCCGAGCGCCCGGGCGAGTCGGTGGCCGCCCTCGCCGAGCGGCTCGGCTCGATTCCTCTGCCGCCCTACATCACGCGCGAGGCCGGCGAGATGCCCGCGCCGGGTGGCCACGATGCGGAACGCTACCAAACCGTATTTGCCCGTCGGGAGCGCACGGTCGCCGTGGCGGCGCCGACCGCCGGACTGCATTTCACGCCCGAATTGCTCGCGGCGGTGGAAGCGCGCGGCGCGACGTTTGCCGACGTCGTGCTGCACGTCGGACTCGGCACGTTCCGGCCGATCGAGACTGAACAGGTGGCGGATCATCCGATCCACCGCGAACTCGTGGAAATACCGGCGGAGGCCCGGCGGGCGATCGACGCACCGCGGAGCGGGCGGCGCATCGCGGTGGGCACGACGTCGGTGCGGACGACGGAATTTTACGCGCGGCATCCCGGACGAGCACGCGATCCGGAGCAGGCGTTCGCGGCCGAGGCGGATCTCTTTCTCTACCCGCCGGCACAGTTCCACGTGGTCGATGCCCTGATCACGAACTTTCACCTGCCCCGCTCCACGCTGCTGTGCCTGGTCTCGGCGTTTCTCAGCCCGGGCTCCACGGAAGGCGTCGCGTGGCTGCGCGAGATCTATGCCGAGGCCATCGCCCGGCGCTACCGGTTCCTGAGCTACGGGGATGCGATGCTGATCCTTTGACTGCTGACAGGTGTGCTGCACCTTTCGGGGAATAGCCGGCGGGCGACGCGGCTCCGATCCATGGCCCCGGATGGTTCCCCCTGAATTCCAGCTTCTCGTCGAGCGCCACTACGAAACCCTCTACCGGTTTGGCTACAGCCTCGCGGGCAATCGCACGGATGCATGTGATCTCGTGCAGCAGACATTCCTGGTCTGGGCCCGCAGTGGTTCGAACCTGCGCGACGCGGCCAAAGCCAAGTCCTGGCTCTTCACCACGCTGTATCGCGAGTTTCTGAAACTCCATCGGCACACCCGGCGCGTGACGACGGTCGAGCCGCCGGCGCTGGAAGCCGAGGCGGTGGAGGCGGACCCGGCGCTGTTGTCGGGGCTCGACGGCGAGAGCGCACTGCAGGCGCTGGCCTCGGTGGACGAGGTCTTCCGGGCTCCGCTCGCGCTCTTCTACCTCGAGGAACTCTCCTACAAGGACATCGCCCGCGCCTTGAACATCCCGATCGGCACCGTCATGTCGCGAATCTCACGCGGCAAGGACCAACTCCGCGCCCTCCTTCACCGACGCACACGTGCCGGTGCCCCGCCTTCCTCGCGCCCCGCCCATCATGGATAACGCACGCCATCGCCAGATCCTGCGGGTGCTTCGTCCCCACGGCGCGGATCGACTTGATCCCGCGGCTCAGGTCGCGCTCACGGCGGCGCGAGGCGACGCCGCACTGGGACACTGGTTCGAGCGCGAACAGGCCTTTGACCGCGGCTTCGCCGAGCGTATCCAGACGATCACTGCGCCGGCTCACCTGCGCGAGGCGATCTTCGCCTCAGTCCAGCAGGCGCGTGGGCCGCAGCCCGCACGAGAGCGGCGAACGTGGCTTGTCCAGCGCCCGTTCGCCACCGGACTCGCCGCCCTCGCAGCCGCGGCCAGCCTGGCCCTGCTCGCCATCGTGCTCTGGCCGCGGCAGGCCCGCACCCTCGACCTCGAGAGCGCCATCGCGGCGGCCGCTTCGGCGTCCGAGGATGTGCTCGCGACCCGCAACCTCGCGGGCAGCCCCCTCACCGAGGTGCGCGACTGGCTCGCGGCCAGGTCGGCCCCGGTGCCGGGCGAGATTCCCGCGGCGCTGGCCGCACTGCCGGCGGGAGGCGTCGGGATTGTTGAGCTTGGCGGCGTGACCAGCTCCGTCGTGATCTTCGAGGCCGCCGGGCGCGTCGATTCCGGCTCCCCGCTCGCCGCAGCGCACCGCCTCGCGCTTTTCACGCTGCCGCGCCAATCCTGCTCCACGGCGGGGATCACGCGCGAGCCGAGCGTGCGCGAGGAGGCGGGGCGCGCCATCGCGGTCTGGCGCGATGCGACTTCGGTCTACGTGCTAACCGTCGACGCGTCGGCGGACGCGTTGCGGGACTTTCTCGCCGGCGGCCGGCTCGTGACGGCGACCGATCCGCCCAACGATCGCACGATCAGCGGGTCCGCCCCAAGCCCCGGCCCGGCTTGAGTCAACTGCCCGCGGCGGGCGCGCGCCGTCCGTGTTCCTCGTCGAGATCGCGAATCTGCTCGATGATCGCGGCGAGGCGTCGACCCGTCGCGGTCAGCGAATACTCCACATGCTGGATACGCCCGGGAATCTCCCGACGCTCGATCAGGCCGAACTCGAGCAACCGTCGGAAGCGCTCATTGAGCACCTTGGTCGAGATGCCGGGGATGAAGCGCTCGATCCGCCCCGGGCGGTTCACGCCACGGGCGATCGCCGCGATCACGGCCGCCGACCACTTGCAGCCCACGACGTCCTCGAGCCGGCGGTAGGTGGTGCGCTCAGCCAGAGTCAGCACAACGGCCTTACGTTTCATGGGCTGGAGTTTAGCGGATGACGGCCCGGCTGCACGAGGGAACAAAACGGTACCCCCCGACGATTTTGTGCCCTCTACCGCCGGGACACGTTTTCAAGCATTGTGCCCACGTCCAGCACGTGCGCCACGGCCCGCGTGCCAGACAACAACCACAAGAACAACACATCACCCACGACACGATCCTACCATGAAGACCCAAGCCACGTTCTACCACGCCGGATGTCCCGTCTGCGTCGACGCCGAGCAGAAGCTCGCCCGCGCGCTGGATCCCGCGCGCCACACCCTCGACGTCGTCCACCTTGGCGAAAACAGCAGCCGTCTCGGCGAAGCCCGCGAGGCGGGTGTGAAGTCCGTCCCGGCGCTGGTGATGGACGGCGCCGTCTACCACATCAACTTCGGCGCGAGTCTCGACGCGCTGGGCTGAACGCAACCGGTATTCGCGCCGCCTGCGATGCGTGGGCGGCGCGATGCGGGCTTCCCCGGCGAGTCGGAGGTGCCGCGCGAGACGCTGGGCATCGCTTCAACCGCCCCAGCCGTCCGCGCTTGGGAGGTCCGCGCTCGCCTGCAGCCACCGGGTATTCAGGTCCGACCGAACGACGCCGGATGCACTGACGGAGACCGCGTCGGAGTTGCAGAATACTGCGGTCTCATCCACGGTCCGCGCCCATGAACGAGGAAGAACTCCGGGCGCTCGTCGATGATGCCACCTTTGACTTCACCCTGGGTGACACCGAGGCCGCGCTGGCCAAGCTGAGTCGCGCGACTGCCGCCGTTCCCGGGAGTTTCGAGGCGTGGCACGCCACGGCCGAGGTGCTCTTCGATGCCCGTCGCTTCGACGAGGCGCTCCTCGCGGCCGAGAAAGCCCATGCGCTCCGGCCCGACGACATCTTCATCAACACGAGCCTCTCGCGGATCTGGATGGAGCGCGGCGACAAGCCCAAGGCCGAACACTATGGCGCACGGGCCCGTGTCCTGGGTTGGAAGGATCAGTTGAAGGGCACCTGACCCCACCCACCCCCGACTCCCTCTCTTCAATCTTTCTCTTTCTCTTCAATCTTTCTCGTTCTCGTTCTCATTCTCGTTCTCATCCTCGCGCGCCTCGCTCCCCTTGCTTCGTTCGATCGAGCCGCGGCCGTGCTGATCCGGAGGAGAAAGAGAAAGAGTAAGATTGAAGAGAAAGATGGGGCAATGAGGCGATGCCGGGGCGGAGATCGGGGGCCCTCGGGGAGGGGCCGGGGAGCGGATTGACACCCCATGGACGGCCGTTCATACGGACGTTTTCCCATGGAGAAAACCACATACACGCTGGAGTTTGAGAAACCCCTGCGCGACCTCGGGCGGCAGCTGGATTCCCTGCACCAGCTTTCGATCGAGAACAACGTTGATGTCTCCCGGGAGATCGCCGCGATCGAGCAGAAGATCGCCGCCACCAAGAAGGCGATCTATTCAGAACTCTCCGCCTGGCAGCGCGTCCAGATCGCGCGGCATCCGAAGCGTCCCTACACGCTCGATTTCGTTTCGCGGATCTTCGCGAACTTCCAGGAACTCCATGGCGACCGCATGTTCAGCGATGATCGCTCGATGGTGGGCGGCACGGCCATGCTCGATGGCCAGGCGGTCATGGTCGTGGGCCAGCAAAAGGGCCGCGATACGAAGGAAAACATCCTGCGCAATTTCGGGATGCCCCACCCTGAGGGCTACCGCAAGGCGATGCGCCTGATGCGCATGGCCGAGAAGTTTGGCCTGCCGGTGATCACCTTTGTCGACACACCCGGCGCATTCCCCGGCATCGGGGCTGAGGAGCGCCACGTGGCCGAGGCCATCGCGGTCAACCTGCGCGAGATGTCGGTGCTCAAGGTGCCGATCGTGACCGTGATCCTGGGCGAAGGCGGCTCCGGCGGTGCGCTCGGCATCGCCGTGGCGGACCGCGTGTTGATCTTCGAAAACGCCTACTACTCGGTAATCTCGCCCGAGGGTTGCGCGGCGATCCTGTGGAAGGACCGCGCCTCCGCCCCCCGTGCGGCTGACGCGCTCAAGCTCGGCTCCGCCAGCCTGCTCAAGTTCGCCATCGTCGACGAGATCGTGGAGGAACCGTTTGGCGGCAATCACAACGACTACGACCAGGCCGCGGCATCGCTGAAGCGCAGCCTCCTCGCCCACCTCAAGGACCTGAGAAAACTCTCCCCCGACCAACTCACCGCCGGGCGTTACGAACGGTTTCGCAAGCTCGGCGTGTTCGAGGAGTCGGTCGCTGCGGCCCCCACGGCGTAATCCGGCGTCGCGCTCGCCGCGCGCGCACCGACCCGCGCAGCGCGACCGCCCGTTCAATCGGGAAGCCCGGCGAGGTGGACGATCGCTGCTGTCGTCTTGTCGATCGCGCCGCGATTCGCGGCGTGCCACGCGCCGGCGGCGCGCGCCATGGCCTCGCGTTCATCCGGCGACCGGATCAGTTGCAGGACCGCCTGCGTCAGCTCATCGGGATCGTGCACGACCCTCGCCGCCCCGCCCATGACGAGACCCGCCACGATCTCGCGAAAGTTCGACATACCCGGGCCGAAAAGCACGGGCTTCTCCAGGATCGCCGCCTCCACCGGAGTTTGTCCCTGCTCGTGGGGCGGAAGGCTCTTTCCCACGAAGACGAGGTCCGCGACCTGGGTGATGGTGCGCAATTCCCCCGTCGTGTCGCCCACCGCCACGTCCACCTGCTCCGCCGCGGGACCGGTGGACCTGAGGTGAAAGCGCAGCCCGGACTGGCGCAGCAGCGTGCGGATCTCGTCCCGCCGTTCGGCGTGCCGCGGCACGAGGACGAGCGAACAGCTGACGCCTGTGGCGCGCATCTGGCGCAGCGTGTCGAGCAGCGCCGCCTCCTCGCCCGGCCAGGTCGATGACCCAAGGAGCACGAAGTCGCCGGTCGGGATGCCCAGCGAGGCACGCAGCCGCGCACCCGCGGCGTCATCCAGGCGTGGAATCTCCACGTCGAGCTTGATGCTGCCCACCACGTCGACCGGAACGGCGCCGAGCGCCAGTTGCGCGAAACGGCTGCCATCGAGTTGCGAGCACGCAAGCACCCGCGTGACTCCGCGGGCCATGCGCTGCACGATCCCGCGCAGCCGCATCATGCGTCCGAAACTGCGGTCGGACAGGCGTCCGTTGATGCAGAGGACCGGCACACCGCGCCGCGCGGCCTGATGCAGGTGCTCGGGCCAGAACTCCGATTCGGTCAGCACCACCAGGTCGGGCTGGATGCGCCGCCAGGCCCGCGCGCTGAACGCCCACCAGTCGAGTGGGAAGTAGCCGATCGCCGCGACGAGACTCGCGTAGCGCTCGCGCGCCACCGCCGCGCCCGTACTGGTGGTGGTGGTGAGGTAGACCTCGAGATCGGCGCGCCGATGCAACGCCTGCAGCACCGGCGCGATCGCGAGCATCTCGCCCACGCTCACGGCCTGGATCCAGACGCGACGCACGCCCGGGCGCCTGGCGGGGAGATCGCGGACCGCGCCGAAGCGGCCGGAAAAACCCTCGCGGTATCCGCCGCGTCGTGACATCCGCCGCACGTAGCCGGGCAGCAGGACGAGCAGCACCGGGAGGAAAAGAAGGCGGTACAGCCAGATCATCCGGAAGCTCGAGCGTGGGCTGTGCGGGGCGTGCGCGCGCGCCACCGTGCGGGAAGCCGGTGGATTTCAGCAGGAGGTGACACGGGCGGACGGGAGCGGATCGCGAGACATGTGCAGCCCAGTGTTCGCACGGATCGCCCCTTGACCACCCCTTTCTGCCGGTCACGGCCGATCGCCGGACGCACTTGCGCGACCCGTGGGCACTGCGTTTCCTACCCGGATGTCCGCACCCCGCCGAATCGCCGCCGGTCTGCTCGCATGCCTGTGGGCCGCAGGCCTCCTTCGCGCTGAAATCCCGGCCTGGCCCCCGCCGCACTCCGACGTGCCGCCCGATCCCGCCGTGGTCTCCGGCCGCCTTGAAAATGGCCTGCTCTACGCGGTGCTTCCCAACACGGAGCCCCGTGAGCGCGCCAGCGTGCGCCTCTACGTGCGCGCGGGCTCGCTCGACGAGACCGACGAGGAGCGCGGGCTCGCGCACTACCTCGAGCACATGGCCTTCAACGGCACGCGCAACTTCCCCGCCGACACGCTCGTCGAGTTCTTCCAACGCCACGGCATGTCCTTCGGTGCGGACACCAACGCTCGCACCACATTCGACCACACGCTCTACATGCTAGAACTGCCGAAGGGCGACACGGCGTCGCTGACCGAGGGATTCCAGGTGCTGCGCGATTTTGCCGACGGCATGCTGATCGAGCAGGACGAGGTGGAGAAGGAACGCGGCATCATCTTCGCCGAGAAACGCGCCCGCGACTCGGTCGAGTTTCGCACGGCCCTGGCGGATTACTCCTTCCACCTGCCGGACGTGAGGCTCACGCATCGATGGCCCATCGGGGTGACCGAGACCCTGGAAGAGGCCGACGCGGCGCGCCTGCGCGCGTATTTTGAACGCTGGTACAGGCCGGAAAACATGGCCGTGGTCGTGGTCGGCGAGATCGATGCGTCCGCCACCGTCGGGTTGATCCGGGATGCCTTCGCCTCGATGGAGCCCGCGACACCGGCAGTCCCCCGGGCGGATCTCGGTCGCGTCGACCCGGTGTCCGAACCGGTGGCCGCCGTCCATGCCGAGGTTGAGGCCACGACCGTTTCCGTATCCATCCAGGTGATCGCGCCCTGGGAGGACCCGCCCGACAGCGCCGCGAGCCGCATCGATGAAATCCCGCTGGAGGTCGCGTGCGCGATCCTGAGCCGTCGGCTCGACCGGCTGGCACGGCAGGAAAACGCGCCCTTCACCGGCGGCAGCGCGGGCGCCGGGCCGGGCGACGAGGTCTATCGCTCCGCGTTCATCGGGCTGACGGGCACGCCTGATCGCTGGCGCGAATCGCTTGCCCTCGCGGAGCAGGAACTGCGACGGGCGCTCGAGCACGGGTTTTCCGCCGCGGAAGTCCGCGAGATCACGGCCACCGTCATCAACAGCTTTGAGGAGTCCGTGCGCTCGGCATCGACCCGCCGGTCGGCCGCCCTTGCGGCCGAGATCGTCGATGCCATCGATGAGGAGTATGTCTTCACCACGCCCGAGTTTGACCTGTCGCTTGTCCGCCCGGCCGCCGAGGCGCTCACACCCGAGCTGTGCCTGGATGCGCTGCGCAAGGCGTGGTCGGCGGCGGCGCCGCATCTCTTTGTGAGCGGGCGCCTGGACCGCGACGTCACCGCCGCGACCGTCCTCGATGTCTATCGTGCCAGCCTGCAGGTGCCGGTCGCGGCTCCGGAGGACCAGCTCGACGTGCCGTTCGCCTACACGACGTTCGGCACGCCGGGTGAGGTCGCGGAGCGCCGTCACATCGAGGACCTCGACGTGACGCTTGTGCGCTTCGCCAACGGCGTGCGATTGAATCTGAAGCGGACGGACTTTCAGGCCAACCAGATCTCGCTCCATGCGCGACTCGGCGGCGGCAAGCTCGAATTGCCGCGCGACCGGCCGGAGCTCGCTATCGTCGCCGGCCCGCTCGTGAACGGCAGCGGCCTCGGGCGCCACACGATCGAGGAACTGCGCCGGCTGCTGGCGGGCCGGACGGTCGGGGTGGGATTCAGTGTCGGTGAGGACGCGCTCGAGTATTCAGGCGGCACCTCGCCCAAGGACCTGGAACTCGAACTCCAGCTGCTCTGCGCCAAGATCACGGACCCAGGGCTGCGATCCGAGGCGCTCATGCGCGTGCGCCGGAGTCTTGAGCAGGACTACAACCGCCTCCGCCACGTGCCGCGCGGCGTGGCCCAGCTGCATATCCCGCCGCTGCTGGCCTCCGGCGATCCGCGCTTCGGACTGCCGCCGCTCGAACGGCTCCTCGCCGTCACTCCCGATGAGGTTCGCGCATGGCTCACGCCGATCATCGAGGATGGGGCGCTGGAGGTGGCGATCGTCGGCGAGATCGACATCGAGGCCACGATCGAACTCGCGCGCCGCACGCTGGGGGCACTGCCCCCGCGCGCCGCGAAACCGCCCTTCGACGAAGCCCGCCAGGTGGCGTTTCCGGCCGAGCCGCCGGTCGCCGAGTTCACGGTCGAGACCGAGATCAAGAAGGCGCTTGTGCTCACGTATTGGCCCACGGATGACGATGCGGACATCGGCCGGGTCCGCCGCCTCTCCCTTCTCGCCGCGGTGTTCGACGACCGGTTGCGCAAGACCATCCGCGAGGAACTTGCCGCCGCCTACAGCCCGTCGAGTTCGAGTGCGCCGAGCGGCACCTACCGCGACTACGGCCTCTTCAGCGTCGGCGTGGAGGTCGACCCGGCCCAGGCCGCCGTCGTCCAGGGGGCCGTGCTGCGCATCGCCGAAGAACTGCGCACCGGAGGTGTGACGGAAGACGAGGTCGCGCGGGCAAAGGAGCCGCGGCTCACGTCGATCCGGCAGAGCGTGCGGCAAAACAACTACTGGCTGGGCAACGTCCTGCGGAAGGCGCAGGAGCACCCGAAGGATCTCGAGCACGCGCGTTCGCTCGCGCAGGATTACGCCGCGATCACCACGGCCGACCTCAACGGGCTCGCCGGCCGCTACCTCGACAACGCCCGCGCCGCGCGCTTCATCATCACGCCCGCAGAGCCGGGGCCGGAGACCGGCGGGAACCCGCCCACCGAGGCGCGAGAGTAGCGCGTGTGCCGGCGGCGGCATCTGGCCGGCGTTGGCATCGCTTCCGGTCGCAGCTGGCCAGTCGCCGCAGCCCGCCCGCAGCCGCGTGTGCCCGATGCGGCTACACGCGGAACGGCGGGCGGTCCGCGATCAGGCGCCGCGCCGGATATCGGAGCCCTGGAAGCGTATTTGCAGGCGCCATACACGCTTCGTCCGGCAGCTGATCTGGCCCGTCCGGAGATCGAACCGCTCGGGGATCTCGATCCGATGGAGGTCGACGGCGGCGCGAAAACCGCGCTCGGAGAAGATGTCGATCAGCATCGCCGTGGCGAGAGCCTCCTCGAGGAGCGGATCCTCCGTGTTGATCAGCGCGAGGCCGGAAATCGCGTGGCGCTGCACGACCGGCATCACGCTCGTCTCGATGAAATGGATCACGCGCCGGAACAGGCCGGTGTGGTTGAACTCGTAGTCGTCGAGCCGGCGCACCAGCTCCTGGCGCGCGTGCAGCACGATCTCCGAGGCGATGGGCAGCGCGCGCAGACGATCGTACGTCGAGGGATCCAGCTCGAGCGAACTCTGGTACTGCAGCTCCTTGATGATGTTCTGCTGGACCTCCTCGATCGGTCCCTGCGCGTTGATGAAATGAAAGTGGAAGATCTCGCGCAGCGACTGCAGCGCATCGTAGGTCTTCTCCTTGAACACGCGGTAGCGGTGGCGGGCGGCCTCCTCGCTCAGGTCCGTCGTCCGTTCCTCCAGGAGTTCGCCCACCCCGCTTCGGCGCACCTCCTCGTTGTGCTCGTGGACCTCGCGGCCGCGCTTGAGCTGACGCGCCACGCTCTCACGCTCGTCCACGAACAACACCATGATGTGGATCACGGGCTGCCGGAAGAAGCGCGCGAGCGTGGTGTTCATGTACTCGCGGCGAAGCTGGTTCATCCGCGCAAAGAGCAGCTTCAGGCACTCCACCTGCACGCGGGTGCGCGGAAAGCCGTCGAGGATCGCGCCATCGGCGAACTCCGGCTCGAGGAGTTTGCGGAACAGGATCTCCACGACCTCGCGGTCGCCCACCATGCCGCCGGCGTCCTTGATCCGAAGCGCTTCCGGGCTGTCGAGGAGCGTGCTCACCACGATCGGCTCGCAGGTGAGTCCGCGCACGTTCATGATGAACGGCGTGTTCGTGCCCTTGCCGGCTCCAGGGGCGCCGCCGAGGAGGATCAACTCCTTGGGGAACCGCAGGTGATCGCGGCTGAGGGAATCCTCGAGCTTTTGCCAGACGGCATTGAAGATGATCTGGGCATCCTTGACCTCGAGGTCGAGGACACCCTTGCGCTCGGGGATCGGCGCGGGATTCGGCTGGGGGACGGGACTCATGGTCGGACGGTCGGTGGTGAGCAGCGTCCAGAGCCGGCAAACCGGAGCAACCCCATTCGCCAGCCCCACCAGCCCCACCCTCGTCCGGCCCGCACGCAGCCCGGATTCTTTCTCTTTCTCTTAATCGTTCTCTTTCTCCCCTCCTGGACGCCTTGCCCGGACAGTGTTGGAGACCCCCGGGGGCGCGATGACGCACGGGCGACGGAGAACGAGAGAAAGAGAAAGAGAAAGAGTAAGAGAACGAGAAAGATTGGGGAGAACAACCAGGGTCCGGGCGCGCGGCGGGCGCAGGGCGGCCTGACGATTCGACCATTGACCACCCGAAGCCCCGATCTTTAATCGCGCGGTTTTATCCGTGAGCGCCCCCTGCAACGAAAACGCCCCCAACCACGTGGCCATCATCATGGACGGCAACGGACGTTGGGCCAAGACGCGGGGCCTCCCGCGCATCGAGGGGCACCGCCGCGGCGTCGAGACCGTGCGCGAGATGCTCGCGGAATGTCGCGAGCTGAACATCCGCTACCTCACCCTGTATGCCTTCTCGGCGGAGAACTGGCGGCGCCCGGCGGATGAGGTCGACGCGTTGATGGGGCTGCTGGTGTATTTTCTGCGCCGCGAACTCAACGAGCTCGTGCGCAATGGTGTGCGCCTGCACGTGATCGGTGAGATCGACGAACTCCCGGCGGCGGTGCGCGAGGAGCTGAGCAAGACGATGGCGGCGACTGCGTCGTTCACGGAATGGCACCTCACGCTCGCCCTCAGCTACGGATCCCGCCAGGAGGCTGCGTCGGCGGCGCGCGCGTTCGCCGCGGCGGTCCTGCGCGGCGAGGAGCGTCCCGAGGACTGCACGTGGGAACGCCTCGCCCGCCACCTGCACACCCGCGACCTCCCCGACCCCGACCTGATCATCCGCACGTCGGGCGAATCGCGGCTGAGCAACTTCCTGATGCTGCAGGGCGCGTATTCAGAACTTTATTTCAGCCCGGTCCCGTGGCCGGACTTTTCGCGTGAACATCTGCGCGAGGCGGTGGAGTGCTTCAAGCGACGCGAGCGTCGCTACGGCCTCACCGGCGAGCAGCTGCGCGCGCTCGTCGGCTAGGACCCCTCCCGGCACGATCATGACCTCATTCCGGCAGGTGAACACGGCGGGGAAGGCGGATCCCGAGGACCCGCGAGGCAGGTGCCGGCCCGATTCCGCCGGCACGCGGTCCCTGGCAATCTCCTAGCGCCACCGAAGGCACGCCGTGGTCAAACGCACACTCAGCACGCTCGCCCTCTGGGGCCTGATCATCGCGACCGTCGTGTTTTTCAAACGCGACGGCATCGTCGTGCTTTGTGCGATCGCGGCGGCGGGCGCCCAGTACGAGCTCTACCGCATGCTGGAAAAGCTCGGCCACCGCCCGTTCGTGCGGCTCGGCGTGGGGCTGGGCCTCCTGCTCATCCTGGTGCCGCATTTCCTGCGCAAGCTCCTCGAGTCCCACGCCGTCGATGCCGGGGCAAGAGAGGGGATGGAGAGCGCGCTGATCGCGATCACGATCGTCGCCTGCTGCCTGCGCGTCATGCGCGAACGCACCGGCGCCAACCGCATGGAGACGCTGATCGCGACCGTCTTCGGCCTGGTCTACATCCCGTTCATGATGTTCTTCTTCGTGCGGATCCTCTGGCTGGGCGGGGACCGCGAGATCATCGGCATCATGCTGGCGGTCTGGCTGCTCGTGGCCGCGAAGTTCTGCGACGTCGGCGCGCTGCTGGTGGGTTCCCTGATCGGCCGGCACAAGATGGCACCCACGATGAGTCCGGCCAAGACCTGGGAAGGCGCCATCGGCGGCGTGGTTATCGCGTCGTTGCTGTGCGCGGCGCTGCCGGCGGTCTTCCCCGATCTGTATCCGGCCGCGTTCACGCCCCTGCTCTCCGGCCTCCTCGCCATTCCACCCGCGATCGTTTCCATCACCAGCGACCTCATCGAGTCCGTCCTCAAACGCATGTCCGGCGTGAAGGACTCCGGTTCAACCATTCCTGGCATCGGCGGCGCGTTCGACCTGGTCGACAGCCTCATTCTGGCAGCCCCCACGGGCTTCCTTCTGCTGCGCTTCGTGGTGTGAGGCCTCACCGCCCCGCCCGAACGCAGTCTCTCGCCACCTTCCATGTCCCGCCGTCGTGTTGTCCTGCTCGGTGCCACCGGTTCGATTGGCACGAGCACGCTGCGGGTGATCGAGCGGCATGCCGACCGGCTGGAACTCGTCGGAATCGCGGCGCGCAGCCGGCTCGACGCGCTGGCGGCGATCGCTGAGCGCTTCAAGGTGCCGCACGTCGGCCTCTTCGAACCCGGGGCCGACGCCTCGCCCGAGCGCGTGGCCACACGTCTTCCCGCCGGCACTCGCTTCCACCGCGGAATCGAGGGCGTCACCGAACTCGCCGCGACCACCGGCGCGGACGTGGTGCTGGTCGCCTCGTCGGGCACGGCCGCGTTGCGCCCCACCCTCGCCGCGGTCCGCGCCGGCAAGACCATCGCCCTGGCAAACAAGGAAATCCTGGTGCTCGCCGGGCACCTGGTCACGGAGACGGCCCGTGCCTGCGGGGTGCGCCTCATTCCCGTCGACAGTGAGCACAATGCCATCTTCCAGTGCACCGACGGCGCGACGCCCCGGCACATCCGGCGCCTGATGTTGACCGCGTCCGGCGGCGCCTTTCGCGACACGCCGCTCGAGCAGCTCGCACACGTCACACCGGAGCAGGCGCTCGCTCACCCCAACTGGTCGATGGGCCCGAAGATCACGGTCGACTCCGCCACGATGGCCAACAAGGGCCTCGAGGTGATCGAGGCGCGCTGGCTGTTCAATGTCGCGCCGGTCCAGATCGACGTCGTCCTGCATCCGCAAAGCATCGTCCACTCGATGGTCGAGTTCGTCGATGGTTCCATCCTTGCGCAGCTCTCGCCGCCCTCGATGACCTTCGCCATCCAGCACGCGCTGCTGCATCCCGATCGCGCGCCCGGCGTGGTGCCGACGCTGGATTTCTCCCAGGCCATGCGGCTCGATTTCCGCCCCTGCGATGTCTCACGCTACCCGTGCCTGCAACTGGCGCGCGAGGCGCTCGAGGCGGGCGGAACCGCCACTGCAGTCTACAACGCCGCCAACGAGGTCGCGGTCGCGGCGTTTCTCGACCGCCGGCTGCCCTTCCTTGAAATCGCCACGATCGTGCGTAAGTCCCTGGGAACGATTCCCGTGCACGAAGCGTCAAATTTGGAAGAAATCCTCGCCGTCGAGCGGGAGGCCCGCGCCGCCGCCGATCGCCTGATCTCAGGGTAAGTCATGTCCGAACTCATCTCCTCCCTTTTCTCAAACGCCTGGTCGATCGCGCTGATCGTGCTGTTTTTTGGCGGATCGATCTTTGTGCACGAGCTCGGGCACTTCCTCGCCGCGCGTCGCCGCGGCTTGAAGGTGGAGCGGTTCTCCATCGGGTTCGGCCCGAAAATCTTCGGCTGGACGCGCGACGGCGTGGAGTACCGCGTCTCGTGGATCCCGCTCGGCGGCTATGTCGCCCTGCCGCAGCTCGCCGATATGCGCGGGATCGAGGGCGAGCCCTCGGCCGAGACCGAGAAACTCCCGCCCATCAGCTACACCTCCAAGATGATCGTCGCCGTCATGGGCGCGGTCTTCAACGTGCTCTTCGCGTTTGTCCTCGCCAGCGTGCTCTGGGCGATCAAGCAGCCGGTCGGCGCGGATGAGGTCACGACACGAATCGGGTACGTGGCGCCCACCATCCGGCTGCCGGACGGCACGCCCGTGACAAGCCCGGCCGCCTCCGCGGGACTCCAGATCGGCGATCGCATCGTGGCAATCGACGGACGCACGGCGACGCGCTGGGACGATGTCACGCATGGCGTGGTCACCGGCACCGGTCGCGAAAGCGACGGACGGCGACGCACGGTCTTTACCATCGAGCGCGAGGACCGGGTGTTTGACGTGACGCTCTACCCGCAGCTCGCGGGAGATGAGAAGTTCCGTCGCGTGGGCATCTCGCCTTATTTCCAGCCGGTGGTCTACCGCGTGGAGGCCAAGAGCCTCGGTGCGCAGGCCGGACTCCGGGTCAAGGACCGCGTGACCGCGGTGGACGGCGTGCCCGTGCACAACACGCAGACCGTGGCCGAGCTTGTCCAGAAGTCGGGCGGGCAGCCGATCACGTTTTCCGTTCTGCGCGAAGGTGCGCCCCTCACGCTCACGGTGCCTGAACGCGGTGTCGGGCCGGGTGCCGCGACCTCGCTGGGCGTGGTCCTCGTGCCGCCAAGCGAGGATGTGCACATCGATCCGTTCACCCAGATCAGTCGCCATGTCACGCAGGCGATTCAGACGCTTTCCAGCCTTCTGCATCCGCGCTCGGACGTCGGCATGAAGGACGTGAGCGGGCCGATCGAGATCATCTACGTGTTTCATCTCGCCAGTCAGGCGGGCATCCGGGCCGTGCTTTACCTGACCATCCTGGTGAACATCAGCCTCGCGATCTTCAATCTGCTGCCGATCCCGGTGCTCGACGGCGGCCACATGCTTTTCGCGACGATCGCCAAGTTGCGGGGTCGCGCTATTCCGCCCAACGTCCTGGTGACCACGCAGAGCGTCTTCATGGTGCTTCTGCTCTCGATGGTCCTCTACGTCAGCTACTTCAACGTCATCCGGGTCCATCGCATGACCAGCGGCCCGGCTCCGGCCAGGCAGGCGGCGCCCGAGGCGCCCGCCCCGGATCCCGCGGTCGAACCGGCTGCGCCTTGATCTTCGCTGCGGAGGTCGTTTGCTGCAGGTCTGCCATGGACACTGCCGCATGGGAAAACACCCGTAACCGCCGCGACCCGGGGCGTCAGCCCGGGGACGCGTGGGCCCGCGTGGCCTCGGTCCGCCGCCCATGAGCAGCCCGGGCGCCAGCGCTTACTGCGCCTCACGGTTTCACACCGTGCGGCGTCGCACGGCGGAGGTGATGATCGGCGGCATCGGGATCGGCGCACGCCACCCGATCCGGATCCAGTCGATGACCACCAGCGACACGCAGGACATCGAGGCCACGGTGCGACAATCCATCGCCCTGGCTGAGGCCGGCTGCGAAATCGTGCGCGTGACGGCGCCCAACGCCGCCGCCGCGCGCTGCCTGCGCGAGATTCGCGCCCGGTTCAGCGCGGCCGGCTTCGCGCACGTGCCGCTCGTCGCGGACATTCATTTCCTGCCCCAGGTTGCGATGGAGGCGGTCGAGCACGTGGAGAAGATCCGCGTCAACCCCGGCAACTACGCGGACCGGAAGAAGTTCGCGGTCCGTGAGTACTCGGATGCCGAATACGATCGCGAGCTCGGGCGGCTGCACGAGGCGTTCTCGCCGCTGGTGACGCGCTGCCGGGAACTCGGGCGCGCCATGCGCATCGGCACCAACCATGGCTCGCTCTCCGATCGCATCATGAACCGCTACGGCGACTCGCCGCTGGGCATGGTGGAATCGGCGCTGGAGTTCATCCGCATCGCCGAGTCGCACGACTACCGCGCCATCGTGCTCTCGATGAAGGCGAGCAACCCGAAGGTGATGATCCAGGCGTATCGTCTGCTCGTGCAGCGCATGGCCGCGGAGGACATGCACTATCCGCTTCACCTCGGCGTGACCGAGGCTGGCGATGGCGAGGACGGCCGGATCAAGAGCGCCATCGGGATCGGCAGCCTTCTGCTGGACGGCCTGGGCGACACGATTCGCGTATCACTCACCGAGGATTCCGTGCACGAGATCCCCGTGGCCCGCGCCCTCGCGGACAAGGTGATGGGCCTCTGGCAAAGTGACGAGTCACCAGTGACTCATGACACGTTGGGGAGAAACTCCGGCGCATCCGCGGGAGCGACTCCGGTCGTGGAGATCGGCGGTTCCGCCGCGAGTCGGCCCGGCGGCTCCGCCACGGGTCACGCGTCACCCGTCACGAGTGACGCCTTCGATTCCCTCGATCCCTACACCTTCGTGCGGCGCGCCCCTGCGCCGGTCGCCTTCGGAGCGCACGCGCCTGTCCACGTGGAGCAGCCGCCGCGCGTCATTGTCGCGGCGGGCCCGGTCCCGGCCGATACGGCGTCGCTCGTCGCGACCGTCCGCGCGGCGCGTCACCAATTAAAGGATACGCCGATCGAGGGTCTGCTTGTCGCCGCCCGCACAGCGGACGAGCTCGAGCGCGCGATGGATCTGGCCGCCGCTCTTTCCGGGCTGGTCGAGCGCCTGATCATCGAACTCGCCCCGGGCATGGCGCCGCGGTCACCCGAGGGGTCGCGCGGCGCGCCGCTCGCCTTTGCCCACACGTTTGCCGCCGGCGATGCCGCCGCGCTCACCACCTTCCTGTGCGACTGCACGGCCGCCCGCGCCCTGCCCATCGTCGCCGTGTCGGCCGAGGACGTCCCCGTGCTCGCGGACAGGCTGAGGTCGGCGCGCGATGCGATCATCACGCTCGCGTGCCCGCCCCTGCACGGCGGCTCCCATGCGGTGGGCGCCTGGCGACGCCTGGCCGAGGCGCTTCATTCGGCCGGCCTCGCCGCGCCCCTGTGGATACGCAACACGCAGGCGACCGCCGTGCGTCATGAGCCGGCGTTCCTGAGCCGCCTGCTCGAGGCGAGCATCCTCACCGGCACGTTGCTTTGCGACGGCCTCGGCGACCTCGTCAGCATCGAAACCGAGCCCGACCTCGCCCGGGCCACGCGCCTCACCTACAACGCGCTCCAGGGCGCGGGCGCGCGGATTTCGAAGACGGAGTTCGTCGCCTGCCCCAGCTGCGGTCGCACGCTCTTTGACCTCCAGTCGACGACGCAGCGCATTCGCGCGCAGACCGGCCATCTCAAGGGCGTGAAGATCGCCATCATGGGCTGCATCGTGAACGGTCCCGGCGAGATGGCGGATGCCGACTTCGGGTACGTCGGCGGGATGCCGGGGAAAATCAATCTCTACGTCGGCAAGGAGTGCGTGCAGTACAGCATCCCTGCGGCGGAAGCGGACCAGCGCCTGATCGATCTGATCCGGGCCCATGGGAAATGGATCGACCCGGAACCGGCGCCGGTGAATTCAGTCTAGAGGTTTTCGGGCCGGCTCTTGTCAAGCGACCCCGACCAAGTACTCTTGTCCACCCCCGATGATTTACGATCGCGACTACATGCAGACCGAATACGAGCCGCGCGATGCCGCGGTCGCTCGTCCATTGGTCATCGCGGTGGTCGTGGGCTTCGTGCTGCAGGCGATCGTGAGCAGCTGGGTTCCCGGCGGAGCCGCATTCCTGTTCGACCACGTGGTCCTCTCGCTGGCGAATATCCGGGCATTTGAGATCTGGACTCTGCTGACCTACCCGCTGATCGAGGCGCGCATCGACGGCTGGAGCGTGATCAGCGTGGTTTTCAACGCGATCATGATCCACATGTTCGCGCGCATCGTCGTCCCGCTGATCGGGCGGCGTGGGTTCTGGACGCTCGTGGCTGGGGCCGTCCTCGTGGGTGCAACGCTGACGCTCGGCACGTCGGCCCTGCGAGGTGGATCGGGGTTTGCCGTCAGCGCCTCGGTCATCGTGCTCGCGCTCCTGACGGTCTTCGCCTGCATCCACCCGGATCGGCCGATCTCGTTTCTCCTCGCCTTCGTCATCCCCGTCACGATCAAGCCCAAGTACCTGGCCTGGTTCATCGCCGGTCTGGCGGTGTTCGGGTTCATTTTCTTCGAGTTGCAGGGCGACCGCTTCGCGACCCCACCCAGCAATCTTCTCGGCGGCATGTTGGCCGGCTATCTCTATCATCGGTTCGTGTTCCAGCGCGGCACCGTATTTCCGAGCGCCACCCCGAGCATCGAGATGCCCGCCTGGATGAAGCGGAAAAAGAAAGTCGCCGTCGCCGTGACGACTTCGAACTACAAGGTGAACGTGTCGTCCGCCTCGCCGGCCGACATTCGCGCCGAGGTCGATCGCATCCTGGACAAGATCAACAGCAAGGGTTTCGGCGCGTTGACCGCCGAGGAGCGACGGGTGCTCGACGAGGCCCGCGACACGCTCAACAAGCGCTGAGCGTCGTCGATTCCGCCGCCGCCAGGGGCCTCGCCCCAGGGATCGGCCGTGCCCCGGGAGTCAGGTATCTGGCTCAAGTCATGTTCGCCCGTGGTCAAGGCTGCTTCGGCATTCTGCATCAGGCCGGCTGGCCCTGACGCTTTCCCGCCTCGGATATCCGCCCTGCCACGGAATGGGTCCTGCGGGCCCACCCGAGGTAGCCTGCCGCCTGTCTCCGGCCCCAGCCTGGGCCCCGTCCGGGTTCCACCCTCGAGCGAACGCGATCCTCAACGACACTTGAAACCAGCCGATATTCTTGTTTGTTCTGCGCGGCCCAAATGCGGCGTGGAGACGTATCGTTTTCCCTTCGGCCGCCAGCTTTCCTGACAGATACTTCTCATGCTCCCCCATCGTCTTCTCGCCCCGCTCTGCCTCGCCCTTTTTCCGGCGGTCTCCTTTTGCGGGACGGAAACCCGGACGTTCACGTCCACGCCGCTGATTTCCGAGGAGTCACGGACGCTCGTACAGCTGCTCGAGCATGTGCATTACTTGAACACGCCGGTCACCGACGAGACGTTCCGCAAGCTCATCACGGGCTTCATGGGCGACCTCGACGAGCAGCGGATGTTCTTCACCGCGCAGGACCAGTCTCGATTCCTGGAGGAGTTCGCGCCGCAGCTGGGCTCGCTCATGCGCGACAAGGGCGACCTCAGCCCCGCGTTCGCGATCTTCGGCGTCTACCACAAGCGGGCGACGGCGCGCGTGGACTGGGTGCTGGCCGAACTCCGGAAGCCGATCGACCTGGCGACCGACGAGACCTTCCCGGTGAGCCGCCGCGAGGCCGCCTGGCCCGCCGCGCCGGAGGAGGCGGACGCCCTCTGGCGCGCGCGCATCAAGCTCGAACTGATCCCCGACCTGCTCAACGGCAAGACCATCGAGGAGGCGCGCACGACAGTCTCGAAGCGCTACGAGCGCATGCGCAAAAACCTCGACGAGCTCGAGGCCGGCGACGTGGAGGAGATCTTCCTCTCCTCGCTCACGCGCCTCTACGATCCCCACTCAACCTTCTTCTCGGCGGAGACGTACGAGGACTTCAGCATTTCGATGCGCCTCTCGCTCGTCGGCATCGGGGCCCTTCTGTCCTCGGAAGACGGATACTGCGTGGTCAAGGAACTCATCCCGGGCGGACCCGCCCAGATCTCCAAGCAGCTCCAGGTGAACGACAAGATCGTCGCCGTCTCACAGGCGGCCGGCGAACCGGTCGACGTGATCGGGATGAGCCTGCGCAAGGTCGTGAACATGATCCGCGGGCAGAAGGGCACGGAGATCCGCCTGACGACCGTCCCCGCCGATGCCGCGGACGCTTCCGTCCAGAAGGAAGTCGTGCTCGTGCGCGACGTGGTGCAGCTCAACGCCTCGCGCGCCAAGGCGTCGATCGAGGAGGTCCCGACGCAGGAAGGTGGCACCATGCCGATCGGTGTCATCGACATCCCGTCGTTCTACGGCCCGGTCGATGACGGCGATTCCGGTTCGGAATCGAACAGCGTCACTGCCGACGTCGAGGAACTCATCGCCAAGCTCAAGACCGCGGGCGTCCGCGGCATCGTGCTCGACCTGCGCCGCAACGGCGGCGGGCTTCTCGGGGAGGCGGTCGACCTCACCGGCCTTTTCATTCCGAAAGGCGTGGTCGTGCAGGTGCGCGACTCGCTCGGGCAGATCTCCGACAAGCGCGATGCGAATCCGAAAGTCGCCTACGACGGTCCGCTGATGGTGCTGACCTCCCGCTACAGCGCCTCGGCCTCCGAGATCGTCGCCGGTGCCCTGCAGAATTACGGCCGCGCGATCATCGTCGGGGACAGTTCGACCCACGGCAAGGGCACGGTCCAGGCCGTGCTGGAAATGCGCACGTTCCTGCCCCGTGCCACCCTGGCGGGCAACCGGGCGGGCGCCGCAAAGCTCACGATCCAGAAGTTCTATCTCCCCAATGGCGCGTCGACGCAGCAGAAGGGCGTGGTCCCGGATGTGGCGCTGCCGGCGATCGAGGATTTCCTGCCGATCGGCGAGGCCGATCTTCCGAACTCGCTTCCCTGGGACACCATCGCGCCGGCGGGCATCCGCGGCCGCGAACTCGATTCGATGCTGCGCGATCACCTCCGCAACGCCACCGGCATGCGCGTCAGCACGCTCGAGGAATTCGACTTCCTCAAGACGCGCATCTCATGGCTGCGGCAGCGTGAGGAGCGCAAGGACATCTCCGTCAATCTCGAGACCCGGCGCGCGATGAAGGCCGAAGACGAGAAGTTCCGCGATGAGATGAAGGCGCGCCAGAACGCGCTGGCCACGCTCAATTTCGCTCAGCGCGACGTGCTGCTCGACTCGGTCGCCAAGTCGCCCGAGCCGATCACCACGACTGAGGACCTGCTGGATTCCGCCGACGAGGAGGACAAGGACCTGAAGCCGTTCGACGTCCATCTGCGTGAGGCCCTCCGCGTGCTGCGCGATGCGATCGAGATCGCCCCCGAGCCGAAGGAATGGACGCAAAGCAACGCGATGGTGGCGGCGCTCACCAAGCCGAGGACAAATCCCACAGTGGTTGATCGCAACTGAACGACCGGCCGGACGCGGCCGTGCCGCACGGTTCACGACGCCCTCTCCAATCCGGGAGGGCGTTTGCTTTGGTGGATACAGCTTTCCTTCCCCGGGTCGCACCGCGCCGGCCCCATCGCGACTCCTGGATGCGCCATCCCGTGCACCGGGATAAGATTCCCATCCAACCGGGGTGTATTGTGGATTGCACGGATACAGGTGTATTCAACGGTGCTAACATCTTTTTTAAGTAAATTCGGAACTTTCCCGGAACCGAGGTTTGACACCCGCGCCGCTTCGCCGATTGCTGAGGTACTTTCTGCGATCACCCCATGACAAATCCCCAGACCTCCATCTCCCGTCGCAACACCTGGTCCCGCAGCGCCAGCGCCTGGATGTTCTGCAGCCTCGCCAGCCTGCCCGTGGTTCTCGGGCTCTGCTTCGCGCTCGTCCAGCGCTGAGGGTTGCGCTCGCCCGGCGCTGAGGATGTCGCGCCGATGCGGCATCCTGCCCGCGTGCTCGCCAGCCGGCCCGCACGCGCCACACGCGCGTTTCCCGGGTGACAGGGCGAAACGGCCCGCCCAGGATCGCTGGCATGAGCCACGAAGCGAAACTGCGCGATCTCCGTATCGACCTGCCCAAGCCTCCTGCCGCCGCCGGCAGCTACCTGCCCGCGGTGCAGAGCGGCAAGCTTCTCCACCTCGCGGGCGTCATCTGTATCCGCGATGGTGTGATGACCCACACCGGTCAGGTGGGCCGCGAGCAGACGGTGGAGACCGCCGCCGCCGCCGCACGCATCTGCGCACTCAATCTCCTGGCCAACATCCGGGCCGCATGCGGTTCACTCGATAACGTGAAGCGCTTTGTCACCCTGAACGGGTTCGTGAACGCGGTCAGCGGCTTCGCCGACAGTCCACAGGTCATCAACGGCGGCTCCGATCTGATCGTGCAGGTCTTCGGTGAGGCCGGGAAACACGCGCGCGCGGCGGTGGCCGTCGCCGGCCTCCCACGCAATTCCACCGTCGAGATCACCGCGATCGTCGAGGTGGTGTAAGAACCGGGGACGGTCGATAGGTGACGATCGATCACGGACGGACCGGACCACAGAGAGCACGGAGGAGGCACAGACGTCACGGAGCGCTTGTCGCGATTCGTGGCCCGCGAGTCTGGACGCCAGCCTCCCGAGCCCGGAAATATTCAGAACCCACGCTTGCGATTTGAGGAGCGTCGCACGGCCGTCGAGTGCTCTCCGTGACCTCTGTGTCTCCTCTGTGGCCTCTGTGACTCTGCCTTCCCGAGGCAGGCCGGAACGGTGGTGCACGTTCGCGGCTCGGCCGGAGGCCTCGCCCTACCTTAAGCGCTCATCCCGCGCCGATCGCAGAAACGCCTTCGAACAGCACCACCGGCCGGGCTTCGGCGCGTGAACGCGCGAGGTCCACGGTGAAGGCGACCTCCCAGTCGTTCAGGTCGTCGGCGTCAACGAGCACCTGGGCAACACGCCACAGCGGGGTCGCGCTCTCGCCCGCCTCGCTCCAGTGTGTGTGCCCGGCCGACCGGGCGGCCGGATCGAGGCGGAAACGCGTCCGCGCCTCGACATAGGGTGCAAATGCCTTCTCCACCGCCGGCGCGCCGCCGCCCACGGCGAGCCGCTCGGCCGCACCCTCCCAATCGCGCGCGGCCACGTCCTGGAGAAAACCGAACACCGTCGCGCGCACCGCGCGGCGGAAACCCTCGCGGTCGCGCGTGATGTCGTAGCTCGACGGACGCGCGGGCTTGTCGGCACCGGCAGCTTCGACCGGGGCGGATGCGCGATCCGGGTCGCGCAGGCGTTCCCACTCCTCAAGGAGGCTTGAATCGACCCCGCGGATCAGTTCCCGCAGATAGTCCTCCATCTCCACAACGGCCGGCGTCTTGCGGGCCTCGGGTACGGTCTGGGCCAGGACCTTGAGCACCTGCATGAGGTGCCGCAGCAACACACCCTCGGCGCGCTCGAGCCCGTATTCGCGCACGTATTGCGCGAACGAGAGGTAGCGTTCGAACATCTCCCGTGCGATCGACTTCGGCCGCACATTCTCGCCCTCCACCCAGGGATGCGCGGCGGCGAAGGCGTTGAACTGCGTGTAGAGAAACTCCCGCAGCGGTTTGGGATGCTCGACCTCGTCGAGCTTGGCCATGCGTTCCTCGTACTCGATCCCCGCAGCTTTCATCTCCTCCAGTTTCCGCGTCTTCAGGCGGTCCACCTGCCGGCGCAGGATCACGTCGGGATCCTCGACGATCGCCTCGCAGAGCGTGAGCACGTCGAACGGATAATCGGGAGCCTGGTCGCGCCCGTCCGCCGCCAGCAGCGGCAATGTGTCGATGAGGAACAGCGAGAGCGCCTGGTGAAGCGAGAAGTCGTCCTGCAGCTCGACGTTGACGCGCAGCTTGCGCCCGTCCGCAGGCGCGCCGGAGCGAAGTCCGCGAGGGATCATCTCGACGATGCGCCGATCCACCAGGGCGCGAAACAGCTGCCAGGCACGCCGGCGGAGCTGGCCCTTGCGCGCAGCCGTCTCATGGCAGCGGTCGATGAGGTCGCGCATCGCGCGACAGCCGTCGCCGTCGCGCGAGAGCACGAGCAGCAGCATGCCGTGCGACACGTCGAAATGGGAGCTCAGTCCCTCCGGGGGCGCCGTCTGCAGCCGGTCGAAGGTCTTGCGATCCCAGCTGACAAAACCCTCCGGCGCGCGCTCCTTCACGAGCTTGCGCAGCCTTTTCGGATCGCCGGCTGCCTTCTCCTCGGCGCGCTTGTTGGCGATCACGTGCTCGGGTGCCTGCACGATCACGTAGCCCCGGTCGTCGAAACCGCGCCGCCCGGCGCGCCCGGCGATCTGCCGGAAGTCGCGCACGGCGAGGATCGCCGCCTTCGTGCCATCGTACTTCCAGAGCTGGGTGAAGACGACCGTGCGAATCGGCACGTTGATGCCGACGCCGAGTGTATCCGTACCGCAGATCACCTTGAGCAGGCCCCGCTGGGCGAGCTGCTCGACGAGCACGCGGTACTTCGGAAGCAGCCCGGCATGGTGCACGCCGATGCCGTGGCGGAGCCAGCGTTTCATCTCCTTGCCGTAGGGGCTGCTGAAACGGAAGTGCTCCAGTTCGGCGGTCAGCACGGCGCGCTCCTCGCGCGTGCAGACGGCAAGGCTCATCAGGTCCTGTGCCGCCTCGGAGGCGGCACGCTGGGTGAAATAGACGAGGTAGACGGGCGCGCGTTGCGTCTCGAGAAGTTGCGCCACCCGTTCGTTCAGAGCCGTCTCGGAGTATTCAAACTCCAAGGGCACCGGGCGGCGGTCGCTGCGCACGGTGACGGCGGGGATTCCCGTGAGTTTCTCCAGCTCCGACTCGAAGAACGCCGTCGCCGGAAGCGTCGCCGACATGAGCAGGAAACGAGCGCCCGGCATCGCGAGCAGCGGCACCTGCCAGGCGTATCCGCGGTCGGCGTCGCCGTAGTAGTGAAACTCATCCATGATCACGGCGCGGATGTCGCTCGCAGGCCCGCGGGTGAGCGCGATGTTAGCGAGGATCTCCGCCGTGCAGCACAACACCGGCGCGCGCGGATTGACGCTGGCGTCGCCCGTCATCATCCCGACGTTCTCCGGCCCGAAATCGCGGCAGAGGCTGAGGAACTTCTCGTTGACCAGCGCCTTGATCGGGCAGGTGTAGATGGAACGCTCGCCCGCACACAGTGCACGGAAGTGATAGGCCGCGGCCACGAGCGATTTGCCCGAGCCGGTCGGCGTATTGAGGATCACATTGCGACCGGCAAAAAGCTCGAGGATCGCCTCCTCCTGCTCCGGATAGAGTTCGAGCCCGCGTGCCGCCGTGACCTCGAGGAAACGGCCGAGCACGGTGTCGGAGTCCGGGCGTCCCGGGAGCGGTGCGAGCGGCGCGGTGGAGGATGGAGCGGAAGCGGTCACGGTGCGGAGCCCATCATGGGGCGCCGCGATGTGCGAGGATGGCAACGCTCTTCGTCGCGCCGCCCGCAAGCGTGGCGCCTGCCGGATGCCGTGCGGGCTACGGCGGGCGACGGGCGCGTTGCCGTTTGACTCTGTAGGCACGATGGCGATGCTCGCGCCGAGTGACACGGGGTGCTCGCCCGCGAGCTGAGAACAAACCCGTTGAACCTGATCCGGCTCGCACCGGCGGAGGAATCGTCACCGGCGTCTGTTGCGCCGCCGATTCCCCTCGGGCGAACCGGGCCACACGAACATGCCACCTCCGCCCTCGCCCGCCCTGTCTTCGGTCGCCGACATTCTCGAACGCCTTCGCACGCTGCGCCCGCTCGTGCACTGCATGACCAACCAGGTGGTGAAGGGTTTCACCGCCAACGTGCTGCTCGCGATCGGTGCGGCGCCGGCGATGGTCGAACACCCCGAGGAGGCGGAAGAGTTCGCCGCGATGGCCGACGCCCTCCTGATCAACGTCGGCACACTCGACGAGGCTCAAATGACCGCGATGCGTCGGGCGATTCCCGCCGCCAGGCGGGCGCGCAAACCCTGGGTGCTCGATCCGGTCGCCGTCGGACCGCTCGGCGTGCGCACGCGCTTTGCCGCCGAGGTACTCGCGCAAAAACCGACTGTCATTCGCGGCAACGCCTCGGAAATCATGGCCCTCGCGGGACTCTCCGGCGGCGGCCGCGGCGTGGACAGCGGCGTCGAATCGCAGGCCGCCCGCGACGCCGCCGCGACGCTGGCCGGGCGCACGGGCGGCGCGGTGCTCGTCACGGGTCAGACCGACTATATCCACGCCGACGGCCGCGAGACGGCGGTGGCCAACGGCCATCCCCTGCTGACGCGCGTCACCGGCGTGGGCTGCGCCATGGGTGCGATCAACGCCGCCTGCGCCGCCGTGGCACGCTCGCCCTTCGACGCCTGCGTCGCCACCGCCGTGCTCCTCGGCATCGCAGGCGAACGGGCGGCCCTGCAAACCACGCGGCCCGGCTCGTTTCAGACTGCGTTGCTCGACGCGCTCGACGCGCTGGATACACGCGCCGTGCACGCGCACGGAAAGGTCAGCTGAGCCGCACGAACCGTGCGCGCCGCGATGATTGACTATACCGTCTATGCCGTCACCGACGCCCCCGGGCACTATCGCACCGGACTGCTCGAGGGCGTGGCCGCTGCGCTGGAGGGCGGCGCAAGCGTGGTGCAGTACCGCGCCACCGCAGCCGGGAAGGTGGAACTCTACTCCATGGCGCGCGCGCTCCGCGACCTGACCCGGGCCCGCGCCGTGCCGCTGATCATCAACAACCACCTCGACCTCGCCCTCGCCGTTGAGGCCGATGGCGCGCATGTCGGCCAGAAGGACCTCGCCGTCGATGCGGCCCGTCGCGTCCTGGGCCGCGACAATCTGCTCGGCGTGTCCGTGAGCACTCTCGCCGAGTGTGAGTCGGTGGATTTCGCCCTCGTCGATTATCTCGGCGCCGGGCCGGTCTTTCCCACCGGCTCGAAAGACGACGCCGCGCCCGCGATGGGTCTCGAGACGCTGCAGGCGATCGCCCGTCGCAGTCCCAGGCCGGTCGTGGCCATCGGCGGGATCACGGTCGAACGCGCCCCCGCGGTGTTCGCGGCCGGGGCGAGCGGCGTCGCCGTCATTGCCGCATTATCGCAGGCGACCGATCCTGCCGCAGCGGCCCGGGCCTTGCGGTCGGCACACGCGTGACGGGCGGGCGAGGCCCGCTGGCGCAGCGCGTCAGTGCGATTCCGAACGCCACCTTTCGATCTCCGCGCGGAGGCGTTCCGCCTCCTTCTTGTTGATCTCGTCAAAGATCGGCAGCGCCGCGCTCGCCCGCGTGATCGCGTCGACAGCCTGTCCGCGGAAATGCACCACGCGCGCCGCGTCGGCCAGCGCCATCGCCTCGGCCTCGCGGTCGCTGATCCTGCGCGCCACGCGCAGCTGTTCGTCAAACGCCTCCAGGGCCTTCGAGGTGCGGCCGGCGGCCTGATGGGCGTTGCCGATGCGGTTGAGAGCGCGGACCCCCGCGGGGGCCTGCTGCAGGAGGTGCGCGATCTCGAGCAGGCGCGTATTCACTTCCACCACACGATCGTGTTCGCCCCGGCGCTCATGGACCTCGGAGAGGCTCGTGAGCGCGGCTCCCTCGATCGGAAGATCACGCGCCCGCTGCGCCATCGTGAGCTGCTGGCCGAAGGTCGTGAGCGCCGTCTCCGTCTCGCCCAGGGCGAGTTGGGCACGACCGAGGCCGGCGAGGGCGTGCGCGGCGCCACTCAGGTCGCGCAACTCGTTTGCCAGCGCAAGGTGCTCCTGGAAGAACTCGATCGCGCGGCGCGGATCGCCGCCATCGGCCACCGCCTGTCCCAGGCTGCTGAGCGCCAGTCCCTCGCGACGCCGGTCGCCGAGTTCGCGCATAATCTCCAGCACCTTTTCGTAGTAGCCGGCGGCCGCCGTGTGGTCTCCCAGGCGATGCGTGGCCAGGCCGAGGTTTCCCAGGGCACGACCTTCCTCGTGCCGGTCGCCGAGCGCCGCGGAGATGGCGGCCGCCTGCTCGTAGTCACGCCGGGCCGCCGAGAAATCGCCGGCTTCCGTGTGTCGGGCGGCGAGCGCGTTGAAGATATCGCGCTGGGCCGTCTGATCACCCAGCAACCCGGCGGCGACCAGTGCCGACTCCAGCCAGCGGACCGCCTCGGCGTGAGGCAGCTCAAGCACGGTGGTAAAGCTCACGGCCTCGAGCAGCTTTACCAGCTGCCGCTCGAGCCCGCGATTCGAGGCAAGGAAGGCATACGCCGCCTTGAAGTGGGGGGCGTCCTCGACGAACAACTCGAGCGCAAGCGCCACGAGCGAACCCTGTTGCTCGACTGGCTTCTGGGCCTCCAGTCCGAGGTGAATGTAGTGCTCGGCGTGACGCAGCCGTGCCGCGTGGATCTCCTCCGCCGGGGCCAGCTCCATCGCGGCCGCGCGCGCCGCATCGGGCAGCGCCATGCGCTCGGAGGCGGGATCCACCTCGAGCAGGCCCGCCTGCGCGAGAGCCTGGATGTCGTCGTTCACGCACGAGGCGACGGCACGCGCCGTCTCGCGGGAAAAATCGGCCTCCATCACCGCGAGGCGCAGCAACGCCTGCCGTGCGCCTGCACCCAAAGTCCGGATACGAGTCGCCAGCTCCGAGGCCGGGGCCGGCGGCGCGGCCTGGATTGGCGCGGCGGGTTCCGGCCGCGCGGCGGGCACCGGGGCGGGAGCGACGACAGGCTGCGGCGCAGGGGGCGGCTCGTCCGCGACCGGTTTGGGTGCGGGTTCCGGCGGGGCGGTGACAGGCGCTGGGGCGGCTGCCTTGGACGGCTCGACCGTCACCGGAGCGGGTGTGGGCGTTGTCGCAGGCGGGGCCACCATGCGGGGCCGTGGTTTCCCGGGCTTGCGCGCCACCTCGAGGTAGGCAACGACGATGAAAGCAACCACAGCGACAACTCCGAGACCGATGAGCAGGATGGTCAGCGTGTCCATGAAGCGGGCAGTGAACGAGTTGCCGCGGAAGCGGTCAAGCACCGCACGCGCTGCGGGCCCGGCTCCTGCGCGGGCCGGCGTCGCGCTCTACGGTGCGTGCGATTTCCGCCGTGACCCCGCCGGGCGTCGCGGTTTGGCTGCGTAAGCCCCGATGAATACCCTGTCGCTCAATACCTACCTCGTGAAGGAACAGGTCGCGATGTTCAAAGCCAGCGCGTGCTTCGACATCCTCGATCCCCAGACCGGCCGCACCATGATGCTTTGCCGGGAGGAGAATCTCGGCTTCTTCACCAAGGTGCTGCGGTTTACCGACTACAAGCGGATGACGCCGTTCGACATCAGCGTGCGCACGCCCGAGGGGGAGACGGTCGTCCAGGTCAAACGCGGCGCGACCTTCTTCCGCTCCGTCGCGGAGGTGTTCGACGGCCAGGGAACCTGCCTGGGCAAGTTCCGCCAGAAGATGCTCAGCATCGGCGGCAGCTTCCAGGTCCTTTCACCCAACGACGAACTCCTCTGCGAGTTGCGGGGCAAATGGACCGGATGGGATTTCACCTTTGGCATGGACGGCGTGGAGTTCGGGCGCGTGACGAAGAAGTGGTCCGGCATCGGCCGTGAGCTTCTCACCACCGCGGACAATTACGTGCTGACCATGGCGCCCGACCTTGCCGCGGATCATCCCCTGCGCAAACTCATCCTCGGTGCCGTCATGTGCATCGATTTCGTCCTGAAGGAATGAACCACCCCTCCTGCCCCCGCCCATGATGAAGCTCGCCCCTCGCGTCCTGGTTCTTGTCTCCTGCCTGACCGTCCCCACCACATTCGTCCCCGCTGCCGACCAGGGCGGCCCGGGCTTCGTCGATCTCAACTTCGCCCACGCGGCCAGCCAGTACACCCAGATGCTGGCCGGCCTGCGCAACGATCCCGGGTTGCCACGGACCATCGACGAAAAGGGAAAGGTCGTGACCGTGGCGCCCGAGGACTGGACCAGCGGCTTCTTCCCCGGCTGCCTCTGGCTGATCTACGAGCACACGCGCGACGACACGTGGAAACAGCGGGCGACCGACTACACCACGCGCCTGGAGGCGTTGAAAACCTACGGCGGCACGCACGACCTCGGCTTCATGCTCGGGTGCAGTTATGGCCAGGGCTACCGGATCACCCAGGAGTCCGCCTGGCGCGACGTGCTCATCACCGGCGCCCACACGCTCGCCGGACGGTTCAGCGAGAAAACCGGCTGCATCCGCTCGTGGGACTTCGGCCCCTGGCAGTTTCCCGTGATCGTCGACAACATGATGAACCTTGAGTTGCTCACGTGGGCCTCGCGGGAAAGCGGGGAGCAGTCTCTCCTGAACGTGGCGCTCACCCATGCGGATACGACGGAGAAACACCACTTCCGCCCGGACAGCAGCAGTTTCCATCTCGTGGATTATCATCCCGACACCGGCGCCGTGCTGAAAAAGCAGACCGTGCAGGGCGCCGCCGACGGATCAGCCTGGGCCCGCGGCCAGGCGTGGGCGCTGTATGGATACACGGCGATGTTCCGCGAGACACGTGAGCCGGATTACCTCGCACGCGCCGCGGCGGTCGCCGACTTCTTCCTGGGGCACCCCCGCCTGCCTGCCGATGGCGTGCCCTACTGGGACTTTGACGCCCCGGGGATACCCGACGTGCCGCGCGACAGCTCGGCGGCCGCGATCACTTCATCCGCGCTGTTTGAACTGGCCGGCTTCGTGGAGCCCGAGCGCGCCGCCGTGTACCGCGCCTTCGCCGTGAAACAACTGCGCTCGCTCGCCTCGCCCGCCTATCGTGCGGGCGTCGGAGCGAACGGCGGATTCATCCTCATGCATGCGACCGGACATCATCCGGAAGGGCGCGAAATCGACGTGCCGCTCGTCTACGGCGACTACTACTTCCTTGAGGCGCTCACGCGCTTCGACGCGCTGCTGAAGCGCTGAGGTTCTCCCGCGCGATCTCCGGGCCCGCGATCGCCGCGCCGGGCTCCGTCCGTCTGATTTCCTCACTGGACTCGCGTCACAGCGGCCACCCGTGTTCGCCAAGGCTTCGTCCTGGCAGGCAGAGACCGATCAGGGAGTTCAGGGGGCGGTCTTTGCAGAAACAAGCGAAGCCCGGCCCGATGCCTCGGAGATCCATCATCGCGCGGGGCTACGCCTTGTCTGAATCGCTCGATCCTCCGGGATCGGTTCCGTTCTGGGTCCAACTCTCTTTGATGAGCGCGTGCGGGAGGAGGCAGGAGAGGAAAGAGAAAGAGAAAGAGTGCGGACAGGGAGACGGACGTGGGTTGTCCGGCCGTCGATCTTCTTCCTTCCTCCGCCTAACTCAGGCTGGGGCGCCGGTCGGGTGGGCGGGAGGAGGGAGTTCCCTGCCCTTGCGGATCTGTTCCTCGCGGGCCTTGCGTTCGCGGACGGTCTCGGGCTTGCCGAGTTCGACCTTGGCCACAGGTGAGCGGATCTCACCGTGTTCGAGGATCTCCATCACGTGCCTGCCGTCGAGGGTCTCGTGCTCGAGCAGGGCGGCGGCGATCTTCTCGAGGGCATCCTTGCGGGCCAGGAGGATCTCCTCGGCGCGCGCGAACTGCTCGGTGATGATCCGGGAAATCTCCGCATCGATCTTGCGCGCGGTGTCTTCGCTCAGGTGCTTGGACCGCGTGATCTCGCGCCCCAGGAAGACGGTGTCCTCATTTTCTCCATACGAGATCGGCCCCAGGGCGCTCATGCCGTATTCGCAGACCATCGCGCGGGCGATCTGGGTCGCCTGCTTGATGTCGCTGTGGGCGCCGTTGCTGATGTCGTTGGTGAACATCTTCTCGGCGATGCGCCCGCCCATGATCGAGGCGATGCGGGCCAGGAGCATGCTCTGGCTCTGTGAAAGAATGTCCTTGGTGGGAATGTAGGACGTGCTCCCCAGGCTGCGTCCGCGCGGGATGATCGTGACCTTGTGGACGGGGATCGTGCCGTCATCGAGCACGGCCTGCACGACGGCGTGGCCGGCTTCGTGCCAGGCGGTACCGAGCTTTTCCTTGTCGTCCATCACCCGGCGACGCTCGCGGCCAAAGAGCACCTTTTCGCGGGCATCCTCCACGTCGATCATCTCCACCTTCTTCTTGTTTCGGCGGGCGGCGAGGAGCGCGGACTCGTTGAGGAGATTCGCGAGGTCGGCGCCGGAAAGTCCCGGCGTGCCGCGCGCGAGCACGGCGAGGTCGACGTCCTCGGAAAGCGGGATCTTGCGCGCGTGCACGCGCAGGATCTGCTCGCGGCCGATGATGTCGGGAAGATCAACGTAAACCTGGCGGTCGAAGCGGCCCGGCCGCAGGAGCGCCTGGTCGAGAACGTCCGGCCGATTGGTCGCGGCGATGATGATCAGGCCCTCGGTGGTGTCGAAGCCGTCCATCTCGACGAGCAGGGAATTGAGCGTCTGCTCGCGCTCGTCGTTACCGCCGCCGAGACCGGCGCCGCGCTGGCGGCCCACGGCATCGATTTCGTCGATGAAGACGAGGCACGGCGCATTCTTGCGGCCCTGCTCAAACATGTCGCGCACGCGGCTCGCACCGACGCCGACGAACATTTCCACGAAGTCGGAACCGCTGATGGAGAAGAACGGCACGTCCGCCTCGCCCGCAATCGCCTTGGCCAGCAGCGTTTTGCCCGTGCCCGGAGGTCCGACCATGAGGATGCCCTTCGGGATGCGGCCGCCGACCTTCTGGAACTTCTTCGGGTCTTTCAGGAACTCGATGATCTCCTGGACCTCCTCCTTGGCCTCGTCGCATCCGGCGACGTCGGCAAATGTCACCCGATCGCGGTCGCGCTGCAGCATCTTGGCCCGGCTCTTGCCGAAGTTGAGCGCGCCGCGCCCGGCCTGGCGGATCTGGCGAACGAAGAGGAAATAGACCAGCGCGATAAGCAGAAGAAACGGCAGGAACGGCAGAAAATACGACTGCCAGACGCTCCCGGCGCGCTCCTCCTTGAACAGGCCGGTGTTGCGCAGGAGGTCGAAGCTGTCCGGCGTGAGGTTGCCCTCGGCGCGGAACTTCGCCTCCTCCATGCCGGAGGCGCCGTCGGGCACGTTCATCTTGCCCGCCACGATCGCCCAATCCGGGCCCCCGGTCGGGTCGAACTTGATCACGGCCTCGACCACCCGGCCCTCCTGGGCTGCCGTGATCACCTGGTGCATGCGCACCTCCTTGGGTGCCCCGTCCTGATCGGGCTTGTACATCCACAACGACGCGATGACGACGATGATACCGAGCCAGATAAGCAGCAACTTGGGCTGCATCTTCTCCGGATTCGGACTCTTCAGGGGCACGCGCTTCTTGCGCTTGTCGGGCTCGGACATGGTTTTAGAGCGGAAAGTGGCGATCTTTTTAGGGAGTGGGGACGATTGCCCCCGGCGGAATATAAGTCAATTGAACGACGCCGTTCGTTCCATGCTGAACGGCCATTTCATGTGCAGGTGGCAATCCCGGCACCCACAAGAGGCTCCCGGTCGCATCGCAGACCACCGGCAACCGGTCGCGCCAGCCGCGCGGGATCTTCCGGTTGACCATCAGGTCCTGCACGCTGGACCGGCCCGGTCCGCCCAGCGGCCGGTAGCGGTCCCCTGCCCTGCGTTGCCGAACGTGGAAGGCGGACGCCTGGGTGGCGAGAAACACGACTCGCTGGGGCGAGAACTGGCCGGAAAGGATTTCGCCTCGCAGTCGCGCGGTAAGCCGCCTCCGCCGGGCCACCAAGGCCGCGCCGTCTGGTCCGGCCAGCGTGCCGCCCACAGCCAGGATCGCTCCCGACCCCCATCCGGGCGAATCCGAGCGCATCGGCGTCCGATCAAGCCGAAGGTCGACCCCGTCGAAAACGATGAACCGTGCCGGCCCCGCACTGACGCGGATCGGATGGCCGGAGGCGACGGCGGCCACAATCGCTTCGGCTGCGGGGCGGCTCAGGGAGTCGCCCACACCCGTGGCGTGCACCCATGCCTGCACCGCACGCCGGGCAAGCGCGCGCGGACGGTCCGCCAGTGCCGCCCAACGCCGCGCGTCGCACGGGCCGGCGAGTTCACCCAACCAGGCCTCCAACGCGATCTCGTCGTCCTCCAGCGCTTCGCGACTGGCGAGAAACCCGCCGACCACGCCCGGCCCGACGGCGTCGCGCAGGGCTGGCGCGACCCGCTGGCGAACCCGGTTGCGCAAGAAGACGTCGCCGTGGTTGGAGGCATCCTCGCGCCAGGGAACCCGCGCCGCCCGGAGCGCGGCACGGATCTCGGCTCCCGTGAGACCCAGAAGCGGCCGCAGACGCACCGTGCCATCGCTGCGCCGGTGGACCGCCCGGGGTGCGGCCAGGCCACCCGCGCCGCTTCCGCGCGCCATGCGCATGAGCATCGTCTCCATCACGTCGTCGGCCTGATGGCCCAGCGCCAGCGTGCGGGCGCCGCCGGCCACCATGGCATGCGCGAAAAAAGCGAACCGCGCCTCGCGGGCGGCCGCCTCCGAGACGCGTTTGCCGCGGCCGGCCGGCCCATCTGACGCCGCGCGGCTCCTGCGCCCGACCACGCAGCGTTCACCCAGACCGCGGGCGATCGCGGATACGAAGCGCGCGTCGGCCGCGGCGGCCCGGCCGCGCAGTGCATGATCGAAATGCAGGATCAGCCAGCGGCCGCGCATCTCCGGCACGTGTACCCAGAGTGTGGCGACCAAGGCCACGGAATCCGCGCCTCCCGAGCAGGCGATCGCGACCGGTTCACCCGCGGCGGCGGCACTCCGGATGCCGGCGAGCGCTCCGGGATGAAGCTGTCCGACGGAAAGCAGTCGCGCCAGAGCTGCGGCGCGGCGCGGCCAGGGGCCCGACGGGGAGGCGCCGGAGGCACCGGCCTTCGAGGGGGCGGCGCGGAGCGGAGCGACCACGGGAACCGCCCTGCCGGTGGTGGCGGACCCTGGCCCGACAGTGGTGGGCTGCCGCTTCGCGGTCACACGCCGCCGAAGGAATCCTTGCCGAACCAGGGACGCAACACCTCCGGCACCCGGATCGAGCCGTCGGGCTGAAGGTTGTTCTCGAGGAGCGCTGCAAGCACGCGGGGGATTGCCAGGCCCGAGCCGTTGAGCGTGTGGACCGGCTCCACCTTGTTTGTCTCCGGATCGCGGAAGCGGATCTGCGCACGGCGCGCCTGGAAGGCCTCGAAGTTCGAGCAGCTCGAGACCTCGAGCCAGCGTTGCTGGCCCGCCGCCCACACCTCGAGGTCGTACTTCTTCGTCTGCGTGAAACCCAGGTCGCCCGTGCACATGAGCAATACCCGGTACGGCAGCTCAAGTTTCTGCAAAAGCCGCTCCGCGTCGGCACGAAGCTTTTCCAGCTCCTCGTAGCTGCTCGATGGATGCACCCACTTGACCAGCTCGACCTTGTCAAACTGGTGCAGGCGGTTGAGGCCGCGCACATCCTTGCCGTAGCTGCCTGCCTCGCGGCGGAAGCAGGGCGTGTAGGCGCAGCGGCGGATCGGCAGGCTCCTGGCGTCGAGGATCTCGTCGCGGAAGAAATTGGTCAGCGGCACCTCCGCGGTGGGGACGGCGTAGAACGAGTCCTCGACCGTCTGATACATCTGGCCCTCCTTGTCGGGCAGCTGGCCCGTGGCCGTGGCACTGGCGGCGTTGACAAAGACGGGTGGTGCAACCTCGACGTAGCCGGCCCTCCCCGCCTCATCGAGGAAGAACTGCAGCAGCGCGCGCACGAGGCGGGCGCCGTCGCCGACATAGAAGGGGAAGCCCGCGCCCGTCACCTTCACGCCGCGCGCGAAATCCACGATCTGCGAAAACCACGGGATCTCGTAGTGGGGAACCTGATGCGGGGCCTTGGGGCCGGGTGCGCCCTCGGCGAAGCCCCACGTCGCGGCCGTGACGTTGCCCGACGGATCCGGCGCGACGGGCACCGACTCGTGCGGGATGTTGGGAACCGTCAGCAGGAGTTTCTTGAAGCGATCCTCCAGTTCACCCAGCGCGGCCTCGCCCTCCTTCACCTGCGCGGACACCGCCTTCATCTCCAGGACTTTGGCCATGAATTCCGGCGTGCCTTTTGGAAGCTTGGCCATCTCGGCGTTGGCCGCCTTCTGGCGCGCGCGCTGAGTCTCCACCTCCGCCACCTTCAGCCGCCACGCCGCGTCGGCGGCGATCACGGCGTCGAGGTCGCAATCACTGCCCTTGGCCGCGATGGCCTGGCGCACGCGGTCCGGGTTTTCACGAAGGAGCTTGGTGTCGAGCATAGTTGCAGAGGACAAATCACCGGGGCCCGGGAATAAACACAAATCCTCGGCGGCCGGAGGCCGTAACCCGGACCTGCGGTGAACGGCGAGGCCGTCGGGCCCGCGTCGGGTCCAAACTGGAGACGCCGCCTCGCCGGTGCGGGCTCAGGACGCGAAAAGATCGGAAACGTCCGGCATCCCCGCCGGGGCGAGCGTGATCACCTTGTGCGGCGGAAGCTGCGTGCGAAACCACGTGCGTTGCTTGCGCGCGAGCTGCCAGGTGTTCTGGGCAATCGCCGCCTCAAGGTCCGCCAGGTCTCCGCCTTCGTCGAGCCAGGCGAGCGTCTCGCGGTAGCCGATGGCCGCGGCCGCGCTGGGATTCTGCTCCAGGCCCCAGCCCCGCAGGGTGCGAACCTCCTCCACCAGACCGGCGGCGAGCATGGCATGCACGCGCGCGCCGATGCGCGCACGAAGGTCATCGGGGTCGCGCGCGAGCTCCACGATGCGGATCTCGCGGTCGGCGAAGGGGCGCTCCTGCGCCTGGAAACGTGCGGCGAGTTCGGCCAGCGTGGCCCCCGAGGCGAGACAACGCTCCAGCGCGCGGACCACGCGGCGCGGATTCTGCACATCGAGTTCGCCCAGCCCGTCGGGATTGAGCTCGTGCAGCTGATCGAGAAGGGGTTCAAGCCCGTCGGAAGCGAGTGTCGCCTCCAGGGCGGCACGCACCTCCGGCTCGACCTCCACGTCGTCGGTCACCGGCGCGAAGAAACTGCGCAGGTAGAAACCGCTGCCGCCGACGACCAGCACCGGTCGCCCGTGGCGTTCGATCCCCGCCACGGCCGCGCGCGCGAGTTCGGCGTAGCGCTTCACGTCGATGCGTTCCTCCACCTCGAGAATATCGATGAGGTGATGGGGCACGCGGGCGCGCTCGGCCGCGGTCGGTTTGGCGGTGCCGATATCCATGCCCCGGTAGAACAAAAGCGAGTCGCACGACACGATCTCCGCCCCGTGTTGCTCGGCCCAGGCGAGGGCCAGCTCGGTTTTCCCGCAGGCGGTGCAGCCCGTGAGCACGTGAATGGGTGAAGTTGTCATGAGCGTCGCGTCACCTCTGTGTTACAGATCGGCAACATCGGTGGTCGTCTTGAAATCCACACTCGCCGGGGCGGCGCGCGATCCTATTCTGCACGGCACGGGCGACGCCCGCACATGAAAAAAGACCTCCTCAGCTACCGCACCATCATCCTTTCCGACGTGCACCTCGGCACGCCGAACTCGAAAGCGCGCGAGGTGAACCATTTCCTGCGCCACACGCAGTCGGACAAACTGATCCTCAACGGCGACATCATCGATGGCTGGCAGCTGCGCCGTGGCACGCGCTGGACCAAGCAGCACACGCGCTTTGTGCGGCTGGTCCTCAAGAAGCTGGAAAAACGCGATACGCACGTGATCTACCTCCGCGGCAACCACGACGACGTGCTCGCGCGCTTCCTCCCACTGCACTTCGGCGGGCTGGATATCGTCGAGGATCACATCCACGAGGGCGTGCATCAACGCTACCTCGTGCTGCATGGCGACGTGTTCGACTCGGTCACGAAGAACTTCGTCATCCTCTCCCACCTCGGCGATTTTGGTTACAAGCTCCTGCTTCGCCTCAACCGCACCTACAACCAGTTCCGCGCCTGGCGCGGCAAGGAGTACTATTCCCTGAGCAAGGCGATCAAGGCCCGGGTGAAGTCCGCGGTGAACTACATCTCAAAGTTCGAGGAGCGCATCGCCGGCCTCGCACGACAGCGCGGATGCCAGGGCGTGATCTGCGGCCACATCCACACGCCGGAGATCCGCATGATCGACGACATCCATTACCTCAACTCCGGAGATTGGGTGGAGTCGCTCACCGCCCTGGTGGAACACCACGACGGCCGCTTCGAGCTGATCGATTTCAGGACGTTCTGCGAACGCGTGCCGTTCGAGTCGGACGAGGACGCCGACGGCACGAAAAGGCTCCCCGCGCTCGAAGGCGCCGTGATGGCCTGACCGGTCGCGCAGTGGCGGATCGGCCCGGTTGCGTACCGTGGCCCACGCCCGCGTCGCTGCACAGACGCCGACGCGAACGCCGCAGGGCGGCGATGCGTCGGCGCGCCAGACCCGCAGAAGCGAAAAACCCACCGGTGAAGACCCGCGGCGCAACACAAACGCCCCGCGGAAGGATGCTGCCCGTTCCTCGTCCGAACGACTCACCGACCTGGCCAGATTCTGCGTGTGTCGGTGAACATCCGGCTGGATAAGTGGTTCCCATGCGGTTTTTAGGTTTCACCCGCCTATGAGCGTTGCCCCCTCCCTGCACGAGGACCTGTCCGAAATCTCCGCGCTGCGGTTCTCCTTCACGATCAGTCCGCCCGAGGAACGCGCCGCCCACGCTGCGGCCCACGACCCCGCCAGGGTGGCACACGCGCTTGCCACCCTGCCGCCCGCCTGGGCGCGGCGCGAGCTCGAGGCCCTGCCGGGCGAAACCCGCACGACGATCGAAGCCGCGGCCGGCCCCGCCCTCCTGCAGCGCTGGGGAGCGCCGGCGCCCGCCGCCGAGGGCACCGTGGGCGCGTTGATGCGTCCGCTGTTGGGGGTCGTGCCCGAAGAGGCCACGGCCGCGCAGGGCGTCGACCTGGTGCGCCGTGTGGCGTCGCCCGACTTGACCTACCTGTATGCGGTTGACCACTCCGGGCGGCTGACGGGCGTGGTCGTGCTGCGCGATCTCTTCCTGGCCACTCCGGACACGCCGGTGACCGCGTTTATGATCCGGCCGCCGTTCTTTCTCACGCCGGAGCTGACGCTGCTCGACGCGATGCACGCGGTCGTCGGGCGCCATTTTCCTGTGTATCCAGTCTGCACGCCGGATGGCCTGCCCCTCGGCCTCGTGCGCGGGCACGTCCTTTTCGAGAATCAGGTCATCACCATCACCGCCCAGGCGGGCAAGCTCGTCGGTGTGGCTGCGAACGACCGGGCCGAAACCTCGTTTGGACGCAGCCTGCGCCTGCGCCTGCCGTGGCTGCTGGTCAATCTAGTCATGTCGCTGCTCTCGGCGCTCGTGATGCTGTTCTTCAAGCACACGCTGGCACAGTTCATCATCCTCGCCGTTTTCCTCACCGTGGTCACCACGCAGGGCCGGAACAGCGGTGCCCAGACGATGGCGCTCGTCCTGCGCGGGATCACCGCCGGCACCTGGCGGCGCGATCTCGCGCGCTCGACCCTGGTGAAGGAAGTGATGATCGGCGCGGCCGGAGGGGCGATCGTGGGACTGCTCGCGGCCATCGCGATCTGGGCCGAGGAGACGTGGCAGGGCAACGCCCGCGCGCCGCTTTTTGCCGCAACAGTGCTGGTCGGCATGGTGCTCGGCTGCTCCTCCAGCTGCGCGCTTGGCGTGGCGATGCCTCTGCTCCTTCGGCGTCTCGGCCTGGACCCCGCGCTCGCTGCCGGCATCCTCCTCACCAACATCTGTACGGTCTCCTGCCAGGTCCTGTTCCTCTCGCTCGCGGTGTGGTGGCTGGTCTGATCCGCACGGGCTTCAACTCTGTACCCACACAGATCCTACGCACCATGGATTGGGACCCGACCTCCCGCCTTCTCGCCGTGCGCTCCGCCGTGGCGGTCGTCCCCGGGGCCCCGCCGAAGCCGGCGGCCGGGCGGGTTGCGGATGATGCCGGAACGGAACGCGTGCGGAGGCCGCGCTCCACCGTCTCCTGCCGCGTCCGATGGCTCAACGCACGAGCATGTGCACGGCACTGGCGAGCGTGAGCGCGAGCGCGACGCCCTCGAAGAGCCGCTGCGAAACGCGACCGGCGACGTGGCGGCCAAGCCAGGAGCCGAGCAGCACAGCCGGCGCGAGCCAGAGATTGACTGCAAGGCTTGTACCGTTGACGGCACCGAGGTGCGCCATGAATGGCACCTTGAAGAGATTCAGCACGAAGAAGTACACGGCGCTCGTGCCGAGGAATTTCATCTTCGGCAGTCCCATGGCGAGCAGGTAGAGGATCATCAGCGGGCCCGCGGCGTTGGCGATCAGCGTGGTGAAGCCCGCACCGATCCCGATGAGCGGCGCGAACCACGCACCGTGTGCCTCGATCTCCTGTTCCAGCTTTCGTTCGCCCGCCTGCCACCGCCGCCAGAAGTGCAGAGCCAGCATGAACAACAGGATCGCGCCGATGAGCATCGAGGCTGCCCGGTTGTCGATCCGCGCAAACACCAGGTAGCCGAGGACCACGCCCGCCGCGGTCCAGGGAAAGAGCCGGAAAACGTGGCGCCACTGCGTGTGCTCGCGATAGGTCGCGACCGCGGCGATGTCGCCGACGATGAGCAGCGGGAGCACGAGGCCGGTCGCCTCCTTGGGCGGGATCACCCATTGAAAGACGGCGATCGCGAGAATGCCGATCCCCGGGATGCCCGACTTGGACAAGCCCACGAGCATCGCGCCGATCGCGAGCACGGCCCACTGCTCGGGCTCGAAACTCACGCCTGGCGGCCCTTGAACGTCAGCTCGGCGATGCCAGACTTGTCGAGTTCGCCCAGACCCCGCTGGACCATGCGCTCGTACTGCTCCCGCGTCGCGCGGGCGAGCGGGAGGTCGAGACCGACGCCAAGGCCCAATTCATGCGCGATCCGGCTGTCCTTGGCGGCGTGCGCCGCCGAGAAGAAGCACCCGTGCTCGCGGTTCTGCATGTCCTCACCGTCGGTCTTGAGCACCTGCGAAGCCGCGCCTGTCTGGGCAAAAACCTCGCGCAGCATCGCAAGATCAAGACCGAGCGCGGCGCCCAGCCCGAGCCCCTCTGCCAGCCCCGCGGTGTTGATGTTCATGACCATGTTGACCAGCGCCTTCACCTTGGCGGCTTCGCCCGTTCGACCGACGTAGCGCATGGCTGACGAAAGCTTCGCAAGCAGCGGCTCCACGGCATCGAACGTCTCGCGCGATCCAGCACACATCAGGTAGAGCGTTCCGGCGCGCGCCTGCGGGATGCTCGAGGCCATGCAGGCCTCGAGCGAATGGCCGCCCGCGCGCTCGACACGTGTCTCGACCTCCTGATGCGTCGCGGGTGCGACGGTCGCGCAATTGATGAATGTGCGTCCGGTCGCACCGCCGTGCAGCAGGCCGCCCGAACCGTCGTGAAAGATCGCGAGCATGGCCGCATCGTCCGAGACAACAGTGAACACGACGTCACATGCCGCAGCCAGCGTCGCCAGGTCCGCGTGCGCGGTGGCGCCGACCTCCGCCGCCAGCGCCTGGGCGGCGGGTGGATGGGCGTCCGCCACGGCGACGACGTTCACGCCACAATCCCTGAGCCGGCGCGCCATGTTCGCGCCCATGCGCCCTACTCCGACAAAGCCAACCTTCATCGCATCGTCCTTTCCTGGGGGAGGTCGGCGGACCGGGCGATCCGCTCGATCCTCCGGGGGTTTCAACCCGTGAAGAACGGGTTGTTCTTTTTCTCCTGTCCAACCGTGGTCAGCGGACCGTGGCCGCAGGCGAGTATGGTGTCGTCGGGCAGCGTGAGGATCTGCTCGCGGTCGTTTCGCAGCTGGTCGGCATACGAGATGAAACCGCCGCCCATCGAGCCGGCGAAAAGCGAATCCCCCACGATCGCGAGCGGTTTGCCCAGGCCGAGCACGACGTAGGTCGTCTGGCCCGCGGAATGCCCGCTGGTCAGCCGGGTCTCGATGCGGATGCCGCCCACAAGAAAGCTCTGGCCCGCGCTGAAGGTCTCGGCGTCCGCGGGAAAATCCTCCTCGTCGCGGTCACGGCCGTTGATCCACGCGTTCGCACCCGTCGCCGCAAGGATGCGCGGGAGCTCCTTCACGTGGTCGACGTGCGCATGAGTAAGCAGAACAAGCTCGACCTCGAGTTTCTGCGTCTTGGCGAAGCTCAGGATCGGCGTGGCGTCGGCACCGGTATCGAAGAGCACGGCATGTCGCGAGGCGGCGTCCCAGATCAGGTAGGCATTGACGGTCATGTCTCCGAACGGGGTGTTGAACGCCCGGAAGCACTCCGGCAGGGCGGGTTCGGCAGGGTACCAGGCACCGGCCGCGATGCGCAAAAGTGCCTCGCCACCAAGTTTCAACGCAGTCGCGACGCGGCGCAGCAGGGCGTCGTCGCGCAGCGTCCCGGTCTTGAGCCCGCGGAGCTGGGTGGGCGTGATCCCCGCCCGCTCGGCGAGGGCGTCGTTGGTGACGCCCAGACCCTTTTGGGCCTTCCCGATGATGTCACCGACCGTGTCTTCGAGCGGTATCACGCCGCCCTTTTTCCCCGTCATCCCGCCGTCGTCAAAGGCAAACGCCGGCCGGCGTGCGCATCTTTGGCCCGGGCTCCACCCCGGGGAAAGCTGTTGCGAGGCGACCGGCCCTGGCGCAGCTTCGGCGGTTTGCGAACGTCCGAACGCATCATGCACCTGCCGCTGGACATGCCGCGCCAGCCGACCGACACGAGTTGCGGGCCCACCTGCCTGCACGCGGTCTACCGGTATTTCGAGGTCGAATCGGACCTCGCGCGGCTGATCGAGGAGGTGCCGCAGTTCGAGGAGGGCGGGACGCTCGCCGTGCACCTCGGCCTTCACGCCGTCCGGCGAGGTTTCGGCGCCCGCATCATCAGCTACAACCTGCGTGTGTTCGACCCCACGTGGCACGGCCTCGCCCCGGCTGAACTCATCGCCAAGCTCCGCCAGCGCATCCCCACCCTGAGCGTCGACAAGGCGCGCGAAAGCCACGAGGCCTATGTGGAGTTTCTCCGCCTCGGCGGCGAAGTCGCATTCATGGACCTTTCGCCGGCCTCGCTGGGCAGCCTCCTCGGCCACGGCGTGCCGCTCATCACCGGCCTCAGCGCGACCTACCTCTACCAGGCCCCGCGCGAGCAGCCGGACGGCCGCGAGGACGACATCGGAGGCCAGCCCGTCGGACACTTCGTCGTGGTCAACGGCTGGGATGCCGCGCGTCGCGAGGTGCTGATCGCCGATCCGTTCGAGCGCAATCCCTACAACCCCGACGGCGGCTACCGCGTGGACGTGAATCGCTTCATCTGCGCGGTCATGCTCGGGATCGTCAGCTACGACGCCAATCTTCTCCTGATACGGCCGCGCTCCCCCCGCGTGGCCCACCCATGAAAAACACACGCAACCTGATCGTCGTCGACGACCTCCGGGACTGGCAGCCCGGATGGACCACCTACCCGGTTGTCTCTGCCGACGAATACATCACGAACGACGAGTACACCTCCTCGGGCTACCGCGTCGTCAATCTCTGCCGGCATGATCACAAGCTCTCGATGGGCTACTACGCGTCCCTCCTGGCCGAGGCCCGCGGACACCGCGCCATGCCGACCGCGCGCACGATCCAGTCGCTCATGAGCAAGCGCATCTACGAGGCGGAGCTGGAAGAGCTCAACTCCGTGGTGAAGCGCTCGCTTGCCCGCATCGTGCAGGAGGACTTCTCGCTGAGCGTGTACTTCGGGCAGAATCTCGCCGCCTCGCATGCGCGCCTGGCGCAGACGCTCTTCAGCATCTTTCCCTGCCCGCTCTTCAAGGTGCAGTTCATCTACCGCGACTCGGGATGGGAGATCGGCAGCCTGCGGCCGCTCGGCCTCGGGCAGGTGCCATCCACCCACCTTTTCAAGGTCAAGGAGGCGATGGACTCGTTCCTCTCCAGGCGCTGGCGGGCCGAGCGCGAGCGTCCATCCACCGGATACGACGTCGCCATCCTCCACGACCCGGAGGAGAAGAACGCCCCCTCCAACTCCCGTGCGCTGCGCAACTTCATGCGCGCGGGCGAATCCCTCGGGCTCGACGTGGAGCTGATCACGCGCTCGGACTACCCCCGCCTGCTGGAGTTCGACGCCCTTTTCATCCGCGAGACCACGAGCCTCGAGAACCACACCTACCGGTTCGCCACCAAGGCGGAGCGCGAGGGCATGACCGTGATCGACGACGCCGACTCGATCCGCCGCTGCAGCAACAAGGTCTACATGCACGAGCTGCTCCGGAAGAACCGCATCCGGACGCCGCGCACCGAGATCGTCTCGGCGCGAAACATCGAACAGGTGGCCTCGGATCTCGGCTACCCACTGGTGCTCAAGATTCCCGACAGCGCTTTCTCGCTCGGCGTGTTCAAGGTGGCCGACGAGATGGAGCTGCGCTCGAAGGCCGGGCCGTTGTTGAAGGATTCCGACCTCGTGCTCGCCCAGGAGTTTCTGCCCACCGACTTCGACTGGCGCGTGGGCATCCTCGACCGAAAGCCCCTGTTCGTCTGCCGCTACTACATGAGCCGCGATCACTGGCAGATCTACAACCACGCGGCCAAGGGCGACGACTGCATGGGCAATTTTGATACACTCGCGGTCGAGGATGCGCCGCCGCAGGTCATCGAGACCGCGGTCGAGGCGGCCAACCTGATCGGCGACGGCTTCTATGGCGTCGACCTCAAGCAGAAGGGCGACGAGGTCTACGTGATCGAGATCAACGACAACCCGAACGTCGATGCCGGCGTCGAGGACCGGATCCTGGGCGACGAGATCTACACGCGCATCATGCAGTCGTTGCTCGATCGCATCGAGACCAGCCGCCAGCGGGCCGAGAAAGAGGCGCGCGCCGAGCATCGCTGACACGCGGAGGAGATGCGCCATGCGCAGGTGGCAATCTCGGCCATCCGCCATCGCCTCTAGCCTCTCGCCTCTCGCCTCTAGCCTCTAGCCTCTCGCCTCTAGCGTCTAGCCTCACTCCCATGCCACGCAGACTCCACCTTTTCGATGCCGTCGGCCTCGAACTGGAATACATGGTGGTGCGCCGCGACACCGGCGCCGTCTCACCCACGGTCGACCAGCTGATGATGGCACAGACCGGCCGTCCCGCCGCCGATTGCCGGCTCGGGCGCTGCGAGGCGTCCAACGAACTCGCCGCCCACGTCTTCGAGTTAAAGGTGCCTCGCCCGGTCGACGACTTTGACCGGGCTGGGCGGATGTTTGCCCAGGCCGTCCGCCGCGCGAACACGCTGCTTGCGCCGATGGGGGCCGAATTGCTCTCGGGGCCCATGCATCCGACCATGGACCCGGCGCGCGAATCCACCACGTGGAGACACGAGGGGCGCGAGATCTACGAGGAATTCGACCGCATCTTCGGCTGCCGCGGCCATGGCTGGTTCAACCTGCAGAGCTGCCACCTCAATCTCCCCTTCCAAGGCGACACCGAGTTCGCGCAGTTGCACGCCGCGATCATCCTCCTGCTGCCCTTTCTCCCCGCCCTCGCCGCCGGCAGCCCGTTCCGCGAGGGACGCGCGACCGGCTGGCGTGACACCCGGCTGGATACCTACCGGCGCAACCAGGAACGGTTCCCGGCGATCGCCGGCGGGATTGTTCCGGAGCCGGTGTTCTCGGAATCTGAATACCACGACACGGTCTTTGCGCCGATGATGCGCCAGGTCGCCGGCGTGAACCGCTCCGGCATCCTCCAGGCGGAATGGCTGAATTCGCGCGGCGCGATCGCGCGCTTTTCCCGCGGCGCGATCGAGATCCGCGTGCTCGACGTGCAGGAATGCCCGCGACACGACATGGCGATCGCCGCGCTGGTCTTTGCGACGCTGCGCGAACTCGTCGACCGTCACGGTCCGCGTCTGCCCGCACTCGCCCGACGCAGCACGACCCGGGCCCGCCGGGCCCAGCTGCTCGCCTGTGCCCGCCACGGCCTCGAGGCACCACTGCGGTTGCCCGACCTGCGAGAGGTTTTCGGACTCCACGGCGCAGCGCGGACGGCGCGGGCCTTCTGGCGCCATATCCTGCCTGGCCGCGCCGCCCGCTCGCTCAGCGACGAGCACCGTGAAAGCGTCGGGTTCATCCTCCGACACGGGAACCTGGCCGATCGTTTGCTCGCGGCTCGTCCGACCCGCCAGAGGTCCTTCGGCCCCATCCTGCGCACCATGGCGGATTGCCTCGCGGATGACCTGCCGTTCCAGTCGTCGCTCCTGAAGCGCTAGGGAGGGAGGCCGGCCCGGGACTATCGCAATGCGTTCGCCGCCCGTCCAGGCGTTGCGAAACCGAACGCTCGTTTGGCGCTGGGCACCCCCCCGCGAATCCCTCCATCCTGCGGTCCCATGGCGTCGCTCGATCACCTTTTCGAAAACAATCGTCGCTGGTCACAACGCATCCACGAGCAGGATCCGGATTTCTTCCGCAAACTCGCGCGCCAGCAGGCACCCGAGTATCTCTGGATCGGCTGCTCCGACAGCCGGGTCCCGGCCAATGAAATTGTCGACGTGCTGCCGGGCGAACTCTTTGTCCATCGCAACATCGCCAACGTCGTCGTGCACACGGACCTGAACTGCCTCGCCGTGATGCAGTTCGCGGTCGAGGTGCTCCGCGTGAAGCACATCATCGTGTGCGGGCACTACGGCTGCAGCGGCGTGGGCGCCGCACTGCGTCGCGAACGGATCGGCCTCGCGGACAACTGGCTGCGACACGTGCAGGATGTGCGCGAGAAACATGCCCAGCACCTCTTCGCCCTCCCCGACTCCGGCAACGCCCGCTACGACCGGCTCTGCGAACTCAACGTCATCGAGCAGGTCGCCAATGTCAGCCTGACGACGATCGTCCAGGACGCCTGGGCGCGGGCGCAGCCGCTGGCCGTGCACGGCTGGATCTACGGGCTGCGCGACGGGCTTATCCGCGACTTGAATACGACATGCGCCTCCGCCGACGAGGCCGCCCAAAGCCACCAGCGCGCGATCGCCGCGCTGGGATAGACGGGCACACCGCCGTCGGGCGGGTCCCGGCTTCCCGACGTCACGGCGTGCGCTGCGGGCTGGCGGAAGGCGCCAGACCCGGCCGAATCCCGCGGCGGGCCGGGACCGGAAGGCGCGCCCACGGGGCCCGCTCCGCCTTCACCGGCGCGTTTGCCGGACCTCAGGTTCCGCCCAGGCCGCTGCGCGCAAGCAGTGCCTCCGGATCGGGATCGCGTCCCATGAAGCGACGGTAGAGCACCATGGGATCCTCCGAGTTTCCGCGGCTGAGGATGTGCTCGCGCAGGGCGCGGCCGGTATTGCCGTTGAAGATGCCCTCGCGCTGGAAACGCGTGAAGGCGTCGGCATCGAGCACCTCCGCCCATTTGTAGGAATAGTAGCCCGCTGCGTACCCCACGGGCTCGGAGAAAAGGTGACCGAAACGGCAGACGATGCTCGGGGCCGGCGGCTGCGTGTGCACGAGGTAGTCACGCAACAGCCCTCGCACCTCGGCCTCGAGGTCGGCGGCGCCGGTGAACCGCACGGGCTCCATGTGCAAGGCGAGATCGAGACGACAGAAGGAGAGCTGCCGCATGGCAAAGGCCGCTGCCCGGAAGTTGCGCGCCGCACGCATGCGGCCGAAGAGCTCCTCAGGGATGGAGGCACCGCTGGTGTAGTGTCGCGCGAATACATCCAGGCTCTCGCGTTCCCAGCACCAGTTCTCCATGATCTGCGAGGGCAGCTCGACGAAATCCCACGCGACGTTCACGCCGTTGAGCGACGGGATTTCCACCTCGCCGAAGAGATGATGGATGAGATGTCCGAACTCGTGGAAGATGGTCTCGACCTCGCGATGATTGAGCAGCGCAGGCCTGTCGCCCACCGGTGCGGTGAGATTGCCGCAGATCAGGCCGAGATGCGGACGCCGCGGTCCGTGCGGCTGCGGCCCGCCCGTGATCAGATAGCCCATCCACGCGCCGCTGCGCTTCGATTCGCGCGGGTGCCAGTCCGCGTAGAACGTGCCGAGGTGGCGCACGCCGTCGGCGTCGAAGAGGTCATAGACCTTCACCTCCGGGTGCCATGTATCCACGGTTCCCTCGTGCGGACGGATCACCACGCCGAAGAGGCGCTCCGCGATCCGGAACATCCCGTCGATCACGCGATCCAGGGCAAAATAGGGTCGCAGTGCCTCGGCGTCGAAGTCGTAGCGTTCGCGTCGCAATTTCTCCGCCCAGAACATGAGTTCCCAGGGAGCCAGCGGGGCCGGTTCCGCGCCCGTCCTCTGCGCCTTGAATGCCTCGAGCTCGGCGCATTCGCGCACGAATGCGGCACGTATCCGCCGCTGCATGTCCTCCACAAATCGCAGCGCGGCGGCCCCGTCGCGCGCCATGCGGCGCTCAAGCACGAGGTCGGCGAAATGCGGGCGGCCGAGTAGCGCGGCCTTTTCGCGGCGGAGATCCAGGATGCGGCGGATCAACGGCGCATTGTCGTGCGGCTCGCGCGCGCCCACCGCGATGCTGCCCTCCCACATCCGGCGGCGAAGTTCGTCGCTCTCGAGATAGGTCATGAACGGCTCGAAGGACGGCTGGTGCAGGGTGAACCGCCAGGCCGGCCGATCGTCGGTGCCGATCCCCTTCGACAAGGCGCTGCGCCGCGCCGCCTCACGCGCGCTCTCCGGCAATCCCGCCAGCTGGGCCGGATCATCGAGAACGAGTTCCCAGGCGTTCGTCGCATCGAGCGTGTTCTCGGAGTACTTCTGCGTGAGAGCCGCGAGCTCGGCCTGGAGTTGTTCCAAGCGGGCTTTGCTGTCGGCCGGGAGGTCGGCGCCATGCTGGCGAAATTCGGCGACCGTCTCGTCGACGTGCCGGCGCCGCACGCCGGCAAGGGCCTCGGTCTCCCTGCGACCCGCGGCCGCCTTGAGCACCGTCCACAATCCGGCGTTGAGCGGAATCCGGGCGAAAAACTCGCTCACTTTCGGAAGCATCGCGTTGTGCGCCTCGCGCAGCGGCGGTGAGTCGCTGACCGACGAGAGATGCGTGACGATCGCCCAGGCGCGGTTGAGTTCCTCGGTCGCGTTCTCCAGACCCAGGAAAGCCGTCTCGTAGTCCGCGCGCGTGGGATCGATCGACGCGACGGCATCGATTCTCGCCTGCGCACGACGCAGGGCCCCCTCGATGTCCGGCACGATCCCCTCCGGCCGCAGGCGCGACCAGCGGATCAGGAACGTGTCGTCGAGGTAGTGAAACGGCGCTTCGTGCATGGGCGGAGGAAAACACCGGGCCGCCGGAGGGCAACTTCGGTCCACAGCGAGCCCCTGCCCGAGGCGCGGGAGTCAGACCCCGGCCGTTCGGACCCGGTTACGAATTCCAGACTCCCGCCATGGGTGGGACGAGGTCCGGGTCGCGGCGCGACCGTTCTTGTGGGCCACACGCGCGGCCTCGGAACCGAGCGCGCCGCGCAAGAGGCGTCCGAAAACCTAAATCGCGTTGGAAACAGGTCGAGGCAGGGCGAACCGTTCCCGGTTCGCCGTGGCTCGGACAGCCTGCCCGCCGAAGCCTTGGCGAAGGTGGGAGCCCTCGCTCCACCGCCGCTGACTGCCTGGGTCCTGCTCACTCGATGGGTCGCTTCGCCAGCGCCGCCAGGTCCTCCCCACCGCGCAGGACACGGAGACCGTAGCGAAGCATCATCGGCCACTCGCGCAGGCGAAACTCCTCGTGCGGGAACGCGCCCCAGGAGTCGTCGCCACCGAGTCCGCGCTGTTTGAGGTCGAGGTTGAGCGTCACGGTGTCGCGGCGGGGCAGTTGATAGGGGTAGAAATTCTCCTGCTGCGTGGCACAGAAGAGATCCTCGGTCGTGTGGTGCAGGGCGTTGGCGCTGAGCAGGGGCTGCCCGACGGCGAGAAGCCCGCGGCCCGCGGCATCCGTGAGCGCGATCCAGCGCACCGCCTCCTTGTTCCCGCTCTCCTGGGGTTTCATGTATTCAAAGAATTGATCGCGCACCTTGCCGCGATACAGTCCCACGCGCGCGTCCTGCCGGTCCCAGTAGGTCTCCTGCGGCCCCTTGCCGAACCACGTCACCTGGTCGAACCCGGCCCTCAGCGTCGCCTGCGTGCCGAATCGCGGCATCTCCGCCATAGCGGACGTCGCCGATGGGCGGAAGCGCTGCTCGAGCACGAGTTCGCCCCAGCCACGCACGATCCAGGTGAGATCGATCTCAGCCTCCACGTCAGCGAGTAGCCCTGCCACGTGGATGCGCACCTCGTGCCCGCCGACTCGCGAGACCCCCACCGAACGCACGCCGAACGAGCGGTGCGCGTGGCGCCAGACGCCGGGAGGCGGAGGCTTCCAGCGGTTCGATGGCGGCTCCACCGCGACCATCTTGTTGCCCCGGTCGTTGTCCACCGGCGCGCGCCAGAAATGCGGGCCCAGCGGCTCTTCCAGCAGCTCAACGTCACCGGATTTCAACGACACGAGCAGGCCGCTGGCTCGCGAGATCGCAGCAGCGAAACCGTCGCCGGCGATGGTGATGACGTCGTCGCGGTCGCTGACCTGAACAGGCGCGGCAGGCGCAGGCGGGGCGATCGCAGGCGTGAAGACCGGCAGCCTGATCTGCTCCCACGCCACCTCATGGCCGGCCGGCGCCCACGGGGCGCTGGCGCTAAGCGTGAAGGCAAGCTCGAGAAAATACTCGGTGCCGGGCTCCGGCTGGATTGCGGTGAACGGCACCCGCACGGTCTTGTGCGCGCGCGGGGCGATGCCGGCGAGATCGAGGCGACCCGTCTGCACCTCCCGGCCATCGGCCATGATCCGCCAGGCGCCGTCGAGCCAGGCATCGAGCGGCTGAAAATCATTCCAGTTCGCGATGCGAACATCCCCCACGGCGGGATCGATGACCGTGATCTGCACCGGTTGATACACCTTCTTTACCTCGGCGAGGCCGGGATGCGGCACGCGATCGGGGCTCACCAGTCCGTTGGCGCAGAAGTTTCCGTCCGACGCCACGTCGGGAGGTCCGAACGTGCCCCCGTAGGCGAAGAACGTCCCGAGCGCGGGATCCAGCGGGATCGACCGCGGGTTCTCCAAAGGCACGATCGTCCGGGAGGCAGGCACCGGCGTGCGCAGGCCCTGGTCGACCCAATCCCAGATGAATCCGCCCTGCAGGTGAGGTGCGCCAGCGTAGATGGGACGCCAATACGCCCAGATGTCGCCGTTGCTGTTGCCCATGGCATGCGAGTACTCGCACAGGATGAAGGGCTTCTCGCGCGGAAGCGCCGCGTAGCGCTCCACCGCCTCGGGCGGCGTGTACATCGGGCACACGATGTCGGAGGTCTCGGCGTTGATCGGGTTTTCATACTGCACCGGGCGCGACGGGTCGCGCTGCTTGGTCCAGGCGTAGGTCTTGCGGAAGCTGTCGCCGAAGCCGGCCTCGTTGCCGAGCGACCAGGTCACGATGGAGGCGTGGTTCTTGTCACGCTCGACCATGCGCACCGTGCGATCGAGATGCGCAGGCCCCCACGACGGGACGATCGCAAGCGTGTCCTCGCCGTAGCCCATGCCATGCGACTCGATGTTGGCCTCGTCGATGACGTAAAGCCCGTATTCGTCGCACAGGTCGTACCACTCCGGCACGTTCGGGTAGTGAGACGTGCGGACGGCGTTGATGTTGTTTCGCTTCATCAGGACAATGTCCTGGACCATGCGCTCCCGCGTCATGACGTGGCCGAGATCGGGATCGTGTTCATGGCGATTCACGCCGCGCATGAGGGCGGGCATGCCGTTGATCAACAGGTGGCCGCCGGCGATCTCGACGGTGCGAAAACCCACGCGCCACGGGATCACTTCACTCGTGCGACCCGCGTCGTCCTTCACCTCGAGCAGAAGCGTGTAGAGCACAGGCACCTCGGCGGACCAGGGCCTCGGCTTGTCGACAGACGCGCGCATGTCGAAGGTCCTCGTCGCGCCGGCCGCGAGGGTGTCGCGCCGGACCGCCGCTTCCGCCACGACACGGCCCTCAGGATCGCGAAGGGAGGCGGAGACCGCGCTCCCGGCGGAGCTCGTGCCGTAATTGCGCAGTTCGCCCTGCACGCGCAGGGTCCACGCACCTGAGGCCTTTTCGGGTGACGTGGTGACAAAGAAATCGCGCAGGTGCACGGCCGGCGTGGACCAGAGCGTGACATCACGGAAGATGCCGCTCAGCCGCCAGAAATCCTGGTCCTCGAGATAGGAGCCGTCGCTCCAGCGGAACACCTCGACCGCGATCAGGTTGTCCCCAGGCCGCAGGTGCGGCGTCAGGCGAAAGGTCGCCGGCGTACGGCTGTCCTTGCTGAAGCCGAGTTCCTTGCCGTTCAGCCAGAGCGTGAAGAACGACTCCACGCCATCGAAGGTGAGAAACACCTCGCGCCCCTGCCACGCATCCGGCACGGCGAACGCGCGGCGGTAGCGTGAGACCGGGTTGTAGTCGCCGGGTATGTCCGGCGGCGTGTTCTGCTTCCATGGATACGCAATGTTCGTGTAGATCGGGATGCCGTGGCCCTCGAGTTCCACATTTGCAGGGACACGGATCGTCCCCCATGCGGAATCGTCGAAGTCGGCCTGCCAGAACTCACCGGAGCGTTTCGAGGGATGGGATACCTGATGAAACTTCCAGTGCCCGTTGAGCGACGCGACATAGGGAGAATGCTCGCGGGTGCGCCGGCCCGCGGACTCGGCGTCGGGGAAGACGACCATCGTCGCTGCCGGCGGCTCGGTGCCTTCATGCAGCCGGGTCTCGTCGGCCCAGGCGGGACGGTCGGAAGCAGCGGCTGTGGCAGGGGAAAGCGCGTTCACGGTGAGGCAGGTCGCAACGGCGAGACGGACGTGCAGAAAGCGGGGCGGCTTCATGGTGATGGCGAGAAGGAAACCGCTGAAGCGTGCCGTCGGCGAGTGCGAACGCCGCCCGGGGAGGTCACTCATCCGGGTGAGTCTGAACGCCGCGATCGAGATGCAACGAGACAACACACTGGGAGGGACGAAGTCCACCGGCCGCTCCGCGGAGTATCGCTCCGCAGACGACATGACTCACCGAAGGCAACGAAGCGAACGATGGCCCACCCGCCATCCCGCCGACCACTACTGTGTAACGACCGTTACACGGTTGTGGTCAGCGAGGAGGCGGGTGCGCGAGGTGCGTGCAGGGATGTGGGTGCGTGGCCGCGCACGGCAAAGCTCCCGGCGTTCGAGTTGCCGGGCGGCCTGGGATCGAGTCTCGGCGCTCTGGCGCGGTGTCGCCGCTTCGTTCCGACCTCGCTTCAACTCCTTCGTCCTTCGTGTTCTCTGCTTTAGCCCGGCACGGCGGTCCTCCGGGACAACGGACCCGATCTCGGGGCGGGTTGTTGTGGCGGGAAACCGAGGAGTGCTCTCGGAGTCGCGCCACCTCGCCTGTGGCGATGCGGCCGTGGTCGCTACGCCTGCGACCACAACTGTGTAACGACCGTTACACGGTTGTGGTCGGCGGCCTGCGCGGCGGCTGGGTGCGCGGAGTGTATGCCTGGTGTGGGGGCGTGCCCGCGCGCGGGCAGGTTCTCGGCATTCGAGCAGTGGCGGGAGTCCGGCTAGGTCGACGCGCCCGCGTCCTCCGTACGCGCAACAGGGCACGGCGTCCGGCGCCATGCCCTGTTGCAGGCGGAAACCGCCGGACGATCGATCTACTTCCCGCTCTTCGGCGTGCGGTCGACCGAGCCGCCCGGGGTCACGATCGTCGGATTCTGGAAGAGGGAGTTCGGGGTGACACCGCGGACGTCCTGCTTCTTGAGCGAGCCGCCGGGGCTGACGAGGTTGGCGGTCACGAAGATGAGGAGGTTGCGCTTCTGGTTGCTCTCGCCCTCCGAGCGGAAGAGCCGGCCGACGCCGGGGATGTCGCCGAGGAACGGCACCTTGTCCTTAACTTTCTTCACCTCCTCGCGCGTGAGACCGCCCATCACGACGGTGGCGCCGTCCCACACGGTGACCTTGGTGTTCATCTCGCGCACGGAGAAGATGGGCTGGAAGAAACCCGAGGGCACATTCACCGTCGTGCCGCCGGAAATCGCGATGCTCTGGCCGCCGTATTCAACAAATCCATCGAACTCGGTCACGCGCGGGTTGAGGTCGAGCGAGATGCTGTAGTCGTCGTCCTCCACGGTCGGCGTGACGGCGAGTTCGACACCGACATTGCGGGTCTTGAAGTTCTGCGGCGTGCCGGCCGTGATTGTAACGCCCGCCGAACCGCCCGACAACGTGCCCGAGCTCTGGCCGACCTCGGACTGGATCTCACCATAGGATTCCGGGTACCGGAATTCCTGGGCCACGGTGATCTGGGCCTTGTTCCCAGAAAGAACGGTGACCTTCGGTGCGCTGAGCAGGTCGGCGCCGCTGTTTCGCGACAACGCGCGGAGTTGCGCGTTGATCTCCATGTTTCCGATCGAACCGATTGCGGAAACCAGAGCGACGGCTCCGTTTCCAAGCTCTGCAGCCCCTGGAAAGATCGGAGGTGTGTTTGAGATAGGAAGATCGATTCCCTTTCGGATAACGGTACCGGTGGCATCTTTCTCTTCCGGTATGATCACTCGCCCATCATTCGACCGGTTCGACGGAGAAAAAGCCTCGGCCAGCGTCCTGTAGTCCGAGGTCGCCGAAACTTTGCTATGGATGGAAGGTAAACTCTTCACACCCCAATCAATCCCCAACTCGTCGAGCACGCCCTCGGCGACATCGAGGAACTTCGCCTCGATCTCGACCTGGCGCACATCGTTGTAGCGGTTCAGGATATTCCGGATACGCGAGATGTTGCGCGAGGTCTGGGTGACGAGCAGGGCCGAGCCGTCGTAGATGAGGCTGGAACCGGCCGTGCCTTCGAAGTTGACGCCCGCCTGCTGGAAGAAATTGCGGATGTGCTCGGACTCGCCGCGTGCGCCGGACGAGCCGGAAGCCGCGGAACCGCTCGCGAAAGGATCGCTCCCGGCGGCAGTGGCGCCATCGGGCTTGCCGCCCGAGGCCGCGACCATGCGGATCACGGTGGCGCGTGACACGGGGAAGAATTCCGTATCCAGATTTGTCACCTCGCCGCCGGGGCGCACGACCACGGCGTCGAGCTGGACCTCGTACTGGAAGCCGACGGAATCGGTGATGAAGTCGAGCACGCGCCGCAGGGTGAGGTTGCGCAGCGTGATGTTGACCGCGGGGTTCACGCGGTTCGGGTCGATGAGCACGATGTTCACGCCCTTGGGCGCGAGGCCGGTGTCGTCGAACTCCTCGGAGATGGAGGAAAGGGTACTGATGACGCGCGACAACTCCACGCCGGTGAAATTGACCGAGGGGATGGTGATGCGGTTGAGCTTGTCGAGCAGCGGGATCGGGCCGGAGGGAGCCTCGTCGGGCGCCTCGCGCTCCTGGAACACACCCGGGCGCTGCCAACTGCGGGAGACCTCCTCGAGCATCTGCTCGCGCGTCTTCTGGCGGTCCATCACGCCGGCCTGGCGGCGGATCTCGGCGATGCGGAAGAGGTAGGTCTTGGCCTCGGCGTTGTTCGGCTCGCGCGTCTCGACATCCTTGAAAGTCGTCTCTGCGCCCGCGTAATCGCCGGCGACGAACTGGTCGCGGCCGCGGGCGAGGAGCGCGTCGATGAAGGCCGTGCGCGCCTCAAAGCCGGCGGGCGTCTCCGGCCGCGCGGCGATCGTCGATTGCTGGCGGGCCGATGCCTCGGCGCGGCGCTTCTCGGAGCGGAGTTCCCCGAGCAGCGCGGCGGTGAGTGCGTTGTTGTCGAGCAGGCTGAGGGCGTACTCGTAGCTGGAGACGGCGGCGGCGTGTTCCCCGCGGGCGCTCTGGCTGCGGGCGAGCTTCTGCACGTCGCGGGCGCGCGCGATGCTCTCGTTGATCCGCGCAGTCTCTTGCGACGCGACCGCGCCGGCCTCATCCGATTGGGCGAGCACGCGGCCGCCGGGGAGGACGGGCAATGCGACGAGACCGAGCGCGGCAATCAGGACGGGAAGCGGCAGAAGGCGCATGTTCATGATGTGGGCGAGGTTCAGGCGGGCCGGGGTGGCTGAGGGGTTTCCCGCCAGGCAGGATTGGCTGAAACAGGTAGAACTACTCAGGCGCCGGCACAATACTGGAAGAGCGCCGGGTGGAGGTTTCCGCGCCGGCGCCGCCGGTCGCAGGCATGAGCACACGCGACTCCGACGGCCCCAGGGCATCGCGCGATCGCCGGGAAACGACGGCCTGCGGCGGATGCAGAGAGAGCTGGGTCACGAGGTAGACCTGGCCGTTGACCTCGATCGTGCTGCCTTCGCGGATGAGGCGGGTCTCGCCGGGGTAGACATTGAGGCGGAAGGTCGCCTGCAGGCGCGGCATCATCTTGCGCTCGCGGTTGGTCAGCACCTCCTCGCGGCCGGTGCGCTCGTCGATGATCACGGCGACCGCGACATTCTCGATCACGGGCATCCCCTCGCCTGCGGGCGTGGTGATCCGGCGCAGGTCCAGGCTCCGCAGCGTGAACTCCTGCTTCTCGAAAACCTTGCCCGGGCGACCGATCACCGTCTCCCCTGTATCCACGATCTCGAACGTCGCGATCGGGTTGTCTGGCGCGCCGACGTAGCCGACGAGTTGCACCCGGTAGGGCTCCTGCCGCACGGCCATGAGCTCGATGTCGTAGGGCGCGTCGTTGCGCGCGACGGCGACGGGCTCGGCATTGACCGGCGGGGTGACCGTGAAGCTGCCGGTCGTCGGGTTGTAGTAGATGACGGGGGGCGTGAACACGTCGTAGCGCCACTCCGCTCCGCGGGATTGAGTCGGCGCTTCGCCCCAGCTCACGGTCTCGATCGCGGGCACGAATGCTTTCTCCACCTCGTAGCGCGCGGGCTCGATGCCTGCGGCGGGATTGCGCGAGGCGATCTCATCGAGCTTGCGCAGGCGCAGCGTCCCAAACGCGCCGGTGAGCAGAAACACGAGCACACCGAGCCCGAGCAGGACCTTGTCGTAGTGCCGGAGGATCGCGCGCATCGCAGCTCAGGGGTTGGCCACCGTGGCGGCTTCGGGTGCGCGGAGCTTCACCTCGAAGAGTTCCACCGTGACGACGAAACGCGACTCGTTGTCGGCCACGATGGGGAGATCGGCGGACGGGCCACCCGAGTCGCCCGTGGCCCCGCCGGAACGCCCGGACGCGGTGGCTGGCCGCAGCGGTTCGACCTCGACGGATCGCACGACGAGCGGGATCTCGGGCATGGCCAGCGTATTCATAAAACCACGCAGGCTCGACGTCTGCCCGGTGAAGATCAGGCGAAACGCCATCGTATCCACATAACCCGGCGTGCGCGCGCTCACCTGGGGATCGATGGTGAAGATCTCGGCGACGGGCCCGCCCTCGCCCGAGGCGCCGCGTCCGGCAGCCCCGGCGAACGTCTGGGGCGAACGCGCTGCCGCGGCCGCAGGTTTTCCCGCCGCCTTGTCCGCGCTCTGGCTGATCGTGGCCGGATCCTCGCGCTGCACCGAGACCAGCGTGCGCGGGCGCGCGGGGAAGAGCGCGCCGAGCAGGTACTCGACGATCCGGCGCTGCCGATAGACGGGCCGGATCAATTCGGCTTCCGGGCCCTCGTGCGTGTAGGCGGCAAATCCGAAGCGTTCGTCGGGACGAATCAGCACGCCTGACTTGGCGGCATGGGCGCGCATGGCGTCGACGAACTGGGCGATGTCGAAAAACGCCTCCGTGCGCCCGACCGGTTCGCCCTTGAAGTACTCGAGTTCGTCGGGCCCGGAGGCGTTGAGCGATCGCAACATCGTCGTCAGCACCTCGGCGTGCTGCGCGAAATCGTCGCGCGCGCGGCGGAGGTTTTCATCCGTCGGGCCGGGTCGCTGGCGCTGCAGGCGCTCGATCTCCGCCACCCGCTGGTTCAGCTCCAGCTCCAGCGCACGCTCCTCGCGGCGCAGCGCGAAAAAGAACCATGCCTCCGCCGCGATCGCGACCAGGACGGTCGCCACCATGGCGGAAAACACGGGATGGCGTCGGATGCGTTTCACGCAGGCTAGAGTGGGCGTTTCGGATCGATCACCAGGATGAAGTCAAACTTGAGGATGCCGGGCTGCGAGGTGTCGAAGCGCTCATTCTCGATGGAGAGGATGAAGTCCGACTCGACGAAGCTGGTGAGCAATGTCTTCACGCGGTTCTGCGACTCGAGGCTGACCTTCGAAAGCGGGTTGTTCTTGTCGAGCAGGCGCCCGGTGAGATTGAGGCGGAGCGTCTGCGGCTGCTGGCCGGCGGGCGGCTCCTGGGCCTGGCGCGCGAGCGGGGCGAAGATGGTGCTGGCGAGGACGCTCGTCCGCACTTCGTTCTGGGGACGAATGACCTGGACCTTGTCGAGCCAGACGTCCTCGACCTTGACCAGGCGGTCCTGGAGATCGTGGAAGAACGAGATCCAATTGGCCTTCGTATCCACCAGACCCTTGATGCCGGCGATCTCCTGGCGCAGGGTGTCGACCTCGCCGCGCACGCGCTGGATGTCGGACGCGTAGCGCCGGAGGGGCCGGGCCTGATCCTCGAGCGTGGCGATTTTTTCCTCCAGCGCCACGGCCGTGACCCAGCCGATGAGCAGACCGACGGCGAGCGCACCGGCGGCGAAGGCCAGGCCGCCGAGCAGGAATGGCACACGGCGCCGGAAGGCGCGCGCCTCCAGCACGTAAGTCGGGAGCAGGTTGACCGCCGCAAGGCCCTGATCGAACACCCGCAGGGCGGAGCCGACGGACTCGCCGATAAGGTGCCCTGCGGAACGGATCTCGCCCTCCACGGCGTGCGGATCGATCGGCACGCCGCGCAACGGTTCGTAGGGCTGCACCGGGAGCTTCAGCTTTTCGGCCAACACGCCGGCAAACTCCGGCATGGTCGAGCCGGCGCCCGTGAGATAGACCGCGACCGGCGCCTCGCCCCCACCCTGGCGGCGGAAATTGGCGATCGAGCGCGTGACCTCCAGCGCCAGCCGGCCGGCGAAACTGTGCCGGGCGTTGTCGTAAGCGGTCGCCACAGCCGGAGCCACGGCGTCGTCGGCGCTGCGCGTGCTCAAGTCGCGCTTGGTCCGCTCGGCATCGGCGAGGCCGGTGCCGAGTTCGTCCGCCAGCGCCTGCGTGACAGTTGCCCCGCCGAGGGTGATATTGCGGATGAAGAACCGGTCCTCGCGGAAAAACACGAGGTTGCTCGAGCGCGCCCCGATATTGATGAGCAGCGTGCTCTGGCGGGCCTGCGGGAAACAGAAGCGCAGGGCGTTGACCTGCGCCATGGCGGAGGGCTCGATCACGGCGGGCTCGATGCCGGCATCGCGGCACTCCGTGAGCAGGGCCTGCACGATATCGAGCTTGATGGCGCAGAGCGCGACCTCGAGGTCGACGCCGTCGTCGTAGACGATCTGATAATCCCAGACGACTTCTTCCAGCGGGTACGGGATGTTCTGCCGGGCTTCGAACTGGATGATCTTCTCGCGGCGCGCCTCGTCGACGTGCGGTACGCGGATGAATTTCGTCAGCGTGAGATGCCCGGGCACGATCAGCGTCACGACGCCGCGCACGCGACGTTGCGTCACGATGCGGCGGATGGCATCGCCCACGGCCCGCGCCCACTGGAGGTCGTCGGCCGGATCAGTCTCAAGCGGTTCGACCAGCACGGCGCGCACGACCGGCACGCCCTCCGTGGTCGCGCCGAACGACGTCGCGCTGACGCGGCTCGCCCCGCAATCGATCGCCAGAACGGGTGGAAAGCGGATGGCCATCAGGACAGGCTCGAGAGACCGGCCGGGGCGGGTGCGCTGGGACGCGACATGCGACGTGGGAGGGACATCCGCCGCGCCTCAGCGCCGCACGAAAGTCGGGGTGTCGCCCGCGTAGGCCAGGGCAAAGGGGGACTCGAACTGCGGCACCAGGATGCCGTCGTGCGTGGTCGCGCTGCGCGTGACGCGGTCCTTGAAACTGCGCAAGGCGTCGGCGGTGCCCAGCACCGCGGAGACCTGGCGCGGTCCCGCCGCGAGGGGCGTCCCGCCCACGGACAGGTCGACCAGCCACGCGTAGGGCTCGGCCGAGTTGAGTTGTTCACGACGGCTGATCTCCGGCGGAAGATAAAACCGGAACGACGCGCGCCCCGCCTCGAGCGCCACCGCCTCGGCGGCGGCTCGATAGAACGCGTACTCGCCCGCCCGGGTGCGGATGCCGATGCTGAGCCCGACGCGCACGCTGTCCGCCCAGCGCGAATACACGCCGCCGTCGACCGCTGGCGTGACGTTGAGCTCCACCACCGCCTCGATCCATCCGTCGCCTCCGCCGGGTGCGCGCGCCTGGCCGAACCGCACGGTCTGCACCTCCACGCGGGCGCCCTCGCCGGCGCTGGCCTGGGCCCTCGCGAATCCGGCCCCCGCCGACACGGCAAGGATGAGGGCCACACACGTTGCGAGGAGTTTCCGGGGTGCAAAACAGGCCTGCATGACGTCCTCGCAGCATCAGTCCGCCTCTATTGCCCTGTAAATAGAAAATATGCGGTGAAAACCCTAGCTCCGCCCGGGAGTCGCCCTGAGTTGGAACCCATTTTGAGCCGCAGACGGTGCGCGCCGCGCTCCCGGCGCACGCTCACTCTCGCCGACTTTCTCAACCGGCCCGACCTGCGATTGGGTGTCCGATGGGCGTGCCGATCGGTCGGCCGATGGGGTCAAACGCAGGGTGCGCGCGGAGCCCCGAATCGCCGCGCCGTCGCGCGTCGGACGGCCTTTCGTGCCAAACTCGAGGCGTCTGGGAGCAGTGGCCGCGATGCTTCAGCCTTTCAGGTCGCCGGGGATTGCGCCTTGCTCGCGGCATGGCTGCCGTGCTCCCGCACAAGTTGAGCGTGTTGGTCTTCCTGCAGGATTCGGCCGGACGGCACCTGCTGATCGAGCGGGCCAAGGCGCCGAATGCCGGGCAATGGAGCCCGATCGGCGGCAAACTCGAGACCAGCCTTGGGGAATCGCCCCACCAATGCGCAGCGCGGGAGACCCTCGAGGAAGTCGGCCTGGCCTGCGCGCCCGAGGAGTTTCACCTCTTCGCCATGGTCGCCGAACGCGCCTACGAGGGCGGTGCGCACTGGCTCATGTTTCTGTTCATCTGCCGCCGCCGGATCGAGGAACTGCCACCCACCATCGTGGAAGGGCGTTTCGGGTTCTTCACGCGCGAGCAGGTCGACGGGCTCGCGCTGCCGGAGACCGATCGCACCGGGCTGTGGCCGCTCTACGACCGGCACCGCGACGGGTTCGTGGCATTGCGCGCGGATTGCACTCCGGGTCGGCCGCTGGAAATCGCCCTCGAACAGGTCCTGCCTGGCCAAGCGCATGCCGCCGCCACGCCCGCCCCGCGTCGCCCTGACGGCGCCTAATGTTGCGCCCCTGGCGCATTAACCACATGCGAAACGCCCCCGGGCAGACGGGAGTATCGACTTGATAACAAGCGCACCCGCCGCAACTTCTATTCTTTTTCCAACCTCCACCGCGTCCCCATCGTGACCAAGAAAGCCACCGCCACGCCCGCCGAATCCGCCGCCAAACCGGCTGCCGGACTCTCGCACAAAGACGCCCCGATCAACGCCGAGCTCACCCGGGAGCAGCGCATCGACCTGTTCCGGCAAATGGTGCGCATCCGCCGCTTCGAGGAACGCACGCTGCGCGTCTACCAGCAGGGCAAGATCGGCGGGTTCCTCCACCTCTACATCGGCCAGGAGTCGGTCGCCGTCGGCACGGTTTCCCTCAAGGGCCAGCACGACCACTACATCACCGCCTACCGCGACCACGGTCACGCCCTCGCCGTCGGCATGAGCATGAACGAGTGCATGGCCGAGCTGCAGGGCAAGTACACCGGCTGCTCCAAGGGCAAGGGCGGCTCGATGCACTATTTTGCGCCGGACAAGAATTTCTGGGGCGGCCACGGCATCGTCGGCGGCCAGACGCCGCTCGGGGCCGGGCTCGCGTTCGGTCTGAAGTACCGCGGCCTGAAGGGCTCGTGCCTGTGCTTCCTCGGCGACGGCGCCGTCAACCAGGGCGCCTTTGCGGAGGCCCTCAACCTCGCTTCGCTCTGGTCGCTGCCCGTTGTCTTCATCATCGAGAACAACGGCTACTCGATGGGCACCTCCCTCGCCCGCTCGTCGGCCGCCACGCCGCTGGCCAAGCGCGCGGACGGCTACGCCATGGACTGGGAGGTCCTCAACGGCGCCAACATCTACGAGGTCCGCGCCCGCACCTGGGAGGCGATGAAGCGCGCCCACGAGTCCTGCCGCCCCACGCTCCTGGAAATGGATACCTACCGCTACCGGGGTCACTCGATGTCGGACCCGGAGAAGTACCGCGACAAGTCGGAGGTTGAGGAATACAAGGCCAGGCACGACCCGCTCAATCTCCTGCGCAACGATCTGCTGGCCGACGGCACGCTCGACGAGGCGACGGCCGACAAGCTCGATGCCGACGCGCGCGCCGAGGCCGAGGCATCCGCGAAGTTCGCCGACGAGAGCCCGTTCCCGCCGCCGGAGGAGATCTTCCGCGACGTGTATTGGGAAACCGACAACCCCGACAAGCGCACGTCCCAGGGCAAATTGTTCTTCAACGACTGATCGGGAAGGGCTGAAGGACTGAAAGGCTGAACGCCGCCGGAATTCGCAGACACCACGTTCGCCCCGAAGTTTTCAGTCCCCGAGCCCTCCGCACCCACACCTCCCACCACCTTCAGTCCTTTCGCCTTTCGCCTCTAGCCTTTCGCCTTTCTTCCATGCCTCTCATCACCTACCGCCAGGCGCTCAACGATGCCCTCGCCGAGGAGCTCACTCGCGACGAGAACGTGATCATCATGGGCGAGGAAGTCGCCCAGTTCAACGGCGCCTACAAGGTCACCGAGGGTCTCCTCGAGCGCTTCGGCCCGAAGCGGATCATCGACACGCCCATCTCCGAGGCCGGCTTCGTCGGCATCGGCATCGGCGCCTCGCTCCTCGGCGTGCGGCCCGTGATGGAACTGATGTTCTGGTCCTTCGCCTACGTCGCCTTCGACCAGATGATCAACAACGCCGCCAACGTGCGCTACATGTCCGGCGGATTGATGCATTGCCCGATCGTCATCCGCGGACCCGCCAACGGCGGCACGGCCGTGGGCGCGACGCATTCCCACACGCCGGAGAACTTCATCGCCAACACGCCCGGCCTCAAGGTCGTGTGCCCGGCGACGGCTTACGACGCCAAGGGCCTGATGAAGGCCGCGATCCGGGACAACGATCCCGTCTACGTGATGGAGAACACCATTCTCTACAACGAGAAGTGGGAGGTGCCCGAGGAGGAGTACGTGATCCCGCTCGGCAAAGCCGACATCAAGCGCGAGGGCACCGATGTCTCGATCATCGCCCACGGTCGCGCCGTGATCACCGCACTAAAGGCGGCGGAAATGCTGCAGGCCGATCACGACATCTCCGCCGAGGTGGTGGACTTGCGCTCGATCCGGCCGCTCGACGAGGAGACGGTGCTCGCCTCCGTGCGCAAGACCCACCGCGTGGTCCTGGTCGAGGAGAACAAGCCGTTCTGCGGCGTGGACGCGCAGATTGCGTTCATGATCCAGGACAAGGCGTTCGACGACCTCGATGCCCCGGTCAAGCGCGTCTCCGCCCTCGACGCTCCGCAGGTTTACTCGATGCCGCTGGAAAAGCTCCAACTGCCCGACGCCCACCGCGTGATCGAGGCGGTGAAGTCGATATGCTGAGTCGAGGAGCGAGCAGTGAGTAGCGGGTAGCGAGCTTCAATCCTTCCAAGACGCCTTTCGCGCGAGGTTATCGTTACCAGTTTCTCCTTCAGCCTTTCAGCCCTTCAGTCTTTCAGCCTTTCTCCACACCCATGGCCACCATCATCGAAATGCCGAAGCTGAGCGACACGATGTCGGTCGGCACGCTCGTCACCTGGCTCAAGAAGGAAGGGGACAAGGTCTCCTCCGGCGACAAGATTGCCGAGATCGAGACCGACAAGGCGACCATGGAGATGGAGGTCTTCGAGGACGGCGTGCTGCTCAAACAGATCGTCGCCGTCGGCGAGCAGGTCGCGGTGGGCGCGCCGATCTGCGCGATCGGCAAGCCGGGCGAAAAGGTCGAGCTTCCCGAGAAGAGCCCGGCTCCGGCCGCGCCGGCGCCGAAAAAGGAGGAGCCTAAGAAGGCGGAGTCGAAACCCGCCGCACCGGCCCCCGCCCCCGCCGCACCGGCGCCGACGTCGGTATCGCGCCCCGCGCCGATCGCCGCCGAGCCGGCGGGCGAGCAGGCCGCGCCGGGTGAGCGCCAGAAGATTTCCCCGCTCGCGCGCAAACTCGCGGCCGAGCTCAATGTGGATACGACGAGCGTGACCGGCAGCGGTCCCGGAGGCCGTATTGTCCGCGCGGATATCGAGGCCGCCGCCAAGGCGCCCAAGCCTCCGGCCCCCGCTCCCGCGGCGGCCGCGGGCCAGGCTCCCGCCCCCGGCACCGCGGCGAAGGCGGCCCCGAGCGCGCCGCCGTTTATCGGCACTGTGGATACGCCCGTGCAGGAGGAGAAGACCGTGCCCGCCTCGGGCATGCGCGCGACGATCGCGCGACGGCTGGTCGAGTCCAAGAGCACCGTGCCTCACTTCTATGTCGAGGTCGAGGTCGACGCCGGCCCGCTGCTCGCCCTGCGTCAGCAGGTGAATGCGGCCTTCGGCGAATCCACCAAGCTCAGCGTCAACGACTTCATCCTCAAGGCCTGCGCCCACGCGCTGCGCCGCGTGCCGGCCGTGAACTGCTCCTGGCACGAGAACTCGATCCAGCAGCATGGCGCGGCGCACATCTCCTTCGCGGTCGCGATTCCCGACGGGTTGATCACGCCGGTCATCTTCAACGCCCACGCCAAGTCGGTCTTCCAGATCAGCCAGGAAGCCAAGGCCCTCGGCGCAAAGGCCAAGGCCAAGAAGCTTCAGCCCGCGGAGTTCACCGGTGCGACCTTCTGCGTCTCGAACATGGGCATGCTCGGCGTCGAGCGCTTCGCCGCCATCATCAATCCGCCCAACGGCGCGATCCTCGCGGTGGGTGCCACGGTGAAGAAGCCGGTCGTGAACGAGAAGGATGAGATTGTCGTCGGCCAGCGCATGTCGCTCACGCTCTCGTGCGACCACCGCGTGGTCGACGGCGCCGTCGGGGCGCAGTTCCTGGCCGCGCTGAAGGAAATCCTGGAAAAACCGCTGCTCGTGCTCGGCTGAGGGCCGGCCGGAAAACGACCAATCTCGGCCTCAGGTAGGGCGAGGCCTCCGGCCGAGCCGCGGCAGAATGCTTAAAGCCCAAAGCTTAAAGCTTTAAGCTCTAAGCAAAGTACGGCTCGGCCGGGGCCTCGCCCTACCTCGAGTCAGGCCGCGCCTTCGCCGGCGGCCAGTTGCGCGGCGCGGGCCACGACGTCGCCGGACACGACGTGGTCGACATCGAGCAGCGTGGTCACGCCCTTCTTGGTCTTGGCCATGGCGCGCATGTAGCCGGTGTCGACCTGAAGACCGAAATCCGGCACGGGCTCGATCTCGCTCGCGCCGATGTTGGTGACCTCGTCGACATCATCGACGATGAAGCCGATCCAGACCATCGCACCTCCGACGCCCTTGACGTGAACGACGACGATACTCGTGCGCTCCGTCGCCGCCTCGGCGGGCATGCCAAACTTCGCACGCAGGTCGACGATCGGGACGATCTTGCTGCGAAGGTTGATCACGCCGCGCACAAATGACGGCAACTGCGGGATCGGCGTGATCTCGGTCAGGCGGATGATCTCCCGGGTGCGCGCCACCTCGATGGCGTAGGATTCCTTCGCGAGAGAGAAGATCAGGTAACGGCCGGCGAGCCCGGCGGTCGATGAAGCGGCGGCGATGATCGGCTTGGACATGATGGGGACGCGGCGTCCATTCTCGTTAATCGGACACGGCCCCATGCGCTTAATCGCGGGAAAAACTGCGGGAACCCTAGAGCCAAGACCCGGCGCCCCGTCCTGTATCCTTCCCAATTCCAGGAATCCACGTGCACCAGCCAGCGAGTTTTTCGTAACCGCGACCCAACGCGCCGTGAATCATAGGCAAACATCCTCTAACCCATGAAAAAAACCCTCCTCAAGCTCGCCGCCATCTGTTCGCCCCTGCTGGCCATGGCCGCGACGCCCGCCCGGGCCGGATTTGACCCCGCCGTCGTCCCGGCCGACGCCCAGTGGATTTTCTACCTCGATGTGCAAGCGCTCCGTTCCAGTGCCCTGGGCACTGAACTCATGACGGTGGTGCCGCAGCTCAACCTCGACGCGAAGGAGCTGCCGGTGAAGGTCAACATCCAGAAGCTGATCGAATCGGTGGGCTCCGCCACCGCGTATGGCACGAGTTTCTCGCACGATCCGAAGAAGATGGACGGCGCCCTCGTCGTGCGCGGCACGCCCGATCTGCGCAAGATCATCGAAGGCCTGCTCCTCGCGTCCGTTGACGGCTCGACGGGGAAAATGCAGGTGAAGGAGATCGCCGACCTCGGGGCCGATGCCTACGAGGTGGGAGGCGAACTGCTCGTGGCGCTCCCTCCCGGCGACGCCATCGTGGTGAGCAAGTCCAGGGAAAGCCTCGCCGGCGCCCAGGCGCTCCTGCGCAGCGACAAGGGTTCGATGGCACGCGGCAAGGCCTCCGCACTTGCCCGCCTGATTCCCAATTCGGCCACGACCTACCTGCTGGCGGCCAGCTTCGTGCCTCGCGAGAACACGCTCATGCCCAAGGAGGGCCCGCAGGCCCGCATCCTTCAGATGGCGTCGGCCGCCTCGATCGTCCTCGGCGAGGACGGGACGATGACCACCGCGCGTATCCAGATCGATGCGACGTCGTCGGACATGGCCGACAAGCTGATCAAGATCCTGCAGGGACTCGTCGCCATGCTCTCGTTCACCGAGACCAACGACGAGGCGCTGGCCGCATTTCTGCGCTCCGTCACGGTCGAAAAGACATCCTCCGGCGCGCTGCTCAATCTCGCCTACCCGACCGACCGCCTCGTGCAGATGGTGAAGACGCTCCGGGCGGACGAGACCGCGAAGTCCGCGGGCCAGTCCCACGATCAGCCCCACATGGGCCGGTCGCGCCCCCCGGGTCGCGTGGTCGACGAGTGGACCGGCGACAAGGATCTCGCCAGCGACGGTCCCGCCGCGGGGAACATCGTGACGCGCCGAGTCGAGTCCGTCGAACTCGCGACGGGTTCCACGATCTGGCTCAACGGCCATCGCGACGCCGGCGAACACGCCCGCTTCGACTACCTCGAGATCACGCCCGCGAACAACCCGGGCGGCGCCCTCCGCTTCGAGGCCGAGTACCTGCGCCTCGACGACTACGAGACCGAGGAGGCCGCGTTTGCCTCCGGCGGCGAATTGATCAAGCTGCGCGGAAACACGGGCTCGGCCCGCCTCGTCTTCCCGGCCGCCCCCGGCACCTACGCCATCACGGTGGCCTACGTCGACGAGAACGACGGCCGGTCCTCCTTCAGCGTCAGCATCACCGAACCGAAACCGCAGCCCGGGCCCGAGGCCCCCACGCCTTGATGACGCTTTCCCAATCCGCGCCCGCCGCCGGACGTCTTGCGGCCTCGGAGCCGGGCGCGCCCCCGATCGAGGCCGAGCTCGTCGCCGCCACCCTGGCCGGCGACGGGCGCGCGTTCGACCAGCTCGTGAGGCTGCATTCGTCGCGCGTTTTCAACTACATCCACCAGATGACGCGCCACGCGCAGGATGCCGAGGACCTCACGCAGCAGACCTTCATCAAGGCCTACCGCGCGCTCGACCGCTTCGACACCTCGCGTTCGCTCGTCGCCTGGCTGCTCACCATCGCCCGCCGCACCGCGCTCAACCACTTCCGCGACACGCGGCAGTTCGTGGAGTTTTCCGAGGAAACCGCCGATGGCACGGCCTCGCCCGTGCGCGATGCCGAGCGCAACGACCGCGTGGAGAACCTCTGGTCCGAGGCGCGGCGCATCCTGTCCCCCAGGCACTACGAGGTCCTCTGGCTGCGTTTCGGCGAGGACATGTCGGTGGAAGAAACAGCCCGCGTCACCGGGCTGACCCAGACTCATATCAAGATTCTCGTATTCCGGGCCCGCCACAAGCTGGCCAAACTCTTCAAAAACAAGGAGGCCGCATGAGCCCACGCCACGATTCCGACCAAACATTCGAAGCCCGCCTCCGTGCCGACGCCCGCGCGCTGCGGGTCGAGCCGCCTGAGGGGCTCGAGCAGCGCATCAGCGCCGCGATCTGGCGGGAACGCGAGGCCGCACGTGAGGCCGCGCCGCGTCAGAAGCACCGTCGCAGCTTTCGATTCCTCCCGCCCGCCCTGGCGGGACTCGTGACGTCCGTCTGCGCCGTCGCGCTGGTGGTCCTCTGGAGCGACCGCGCAAACGAGCGTGCCCACGATGCGGACATCCGCTACCTGGCCGACACCGTGCAAACGCTGCCCTCGCGACTCGCCGCCGCCGACCTGTCCGTCAGCCGCAGCATCACGGTCTCAGTGCCGCTGACCCGCGAGATCGATGCGGTGCGGGCCGACGCTCGCAGCGCGCTCGGCTTTCTCGCGGCCAACTTCCTGCCCTCGGACGCCCTGGCGACGGACACGCTTATGAGCGACGGCGCGATCACGCAGGACACGTGACGCGCGGTGTGCGTCGCGACCCGGACGGCGATACCGTCACGGCCACTCTGGTCTGGATCAACGCGCACAGGTGCGGCTGCATGGCGCCCGCACCATGTTGAAGCACGCTGTTCCCGGACCGCGCGAACGCCGCGAAATACGCGCGGTCCTGGCGTGGATGATCGCGCCCCTCGCGCTGGTGTTTGCGCTCGCCGTGCTGGTGATGCGCCACAGCCACAAGCCGGTCCTCAAGTTGATCAGCGACCCGTCCGCCGCCATGCGCGTGAGCCCGCTGCTCGGCTTCTTCTCGAACGTCGGGGTGGTCGGCTGGTGCGCCGGGGCGACGGTCGCGCTCTTCTGCGGATGGCTCGCATGGCGCTGGCGCGCGCCGCGCGAGATCACGCGGTTTCACCTTTTTGCCGGGGGCTTCACCGCGCTGCTCATGGCGGATGATTTCTTCCTCATCCATGATCACCTCGCACCCCGCTACCTCGGCCTTCACGAGGTCGTGATCTATGCTTTCTATGCGGGCGTCTTCGCCCTCTTCCTCGTCCGCTGCCGCGAGCACGTGCTGCGGCGCAACCCGGGGCTGTTGGTGATCGCGGTCGGCCTGCTCGGGATCATGGCCGGGACCGATGCCCTTTCGTCGGACCACAGTCGGCTCGTCGGGCTCGGCATGGCAGGCTCCAAGCTGCTCGGGATCTACACCTGGACCGCGTGGCTTTGCGTGGCCGCCCGGCGCGACCTGGAGGCTTTGCGCACACAGCAGCTCCCAACGTCCACGCGTCCGCCTTCATGAGCGCAGAGGCGCTGACGGCGCCGATCGGGGAAACCCCGCGGGGAGCCTGATTCGACCGGCCTAATGGTCGGGCAAGGCCCCCGCCCCGCTCGCTCTAGCCGCGCCGGGCGTTCATCACGCGCGCGATCTCGCGATCCGTATCACGTTTCCGGAGATCGTCGCGTTTGTCGTAGTCCTTCTTGCCCGTGCCGATGGCGAGTTCGACCTTCACCAAGGCCTGTTTGAAATAGACGCGCACGGGCACCAGGGTCTTGCCGCCCGCCTCGATCGCCTCCCGGATCTTGCGGATCTCGCGCTGCTTCAGGAGCAGCTTGCGGGCACGTTTCGGCACGTGATTGTTGATATTGCCGTACTCGTACTCCGAGATGTGGAGGTTGTAGAGAAACACCTCGCCCTTTTCGATGCGGCCGAAGGCGTCGGCGAGCTGCGCCTTGCCGGCACGGATCGACTTCACCTCCGTGCCGCGCAGCACGATGCCCGCCTCATAGCGCTCGCCGAGCGCGAAGTCGCGCCCGGCCTTGGCGTTGCGGATGTCCGGGAGTGGTTTTCCGGATTTTTCCTTGGCGGCCATGGCGGATGCGGGTGAAACCCGCGACGTTCACGTCGCGCCGCCGGCACCCGGTCGGGTGCGGAGGCGGTGCGATGCCGGGAGGTCAGGACTCGCCGGCGGTCTCGTAATTGATCTTCCCCTCGATGACCTCGCGCAGGGCGATGTCCTCGGGGTTGAGCTTCTCGAGAGACTCCACGAGCGGACGATGCCCGCGCTTGAGCTGCTTCACGCGGCGCGAGACGACGTTGATCAACGCGTTCGTGTCGGGAATGATCTTGATGGCTTCCTTCAGGTATTCGTCTCTCAAAGCGGTGCCTCCAGTTGAGATAAAAGTTGAGCCGTATGAATTTCGGCGGATAGAGGGTCAAGTGTGAATTTCCCGGCCGACGAGCGCAAGACCGACCCTGCGGGCCCGTCCGTGATGGTCGGATGGACCACGACCGAGCACCGCGCGCAGGCCGAATCGCTGGGGCGCGGCCTGGTCGAACATGGCCTTGTGGCCTGCGCTCAGATCAGCGGCCCGATCACCTCGATTTATCGCTGGGAGGGGGCGGTGCAGGCGGCCGAGGAATACAGGCTCATCCTCAAGTTCGCGGCCCCGCGCGAGGCGGAGATCGAGGCCTGGGTGCATGCCCACCATCCCTATGCGATTCCGCAGTGGGTCTGCGTCGCGGCCGACGGTGTCTCGAAAAACTACTTGAACTGGGTGATGCAGACCTCTAGCTAAACCACCTTTTACGCGGTCCCTTTCACTTTCAACACACCAGCACCATGTCCCAGCACTCCAGTTTCAAGTCTGCCTCCGGCGCGAGCGCCGTGAAGCGCAATGTCCTGAAGCGCTTCGAGCGCGTCGATCTCCTCAAGAAGCGCGGTCAGTGGAAGGACGGCGATCGCGTCCAGGGCCTGCGCAAGACCAAGCCCGAGATCTGATCCACCCGTAGACCCTGTGCCGAGCCGCGCCCACACGAGCGCGGCTTTTCTTTGCCCTGACCTCTCCGATGAACTGGCTCAGCCTGATCCGCATCTACGTGGTCGGCGTGTGCATGGGCACGGCCGACCTGATCCCGGGAGTCTCCGGCGGCACCATCGCTTTCGTCGGCGGCATCTACCCGCGGCTGCTCGACGCGATCAAGAGCTTCGACCTGATCACGCTGCGGATGGCCCTCCGTCTGGACTGGAAAGGGCTGCGCGAGCGGATTCCTTGGATGTTTCTCATCCCGCTCGGGCTCGGTCTGGCGACCGCGGTCCTGAGCCTCTCGCACCTGCTAGCCCGCCTGTTCACCTCGCATCCGGTCGAGCTCTGGTCGTTTTTCTTCGGTCTCGTCGCGGGTTCGACCGTCCTTCTCGCGCACCAGACCTGGCGTTGGCGCCCGATCGATTTCGTCGTGTTCCTGGCGTTCGCCTGCGCGACCTTTGTGCTGGTGGGCCTCCCGGTGATGCGGTTCCCGGATTCGCTGCCGTTCATCTTCCTCTCCGGGGCCATCGCCATCTGCGCGATGATCCTGCCCGGGATCTCCGGTTCCTACATTCTCGTCATCCTGGGCAAGTACCACGCCATCCTCGAAGCCCTGAATCGCCGGGACATCGTCACGATCGGCGTGTTCGTGGTCGGCATCGTGGTCGGCATCCTTTCCTTCGTGCGCATCGTCAGCTGGCTGCTCCACACCTGGCGCCACACCACGCTGATCGCCCTGACCGGAGTGATGGCCGGCGCGCTGCGCACCGTCTGGCCCTGGAAGGAGACGATCGCGACCCGGATCAACAGTCACGGCGTCGAGGTGCCCCTGACCCAGGTCAATGTCCTGCCGTCCGACTGGAATACGATCCTCGTCGCCGCCGCCCTGGCCGTCGCGGGCGGGATCGCCGTGATCGCCGTAAGTCGTCTCGCCCCGGAGAAAGCCTAGCCTCTGCCGCGGGCGGCGGACCGTCGATGCCATGTGGCACCGCCGGTCCGGCGGCGCGGGCGGTCCCGATCAGATGTGGATCGCCTGGCCGTGCGTGGCCGCGGCGGCCTCACCGAGAGCCTCGCTCAGCGTCGGGTGGGCATGGATTGTGTGGTGGATCTCGTCCACCGTTCCCTCCATCTCCATCGCCAGGCAGTATTCGGCAATCAACTCCGTGGCATCGGGTCCGATGATGTGCACGCCGAGGATCTCGCCGGTCTTTTCGTGGCTGATCACCTTGACGAAGCCCTCGGCTTCGCCGGCGGCGACGGCCTTGCCCACGGCGGTGAACGGGAACTTGCCCACCTTGTAGGGCAGCCCCTTCTCCTTCACCGCGCGCTCGGTCAGGCCGGTGCTCGCCACCTGTGGCAGACAGTAGGTGCAACCCGGGAAGTTTTTCACGCGCCTTGGCTTGGACGCCCCGAACATGCCGTTGACGGCATTGACCGCCTCGAACGTCGCGACATGCGCGAGCCACGGCGGCCCGATGATGTCGCCCGCGGCATAAATGCCGGGCGCACTGGTCTGGTAGCTGTCGTCAACGACCAGGTAACCGCGGTCGGTCTTCAGCGGCACGCGCGACGACACCGCGCCCTCGAGGTTCGCGGTCACGCCGATCGCGAAGAGCACGCTCTCCACCTCGAGACTTTCGCGGGCCTCCCCCTTGACCAGGTCGAGCTTCACCGAGCTCTTCCCGACCTTCACATTCTCCACCTTGGTGGATACATGCTGTTCTATCCCGAGCTTCGTGAAGGCGCGGCTCAGCACCTTCGCGGTCTCCTCATCCTCGACGGGAAGGACCTGCGGCAGCATCTCGATCAGCGTCACCTTCGTGCCGAAGGCATTGAGAAAATAGGCGAACTCCACGCCGATGGCGCCAGCGCCCACGATGGCGATCGACTTCGGCTGCGTCTTCATCGCGAGCGCCTCACGGGAGGTCATGATGCGTTCGCCATCCACGTCGATCCCCGGGTAGCGCCGCGCTTTGCAGCCAGTGGCGATGAGGATCTTGTCAGCCTTGAGAAGGCGGCCCTTGGCCGGTCCATCCGTGACCTCGACGAGCCCGGCCACATTCACCCGTCCGGTGCCGACGAGGTGTTCGACCTTGTTCTTCTTGAAGAGGAACTCGATGCCCTTGGCCATCTGGTCGGCCACGCCGCGCGAGCGCTGGATGATCTTGGCGAAATCGTATTCCACGGTGCCAGCGATCTTCAGGCCAAACGTCTCGGCCTTGCGGAACGAGTGCATCAGCTCGGCGCTCTTGAGCAGGGCCTTGCTGGGGATGCAGCCCCAGTTCAGGCATGTGCCGCCCGGGCGTTCCATCTCGATGCAGGCCACTTTCTTTCCCAGCTGGCCCGCGCGGATGGCGCCGGCGTAGCCCGCCGGTCCGCCGCCGATCACGACAAGATCATAGGTGCTCGATTCTGCCATAAGGGCGGAAACCAACACCGATCGCTCTGAGTTTCAATCCCGGTCCGCGCCAAGGTCTTGGGAAAGCGCTCCAAGCCCGGCGCCGACATGCCCAGCCGTCCGCTCGATGAACGCCCCGAGCGGCGGATTCTTGTAAGGTTTCCCTACATTCGGGCCGATCGCGTCGAAGATGCATACGTAACTCGCTTCCGTTCAGTAGCTAACTAGATAAGCGCCGTTGAACCGCCGGCCGCCCGCGTAGCGCTGTGGGTGTAAGCAACGCCGACAAACCCCCATCGAGGGTGAATTCCATCCCGGGATCAGGCCGAACCCTTAGGCATTCACCGCATATCTTAAGTATCTTATATTCAACGTGTTCAACCCTATCTACTAGGCACGTTAACTTGCCACCTGCGAGAACCCCTTATCTGGCATGCCTGCTGCAACCTCTGAGCTAACCAAACCTTTCATCCATGAGCATCCTCAAGAACCTCTTCGCCCCGCTCGCCGCCTCTGTCCTCCTGTCCGCAGCCGCGCATGCGGCGGCGTATGACATCTCCAACTCCCCCTACCTCAAGGTCGCGGACGTGGGAGCCAGCGAGGTCGTCACGATGTCGACGAAGGGCCTCGGCAACAGTGGCAAGTACCGCGTGTATGCCGGGATCCTCAACATCGACATCCAGAACACGGGCATCGTGAATGGCCTGTGCATCGATCCCTATGAGTGGGCCGACACCACGACGTTCCGCACTTATACCACGAGTGCCCTCCAGGACTCGGTGATCGGCAAACTCTGGGCCCTGTATTTCAACAAGGCGCTGACGAATGACGAAGTGGCGGCCGCCCTGCAGGTCGCGGTCTGGATGCATGTCGGCGGCAGTGACTTCAACTTGTTCTACAACGGCGCGCTGAAGACGCTGGCGCAGACCTACCTCGAGACGGCGATAGCCTCCGACATCGCCGGAGCCCGCCTGCTGCGCCTCGCCCATGACGGCAAGCAGGACTACGCCGTCCTCCATGTTCCGGATGGTGGCACCACGCTGCTTCTCCTCGGTCTCGGACTCTCGGGGCTGGCGATCATCCGCCGCCGCCGCTGAGCCGCTACCTGGCGCCCTGAGCGCCCCACCGACTGAAGGCAGGCCACAAGCCTGCCTTCGTCGCGTACCGGCGGGGCGCAAAGTCGCCGGCCCCACGCAAGCCGAGCCTCCGCTGACGCAGCCCGGTGGCGTGCATCCCAGCCTGGGTCCTCCAGCGCACCGGCGGGACGGGCCTTCCGCGTTAGGGGAGTATGCGGCCGGGTGGGTTGCTGCTTGTGCGTGGGCGGAAAGCGCTTCCGATCCTCCGCCGCATGAGCTTTGGCTCAAGGCCCGCCGAAGCCAGGATTACAGGGAGGCCTCGCGGACTGTTGGTTAGGCGCGGGCGAAAAGCGCGCCCGGTCGCGCTCCACCTTCTTCGAACGCGGAGTCCGCTCAGCCCCGCGCCTGCCAGGCGCGCAGCGCGCGCCCGGTCTGGGATGCGGCGTGCGCAGCGATCCCCTCGACGGGTCCCGCATAGACGATGGTGCCGCCCTCGCGCCCGCCGCCGGGACCGAGGTCGACCACCCAGTCGGCCAGGGAGATCATGTCGAGGTTGTGCTCGATCACGATCAGGGTGTTGCCCGCGTCGCGCAGCTTGAAGAGGAGATCGACGAGGTTCTGGACGTCGGCCCAATGCAAGCCCGTCGTCGGCTCATCGAGGATGTAGAGCGTCTGTCCCTGCTGGCGCCGGCTGAGTTCGAGGGAGAGCTTGATGCGCTGGGCCTCGCCGCCGGAGAGCGTGTTCGAAGCCTGCCCGAGCTGGACGTAGCCCAGGCCGACGGCGTGGAGCGTATCCAGTTTTTCCATGATGCGCGGCACGTGGCGGAAGAGTCCGCGCGCCTCGCTCACCGTCATCGCCAGCACCTCGGCGATGTTGCGCCCGGCATAGCGGACCTCGAGAGTTTCGCGGTTGTAGCGTCGGCCGCCGCAGCTGGGGCACTCGGTGTAGGCGTCGCTCATGAACATCATGTCGAGCTTGATCACGCCGTCGCCCTGGCACCGCTCACAACGGCCGCCGCGCGCATTGAACGAGAAGCGATCGGGCCGATAACCGCGCACCTTCGCCAGCGGACACTTGGAGAAGAGGTCGCGCAGGAGGTCGAAGAGCTTGGTGTAGGTGGCCGGATTTGAGCGCGGGCTCCGGCCGATCGGATCCTGATCGACGACCACGCACTTCTCGAAATGCGCGAGCCCGTCGATGGCGCGATGCGCTCCGGGAATGGTCATGGCGCCGTTGAGCTTGCGGGCGGCTGCCTGGGCCAGGATGTCGTTGACGAGCGTGCTCTTGCCGGAGCCCGAGACCCCGGTGACGCACGTCAACAGCCCGACGGGAAACGACGCATCAACCGAACGCAAGTTGTGCTGCCGCGCGCCTTCCACGGTGAGCCAGCGCTCATCCGGCTGCCGCGGCCGGGCGTCGCGCTGCACGCGCTGGACCCGCGCGAGGTAGGCGCCCGTGCGCGAGCGCGATTTCTCCAGGTCGCAGATCTCCGCGGGGGTTCCCTGAAAGAGAAGCCGCCCGCCGGCGTCGCCCGCGCCTGGGCCCAGCTCGATCACCTGGTCGGCGGCGAGCATCGTGTCCTCATCGTGTTCCACCACGAGGACCGAGTTGCCGCGGTCGCGCAGTTCGAGCAGCGTGCGAATCAGATTCTGGTTGTCGGCAGGGTGCAGGCCGATGCTCGGCTCATCGAGAACGTAGACGACGCCCACCAGGCCCATGCCGAGTTGCGTGGCCAGACGCACCCGCTGGGCCTCGCCGCCGCTGAGGGTGGAGTACTCGCGCTCGAGCGTGATGTAGCCGAGCCCGACTTGATGGAGAAAACGCAGGCGGTTGCGGATGCCCTCGAGGACCTCACCGCGGGCCGAGCCGCCCGCGCCGTCACGCGGCAGCGTTTCGAGAAACGCCATCGCGCTCTCGACGTCGAAGGCCAGGAAATCGGGCATGGACTTGCCGGCGACGAGCACCGACGAACTGCGCGGACTGAGCCGCCGTCCGTGGCAGGTCGGGCAGTCCCGCGCCGCCTGGAAGGCCGTGAGCCGCGCGCGATAGCCGTCGCTGCTCGAGTCCCGTCGGGCCTTGTCGAGGATGGCAATAATGCCCGGAAACTCCTGGGCCTCGGCCGCTCCGCGTCCCCGCGCGCGCAGGCTGAAGACCCGCGAGCCCGCACCGTGCAGGAGAGCGTCGCGCGTCTCGCGCGAGAGCAGGCGCCACGGCTTCTCGGGATCGAAGGGAAGCTGCTCGGCGAGTTGCTTGAGCAGCGCGTTGTGCCGGATGATCAACGCCTTGCCCCCGATGCGCAGCGGCTTGAGCGCGCCTTCCCGCACCGACTTCTCCGGGTCGGGGACGATGAGTTCCTCGACGAAGGTCATCTGCCGGCCCAGGCCGCCACAGGTCGGGCAGGCGCCTTCGGATGTATTGAACGAAAAATGACGCGGCGTGACCGGCTCATACACCTCACCGCAGGTCTCGCAGGCGAGGTTGCGGCTGAGGGCGATCTCGGTCCAGTCCCCCTGCCCGGTGGGCGCCTGCACCAGGGCGATGGCGCGGTCGCGCCCCTCGCGAAACGCGAGTTCAAGCGAGTCGGCCAGGCGCGAGCGTTGCGTCTTCTCCAGCACGACACGGTCGACCACGAGGTCGACGCGCACCTCCTTCACGCCCGTCGGGATCAGCCGCGGGTCATCGATGGACTTCACTTCGCCGTCCACCCGCAGGCGCTGGAATCCGCGCTGGCGCAGGCCGTCGATCTCATCGCGCAGCACCGCGGGCCGCGCGGTCATCCAGGGTGCGAGCAGCATCGCGCGCGTGCCGGCCGCCAGCCCGAGGAGTTTTTCCACGCTGGTATCAAGCGTTTGCTGGATGATCTGCCCGCCGTCGTTGGGGCAGTAGGCGACGCCGTCGAGCGCCCAGAGCAGGCGCGCATAGTCGGCGATCTCCGTAACGGTCGCGATCGTGCTCCGCGGGGATCCACCGGCCGTGCGCTGCTCGATGGCCAGGACCGGGGCCAGTCCATGGATGAAGTCGACGTCCGGGCGCTTCAACTGCTCGAGCGCCTGGCGCGCCTGCGTCGAGAGGCTCTCCATGTACTTGCGGTAGCCCTCGGCATAGATCGTGTCGAAGGCGAGCGACGACTTGCCCGAGCCGCTTACGCCGGTGATCACCACGAACTTGCCGCGCGGGATGCGGACCTCGAGGTCCTTCAGGTTGTGCTCACGCGCGCCCTTGATGTGGATGTAACCGGAGTCGCCAGCCATCGTGTGTGGGAGAAGCTAGTGCACCGGAATCCCCGGTGAAAGCGAAACACACAGGATCGGCCAGCGGCCCGCCGCGGCAACACGCGACGTGGTTTTTTGCAGTCACGCCTTGGCGTCAAAAACGTGCGAATCCGGCGCCGGCGGACGGGGTTTCTCTCTTGCAGTCGCCACTCGCGAGGCGGAGCCTTGCCCACCTCCCGCCGCCCGGTACCGCGGTGCGCTCCCCATGACACATACCCCGATCCGGCGTTGGGTGCCATGACGCCGGCCTCACCTGTTCGATGGACGAAACCCAAACCCGCATGAAGCCAAACGTTTGTCGGCTTACCCTCGTTCTCGCCACATCAACCCTCGCCAGCACCGCCCCGCTTGCCGCCCTCCAGTTCTCCATGGGCGAAGTGGACGGCAGTTTTGACACGACGCTGTCGTTTGGCGGCAGCTATCGTCTGCAGGATCCCTCGCCCGAGTATTACGGGCTCTCCGCCGGCGGGGAGCAGTACTCGGTCAACGCGGACGACGGAAACCTCAATTACGAGAAGGGGCTCTTCTCGCTCGCGGCCAAGGGCACGAGCGACCTCGAACTGAAGTTCCGGAACTTCCGGGCCTTCACGCGCGCCACCTATCTTTATGATTGGGAAAACCGGCATGGCGAGCGGGCGCGCACCGCCCTCTCCAGCCAGGCGCTCGATAAGGTCGGCTCGTATTTCGACATGCTCGATTACTTCGTGACCGGCCAGTTCGAGGTGGCTGAAAAGCCTCTCGACCTGCGTTTTGGCTCCCAGGTGCTGAGCTGGGGCGAGAGCACGTTCATCCAGAACGGCATCAACGTGATCAACCCGATCGACGTCGCACGGCTGCGCGTCCCTGGCGCCGAACTGAAGGAGGCGCTGGTGCCGGTGCCGATGATCTCCGGTTCGCTCGGACTCACGGAGAACATCACGCTCGAGGCGTTCTACCAACTCGCCTGGGACGAGACGGAGATTGACCCGCCCGGTACGTATTTCAGTTCGAACGACTTTGCCGGGCGCGGCGGCGACCGCGTCTACCTGCGCTTCGGATCGATTCCGGACAGTGCGGGTCTCGGGCACATCCCGCGCGCACCCAATGATGAGCCCTCGAATTCCGGGCAGTTCGGCCTGGCCACGCGCGTGCTCGCGCCGCGACTCGGCAACGCGGAATTCGGATTCTACTTCGTGCGCTATCACAGCCGTCTGCCCCTGATCAGCGCGATCACGCCGACGACGACCCGCGCGCAGATGACGTCCACGATCATCGGCCTGGCCGGCCAGTCGGCGCAGACCACCCTCGTCCCCGCCCTCGTCCAAGGCGGCATTCCGCCGGCGCAAATCCCCACGATCGTCAACACGCTCATCGGCGCCGCCCTCACCAATGTGCCGGCCGGCGCGCTCCCCGCGAACCTGCAACCGTTCTATCCGACCGCCCAGACGATCGCGCGCAACGCGTCGACCACCGGGTTTCTCAATGCCGCCGCCACCGGCCGCTACCTGATCGAGTATCCGGAGGACATCGACATGTTCGGCGTCAGCTTCAACACCGACGTCGGCACCACGGGCATCTCGCTGCAGGGAGAGGTGTCCTACAAGGTGGGCGTGCCACTGCAGATCGACGATGTGGAACTGCTTTTCGCGGCCCTCGGCACACTCAACGACGCCTACGCGACGAACAACCAGATCGGCAACTACTCCAACCTCTATGGCACGCGCATTCAGGGTTGGAATCGCAAGGACGTCTGGCAGGGCCAGGTGACTGCGACCAAGGTCTTTGGCTCCGCGCTCGGCGCCGACCAGTGGGTGCTGGTGGCCGAAGTCGGCGCCACCCACGTGCCCCACCTGCCGAGCCAGGATCGCCTGCGCATGGATGGGGCCGCGACGTTCACGGGCGGCGACGCCACCTCCATGGCGTTGACGGGCAACAGTCAGTTCCCGACCACGCCGGCCTCGATGTTTCCCGACAAGTTCTCGGCCGGTTACCAGCTGGCTGCGCGCTTCGACTACTCGGACTTCATCCTCGGCGCGAACATGTCGCCCACGATCGGCTTCAGCCACGACGTGACGGGCAACACGCCGCTGCCGCTCGGCAACTTCGTCCGCGGCCGCAAGTCCCTCACCCTCGCGACGGAGTTCACCTACTTGAACTCATGGGGCTTCGAGCTGCGCTATGTGAACTATTTCGGCGCCGGCGCGGCCAACCTTCTTGGCGACCGCGACTTCGTCTCGGCCACGCTCAAGTACTCGTTCTGATTCGTTTCCCGGAGATTCAAGCCATGTCCATCCGCACACTCCTCTCCGTCGCAGCCGTCACCTGCCTGGGTGCCGCTGCCCAAGCCGCCGTCAGCGAGCAGGACGCCGCCCGCCTGGGCGCCGACCTCACGCCGCTCGGCGCCGAGAAGGCCGGCAACGCCTCCGGCACGATCCCGTCCTGGGAGGGCGGTATCACGACTCCACCCGCCGGATACACCCCGGGATCGCACCACCCCGACCCCTTTGCCGACGACAAGCCGCTTTATACGATCACGAAGGACAATCTCACGGAGTATGCCGACCAGGTGCCGGCCGGCCTGCAGGCCCTGATCCGCGCCTATCCCGCCACCTTCCGCCTTCCGGTCTACCCTTCGCGCCGCAGCGCATCCTTCCCGCAGTACATCTACGATGCCACACGCAAGGTCGCGACGACGGCGACACTCGTCGAGGGTGGCAACGGCGTGGATGGCTCGCTTATCGGCGTGCCCTTCCCGATTCCGCAGAACGGGCAGGAGGTCATCTGGAACCACCTGCTGCGCTACCGCGGCGTCGCCGTGACCCGCAACATCGCGCAGGCCTCACCCACCCGCAACGGCTCCTACGTGCCGGTGCAGTTCGCGGACGAATTCCTCGTCAACTACAGCCGCACCGACATCACCCCCGCGACCCTCGACAATACGATTCTCTACTTCCGCCAGGAGGTGTTGTCGCCCGCCCGCCTCGCCGGCTCGATCCTCCTCGTCCACGAGACGATGAACCAGGTCGCGGAGGCGCGCCGCGCCTGGGTCTACAACACCGGCCAACGGCGCGTGCGGCGCGCCCCCAACGTCGCCTATGACAATCCCGGCACGGCGTCGGACGGGATGCGCACGACCGACCAGTTCGACATGTTCAGCGGCGCGATCGATCGCTACACGTGGAATCTTGTCGGCAAGAAAGAGATGATCATCCCCTACAACTCGTATCAGCTCCACAGCGACAAGGTGAAGTACAAGGAAATCCTCACGCCGCTGCACATCAACCAGGACCTCACCCGCTACGAGTTGCACCGCGTCTGGGTTCTCGAAGCCACGCTCAAGGACGGCACGAGCCACATCTATCCCCGGCGCACGTTCTATATCGACGAGGACAGCTGGCAGGCGGTCGTGATCGACCAGTACGACGCCCGCGGCGAGATCTGGCGCGTTTCCGAGGGCCACTGCATCAACTACTATGACGAGCCGACGTTCTGGACCACGCTCGAGGTCCATACCGACCTCGTCGCCGGCCGCTATCTCGCGATCGGCCTCGATAACGAGACGAACATGTACGACTTCAAGGCCAGGCGCACCGCCGAGAACTACACCCCGGCAGCGTTGCGGCGCGAAGGCGTTCGCTGATTCCGGCGGCACGCATGCAGCACGCAGAAGGTTTCGGCGCGTCGCTGTCCCGGCACGGCACAGACCGCCGCGCCGGTCCGGCGCTCCTCGTGCCCGTCAGCCTGATGGCGGCGCTCCTCGCCGCCTCGCCGCTGGCGCGCGCGGCCGACGAGCCCGCCGCACCGGCGCGCCTGGCTACGCAGGCGCTTTTGCTGGATGTGGCCCCGGCCGGTTCCCACATCGTGGCGATCGGTGTTCACGGGGTGGTGATCCTCTCGGAGGACCGCGGCGCCACGTGGACGCAGGCCTCCGTGCCCGTGTCCGGCATGCTCACCTGTGTCGCCTTCGCCGATGCACAGCGCGGATGGGCCGCAGGCCATGCCGGCGTGCTCCTGGCCACGCAGGATGGCGGCCGGACATGGACGCGCGTCGACGCGGACACGGGCGCCGCCGATTCCTTCCTCGACCTGCTCGCCCTCCCCGACGGCCGCGTGCTCGCCGGCGGCGCGTACGGATTGTATTTGGTTTCCGATGACAGCGGCGCGAACTGGCAGAGACGGGCCGCCCTTGGTGAAGACATGCACATCAACCGTCTGTCGGGCGGCGCGGGCGGCACGCTCTACCTCGCGGGCGAGGCGGGCACGCTTGCCGTCTCGCGCGATCGGGGTGACACGTGGGAGGCGCTCGAGTCACCCTACGAGGGCTCGTTCTTCGGGCTCGTCGAGCTGCGTTCCGGGCGTCTCCTCGCCTACGGGCTGCGCGGCCATGTGTTTGTGAGCGACGATGCCGGCGACCAGTGGCGGCGGGTGCCGGTTGACCACGGCGGCCTGCTGGCCAGCGCAGTCGAATATCGCCCGGGTGCGCTCGCACTCTCCGGCGCCGGCGGCCTCGTGTTCGTCAGCGAAGACGACGCCGGGAGCTTCGCGGCGTCGCATCCCAGCGGCCTCAACGCCGTATCCGAACTGCTCGCGCTGCCTGACGGCACCGGGATCGCCGTCGGCGACCCCGGAGTGGTCACGCTGGACTTCGTTCCGCCGACTGAACCATGACAGGACGTATCACCTCGGTCTTTGAGAGGCTCCTCTTCGGCCATCGCCCGGCGTTTCTCATCGTGTTCGCGCTGACCAGCGCGTTCATGGCCTGGTCCGCCTCGCGCCTGCACATCGACGCCGGCTTCTCCAAGCAGCTCCCGCGCGATCACGAGTTCATCCAGACTTACCTGAAATACCAGGATCAGTTCGGCGGTGCCAACCGCGTCATCATCGCGCTGATGGTGGACGAGGGCGACATCTTCACCGCCGAATATCTCGACGCGCTGCAGAAGCTGACGGACGAGGTGTTCTTCCTGCCCGGCGTCGATCGCGCCTCGGTGACGTCGCTGGTGACGCCGAACCTGCGCTACCTCGAGGTCGTGGAGGACGGCCTCGCCGGCGGCAACGTCGTGCCCGCGGACTTTGACCCCACGCCGGAGGCGCTCGAGCAGGTTCGCTCCAACGTGATCAAGTCGGGTCGTGTCGGACAGCTCGTCGCGAACAACTTCAATGGATCGGTCATCTCCGCGAACCTGCTCGAGATCGACCCGACCACGGGCCGGAAGATCGACTATTTCGCCGTCGCACGCTACCTCGAGGAGAGCGTGCGGGAGAAGTACGCGGAGCAAGTCGGGACCTTTGGCGGAAGCATCCACATCATCGGCTTCGCCAAGGCGATCGGCGACATCGCCGAAGGCGCGCGCAGCGTGATCCTGTTCTTCGGCATTTCGCTGGTGCTCACGACGATCTTCGTCCGGATCTATTCGATCTCCTTCCGGCTCACCGTGCTCCCGCTCGGTGCCTCGGTGATCGCCGTCGTGTGGCAGCTCGGGATGCTGCCTCTGTTTGGCTACGGGATCGATCCGATGTCGATCCTCGTCCCTTTCCTGGTCTTCGCAATCGGCGTGAGCCACGGCGTGCAGATGATCCGCTGTTTCCGCAACGCCGTGTTCGAAGGGTCGTCGCCGGCGGAGGCCGCGCGCTCGGCCTTTCGTCAGCTGTTCATCCCGGGCGGCGTCGCGCTCATCACGGACACGGTGGGGTTCCTGACGATCCTGTTCATCAAGATCGATATGCTCCGCGAGCTGGCGATCACGGCCAGCCTCGGTGTCGGCGTGATTCTCATCACGAACATCTTCCTGCTGCCGGTGCTCCTCTCCTATGTGCACCTGCGCCCGGAGTTTGCGGGCCAGGTGCGCTGCCGAACCGAGTCGCTCCGGCCGATGTGGCGCAAACTCGACGTCATCACGCGCACGGGTCCTTCGCTGGCGATCCTGGGCATCAGCGTCGTGGCTCTGGTCTTTGGAGCGTGGAAGGCACGCGAGGTGAGCATCGGCGACCTGCACGCCGGCCTGCCCGAGCTGCGCGCGGACTCGCGCTATAATCAGGACACGAGGACGATCACGTCGAACTTCAGCATCGGCGTGGACCTGCTCACCGTGCTGGTCGAGACCGTCCCGAACGGATGCGTCGAACCGGACGTGATGGACACCATCGACCGCTTCCAATGGCACGTGGCCAACGTCGCGGGTGTGCAGTCGACCACGAGCATCGCGTCGTATGCCCAGGTGATCAATGCCGGCTGGAACGAGGGCAGCCTGAAATGGCGCATGCTGCCGGGAGACGCGCAGACCCTCGCGCTCTCAGTCACGCCGATCGAGACGTCGACCGGTCTGCTCAACGCGGATGGCAGCGTCCTGCCCGTCCACATTTTTCTCGCCGACCACAAGGCCACCACCGTCTCGCGCGTGGTCGACGCGGTGAAGGCGTTTGAGCAACGCCACGGCAGCGACCGCGCCCACTTCCGGCTCGCGACCGGCAACGCCGGCGTGATGGCCGCGACCAACGAGGTGGTCGAAGCCGCGCAGCTGCCGATACTCGCGTGGGTTTTCGCCTGCGTGATTGTGCTCTGCCTCATCACCTTTCGCTCCTGGCGCGCGACGCTCTGCATCGTCTACCCGCTCGCCCTTGTGTCCGTCCTGGCGAGCGCGTTGATGGTGTGGCTCGAGATCGGCCTGAAGGTGTCGACACTTCCGGTCGCCTCGCTCGGCGTCGGCATCGGCGTGGATTACGGCATCTATCTTTACTCGCGCCTTCAGGAGTATCTTCGCAAGGGCGCCTACTTCGAGGATGCGATGCTCACCGCCTACACGATGACGGGGAGCGCGGTCATCTTCACCGGCATCACGCTCGGCGCCGGCGTGAGCACGTGGATCTTCTCGGATCTGAAGTTCCAGGCCGACATGGGCATCCTGCTCACGTTCATGTTCCTGGTGAACATGCTGGGCGCGATCATCGTGATGCCGGCGCTCGCGCGCTGGTTGTTCCGCCACCACAGCCGGAACGAGGCCTGAGCTGGACTCAAGCCGCACGCGTTGGTGAGCGTAGGCGCCCTGCTCCAGACGCGCTCGCTTCCGAAGAACCAGCAAGCACGCCCGGAGGCCCGCGCCTCGCGCACGACGTGAGCCGGGTGCGCGCAGGTCGGCCGGGTCGGTATCCTCCTGCGAAAAATCCTTTGCCGCCGTGGCCGGCGGCACCCATGCTCGACGTCGCCCTGGAGTCATGAACATCGACGCCATCATCAACGCCACGGCCAGCGACGCCGACAGTTTCCTGGCCGGCATCTCGGGCATGACCGAGGCCCGGGTGGCCATCCGCGAGTATCTCCAGGCCCGCCATCCCGAACTGGCTCCCGAGGAGGCGACCCGCGCGACGGCGGGGATCCTGGCGATTCTCGAGGAGGAAGGCTTCTTTGAGGGCGCGCCGGGCGCCGCAGACTCCGATGACGTCGGGCCCGGCGGCGGATCCGACGACGAACCGTAGCCAGCAAACGGGTACGCTCAGGCCGGGGTTTCCGGACCGGCCATGACGATCCTCGAGGCTGCGGCGGCGCCCTGCTTCTGGATGAATTCCGCCCAGGCGCGGTCGTCGTCGCGCACGTAGAATTCGTAGTTCACATCCATGTAGGCAGCCGCTTCGCGCGCATGGATCTGTTGGGGATCGCGCACGCGGTAGCGCACCAGGGCCAGCGAGCCCGCGAGCACGCCGACCGCCGTGAGCCCCAGCGCCAGCCAGCCGCCCATGTCGCCGTCCACGGGAGCCGCACCCACCTCCTCCTCGCCCGAGCGCAGCGCCAGGCTCACGCCGATCTCCAGCACGATCGACGCGACGAAACCGTAGATGCCCGCGGTCACCGGGTTGTCGATCGCCAGGAGCGAGCGACGCGTAAAATGGCGCACGTTGGGGAGGATCATCCCGAGGTGCCGCAGCCGCTCGTTGCGCACCGGGTCGTGCGGCATCGGGATGAAGCGACGCAGGCCGCGGAAGCCCCGGGAAAACCCGTCATACTCCGTGACAAACTGCGTCTTTCCCTCGAGCACGGCCCGAACGACCGGGTTGCCCCGGCTCTTCTCCAGGTCGATGCTCGCGCGCTTGAGGCGCACCGATTCCGTACAGTCACATTCCTGGAATCCCCGCGCCACGCAGCGGCGATCGAGCTCCTGGAAAAGCGCGTATTGGGTGTCGTGCATACAGCGAGCGTGGCGGCTGCGCATACCGTGCCATCAGCCGGCGGCGGACACAAGCCGCGTGTGCGGACCTCGGCCCGTTGGCGCCATCGAACGGTCCTCCCCCGGGGCACGCGGATTCTTGGTGCGTCTGGTCCCGGCACTGCCACACTCTGGGACTTCCGCGTGACTCTCCTCGAATACACGCTCTTCGCTTTCATTTCGCTGTTCGTGATCGTCGACCCGATCGCGATCGTGCCGGCATTTCTCGCCATGACGGTGCGCGACACGCCGAAGGAGCAGAGCCGGATGGCGTTCCTCGCCTGCACCGTCGCCACCGGTGTGCTCATCCTCTTCGCCCTCGCGGGCAAATGGATATTCAAGTATCTCGGCATCACGATGGCGGCGTTTCAGATCGCCGGCTCGATCCTGCTGCTGCGCATCGCGCTGGACATGCTTTACGCAAACCGGGCACGCGACCGCGAGACGGACGAGGAAGTCAGCGTCGGCGCGGAGAAGGACGACATCGCGATCACACCGCTGGCGATCCCCATGCTGGCCGGTCCCGGCGCAATCTCGACGGCGCTCATCCTTCTGAGCCAGGCGCAGGGCACGGCGCAGCACATCGCGTTGTTCGTGTGCATCCTTGCCGTGACCAGCGTCTCCTACGTCATCCTTCGCTTCGCGGGCCGCACGGCACGGTGGTTGAGCCCGCTCGGCCTGAAGCTTTTCACGCGCATCATGGGCCTGCTCCTCGCCGCGGTGGCGATTCAGTTCGTGATCAACGGCATTGCTGACACGCCATTCTTCACGAAGCCGTGATCGCGCTGCCCCCGCTGCACCTCACCCGCGCTTCTCCGTCGCCATGTTCCTCGATCTCAAACGCGAAGCCTACGAGGCCAATGTCGCCCTCCCGCGCCATGGCCTGATCAACCTCACCTTCGGAAACGCCAGCGCCATCGATCGCGCAAAAGGCATCTTTGCCATCAAACCGAGCGGGGTCGATTACACGGCGCTCCGGCCCGAAGACATGGTCCTCATCGACCTCGATGGGAAGAAGGTCGAGGGCGCGCTCAATCCCTCGTCGGACACACCCACGCACCGACGGCTGTTTCTCGCCTTTCCCGGCATCGGCGGAGTGGTGCACACCCACAGTTCCTGCGCGACCGCCTGGGCCCAGGCCGGTCGGGCGATTCCCTGCTTCGGCACGACCCACGCCGACTACTTCTTCGGCGAGGTGCCCGTGACCCGCAAGATGACGGCGCAGGAGATCGCGAGTGCCTACGAATGGGAAACGGGCAACGTGATCGCCGAGCGTTTCGCGGGCATGGATCCCCTCGATTGTCCAGCCGTCCTGGTCAACAGGCACGGCCCGTTCACTTGGGGCCCGACCGTGACCAAGGCGGTGGAGACCGCCATCGCCCTCGAATGCTGCGCGCACATGGCGCAGATGTCCCTCGCCCTCACACCCGGGCTGACGGGAATCGAGCCGGAGTTGCTCACCAAGCATTTCAAACGCAAGCACGGGCCCGGCGCCTACTACGGGCAGACCAAGGCGTAGGGGCGAAGGGACTACAGGACTACGGGACTACTGGACCACTGGACTACAGGACCACGGGACCAGCGGACCACGGGGTTTCCGGGAGCCGTGATCGGTTGTCCGGTGGGGTTATCGCATCCGGCTCTCGGACCTCGGGGTGGCGCTCAGTGAGGCCGACGAGCAACCGGCAATCAGGAACGGATAACAGCCCGGATTACGGACCTCAAGGTAGCCGGACGAAGAGACCCAAGGAATACTGGACCACTCCTACCGGCTGGCGGTGACTCGCAGCGCGTCACCCAGGTCGAGCGTGCGTTCGTAGATCGCCTTGCCCGTGATTACGCCGGCGAGGTTGCGGTGTTGGGCGCCGAGCTTCACGAGCGCCTCGATATGGGAGAGCCTCGCGATGCCCCCCGAAGCGATGATGTCGCAGCGCACCGCGCCGAGCATCGCCTTGAGCGCGCCGAGATTGGGCCCCTTGAGCATGCCGTCCGTCGCGATGTCGGTGTAGATGAGCGTGGAGACGCCCGCGTCCTCCATCTGCTTGGCCAGGTCGAGCGCCTCGACTCCTGTGGTCTCAACCCAGCCCTTGACCGCGACTCTGCCGTCTCGGGCATCAATGCCGACCGCGATGCGATCGCCCCAGGATCGCGCCAGTCCGGCGACAAAGGCCGGATCCTCCACCGCACGCGTGCCGATCACCGCCCGCGTCACCCCCGAGGAGAGCACGCGCTCGACCGTGGCTTCGTCGCGCAAGCCGCCCCCAAGCTCCACTTTCAGCCCCGCCGCGACGATCGCCTGGACGGCCTCGACATTGACGCGCGCACCGCTGAACGACCCGTCCAGGTCCACCACGTGCACCCATTCGGCGCCGGCGGCGCGAAAGCTGCGGGCCATCGCGCCCGGATCGTCCGAATAGACGGTCTCCGCGTCGGCGCGCCCCTGAAGGAGCCGCACGCAACGTCCACCGCGCAAGTCAATGGCCGGAAGGATGATCATGGGAAACGGGTTTTATCGCGGGGCCCGCGTGCCACGGCAAGCCCAGGGTGCGCCGCCCGAGCCGGGCGCCTCGGTTCAAGCAGAACTGCCCCTCCCCCACCGGGCGGCGCGAGGTGAAACCATCGCGCCCGCCCGATCCGCGGGATTTTTCGAGCCATAATCGGATTTCGCCGAAAGCGCGTTTGTGTCACCGTCAGCTCCATGTCGCGCAAGCAGACTTCAAACACGCCGCCCGATTTTCTCGTCGAACTCCTCGATGCCCGCAGCCCGTCCGGAGCCGAGCAACAGGCCCAGGCGGTGTGGGACCGCCACGTGACTCCCGTCGCCGATGCCACGGCGCGCGACGCGCTCGGCAACCGCATTTCCACCCTCAATCCTGATGGCGATCCCGTTCTGATGCTTGCCGGACACATCGACGAGCTCGGCTTGATCGTCACGCACGTCAACAAGGACGGCTATCTGTATTTCCAGACCATCGGCGGCCATGACCGCGTGATGATCTCGGGACGGCGCGTGATCATCCAGACCAAGTCCGGCACGGTGCTCGGCGTCACGGGCAAGCGCGCGATCCACCTGATGGACGAGGCGGATCGCAAAAAGGTCCCGGAGATCCACGACATGTGGATCGACATCGGTGCGGGCAGCCGCAAGGAGGCGCTCGAGCGCGTCTCCATCGGCGATGTCGCGACCTATGATCACGGCTTCAGCCTGCTCCACGGTTCGATCGCGACCGCCCGCGCGTTCGACAACAAGAGCGGCGCCTACGTCGTGGGGGAGACGCTCATCCGGCTCGCCGCCAATCGCAAGAAACTCCCCGCGGCCCGAGTTGTCTCGGTCGCCACGACCCAGGAGGAGATCGGCGTGCGCGGCGCGACCGTCTCGACCTTCGGTGTCGACCCGCACATCGCGATCGCGGTCGATGTCGGCCACGCCACCGATCATCCCGACTGCGATCACCGCAAGTTTGGGGACTACAAGCTCGGTGGCGGCCCGATGATCTGCCGCGGCCCGAACATCAATCCTTGGGTGTACGACCGCTTGATCGAGGTGGCCGAGGGGGAAGGGATTCCCTACCAGATCGAAGCTGATCCGCGGCCCACGGGCACGGACGCGCGGGCGATCCAGGTCGGACGATCGGGCGTGGCAACGGGCCTGATCTCGATTCCGCTGCGCTACATGCACACGCCGAGCGAGATCGTCGACCTGAACGACGTGGAGCACTGCGTCGCCCTGCTGGTGGCTTTCGCGCGCTCACTCAAGCGCGGCGAGCACGGGCGCTGGTAACGAGTCGACAGCGCCCATTGCCAGGGACGCGGAACGCAGAGGTTTCGCCACCTCGGGCGTGTAACCCCGGCCGATCCGGACTCACCTCCCGGCATTCCTGCCAGTCAGCCCGCCGGCCTTCCGATCCCCAACCCGCCGCCGTCGCGCGCCGCGTGGCGCGGCTTCAGGCGGCGTCCTTGCGGGCGGTCTTCGGGACGCGTTTGATCTGCGGCTTGCGCTGGTTCTCCACCACGCCGGCATCGATCACGACTTCGGCGACGTCGTCACGGTGCGGCACGTCGTACATCACCTCGAGCATCGTGCTCTCCATGATCGCGCGGAGCGCACGAGCGCCGGTCTTGAGGGCGAGGGCCTTGTGCGCGATGGCGCGGATGGCGTCGCGGGTGAAGCGCAGTTGCACCCCGTCCATGGCGAACAGCTTCGAGTACTGTTTCACCATGGCGTTCTTCGTGCGCAGGAGAATCTTCTCGAGGTCGGCCTCGGTCAGCTGATCGAGCACGGAGACGACCGGCAGGCGGCCGATGAATTCCGGGATCATGCCGAAGCGGATCAGGTCCTCGGGCGCGAGCTGCTTCATGACCTCCTCGGCGGAGAAGATCTCGCGCGAGGCGGCGCCGTAGCCGACCGTACCGCGGCCGGCGCGGCGCTGCACGATCTGGTCGAGACCGACGAATGCGCCACCGCAGACGAAGAGGATGTTCGCCGTGTTGACCTGGATGTATTCCTGGTTCGGGTGCTTGCGGCCACCCTGCGGCGGCACGTTGCAGACCGTTCCCTCGAGGATCTTGAGCAGCGCCTGCTGTACTCCTTCGCCGGATACATCGCGCGTGATGGAGACGTTCTCCGTCTTGCGGCCGATCTTGTCGATCTCGTCGACATAGATGATGCCGCACTCGGCGCGTTTCACGTCGTAGTTGGCCGCCTGGAGCAGGCGCAGGACGATGTTTTCCACATCCTCGCCGACGTAGCCCGCCTCGGTGAGCGTCGTGGCGTCGGACATGGCGAATGGCACGTCGAGGATGCGGGCGAGCGTGCGGGCGAGGAGCGTCTTGCCCGAGCCGGTGGGGCCGACGAGCAGGATGTTGCTCTTCTCGACCTCGACCTCGGAAAACTCCGCCGGCATCGCCACCCCCTCGGGCTGCCCGAAGTTCTGGTCGAACATCAGGCGCTTGTAGTGGTTGTAGACTGCGACGGAGAGGACCTTCTTGGCGTGATCCTGGCCGATCACGTGGTCATCGAGCACCTTCTTGATCTCGCCGGGCTTGATCAGTCGGAAGGACGGCCGGGCCTCGGGAGCGGGCGCCTTGAGCTCGCGATCAATGATCGTCTTGCAGACCGAGACGCACGAATCGCAGATGTAGACCCCGGGCCCCGCGATCATCTTGCGCACCTCGCTCTGCGACTTGCCGCAGAACGAGCAGAGGGTCATCCGGGACGATTTCGCCATGGGAGGGTGAAGCGTGGAGTTGGGGTCGGGTAACGGACGCCGCTCAGGCCGCGCCCTTTATAAGTTCGGCAGCTTCCTTCTTTCCTTCAACCACATGATCGACGATCCCGTACTCCTTGGCCTCGGCCGCGGACATGTAATAGTCGCGGTCTGAATCCTTCTCGATCTGGTCGGCGACCTTGCCGGAGTGACGCGCCAGCACCTCGTTGAGTGTGCGGCGCCAGCGCAGGATCTCGCGGGCCTGGATGGAGATGTCGGAAGTCTGGCCCCCCGCTCCACCCGAAGGCTGGTGAATCATCACCCGGCTGTTGGGGAGGGCGAACCGCTTCCCCTTCGTGCCCGAGGCGAGCAGGACAGTCGCCATGCTGGCCGCCTGGCCGATGCAGTACGTCACCACATCGCAGGAGAGGAAGTTGATCGTGTCGTAGATGGCCATCCCGCCGGTGACGACGCCGCCGGGCGAGTTGATATAGAGACTGATGTCCTTCTTGGGATCGTCCATCTGCAGGAAGAGCAGCTGGGCGATGACAATATTGGCGACATCATCGTCGATCGGCGTGCCGACGAAGACGATGCGGTCCTTCAGCAGGCGGCTGAAGATATCGACGCGGCTTTCGGTGCGGCCGTTGGTTTCCCAAACGTAGGGAATGTAGTAACTCACGAAATATCGGTAGGTTGCGGAGGTTTCCCGGCCCGACTCAGGCCGGCGAAACGCTAGCCGCACCGACCAGGAAATCAAGTGCCTTGTCCAGAAGGATGTTTTGCTGGAAGTAGGTCAGGCGTTCGCGGTTCTTCTCGAGTTCCTTGACCACTTTCTCCGGCTTCTGCCCCGAGCGCATGGCCTCGCGGTAGATCGCTTCGTTGATGTCCTCGCGCGTGACCTGAAGCTTTTCCGCTTCGGCGACGCGAAGCAGGAGCATGCGCACCTTGGTGCGACCGACCGCAGCCTGGCGCGCGGTGGCGTAGAGCTGCTCCTTGTTCTTCTCAAGTTCCTCCTGGGGGATGCCGCGACGGAGGTTCTGCTCCACCATCTGGTGAAGCAGCACGTCGGTCTCGTTGTCGATCAGCACTTCCGGCACGGGAAACTCGACCTTGGCCGCGAGAGCGTCCGCCGCCTGGCGCCGGCGCTCGGCGCGATCGTTGGACTCCTTCTGCTGCTGGATCGAACCACGCACGCGCTCGCGCAGCTCCTCGACGGTGGAGACGCCCTGTTGCTTGAGAAACGCCTCATCCATCTCCGGAAGAACGCGCTCGCGGACTTCCTGAACGGAGAAGGTGTAGTGGCCGGTCTTCCCGGCAAGGGCCGGGACGTTGAAGTCCGCCGGGAAGGAGATGTCGCCTTCCTTGGTCTCGCCCGCTTTCACGCCGACGACGATCTGACCCGCGCCCGGCAGCAGGCCCTCGCTCGCGCCCGCCTCCTCCCACGTCTGCGGCATGGTGCCAAAGATCGGGCGGTCCGGCACGAGTTCGGCAATCTTCTGCCCGTCGAGCGTGCCTTCGAAACCGAATTTCACGTAATCGCCGACCTGCGCCTCGCGCTCCACGGTCTTGAACTCCGCGCGCTCGCGCCGGACGTTCTCGATCACCTGATCGATCTCGGCATCGGCCACGCTGGTGTCGCCCGCCTTGACGGGAAGGCCCTTGTAGTCGGGCAGGTCAAACTTCGGTTGGATGTCGACGGTGATCGTCACCTCGGCGGGCGCTCCGGCCTGGACCGTCGGCTCGGATGCGTCGACCACGGAGAGGACTTCCAGACCCTTTTCCTTCGTGCCTTCGCGGTAGGCCTTGGCCATCACCGCCTGGTTCAGCTCCTGGGCAATTTCCTTCTCGAAACGCTTGCGGATGATCGCGATCGGCGCCTTGCCGGGACGAAAACCCGGGATGCGAGCCTGGCTGACGAACTCGCCGGTCACCCGGTTGAGCTCCTGGTCGATCTCGGCGGCCTCGAGGCCCACGACCAGCTGTTTGCGCGTTTCTGAAATGTCCTTGAGCTCGACGTTCACTGTATCCCTTGAGTGCGAGGGTTGATGTGCGTTTGGAAAACCGCCGAGGCTATGGGTCGGCCCTTTCGGCGGTCAATGCCGAATCCGGGGATTGAATCGAGCGGATGCGCCCGGCTCGCCCACCGCTGCGACCCGGTTGATTGAGGATTCCGGATTATGGCTTTGCGGCGGCGGCCACCACGTTTCACGAATCGTCCCCTCCGATGCGCGCCCTCGTCCTCTCCCTCGCCTCCGTGGTTTTCATGGCGTCCCCCGCCCTTTCCGCCCGCGAACGGCCCGCTGTGCCGTCGCCCCGCACTGTGGACTACGAGTGGATGTCCGTGGCCACCTGGCGTGAGAAACACGAGACCAACGTGGCACGCGCGACCCGTGGCGATGCCGACATCCTCCTGCTCGGCGACTCGATCACCGAGGGCTGGGCCAACACCACCCTCTGGCAGGAGCGCTTCCCCACCCTCAAGGTCGCCAACTTCGGCATCGGCGGCGACACGACCTCCAACCTCCTCTGGCGACTCGAGAACGGCGAGATGGGCAATCTCAAGCCGCGCTTGATCGTACTGCTCATCGGCGTCAACAACCTCGGCCGCAACGGCGACGCTCCGGCCAAGGTGGTCGAGGGCATCCAGGCCATCGTGTCGACGCTGCACTCGCGCATGCCCGCCGCCCGGATCGCGATCGTCGGCGTGCTCCCGGCCGACGAACAGCCAAAGTCGAAGATGCGCAAGCGCATCGCCGAGACAAACCGGCGGCTCGCGCGCAATCTCCACGACGGGCACAGCATCTTCGTGATCGATGCCGGCAAATCGCTGCTGGAGCAGGACGGTTCGATCTCCTCCGCGACCATGGCCGACTTCCTGCACCCGACTCCCGCCGGATACCAGCGGCTCGCGGACGAGCTCTTCCCGCAGATCGTACGGATCCTCGCCGGCCGCTGACGCGGGGGCGCGGCTCAGCGCGCCTGGCGCATCACGCGCACGTCGCTTTCGAAACGGCGCCCCACGTCCTCCTCGCGGACACCCGCCAGCGCATAGTCGCGGCCGATGGCATTGTTCTGCAGATCCATCTGCCGGGCCGCTTCGCCGGTCTCGTAGGTCGCGCCGATCTCGTGCGCATCGGTGACGATTTGCGCGAACTCGGCTCCGTATTCGCGCGTGAGGAGATAGCTCCACAGGACGTGCCGGAACGCATCCTCCGCAAACCCCCGATCGGCCTGCCGGCGCGCCGCGGCCTCACGCTTGGCCTTGTCCGTGATCTGCAGGAGCGTCGGCGCCAGGGTCGGATAATGGGCGACGAGATCGACCTCCGTCTCCGTGAGCGGCTGGGCGTAGCCGGCGGAGACGCGTTTGACGTCGTCCCGATCGAGCATGATCCGCGTCTGCCGTCCGTCGGTCTCCGAGTAGACGGTCGCCTCAAACCACTGCCGTCGCACCAGGAAGCGCGCCCGGCCGCGAACCCGCGCCGGAAGATCCATCGCACCGGTCGCGACGAGCTGCCGCACCTGCTGCTCCACCCGCCGGATCGACGCACGGGGATCGCGCCACGACACCTCCACCACGCTCTCGCCATGCAGATCGCTGAGCCACTCGCCCGAAGCCTCGCCGTCGCCTCGCAGCTTGTAGAGCGAGCCGCCCTGCAGCGCGAGTACGGTCCGGCCCGAGAACAGGTTGTCCAGGCGCACGCGCAACTGCCGCGCGATGAACACGTAGCTCTCCGCACCCTGGCTCACGAGTCCGTGCGGCACGACCAGCCGGCCGCGCAAGCCCTCACACCGCAGTGAGAACAATCCAGTCAGCGCGGCGTGTCCCGGCTCCAGATCGGTCAGCCCGAGTCCGCGTGCATCCGCGCGCGCCTGCGCCTCGCGGATCGCCTGTGCGACGATCCAGTCGGCAATCCGCCCCCGCGCAAGGAACACCGCGAGTCCCACCACAAAGACGGCGGCAAGGAGGACGAGGACGATGCGCTTGAGTCGGAACACGATGGACGGGAGGTGGCGCCGGAACGCCGAACGTGCGAACGCGGCCGGAGCCTGTCAATCGCTACACGGACCGCTCACGACCGGCGCCGGATGTCGCGCCGGCAGTCCGCGGCGGCGCCTTGTATTTATACTCCGAATACATCGTCACGGGGAGGGCCGAACTCCCGCACCCCCGCGCATGCGCCACGGTGGGCACTCCCTTGAGACGATCGCGGCCGGGCAGGAGCCCGGCCATCCATCTCAGAGGCGGGTCGTTCGTTCTGAAGCAGACCACGGGCTCGAAAACACGCTCCAGTCGAGAAAGAGAACGAGCAAGAGAACGAGAACGATGCCGACTCCGGCGGCATTCTCCATTCTTCCCTCTGAATTAGCCGCCCGCCGCGGCGGCGCGACACCAGGAGCCCGGCCCTCCATCTCAGAGGCGGGTCGTTCGTTTCGAACCAGACCACGGGCTCGAAAACACGCCCTAGTTGCGCGCCGGACTGCGAAGGCCGCTGCGCATGGCGAAGAGCCGGCGGCGGCCGGAGTCGTCGCCGACGTAGGCCAGCCCGGTGTCGATCGCCTCGCGCGCCTCGTCGGGTCGATCCAGGTCGATCAGCAGCCGGGCCACCGAGAGGACAAGCGCGACGTTCCCGGGAATGGTTCGTACGCCTGTCATCAGCAGGTCGACGTCCTCTGCTGTCGGCGGCACTTCGGCGACGCCCCAGGTGTCGGCCAGGACTTGATAGGCCCGGGGCATGGGCGGGCGGCTCCCGACCACGGCGCGAAGCGCATCAACGATCGGCGCCGTGGCCGCGGCATCGAGCCGGCCGCCCTCAGGCAGCGAGGCGCGCGCCCGCGCGAGCCGGATGCGGGCGAGTTCGACCACCGCGCTCGGGCGGGGTTTGGGGGCGCGGCACGCCGCCTCGAGCAGGGGCAGCGCCGCATCGTCGTCCCGCGACTCCACCGCCATCAGGCCGCGTGCGGCGAGCAGCTCAGGATCCGCGGCGTCATTCGCCGGGCCTGATGCGAGCGTGCGACGCGCCCGCTCTTCGTAGTGCGGACGCAATGACGGCTCCAGGCCGAGAATCAGGACGCCGGCCAGGCGCTCCCATTCGCCGCGCAGGCGCGCGATCTCGGCCGGCGTCGCCGGGCGCACCTCCACGGCGGACGGGCGCGAATCGCGGGGGATGCGGATCCGGGCGCGCTTGCGCATCGCCTGTGGCAGATACGCCCGCAGCCCGTCCAGCGCCGCATCGGTCGTGATCCCGAAGGAGGCCTTAAACACGGCTTCCACGTCCGCGCCAGGATGCAGTGCGCGCGCGAACTTCCACAGCGATTCGCTACCGCCCGGGGCACGACCTTCCATCGCCCAGCGCACCAGCAGGGCCGCCTCCGAACGGATCGTCATCATGCGCCGCTCGTCTGCCTTCACGGTGAGCGGGTTCACATAGGCGAACACCTCCGAAAGCGGCACGAACTCCGCCGGGATGGACTTGTCGCGGATCATGAGCGACGACTGCGCCGGCGAAATCCAGACCGCAGGCTGCAGGTCGACCTCGGAACCGATCATGGTGGCCTGGGAGAAAAAGGCGGAGATCCCGTCGGTGAACCACGCCGGCAACGGGGGATTGCGCGAATCCAGCAGGTAGGAGATGTACTGGGCGGCCGGCAGCTCGCTCAGCTCGGAGGCCTTGAGCCGGGGCGCGATGACGTTGAAGAAGCAGACGCCGTCGGCCTCCGGCACCCAGATGCCGGGAATGACATGCGGACGCACGATGACCTGGAGCGGCTTGCCCTCGCGGTTTTCCGCCGCCTGCTCGCGCTCCCGCTCGGTGTGCACCTTGGAGAGGATGGCGGGAAAACCCTCCGGAAGCGGCTGCACGTTGTCCCGCGCGTACAGCACCACCGTGATCGGCCGCTCCCAGAACAGGCGCAGATCCTGCGGAAGCAGCACGTTGAGATTGGCCCGCTGCTGCGCGATGTTCTGCACGTACACGCGGGTCGCGTCGACCGGGGCGAGCGCGAGCACCTCGGTGCCCTCGCAGCTCGCATACAGCCAGCCCTGGGGCTCACCCGGGATCAGCGCCGGAATCTCGACGTCGAGCGGGGGACGGCCCATCGGGGGCGCGGCACGCAGGGAAACGCAAACGGCAAGCATGCAGGCGCCAAGCACACCCCACACACCTGCAATCCGGGCTGGCGTCGATCGATTCATCGTGCCGCCGATTCAGCGACCCGTGGCGGCAAGCTCAACCCCGAATTCATTCACGCGCGCCGCCCGCGCGAGCCGCTCATCCGTCGAGGCCGAAATACACGGTGCACTCCATCTGCACCGGGCTGGGCGCTCCGTCGAGCCGGGCGGGGTCGAAGGTCCAGTCACGCACGGAGCGGACCACGGACTTGGCGAACACCTCGGCCGTCGCCGACTTCACCTGCCAGTTCACCACGTATCCAGATCGTGTGACACTGAGCTGCAGCGTGACGGAACCGGGGAGCCTCGCAGCATACGGGCCCGAGGGAAAGGTGGGCAGCCGCGCGTCCGGCATGAGTTCCGGTCGCAGCGAGCGCGCCCCGGGCGAGGTGACGCTGAGGGCGACGTTCACGCGGGCATCGTCCGCGATCGCCACATGGGGCTCGTCATCCCGCGCCGCGACCAGATCGCGCTGCTGCTGAAGGATGTTCTGCTCGGCGGGCCGCGCCATGGCGGGATGATGGGCGATCTCCTCGAGATACTCCCGCGCTTCCTCGAAGCGGCCGAGCCGCCGCAGGATCTCCGCGCGCAGCAGCATCGCACGTGTGCGCGCGGGGGTGACCGGCTCCTGCCGGGCCAGATACGCATCGTAGAACACCATGGCGCGGGCCAGGTAGATCTGGCAGCGAACCGGCTCCTCGTCGACCTGCCACGAGGCCGCGACGTAGGCAAACGCGACGTCCTCGGGCGGTCGCCCGAGCGCCTCCAGGACCACGGCGAGGCGGAAGTACGAGGTCTCGCCACGCGCGACAGCGTAACGATCCGACCGGACCAAGCCGCGGAGCCGCTCGATCTCCTGATCCTTCAGTTCGCCCCGCGCGCCGTCCGGGAAGATGAAGCCACACCGGCGACATTCCGGCAGCGGCGCCGGCGTATGGATGCTGCCGTATTGCTTGAAATCCAGCCGCAATCCCGTGCGCATTTCCTGGAGCGCAAACCGGTAGGAGAAGACGTCGGCGCACAGCGGGCACTCCACCCGCACCTTGTGCACTTCGGGCGCGCCCGCGGCGCACCACGCCGTCGTGACAAACACCAGCCAGGCGAGAGCACGCAACGGCCCCGACACGCGCCGCTGGCTCCCAATTCGGGCATTGGCTTGGGCGAAGGAGCGATTCGTCAAATGCGCAGGACTCATGAGTGTGGGCGGAACACGACTGGGGTAGTAAGCCTAACGGTTGCGCTCGGGACCGATGAATGGAGGTTTTTGCCAATCTGCTGAAGAAAATGCCTAAGGTGACGCGATTTACCGTTCTCTCTCCGATGTTGCGCCACCAACTATCATGCACAGCGTTGCCTCCCCATGAGCCAGCCTAACACCACCGTCCCCTTGCGCGTTTCTTTTGAGGCGCCAGCACCGGGTCCGGCCCTCGCGGTGCAGGACTGGGGGCGCACCGAGTACCGTTCGGCTTGGACGGCGCAGGAAGCGTTCGTGCAGGAACGGCTCGCCGGTTCGCGCGGCGACACGCTCGTATTCACCGAGCACGATCCCGTCTATACCTACGGCGTGCGTCCTGGCGCGGAGAAACACCTGCTTCTCGACGAGGCAGCGACCCGCGCCCGCGGGATCGCGGTGGTGCGGACCAACCGCGGCGGAGATATCACTTACCATGGACCGGGCCAGATCGTCGGCTACCCGATTGTCGATCTGTCCGGCCGCAAGGATCTCCACGCCTACCTGCGTCTTCTCGAACAGGTGTTGATCAACACCGTGGGCATGCTCGGGCTCGCCGCCGCCCGCCGCCCCGGCAAGACCGGTATCTGGCTCGCCACACGCAAGATCGCCGCCATCGGCGTCGCCTCCCGCCGCTGGGTGACCTACCACGGCTTTGCCCTCAATGTGAGCTGCGACCTCGCGGCATTCGCCGGGATCGTCCCCTGTGGCATCGTCGACGGGACAGTCACGTCGATGGAGGCCGAGCTCGGCCGGCCCGTCGACCTAGCCGAGGTGCGACAGCTGCTGGCCGCGGAATTCACGCGTCTCTGGACGGAGTTTCTCTCCGAAGGGCCCGCCACGCCGGCGGCCGGCTGAAGAATAGCCGTGTCAACCCAGGGTCCCCCGTGATTACTTCCACCTCTTCCGCTTCACCGATGGAACCACTTCGCAAGCCCGCCTGGCTCCGCGCCAAGCTGCCCGCCGGCCCCGAATACGGCCGCGTGCGCTCGCTCGTCGATCACAACGCGCTCCACACCGTCTGCCAGAGCGCGCAATGCCCGAACATGGGCGAGTGCTGGTCGCGCGGCACCGCCACGGTGATGATCCTCGGCAACATCTGCACGCGGTCGTGCGCGTTCTGCGCGATCGAGACGGGCCGTCCCACCGAGCTCGACCTCGGCGAGCCCGCCCGCGTGGCCGAGGCCGTCGCGAAGATGCACCTGCGCCACTGCGTGATCACGTCGGTCGCGCGCGATGACCTCAAGGATGGCGGGGCCTCCGTGTGGGCAGCGACGATACGAGCCGTGCGCTACCGCAACCCTCACTGCGCGATCGAGGTGCTCATTCCGGACATGCAGGGCCGACAGGACCAGCTCGATACGATCCTCGACGCCCGGCCGGACATCCTGAATCACAATATCGAGACGGTGGAGCGGCTGCAGCGTCCCGTCCGTGTCTCGGCGCGCTATGATCGCACGCGTTTCGTCCTGCGTTACGCAAAGTCGCGCGGGTTCACCACGAAATCCGGCATCATGCTCGGCGTGGGCGAAACGAAGGACGAGATCGCGCAGACGATGCGCGATCTCCGTGAGGAGGACGTCAACATCCTCACCATCGGCCAGTATCTCCAACCCACGCCGCAACATCTCAAGATCGACCGCTGGGTCACGCCCGAGGAGTTTCGCGAGTGGAAGGATTACGGCCTGTCCATCGGCTTCGGCGTGGTCGAATCCGGTCCGCTCGTACGCTCATCATATCACGCCGACGAGCAGTCTTCGAAATACACGACCGTGCCGTCGCATCCCGAGCCGCAGAGCGCCGCGGGCGCCTGAGCAGGGTGGTGCAATCGGCGGCGTCGCGCGCGCGGAGCGCCATGTTCACGCGGGACTGTCTTCGGATCCCGCCCCGCGGCAGAGTCCGCCGCTTTCGTCGTGCTTCGCCCGGCAGGCACCGCCAAGCTCGCGCGGCATGAAGAGCAAGGCAGAGATCGTGGCGAACTGGCTCCCGCGCTACACCGGCCTCGGGCTCGAGGCGTTCGGGCAGCACATCCTGCTCACGAACTTCCAGCGCTACGTCGAGCTGTTCGCGGAGTGGCACAACGTCCCGGTCGTCGGGCTCGACCGCCCGATGCCCTCGGCCACGGCGGACGGGATCACGATCATCGACTTCTCCATGGGCTCGGCCAATGCCGCGACCGTCATGGACCTCCTCACGGCGGTGCATCCCGAGACGGTCCTGTTCCTCGGCAAGTGCGGCGCCACCAAGGATGACATCAGCCTGGGCGACCTGATCCTGCCCATCGCGGGTATCCGCGGTGAGGGTACATCCAACGACTATCTCCCGCCCGAGGTTCCGGCGCTCCCGGCCTTCGCGCTGCAGAAGGCGGTGTCGTCGACCATCACCGCCCACGAGCGGGAGTATTTCACCGGGGTCGTCTACACGACCAACCGCCGCGTCTGGGAGCACGACCGCGACTTCAAGGCCTACCTGCAGCGCGTGCGCTGCACCGCCATCGACATGGAGACGGCCACGATCTTCACGGTGGGCTTCGCCAACCACGTGCCCACCGGCGCACTCCTCCTGGTGTCGGACCACCCCATGGTCCCCGAGGGTGTGAAGACCGCCGAAAGCGACGCGCGCCTCAACCAGACCCATGTGGGGGAACACCTGCGCATCGGCATCGAGTCGCTCCGGCACGTCATGGAAAAACGCCAGCCGGTGAAGCACCTGCGGTTCTGAGGCTCCCTCAAGGTCGCAGGCTGTCGATGCGCCCGCCTGGGCCCGCGCGGCCAGCGTGCTGGGCCGGCAGGAACAACAGGCCTACTGATGGTCCGGCGTTTCGTCGGCCGGCGCATCCGCAGGCGAAGCCTCGGCAGGCGGCGGCGTCGCCGATGGCGGCTCGGATGGCGGCGTCGCTGCAGGCTGTGTAGTCGCTGCCGGAGCATCCTTGATCAGCAGGCCGAGTTTCTCGCGCACGCTCATGAAGAAGGCGGCATCCATCTCGCCGGCCGGCACCTCGATCATCCGCTTGCTGCGCATGTGCTCGTAGACGATGTTGCCGCCGATCGAGCGGCCGCGGTTCTTCAAAACGCGCTTTCGCTCGAGCATGAGCGCGAGGAACTGCTTCAGCTGCGTGTTTTCCGAGACGTCCCCCGAGCCCTCCTCCGTGAGCGAGAGGAAGAGCGACTCCGCCGTCAGCTTCAACTCGCGCTCCGCATCCATGCCGACAGGACGCGGCTTGAAGATGCGCGTCCACCGGCACAGCACTTCACCGGGTGGAAGGTTCGTGCCCTCGGCGTCGGCGAGGCAGTCATAGCGCCGGAACTCGGTGCCGGGATCGCGCACGAGAAAGCTCACGACCCGGTCGCCCTCGGCGAAGACGGTCTGGGTGACGAAACACGTGTCGGCTTGAGGCTGGAGATTAAGTTCCATGCGCGATGGCGCGAACATTTCGCTCGCGGTTGCCAAAGGTCGGAACAAAACCGTCGGCGCGGACATGATCAAGGGCCGAGTTATCGCCATAGGTGACGTGCACGGGTGCCATCGGGAGCTGAAAGACCTGCTCGAGAAAATCTCCCCGCGCTCCGACGACTCGATCGTCCTGCTCGGCGACCTGATCAACCGCGGGCCCGACAGCCACGCGGTGTTCGAGATCGCGCGCTCGATCCGCGCCCGTTGCCTGCTCGGCAACCACGAGTTCCGGCTCCTTGAGTATCGTCGCACCGGCGACGAAAGCCACCTCAAGGACGAGGACCGCCGCACCCTCCGGCAGCTCACGCCCCAGGACTGGACCTACATGGAGCGCATGGCACTCCACCACCACATCCCCGAACTCGACACGGTGTTAGTGCATGGAGGGTTCCTCCCCGGCGCTCCCTGGGAAACACAGCCCGCAGCCGTGGTGACGCGCATCCAGGTGATCGACCGCGACGGCCGGCCGCGCAAGCGCGGGGACGCACCCGGGTGCCCGCATTGGACCGAGCAGTGGCACGGGCCGCCCTTCGTCATCTACGGGCACACCTCGCGCGACGAAGTTCACGAACGCCCGTATTCACTCGGCATCGACACAGCGTGCGCCATGGGCGGCCGCCTCACCGCCTGCATTCTGCCCGGACGCGAGATCGTGCAGGTGAAGGCTCGCGAAAAATACACCTGAGCCGCGATGGAGGCCCACAAACGCGCACGCGCCGCGATCGATGCGGCTCACGCCGCCGATCCAAACCGCAGCACCGACGGCCGACCCGCCGAACTCGCCTACGCCGATCGCATGGAGTCGTGGGTGCTGCGCCTCGTGCCGGATGCGCCACCGGTGCTCCGGCTCGCCGCGCGCTGCCAGCACCTGGAGCGCTTCCTCGTCCCGCGCACGACCTTCCCCGAGGGAAAGGCGGGCTACCATGCCTGGCGGCGTTCGCTCTACACCCGACAGGCGGAGCGCGCACGCGAGCTGCTCCTCGCCGCGGGTGTGAGCGAATCGGAGGCGGCGGACGTTGCCACCTGGGTTTCGAAGACCGACCTGAAGGCCAACGCCGGCTCGCAGGCCCTTGAGGACGCCGCCTGCCTCGTCTTTCTGGAAAACGAGATCGCGGGATTCGCCGCTCAACACGCCGACTACACCCCTGCGAAGTTCGTCGATATCCTTCGCAAGACGTGGCGCAAGATGAGCGATGAGGCACGGCGCCAGGCCCTCGCGCTCGACCTGCCCCCGGCCATCGCCGAACTCGTGCGGCAGGCCGCGTTGGCGTAACCAACCGCCGGATGCGCCGCGCGCCGGGTCGCGCTCAGGGCATCCACCGGTCGATCTGGCGGCGCTCGCGTTTTGTCGGGCGTCCCGCGCCCTTCGGACGCGCGAGCACCTGCTCGACCGCGCTGCGGCGCACGCGCTCGAGTTCCTCCGGCGGCGTTAGGTCCTCGAGCAGGGTGGGCACGAGACGGGCACTCACCCGTCGCTCAGCCACGCCCGCCACGCGCAGCGTCCGGGTGAGCGCCGGGGTGTGCACCACGTAGGTCTCACCGGCGCGCACAGGGCGGCCGGGTTTGACGGGGACGCCGTCGAGCTTCACATGGCCCGCCCGGCACGCTTCCGTCGCCTGTGCCCGCGTCTTGAATACGCGGGCGGCCCACAGCCATTTGTCGATGCGTATGTCGGCCTGCCCGGTCACCGTGGCAGGATGGCGCCGGCACCAGGCCGTCGCAAAACGAATCGCCCCGGCGTCAACCTGTGGGCACCAGCTCGGGGCGCGAGAGCATCAACCCGTGCTGCGAGAAGGCGCGCTGGAGCTGGCAGCACAGCACGGCCGCCGTGCTCTGGACCTCGTCGCCGGACAATTCGTGCGCGGCGTCGACCACGGCCACGACGCGCTTGCGCGCATCCTCGCTGGCATACTCGACGACAGCCGGCACGGCGCGGCCAGCAGCGTGGCAGGGCCCTGCATCAGGACGACCGTGAACGAGCGCGAAGAGTTGGTAGCGCATTGGGGTAAGGGGACATCAGAAGACATCGGCGCGCCATCCCTCCGCTGGAGTGCAATTCGCATGCGTTGAGCAGAAATCCATGGGCCGGATCGCCGCCGGTTCGCGCATTGGCACCAATCCGTCTAAAGTCAGTCCGCGTGCCGGCCGTAAGCAAGGATCCCAAGACAACGGTCACCGACCCACCTTCTGGAACCGGCACAGGCGGTTAAAAGTGCCGGGGCGCAGCTAGGGATGATTCCCCATTTTCGGCACGCATGCCCGGCCCGGGCTTCATTTCCGCTGTACAAAGCCGTAGCCGGAATTTGAGCATGGAACAGTTGTCACAGTCTCCCTTCTTCCCGGTTCCGGTGCGCTGGTTCGAGATACCAGTGCAGACGGCGCGGTGGGGCCTTGGACAGCTGGCGCAGTCAACCGCGACGGATTCCTCCGCCGCGAGCCTCGGCTCCTCCGCACCCGCGGAGTCGGTCGTGGCAGCCACCAGCACGGATGCGACCGTGGCACCCGAGTCGGAACTGACTTCCGCCGGAACTTCCACCGAGAGCGAAAGCTCGACCGTGGGAGTGATCCTGAACGAGTACGCCTGAGCCTCGCCCGCCGGGAAGCCTCGCCGCAATCCCCGAGAAGGATTCGGTGAGTTTGCCGCGTACACTCCCTGCGTTTTTGGCCTTGTTCCACCTACCACACGGTCTACGGTGCGAACCACCCTTCCGGCCCGCCGGTTCCCGCCCTCCCAGAGCCATGCGCCCCTCCCCGCTCCTCCTCGCCGCGGCGCTCTTGATCGCACTTCCCGCCGCTCGTTCCGCCGCCGATTCCGGCGACGTTTCCCCGACCGCTCCCGCACCTTCAGCGGAATCAACGACCGCACAGCCGAGCACCGAGTCCGCGGCGCCCGCCGCGGCCGACGGCCTCGATCCAGCCGCTCCCCCGGCTGCAGCGGTCGCAGACGAAGCGACATCACCTGTGTCGCCTGCGGCGACGTCCGATCCGACGCCCACGGCGCCACCGGAAACAGCCTCTGATCCCACGCCTTCCGCGCGCGCGGCCACGGCGCCCGCCTCCGACGCGGCTCCGACGCCGGAACCGCAGGTGCTGACCGCCCGGATCGATCCCGAACTCGCCTTGCGACTGTCGCTCCTGGAAAAGGCGATGCTCGCGCAGACGCAGGGACAATCGACCCTCTACACAGAAACAAGCCGGCTCCTGATCTTCTTCGGAAGCGCCTGCGTCGGCATGGGCCTGATTGCCATGGTGGCGGCCGTTTTCCTGATGAACCGGACCCTCGCATCCGTGAGCACGATCACGGCGCAGGTCACGCAGCCGCGAACCTTCCACGCGCTTCCGTCCGCCGCCACCGCCGCGCTCGTGCCGGCCGGACCGGTCGCGCCCGCCGGCTTCGACAAGGTGCAGGCATCGGGTCAGCGCTTCCAGAGCCGGATGACATCACTCGAACAGCGGCTCGAGGAGCTTGAGCACCTCGCCGGCCATTCCGGTGCCGCGCCCGTCGAGGCCGCCGCCGACGCGACGGAGCCGGAAGCCGCCGCGGAACTGCCGCCGCAGCGCCGACCGGTGCCCGTTTCCGGCATCCTCCTGCGCAAGGCCGAGACGCTGATGAACCTCAACAAACTCGACGACGCCATGGCCGCGCTCGATGAAGCCGCCAACCTCGACGCCGATCCTTCCGAGGTGCACCTTGCTCGCGGCCGCGTCCTCGAAAAACTTGGCCGACTGGGCGACGCGCTCCAGTCTTACGACCTCGCGGTCAGCAACGATGAGAAAAACACCGCCGCGCTCCTGATGAAGGCAGGCGTTCTCAATCGCCAGGAACGCTTCGACGAGGCGCTCACCTGCTACGAGCGCGCCCTCGCCGTTCACCGCATGCACGCCCCCAGCGCGGCGTGAAGCGCCGCGTTCGCGGCCCCGGCTGATGTGCACCGGCCCCCAGGGCTCGAAACACGCCCGAATCGAGAAAGAGAACGAGAACGATTCCGAGCCCGGCGGCATGCTGCATTCACCCTTCTGCCTTCTGCATTCGCCGCCGCGCGCGGCGGCGCGCAGGCAGGATCCCAGCCCTCCATTTCAGAGGCTGGTCGATCGTTTCTGCACCCGACCCCAGGGCTCGAAACACGCCCTAGTTCCACGTCAACCGATTGCGGGTGACCTCGGCCTCAAGCTCTTTGCGCGCGAGCACGAGCTTGGCACGGAGCAGTTCGCGCGTCTCCGCGTCGCGCTCGGCGATATCCTTTTCGAGCGCCGCGATCCGCAGCTCGTAACCGCGAATCTTCTCCGCGATCGCAGGCTGCAGGCGCGCCAGCCGCTCCTCCATCTCCTCCACGCGGCGGCTCGCCGCCTGCTCGTTGGCGAGGAGCACCGAGCGTTGCGTGAAAAGCGCGCGCAGGACGCGATCGCTCCACGCTCGCAACGGTTGCGCGACCACGCCTCCACCGGGAATCGCGGACGAGCCGGTCAGGACAACGACTCCGCCGCGCGCGCGCCGTCGGGCTGAAACGACAGCGTAGACCGTCGCCGCGGCTGCCAGAAGAGCCGCAACTCCCCCGAGCCACCACGCCCATGCGGGCCGGGCGCCGGGCACGTGAACTGCCGATCGCGCCGGCAGGTCCGGGGCAGCCTGCGTCCCGGTCTCCGCCGCCGGCGGCGCATCCAAAGGACGGATACCGGTCCGCGCCAGCTGCTCGAGGGCGAGCCCGGCCCATGCGTCGACCGGTCGGCCGGCCACCGCGAGCCGCTCGCCCCGCACCACGGTGCGATGCACGACGGCGTCACCCAGACGCTCCCGCAGCAGCAGACCGGAGAGATGCCGGTCCTCGGTCACATTGGGGCGGAGCATGCCGGCAAGAAAGCCCTCCGCCGCGCGATCCAGCGGGTCGGCCCTGCGACGCAACAACTCCCCCGCCGCGGGCACGCTCAACACAGCCGATGGATCGACGGCCCGCGCACGCGGCGCGACCTCGCCCCACGTCCGCGCCGATTCGGAAGCCCCGGGAGTGACGACAAAGACCGAGGACGCCGGCCGCAGTTCACCGATCAGCTCGTCGCGCTCGAGTGCGTGCAGCAGGCGGTGGATGCGATCGCGCACCGGTTCGCCGTCGAATCCCCGTGCCCAGGTCTGCGCCAGCGCCGGTGAGACCGGCACTCGTGTGTTCGCCGCCTGGAAATCCGCACGAAAATCCCGAAATGCCTGCGAGCCCACCGCGGCCGCATCCAGCACGCGTGCGCCCAGGTGCGCCTCCATCAGGTCGAGAAATCGTCCGCGGGTCTCGACAAACGCAGTATCGAATGCGCCCGAGACGACGAGGGCCACGCCGGGGTCGTGTATCAGAACGATGGGCACATGCGCGCCGGCCTTGGAGGCGATCGCCACCGTGGCGTCGACGTCGATCACCTCGAGGTCGACCGGCGCGAACAGCGCGGGCGGCTCCGGAGGCTCCCCGCTGCCGGGCATCGCGCAGGCCAATCCGGCCGCCGCTGCCAGCAGCGTCGCGCCATGGCGGCGCAGGCGGGCCCCGGGTGTTCGCATCATCACGCCCGGCTCAGGAGAGTTCGGCCCGCAGGGCCTCGCGATTGCCACCCTTGACCGCCTCGCCCATCGACCGGCTCACCGCCATCATCCCCGCGGTCTGCGGCGCACAGGTGTCGGCGGCGACGTCGGTGCGCGCGCCGAGCTGCCGGCGGAGATCCTCGATGAGGCAGCTGTATCGGCGACTGAAGACAACACGCGCCGCGACATCACCGACGTCGTTCTCGACGACCACCGCATTGGCCAGGAAGCCCGCCTCGATCCGGACCGCATGCCCGGCGACGGGCAGCGGGATGACCCGCGGGGCCTGGAACAGGCGACGGGCGGCGAAGGCCAGCTTGCCGTCGGCCTGGACGAGGAAGCCGCGCGTCTTCATGCGCAGGCCGCCGAAGCGCTTTCCGACGAAGGCTTTCAACACGACGGTCGGTTGCGGGTACAGTTCGGCGAGCGCGCCAGTGAGCCGTGTCGAGGTGAGCGTGGGCGCCGGCCGGCGGAACACCGCCTCCGCCAGCCAGCCGAGGATCGGGTCGCCGAACACCGCGCGCAAGTAGACGACGCGGCGCCGCACCCAGGCAAACAGCAGCAGCGCGATGCCGAAGATCGCGAGGTTGATCACGGTCGCGGCGAACGGACTCCAGACATAGATCGCCAGCAGGGCGCCGGCCGCGGCCTTGTTTGCCGCCTCGAAAATCGCATCCACCGTCGGGAACGGCGAAAGGAAGATCATCATCTCGAAGAAGAACTTCACCGTGTTGATCACGAAGATGTTGATCGCGGAAAACACCATCAGCGCCGTGCTCGTCGTGAAGGTGATGAACCCGGCCTGGATGAGCGTGACCGAAGCCGACTCCTGCGGCGCGTCGCCCAGATTCATGCGCGAGAGCGCCTGCACGGCCAGGATCGCGATGATCCCCGAATGCGCCTCCACCTGGTCGATCACCTGCGCCACGGGTTTCGTCACCTTCGTCAGCTTGGGCAGCGTCGTGAGTACGGTGAGCGCGAGCAGGCCCGCGAAGACCATGCCGTTGTTGAGCGGACTGCCCGCCCCGAGCAGCGCGTTGTTCGCGATCGCATCGGGCACCATCCCTGTCTCGGCGAGAAGCGAGGCGCCAGACATGAACGTCAGCGCGAAGAACGGCGACAACGCGATCGGTGCGAGCGGACCCAGCACCTCGGTCACGCCAAGCTTCTGGGCGAGTTGCTCGCCGCGCCGTGCCTCGGATTCGAGCGCTTTGTCATCGAGCACGCCTGCCGAGACCACGTCGACCGGTAGCGGTGGAGCCGAGATCAGGACCGCGATGACGACGAACAACGCAACCATCGACGCGGGAAGGGAAAAAATCTTCATGGGCGGAAAAGCTGCGGCGGGGTACGGGGCGATAGAGCACGCCCCCGTGCTTTCCGCAAACGTAAATAGAGTGTTATCTCCCCTTCGGGAGGCGATCATTGCCTGATCCAACCCGCTGACCTCCAGAGACGCACACGGTTTACGCTGTAATTGCAGGGAATCGTCTCAAGCACGCGAAGACCCGGGTCGTTGTGGAACCTGAAGCCCTCACCCATGGCGATCTCCGCGCTCATCCTTTCATCGGTCGACGAGCAGATAAAAATGCTCAGCGTCGCCCCGCAGATTCTCCCCAAGCTGCAACTCCTGATCGAGGACGCGAACACCAACCCGGATGACATCCTCGATCTCATCCGTTTGGATACAGCGATGGCGGCGCGGATGATCCGCACAAGCAACACGGCCTACTTCAGCCCCGGCTTTCGCATCACCAACATCGAGGACGCCGTCACCTACCTGGGCTACGACGAGGTCTATCGCATCGTCTCGCTCCTCGCGTTCGCCCAGTTGATGCGCACGCCGCTGCGGGCTTTCGGCCTGGAGGCCGGCGAACTCTGGCGGCGCTCGCTCGCCTGCGCCCTGGCGATGAACGCACTCGCGCCCCTGCTCGTGCAGGGCGAGAAGCGCACCGCTTACACGATCGGCCTGCTCCACAGCGTCGGCATGGTGTTTGTCGACAAGCAACTTTGCGCGAACAAGATGCCGCTGCCGGCCGGACGGGTCGACGAGCGCGACGTACGCCTGCTCGGCGTGACCCACGCCGAGGTCGGCGCCTACGTGTTGCGGCAATGGAACTTCCCGGAGGAGATCGTCGAGCCGGTGCGGTGCCAGTTCGAGCCGCTCGACTGCCTCGCGCACGGCAAGCTCGCGTGCCTGCTCCACGTCGCGCGCAGCATCATGGAGGCGATCATCCATCCCCCGAAGGACGGCGAGCCCGTCCCGGAACCGGATCCGCTGGTCGCGACGATGCTCAGCCTGCCCTCCGACGAGTACCGCGAAATCCTCGAGGAGACCGAGGGCAAGTTCACGCTGCTCGAGATCGCGACGAGCGACCTCTAGAAGGTATCCAGAATGCCGTGACGCTAAGGCGTCCGGCTCAGGCCACCATGTTCAGCATCGTCCCGGGCCGCACCGAGCGGCGGCGCGCCTGCCCCTGCCCGTTGTAGACCGGCTCGTCGTGATCGCGCTGGCCGCCGCGACGATCGACGAAGAACAGATCGATCTTCTGCTGGATCGGACCCCGCAGGCGACGGCGCGGCGCCGGCGGCTCCTGGATCGGAACCGCCGCGGCATGGTCACCCAGGATCTCCGCGTCGGGCATGGCCGCCACGATGCAAATCGCCGGCCGGTTGGCAACCGTCGCGAGCAGTTTCCGGCGCGCCTTCCTGCGATTCCCTGAAGGATTTCCCTCAAGGGTCGGTTCCGTGCCCCGTCGCCGACCCTGAAACCCCGCCGTTGGACAACGAGGTCCGCGAAGGTGAGTCCCGAGCGCTTTACGTCCTGGGCGATCGACACGTTGAGGCCCGAACTCTGAACGAGCTCCGTAAATTCCTGCCAGGAACTCTGCGGTCTCTGTCGTTTCTGTGGCCGGGTTGATTGACGATTCAAGGGCCGACACGCGCCGGCACCGGGCCGGTCGGAAAACGGGCTCCATCCTGCGCGCCTGATGGCGCAGCGCGAATTCCGGGCGCGGCCGGATGCCGTGTCCGGGCGGCGACTACAGGCCGAGTTCGGTCGCGCGCTTCTTCAGCGTGGCGCGCGTGATCCCGAGCATCTCGGCAGCCCGCGCCTGATTGCCGCCGGTCTGCGCCAGCGCGCGCCGGATCATCTCGTTCTCCAGCCGCTCGAGCAGATCGGCCGGCTTTTCCTCCACCAGGTGCCGGTAAACGCGATCGAACAGTTCCTGGGCCGAGACGGGTGCGGCGTGCTCCGGAACCTGGATCGCGGCCGCAACCGCCTCGCCCATCGCCACGGGTGCCGCCTCGGTCACGGGTGCGCCTGTCGCGGACGCGGGCCCCGGCTGGGCACGAGGGACCTCGAGCGCCTGCAGTTCAGGCGGAAGGTCCTTGATCAGGATCGTGTCGCCCTGCGCGACCACCGCACTGCGGTAGATCACGTTCTCAAGCTCGCGCACATTGCCCGGCCAGCGATGACGCAGGAGCACATCGATGGCCTCCTGGGAGACACGCCGCACCCGCGTCTTGCGCGTTTTCTCGAGCTTCTGGAGCATGAACTCCACGATCTCCGGCACGTCCACCATGCGCTCCCGCAGTGCGGGCACGCGCACGCGCACGACATTGAGCCGGTAGTAGAGGTCCTCGCGAAATGTCTTCTCCGCGACCATGTCCTCGAGATCCTTGTTCGTCGCGCCGATGACGCGCACGTCGACCTTGATGATCTCGCCGCCGCCGACGCGCTGGATCTCACCCTCCTGCAGCACGCGCAGGATCTTGGTCTGGGTCGGCAGCGTCATGTCGCCGATCTCGTCGAGAAAGATCGTCCCGCCGTCGCACTGCTCGAACCGCCCGATCCGCTGGCCGGTGGCGCCGGTGAACGATCCCTTCTCGTGCCCGAACAGCTCGCTCTCGATCAGGTTCTCGGGAATGGCGGCGCAGTTGACCGCCATGAACGTGCCGCGCGAGCGGTGGCTGTGCTGCCAGATGCAGCGTGCGATCAGCTCCTTGCCCGTGCCACTCTCGCCCGTGATCAGCACGGTCGCGTCGCTGGCCGCGACCTGTCCTATGATTTTGAATACCTCCTGCATCGCGGGCGAGCTGCCGACGATGCCCTCCTTCCAGTCCTCGCTCTTGAGCTTGGGCTGGATGTCGCCGGCGCGACGGAGATCCTCGCCGGCCTTGATGGCGTTCTCCGCCAGCCGCAGGACCTTCTCCGGGTCGAACGGCTTCATGATGTAGTCGAAGGCCCCGAACTTCATCGCCTCGATCGCGGTCTGGGCCGTGCCGAAGGCGGTCATGAGGATGATCGGCAGCCGGTTGTTGATCGACCGCAGGTGCTGCAGGGTTTCCAGGCCGCTCATGCCGCCCATGCGGATGTCGAGGAAGACGACCGCGGGAGGCGCCTTGCGCACCATCGCGATCCCCTCCTCGCCGCCGGCCGCCGCCGCCACGGTGTAGCCGCGCGACGCGAGCACGCGGTTGAGCGAGTAGCGGATCTCGGAATCGTCGTCGATGACCAGGATGGTGGGTGAGGAGGAGGCTTCGGCCATTGTCAGAGGAACAGCCCTCGATGCAGCGGATATCGGGCCAGAGGGTCAACGTGGTTTCTACGGCCGCACACACGGCAGCATGGCCGCATCCACCATGCCGTGGATGATCTTCTTGTCGGGCGGACAGAAGGTCGCGAGCGCGCCGGAGAGCCGCGCCTCACCGCCGACAACGAAGTAGTAGGGACACAGCCTGAGCCGCCCCTGGGCCTCGTGCACCGCCGAGCCGTCGGGCGAGAAGAGCGGATGCTTCAACCGGCGCGGCTTGCGATACTCCTGCAAGACGTGCAGGTGGTTCGAGCCAACTTTGAGCGCCGCCTCCACGCCGGCCTGCCATTCCTCGCGCGAGCAATCGCTTCCCAGCAGCACGCTGCGCGCGCCCCAGGCCTCCTCGTGGAAGCCGGAGATCTTCAGGATCAGGTCGCGCTCCTTCTGCGAGGCGTTGGCCAGGTCGCGCCAGTCGTTCATCAGCCGCCCGCCCACGAGCGGGCCGTCCAGCACGGCGCTCGGCGGGAGGGGCGCGGGGTCGACGACCCACGAGCGCGGGATGAGCTTCTGCAGGACCTTGAATCCGTCGCGCGAGAGGTTTTCCGACCAGAAATCGCGCAGCAGGTGGTGATGGAAGAGCGCGAGCCCGAGTTTTTCCTCGAGAAACGGACGGAAGGCGGGGGCGATGACGAGCTCGTCCTGCTGCCATGCATCGAGCATGAACTGGCGCGTCGGGATGTTCTCGAGGTCGAAGAGTTCAAAAAACCGATACAGGACGTCCACCTTCTCCGGCGTGCCCTCGAGGTCGCAGTGCAGCACGCCGCCGAGCGGAAACACCTCCTCCGGCGACACGGTGTGGACGCGCCGGCCGAGTCGCTGCAGTTGCATGGCCAGCCAGTCCATCTCCGGCCGGTAGGTCGCCGCCTCGGCGCTCACGACGATGGCGACGAGCGGCGCCGGCGAGGCCGGCCGCCCCGCAGTGAGCGCGTCGTAGAAGTGCGTGATCATCTCGTCCGCGGCACCGAGGATGGAGCCGCCGGCGGCACCCGCGTCGTCGCGGTAGAGTCGATTGAGGAAAGCGGTCAGGCCGATGCCACCCGGCACCGAGTCGAGTTCCGTCAACGCAAAGCCATCATCCGTGAGCAGCAGGTCCGGCCGGATCACGGGCGGCACCACGCCGCGCAGCCGCGGCAGGCGCGAGAGCTCCGCGAGCCACGTCGGTTTGCCGCGGTCGAGGTATTCGGCCGCCCAGGGCGCGACAAGCACCCGGTTGCGCAGCAGACTGCGACCGGATGCGCTGCGCAGGTAGAGCGTCTCCAGGGCCTGGTAGAATTCCAGACACGCGCGCCCGATGCGCTCGAGTTCCCCAACCTGTTCGGCCGTCAGCGACCAGGCGTGCGGCGAGAGCCGCCACGTCTTGTCTTCAAAGAGTGTCTGGGCATCGAGAGCGGAACGGATCTCCGAATAGTCCATGGCGCAAGGAATGCGAAACGTGCGCCAAGCCCCGCACGAAGTAAACGCCCATTCGGTTGTAGAATCGCGCGCTTCCCCGACCCGCGGGAGCCGCGCCTCCTCTGAACGTCGCGGCCGCCCGCAGAGCCGACATCATCACCACCCCGTGCCCCGCCTGCCCCGACTCCGCCCTGCCTGTGCCCGCGCGCTGCCTGCCCTCGCCCTCGCGTTGAGCGCGCTCCAGGTCGTCCCCTCCCCCGCCTCCGCCGCACGCAAGACCGCGGCGGCTTACGACTTGACCGGACTTCCTCCGGCGCCGCCCGTCTACGAACGCGTGATGCGTCGCGAGACGGAGCGCCAGACCGCCGCGAGCGAGATGCTTCAGAACGCCGATCTCGCCCAGGCCGCCCGCACCCGCCTGATGGTGCAGCGCGCAACCTCTCGACTCGCACTCGGCGACTACACGGGAGCCGCGACCGACCTCGTCGAGGCGCGCAAGGCCGAGCCCAACGACATCGGTCTGCGCCTCCTGCTGGCGCGCGTGTTCTGGTTCGCCGGACGCGACGAGGCCTGCAACGAGGAGATCCGGCTCGTGCGCAAGAAGATGCCGAATCTCCTGGTCGCTCGCGAACTCGCAGGACTTGCCGCGATCGTCCGGGGCGACTGGCGCGAAGCGAGCAGCGAGATGCGAGCGGCGTGGTATCTTGCGCCCAAGGATCGTCCCCAGCCCTACACTGCACTGCAGGCCCACCTCGTCGAAGCCCATCTCTGGGGCGCGGACTCGAGCGGTGCCCGCGAACCCCTCGACCACGTCGCCGGCCTCAAGGTCTGGCCCGCGCCCATCGCCGAGGCTCTGCTGGGCCGGCTCCCCGCCGAGGAACTGGAACAACTCGCGGTGCATCCCGATCCCATGGTCCAGCGCGTCTGGCGGAGCGATCTCCAGTATTACCTCGCCGCACGCGCGGCGATCGATGGACGCGACGCCGAGGCGGTGGCGCGCATGCAGCAGGTGCTCGCGTGCGGCCTGGTGAGCACAGAGGAGTACCGGCTCGCGCAGGCCCACCTGGCGCGTGTGAAATCCCTGCCGGAGCCCGCGACGATCGTGGTGGAAGCCGATCCTCCCGCGCCCGCCGCAGTCGACGACCGCTGGCGTGCGGGCGATGCCGACGCACTCGACCGCGAAATCAGCCGGCTCGTGCGCAGCGGCGCGGTGCGGCTCGCCATCAACCGCCTGCGCGAGCAGAAGGTCGAAAGCCTCGACGAGGAGCGTATCCGCACCTTGGCGACACTATTCCTCCGCACGGGGCAGTCCGACGAGGGCGTCGCGGCCCTGCGCGCCTCGCTCAGCGGCGACGCGAGCGACGCCGCGGTCCTCGCGACCATCGGCTGGACGGAACTCGCCGCCGCCCTGCAGCAGGGCGTCAATCGCAGGACCTCCGGAACCGAACGCTTTCTGTCCGCCGCCTTCAATCCCCTGCGCTTCAAGGCCCGCAAGGAGGGCGAGAAACACCTTGCCGCCGCGCGCGAGGCCTTCGAGCGGGCCCGACTTTTCAAGCCCGACGATTCCGGGCTCGCGCGCACCAACGCGCGAGTCCTTGAGTTCGTCGGCCAGCACAAGGGCGCGCTCGTGATCTGGCGGCAGCAGGCCGCCGCCGCGCCGGAGGACGAGGAGCCCGTGATCGGCACCGCCCGCTGCCTTCTCGCCACGGGCGCGTCCGCCGAGGCCGGCGCGCTGCTCGCCCCGATCCTCGAGCGTCGTCCCAACCATGCCGAGGCCCGGGCCCTCCACGCCGAGTTCCTGCGCAAGTCCGGCAAACGCGCCGACGCCCGCCGGCAGGACCAATGGGCCCAGTTCGGGGCCGTCCTTCCGCCCGACTCGTCACTCGCCTTCACGCCGGAGAACGTCGCGGCACTCAAAAAGATCGAGATCGTTCCCCGCGAGTACATGGGTATCCACTATCTGGAGGTCGCCCGGACACGCGCCGCCACGATCGAGGCGTGGATCGCCGACCGCGCATCGCCCGACTCCACCGCCCTGCTCGCGGCCGCCCTGTGGATACCGGAACCGGATGTCGCCAAGGCCCACCCGATCGCCCGCGAACTGCAGCAGCGGGGCGAGACCGCCCTCCTCCGCTCGATCCTGGAAAAGAGCCAGGACATCGTGGCTGCAGGCGCCGCGGGCCGCGCGCTGGCCGAGACGGGCGAGGCCGGGGTGTTTCCGCGCCTGCAGGACCTCCTCGGGATGGACGACAATCCGTACGGCGCGGGCGACATCGCGGGGGCGCTGGCGGCGACCCGGGATATCCGCGCCGCCATGCCTCTCGCCGGACTGCTCGATCCGGGCTTCGAGACCAGCCCGCGTCTCGCCACCGACGAGATCGGCCCGGTCGTGGGCTACACCACGGCGCGCCTCCGCGCCGCACTCGCCCTCGCCTCGTTCAACACCGATCATGCCCAGGGCGCACTCGAGGCCGGGCTGAGCACCCCGGAGATCGCGCTGCATTGCCGCGCCGCGCTTTTCGCCATGACGGGCGACCGCCTCCACCTCGACGCCATCCGCAGCGCCCTGCGCTACTCACGGTTCCTCGAGATGGACCGCACGTTCGACCTGCTCGAGCGAACCGCGGATCCCGAGCTTGTCGAACTGGCCGGGGCTCATCGGAAGCGCCGCGCCAGCGGGGACTGACGGAACTCTCCCCCACGTCGGGCGCGGGCGTACCCACAAGAGTCATACTTCTGCCCGTGCTCCGGCTCGTCGCGAGGGAGAGCCATCCCCGAACCGTTTCCGGCAGGTAGGGCGAGGCCTCCGGCCGAGCCGCGGCTTCGGCGGGGCGGCTGGGCCGAGCCGCGGCTCACCGCGGACAGGCTGCCCTGACTCGACTCAAGGTTCGACGGCGTTTCAGTAAATGACCGGCGTCCAGGGAGAAAGAGAAAGAGAAAGAGAAAGAGAACGAGAACGGGGCGGCGGAAAGGGCGGGGGGGTTCGGCGCGAGGGCGAGGCGCGGCCCGAGGGTCGCGCCTCGCCCTCGCCTGCCGCATGAGGCCGCCTCAGTCCTCGACCTTGATGTCCTTGTTGCGGTGACGCGGACTGCCGGCGCGGAGCCAGCCGTTGATGAAGCGATCGAGGTCGCCGTCCATCACGGCCTGGATGTTGCCGGTCTCGATGCCGGTGCGCAGGTCCTTGACCAGTTGATACGGCTGGAAGACGTAGCTGCGGATTTGGTTTCCCCAGCCGATGTCGCCCTTTTCGCCGTAGTACCGCTCCATCTCCGAGCGCTTCTCGTCCTCACGTTTCTCATACAGGCGCGCCTTGAGCATCTTGAACGCCTGGTCCTTGTTCTTGCCCTGCGAACGCTCGTTCTGGCACGACACGACGATGCCCGACGGGTTGTGCGTGATACGCACGGCGGTGTCGTTCTTCTGCGTGTGCTGGCCGCCCTTGCCGGACGACCGGAAGGTGTCGATGCGCACGTCCTCGTCCTTGATCTCTATGTCCACGTCGTCCTCGAGCTCGGGCACCACATCGATCGCGCAGAACGACGTGTGCCGGCGCTTGTTGGCGTCGAACGGGCTGATGCGGACGAGGCGGTGCACGCCGCGCTCGGCCTTGGCGAAGCCGAAGGCGTTCTCGCCCTTGATGTGGATGGTCGCGCCGGTGATGCCGGCCTCCTCGCCGACCAGCACCTCCTGCACCTCGATCGAAAAACCGCGGCGCTCGGCCCATCGCGAATACATGCGCAGGAGCATGTCGGCCCAGTCGCACGACTCCGTGCCACCGGCGCCCGCGTGGATGGTGAGGTAGGCGTTGTTCCCGTCCTGCGGTCCGCTCAGGAAGGCTGAGATCTCGAGTCTGTCGAGCTCGCCGCGCAAGGTCACGACCTGCTCGCCGAACTCCTTCACCTCCGGCGAGAGCATGTCCGCGCCCGACTCGTCGAGCAGCTCGGCCATCAGCTCGGTCTCCTCGATCTTCTTGTGGAAGTCGACGACCGCGCCGACGGTCTTCTTCAGCAGGTTGGCCTTGGCGATGACGCCTCGGGCCTTGTTCTGTTCGTTCCAGAAACCCTCTCGCGCCATCTCCTCATCGAGGGCCTCTATCTCGTGGCGCTTGCGATCGACGTCAAAGAAACCTCCATAACTGTCCGGCGCGCTTCTTGATTTCCTCGATGTGGGAGCGTGTCTCTGGTGCGATCATGATGATGGAAAAGCCCGGGACTAAACGTCGGGCCAGCCGCTCCGGCAAGGACCGATTTTCCCGCGGCGCCTCGTCCGGGCCGCACTGACGGCGGGGACCCGCGCCAGCGGACGAAGTTCGCCATTGCGCCCGGGGCCATGCCGTCGTGAGGTTGCCGTCCCCTCCATGCCACGTGGCGACTCAGCCCGGCCTCCCCTCCAGGATGCACCTGGTATCGGTGCGACCCTGGTCACGCGCGCCCTCAACATCCTCGCGTGGACCCTCGCGCCGCTGCTCCTCCTGCCCCTCGCTCACAACTGGCTGCATGGCGGCGCACTGGCCGTGGGCCTGATCGGAGCCTACGAACTGGCGATCCTCGCCGCCCTCTGGCTCAACCGCATCGGCTCGCCTCGCGCGGGTGCGACCGTGCTCATCGGGGGAGGCTGGCTCCTTTGCTTCGCGCTCGCGGGGCTCGGAGGCGGGGGCACGCGCGACGTGGTGCTGTTCGCGCTCGCGCCCGTGCTGCTGGGCGCCGGCGTGCTCGTGGACCGGCGCTTCCTCTGGACCCTCACCGGCCTCACCGTGGCCGGGCTCGTCATGCTCTGGATCGCGGAGGACCGCGGCTGGATCGCGGTGCATCCCCCCGCCCGCGCCGAATTCACCGCGGTCATCGACGCCGCGGTGATCCTGGTCATGACCGCCACCGCGACCGCGGTGCTCACGACCGACCTGCGCCGCACGCTGGAGTCCGAGACGCGCCACGCCGCGGCGTTGCAGCGCTCCGAGCTGCGCCTGCGCACCGCGATCGAACTCGCAGCCGATGCGATCCTGCTGGCCGACGAGGGCGGGCGGATCACGGAGGCGAACAGCCGCGCCTGCACCATTCTCGCCCGCAAACGCGGCGAGATCATCGGCGCCGGGCTGTTCGAGCTCATGCCGCCGGATGTTCATCCTCGCTCGTCGGACGTCCGGACCCGCATCGATCGCGGCGAGGTGGTCACGACCGAGCGCACCCTGACCCATGCCGGCTCCGCGGAACTCGTCGTGGAAACCACCTGGCAGCGCCTGCCCGATCGTTCGCTGCAGTGTTTCATCCGCGACATCACCGCGCGGCGAAGGCTGGAGGATCAACTGCGCCATGCGCAGAAAATGGAGGCGGTCGGCGCACTCGCCGGAGGCATCGCCCATGATTTCAACAACCTCATCACGGTGATGAAGGGCTTCCTCGAGTTGATCGAGGCCGACTCCGCGCTCCCGGAGGAACTCACCGGGCATGTGGCCGAGCTGCGGACCGCATGCATGCAGGCGACCGACCTCACGCAACAGCTCCTGGCCTTCGCCGGACATCGACCGCTCGACCGCCACACCCTGGACGTGCGCGACCTGCTCACCGCCAACCAGCGCATGGTCTCGCGCCTCGTGGGCGACTCGATCAAGGTGGTGGTCGAGCCGCTCACCACGCCCTGCCCCGTCTTCGTCGATCCGGTGCTGTTCACGCAGGTGCTGCTCAACCTCGCGGCCAACTCGCGTGACGCGATGCCCGGCGGCGGGCGCATCGTCGTCGCCGCCATCGCGCCGTCGCCCCGCACCCCCGCGCGCGTCGGGCCCGAGGGGTTCGTGGTGCGCGACTACACGGGAATCCGTTTTTCCGATACAGGCATCGGCATCGCCCCCGACGCCCTCGCGCGCGTCTTCGAGCCGTTCTTCACCACCAAGCAGACCGGGCGCAACAGCGGGCTGGGGCTCGCCATGGTCCACGGTATCGTGGAGCGCCACGGGGGCTGGATTGAGATTGAAAGCGCACCGGGCTCCGGCACGACCTTCCGACTCTTTCTCCCCGTGCACAACCCCGCCGACCTGGCCGACACGCCCGCTGCGCTGACGCCGGCGCCGAATGGCGCCACCATCCTGGTCGTGGACGACGACGGCGGCGTGCGCCGGCTCGCGATGCAGGCCCTCACCCAGGGCGGTTATTCCGTGGTCGAGGCCGACAGCGGACCCGAGGCCCTCGCCGCTTGGGATGAGCACGGGGGCAGGATCGACCTCGTGTTCACCGACATGGTGATGCCCGGCGGCATGAACGGCCTGCAGCTGATCGATGCGTGCCGCGAGCGGAAACCCCTTCTCCCCGCGATCCTGACGAGCGGCTACACCCTGCCACCCCTCGGCCGAGCCTGCACCACCCCGGGCGAACTCCGCATGATCGCCAAGCCCTACGCCTACCCGGTGTTGATCGAGACCGTTCAGCTCCTCCTGGCCGGCGGCCGCCGCGGCTGACCGGGCACCGCGACCCCGCGGCATCGAACGCAACGCGAACGGCATCCGTCGTGTCCGACGCGCTTCCGCGATGGCGGCCTGCGTGACAGGGCGCCGGTCGCCTCTTCGGGAAAAGACGGGCCCCCATCGCGACGGGAAAGCGATTGCCTCGCGCTTTCGCGAACCTACACCTCGCCCATGCCATCATCCGCCGCCACCGACACGGCCGCGACGCCCCCCTCCCGCGATCTCGCGCCGCTCGACACGTTTCCCCGCCGTCACCTCGGCGCCAATGCCGCCGAAACCGCGCGCATGCTCGCGACCATCGGTCAGCCGTCGCTCGACGCGCTCGTGGATCTGGCGGTGCCGGAATCGATCCGGCTGAGCCGCCCGCTCGACCTGCCCGCCGGCATCGGCGAGCACGCCATGCTCGCGGAATTGCGGACAGTCGCCGCGCAAAACCAGGTGTTTCGGTCGTTCATCGGGCAGGGTTACTACGACTGCATCACCCCGCCCGTGATCCAGCGCAACATCCTGGAAAATCCCGGCTGGTACACCCAATACACGCCCTACCAGGCTGAGATCTCGCAGGGCCGGCTCGAGGCGTTGCTGAACTTCCAGACGCTGGTCACCGACCTCACCGCGCTCGATATCGCCAACGCCTCGCTGCTCGACGAGGGCACCGCCGCCGCCGAGGCGATGACACTCGCGCTGGCCGCGCGAGGTTCCGACGAGCGCCGCACTTTCTTCGTGGCGGCGGATTGCCATCCGCAGACGATCGCGGTGATCAAACAACGCGCCGAGCCGCTCGGCGTCACCGTGCGCGTCGGCGGGGCCGCTGAGCTCGCGCCCGATGCCTCCCTCTTCGGCGCGCTGGTGCAGTATCCCGCCACCGACGGTTCAATTCACGATTACGCCCCGCTGGTGGGGAAACTCCACGAGGCCGGGGCGCTGGCCGTCGTCGCGACCGACCTGCTCGCACTCACCCTGCTGCGCGCGCCCGGCGAGTTTGGCGCCGACGTCGCCGTCGGCAGCGCCCAGCGTTGCGGCGTGCCGTTCGGCTACGGCGGGCCGCACGCCGCGTTTTTCGCCACGCGCGACGAGTTCAAGCGCCAGATGCCCGGCCGCCTCATCGGCGTCTCAAAGGACGCCCGCGGCAAGCCCGCACTGCGCCTCTCGCTTCAGACCCGCGAGCAGCACATCCGCCGCGACAAGGCCACGAGCAACATCTGCACGGCGCAGGTGCTCCTCGCCGTGATGGCGTCCATGTACGCCGTCTACCACGGCCCGGAGGGCCTGAAGGCCATCGCGCAACGCGTCCACCGCCTCACCCTGGCGCTCGCCCGGGCGCTGCGCGAACTCGGTTGCGCGGTCAACACAGCCCCCGTGTTCGACACGCTCACGATCGGGCTCGGCTCCGTCTCCGCCGCACGGGTACACGCCGCGGCCGCGGCCCGCCGCATCAACCTGCGGCCGATCGACGACCACACCGTGGGCCTCTCGCTCGACGAGCCCACCACCCTCGAGGAGGTCGCGACGCTGGTCGGGATCTTCGCCGAGGCGGCCGGGCGCCGGGCCCCCGACGCGGCCGCGATCGCGGCCTTCGCACCCGCCCCCGACGCCGTCATCGCGGCACCGCACGGCCGCACCTCCGGCTATCTCACGCACGCGGTCTTCCAGCAGTACCACACCGAGACCGAGTTCCTGCGTTACGTGCGCCGGCTCGAGTCGCGCGACCTCTCGCTCTGCACGTCGATGATCCCGCTGGGCTCGTGCACGATGAAACTCAACGCCACGGCGGAGATGTTTCCGATCACCTGGCCGGAGTTCGCCCGCATCCATCCCTTCGCGCCGCGCACGCAGGCCGCCGGATACGCCCGCATCTTTGCCGACCTCGAGCGCTGGCTGGCGGAGATCACCGGATTCGCGGCGGTCTCGCTTCAACCCAACGCCGGCTCGGCTGGCGAATACGCCGGCCTCCTCTCCATCCGCGGCTGGCACCGCAGCCGCGGCCAGGAGTCGCGCCGCGTCTGCCTCATACCTGTCTCGGCCCACGGGACCAATCCCGCCAGCGCGGTCATGGCCGGCATGCGGGTCGTGCCGGTTGCCTGCGATGCGATGGGCAACATCGACGTGGCCGACCTCCGAGCCAAGGCCGCGGCCCACGCCTCCGAACTCGCCGCGCTGATGGTGACGTATCCATCCACCCATGGCGTCTTCGAGGACACCATCCGCGAGATCTGTGCAATCGTGCACGAGCACGGCGGCCAGGTCTACATGGACGGCGCGAACATGAATGCGCAGGTCGGGCTGACCTCGCCCGGGCACATCGGCGCCGATGTCTGCCATCTGAACCTGCACAAGACGTTCTGCATCCCGCACGGCGGCGGCGGCCCGGGCGTGGGTCCGATCGCGGTGGCCTCCCACCTCGCGCCCTTCCTGCCGGGGCATCCCGTGGTCTCGCCCGCACCGGAAGGCCGGTCCTCGATCGGCCCCGTGGCGGCGGCACCGTGGGGCAGCGCGTCGATCCTCCTCATTTCCTGGGCCTACATCCGCATGATGGGGCCCGATGGGCTGACCGCCGCGACGAAGTACGCCATCCTGAACGCGAACTACATGGCCCGCCGGCTCGCCGCGCACTTCCCCGTGCTCTACCGGGGCCGCGGCGAACTGGTGGCACACGAGTTCATCCTCGACTTCCGCGCCTGGAAGCAGCGCGCCGGCATCGAGGTCGAGGACATCGCGAAGCGCCTCATGGATTACGGCTTCCACGCGCCGACGATCTCCTGGCCGGTTCCCGGCACGATCATGGTGGAGCCGACGGAGAGCGAATCCATCGACGAACTCGATCGCCTTTGCGACGCGCTCATCGCCATTGGCGCCGAGATGAAGGCGGTCGAGTCCGGACGGTTCGACCGGGCCAACAACCCGCTGAAGAACGCGCCGCACCCCGCCGACGTCGTCGTATCCGATTCGTGGTCACGCCCCTACCCGCGCGAGACCGCCGCCTTCCCCGCGCCCTGGACCCGCGCCCACAAGTTCTGGCCCGCCGTGGCCCGCATCGACAACGTCTACGGCGACCGCAACCTCGTGTGCTCCTGCATCGGCATGGAAGCGCACAGCTGAGCGCAACGAGCAGGAGCAACAGGGGACACCGAGGTCGCCGAGAAAGACCGTTTAGCGGATCCCAACCCGGTCACAGAGATCACGGAGGAGCCACAGGGGTCACCGAGAAAACCTTTCCAGGGAGGTAACGGAGGTAACCAAGGGATCGATCAAGGACGGTCATGGCTTTGATTGCTTCGCGCCCTTCTGTGAACCTGTCCGGGAGGTTCATCCTTGGCGCCTTGGCGTCTTGGCGCGAGATCTGTCTTCCCGGTACGTCAGCGCCCGCTTCTTCACGATCCCGATCGGGTCACAGAGGTCACGGAGGAGACACAGAGGTCACCGAGAAAGGCGACTTCACAGAAGGTAACCCACGATCACTCGAAAACTCGCGGCCCTTGGTGTTCCTGGTTACCTACTGTAAACCGGTTTGGGTCGCATGACCGGCACAAGAGTTCGCAACGGGAGCGGAGAAGAACGGCGCACGCGCGACTCTGTCGGCCCTGCCCTGCTCTGCTTCGTCGAGGCCTCCTCGATCCGGCTAACGAGGTCCTGCCTTCGGTGGTCCTGACCGACTCCGCTCCTGGGTTCAGCCCAGTCCCAGCACCTGGCGAGCGTTGCCGCCGAGCACGGCGGCGGTCGCGGCCTCGTCAAGACCCGCCTCCCGCACCTGCGCCAGCACGCGCGTGAACTCCGGTTCGCGCTGGTCCTTGGGAAAAACCATGAGCGGATAGTCGCTCCCGAAAAGTATCCGGTTCCCACCGACAGCCTGCACCGCGGCCCGGTAAATCGCCGGATCGTAGAGCAGCGGCGTCGCCGCCGTGTCATAGACGCAGTGTCGCAACGCCTGCCGGGCATGGGCATTCAACTCATGGAAAAGCAGGCCGCCACCCCAATGTGCCAGAATCAGCCGCAGGCCCGCCTGCTGTCTCGCGAGGGCGACGATGTCCGCAAGCGGCGTCACCACACGCCCGGGAAACAGCCGGCTCGCCGGGTCCGTCACGTGCAGGTTGACCGGCCAGTTCAGCGCGACGGCGTGGGCGAACACCGCCTGCCAGGCCTCGTCGAGCGGAGATCCTCCACCGGACCACGGACAGAGTTCGCCGAGCCCGATCAACCCGTCGTCGCGCGCGCGGTTCATCTCCGTGATCGCCTCCGCCTCCCCCGCCGACGCCTGCACCGTCGCAAACGCCGAGATCCGGTCCGGATGGCTGCGCACACAGGCCGCGTAATAGCGGTTGTGCCACACGCACGTTTCGTGGCGCTGCCAGTACCAGCCGAGAAGCACGGCCCGCTCGACGCCCGCGGCATCCATATCGCGCAACAATCGCTCGCAGTCCGCCCAGCCCTGCTGCACCCGGCGCCCGGGTTGCGGGGTCACCAACGCGCCCCACAACGGTTCACCCATGCGCTCCGCCCAGGCCGCCGGATCGGCCGACGCCTCCTTCGGATACAAGTGAACATGTGCGTCGATGATTCCGGTACCGCCGACCATCCCGGCAGCAAACCCGCCCACACCCCGGCCGAGAAGCCGAAAACCCGCCGCGCCCCACCAAGACCCGTCCACACCACCCCACCGCCCTTCCCTCCCCTCCCCGCTCCGACCGCGCCAGCTTCCCTCCCAGCCCCGACCACAACCGTGTAACGGTCGTTACACGGTTGTGGTCGGAGAGGGTCCATTAACCGCTCGTCGCCCGAGACCAGGCGCGTCACGCTCCTGGGCGTTCCCGTATGATGCCTTCGAAATCTTCTGCCACGCCGCTCGCACCCAAGGTCTCAGTTGCGGATTCGCTCGAGGCGGCCCATGCCCTGGCTCCGCTCATCAGCATGCTCCAGCATCCGGCAGGCTCGGTCGGTGATTTCACGCCCGTGCACGAGCGGCCCCTGTACGGGACCACGCTCTACCTTGCGCGCTGCAGCCTCGACACGCGCTTCGGGACGTTTCGAGCGTTCATTTTCCAGGACATCATCGACAAGCACTACATCATCGCGCTGGCCTACGGGGATATCGTGCAGGCCAAGGAGCTCCACACCCGCCTGCACTCGTCCTGCGTGACGAGCGAGACGCTGCGCGGTTGTGATTGCGATTGTGTGCAGCAGCTCGAGGGTGCGATCGAGGTGATCGCGAAGAAGGGCACCGGCATCCTCTTCTACCTGATGCAGGAGGGACGCGGCGTGGGTTACGTCGGCAAGGCGCGCGATCGCATGCTGGTGCAGGCCTCGCTCGACCAGATCTCCACCTTCCAGGCCTACCAGTGCATGGGCCTGCGCAAGGACCATCGCAATTACGACAACATCTCGCACATCTGTCATCTGCTCGGCGTGACGGCGTCGTTCATCGTGCTGACAAACAACCCGGACAAGCTCGCCGCGCTGGAGTCGCAGGGCATCCGGATCGCGCGCACCGAGACGCTCGAGTTCGAGCCCTCGCCGTTCAATCTCGCCTACCTCACCTCGAAGGCCTCGGCCGGGCACATCCTCGCCCGGCCGGCCCAGTCCATTGCCAAGCGCGCGTTGCCTCCAGAGCCCGTCCTGCCCTTCAAGCCGCACGCCCTGCCGCATGCGCAGCGCTTCATCTACTCGGCGAGCTATTTCCTCCCCATGAAGCCGGTGGACGACGAGATCATCCTCTCAGGCGAGCAGTTCAAGGAACTCTTCCAGAAGACGAGCCTCGAGCGCTACATGGCCGGGGAGCAGCCGCTCGTGCGCGGCCACGAGATGCTGCGGGAGAATCGCTTTCTGGTCCGGATCGACACCGAGCGCATCACCGAGTACCGCCGCGACAACCCCGATGACCCGATCGTCGATCTGTTGACGACGCCGTACTGGTTCCGCGTGCACGTCTATTTCGACCTCGTGACGAGCCAGGAGTTCGTGGTGCTCACCTACGGGACGCCGCGCATCTACGATGTGCCGGTGGTGCGCCTGCACAGCGAGTCGCTCTTCAACCGGTTCCCGCTGCGCAGCGTCGACAACCGCGAAAAGTTCAAGAAGTCGGTCCGCTACATCGTGCACTACGGCGTCGGCGCGATCCTGCTCGTCTATTACGACGGGCGTGGCGCCGGCTTCGGGGCCTATGCGACGGACCGCATGATGACCGAGCGCGGCCTCAGCCTCTCGTCCGATGAATCGTATCGGAAACTTGGAGTCAGCTACGACAGCCGCGACTACGACGCGTGCATGATCCTGCTCCGGCACCACATCCCGAACGAGAAGATCCAGATGGTGATGAACTCTCCCGCCAGCCTGGTGCGCAAGAAGGAGTACGCCGCCGCCCTCAACGACCGGCACATCGACGTCGACCAGTGGATCTTCCTGGACGAGACGTCGGTGCACGAGTGAGCGAAACGCAGCGCATGATCCGAGGGCGATTGCATCGGACTGTGGGTAGGGCGAGGCCTCTGGCCGAGCCGTTCCTCGCAAGCGATCGGCGGCTCGGCCAGAGGCCTCGCCC
>JAEWQP010000013.1 GCA_023399155.1 Verrucomicrobiota bacterium | reverse complement strand
CCCTCCCCAAACGCGCGGAGGGGGCCTCCCCGCCCCATCGGGCGGAGGGACCCCCTCCTTCTCGGCGCACGAGCGCCCTGCGCGAGCGCGACGCCCTATCCTCCCACGGGCTTGTCCCCGCAGTACTTTCGGCGATGGCGGTCTTAACTTCCGGGTTCGGAATGGGACCGGGTGATCCCCGCCTCCATGGTCGCGCTCGCGCAGGGCGCTTTTCAGGCGCTGCGCGCGGTTCCGCGCAAGGTCCCCTCGGGCACCCTGGCGGTTGCATAGCGCTCTTGCCGACGACCGACTTTGCTGGAAGGCCCTCCCGGGCCGCGGCCCCGCGTGCGGGGACCCTGTGCGATGGAGAAGAGCTCGGCCGATTAGTACCGCTCGCCTGAGGCGCTCGCGCGCCTTGCAGCTGCGGCCTATCAACCTCGTGGTCTACGAGGGGCCTTACCGGACAGAGGACTCATCTTGGAGACGGCTTCCCGCTTAGATGCTTTCAGCGGTTATCCGTTCCGGGCGTAGCTAGGCGGCGGTGCCGTTGGCCGACAACCGCGTCACCAGAGGCCCGTCCACCCCGGTCCTCTCGTACTAGGGGCGGCCCTCCTCAATCCTCTTGCGCCTGCGGAGGATAGGGACCGAACTGTCTCACGACGTTCTGAACCCAGCTCGCGTACCACTTTAATCGGCGAACAGCCGAACCCTTGGGACCGAATACAGCCCCAGGATGTGATGAGCCGACATCGAGGTGCCAAACCTCCCCGTCGATGTGGACTCTTGGGGGAGATCAGCCTGTTATCCCTAGAGTACCTTTTATCCGTTGAGCGATGGCCCTTCCACGCGGGACCACCGGATCACTAAGGCCGACTTTCGTCTCTGTTCGCGCTGTCGCGCTCACAGTCAGGCGGGCTTATGCCTTTGCACTCAACAGCCGATGTCCGACCGGCTTGAGCCCACCATCGCGCGCCTCCGTTACTGTTTGGGAGGCGACCGCACCAGTCAAACTCCCCGCCATGCATGGTCCCGGACCCGGATAACGGGCCGCGGTTAGATATCAAGAGTGCGAAGGGTGGTATCTCAAGGGAGCCTCCGCCGAGACTGGCGTCTCGGTTTCAATGGCTACCACCTATCCTGCACATCGCAATCCTGATACCAGTGCAAAGCTGGAGTGAAGGTTCATGGGGTCTTTCCGTCTAACCGCGGGTAGTGTGCATCTTGACACACAGTTCAATTTCGCTGAGTCCACGTTTGAGACAGCGGGGAGATCGTTACGCCATTCGTGCAGGTCGGAACTTACCCGACAAGGAATTTCGCTACCTTAGGACCGTTATAGTTACGGCCGCCGTTTACTGGGGCTTCAATTCAATGCTTCGCCTTGCGGTTGACATCTCCTCTTAACCTTCCAGCACCGGGCAGGTGTCAGGCCTTATACATCATCTTTCGATTTAGCAAAGCCATGTGTTTTTGATAAACAGTCGCCTGGGCCATTTCTCTGCGGCCTTCATTGCTGAAGGCGTCCTTTTTCCCGAAGTTACAGGACTAATTTGCCTAGTTCCTTAGCTATGATTCACTCGAGCACCTTTGGATACTCTCCTCGACCACCTGTGTCGGTTTCCGGTACGGGTGCCAATAACCTGAAGCTTAGAGGTTTTTCCTGGAAGCATGTTTAGGGCTATTATCCGCTTGTCCGAAGACGCACGGTACTATCAGGTTCGACATCTCTTGCGGATTTGCCTGCAAAAAATTTATCTACACCCTTTAACGCACTATTCCGTCAGTGCGCAAGCCTTTCACTTCTCCGTCACCCCATCGCAGTTATTGCCAGTACATGAATATTAACATGTTGTCCATCGACTACGCCCTTCGGCTTCGCCTTAGGTCCCGACTAACCCTGATCCGATTAGCGTTGATCAGGAAACCTTGGTCTTCCGGTGTGAGGGTTTCCCACCCTCATTATCGTTACTTATGCCTACATTTGCTTTTCCAGATGCTCCAGCACGATTTACATCTGCACCTTCTGTGCTATCTGGAATGCTCCCCTACCAGTGCATTAAAATGCAATCCATAGCTTCGGTAGTATACTTTATGCCCGATTATCATCCATGCCCGATCGCTCGACTAGTGAGCTGTTACGCACTCTTTAAATGATTAGCTGCTTCCAAGCTAACATCCTAGCTGTCTAGGCGATGTCACCTCGTTTTATCAACTTAACTCACGCTTGGGGGCCTTAGCCGTCGGTCTGGGCTGTTTCCCTTTTGCTACCGGACATTAGCACCCGGCAACTCACTCCCACAAATCACTATCAGGCATTCGGAGTTTGTCAAAATTTGATAGGCATTGACGCCCTCGCATCTTATCAGTAGCTCTACCTCCTGATAGCTCTTGTGAGGCTGTCCCTAAAGACATTTCGGGGAGTACGAGCTATCTCCCAGTTTGATTAGCCTTTCACCCCTACCCACAGCTCATCCGAGCACTTTTCAACGTAAACCGGTTCGGGCCTCCAGAGCCTGTTACGGCTCCTTCACCCTGGCCATGGGTAGATCACTAGGTTTCGCGTCTGTTCCTACCGACTTAACGCACTGTTAATACTCGCTCTCGCTTCGGCTTACGTACCTGAAGTACTTAACCTCGCCGGTAAGAAACAACTCGTAGGCTCATTATGCAAAAGGCACGCAGTCGCAATCGCTTGCTCCTACCGCTTGTAAACGGACGGTTTCAGGGTCTATTTCACTCCCCTGCTCGGGGTGCTTCCCACCTTTCCTTCACAGTACTGGTTCACTATCGGTCTTCTGTGAGTATTTAGCCTTGCGGGATGGTCCCCGCGGATTCAGACAGGATTTCACGTGTCCCGACCTACTCAGGATAAGCTCCTGACTATCTGACGTTACCTGTACGGGACTGTCACCCTCTATGGTCGAACTTTCCAAATCATTCCAGTTCTGTCAGATAATTCCTTTGAGCTTTCCTACAACCCCAACGATGCCGTAACATCCTTGGTTTAGGCTCTTCCCATTTCGATCGCCACTACTCTGGGAATCGAGTTTTCTTTCTCTTCCTGCGGGTACTGAGATGTTTCAGTTCCCCGCGTTTGCTCCATCATTAGATGGTGACACGCCTTCAGCGTGCCGGGTTGCCCCATTCGGAAATCATCGGATCAATGCCTGTTTGCAGCTACCCGATGCTTATCGCAGCTTACCACGTCCTTCTTCGC
>JAEWQP010000006.1 GCA_023399155.1 Verrucomicrobiota bacterium | reverse complement strand
CCGCTGCGGCGGCGACAGGGGCCGGGGCCGCGCTGCGCATCGGCGCAGGTGCGGTATCATCCTCGCCGAGGAGTTCGGCGACGACTTCGTAGGTCTTCCCGTTGAAGGAAATGCGGAGTGTCTTCTTCATGGACGGCACAAGGTAAGGCGGGAGCGGAATGGGTCGTGAATCAGCGGATACGGTGAGAGGCGTGGATGTCGCGGCGGCCCTGCTGGCCCCAGGACGAGGCGATCGGCCTGACCGCGACCACGCGGTGGCGGACGCCGAGCATGCTGGCGACGGCGGCCGCCACGACGACGAGGTCGTCTTCGGGCGGCCCGGCGTGCGCCACGGCGGGCGCAGCGGCAACTGCCGCCGCGGAGGCGGCGACCTGCGCCTGGGCCTGCGCCTTCGGCTTGTCGATCGCCGCGATCAGCTTGGCCATCAGGACCGTGAGGCCCCACAAGCCGCCGAGTGCGATCATGACGATGACAAAGCCGGTCAGGTGTTCGATCGAATCGAGGAACGCTTGCCAGTTGTTTTCCATGGTGGCGCGGGTCGCAGGGATGAACTCAGAGCGGCATGTTGCCGTGCTTCTTGGGCGGACGGGTTTCGCGCTTGGTCAGCAAGGAGCGCAACCCGAGGGAAACCATGCCGCGCGTGTGCGACGGCTCGATCACGTCGGTGATCAGGGCGTTCTTGGCCGCTTGGTACGGCGAGGCGAACTCCTCGCGGTACTGCGAGATCAGCTCGGCCAGCTTCTTGTTGGCGTCGGGCGCCTCCTTCAGCTCCTTGCCGAAGATGACCTTCACCGCGCCCTCGGCGCCCATGACCGCGATCTCGGCCGTCGGCCAGGCGTAGACGAGATCCGCACCCAGGTCGCTCGAGCACATCGCGAGATAGGCGCCACCGTAGGCCTTGCGCAGGATGACGGTGATCTTTGGCACCGTCGAAGCCGCATAGGCGAAGAGCATCTTGGCGCCATGGCGGATGATGCCGCCGCGCTCCTGGGCCAGACCGGGCATGTAACCGGGGACGTCCACCAGCGTGACCAGCGGGATGCCATAGACATTGCACGTGCGGATGAAGCGCGCGCCCTTGTCGGAGGCGTCGATGTCGAGGCAGCCGGCCTTGACCTTCGGCTGATTGGCGACGATGCCGACCACGATGCCGTCGATGCGCGCGAAACCAACCACGAGGTTCGGCGCGAACGAGGCCATGATCTCGAAGAACGAACCGGAGTCGACCAGCGCGCCGATCATGTCCTTCACATCGAAGGGCATCTTGGCGTCGCCCGGGATCAGCTCGTTGAGCTTGGAGATCGGCGCGAGGCTGAGGTGCTCGGCGGGGTGATGCGGCGGGTCGTCCAGATTGTTCGACGGCAGGTAGCTCATCAGCGACTGGGCGAGCTGAATGGCGTGATTGTCGTCGTTGGCGATGAGGTGGACATTGCCCGAGACCGCGGCATGCGCGTCGGCGGTGGCGAACTGCTCGAGCTTGGCCAACTCGCCCGTCGCGGCCTTGATCACCTCCGGACCGCAGATGAACATGTTGGTCGCCGGATTGCGCACCATGATGAGGAAGTCGGTGAGCGCGGGCGAATACGCCGCGCCACCGGCACACGGGCCGGCGATGATCGCGATCTGCGGCACGAGGCCGGAGGCCGCGACATTGCGGAAGAAGATCTGGCCGTAGCCGGAGAGCGAATCGACCCCCTCCTGGATGCGCGCGCCACCGGAGTCGTTGATCCCAACGATCGGCATGCCCGCCTTCATCGCGTAATCCATGAGGTCGCAGACCTTGCGCGCATGGATGCGACCGAGCGCGCCGCCACCGACCGTGAAATCGTGCGAATACGCGGCCACGACGCGGCCGGCCACATAGCCGATGCCGGTCACCACGCCGTCCGCCGGCATCTCCTTGTCCTCCATGCCGAACGCCGTGCAGGCGTGGGCGGCATGCATGCCGAACTCGATGAACGTGTCGGCATCGAAGAGCGCCGCCAGGCGGTCGCGGGCCGTCAGCTGGCCCTTCTCATGGCGCTTGGCGATCTTGTCTTTTCCTCCCCCGAGCGCGGCCTTCTTGCGGCGCGCCTCGAGTTCCTTGAGCAATGCGGGATCAATGGGCATGGACGTGGTTTCTCGATCGAAAAGGGACAGTGACGTGAGTGATGGCGGTGGGGACCGACGCGATCAGTGCGCGGCCGCGGCTCCGGGCTTGGGCATGCAGAACTCCGTCAGCACGCCATAGGTCGATTTCGGGTGCAGGAAGGCCACGAGCTTGCCCGCGGCGCCCTCGAAGGGCACCTCGTGCAGGACCTTCACGCCCGCGCCCTTGGCGCCGGCGAGCTGACCCTCGATGTTGTCCGTCGCAAACGCGATGTGGTGGATGCCCTCGCCGCGTTTCTCGATGAACTGCGCGATCGTGCTCTCCGGGGAGGTCGGCTCGAGCAGTTCGATGTGCACGCCACCGACGTCAAAGAAGGCCGTTTTCACCTTTTGGGACGGCACTTCCTCGAAATGTTCGCATTTCAGGCCGAGCGCCTGCTCGTAGTACTTCACCGACTCCGCCAGCGAGCGGACGGCGATACCGAGGTGATCGATTCGTTGGATCATTTTTTCTTATACAGATAAACCTAGCAGCCGACGCGATAAGAATCCGTAGCAGCAGCCGGGAGTTGAAAACGCCGTGAACCCAAGGATCCTCTCCCCAGTGCGGACATGGATCTGGACTCGGTGAACGGCATTCCGTGCAAGATACCGGGACCATACAAAACCGTCTCCGCAGTTTTTGCCACTGGCTCACTACGGAATGCGTAGCCAGGGGGTGTTAGAATTTCTTCTGCAACGCCATGAAAGTGCCCACGCACGAAACCAAGACAGCCGAATCGCCCGAGCGCCTGCTCGGGGATTTTCCGCTGCCCACCTACGACCAGTGGCGCGCCGCCGCTGAAGCTCTCCTGAAGGGTGCCCCCTTCGAGAAAAAGCTCATCACGCGCACGCCCGAAGGCATCGAGCTCCAGCCGATCTATCGGAAAGAGGATGTGGCCCACCTGCCACAACTCGCCGAGCTGCCCGGCACCGCCTCCCGCCTGCGCGGCGCCCGCGCCGCCGGCCAGGTCGCCACGGGCTGGGAGATCTCCCAGGAGCTGCCGCTGGCCACACCCGAGGAGTTCAACGCCGCCGCGCTCCACGACCTCGAGCGCGGGCAGACCGAGCTGAACATCCCGCTCGATCTCGCGACCCTCGCCGGACGCGACCCCGACACCGCCAAGCCCGGCGACGTCGGCGCCTGCGGCCTGTCGCTCTCGACGCTCGCGGACATGGAGAAGGCCTTCGCCCATATCCAACTCCCGCTCGTCTCGGTGTACCTGCGCGCCGGCGCCTCGGCCCTCCCGGCCGCGGCCCTGCTCCTCGCCCTCGCGAAAAAACGCGGCACGCCCGTGAAGGACCTGCGCGGCTGCATCGAGATCGACCCGCTCGGCATGCTCGCCTGGAAGGGCGACCTCCCGATCTCGCTCGAGCGCGCCTGGCAGGAGATGGCCAGCCTCACGCTCTACGCCCGTGCTCAGGCGAAGAACCTCCAGACCGTCGCAGTGCAGGGCACGCCCTACGCCGACGCCGGCGCCACCGCGATCCAGGAACTCGCCTTCGTCCTCGCGACGGGCGTCGAGTACCTGCGCGAACTCGAAAAGCACGGCGTGCCGGTGAACGACGCCACGCGCCACGTGCGTTTCTCGCTCAGCGCCGGTTCGAACTTCTTCATGGAGGTGGCGAAATTCCGCGCCGCCCGCCAGGTCTGGTCGCAGGCCGTCACCGCCCTCGGCGGCGACGAGAAGGCGCGCCAGATGCACCTGCACGTGCGCACCGCGACGTTCAACAAGACCGTCTACGATGCGCACACGAACATGCTGCGCACCACGACCGAGGCGTTCTCCGGCGTGGTCGGCGGCTGCGACTCGCTCCACGTCAGCCCGTATGACGAGGTGACGCGCGTGCCCGACGAGTTCTCCCGTCGCATCGCGCGCAATACACAGACGATCCTCGCCGAGGAGTGCGACCTCACGAAGGTCGTCGATCCGGCCGGAGGCTCCCACTACGTGGAGTGGCTGACCAACGAGGTCGCCTCCCGCGCCTGGGCGCTCTTCCAGGAGATCGAGAAACAGGGCGGCATGACGAAGGCCCTGCTCGCCGGCGTGCCCCAGAAGATGGTCGCCGATGCCGCCAAGGCTCGCGCCGATGGCGTCGCCAAGCGCCGCACGATCATCGTCGGCGTGAATCAGTACGCCAACGCCCGCGAGGCTCAGCCCGATCGCAAAACGCCGGACTACGCCGCCATTCAGAAGAAGCGCGCGAAGCAGGTGATCGAGTATCGCAACTCGCAGCGCACGGCCGAGGATGCGTTTGTCCTCAACAGCCTGTCCGTGCTGCTCGAGTCCCAGCCGCGCTCCGCCCTCGAGGCCGCGATCGACGCTGTGTCCAAGGGCGCCACGCTCGGCGAGATCTGCCGCGCGATGCGCTCCGGCGATGCCGAGCATCCCAAGGTCACGCCGGTCTGCATCCACCGCGCCGCGCAGCCCTTCGAGCGCCTCCGCGAGGCCTCGGCCGCCGCCACCGCCGCCGGGAAGACGCCCCTGCTCTTCCAGGCCAACATCGGTCCGTCCCGCCTCTACCGGCTCCGCGCCGACTGGACGACGGGCTTCTTCGAGGTCGGCGGCTTCAAGGTCGCCGCGGATCGCGACTTCAAGGACGCCGACGAGGCCGCCGCCGCGGCCCTCGCCTCGCGGGCCAAGATCGTGGTGATCACCTCGATGGACGACACGTATGCGACCGCGGTCGAGCCGCTCGCTCGCGCCCTCAAAGCGAAGGACGCCGGTATCCACGTCATGGTGGCCGGCGCCGCACCGAAAGATAAACCTGTCGAGGACGCCTGGCGCGCCGCCGGCGTCGATGAATTCGTCAATGTCGCCAGCAACAGCCTGGAGATGCTCACCCGCCTCCTCACGAAGATCGGAGTCCTGAAATGAGCCTCCATCGCCTTCACCTGGAGGGGCAGCCTCCGGCCTGCCCCCACACCACCGCCAACGTTTCCTTCCTTCCCGCGACCCAGCCATGAGCCGCACCGTTGATTTCACCACCCTGCCCTTCCAGCCCGCCGCGGCTGAGGCCAAGAAGCCGACCTACGCCGAATGGCGTGCGCAGCTCGAGGCCCAGACCGGCAAGAAGCTGGACGACCTCGTCTGGCAGACGATGGAGCAGATCGCCGTCAAGCCGCTCTACACCGCCGAGGACATCGCCGGTGCCGAGCACACCGGCTACACCGCCGGCATCGCCCCGTATCTGCGTGGCCCCTACGCTACGATGTACGTGACGCAGCCGTGGACGGTGCGCCAGTACGCCGGCTTCTCCACCGCCGAGGAGTCCAATGCCTTCTACCGCCGCAATCTCGCGGCCGGCCAGAAGGGCCTGTCCGTCGCCTTCGACCTCGCCACCCACCGCGGCTACGACTCCGACCACCCCCGCGTGGTCGGCGACGTGGGCAAGGCCGGTGTCGCGATCGACTCGATCCTCGACATGGAGATCCTCTTCAGCCGCATCCCGCTGAACAAGGTCTCCGTCTCGATGACGATGAACGGCGCCGTGCTGCCCGTGCTCGCGTTCTACATCGTCGCCGCCCTCGAACAGGGCGCCAAGCTCGAGGAACTCTCGGGCACGATCCAGAACGACATCCTCAAGGAGTACATGGTGCGGAACACCTACATCTATCCGCCCGCGCCCTCCATGCGGATCATCGGCGACATCTTCGCGTTCACGTCGCAGAAGATGCCGAAGTTCAACTCCATCTCGATCTCCGGCTACCACATGCAGGAGGCGGGAGCCACGGCCGACCTCGAGCTCGCCTACACGCTCGCCGACGGCCTCGAGTACCTGCGCACCGGTACGAAGGCCGGCCTCGGCGTCGATGACTTCGCGCCGCGCCTGTCCTTCTTCTGGGCCATCGGCAAAAACTACTTCATGGAGGTGGCGAAGATGCGCGCCGCCCGCCTGCTCTGGGCGAAGATCGTGAAGCAGTTCGGCCCGAAGTCCACGAAGTCGATGGCGCTGCGCACGCACTCGCAGACCTCCGGCTGGTCGCTCACCGAGCAGGATCCGTTCAACAACGTGACGCGCACCTGCATCGAGGCGATGGCCTCGGCCCTCGGCCACACGCAGTCGCTCCACACCAACGCGCTCGACGAGGCGATCGCGCTGCCGACGGACTTCTCCGCCCGCATCGCGCGCAACACGCAGCTCTACCTCCAGGACGAGACCGGCATCTGCAAGGTCATCGACCCGTGGGGCGGCAGCTACTACGTCGAGGCCCTCACCGACGCGCTCATGCGCCGCGCCTGGTCGCATATCCAGGAAGTGGAGCAGCTCGGCGGCATGGCCAAGGCGCTCGAGTCCGGCCTGCCCAAGATGCGCATCGAGGAGGCGGCCGCCCGCCGCCAGGCGCGCATCGACAGCGGCCGCGAGACGATCGTCGGCGTGAACAAGTACCGCCTCGCCAAGGAGGACCCGCTGGAAATCCTCGAGGTGGACAACACCGCCGTGCGCGAGGCGCAGATCAAGCGCCTGGCGAAACTCCGCGCCGAACGCGACGAGCCCAAGGTCAAGGCCGCCCTCGCGGCCCTCACCGAGGCCGCCAAGTCCGGCACGGGCAACCTGCTCGAGCTCTCGGTCACCGCCGCGCAGGCCCGCGCCTCGCTCGGCGAGATCTCCGACGCGCTTGAAGTCATCTACGGCCGCCACAAGGCTGTGATCCGTTCCATCACCGGCGTGTACTCCACCGAATTCGGCAAGGACAACCAGATCACCGAGGTCCGGAAGCTGACCGACGACTTCGCCAAGAAGGAGGGTCGCCGTCCGCGCATCATGATCGCGAAGATGGGCCAGGACGGCCACGACCGCGGCGCCAAGGTGGTGGCCACGGCGTATGCGGATCTTGGATTCGACGTCGACATCGGGCCGCTCTTCCAGACGCCCGAGGAGACGGCGAAGCAGGCCGTGGAGAACGATGTGCACGTGGTCGGCATGAGCTCGCTCGCCGCCGGCCACAAGACGCTGCTGCCCAAGCTGGTCGAGGAGCTCAAGCGCCTCGGCCGCGAGGACATCATGGTCATCTGCGGCGGAGTCATCCCCGCGCAGGACTACGACTTCCTCCTCAAGCACGGCGCCAGCGCAGTCTTCGGCCCCGGCACGGTCATCCCCCACGCCGCCAAGACGATCCTGACCGAGCTGAACAAGCGCATCGCTCACTGATCGCGAGGTGGGGCGAGGCGTCCCGCCGAGCCGCGGTCCAGGCTGCGTTCTCGGCGAACGGCTCAGCCGGAGGCTTCGCCCTACCCTCTATCCACGACTTTGCCGGGCGAGTACCCTCGCCCGGGCACTGACGTTGCACCGAGGGCGTCCCGCACACCGCGGGGCGCCCTCTTCCATCTTGTCCCGTTCCCTGAGCGCGATTGAGCGCGGCTCGTCCGAAAGTTTCAGACCGGCCGAGTGCGTCGACTGACGCTTTGGCGCCGCCCTAGTTTCCGCTGACCCCGGAGCCGGACTCGCGCTCGAGAAAGGCGCGAGCATAACCCACGCGCTCGACACCCGCATCACTTTCGCGAGCGACCTCTGCCAATTGGGTGAAATACCTGTGCGCTCTCTCCATGTCGCCGGCTTGCTCGGCGGCAACGCCGGCGCCGTACAGGGTGTAGAGCCGATTGGGACTGACCTCGAGCACGGCTGCGTACGCGGCCAAAGCCTCCGCGGGTCGATTGCCCTCGAGGAGCATGTCAGCGAGGAGATCTCCGGCGGGAAGAACCTCACCCGGTGTCACCGCTTCCTTGTCGGCAGTCGCCTCCAGGGCAGCGGCCCGCCGCATCAGCTCGATTCCCAACTCAAGCTGGCCCTCCACCGCCGCGAGCCAGGCCCGCGCTGCGAGCAACTGCGTCTCGGCCTGGGCCGTCCAGTAGGAGGTGCGGTTCGAGTCCGAAAGCTGCGCGTGTATCCGCTCGAGCGCGACGAGTTCGGTGCGAACTGCATCGAGCCGTCCGGAGCGCGCCGACCCGATCGCGCGAGCAAAGTGCGTGATCGAGTCGCAGTTAATGAATGCCCGCCCCCACGGGAAAGCTGCCGGCTGGTGAAGCGGCAGCTCTGCCGCCTCCAGCCACGCCTGCCGCTCCAACGCGAAGCGGGCGGGCACGGCGGCCAGGGCGAAGGCCATCTGCATGTGCTGCGTCGGCGCATACGGACCTGTGCACGCCGCCAGTTCGCGCCGCACGCCGTCGGCGTTGCTATATTGTCCGCGCTGGAGATAGGCGTAGGCCAGATAATCAAGCGCGTGGGGGAGATGGCCGCTGAGTGCGCCTGCAGCTACGTCGATCTTTCGCGCAGCACTCGCTGAGAGAAGGTTGAACTCGATGGATTTGTCCCACAACCCGCGGCGCGTGTAGATGTGCGTCGGCATGTGCAACGCATGCGGCACGTCCGGGGCTATGGCTCCATAGGTGCTGCACACTTCGAGCGCACGATCCGCCAGGAGTGGAAAATCGTAGGCGTGGATCTTGTAGTGCTGGGCACCGGGATGGTCGGGTATCCGACTCAACACGGTCTCGAGTTGTCCGGCGGCCTCGATCTGTGCGCGACTCGACTTGTCCTTGGGCAGGAACCGCACGGGTGCGAGGTGGAACAGGGCAGCGAACGCCTGCGCGTCCATGTCGTCCGGGTACGCGCGCGCCAGTTGCGCCCAGGCCGTATCGAGTTCCTGAAGACGCCTGGAATAAGGCATACTCGCGTCGGCACGATAAAAGCGGCCCAGGGTCTCCAGGTAGGCCCGCTCGCGGTCGGTCCGCGGGGGACTGGCCAGGCCCCGTTCAACGAACGCGGCACCGCGCTCCAGGTCGGCGGCGGATGGCGAATCCGGCCAGACCGGGTGGATGAGAGTCATGGCCCGCCCCCAGTGGGCGAGCGCGCAGCTCGGATCGGCCGCAGCGGCTGCAGCGAATTCGCGATCCGCCTGCTCGTACATCATGTGATGCACGAGCTTGACGCCACGTATCACGTGAGCCTGTGCTGCCGTCGAGCCGGACACCTCGAATCGAATCGTCCCGAGATCGTCCTCTGCACCCGCGATCCGACCCGCTCCCCGTTGGGATAGATTCAGGCCGAGAACCAGGGAGAACAAGAACCGTGTGAGACGTCGCATGTGTGAGTCTTTCGTGGCTATCGAGTGCCTTCTCCTCCTCGCCTTCCTCGCCAGCGCGACGAACGGTCGCGACGGCGGCGCCAGATCATCGTCACGCACCACCCGCCCGGTGGCCGCGCGAGCCGCTTGGCGAGCACCCCCTGAGCGCCCGGAAAGGGCTCGCGTTCGGAATCGGGCGGCAGCGGGACCACAGGTTGAGCGTGATCAAGATGGCGCCGGGCGCAAGCGGTGTGGCGCTCGTGGAACTGTACGTCCTACCGTAGATCGGCCATGGCGCCGAGAGCGTCAAGGCGCAGGACGGAATCGGGCATGGGAGGTCTCGACCCTGGCTCCCTCAACGTCTGCGCCCGCATGGCCTGGCAACGCGAACACGGTCGCAGACGACTCTGACCCCGATGCTGCGGGCGTGCTGTGGTCTACGGAATGGGCGCAGAAGCGGGCGTCCCACGGGTGGCGGGACGCCCGCTTCTTTGCGAGGCTCTGTGGCCGAATGTCGGCGCGTCATCCGGGCGGACCGCGCCACGTTGTATCCAGACTTTGGACTCACGCGGCGCGTCCCGGGCGCGGACTACCTGGCCTTGTTGAGCCGGACCTTGCCGTAGATCTGCGCAATCCAGGCGGGATTCGGAAGCGGACCGGCGTCATCAAACGGGAACACGAACGGACCGCAGATCGTCACCCAACCCGTCATGTTCATCTCCTTGAAAATACCCGTCGGGTTCTCGATCCTTCCCGGTCCTTTCATCCGGTAGGTGAAAAGGTTTGGCGTGACACCCGGGTAGGCAACATACGCGCCGACCACCTGGAAACTGTCCTCCTCGTCCTCCAGGGTGAATGTGATGATCTCGGCTCCGCTGAACGTGCCGTCGGCGTGAAACTCCGGAGCCTGTGTCGCCACGTCGACCATCGTCGCCCGCATCGGCTCATTCTCTCCGATCTGCACGAGCGCGTGGCCGGCCCAGCTGGAGCCGGTGAACGAGCCCCAGATCGTTCCAGTGATACGCACGCCGCATTCCGGGCGGGGCTTCATCGGCTTCGCCTGGGCCGGCGCCGCCGCAAACGCAAGCGCGAGCAGGCAGGAGAGTCCCAGAAGGCTGATACTGCGACTAAACAACATTCTGTTGGCCATGATAATTTCCTCTTGTGGATTGCTGATCTTGTTCGGAGGTGAGCATGGCCGCCCGAGACATCCCGAAGGTCTGGATCAACCCGTCGCGACATGGGGCGTCCTCGACGAGGGCCGTCTCCGAACCGGTCCCCGCGTTGTGCTATAATCGAAATCCCGTCGGAGGTTACTGCGCATGGCGGCGCTATCCCGAATCACGCCAACGAGGCGGAATCAGACGCACCTGCCTCCCATGCCCAGCCACCTCCCGCACCATTCGACTCGCCTCGCCGCCGCGCTGTGCGCAAGCTGCGCGTCACTCCCCGAGCCGCTGGGTTGCGCATCGACGATGGCAGACCTCACTGCTTCGAACCCGCTCGGATCGCCCCGGTTCGCCACGACCCATTGGAGCGTGGTGGCGGAGGCTGCGCACGCCGGCACAGCCGATGGACGCAAGGCACTCGAACAGCTCTGCCGGATCTACTGGCGACCGCTCTACACGTTCGCACGACGGCGTGGATTGAGCGCCGCCGATGCCGAGGATCTCACGCAGGCCTTCTTCGCCGATCTTCTGAAGCGCGAGGCCATCGCCTGCGCCGATGCGAGCCGCGGACGTTTTCGCACGTTCCTGCTCTCGGCTTTCCAGAATTTCCAGTCCGCCCAGCGGGCACGCGCGTCCACCATCCGCCGGGGAGGACAGCAGTCATTCGTGTCCTACGAAGCTATCACGGAGGCAGAATCTCACTTCGCGGGCGAACCGTCGTCGAGCGACTCGCCCGAGACGTTGTTTGACCGCAACTGGGCCCGCAGCCTGCTCGATGAGGCTCTGGCGGCAGTGCGCCTTGAATACGTCGCCGCGGGCAAGGCGGCCGTGTTCGACGCACTCAAGGGTGCGCTGTGGGGCGGCCGCGGCGAGATCCCCCTGGCCGAGGTGGCCCGCCGGCTCGAGTCAACGGAAGGCGCGGTCAAGACCGCGGCTCACCGCCTGCGGCGTCGCTGTGGCGAACGCATGCGCGAGGAGATCGCCCGGACGCTTTCTGATCCCGGCGACGTGGAGGACGAACTGCGGTTCCTCCTCGCCGCGCTACGCTGAGGGGCCGGGACGCCGCCGTGGGCCGTAACCTCGCCCCGCCACTTCATTATAGTCTCTCGAGGCACGAACCATGCATGCGCCGAGATGCCAGCGTTGTGGCGCTCCGCTCGACTCCGCGGCGGACGACGTCCTGTGCGCGGCCTGCCTGCTGCAATCCGCCCTGGAGGCGGGCGACGGGCAGACGTCCGAGAGCGCCTCGCCGCGCCTGCCTCGCGATTTCGGAGGCTACCGGTTGATTGGGCAGATCGGTCGCGGCGGCATGGGCGTGGTCTACCGGGCTGAACACCTCGAACTCGGCCGCACGGTCGCGATCAAGTTGCTGCTCGCCGGGGCCCATGCCTCCGAGATGGCGCTTCTCCGCTTCCGGCGCGAGGCAGCCGCGGTCGCTGCGCTGCAGCACCCGAACATCATCGCGATCCACGACTACGGCGAAGTGGACGGACAGCCGTACTACACCATGGACTTGATCGATGGCCGCGACCTCGCCGCCGAGTGCGCCGGGCGACCGCTGCCCGCCCGCCGCGCCGCCGAGATCCTGTCCGTAGTGGCCGATGCGGTACAGCATGCCCACACCCGCGACGTGATCCATCGCGACCTCAAGCCGTCCAACGTGCTGATCGACAAATCGGGGCGTCCGCATCTCACCGACTTCGGCCTTGCGAAACACATCGGCCCCGAGGCCGGCGTGACTTTCGCCGGCCAGATGCTCGGGTCTCCCAACTACGTGCCGCCCGAACAGGCCGCGGCGTCCACGTCGATCCACGGAGTTGCCAGCGATGTCTACGGCCTCGGCGCGCTCCTCTACCACATGCTCACGGGCCGCGCGCCGTTCAACGCCGCCACACCGACGGAGACCCTCCGCCTCGTGCTCGAAACCGAACCCGCGCCCCCGCACGTGCTCTCGCCGGGCCTCCCGCGCGATCTTGAGACGATCTGCCTGACATGCCTGGCAAAGGATCCCGCTCGGCGCTACGCGAGCGCGGCCGCCGTCGCCGACGAACTGAAGCGGTTTCTCGAGCACAGGCCGATCGTCGCGCGGGCGCCGGGCTGGATCGAACACGCGGGCAAGTTCTGCCGGCGTCACCGCGTCGGCGTGGCCTTTACGCTGGTGTTCCTGACCACCCTGGTCGTGGTCGCCGCGACGGTCCTCTCGGCGTTGCTCCGCGAACGGACCGCGCTGGCGCGTGCGCTCCGCGCGGAGCAGGACCAAACGGCTGCGCGCACACAGGCCGGGGAGTTCGCCGCCTTCATGGCCGGCGACCTCGGGCTCACCATGCAGCGCTACGGAAACAGCGCCATGCTCCTGCGCATCGCCGAGCAGACCGACGCTTACTACCGCCAGCTCCCGCGCGAACTTCGCGATCGCACGGCGCGCATGGCTCACGCCGCGGCGCTCGAACAACTCGCGGCGCTCCGCATCTATTGCCGTGGCGACGTCACGCGCGGCGCCGATGCGATGCGCGAGGCGGCCACCCTGCGCGCGGGCCTGGCCCGCGAGAACCCCGACGACGCCGAGGCTGCGGCGAGACAGGTGTGGCTGGAGTGGCGCCTGGCGTGGGCGACCGACCACGCGCGCGCAAACGATCCGACCTGGCGGCAGGGCTTGATCGATCGGCTCCGCGGGATCATGGCACGTCATCCCGAGAGCATGGCACCCCGGGGCTGTCTGGCCTACCTGTTGTGTCGCATGGGGCGACTCATCGCGTTCCTCGACCCCACCCGCACCCGGGAGGGCCTCGCGCTCGTCATCGAGGGAAATGCGCTGCTCGATTCCGTGGAGTGGGAGGATCGGCAATCGATCGATGACGAGAATCACCGCTACGCCACCATCCAGGGTTGCCGAACGATGCTGGCGTCCGCCCTGCAGGCGGCCGGCGAGGAAGCGAGCGCGATCGAGGTGCAGGAGCAATGCCTCGCGCACTTCACAGCCGCGTGGCGTTCCGACACCGGTCATCTGATGCTGCGGGAGTTGCTGGCCCGGACCGCCCTCGAACTGAGCCGGCTCGTCCTGCGGACGTCGCCCTGCCGGGCGCGCGATGCGGAACTCCTGGCCCGCGACCACTACAAGGCCCTCGTCGGCCTGGACCCAGAGAACCTCAGCTATCGAGGCCCGTTCATCGAGTCTCATGCGTATTCACTGCCTTGTTACCGTCGACAGGCCGACTGGCGCGGCGTCAGATCCGCCCTCCTGGACTGGGACCGCGCCTACGCCTACATCCGCGAGCGCGCCCCGGATTGGACGCCGGACTTTCAGCACGCGGAACTCCCCCTGTGGATCGCCGAAACCTCGGCCCTGCTGGGTGACGTCCCCGAGGCCCGACGCTGGCTCGCGGAGTCTCCTGGGCGATTCGCCCTGCAGGTCCGGGCGCAACCGGACCTCGACGAGAACCTGGAACAAGCGCGCGCAGCCCAGGGCGCGGCGTACATCACCTTGCTTGCGGGCGACCCGCCCGAACGCGCCGAGTTCGTGACCCAAGCCCGTGCTCAGTTGGAAGCCGTGCGGAGCCGGCGGCCCGACGATCCGGAACTCACCCGGCGGGACGCGATCATGCGCGGCCTGGAGGGCGTCCTGCTTGCACGCGAGGGCCGCACGGATGAGGCTGCGGTGCTGCTCGGGGCCTCCGTACCCGCACTATTGCTACAACCGGCGGACCTTCCGCGCCTGAATGTCCCGGTCCTACGACGGTTCATCATCGACGCCTGGTGCGACGTGCTCTCCCGGGCGGGACGCCGCGAGGAAGCGATCGTCTCGGCCGAGGCGATGCTCGCTGCACAAGAGGCGGAATGCGCACGCGACCGGCTCGACGCATCGCTCGAGGAACGCCTCGCTGCGGACCTGGTGCGGCTGGCCGGCCTGCTGAATCCGAGCGTGCCCGCTGAGGCCGCAAGACGACGGAGCCTGCTCGAGCGCGCGGCTTCGCTCATCGATGGCGCGCGCGCCCGGGGCGCGTGGCAGACGGCCGAAGACCGGCGCGTCAGCGAACGATTGAGCACGCTCCTGGCCGCCCAGTCCGGCGCTGAGCCTTCCCCGTGACGCAGCGGAGCGACGCACCCGAGCACGACCACGCGTGCCCGTTCGAACCGACCGGCCGGCGCGGCGAGCCGGCTCCTCTCGCCAACAACAGCCCTACGCCAGGCGCGTGAGCGTTTCCCTCAGATCGTGCGCAACCGCCGCGGGCGTGTCGCCGAACAGGCGCTTGAACTCACGGCTGAACTGCGAGGCGCTCTCGTAGCCCACGCGCGCAGCGGCCGTGCTGGCACTCGCGCCGTCGTGAACCATCAGCAGGCGGGCCTTGTGCAGGCGCACGGACTTCACGTATTGAAGCGGTGGTGACGATGTGACCGCCTTGAACCGCGCATGAAAGGTCGAGACGCTCATGCCCGCCTCACGCGCCAGCGTCGGCATGTCGAACACGCGCGCGTACTCGGCATGGATCCGATGGAGCACCCGACTGATCTGGCCGAAGGAACTGTCCGGCGCCGCGAGCGCGCGCAGCGTCCCGCCCAGTTCGCCGAGCAACACACGGTAAGTGATCTCGCGCACGATCTGCGGGCCGAGAATCCGCGCCTCGTCGTCGCTGCGCAGGCTCTCAAGCAGCCGCACGGTCGCCCCGGCCAGCGCGGCATCGAGGACTGCGGCCCGGATCGCCTCCGGCTGCAGCGCGAAGATCGCCGGCGTTGACTGCATGGCCAGCAACAGCTCCGTGACAAGAGCCGGCGTGACGCCGATGCTCACGCCCAGCAGCGGTTCCTCCGGCGTGCCAAAGGTTTCGCACTCGAATGGCAGCGGGACCGACAGCACGAGGAAGTGATTGCGATCGTAGGCAAAGCGCCGCCCGCCCAGGTGACCGACCTTCCGGCCCTGGGCGATGATCACAATGCTCGGATCGTAGCTGACCGGCGTGCGCGGCACGTGGCGCGGCGAACGCATGAACTTAACGCCCGGCAGCCGCGACGCCGAAAACCCGCGTCCCTGCGCGAGTTCGCCGAGAAGGGCCACCATTCGCGCGTTCAACGCGGACAACTCAGCATCGTTGAAATCTTCGTGACGACGTTTAGCAGCGGTCGTGGCCATGCGAGAGGAATAGGCAAGGCTCCTTTCGAAGCAGGCAATGCGAATCGTGCCCGCAAGAGAATCAGGCAATGCTCACGGAAGAACAGGTATGGCGGTCGGACGTGCTGCGCGCTAGGATACGCGTGTCAACCGGCCGGCCACACGACAAAGAACCAAACCCGCGCCGCGCGACATATATCCATGAATACCACCCTCGACCATAAGGTCATTCTCATCACTGGCGCCAGCAGCGGAATCGGCGAAGCCACCGCCCGGCTTCTGGCCCAGCGCGGCGGCCGTGTCGTTCTCGGCGCGCGCCGCGTCGATCGTCTCGCCGCGATCGCCACAGAAATCCGCGCCGCCGGCGGCACGGCCGAGTACCACGCCCTCGACGTCACCCGGCTCGACGACGTCCGCGCCTTCGCGGACTTCGCGCTGCAGCGCTTCGGCACGATCGACGTGATCATCAACAACGCCGGCATCATGCCGCTCTCGCCCCTGGCCGAGCTCAAGGTCGACGAGTGGAACCGGATGATCGACGTAAACATCCGCGGCGTGCTCCACGGCATCGCCGCCGTGCTCCCGCACATGACGGCGCAGAAGTCGGGCCATGTGATCAATGTCTCCTCCATCGCCGGCCACCTTGTGTGGCCCACCTCCGCCGTCTACTCCGGCACGAAATTCGCGGTGCGCGCGATCTCCGAGGGCCTGCGCCAGGAGACCCGGGACATCCGCGTGACGACAATCTCGCCGGGTGTCGTGGAGTCGGAACTCGCCCACACCGTCACGTCCGAGGCGACCGCCCGGTGGCTCGCGGAGTTCAGGGCCGCCGCCGCGCTCAAGGCCGACGCCATCGCGCGGGCCATCGCTCATGCCATCGAGCAGCCCGCTGACGTGGACGTGAACGAGATCGTCATCCGCCCGGTCGCGAGCACCTCCTGAGGCTCCCGGTGCACGACCGCGAGACTCGCGGCTGATCGTCCAGATCCACAACAACCTGCTCGGCTGGTACGACGTCTGGATCACCGCCTTCATCGTGCTCTTGGAAGCCTGGGGCGCGATCTCCGCAAGCCGCGGGGCCTATAATGACCTCCTCCGCCGCCGCCGGCTCCTGGGCGAGCTGCTCGAAGTGTTGGATGCGAGCGAATAGACCGGCAGGCGGATTGGGTTCCGATCAAAGGCCGAGATCCACCAATCCAGCGGCTATACCATCGCCCCTTCGATTCACCCCGCCCGCTTGGGCTCGCCTGTGCAGTCCAAGGGGCCGTCGCCTTGCCGGCGACGGCCCCCGTATCCAGGAACCATGGGGACGTCCCAGTCCCCGCGACATCCGGGCTCAGCGGCTCACCCGCAGGCCGTGGGACTTGGGCGCGGGGTCCACGATCTCGACCGGCAGGCGGACTTGCACTGCCCTTGGATTTCCGTCGCGATCCCGCGCCGGTTCGAACTTCCAGCGCGAGACGGCATAGACGATCCGCGACACGAGCGCGTCGGAGGCATTTGACAGGCTGCGAATCCCGCGTGGCCATCCGTGCTTGTCGACGGTGAAGATCAACTCAACGATCGATCCCACGTGTTCCAGGCCGACGATCGGCTTCACGACCGTGACCGGTACCGGCTCGGCAGGATGACTCTCCTGACGCATGGAGTGGGCCTCTTCATTGGAAATCGCTCCTTGGACGACGGAACTGGAGCCAATGCCGGCGGTGAGAGCGGTGATGATAATGATGATGATGTGTGTTTTCATGACTGTGTCTGATCCGCACATGGTGTGCGTGTTGTTTCTCGGTTGTTTATTCTACGTGAGCTTCTTCTTGTATCATTCATCTTGGTACGAAGCGGGGATTCCATGGTGGGGGCCCGCAGGGCGCCGCGATGTTCCGCCGCCACGCGATCAAGCAACCCGTGGCGGCGAGAGTGTTGGTTCACCGTCGTCAGCCGCGGGAGGACGCGCGCACGCATCTCTCGCCGATGGCGCGGATGTGTCGGTGGTCGGTCCCGCAACAGCCGCCGAGCACGTTCATCTGGGGAAACTGCTCGCGCAGCGTTGCGTAGCGGGCCGCAAGTTCGGCAGGATCGCCCGAATCAAGCTCGGTGCAGGCATCGAGCTCGGCGTGGCTCCGGGTCGAAGCGTTCGCACGCAGCCCTCGCAGGCGGCCCACCCATGCTGCGCCGGGGATGAGTCGCTCAGAGAAATGCGCCGGGTGCGCACAGTTCACCATGTAGTAGGCCGGCGCGGCGTTCGTCTCTCGGTCGACCTGCTCGATGGCCGCGCCCAGAGCCTGGCCGCTCGGCAACCGGCCGTCGGTCTCCGTGGTGAATGAGACGACCACGGGAAGCCCGACCGACCCGGCCGCGCGGACGATGCCGATCGCCTCCTCCGCATAGGTCATCGTGGTCGCCGTGACAAGGTCGGCGCCGGCCTCCGCAAAGGTCCCGGCCTGCAGCGCATGATACCCTGCTGCCTCCCCGGGCTGCATGCGCGCCTCCGCCCGGTAGCCGTCGCCGCGGGGTCCGATGCAGCCGCTGACGACCATGCGCGTACTTGGATTCTCAAGCTCCCCCCGCAACTCGTGCAGCAGGTGCAGCGCCTCGCGATTGGCGGCACGCAGCGCCTCTGTCGTGTATCCAAGCTTCAACGCCCAGTCGGTGCTCGCACGCCAGGTCGCACTCTCAAGGATGAATCCGACCCGGCAATCGTTCGCCACGGCCGCGTGTGAACGGAAGTAGCGATCGAGCGCAGCGCGGCCGGACGCGTGCCGGATGAGATCGAAGGCGGCAAAGTACGGCAGGTCGAGGCCCTCCTGGTAGATGAGTGTCGTCTCAATGCCGCCGTCCGTGAGAAACAGGTCACCGCCGAGTTGTGGGAGGGCGTGCCGGTATTTTGGCTTCATGTTCGTGCGTGTGCTTGGTGGTTGTGAGCCGGTCCTCGGAATGGCTCGCGACAGGCCGGCGATCTTCCACTGGCTTGCGAACTCCGCAGAGGTGCTCGCCTCTCCTCACGCGATTCTGCGCCGGTGGTCACATCCCCGTGCGTCTTTTCTCCCAAGCGACCCACCGCCGCGCTCTCCTGACACGACGGGGACGATGCCTGCCAGGCGCGACACGCCCGGTTCCGCAAGACGCTCTCAGCGCCACGCCGGGCCCTGGGCCAGGCAACCTCACGCCCAGGGTGCACAGGGTTCGAGCCTGTCTGCCCTTACCTTTGGTGCGCCGTCGGCGCACCTACATCGGTCACCGCAAACGGCGGCGCCGACCACACACGCACGCACCCCTGGTAGTCGAACGTGGCCAGCGTGTTTCCGTCCGGCGAGAAGAGCACCGCGAAGATATTGCGGTCATGACCCCGCAGTGTCGCGACCTCCTGTCGCGTCGCCACGCTCCAGAGTTTCACGTCATCGACCACTGTCGCGAGGGTGCGCCCGTCTGGTGAGAAACGCATGTCGTAGACGCCCTCCTGGTGGCTCGTATCCACCTGCGATTCGAGTCGGCCGGTGCGGGCGTCCCAGAACGAAAGACGAAAGTCGTCCTGCGCGACCACAAGATGCCGGCTGTCCGGGGTGAAACGCAGGCTGAAGATGACGGCGCCGGCATCGAATCCGCAACGCACACGCGCCGTGCGACCTTCGTAGATGGTGACAGCATGCGCCCCGGCGGCGGCGACATGGCTGCCGTCGGTCGTCCATACGAGTGACAGGTTGAAATCGGGGTCAGCCAACGGCCGCGGCAGGATGTTCTCCGCCAGCAACGCGGCCGACCGGACATCCCAGAGGCGAAGCGCACCATCGTCGCCAGCGGTGGCCAGCGTCGCGCCGTCGGGCGAGAACGCGAGGTTGCGCACCTGGTCGGCGTGAGCTGGGATGAGACGCACCCGGTTCGTATCCAAGTTATGGAGCTTGACCCGGCCGTCCATCAGCCCGAGCGCGAGCGTCTGCAGATCGGGCGAGATCACGGGGGCGATGACCTCGAAGTCCCGCGTGAACATTCCCGTGAGGTCGACTGTCCGTGCGCGATCCGCGAGCTCGCGACGCTCGCTGACGTCCCAGAATCGCAGGCCGCCCGTCTCATCGATGGTCGCCAGGGTCGCACCCTCACCGGAGAAGCCCAGAGGTGCCGTGACCGGCCCGCGCTCGATCAAGACCTCCCGGCGCCGTCGCGTGGCACCATCCCACGCTGCCACGGCGCCCTTGTGATCGAGCGTGAGGAGGGTGCGACCATCGTCCGCGAAATCCATCGCCCACAGATGGTTGACCGCGCCCTGCAGCGCGACGAGTTCCACACCGGTGCGCAGATCCCACAACCGCACCGTCCGGTCGGACGCCGTGGAGGCGACCACGTGGGGCTCGCGAGGTGACAGCTTCAAGTCGGCGGGAAAACCATGATGGTGCATGGCGGTCTCGACCTCAGCCCGCGTGTCCACATCCCACAGGCGAATCCGACCATTCCAGCACGCCACAATAAGTCGGCTGCCGTCCGCCGAGAAGGCGAGCGCGATGGCGTCGCCGGTCGGCTCCGCCAGCCCCAATTCCGGCTGCAACGCTGGCACTGACCACAGCTCGATCTCACAGCGGTTAGCCCAGCTCTCGCCAGTGCCGCTGACGAGGAGCCCGCCGTCCGGAGAAAAGGCCAGGGTCTTGGCGTTGTGCCACACCTTGAAGCCGCGCGCACGGCTCGCAACGCTGCGCCACGTGCCGTCTTCGCCCCGGGACCAGAGGCGGAGCTGCGTTCCCCCGGTTGCCATCCACCGCCCGTCTGCCGTGAGGGCGACGGTATGCACGTCCTCGCCCTCGAGCAGCACGCTGGCACGCCGCGTCTCCATCGGATAAACCAGCAGGCGCCCGTATCCCCCGGCCACGATGCTCCCGTCGAGCGGAGACCAGGCCATCGCCACGACTCCGTCGGGCAAGAGGTGCACGGGATGGCCCGGACCTCTTGTATCGAAGAGGCAATTACCCACGGCAAACATCGACGTGCCGGGAATCGCCACGAGATGCCGCGGGCCGCCCACGGTGTGCAGCAGCGGTTGCTCGTCGGTCGCGGTCCGTTCCCACAGGTGGCGCCATTCGAAGCCGCGCCGGTCGACCCCACCAGGCCGCGGCCGGTGCCGCTCGAGAAGCGCGACGGCCCGGTTCCGGCTGCTCTGCTCCAGCGCCTGCTGAGCTAGGTTCATGTCGGCGGCGTAGAGGTTGTCCTGCGCACGCTCGCCCTCCGCCTGGATGCGCAGCGCCGCGATGGGCGAACCGATCGCCAACGCCAGCACAAGGATGACCGTGGCAGCCGACAGCGCCGCCACCGCCGGACGGCGCCGGCACCAGCGCCACGTCCGTTCGAGCCCGCTGATCGGCCGCGCCGTGATCGGCTCATGACGGAGCACGGCGCGAAGGTCGGCCGCCAGTGCCCGCGCGTCGGGATAGCGTTGCTCCGGCTCCTTGCGCAGGCATGTGAGCACGATCGTCTCCAAGTCACGCGAGATGCCCGGAACCAACAACCGCGGACTCACCGGCTCAGCATGAATTGCCTGGTAGAGCGTTTCCGGCACGGTCGGTCCGACGAAAGGTGGTCGGCCTGTGAGGCAGTCGTAGAGAATCGCGCCGAGGGCGTGGATGTCCGAGGCCGGGCCGAGCCTCCCGCCGCGCGCCTGCTCGGGTGACATGAAGTTGGGCGACCCCATCACCTGGCCAGGAATCGTCGCATCGCCGTCGGCGTGCATCCGCTTGGCCAGGCCGAAGTCCGCAACGTGCGGGTGATCCCGCTCGTCGAGAAGGATGTTCGAGGGCTTGAGATCCCGATGCAGGATTCCCCGCTCGTGCGCGGCGTGGATCGCGTCGGCCACTGCCGCCACGAGTGCCGCGGCACGAGCAGGCTGAAGGGGACGACCGGATACACGATCGGCGAGCGTCGGACCCGCGATGAAATCCATCGCGATGTACTGTCGTCCGGAGTGTTCGCCGATCTCGTGCACCGTCACGATACCCGGGTGTCGCAACGCAGCGGCAGCAGCGGCCTCGCCTTGGAACCGCCTCGCCGCCTCCGCAGGAATCCGGTCCGCGAGGTCGAGGAGCTTGAGCGCGACGATCCGCTCCAGGCTGCGTTGGCGCGCCTTGTAGACGATGCCCATGGACCCCCGGCCAATCTGCTCGAGGAGTTCAAACCCGCCGAACATGCCCGGCACCTGCGGCAACGATGCGGCAGCAGGCTCGTCCGGCAGGCTTTCATGCCCCCTCGCCACGGACGGTTCCTCGTCAGCGAGGGCGAGCCGCAGCAGGCATGGCGGGCACCGGCCGGGAGGCGCGCCCGCCGGGAGCGCGGAGCCACAGACCGGGCACGAGGGGCGGTCGGCGTCAGCTGTATTCACAAGTCACATCGAGGTTGCCTGAATCAGGTGCCTGATCTCGTCCTCGACCTCGTCCGGCGTCACCACCGTCTGGGCGATCTCGTCGCGCAGGAAGTCGCCGTAACGCTTGCGCAGCCGGTGCACGGCCATTTTGAGCGCACTCGCCTTCATGCCCAGCCGCTCCATGAGTTCTGCGTGCGACTCGAGGGATGCGCCACCGGCAAGGGAAGGTTCGAGTGCATCGAACAGCGCCTGTTTGCCCTGCCGGGAGTATTCATCCCTGAGACGCCTGCGCACGGCATCGAGCACCATCACCGCCCAACGCCGATCGTAGAGCGACTCCGGCGTCGCATCGTCCTTCGGCTCGAGCGCATAGCGGGCCTCCGCGTCAAGCCCGTCCAGTGAGAACGTGGAGGTCCCTGCTCCGCGCTTGGCGGTGTTGCTCCGCCGCCATTCGTTGACGAGGAAGTGATCGAGCGCACGCAGCACGTAGGATCGGAACTTTCCGCCCTCGCGGCGGATCCCGGCCGGGAATCCGCGGCCCAGCAGCCGGGAGAAAAACTCCTGGGTGAGGTCCTCGGCCTCTGCAGCCATGTGCCCCTTGCGGCGCACGTAGGCGTATACCGGGTACCAATAGGTCCGGCAGAGCCGCTCGAGTGCGGCTGTGGCTCCGGGGTGATCCGGGTCGCCGGCCGCGATTACGACCGTCCACAGGGTGGTCGCAAACAACGGCGAGCCTGACACCGGCGGCGCAGAGGCGGGGTCGTCTTCACGAGAGTTCATCAGGACGGGGGATCCGAGATGGCAGGTGCTCAGCCGCGGTGCCGATGGCGCGTTGCCGACTGCTCCAGACTACGGAAAACCTGAGCGACCGCCAGACTTCGTTTCATGGGGGAGGGGTGCCGCGGCCGACGCGACGTCGCACGCGAAGAACCAGCACCCTGGTGATGACCCTACCGTTCGGGCAAAGGACGAAACGGGGCTGCGTTGGCAAGTTCGTGCCGGCTCGCCTCCGTCCACACCTGCCGGCCACCGACTGCGACGTAAGCGAGCATTCCCGGGGTCCGTCAGTCCGGCGCGCCGCATGGCGCCCGCGAGTTCCCGTCGACTAGCGCTTTCGGCCTGCTCCTCTCCATAGTGGGAGACTCGCGAAGGCCGGGATGGCAGCCCGCCGACTCAGCGGCTTCCGAGTTCGCCCTTGAGCCGCAGTGTGTCGCCGAGGTCCTCGACCTCGAAGAAACGCGCGCGCTCCACCTGCCGGTTCGGTTGGTGGATCACCATTACGAGCCGGCCGTCGAAGGTGCGGAACAACATCGGATGGCCACCGTCGTCCGACCAGAGGGGATCAGGCAGCTGTTCCCAGGGACCGAATACGCTACCCGTCGTCGAGCGGGCGATGCCCACGGCGTACCTGGCCGGTCCGTAGCTCGACCAGAGCATGAGCAGCGTGCCGCTTCTCGTACGGTGCAGCCAGTTCCCGTCACTCACGTAGGCATGGTAGCGTTTGCCCTGATACAACTCGCCGATGTCGCCCCGGCAGCGCACCCAAGGGCCCTCGGAAGCGGAGAAAAGCAGCCTCGGCTCGCCGACCGCCCGCGACAGGTCCTCACTCAGCCGGACGATGTCGAACGTGCCATCCGTAATCTGGGCCCACTCGTGACAGAAGACCATGTAGGGCACGCCGTCCTCGACCCACAGGCTGCCGTCGAGCGCCATCCAATCGTGCGGCGTCTGCGGCCCCTGACCGACGGGTTGGAACGGCCCGAGCGGGGAGTCGGCCACGAGGATTTCAGTGCCCCGCAGCACGTTCTGCGGCCGGCCCGAGGGCGTCGGCAGCGTGTCCTTGGAGGTAAGGGTCACGAACAGGTAGTATTTCCCCTGATACACATGCACCTCCGGTGCCCAGACGGTTTCTCGGCCCCAGTGATCGGCGGGCACCTCCCACACGGGAACCGGATCCTCCCAAGACTCGAGGTCCCTGGTTTTGAAGACCATCACGGCCTTGCGTTCGATGCCGCCATCGAAGATCCCCGCCGTCGTCGTGCCGTAAACGTAGTATATCTGCGCGGCGGGATCGGGCAGCACGAACGGGTCTCGAATGCGAACCTCCGACCGCTGCACCGCGGCCGAAGCAGCGAGGGTGAATCCACCGAGCAAACCCCAGAAAAGCGAAGCACGGATAGAGAAGAGCGGCATGGCGGAGGGGAAGCAAAAGCAAGCCAGCGGCCCAGGGCAATGCTCCGGTGCAGGATGATGAGCCGGGACTTCGGCGGTGCGGGCGGGTGCGGTGTGGTGCCTGACCGTGCGGACCGTGAGCGAATGGCCGGTCACGGATACGTCGCCACAAGGCGCTTGTTCCCACAAGCGTCCGTTGCACAATCCAGCATCGGCGCGTGCCATGGACGTCGCCCGATCCCCACCCTGCCCCATGTTCTCCGACCTGCGTTATGTGCTGCGCTCGCTTGCGCGGACGAAAGGTTTCACAACGGTGACCGTGTTGACGCTGGCGTTCGGCATCGGTGCCGCCGCCGCGATCTTCAGCGTGGTCGATCGCCTGCTGCTCCAGGCGATCCGCGCCCCTGACGACCTCGTTTGTGTCATGACCCGAGACAAACAGGGGCACATGGGATGGCTGCGGCAGGAGCATGTGCAAGCCTACGGCGGTTTGGACCGCGTGTTCGCCGGAACTGCCGTGGCGGTCCAACAAACCGTCAACATCGTGCTCGCAGGTGAGCCCATCGGCAGCCGGGTGTTGGCTGTATCGCCCAGCCTACTGCCCCTCTTCGAGGTAGTACCGGCGCACGGGCGAGGGTTTATGCCGGACGAGGACCAGCCGGGGCGCACGGACGTGGTTGTCGTCTCCCACGAGTTTGGGCAGAAACACTTCCACGGCGCATTGGACGTGGTCGGCCGCACGCTGATTGTTGATCAGAGCGTGTGCACCATCGTCGGCGTGCTCGCGCCACGGCAGGCGCTTCCCGTTCTCAGCCATCCGGAGGTGATCCGGCCGTTGGAGGAACGTCCGAACACCGGCGATTCGGCGTCGTATGCGCTGTTGTTTTTCGGGCGACTGCGCGCCGGGGTGACGCTGGAGCAGGCGAATCTTGCGCTCGACGCCACACACGTGGGTCTGTCGCCGAACCTCGAGATGTATTTCGCCGAAGCCAAGCCACGCGCGGAGCTTGTTCGCGACATCGCCCGCTCACTTCAGCCGAAGATATTCTGGATCGTGGTGGCGGCCGTCGCCTTCCTCTACTCCATCGCGTGTCTCAATGCGACCAACCTCATGCTCGTGCGTCTGCTCGGCCGGCGACGTGAAATGAGCATTCGCCTCGCGCTCGGTGGCGGGCGGGTACCGCTGATCCGGTTGTGTTTGCTCGAAGGTGCAGCGCTCGCGTTGCTGGCGAGCGCGGTGGCGGTACTCCTGGCCAACTGGCTGGTGCCGCTGCTCATGTTCCAGGCCGGATTTGGTGCGAACTTTGACTGGGCCCGGTGGACGCTGGACGGGCGCACGGTTCCCGTGCTGGCCGCGCTCACGATGGCGACGACGCTGTTCATCGTGACGGTTCCCGCGTTGTGGATCGTCCGGGCAAATGTGAACGACGGGCTGAAGGAGGGCGGTGGCAGCCTGGGCGAGAGCCGACGGCTGGCGCGGCTGCGCGGCGGCTTCGTCGTCGTGCAGGCGGCGTTTGCCGTGATCCTCCTGACGGGTGCGGGCCTGATGGTCCGCACGATCGAACGCCTGCACCACGTACCGCTGGGCTACAATGAGGGTCACCTGATGAAGCTGCGGCTGGACTTTCCAGCCGGCCACGTTGCGGGAGGCGAAGCGAGGCTGGCACTGTTGCAGGAACTTCAGACCAGGTTAGCCCGCGTACCCGGTGTGGTCGCCGCGAGCTATGGCACGGATACGCTGCTGCCGGGCTACTATTACGGGGACATCGACGTCGAACTGACCGACGGCAGCCTGGTCAAGGCGAAGGTCGAGTATGTTTCGGCGGACTACTTCACGACAGCGGGCATGACCCTGCTGCGCGGCCGGATGGGTGCGAGTACAGGCGCTGAGGTGATGATCAATGAATCCTTCGCCCGCGCACGTTTCGGCGATGAAGATCCCATTGGAATGCTGCTGAACAAACCCGCGGATGCCGGGAGCGGCGCGAGCGCGTGGGTCGTGGTCGGAGTCGTCGCGGACGTGCGTGATCGCCTTCGTGAGGGACCAGGCTATCACCTCTACGCACCGGAGACATGGTGGCCGCCGGCCATGAACACCTTCATCCTGCGGGTGGCGGCATCACCGGACGCGCAGATGGCGGGCCTGATCAAGCGAGCCGTCTACGAATCCGATCCCCAACTCGTGGTGTTGTATGTAGCTGGTTTGGGAGAACTGCGCGAGAGTTGGACGGGCCCGGAGCGGTTTGTGAAGTCTGTGCTGCAGGTGCTTTCGGGCATGGCGCTGGGCTTGGCCACAGTCGGCCTGTTCTCCGTCCTGGCTTATGCCGTCAGCTGCCGCATGGGCGAATTCGGCATCCGTATGGCGCTCGGGGCCACCGCGCACGACCTGGTTCGCCTCGTGGTGCGGCGCGGCTTGCTGCTGGCGGCGGGCGGTGTGCTGCTCGGCCTCGCGGGTGCCGTCGCATTGGTCCGCTACCTGCAAAGTCTGCTCTACGAGACGGCGCCGCACGATCCGGCCGTGCTCGCGTTGGTCTCGGGTTTGCTGCTCGCGACTGCCGGCCTCGCGTGCGCGTGGCCCGCGCGCCGGGCAACGAAAGCGAACGTCGCCGCGCTGCTGCGGCGCGAGTGAGCGGTGACCGTGCGCGCCGCGGGTCGGGGTTGCACTCCCCTGATCGCTCTTGCTGGCGTTCGGCTGGGACGCGGTGCGCATCGCCGGAGTTTGAACCTGTCCTTTCGCCCCGCCGCTCTCCATTTCTCGACGATCCTGTATGCGCGACTTCATTACCGCCCGGTTTAGATCCAGGGACTTGTTCGGCCATCCCGTCGGGCTCTACGGACTCTTCATGACCGAGATGTGGGAGCGGTTTTCCTACTATGGCATGCGGGCCCTGCTCGTGCTCTACATGACCGATCACCTGCTGGCGGACCCGGCACGGGCCGGCCGGGTCTTCGGCTATGGCACACTGGAGGCGCTGTTGGGGCGGATCTTCGGCCCTCTCTCGGTACAGCAGATGGGTTCACAGATTTACGGGATCTACACCGGGCTTGTATATCTCACGCCGCTCTTCGGCGGCATTCTGGCCGATCGCGTCCTGGGCCGCTATCGCACCGTCTACCTCGGCGGCGCATTGATGGCGCTCGGGCACTTTCTCATGGCGAGCGAGGATATGTTTCTCGTCGCCCTCACTTTCCTCATTGCGGGTAACGGCTGCTTCAAACCCAACATCTCCACCCAGGTCGGCGACCTCTACAAACCCGGCGATCCCCGGCGCGACGGCGCCTACACGATCTTCTACATGGGCGTGAATGTCGGTGCCTTTCTCTCGCCCCTGGTTTGCGGGACCCTCGGCCAGATGGTCGGCTGGCACTGGGGATTTGGAGCCGCTGGCGTCGGCATGATGATCGGCCTGGCGATCTACTGGCTGACCAGCGGTCTCGTACCCAAGGGCACCTCGGCCCTGTCGGCGGGCTCAGCCGGGCGCGCGGCTGCGCCGAAGCAGCCACTGACCTCACGCGACTGGTTCGCGATGGGGGCACTCGTGTTCCTGTGCATGCTCAACATCACCTTCTGGGCCGTTTACGAGCAGCAGGGAAACACCATGCAGCTCTGGGCCGACAAGCGCACGGACTGGACCTTTCTCGGCATTACGTTCCCGTCGACGTGGTACCAGTCGTTCAATCCGATCATGATCGTGCTCTTCGCACCGCTGCTCTCGGCCTTCTGGGCGTGGCGCTCGCGGCGCGGACACACCTCCACCAGCATCGCAAAGATCGCGTTCGGCTGCGGACTGCTCGGACTGGGCTATATCGGCATGGTCCTGGCCGCGCGGATCGTGCCGGACGGCGAACGGGGCAGCCTGCTCTGGCTCGTCGGCACGACGTGGATGTTCACCATCGGCGAACTCTATTTCTCGCCGATCGGCCTCTCGCTCGTAAACAAGGTGGCTCCAGCCCGCCTGGCCTCGACGATGATGGGCATGTGGTATCTCTCGAGCTTCTTCGGCAACTACATGACCGGCTACCTCGGCACGTTCTACGAAACCATGCCGAAGGACCGGTTCTTCCTCATGCTCACGCTCATCGCACTCGCGACGGGCGTGGTCATCGCGCTGCTGCGCCGGCCGATCGAAAAGGTGATCGGCCGACCGGTGTAAGCGCGTCTACGTGTTCTCGAGTGCGGGACTGGGGTTAGGTCGCTGATGAAAAATCCGGGCCGGGCGACACACCCCACGGCATCGCAGGCGAGACCCGAACCGGCCAATCGCTCACCCTACTTGAGGAAATCCGCGCGCTCGGCCTCGGAAAAATCATCATGGATGATCTCCGTCGCCGGTGTCGCCATGGCGGCCACCGATGCCCGCACCCCACGGGCAATACGTCCGCTCAACGTGGTTTCGAGGTGACCACCATGCCACCCTCCGTGCAGCTGAAGTAGACGCCCGCGCCGTCGTCGAGATAGTCCAGGACCTGTTCGAGCCTCGCCTCCGTAACGGTCATTTTCAGGACCGTGACCGACTCATCCACGTCCTGAAACTCCACCGGCATGTCCGGCAGCAACTGCGCCAACACATCCTTCAAGAGCAATCCCGAAAAATCGCCGGAAACTTTCTGCTCCAGATCGACGCCTTGCTGCTGCAGGAGCCGGTAGAAGGCCGTCATGGATTCCAGGGCGGCGATCCGCTCGTCGAGTGAAATCGGATCGGAGAAAAACCCCTTCTTCACGGAAACAACGGCAACCTCCTGCCGCATGCCGCCGGAGGTGGAGGAACCGTTCTCCTCGAGCTGAACCTCGGCCTTGGCCTCGTCGCTTATGACAACCTTGTCGGCTCCATAGGCGGAGACGGTGACGATCAGCGAAACCAGCAATGCTTTCGATTTCATAGGGAATGGCGGGTTCCTATCCGCAGCAGGAACATGGAGTCCAACGCAGTCACAGGCCGTGTATCCGGTTCGTCAACTTCTGCCGCGTCTCCTCAGGCAGCGACGCGATGTATCGCCTCCACCCCGGGCAGAAGCGGATGTGCCAGCGCCAGAAGCGACCGAGCCATGACCTCGGGTTCGAGTCATACCGCGCGCGCAGGCTGCAGGACGCACACTTGTGTTCACTCATGGGTGGGATGCGCCGCTGGGCGTGAGGCGCGCGCGCCTTACCGGTATTGCGAAGGGCACTCGCATCGCAGGCTTGGGTTGTCTGAATTGTGCCGTGCTGCCCGAATCGGGCAATCCTGAATCATCGCCCGCGATCGCCTCGTCCCGGTGGACGAGTCCCGACTGGATGTCGACAGGTGGGCGGCGGGCCGGGGGACGCACCGCACCGATGCTACCTGGGCCCGTCCGCGAGCTGAATCGTCCACTCGCCAGCGGCGCCCGGAGCGTGCTGAAATGTCGACGCCGGCAGGTCGGCGCATTCCGAACGGACTGTGTACTCGCCGAAGAATCCGCGCAACACGACGCGCCCGTCCTGGTCCGTCGTCATCCGCGCCCGGGTTTTCCAGCGGGTGTTGATCAAGTCATCGAGCACCTGATAGGCGGGCTTCGGACCCAGGTCCTCTCGCAGCAGAGCACTTCCCTTGATGTAGGAATCGTTCTCCGTGAAGTCCCACCACGTGCACGACACGACGGACGGGTGGGCAAAGGCCAGCGTGTAGATCATGCGCGCAAACTCCGCCTGCGCGTCCTCCGACCATTCACCCTGCCTGTAGTCGCCGGTGATCGGCTCGCCGAGGGACCGCGGGTGAAACTCAGTGATGTGTATGGGAAGACCCAACTCGCTGAAGCGTTCGAGCGTATCCCAGACCTTCCGGGGATGAAACCACTCCGAGCGCGGCTCGTGCGCCTGCAGGCCGATGCCGTGCAGCGGCGTGCCGCGCCGCTGCAGTTCCTTCACGAGCGCAAAGAACCGTTCACGCACCGGTGTCCACGCGATCTGCCCAAAATCGTTGAGCAGGAGCGTCGCCTCCGGATTTGCCGCATGGGCCCACCGGTAGCAGGGCTCGACCCAGTCCGCGATCGCCTCGATCGATGCGCCCTCGGCAGGGTAGCGCTGATCCTCCACCCTGGCCGACATCTGCATGGCCACGTCCCACGGCACGGTGTTGACCGCCTCATTGGCGACGTCCCAGAGGTCGATGGTGCCCGAAAAGCCTTTCACCGCACCGACGATGCGGGCCTGAAGCAGTGCCATGCTGGATTCGGGAGGCAGCTCGTGAAGCCACGCGGGCATGCCGGCAACGTGCGTCCAGGCAAGCGGATGACCTTTCGCCGTAATACCGTTCTCCCTACACCATATCGCGGTCTCAAGCGTCGTCTCCCAGGCTGTGCGACCCGGCACGGGCTCGTAACCGTCCCAGTAGAAAGGAAAGACGGCCAGGTTGAACAGGCGCGTGAAGCGCTCCTTGAACAACAATTCCTGCTCGGGCGAGAAGTGGTTGCGATGAAGCAGTTCGAACGCGATCGATCCAAACTGGAAGGCGTGGGTCTTCTGGTCCACGGTGAGGGCCACACCGGCGACTGGCCGGCCCGCCGCATCAAGCACCCGGATCCGGATCTCGCCCATGCGATGCTGCTCCACATCTCCGGCCGCACGCGCAAGCAGCCCGTCGCTGGCCGCGTCTTGGGCGCGCACCATCCCGATGGCGGCGCAGAATCCGGTGAACAGGGCGACCCAGACAAGTCGAGGTTTCATAGCATTCGCCCGCAGGCTAACCCGGCGCGTTCGGTAGCGCGATGCGCGAATGCGTACATGCCGTTCGCCTCCCTTCTACGTCCGCCCGGGAATCGCCGCCGCACCCGACACCACCTGCAGCTCGCCCGCGGTTGGTGCAACCGCGTCGAGTGCGGGTGAGCGTGAGGCAGATCCGTTGACGCGCGTCCTGCATCAGGACACGCTGCCCCGACCGGCGCCATCCGCGCCGGTTCTCATGGAGCCAAGAATCACGATCATCACCTTGGGTGTCGCGGATGTGAACCGGTCGATCCGGTTCTACCGGGATGGCCTCGGTTTCTCAACGGCTGCGAAGGAGGGGGACCCGATTGCGTTCTTCGCCACGGCCGGCGTGCGGCTGGCGGTCTACCCGCTGGACAGGCTGGCCGAGGACATCGGCCCGGGCGTCCTTCCGGCAAAAGGTTTTGGCGGTATCACGATCGCCCACAACGTGCGCAGGAAGGAAGAGGTCGCCGAAGTGCTCGCGCTCGCCGAACGGGCGGGTGGCACAATCGTGAAGCGAGCCCAGGACACATTCTGGGGCGGGCACAGCGGCTACTTCTCCGACCCCGACGGCTACTACTGGGAGGTCGCCTGGGCCGCACAGTTCCAGTTCGATGCGAACGGATCGCTTGTCATGTAGGACTGGGTACGGCCTTCCTCCGGGCCGCCTGACCGTGCAGCTTCGCTTTCCGATCGCCCCGCGTCCCCGAGCTTCTCCGCTTGCTGGCGATATCTGTCTCTCCTGATGGTGGCTGCGGCTCGTGCGCAGCCGGACTGTGGATGACATCCAAACGACGGGCCCTGACGCAACAGGGCGTGACGTGCTCGTGCCTGGCCAGGCAACATTCGCGAACGTGAAGGCCGGACGGGCGTTCAGCGCGTCGCGCCTGCATCAAGCGTGAGGATGAACTCCTCGTGCGCCTGACCATCGAGGCCGGTGAAGCGGTCCTCGCCGGAAAGCACAAAACCGCACTTCTGCAGGACGCGAATGGAGGCGGCGTTGTGCTTGGCGACGCGCGCGGTGAGCGGGCGCACCCGTTCGTACTCACAAAACTGCGACAGCGCCGCTGTTGCGACGCCCTGTCCCCAGTGGTCGCGGCCGATCCAGTAGCCGACCAGACGCTCGCGTGTATCCGCGTCGGTCCATGCGCCGATGTTTCCCGCGGCACACCCATCGCAAACGACCGTGCGCGTCACACACGCCGGATCCGCGAGAATCTTCGCCCAATGGGCCATGAAGGCGTCCCGTTCGCGCGAGGGGAAAGCCGCCATGCGCGTGGCCTCCGAATCGAGCTGGTGCTCGAAAAACACGGGCAGGTCGGCGGCTTCGATCGCGCGAAGCGTGATGTTCGTGGCCATGCGCAGGGACGGGATGGATTGGAGCCGCCGAAGAAAACGGCGCTTCCGCCGAATGCAAGCGCGCCATCCTGCCCGGCGGCTCGGCGTATCCGAAAACGACACTCGGACCCCACCAGAGCACGATGCTCGCGGTCAATGGCATTGACCGACCGCGTTCATCCGTGTGGGCGATACGTAGAAGCTCTGGTGCTCCGCATTGCCCGCGGCCCGCACTGCACATCGGAGTGGCACCGGATGCGCGAGGATGCCGGCATGCGCTACGCTTTCCCGAGCGGGATCCGGCGCGCGGCGTCGCGGTCCACACATTCGGCCATGCTTGATCACACGGGAATCTTTGTCTCGGACCTCGCGCGCAGCCGCCAATTCTACGCGGCCGTGCTGGGCGCCCTCGGTTACGCCGTGCGCAAGGACGTCCCCCAGGCGGTCGGATTCGGAGACAACATCCCGGGCGACGATGCGGATCCCGGCGGCGATTTCTGGTTGATCGAGGGCGGACCCGCCACGCCCCGCATCCATGTGGCCTTTCGTGCGCCCGATCGTGCGGCGGTCGATCGCTTCTATGCCGCGGCCATCGCCGCTGGAGGCCGCGACAACGGCCGTCCCGGAATCTGTCCGGAGTATCACCCGCATTACTACGCGGGATTCGTCTTCGATCCCGACGGCTACAACATCGAAGCGGTATGCCACCGGCCTGAAGGCCGGCGCGCCGCCGCGCCGGGCGGCGAATGCCGAAGGCAGAATGGTGAATGGTGAATGCCGCCGGGGTCGGAATCGTTCGCTCTCTCTTACTCTTACTCTTTCTCGACGAGCGGAGCGGGAGTTCCCCCATCCAGGGGGCCTATCCGAGGGTCTGAAACACGCCGAAGCGTCGAACTGCTCGCCACCAGCGATGCGCTGCGCGTCGAAACGCCGATCCCGCGCCTGTTCGATCCAGCCCCCTCGCGACGGGCCCGAGTCCGGAACCGCCGATTCCGTTCGTTGAGGGAGTAAACACCCCCCTCGCATCATGAACTCCACGACATCGTCCCCCGCTGCTGTTTCCGCACCCGCGATCGGCTCCACCGCGTCCCGGGCACGCCTCTGGACCGGACGCGTCCTCTCCACACTCGCCGTGCTCTTCCTCGCCATGGACGGCGTGATGAAGCTGATCAAGCCCGACATGGTCGTGCGCGGAACCGTGGAACTCGGCTACCCTGAGTCGACGATCACCGGTATCGGCCTCGCGCTGCTCGTGTCCACAGTGCTGCACGTGATCCCGCGCACAGCGTTGCTCGGTGCGATCCTCCTCACCGGATACCTCGGCGGCGCCGTGGCGACCCACGTGCGCGTCGGCCATCCCTGGATGAGCCACACCCTGTTTCCGATCTACGTCGCGCTTCTGATCTGGGGTGGACTCTGCCTGCGCCATCCACGACTCGCGGCTCTGTGCCTGGGACGCTGAAGGGTCCAGCGCCCCCACCCCGCATCAGCTCCTCGGATACATCAGCCCCGCATCCCGCGACGCTCACATGGCCCGCGCGCCTCCCAGGAGACGCGGCCTCCCTGTTCGCGATTCGCACCGTCCAAGCCTCAAGCCGCTGCGGTTCGGTTGGACTGAAAATCCGTCGTCGGCGGTCGCGACACTGGAAAGGCTTTCGCACCAGGCGGCCGATAATACGGTTACTGAACGGGTGGATACACCGGGGTGCCGGCCTCGACAGGGGGCCCGCCAGCGGTCTCGCTGCCCGGACTTGCTGGACGTCACGCGGATGCATCCCTCCAGTCGGCTCACGGGATCGCGTCCCGAGTGGCCGGGCGGCAGGCAGGCTCAAGCCTTGCCTCGCACCGCCGCCTCGATCCTCGCCACGTCGATTTTCTGCATCTCCATCATTGCCTCGAACGCGCGCTTCGCCACGTCACCGCCCTTGGCCATGGCGTCGGTCAGGACGCGCGGGGTGATCTGCCACGACAAGCCCCACTTGTCCTTGCACCAGCCGCACGCGCTTGCAGCGCCTCCGTTGCCGATGATCGCATCCCAGTAGCGGTCGGTCTCAGCCTGATCGTCGGTGGCGATCTGGAAGGAGAAGGCTTCGCTGTGCGTGAAGGCGTCGCCGCCGTTGAGGCCGACGCACGGCACGCCGCACACCGTGAACTCGACGATCAACACCTGCCCGGCCTTGCCTCCCGGGAAGTCGGTGGGTGCACGATGCACGGCGCCGACGGCGCTGTTCGGGAAGGTCTGGGCGTAGAAGCGCGCGGCTTCCTCGGCGTCATGGTTGTACCAAAGGCAGATGGTGTTCTTGTTCATGGCAGTTCGTTCTCCTTGCGCGGGGTTGAGGGTTGTCAGGAAGGGGACGCTCCTGGCTGTCCGAGGGACGGCCGTGCAGAAAGACAACGAATCAGCCCGGTCGGTCCGGACATCGCAGACGATTTTGTCGGCGGGACGACGCGGTCTCGCGGCCCGACTCGCAGGTCGCACGGGACACGTCGGACGCGGTGGATGGGATTGGGATTCCGAAAACCCTCACGGCAGCGCGATCGAGCCCGGGTGAAATGCCCTCGATCAGCGCGGCCGCGGCCAGGTTGTCCCGCTCCACGAGATGTCAATGAGATGCGCACGCCGTACGCCGCGAAGCTGAAACAGACGCCTGCGCGATCGTCGAGATACTCCGGGACCCTCTCGAGGCTGGCGCCGGTAGCGGCCAATTCAAGGACCGTGACGGACTCGCCCACATCGCTGAACTGCACGGGCATGTCAGGTAGCAGCGTCGTCATTACGTCATTCGGTTTCATGCCCTTCTAGTCCCGGGAGACTTTCTGCTCCGGGTGAATGCCCTGCTGCTGGAGGAGTCTGTGGAAGGCCGTCATCGATTCCAGCGCGGCGATCCGCTCTTCGATCGGCATCGGGTCGGAGAAGAATCCTTTCTTCATGGAAACGAGCCGTCTCCTGCCTCGCCCCGCCGGATGTCGATGAGCCGCATTCCTCGAGCTGAACCTCGGCCTTGTGTTCGTCGTTTATGACAACCTTCTGGCCGGCATGAGCAGAGACCGTGACAGCCAGGGGCGTCTCGAACCCTTCGCAAACCCGGCTCGGTCGTCTCCGATCCAAGACATGGAGACGCGCAAGGACGTAAAGACGCAAAGGGCATGAAACTCGGTCCCGAAACACCCACCGCGGCGTGCTCCTCGGCCGGTTAACTCCGGGCCCCCGAACGAGGCGGTCTGTCGATTGCGCGATACATCGATGTTCCGAGGTGCGCCGGGGCCGGCCGAGGTTCGCATGATTGCGTTCGTCGCATCGCCGTGTCATCTCTTCCTCGAACCCTGTTTCATATGCACCCTGTGTTTCGCTCCGTGTTTATATTCGGCGTGGCCAGTGCCTCCACGCTCGCGCCTTGGTCGGCGGATGCCGCAGAACGGAAGTCTGTCGTCACGTCGGTCGTCAGCGCCTCCATCGACAAGGAATACCGTCGAGCCAAGAGCCGAGAAGGGGGTTTCAAACCCGAGTACTACGCCCTCAGTTTTGGCGGGCAGGCGCATGGCACCATCTCGCATCGTTCGATTGACCAGGTCGCCCGTCCAGATTTCGAGCGGCTGGTCAAGGAACAACTCGCAAAGCAGCAGTATCTACTGGCCCGAGACACGGCTTCAGCCAGCCTTCTCATCCACCTCTTGTGGGGCATGACGGATCCCCCCACCAGCTCTACAAGTCTGGACATTGCGCGCGATACTGCTGCGAGTTCGCTCTCGGCGGCCAGGGCCTCGGGCGTGGCTCCCACGGGCGGGTTTGGAGTGCCCAGCCTCACCCCGGAGCAACAGGCCGCGGCATCGGATGCCGAGAGTGCCCTGATGACGATGTTCATGCTCGAGCGTAATCACGCTCGAGCTCTCGTGCCGTCGGCCTCCGTGATCGGCTATATTGATACCGTGAACGGCCTCTCCGATAGTCCGGCGATCCACGCCGGGCTGGGTACTCTCTACAACGACCTGTGGTACGAAATCAATGAGCGGCGGTATTACGTCATCGTCTACGCCTACGATTTCAAGGTGCTCCAGCAGAGCAAAAAGCTGAAGCCGCTCTGGGTGACGCGTGTGAGCATCGCAGCCAAGGGAAACCAGTTCGATGAGCACCTCGCGACGATGGTCGCGCGGGCTTCGGGCTACTTCGGACGGCCCAGCCACGGCCTATCTCGACGCCTTGAGGGTCGTGTCGAGATCGGCGAAGCCGAAGTGATGGGCGTGGTCGGTGACGATCCGGCTGAAACGGCGAGCCCGCCTGTCCGCCCGACCGAACTGGAGGATAGCCGTACGTCGGAGCACGATGGCACTCCCTCGAAACCGTAGGCTTCACGGGAAGGCTGGCGCGGCTGTCTCGCGCGCATCTCGATGGCGACTCGGGGGACGTCACCTCGTCCGCCAGTTTGATTCCAGTTCTTAGGAAGCCTCGGGAGGCATTCGCGGCCAGCAGAGATCTGCTTTGAACCGGTGGTGCGAGCCTTGGCGTCTTGGCGCGAGATAGGTTCGGGAGTCTCCGACCCCAGACATGGGATCGCGCAAAGGCGCAAAGAACCAGAGATCCGATCCGGGCACCACTCCTGGGCGCTCCGCGGGCCTCGCCCTACTCTCCTGTTCGTTCCTTGGTGCCTTGGCGTCCTGGCGCGAGATACGGTTCGCAGGGGTGCTGTTGTTCCAAGCCCGTGCCCACCTCGCCGATTTCGGAATGAGCGCGTCCCGCTCTTGGGAAGAAGATGAAACTGGATACGCGAGGTGTTCCATGCGATGTCATTGCCGCTCAATGGAATGCAAACACCATGACCGTGCTGGTATATGGACTGCTGACTCGCGCCAACTCCCAATCCCCATGTATCCCATGCTCAGGCGCCATCCGCTCGTCAGCTTCTTTGCCTTGGCCTACGTCCTTTCGTGGATCCTGTGGATCCCGCTCCTCTACGGGCGTTTTGCCCTCGGCTGGACCTCGTGGGAGGGAAACGCCTGGACGAATGGACGAACGCTGCTCGGCATCCTCGGATCGCTCGGGCCCGCGTTCGCCGCCGTCCTGATGAGTCACGCGCTGGAGGGATCCGCCGGTGTGGGTAAACTGCTGCGGCGGCTGGTGCAATGGCGGGTGTCGTGGGGTTGGTGGGCGATCGCACTCTACGGATGGTGGCTGGCCGCATCGATTCTGGCGGTGGCTCTGGACCTTGTGCCTGCATCGAAGGTCGGGATTCAGGCACTCTTTGCCTTGATCAATATCCCGGTGATTCTCGCACTGCTGCAGATGCCGCTGCTCGCCGGCATCCTCGGTGAGGAACTCGGCTGGCGTGGGTTCGCGCTTCCGCGGCTCGAGGCACGGTTCGGCCCGCTCGCAGCGAGCGTCGTCCTTGCCCTGTTCTGGACCTTCTGGCATGCGCCGCTTGCTGTATTCCCGGAGTGGATAGGCCATCAGCCGTTGCATGTATTCGCCGGCCGCTACCTGCTGCTGGTCCTGCCGCTCACGCTCATCTTTACGTGGTATTTCGCGCGCGTCGGACAAAGCGTCCTGTTGGCGATCGTCTTCCACCGGACGCTCAACCTGACGTTCAACGCCTACTCCACCGCCCTCGGCCTGCCACGCGAGACCGGCTCCACGCTTACCGATGGGTTGATCGTCGTGCTGTGGATCTGGGCCATCGTACTCGTGGCCTACTACATCAGAACCGCTCGCACGACGAGGCCCGCGCCCTAGCCCGTTGTCGCGGATCTGCCGAAGCCGTAGGAATCAGGAAGGGAGGGGCGACAGGATCGCCTGAATGCCCACCCCCGTATTGCACCAACCCTTCGGCGTGCTCCGCGGCCTCCCTCTTCTCCTGTCCGATCCTTGGCGCCTTGGCGTCCTGGCGCGAGATCCGGTTCGGGAGTCGCCGATCCCAGACATGGAATCGCGCAAAGGCAAAGACCCTGAAGCTCGATCCCGACACAGCCTCCGCAGCGCGCTCCATGGCCTCCCGATTCTCCTGTCCATTTCTTGGCGCCCTGGCGTCCTGGCGCGAGATCCGGTTCGGGAGTCGCCAATCCCAGACATGGAATCGCGCGAAGGCGCAAAGACGCAAAGAGCCTGAAGCTCGATCCCCACACAGCCTCCGCAGCGCGCTCCGCGGCCTCCCGATTCTCCTGTCCATTCCTTGACGCCTTGGCGTCTTGGCGCGAGACCCGGTTCGGGAGTCGCCAATCCCAGACATAGAATCGCGCGAAGACGCGAAGACGCAAAGAGCCTGAAGCTCGATCCCGACTCAGCCTCCGCAGCGCGCTCCATGGCCTGCCGATTCTCCTGTCCATTCCTTGGCGTCATGGCGTCTTGGCGCGAGACCCGGTTCGGGAGTCGCCGATCCCAGACATGGATCGCGCGAAGGCGCAAAGACGCAAAGGCCCTGAAGCTCGATCCCGACCCAGCTTCCGCAGCGCGCTCCATGGCCTCCCGATTCTCCTGTCCATTCCTTGGCGCCTTGGCGTCTTGGCGCGAGATCCGGTTCGGGAGTCGCCGATCCCAGACATGGAATGGCGCCAAGGCGCAAAGGTCCCGAAACCCGAGTACGCCCGGAGGCTGGCGGTGCAACCCGGATCTCACGGCGCTCGGCCGGAACGTGAAACCGTTTGATCCCCGGCTCTCCCTCCATTTGTTTGTGAGGTGACCAAGCGCAGCCTTCTCATCTCGATCCGCGGAAGCCTGTGGTTCACCCCCGCCCTGCTTCTCATGTTCGGCAGCGCGCTGGCGCTCGGCCTGGTGTTTATCGATCGCAGGTACGTCGCCGACATTGCCGAAAAGTGGCCGGCGTGGCTCACAGCGGGACCGGAAGCGGCCCGACAGATCCTCTCGGCGATCACCTCGTCGATGATCACCGTCACTGGCGTCGTCTTCTCGATCACCATCGTCTCGCTCTCACTTGCCTCAAATCAGTTCAGCCCGCGCGTGCTGCGGAGCTTCATGCGCGACCGTGTGAACCAACTCGTGCTGGGCGTGCTCGTCGGGGTGTTCATGTACGGCCTGCTGGTGCTCCAGTCCGTGCGCTCCGATTCCGTAGTCTTCGTGCCACAGGTGGCGCTCTGGGGCGCGATCGTCCTGTCGTTGGTCGCACTGGGGTTTCTCATCGCGTTTCTTCACCACACCGCCGTGTCGATCCAGGCCTCGGAGATCGTCGCCCACCTGGCGCAGGAGACCCTGCAAGCGCTGCGCAAAGTCCGAGCCTCCGAGGTTCATCCAGGCACACCCGTAGCCGAAACACCGCCACACAGTGCGACGTTCTCCATCTCGTCACCAGTAACAGGGTACATTCAGGACATCGCAGCGGACGAACTCGAGGAAATCGCCCTGCGGCTTGACCTCACACTGGAGGTCGAGCACGGGGTCGGCGACTTCGTCATCGAGGGCCGGCCACTGGTGCGAATCCACGGCGACGAACCGCCCGCACCGCGGGAGATCGCCCGGATCCGGGGGTGTTTCGGCCTCAACGCCTACCGCACGATCGAGCAGGACCCGGCGTTCGGCATGCGCCAGATCCTCGATATCGCGCTGAAGGCCCTGTCCCCCGGTATCAACGATACCACGACGGCCATTCACTGCATCGACTACCTCGGCGCGATCCTGCACGAGGTGGTCCGCCCCGCGGAGCCCCTACCGAAGAGAGCCACGGAGCGCGCGGACCGCCGGGTGCGGATCAAGGTTCCAAACGTCGCCCACTACCTCGATCTCGCGTTTCATGAGATCCGGCAGCACGCGCGCGGTAATGTGCCCGTCCTGCTGCGACTCTCCCGGACATTGCGCGGCGTGGTCGGAGAGGCCACGGAGGCCGCCGCTCGTGAGACGGCCCTCAAGCATCTCGCCCTCCTTCACACGGCGGCCGCTTCGGTGCCGTGCGAGCAGGACCGTGCGGTGGTGGTCGAGAGCCTCAACGCCGTCTCGCCCGCACCGTCCCGCGGTGGCGCGGCTCCCTGAACCGCGCCACCTGCGGCGCACACGCCTGAAGGAGGTCGGCTCGCACCTGTCGGGGGGCGGGTAGCAGGGGCCCACAGCCAGCCCGGATCGGCGCTATTTTCGGCAAGGGCGGTCAAGCCATGCGCCTGAAAATAGTCTAGGCTGCGATCCGACGATGGAACCCCGCCCGCACAAGGACTCCACCCTCCGCTGGTACAAGCAGCGGATGCTTGCCGTCCTCCAGCACATCCAGGCGCACCTCGACCGCCCGCTTTCGCTCGAGGAACTCGCCACCATCGCCTGCCTCTCGCCCCATCACTTTCACCGCGTGTTCCGCGGCATGATCGGCGAGCCGCTCATGGGACACGTGCGGCGCCTGCGCCTCGAGCGAGCCGCCTACCATCTCAAATTCACCCACCGCCCGGTCGTCGATCTCGCTCTCGAGGCCGGGTACGACTCGCACGAGGCATTCTGTCGCGCATTCCGCGCACACTTTGACCGCACGCCCACCCACTATCGGCGCGCCACGAACCCGCAGCCGCTCCCGAGCGCGCGTTCCGGCGTTCATTTCCGGGCCAGTGGCCCGGTGCAGGACTTTCGAACCATGAACCGGGGAGTTATCACCATGAATGTATCCATCGAATCCATGCAGCCCACGCGCGTTGCCTACATCCGCCACACCGGGCCCTACTCCGGCTGCGGCCAGGCCTGGGACAAGCTCTGCACGTGGATGGGAAAAGAGGGTCTGCTCGGCGCCGGCACCCGTTATGTCGGCGTGAGCTACGACGACCCCGAGATCACGCCGCCCGACAAGATCCGCTATGATGCCTGCGTCACGGTCGATGACGCATTCCAGCCGGAGGGCGAGGTCAGCGTCCAGGTGCTCGCCGGGGGCGATTACGCCCGCGCGACCCACCAGGGGCCCTACGAGAAACTCAGCACGACCTACCACCGACTCATGGGTGAATGGCTGCCTCGCAGCGGCCGGCATCTCCGCAGCGCGCCATGCCTCGAGTTCTATCTCAATGACCCCGGCAGCACCCCACCCGCCGAGTTGCTGACGGATATCTGCGTCCCCCTGGAGTTGAAACGATGAAGCGCGCTGCCACGCCGTCGCCCGCGCGGACCGCGGCCCCCAAGCTCGACATGCTCAAGCTGCACCGCGCGGAATACGTCGCGCCACGCAAGCCGGTGCTGATCTCCACCACGCCCGCCTGGTACCTGACCGTTCTCGGCCAGGGATCCCCGGCCAGTGCCTGCTTCGAGGCGCGTATCGGCGCACTCTACGCGACTGCCTTCACGATCAAGATGACCCGCAAGTTCGCCGGGCAGCAGGACTATGCGGTCGCACGCCTGGAATGTCGGTATCTCAATTTCGAGAGGTCGATGCCGCCCGACCCCGAGCTGTGGCAATGGCAACTGTTGATCCGCACGCCCGAGTTCGTGGCTCAAGCCGATCTCGACGCAGCCGTGGCGGCGCTGCGCAAGCGCGGGAAGGAAGGCGACGCCGCCCTCGTCCGCCTCGAGCGCATCGACGAGGGCCGCGCGATCCAGATGCTGCACATCGGGCCGTATGAGCGCGAAGGAGACACGCTCGCGGTGATGAACGCCTTCGCCGCAGCCCACGGAGTCGAGCGGGCCGGCGTGCACCACGAGATCTACATTTCAGATCCGCGGCGTGTGCCGGCGGAGAAGCTTAAGACGATCCTGCGCATGCCGGTGCGGCCGAGCGCGTAAAGCTCGCGCACCAGCGGCCTCGCGCCGCCTCGTGTCCGACGGCCGGGCGCGGCAACTCCTCTACTTGAGTTCGGACCGACACCTGCCAGCCCATCGACTCCCACACAAAGCGGCCTCGGAGCTTCGGCAATTTGCCGTGCGATGGTCCGACCCCTCGCTTCCTTCGTGACTGTCCGCGCCAGTCTCCCGCGGTATCCGGGTTCAACCGATGCTCTGTTCCTCGGGGGGCGCCATCTTCCGCACCAGGATCTCGGCGAGAGTATTGACCGCAGTCGCGCGCGACTCCGTGGCCGGTTCGCTTCGGCGCAGCCGGTCGCAGAGGCGGACCAACTCGCGCTTCTCCGCGTCGGTCCAGGTGATCGCCGCCGAGCCCGCAGCCGCGACATCGAGCGCGTCTCGTCGCGCATGGGTGCGCCCCGCCACGAGTTCGTGGTGTCGCACGGCCCGGCCGAGCAGCACGAAGGGAAACTGCAGGTTCCGCGTCGGTCCGCAGCACAGGCGCTCACCGCCCAGGGGTTGCCGCAGCACTTTCACCTCCGCCAGCTTGTCGGACGTGAAATAGCCGAGCGCGCCGCCCACCACGCCGCCGATGACGGTGCCCGCCAGGAAGGAATGACCCAGGAGTGCCGCATCGACGGCGCCACCCGTGACCGCTCCGCCCACCGCCCCGACGGCGACGAGGTCGCGGCGCTTCAGGCCGAAGGCGAGCCAGCTCTCGCGCGAAAACAAGTCAGTATCCAGAATTTCCATCTCCGTCTCGCGCCGGTCGAGCCCGTCATGGCCGTAGATCGACTCGACCTCCGTGCGCGCCCGATGCTCGAGCTGCCGCAGCCGCCCGCGGAACTTCTCCTCGACCGCGGCCCGATGGCGCTGCGCATCCTCACCCCGGGCAAGGTCACGCGTCTCGCGATGGGTCAACGCCGCCGCGGCCATCTCGGCGATCACGCGCGCCGCATCCTCGAACTGCCGGTGCCGGTGGTCGAGCAGTGCGTTCACCGCGCGCTCGAGAGGCTCGTGCCAGGTCTCGCGGAGTTCGCCAAACGCGCGCAGCACCTCGAGCTGTTGCGCGAACGGCGCGCGCATGACGTCGAGCACGCGCACGACGCGAAAGAACTGTTCCAGGGCATCACGCCAGGGCTCGACGAAACGCGGCTGCCCGATCGGGTTGATCACCGCCATGCTGGGACGCCCGGTCCAGCGCAGGATCTCCATCTCCGCGTCATACTCCGAGCCATACGGGGCCGCGCCGTCGACGACATAGATGATACCGGCTCCCTCCGTGATCGGGCGCAGCAACTCACACTCGTCGTGAAACAGCTCACCGCCGGCATGCGTCCGGACGAACTCCTCGACGACACGCGGTCGCGACGCGGCGTCGGTCTCGCGCTCGCGCATCCATGCCAGCGCCGCCCGCGCCCGTTGGAACCCGGGAGTGTCGACGAGCATGTAGATCACCTGCCCGTCCACCCGCATCGGAAAGCGCCGCGTCTCCCGCGTGGTGCCGGGCTCCGGGCCGATGCGCACGGAGGCGTCGCGCGCGAGGGTCGCCACAAGGCTCGACTTGCCCTTGTTGGGGTGTCCGACGACGGCAAATGCCGGTGCGTCATTCATCGCCGTGCCTCCGCACGCGGTTCCATCACGCGCAGCCAGGGATCACCCACGCGGCTCAGCCGGCGGCGCCACACCTCGAGTTGCGCGGCCGCGCCCGCGTCCAGCCCACCTGATTCAGCCGGGGCGACGGGAAACACAAGGATCGCCACGCCATCGCCGAGCGAACGCCTCAATGCCTGCGCGAAATCGATGAACTCCAGCAGCGGTGGTTCCCAGGCCTTGACGAGGATCGCCACGTCTCCGCCCGACGCGGCGTGAACAGCGGTCGCGACACGAGCCACGGCATCCTGATCGGCGGCCAGCGTGGCCGCGCCGCCCGCGCGGAGCACGGGCGCCTCGGCGATGGTGCGACGAATGACATCGTCCCCGACCGGCACCTCGGCCCAGTTGACGATGGCGCGCACGGCACGGTCGTTCAGCGCTACACGCGTCGCCGCATCCGGCAGCGATTCGCGTCCTTCACTGCCCCCGCCTTCCCCGCCCGGCTGGGTGGCGCCGGTCTGGAGGTGCGCCGCCTCCAGGCGTCGGACCACGGCGGATACACCCGGCAGCATGGCCAGACCGCGATCGGCCGCGGCCGAGAGTCGCTGCGACGCCACTGCGAGCACGACGAGCCGCGGCATCAGTCCGTAGACCAGGATCCCCAGGACGAGAAACGGCCACCAACCACCGAGGCGTGAGGCCCGTTCCTGCGAAACCGTCTCGTCGACGATCCGGTAGTAGCGCGACTCGCGGATCAGCTCGACACTCGGGACGGCGTCCGGAGCCACCCGGCCCCACGGCGCGGCGACGGCAGTCGTGACCTGGTGGAGGCGCGCGGCATCGCGGTCGGGATCGCCCGAGGCCAGCGTCGTGCTCCAGCCGAAGACCAGATCCGTGAACAGCACCAACGCGAGAGCCGCGGAGAGCGCGCCGCATTGAAATGCCACCGCAAAGACCTGCGACCACCGCAGGAGCAGCCATTTCTGCACGCGGGCGAAAAGGGTTTGGTGTTCTCCGGCGCGCGACTGCAGGTCGAGGATCGCATCCCGGCTCTCGCGCGGCACCAGTCGAAGCGCGAGCCGCGCCAAACGTCCGGGACTGAGCGCCCGTGCGAGAGTGCTCACCGCCGTCGCTCCGGGCAGCCACGCGATCCATCGCCGCGGAAGTGCGGCGGCCAGGAAGGCCACGAGGAACAATCCTGGCACGCCAACCAGCACGACGAGCACCGCGATCACGTTCACGCGCCCCGAGCCTTCGTAGTAGAACGCCGCAAGCGCGGCCAGCCATCCGAGCACCAGACCGAGCACGGCGACGACCACCCCGCAGGTCTGCAGCGCGGTCGTCACCCGCGCGCGCCGATCGCGCAGGTGGGCGTCCTCGTGTTCGAGGCGGTCGAGCCACGCCAGGGTGAGCGCCGGGCGATCACCGGACTGGCCGATCAGGTCCGCGCCGATCCGGGCATCGCGGGCGCGCACTTCCGTCGGCGAGCGTTGCTCATCGAGCTTCAGGGCCGCCGCCAGAACGACCAGGTCGGCGGCAGTGGCACGGGAGCGCGAGGCGGCGGGCATGGGAGCATGATTGGCTTTCGCTCCCGCTTGGCAATGCGCACCCGCGACGGGTATCGACTGCCCAGCGAACACGCGGTGCTGGTGCCGCGCTGCGCGCTCGGCGGGATCCGCGTCGTCAGCACGCGCGCACCGGAGGGCGGTCTTCGGCATCGCATACCGCGGCCGCGAAGACCGCCGCGAGAGCGGCTTCAAGTGACTCCACCCGGATCGGCTTGGTGAGATGCCGGGTGAACCCGGCGCTTCGGCTGCGCTCGACGTCGTCGGCCATCCCGTAGCCGGTCAGCGCGATGCCTGGCACGCCATGGCGCTCGCGCACCTCGGCCATCAACGTCATCCCGCTTCCGTCGGGCAGGCCGATGTCCGAAACCAGCAGGTCGATCGACTGCCGCTCCAGGACAGCGCGCGCGGTCGCGAGCGTGTCGGCGACCGTGACGTTGTAGCCGCGACGGCGCAGCAAGCGGGCGAGCGCGACGCGGGTCGGCTCATGGTCCTCGACGACCAGCACCCGGCGCGGTCCGGGTTGATTGGCCGCGGCAGGTTCGACGGAACTCTCGAAAACCTCCGCGGTACCCGACAGCTCCGCTGGCACCGCGGACCATGGCAGGCGCACGGAGAACGCCGAGCCGCGGTTGCGTCCGGCGCTGGCGGCCTCGAGTTCGCCGCCATGCGCCTCCACCACGCTGCGCGCGATCGCCAGCCCGATGCCAAGTCCGCCGTAACGCCGCGCCTCGGGATCGGTCGCGTGCTCGCCCTGCGTGAAAGGGTCGAAGACACGCTCCAACTCGCCCGCGGTCAGCCCGAGGCCTGTATCCGCGATCCGGATCTCGATGCGACCCGCATCGGTGCGCGAAGCCACCGTGACCGCACCACCTTCCGGCGTGAACTTGATGGCGTTCTTCAAAAGGTTGGCGAAGACCTGGGAGAGACGGACGGGATCGGCCTCGACGGCGGTGCGGACCGCGGCGAGCTCGACCGTGAGTTCCAGTCTTTTCTCCCGGAACTCCGGCGCCAGGTTGGCGAGTGTGTCGCGAAGCACCGCATGGACGTCCGTGCGGCTCTTGTTCATCTTCAGTTTGCCGCGGGTGATGCCGGTCAGGTCGAGCAGGTCGTCGATCAGCCGCGCCTCGATCTCGGTGTTCTTGCGAATCGTCTCGAAAGTCGCGCGCAACTCGGCCGGCACGGCGGGATTGCTGGCGGCGTCACTCGCCAGGAGCAGGACGGGATTGAGCGGCGTGCGCAGCTCGTGCGAAAGCGCGGCGAGGAAGTCGTCCTTCGCGCGCGAGGCGGCGAGCGCGGCGTCACGGGCCCGTTGCAGCTCCTGTTCGGCGCGCTTGCGGTCGCTCACGTCACGCGTGGTCCCGGCGATCACCTCCACTTCGCCGTTCGCGCCGAGGACGGGCTTGAAGATGTAGTCGTACACGCCCGAGATGCCGCTCGCACCGGTGAACGGCACCTCGCCCCGGATCGGCTGCTTCGTGGCGATCACCTGCTCGATCTCGCGCATGTGCATGGCGGCGTGCCAGTCGGGGTAGCCGAGTTCGAGGCAAGTCTTGCCGACGATCTGCTCGAGGGTCTTGGCCCACACGGTGAGCAGCCGGCGGTTGGCGTAGAGAAACCGTCCCTGCCGGTCAAAAATGTAGGCAAAGTCGTCGGTGTTGGAGAGGATCGTCTCGTGGACGTTGCTCAGCCGCCGCAGCTCGGCGCTGACGGCGTTGCGTTCGAGTTCGGTCTGCTTGTGCGTCGAGATGTCGATCAGGACCCCCGCAAACCGAAGCGGGCGACCTGTCCCATCGCGTTCGACATTTCCGCGCACGTGCACCCAGCGGGTGCGACCCTGCGCCACGATACGATACTCTGTCTCGTAGGGAACGCCGGTTTCGAGCGTGCTCTGGACGAGAGCAAGCGTGGCCTTGCGATCATCCGGATGGATGGCCTCGATGAATGCCGCGATTGGCGCGCTGCCCTCCGGGCCGATGTTCACACCGAACAATCGCTCGAAGTTCTCGTCGCCGAAAAGACGATCGGCCGCGACGTCCCACTCGAACGTGCCGACCTCGGCCGCGATCATCGCGGACTGGAGCCGGCGACGCGCAGCTGCCAGCTCGACCTCGAGCGCACCCACCTGCGCTGGTTCGGCCGTGTCCGGGGAACGGACGGCAGGCTGGCTCCGCGAGACCTTGGGAGACGGGCGGGGTCGCTTCTGCGCCTTCGACATCGCGTCCACACTGTGCCATCGCCCAAGGCGAATCAAGTCGCAGCCCATGAGAAATGCCGCCGGACCCGGCCGGCTCCCCACCACCGCAGGCTCGCCGATCGGCACGCACGTTCCGTCCCAAACGCCCTCCACCGTCGCACCCGCGAGAGGCGGCTGCAAGGCAGGATACCGCGCCGCGAAATCGAGGTGCGCTATCAACAGAGAGTTCCGAACAAGGGCGGCATCCTCGCCGCCACGCGGTCGGCGTCACACCCCACGTTTTCGCGACAATCAAGGAGGGTGAGCTGTTCGCCTCTCCTGATCGGCCTTCGAATCTTCCCATGAAGAACCTTTGCGCTGTCTCCAAACGGTGGAGCCCCGCCGTCTTCGCGCTTGTTGTTTTGGTCAACGGCCTGACTGCCCGGGCAGCCGGCTCGCCCTCACCGCAGCCGCCAAATCCGGCCTGGAGCAGGGTCGCTGAGCTCGGGGTCAGTCGCCTTTTCCCGGGGGTGGAGGTGGTTGATGGGCGAATCATCATCTTCGGCGGGTTCACGCGGATCGCTCAGTCCCATCGCCTCCTCGCGGAGATCGAGACCTTTGATCCCGCGAGCCGCGTCGTCTCGCGCAAGGCCGATATGCCAAGCCCACGCGGCTTCTTCGGTTCAGCGGTCGTCGACGGGAGGATCTACGTGATCGGCGGATATGATTCCTCCGGACCGAGCGCACGCGTGGAGGTCTACGATCCAGCGACCGAGACGTGGACGTCCAGAGCCTCCCTCAACGTGGCGCGCGGCGGTCTGCGTGCCGCGCATGTCGGCGGAAAGATCTACGCGTTCGGCGGCTTTCTCGAATCGGCGACGATCATCGAGGTCTACGACACGACAACGGACAGCTGGACTCGCCTCGAGGACATGCGGCAGCCCATCCTCAATCCCTCGGTCGCGGTCCACGACGACCTCATCTACGTCGTGGGGGGAGGCATCCCCGATGGGACAAAAGCGGCCGGGTTCGTGGAGGTTCTGGATCCCCGCACGGCCACCTGGCGTTCCCTCACCACCATGCCGGTCCCGAAGGGCGATCACATCGTCGGCATCCATCAAGGTCGGCTGTTTGTGGTGGGTGGCTGGAACGACGTCATTGTGAAGACGATCGAGGTCTATGACCTCGCGGGAAACACATGGTCCACCCGGCCCGACCTCGACGACCTGCGCTTCTACCATGGCGGCGCCGTGATAGACGGACGGTTCTACATCATCGCGGGCGCCAGGGGCGACACGGCGGTGGCGTCCGAGTATACCAACACGATCGACGTCTACGATCCGCTCCTGGACTGACTCAACCCCGTCCGCACCCCCGGAGAATGCCGGCCGCCGATCCAGCGCGCTCGACCGCCTCAACGCGACGAAGCAGACCATGCAGTGCTATCAGATCGGTGGTTTGGTCCAAGACGATCGACAGCCTCTGCAATGGACGGCCGGGCTCCTGCCTTCGCGCCGGGCGGCGCATGCCGAAGGCAGAATGGTGAATGCCGCCGGGTTCGGAATCGTTCTTTTTCCCTTTCTCGACGAGCTGAGCGGGAGTTCCGCCCTCAAGAAGGGCCTATCAAAGAGCTTCAATACACGCCGTAGACCACGCGCATCCAACCTATCCCTACGAGACTTCGCCTGGCGTCGCCGATCAACCCAAGGATCCCACCTCCGCCCGGTCACGGAAATCACAACGTTCCGGCGAGATGCTCACCTGGCACTTGTAAGGGAAATCACGCGCTCGCTCCGACCAAGTCCTCCGGGGCGAGGCGGCGAAGCTTCCAAGTCGTCGAGCCTTCAGCTTTGCACGCGGCACCTCCTGCCGTGAGCTCTGGGTCCAATGGACGCGTCTGGAAATCGGGCGCTGGGCGGTGCGCTGCGCCATGACGCTCGAGCAGGTCGATTGTGTGCTGGAGCAACCCCGGATCGAGGCGCTCGCCATGCGCCGGCACAACCACGTCGAGCGGCAGGTCGAGCATGCCGCGGAGTGCCTCGGCCCAATGGCCGACGTCGGCCTCCGCCGTATTTCCCGCACGGGTACCGGCCAGCACCGCACACCCACCGTAGAGCAACCTGCGGCCAGGAAAATGGATGAGCACCTTGTCCGGCGCCTGGGTCGGGCCGGGGCAGATCGCGCGCACCTCCTCGCCGCCGAAGACGAGCGTCAGACCCTCGCTCGCCGGGAAGATGTGATCGGGTGGGAAGAACTCCTGCGTGGCATGCACCTGGTACTCGAGCGAATCCCGATCCGGAATGAAACCCAGGACGACGTGGCGCGTGATCTCGCCGCGCTCCGCCAGCAGGCGGACGGTGAGGTCGGACCCGTGGACCGGGATCCCGGCGTCGAGCAGGGCTCGATTGCCGCCCAGATTGTCCACGTGGTAGCCGTTGTTGATCGCGACGATCCGGCGCTCGCCGAAATGCCCGCGCGTCCAATCGAGGACATGCTGCATCGCCTCGGGTGTGCATGGGGTGCCGGCAAGCACCAGCGTGCCATCGGCCATTTCCACCAAGAGCGAGTTGCACAGGAACGGGAACCGGTGCGCGATCACGTAAACGCCGTCGCCGATGCGCTGCAGTTCGAGCCCGGCCGCGAGCGCGACCTGTCCCGAGGATGTCGGCGATACGGTGCGATCGCGTGAGGCGCCGGAGCGGCTGACCGGCTCCTCTCCAGCCGGCGCGATGAGACCGGTTCCGGCCATCATCGCACAAACACATGCCAATACGGGCAGTATACGCATGGCCTCAGCCTGCGCCGCACGGCCGGACCGACAAGCCGGTTCGAACCCGGCACGCAGCCGACACGATCGGCCCGCCCGAGCGGGATATCGCAGGACAAGCCCGCCCGGAACTCATACCTGCGGCGCCGCGCCGGCCGACTCGTCGTCACTCCGTTGCGCGCCGCCGCCACGCCGTGCCCGCCAGGCACAGGCACACCCCGATCGCCGTCCACCCAAACCAGTCTCCACGGCTCGCATACACGGTCCGCACTTGCTGCGGCTCGATCGCGGCGACGAGAGTTGCGTAGGGGGCCGAATCGGACCGTGCTTCGGCGAGCACCCGCCCGCACGAGTCGCTCAGCGTCAACAATCCGCAGCGGGCGGAACGGGCCACGGCAAACCCCGACTCGACGCCGCGCACCACCGCCATGCGGCTGTGCAGCCATGCATCCGCCACAAAGTCGAACGCCGGCACGCACAACAGATCGATCCCGCGGCGGGCATAGGCCCGGCCCGTCGACGGGAAGTCCATGTCTTTGCAGATGGCGAGGCCGATCCGGGTTTCCCGGAATTCGAACGTCGTGAGATCCTGCCCGGGCGTGCAGAACGACTCGAGCCCGGGAAGAAGGTGATGCTTCTGATAGGCCAGCGCCCCGGGCGAGCGCGGCACATAAAGGCGCGCCTCGTTCCAGGTCGGTCCGTCGGCGGCCGTGCGGTCGAGACCGATAACGATCACCACACCGTTCGCATCCGCACTCGCATGCAGCCGTCGGTCGAGGATCGCGGCATTTTCCTGGGGCGCCGCTTCGCGCATGCTCAGCAGGTGCTCGGGCATCAGGACCAGTTCCGCCCCCGCCGCGGCCATCCGCGGCACGGCTGCGAGATAGCGGTCGAGGACGCCGGCGGCAGCCTCCGGGTCGCGAAACGGCTGATTCTCGGGCAGGTCGGATGCCACCAGTCCCACGGTGAGACTCGCACCCCGGGCGGGTGCGCCCAGGCGCAAGGCGCCCCAGGCCGCCACCACGGCCGCCAGCCCCACACACGTAGCGCCAATACGGATACGCTCACCAGGCCGCCGCCCCGGGACACACGCGAGCGCCGCGAGCGCGGGAACGAGCATCAACAGAAAGACGACCGGCCAGATGCCCCCGAGCGCGGCCAGTTGCAGCACGGGCAGGCAGTCTGCCTGCGTGTAGGCGAGCGATCCGTAGGTCCCATGTGGTGACACCGAGGCGTGGACGAACTCGAAGGTCGTGACCAGTGCGGCCGGCGCGAGCGCCGCCCTCCCAGGCTTCCCCCTCCGGGCGAAATGGGCCAACCCCGCGACGCCCACTGCAAACGCTGCGCCGGGCAGGAGGATGAAGAGCAGCCGCACCCCCAGGGGGAGGATGGCCAGGAAGCTCCACATGTTCAGGGCGCCGATGACCCAGCTGAACCATGCCATCGCGAATGCGCCCCGCGCGGACAGACGCGCCGCCACCAGGAACACGGGCAGGGGCGCCAGCCACGTGATCCACCAGACCGGATCCAGGCCGGTGCCGAACCAGAAACCCAGGCCCGTGGCCAGGCTAGCGGGCAGCGCGAGAATCAGGGACCGCGAGGCCATGGAGGAGGCGCTTGATGGAACGTCGGACGAGGTTGATAAACTCCGGCTGCGTCAGGTCGAAGCGCCCGGCGCGGAACAACATCACGAACCCGTGGACCTGCGCCCACAGGTGCATCGCAAGTTCCCAACGATCGCCAGATCTGAGTTCCCCGGCGGCTATGCCCTCCGCCAGCAGGGAGGCGAAGCGATTGAGAGTCGGCGACCGGCCGGCTCGAAAGTCCTCCGGGTACCGTCGCGCCCCGGACCGCGCCTCCGAGAAGAGGTAGTCAAACACGCGGGGCCGCTCGAGGGCGTAGAGCACGTAGATGTCGAGCGCAGCCATGATCCGACGCTCGAGGGAGCCCGTCAGTCTCTTCGACGTCATCGCCTCCTCCAGCGCGGAAAACTCCGTCGCCACCACCCGATCGAGCAGTTCCGCGCGATTCTTGAAGTGGTGGTAGATGGCCATCGGGGTGAGGCCCACCGCCTGGGCCACGCGCCTCATCGAGACCGCTCCGGCCCCATCCTTTTCCAGCAGGCGTAGCGCCGCGATCTCGATCTGCCTCCGGGTCGAACTCATTCTCACCTATACAGCGTATACATCCCTGGCGCGTCAAGCCCGTACGCTGTACAGGGTGTCTGATCCTCCGCACGCGCTCCGGTGCCGGCCCGGGCCGGACGGGACTCACGCGGGCAGCTGAGCGCGGTGTCTCGTGCCGCGCCCAAGTTACGCGACTGCGGGCGAGCGCCCGCGGGGTGTCCCATCCGCGCCGGAGGAGGTGGAGGGGCGATCCGAGGCAAACCCCTGGGATCGCCCCGATACAGGCGTGTCCGGCGGGCGCTATACTGCCGGAGCCGCGCGCCGCGGCCTGCTCATGCCAGGAAACTCTTCCACGCCGCCGCCGACCCACCCCACGTCGCGGATGGCCGACAGGGCCGCAGCGACGCCGGTGGCCTCCTGCGATGGCGGCAATTCCCTCCAAATCATAGACCGTATCCATGCCTGAAGCCTTCCCCTCTCCCGCCTCCCTCCTGCCGCAGGTTCGAGCCGTCCTAAAACCCGGCTTCCCGCAGTTGGGTGCCGCCGTCTCCGCCGCCACTGCGGCGATCGTCGCCCGCCATGTTCAGGAGCTTCGCGCGCAGATCGAATCGGCCGCCGGCCTCGACGATGCGGCGGCGCGCGACGACCTTCCGGAAGTGCTGCAGGCGCTCGCGCAGGCACTGGAATCCGCGGAAGCCTCCGATCGCCTCGCACTCTGCGGACCGGCGCACGCCTCGGCCCGGGATGGCCAGCGCTTCACACTCGAGGAGTTGCTCGCCGAGTACGTCCTGGTCCGGCAGTCGCTGCAGACACACGCACGCACGCGCCTGGGCCGTGAATTGAGCGGCCCTGAGGTCGTGGCCCTCCACGCCGCGATGGACGGACTCGTGACTACGACCGTGGCGAGCTTCACCGCGCAACGTGAAGCCCGGCTGAAGCTCGAGTGCACAGCCCTGAGCGATTTTCTCAACTCACTTGCCCACGATCTGCGCAACGAGATCAACGGCGTGATGACCTCGTTCGACCTGCTTCATGAAACGGGCACCGAACTCGTGCGCGACGCGGGCGCATCGGTGGACCCGAGCCTCATGGGCAAGCTCCGGGACTTCGTCCGTGACATCACGGCCGCGCGCGAAGCGATGATCTCTTCCGTGAGTGCGATGACCCGGCTCCTGGAAATCGAACGCACACGAACGCGCGTGAACCTCACGGCGCGCGCCGTCGCGCTCCTTCCATTGATGCAGGGTGTGGTCCGCTCGGCCAGCCGTGGTCGGCTCGAGGAGGCTCGCTCCGAGGGCCCGGGTTCCGCGGATGCCGTCACCATCACCTGCCCGGCGGGCCTGCTCATCACCACGGACCCCGATTTGCTGGGCACCGTGCTCGTCAATCTCGTTGGCAATGCCATCAAGCATGCCCCCGGTTCGCCGATCCGCTTCTCCGCCGCAGTCCTGAACGACGGCTGTTGTCGCATCGAAGTGCGCGATGCGGGTCCGGGCATCGCCGCCGAGCGCATCCCGCACCTCTTTCAACGCTTCGAGCGTGGCGAAGGACGCGCGCCAGGTGTCGGGCTCGGTCTTTTCGTGGCGCGACGGGCGGCCGAACTGCTGGGATCCATGATCCACGTCTCCAGTGAATCCGGCCGCGGCAGCTGCTTCGCGCTCGAGCTTCCACGGGTGCCTCCGGACCGAGCACGCTAGAGCCGTTTCAGAAAAGTCGTAGCCGCGCGGGATGATTGGTCTACGAGGCGTTCGGATGGGTTTCGCCTGTCTGAAACGGCTACGACATTTCTGAAGCCGCTGTAGCATCGTCTCCCAAGAGGCGTCGCCGCTCGAAAATGCGCGGCCCACGCTCGTTTTCGCCGGGTCTGAAAGCCCGTCGGCACGCAGTCCAGATTGCAGCGATGCCGGTGACGCCCCGCCCATCACCGCGGCCTCCCAGCGATTAGCATCGCTTCCGGCATTGAAAGCCGGGCTTCCGATTGGGGAATCGGGGCGCTCACCTTGGCACTGATTAGGCGTGTTTTGCAACTCGCTATTTATATGCTGTTTATACATCGCCCAAAATGATTTACCCTAACGTTAGAGGAAAATGCTACCGTTAGACTAACAGGGAACTAAACTGGCGGATTGACTTGTGGTCCATTCCCAGCGCCAGCAACCCACCCCGCCCGCGTGACACCCCGCGGCCCGCCCGGCACCCCCGTCGTCCACCCCACCCGAGCCCTCGTCGCCGATGCACGTCCCACCGTGCCAGCCTCGACTCCCCATCGAATCCCGCCCGACGCAAAGCGACGTGGCGCCGGTTCGCACAGCTCGGTCCCCCTTTCCACCGACATCCCGTCGGCCGGAAACACAAACCCGCAAGTCAGGAGAGAGTCAGTTATGAGACACACCATGCTTGTTACCTCCGCGCTACGGCGCGTTATCCCCCAAGGTCTGCTCCTCGCTGGATTGATCGGAGCCTCGGTTCCCGCTCTGCAGGCGCAGACGATCAACAGCAACCAGACCGGCACCCACAGCGGCTACTACTACTCCTACTGGAAGGACACCGGTTCGGCCTCGATGACCCTGGGCAACGGCGGCAACTACGCCGTTTCCTGGAATCTCGGGTCGGGCAACTTCGTCGGCGGCAAGGGCTGGAGCACCGGCTCCTCCTCACGCCGGGTCGGTTATAATGCCGGCGCGTGGCAGCCCAACGGCAACGCCTACCTGACGCTCTACGGATGGACGACGAATCCGCTGATTGAATACTATGTGGTGGACAGCTGGGGCAGCTGGCGTCCGCCGGGGGCCGGATCGTCGGGCACCGTGAACAGCGATGGCGGAACCTACGACCTGTACCGCACCCAGCGGGTGAACCAGCCGTCGATCATCGGCACGGCGACGTTCTACCAGTACTGGAGCGTTCGCACGTCGAAGCGCCCGACCGGCAGCAATCAGGCCATCACGTTCAGCAACCACGTGAACGGCTGGCGCAACCGGGGCTGGAATCTGGGTAATCACAACTACCAGATCATGGCCACCGAGGGCTTCCAGAGCAGCGGCTACTCGAACCTCACGGTCTGGCAGCAGTGAGGTGATCGCGTGCGGCGGGGTTTTCGCGCGGCTCCGGAGCTTGCCCCGGCCCCGTCGTCGCGCGACCCCGCCGCAACGCGCACCCGGGCGCCCACCCGCCCGCAGCTCCCACGGCCGCACCCCTTCGAAACGGGTGCGGCCCCATCGACTCCAGCCCGCTGTGAATCGCATCGCCCCTGCAGGAAAGACGCGCCCATGAACAAACTCCCGATTGCCCTGCTCCTCGCCCTCGTTCCCGCCCATGCCTGGGCCAGTCCGCCGGCTGCGGACAATCTTGTCCTCGTCGAAGGCGGAGCATTCAAGAACGCCAGGTCCCATTTCCATGGGACGGACGTCACTGTATCCAGTTTTTACCTGGGCAGGTTCGAAGTCAGCCAGCGCGAATGGGTCGAGGTGATGGGAACCAATCCCTCCACCTTTCAGGGCGACGATCTTCCCGTGGAGATGGTCAGCTGGTACGAGTGCGTCGAGTACTGCAACAAGCGAAGTCTCCAGGAGGGCCTCGAGCCGTACTATATCATCAACAAGAACAACAAGGACCCGTTGAACGTCAGTCCCAATGACGACGTGAAATGGACTGTCGCGCCCAGGCCCGGTGCCACCGGCTACCGACTACCGACGGAAGCCGAATGGGAATACGCAGCCAGCGGCGGCCAACTCAGCCAGGGCCACGTTTACAGCGGTGGCGACGAGGTCGACGCCGTGGCCTGGTACTGGCGAAACTCCGGCGACGAACCCCTGTCCGGCGCGTGGAACTGGCCGGCAGTGGAGAAGAATCGAAATCGCAGCCGCCCCGTGGGAACCCGGGCCCCCAACGAGCTAGGCCTTCACGATATGTCGGGTAATGTGCGCGAATGGTGCTGGGACTGGATCGGCGATCTGGCGACCGGCGGCGCCGACCCGAAGGGTGCCTTCAGCGGCCCCGCGCGCGTCTGGAAAGGCGGCGGCTGGATGGGTGCCGATTTCTGCGGCGAACCATCCTTTCGCGCTGCGTTCGAGCCCCACAGCCGGGCCAACGACCAGGGGTTTCGTGTCTGCCGCGATGCAACGCCGGCGCCCTCGAGGTGATGTACCATGCACGCGGAGAGGCAAAGCCCGCGCGAAAGGGCCCGCGAGGAAGGGCGTCCCCTTATCCCCCAAAGAGCACGTGGGACACGGAGGTCACGAAGGATAGCGCCGAGGTCACAGAGAGTCGTCGAGGATTCGGCCGGTTGGGTTCATCACGTCGTAGATAAATCGGTGGTGGCGTGATCCTAATTCTGCAAAGACCGCACTGTCATGATCGTCCTCTGTGACCGGATGCACGTGAGGAAATCCGAATGATCCGTCGTAGGTTTTAGATTACTCTGCGTCGCGTTCCCCGGCGTCGCAGCAGCAGCGATTCACCCGATGTCCACCGCCCTCCGCATCTCCGTTGCCGCCAATCTGGTGCTCGCCGTCCTGGCTGGCGTGCTTCTCTGGCGCGAACGACCCGCGCACTCACCGACCGCGACAAGCTCGTTGCCTCCGCCGGAGGCCGGCACGCCCACCGGTCTTTCCGCAGCGAAGCCTGCGGCTGGTGCGCCGTCGTTGCCCCCCGGGGCAGCGAAGCCCACGCCCGCCGCCATCGCCCAGCTCGAGCAGCTCGGCCTGCCGCGGGAAGTGATCGTGAACGCGCTGCTCGCCGACTTTCACCGGCGATGGGACCAGCGGTTCGCCGAACTGGAGAAAAGGCACGCGCCCAGGAGCGTTCCAGAGCGTGAATACATCGAACTCGCGCGCCTGCGGGAGGCCGACCAGACGCGCGCGTTGCGCGAGGCCTTGGGCGAGGACGGTTATCGGGCCTGGGACAAGGAGCAGACACTCCGCGTGTTGAACATCGGCGGCGTATTCCTGTCACCCGACGAGGCCGAGGCGGCCTACCGGATGCAGAAGGAATTCAACGAAGACTACAACGCGCGCCAAATGGCGATGGAGGATGGCGTCGCCGACGCCGACGACCTGGCCAGACTCCACGCCCGCGCACAGGAGGCCCTCGATCTCCAGCTGGAGCAGTTGCTCGGCAAGGCGCGGCTCGAGGCGATGCGCGGGGCGGCCGATCCGAGGGAGGCCGTGTATCAGCGATATGGCGACCTGGCGCCGACGCCCGACCAGGCCCAGGCGGTGGTGCGCATCGACGAGGACTTTCGCGCCCGCGAGGAGGCGATGGCGCGACGACTCCGGGACGAGTCCGGCGACCCGGCGACGGTCACAGCCGAACTCATGGCCATGAACGACGCACGGGAGGATGAGCTCCGTCGCATCTTTGGCGCGGAAGCCTACGAGGCCACCCGGCGGCAGAACGACCCCACGTTCAAGCGTCTCACCCAGTTTGCCGAGGCCTGGGAACTCGGAGCCGGGGAGATCGAGCCCGTCTACGAAACTCTCCGCGCATTCCATGACCAGGCGGAGCGCACGCGGGCCGCCGCGGCCATGCGGGAGGCGGCCGGGCATACCGTGGACTGGAGCGCGACCCAGGCTTCGATCGAACTGGCGCGCCAACGGACGGAGGCGGGTCTGCAGGACCTGATCGGCGCCAGGCGCGCCTGGCGGCTGAAGCAGAACGGCGTGCTCACCTTTCGGTAAGCACCGATGCGGGAGTCACAGGCCCGTCCGGCGCATCTTGCGGATGCTCATGCCGTCGGCTCCGCTGCAGCCCCATCGCACCGCCTCCAGGAGGCGGCCCGGGCCGGCCGACGTCCGCGGCCGAGGTAGCGGCGGTCCAGCACGAAGCCCGCCACGAGTGTCACCATGCTGGCGATACCGTAGACTTGCCCGAGTCCGAACCGTCGGGGCCGCGCGTTCCCCGCCGACGGATCCCTGGGCTGGTCGCACAGCCATTGGAGGCTTGCCGCGCGGGCAGGATTTCTCCGCAGGTCGCGTTCCAGGAGGGCGTGTCCTTCCGCTGGTTCCCAGGTGTCGATCGCAGGCGCCGCATGACGGTGGCCGTTGGCAAAAACGCTGCGCCATTCCTCCTGGACGCGCACTTCCACCCACGCGTGCCGCGCCGCCGTGTTGAACCTGTAGGGCACCCCCAGGGCGGCGGCGATCGAGGCGCCATAGACAGCGTAGTCGTCGCAATCCCCGCGCATCGCCGGCCAGCCGTGGCTCACCTTGAGCGCCTGCATCTCCGCCGGAGTGACCGCCACGTCGAGCTGTCCGTGCGTCTCCTGATCGCGACGGTACCAGATCAGACCGGAAAGCGCCCGCGGGAGAAGCAATGCCTGCCGTTGCGCGTCCGGTTCGATCCGGCGCAGATGCTCCGCCGCCTCGCGCACCGAAGGCTCGTCGGGCTGGACCAGCGTCTCGTAAGGCGCGGCCATCAAGCGTTGTGCAGGCAGCGTGATCGCCTGCCAGAAGGTGCACGGCCAGCCCGCGAGCCAGAGTTGGGCCACCCAGAACACGATCGTTGCGGGCAGGAACACGGTCAGGCCGCGCCGTACTGTCACAAGCTCTCGAATACGTACAAGGCGGGCACGGCCGGGCATGCCTGAGATATCGTCCCCACACGCGGGACCTTAGCCCGTCGGGACCTGAATCGCATCCGGGAAACGCCTGAGACGCCGGTCTGGATGGAGTTCAGCCGCGGCGCGGGAATCAGCGGTCGGTGCGGAAGGGCGCCGCCGGCAGACCCTCGGCGTTGGCGAGATTGGCAAAATCGGGATTGTCCGCCCAGGCATATCGCACGTACTTCGGCTCGGGGACACGGTCGTTCCAGACCACCACGGTGTCGTTCTCGATGGCCGCGCTCGCCCAGGTGAACTTCCGGTCTTCGCCGGCGATCGCGAAATGCGCGAGCGGTTCACCGTCGCGGGAGACCAACCCGCTGCCGACACTGTCGAAGGAAAGGATGATCCGGCCGTCCCGGATCGTGTGCGACCGGTAGATCGGGCCGGAGGCGACCAGTGCGTGCTCGCCGTAAACCAGCTTCATCGCCTGCAGGGCGAGCCGTTCGCCCACGGGCTTCTTGTCCGCCGGATGGATGTCGTTCCACTCGCCCAGATCGATGTTGATTCCGATCCCCGTCCGCGGGACCGACAACGCCGTATCCAACTGCACCTCACGCATGAGCGCCCAGTTGCTCTCGGCCGGGAGATAATCGACATCCATGTAGCCCGGCAGCTGCGCGATCAGGAAGACCGCGTCGGCGCGTCCCCACCGGCTGCGCCAGTCCTGGATGAGATTGGGCAGAAGGGCCCGATAGGCTTCCGGTTCGCCCGCATTGCTCTCGCCCTGGTACCAAAGGATGCCGCGGACGCCAAAGCGGGTGAAGGGGGCGATCATCCCGTTATAGAGCGAGGCCGGCTGGCTCTGTGCGGAGATCGCCTGCCGGTACCGGCGCCTGGGCGGAAACGCCTCGCCCACCTTGTAGTGCCAGGTTCCCTTCAGGTCGAGAGTCAGGCCGGCCGCGGCGAGATGGTAGGGTTTGTCCGGGATGAAACCACCCTTTCCGCCCGAATTGGTCACCCGGATGACAAACAGGTTTCGCCCCGGCCGGAGCACGCCGGCGGGTATGGTGTACCGACGCTGCGGGTACTCGTAGGTCGTGTTGCCCACGCGGGTGCCGTTCACGTAGAACTCATCGGCGTCGCGGATGCGCCCGAGGTTGGCGCGCACGTCCACCCCGGTCATCGCCTTGGGCACCTCGATCTCACGCCGGTACCAGACGACGCCGTCGAGGTCGCGCACGCCCTGGTCCTCCCAGTAGCCCGGGATGTTGACCGGCTTCCAGTTCATCGGCTCATAGGCGGGATCGAACCATTTGACCGGACCGGTCAGGCCCTTGTCGGCCTCGATCCGCGGGCCGTCGGCCTCGCGATCCGCCCGGGCCTCAGCGTTCACCCGCTCGACGTAGTCGGCGTCCTTGTTCCGCTCGATCGTCGCAAACATTTCCGGGAAGTCCGCGAGCCCCTGCTCGCTGGTCCACGCCTCGATGCGCGTGCCACCGACGCAGCTCATGATGATGCCCTGCGGCACCTGGAAGCGATCGTACAACTTCCGGGCGAAGAAGTAGCCGATGACCGTGAAATCCAGGACATTTTCCGGGGTGGCCGCCTTCCACGAGAGGCCCGGCACATCGTCGAGCGGCCCGGTCAACACCGCGCTCGTCGGCACATAAAACTGCCGGATCGCCGGGACGTCGGCGGCCGCGATCTCGTGCGCATAGCGTTCCTGCCAGCGATTAAACTGGTGGGTCATGTTGGACTGGCCGGAGCAGACCCATACGTCGCCGACAAGGACATCCTCGATCGCGATGCGATTACCTCCCGCGACCTCGAGGCGATCAGGTCCGCCGGCCTGCAACGGCTCCATCCCGAGCTGCCACCGACCATCCACCCCGGTCACCGCCTCGTACTGCCGATCACGAAATGTGACCGTCACGCGTTCGCCGGGATCGGCCCAGCCCCAGACGACGAGGTCCACCTCGCGCTGCAGCACCATGCCATCACTCACGATGCTGGGGAGGCGGACCGCTGCGCTCAGCTGACCGGAGGAAAGAAGCGCAGATGCGAGAAGCAGAACGTCGATGATGCGTCGTGTCATGATGGAGAGAAATGGGTGGAGCGAATCCCGGCCGGTGCGTCGCTGCCAGCCCGGGCCCGGATGATGAGGAGGCACGTTGCTGGATCGCGATGGCGCGAGTCCACGCTTCCAGAAGAGTGGATCCGACGGCTGGGCGCATCACAAAAGCGCGACGACCCGCGTTCGCCTTCGGTCGGACCGCGCCAACGCAGCGGCACTCCGTGATCGTGCTGACCGGAATCCCAGCGGCATCCGGAACGAAACGTCGTCGGAAACCGAGCCGCGATCGGGCCTACTGAGCAAAGCGTCCGCTTGACCCCGTTCTTTTCGAGCCGCAGCCCGTCCATCCAGCGCGCCAAAGCTCTGACGAAGGAGGGAGGCCTCGTCTTACCGGAATCCAGTTTCTGGATAGCCCCCAGGACTCAGGAATTCAGTATCCGGTGGATTTCGCGCATGACCACGTCGCGCGAACCGCGGGCGACATCATGGTATTGACCTCGTGGCGACAGGTGCACGACAGCACCCGCGCAGTGAATCCGGTAGACCTTGCGCGTCCAGGGAAACAACCGCTGGCTCAGTGAGCCCGGCGTCGCACGGAACATGAGTGAATCCGCGTCCTGGCGGAGGATGGCGCAGGCCCGCTCGCTCAACTCCTGCGCGACCGCGGCGAGGTTGTTGCGTGTGAGCTCCGCGAAGCTCGCCGCGGTGGTTTCAGATGAGTCGGGCACGCCATACTTAACGCCGACGGGCCACGCGCCCCTCGACGCGACCGCATTTCCGTAGCATCGCTATTGACGTGCATAAGTCCGCCGCTGGCGGAGATGCGCTGCGCGCAGCGATCCGCACGACCCTTCGCACGGATGCCGAGCACCGGATTCTTGCCGCGCCGACAAGCCCTGCAGATGCAGTTCCAGTCAACCCACGGTTCACTCAAGGTTCAGTACGGCACCTTCCAGTGCAAGCAGCCTCACTTTCGTTTGAATCCCGCCCGGCGCCGAAAACCCGGTCATCCTGCCGCCGGCCGACACGACGCGATGACAAGGCACGAGCAGAGGCCACGGGTTGGATCCCAAGGCCGCGCCGACCGCCCGCGCGGACGCGTGCGGCAATCCCATCTGGCGTGCGATGTCGCCGTAGCCGCAGGTGCGACCAGGCTTCACCAGGCAGGTATACCGATACACCTCGCGCTGGAACTCGCTCACGCGCAACCAGTCGAGCGGGGCATCGGAGAAATCCTGCGGCTCACCACCGAAATGGCGCCTGGCACGCTCGATGATATCCGCGAACGGCGCGGGAATCTCGTCCGCTGCCTCCGATCCGTATCGCCGCGCCAGTTCCGCCTCCATTGCAGAGGCCTCCTCCGCCGGCAGCCGAAAGCCCACAATCGCGGCGCCATGCCAGACGATCGCCGCACGGCCGAAGGCGGTGGAAAACACGCGGTGCCGCATCACAGGACGATAGGCAACAGCGACACCCCCGTTCAAGCCCGCGACTCGTCTCACGTCGTGCAGTCCGCGAACCTGGTGCTCCGCTGCACAATGCGTCGCGACCGGATGAAACTTGACCGGGATTTGGACGAATCCCACATACGCGCCATGCCGGTCACCGGCCAATCGTCCCCGATGTCGGCGTCTGCAACGTCGCGCCAGCCCGCATCTCGGGCGCCGCGCTGGATCTGGTGCGTGATCGGCGTCTTCTTCGCCGGCTATTTCGCCTGCATCGCGTGGTACACGACGCCGCATGCCGCCGGAGCGGATGCCTCCGGCTACCTCAACGGCGCCCGGCTCCTGCTCGAGGGGCGGCTGAGTGAGCCGATCCGACCGCCACCCTCCGGATTCGAAGGTCTCGAGCCCGAGATGTTCCTGCCGCTCGGATTCCGGCTGAACCCGGCCGGAGAACGGCTCGTTCCGGCCTACCCGATCGGCCAATCCCTCCACCTCGCCTTGTTCATCGCCGCATTCGGACCGGACCTCGGCCCTCGTGCGCTCAATGTCGCGGCCATGCTGGGCTGTGCCGTGCTCCTGCACGCGGTTGCACGGCGCGCAGGCGTCAAGCCCGCCTGGGTCCCGGGCATGCTCACGGTGTGGGCACTCTCGCCCCTGGTCTACAGCTATGCCCTCCAGGTGATGAGCGAGACGACATCCACTTTCTGGGTACTGCTGGCCGTCCACGCGGCGCTGCGAAGCGGGGGGCGCTCGTGGTGGCCCGTCCTTGCCGGGGCCGCGCTGGGCATGGCCGTGCTGATCCGCCCCGCAAACCTCATCGCGGCGATCCCGGTCATGCTCGCGCTCTGGTCCGGCCTGAAGCCGCGCCCGGAGGATCATACGCCCGACGAGCTCACGGATCCGCCAACACCACGACGCGATCGGAAGGCACCAGTGCGTCGCCACGCACTTGCAGGCTTGGTCCGCTCACTCGCGTTGGTGACCGTCGGCGGCGCGCCTTTTGCCCTAATCCTCGGCGGGGCCAACGCAGTCTTGTACGGATCGGTCCTGGCAACTGGATACGGACCGCCGGGTGAACTGTTCAGCCTTTGCCATCTCGGCCCGACCGTCGCGCACTATGCCATCTGGCTGCCCGTCCTTCTCACGCCGCTGGTGGTGGCCGCGCTCGGCCTGCCGTTCCTGCGCTCCGATGTGCGGACCCGGGTGTTCCTCGCCGCGTGGGCGGGAGTCTTTCTCGGTTTCTACGCCACCTACTACCACACGCATGAGACATGGTGGACGCTCCGACTGGTCGTGCCGGCGTTGCCCGCCCTGGCGATCGCCGCGACGCGGGTCCTGCAGCACTGGGAGCGACCGCTGGCCACCGTGGCTGTCTCCGGTCCGAGGCCCGTATCCAGTCCCGCGCAATGGCGCAGGTTCAGCTTCGGGACCGGTGCCGTGTTTCTGGTCGCGGCGCTGGCCTGGCAAGTCGCTTGGCAACGGCACTTCGGGGTGCATGGGCACGAACCTGCCGACCGGGTCTTTCCGCTGCTTTCACAATGGACCGAGGCGAACCTGCCTGCCGGCGCGGTCCTCCTGGCTGGCCAGGCCTCGGGCGCGCTCTACCACTATACCGACCGGAGCGTGATTCACCTGGAAAACCTCGATCCCGGAAGGACCGCAAAGCTCGACGCATGTCTGAGCCGGCAGGGCACGCCGCTCTTTGCGGTTCTCCTCGATCATGAGGAGGCCCGCGCCTTCGCTTCCGTGCCCGGATCGTGGGAACGCGTGGTGCAGATCCGTCAGGGAGCCGTGTGGCAGCGTGTCACGCCCTGAGCGGGCCGGGCTTGGAATTCCCAGCACCAAACGGTGCGACCCGACCGCCTCGGCTGCCGCGGCGACTGGCCGACGGCATGGGCGGGTTGCTGGTGGTGCGAGAGCGAAACGCGCCCGGAGGTCGCCCCACCCTCGCCGACGACACCGGTTCGTATCAGCCGCCTGGGCCCGCGGTGTCACCGAAATCCGGCGACGCGCGTGGCTGATCGAACAGGGCGATGATGCGCCGGGCCGACTCATCAAGGGCAAGCCGGGCCTTGTAGGGCTTGCCGGTGCGCTTCGACACGAGACCATCGAAAAGTGCAGGCTCGCCGCGGACGACGCCGTCGAGCAGACGCACGTAGTCCTCGGCCGTCCAGGAGCGTCCCAGCGCATCCTTCCACAGCCGCAGGCCGGGAAAGCCCGGCGCTTCAAAGTGGTTTCCCCGATCCAGCAGGAGTTTCCCGCTCTTCGGGCACTTCGCACCCTTCACCTTGACCGGCTCCGGCTCGACCAGCGCGAACTTGTTGGTCTCAGCGTTCCAGCCAATCAGGGCCGAGTAGGCGCGGCCGTCGCGGGTCTTGAGGTCATCGTAGCGCCTCGTCTTTCCCGCCGTGACTTCCGCGAGCAGTTCGCGGAATGCCTCCGCCGACCAGGCGCGTCCGAATGCACCTTTCCATAGCAGCGCGCCCGGATAGCCGGGGGCCTCCCAGGCGGCGCCGCGATCCAGGATCGGCTGGCCCGATTTCGGGCACAGGACCTCGGTCGGCCGGCCGTCGACCAGTTCGGGTGCGTCCGCCTCGCCGAGACGCGTGCTCGCCGCCGTGTAAGCCTTCTGGACCTCGAGGAATTGCTTGAGAATCTCGTCCAGAAAGGTCTCGCGGGTGAACGTCGATTCGCCGCGCTCCATCTTCTTGAGTTCGAGCTCCCACTCCGCCGTCTGCCTGGCCGACACCGCGAGCGGATCTAGCCTCTTGAGCTCGCGGATGAGCATGCGTCCGTTCTGGGTGGATACGATCTGCCTGCCCTTGCGCTCGATGTAGCCGCGGGCGAGCAGAGTCTCGATGATCGCGGCGCGTGTCGCGGGCGTGCCGATGCCGCGGTCCTTCATCGCCTCGATCAACTCCTCGATGCGCTCGGGTGGTGCGGCCTTCTCGTCGAAGGACTCGCCGGCATACTTCATCGCGTCGAGAAGCGTGTCCTCGGAGAACGGCTTGGGCGGACTGGTCTCGAGCTTCTTCAGCTCGACGTCCTGGATGAGCTGCTCCTTCTGCAGCGGCGGCATCCCTGACGGCTCCTCGCCCTCCTCGGGATCGCCGCTCTCCACCTTCTTCCAGCGCTTCCAGCCGGGATGGACCAAGTTCTCCCGCGTGGTGCGGAAAACACACGGCGCATACGGCCCCCCCGCCCCGACCTGTTCCCAGCGCCGCGTGATCACCTTGCTCTTCGCGGGCTCGTCGAGCGCCATCGCACAGGCCTGCACGACGGCCATCCACGCGATCAGCTGGTCGCGATTGACGTTCGCGAGGCCGTCGAGTTCGCCGGTCGGATGCAGGCCGTAGTGGTCGCTCTGGACATTCTTGAAGGCACGGGCCTTCTCCATCTGCTCCTGGGCGAGGAGCGACTGGCCGGCCATGTGCGCCTTCGGCTGATGAGTCTGGATCCAGGCAATCGCGGCGCGCAGGCCGTCGCCGACCTTGGCCTTCATCTCGGGGGTGTCGGGAAAGAAACGCGAGTCGGTTCGCGGGTAGCTGATCAGCTTCGCCTCGTAGAGCGATTGCAGGACCTCGAGCGACTGCTTCGAGGTCCACGAAAAGCGCTTCGCAAAGTACTTCGAGGCCTCCTGCAGGTCGAACGGGAGCGGCGGGTTGGCGGTTTTGGTCGAGCCTGTATCCGAAACCTTGTAGGTCGCCGGCTCCCGTGCCGCCGCTGCGAATGCGCGGGCGAGTTCCTCGCGCCAGAACACCTTGCGCTCGCGATCCTCGCTGATCTGGGGAGCGCCAAGCAGGCCCATCCGCTCCGTCGACTTCGCGTAGGCGTCGAGGTCGGCCTTCGCGCCGAGCCCGTCGAATCGCCCATAGGCCTCCCAAAAGGCCTGCGGCTTGAAAAAGGCGATGGCACGATCGCGCTCGTAGATGAGCGCCAGCGTCGGCGTCTGCACCCGGCCCACGCTCCACACCCGCCAGGCGCCCTGGCCGCGTGGCAGCGTCTTGGTCGCGAGGACGGTCTTGTTCATGCCGGAAAGCCAGTCCGCCTGGTCGCGCGTGTAGCCGGCCATGGCGAGCCCGTCACGCTGGCCGAGCGGCTGGCGGGATCGATAGGCATCCTGCAGCGCCTTCGCGGTCATCTCCAGGTACCACATGCGCGTGAGCTTCGTACTGACGCAATCGATACCCGAGGCCTTCAACACCTTGCGGAAAATCAGTTCGCCCTCGCGACCCGCGTCGCAGGCGTTGACGATCTCGCCTCCCTCGTGGTCGCGCATGAGCCCGCGCAGCGTTTCGAGTACTTTTTCGGCGTCGCTCCGCGGTGCCTCGTCGAACTCCCACCCGTCGCGCGGCGTGATCGGCAAGTCCGCAAGCCGCCACTTCTCGAAGGATTTTCCGTGGACCGCGTTGTAGGCCTCGGGCTTCGCCAGTTCGAGCACGTGGCCGCGCGCGCTGCTCACCGTGACTTCGTCGCCGAGCGGCGTCCGCCCGCGAAACACCGTGCCCTTGTCGGCCTTGATCCCGAGCAGCGCAGCCGCGATCTCACGGCAGGCGGAGGGCTTTTCGGCGACGACAAGGATCTTCACGATCACGGATTAGAGAACGAAACCACGGAATTCCGCAGCGGAAAACTCCGGAAATGCGGGCAGACTTTCTCGTCCACCGAGGGTCGCTCTTCATCGGGGCCCAGCATGCAGCGGCGAAGGTGGACGCGCTCCGGTCCGGGCGCGGTCTCCGCTCCCGCACCGCCAACCACCCGCCCGGCCGCCGACGCCGTCGGCACGGGCGGCCCCGGTTGACTACCGCCAGGCCGTAGCGCACGGCTGGGAGGTGTCAGGTCGGGTTCCACCCGTGGCGTGTGGGACACTCATGCCCGGAGTGTGGCTCACCTGCATCCATGGTCCCGCGAGGCCGGGAGCCAAGGGCGCGTCACGGCCGTGCCCGAAGAATGTGAAGCTTGAGCAGGACGCCCGCGTAGGGTTTATCGTCGTACACCTCCACTTGTGCGACGACATCACACCGGGCCATGGTTCGCTCGAGGTTATGGCCGTTCAGCGGGAGGCCCGCAAACTCCACGAGGCAGATCACCTCCCCGGGGTCCGCGATGGCGCCAACATCCGGCACCGCGGCCATTCCCGCCAGGATCTCCATGTTCGAGTACCAGGAGGTGCCGGCATTGTGGATGTAGAACTGCATCCAGGGCCCGCCGCGGCCGTACTCGTGAAAGGGGCCGGCCGTGACTTCGTTGACATGCACGACTTTCCGCACCTCCGGGTGTTCGCGCGCGAGAGTCTGCAGCGCGCGCTGGTACGGGCCGAAGGAAAAGCCGGATTCGGAGAACACGACGTAGAGCCCGCAGACCAGCGCCACCGCAAGGACGAGCCAGCGCGCCAGGACGGATCGCATGCGCAGGAGTGCAAATACGGGCGGGACGACAAGCAGTGGCGCGATGGTCATCACATAGCGCGGATACAACACCGGCCGGAATCCCAGCGACACCGCGGCCGCAGTCAGGATCGTCGCATGAACTCCCACCAGCGCGAAGGCGAGCGCAAGCCTGTCGTCCTTCCGCCGCGAACCGAAGACCCAGAGCACCGACGCGAGCGTCAGCCCATAGATCAACGCCGCCAGCAGCCAGGATACGCCATACATCCCATAAAAGCCGCCGAACGGCTTCACGTAGCAGTCCGCGACGGACGCCCACGTGATCGGCGGTATCCAAAAGTCCCGATGCACCGCGGCCGCCTGCGAACGCAATGCCATCAGCCAGGGCAGGTAGAGGACAAACACCGCGAGGCCCAGGCCCGCGACGCCGCGCCAGGCTCGTTCCTTTCTCGCCACCAGAAGGACGAGGAGAGTCAGGTCGATCCAGAATGCAGCGATCAGGCTGTAATAGTGCGTGTATGCAGCCGCGGCACTGAACAGACCCAGTCCGAAGAGATCGCCGCGCCTCCGTTCACGCGCGAACAGGACGGCGTGGAGGAAGACGCCCACGCAGACAAACGCCGCCCAGGTGTACATGCGGGCGACATGGGCGTAGAGGCCGGGCATCGGAAGCGCGACCAGGAGGGCGCACCACACGAGGGCTCCGGGAGGCCCGAAGACGCGACGGCCCAGGACAAAGGCGAGGGTCAACGTGGCCAGCGCGCCGAGCACCGAGAACAGCCGGATGGCAAAGTCGGAGTCGCCGACAACCGCGGTGAACCCCTTCAGCCCGATGAAATAGAGGGGCGGATGCGAATCATGCGCGACAAGACGCAGCAGGTCGGGAAGCGAGTGTCGCGCAAGCGCCTTGGAAAACGCCTCGTCGATCCAAATGTCGCTCCAGCCGAGGCGCCACAGGTAGAACACCGTGCCGAGTGCCGCGAGAAAACCAAACGCCACCGTCTCGCGGTCGAACCGTACCGCCCGCCCGGCCCGCTCAGTGTGCATGACGGGGTGTCCTGGAGTAAATCCCGCACGCCAACACCCGAGGCCTGGTCGCATGGCAGGCGTTCGTGGCGAACTTCCGTGGATGCCGGCTCCACGTCCTCCCGGTCCCACCGATCTTCGACGCGTGATACATGAGGCTTCCGAGATTGAGGTTGGACACACCCAAGCGTCAACCGCTCTCGGGGCGTGCACGATGCTCAGCAGTTGTGTCCATGCGACCGAGAAGCTGTCCGATGAACGCCCGAAGCCGCGTTCGTCATCCGCGAAACGTGGCGCGGTCCTGCCGCTCGCGAACGCGTATCCCCGGTTCGCGGCGCGACTCCACGATTCGCCGGCGCGGTTACCGGAGTGACAAACCCATTCCATCGCGCTGCAATGGGCGCGCCATGCACGTTTTGCCCCGCTCCGACCATGCCCGCCTCCTGACCCGTCTCGCGACGATTCCGTTCAACACGAATTTCGCGGAAGCCGTCCTCCGGGGCCACGTGACCGGTTCCGTGCTGGTCGATGAACCGGCGGAGCCGCGCGCGTTTCTCGTCGCCCACCCCTGCGGGATGTCCCTCCTCGCCGGCGAAGCGTGCGGCGCCGGCTTCAATGCGGCGCTCCTCGACTATCTCGAAAACCGCAGTGGATCGCGCACCCGGCCGGAGCTTCTCCAGGTGTATCCAGATCATTGGGTCACATGGCTTCGGTCCGGGATCGCGGTCCAACCGGAAAGCGAAACCACTCGCGGCGACCCGGCCGGCGCCGAAGGGCCCAAGGCGCCCGCATCGGACCGCGTGATCGAGCATGTCCGCCTCAATTACCGGATTCGGAACGATCGGGACCGCGCGCGGCGTTCTCGTCCGCTTCCCGAAGGTTACCGGATTGCCCGGCTCGGCGCGGCGGCCTTCGAAGGCTGGCCCGGCGCCACGATGCCGCCGCGCTGCTTCTGGGGCACGGCGTCGGACTTTGATCGCCATGGAACAGCCTGGGCGGTGATGCACGGCGACACGATCGCGAGTCTCGCGTTCTCCGCGTTTGTCTTCGACGACCGACTGGAGATCGGGATCGAAACGCACGCGGCCCATCAGGGACTGGGGCTCGCCACGCACGCGTGCACGGCGTTCATCGACGATTGCCTCGCCCGCGGTCTCGAGCCAGTCTGGTCGTGTCGCCAGGGAAACCTCGGTTCCGAGCGGACCGCAGGCGCGGTCGGCTTCGAGGAGACGCACCGGATCCCCTACTTCGCCCTCGCCCACCGAAAGATCGGCTGACGCCCCTTTCAAGTACTCGCAGCCGCCCCAAACCTCTCGAATCTCCGTCCGTGCGCCGGCTCTTCCCCATGAAACTCCTGATCCCGCTTTGTTGTGCAGGGCTCATCCTGCTCGGTGCCGGACGTCTCGCCGGCGACGTTCCCGCCTTTCCCGGCGCTGAGGGCGCGGGCGCCATGACGCCCGGCGGCCGCGGTGGCACGGTGATTGCCGTCACGAATCTGAACGACGACGGCCCCGGCAGCCTCCGCGCGGCCTGCGAGGCGAGCGGCGTGCGCACGGTGGTCTTCCGCGTGGGCGGCACGATCGCGCTCCGCAGCCCGCTCGTCCTGCGCCATCCCTACATCACGATCGCCGGCCAGTCCGCGCCCGGCGGAGGCATCTGCCTGCGCGATCACCCGCTGATCATCACAACCAATCATGTGATCGTGCGCCACCTTCGCAGCCGCCTCGGCGACGAATCAGCGCAACAGGTCGACTGCATCAGCATACTCGGCGGCTCCTCGCATGTGATCCTCGATCATTGCTCCACCTCGTGGTCGATCGACGAGGCGCTTTCGATCTCCGGCGCGGTGTCGGACATCACGGTGCAGTGGTGCCTGATCGCCGAGCCGCTGCGCGGTAGCAAGCACGTGAAGGGCCCGCACGGCTTCGGCTCACTTTCGCGCGCAACCGGCCGCGTCTCCTGGCACCACAATCTATGGGCCCACGCCGACGCGCGAAATCCGCGCCTCGGCGACTACTACGGTCGCGGCACGCCAACCTTCGACGTCCGCAACAATGTGATCTACAATCATGGTGCAACCGCCACGGGGCTCACGCAGGGCCGGCTGCTCGTGAACTATGTCGGCAACTACATCCGGCCGGGACCCGATAGCAGGGCGAAGACACCCATCACGATCGGCCGCGATTCCGACATCCAGTTCTTCATTCGCGACAACGTGGTCGACGGCATGCCCGCGCTGACCGCGGACAACACGCGGTTCTTCAACGTGGTTGCCTTCGACGGAAGGCGCCAGGTGACGACAACCGATACGCCCTTCGACATGCCGCCCGTCACGACGGTCACAGCCGACGAAGCGCTCGCCCTCGTGCTCGACTCGGCCGGCGCGACCAAGCCCCGGCGCGACGCCGTCGACGCCCGCATCGTCGAGCATGTGCGCACCCGTGGCGGCCGCATCATCGACTCCCAGGCCGAAGTCGGCGGCTGGCCCGGGCTCGATGCCGGAACCGCACCGGCCGACGAGGACAACGACGGCATGCCCGACGCCTGGGAGCGCGCGCGTGGCCTCGATCCGCACGACGCGACCGACGCGAACGGCGACGTCGATGGCGACGGGTACACTCACCTCGAGGACTACCTGAACGAACTCTGCCTGCTCTGAGGACGGGTCCCGGGCCTCCCCGGAAACGATACGCCCGCCCTCGTGAACCTCTCGATGTCGGCGCGGCCGACCAGGATGAGGGCGAACGTACAATCCAGAATCTCGAGCCCCGCCCTCCGCGCGAGGTTCACCCGGGCGATCCCATCGCATCCCCGGAGTGACAGAGTTCAAAGGGGAGGAAGTCCCGAGGACACTTTCCCCGGTGAATCCGTGATACAATCGTCACCGCGCTGCGCACGATGAAGCATGCGTAGCCGAAGCGTCAGGGAAGCGCCGCGACCGGTGCGGGTGCCGGTGCGGGCTCACGCCGGCGGAGCGGCGTGGCGAAGGACAGCATGGTAAGCGATCGCCAGAGCCATTCCAGGGGCCCGTAGAGGAAATGCCGGAACCACAGGTGCGCCAGCGCGCATTGCGCCACGACCATCGCCGCGCCGATGAACACGCTGTAGAACGGGCCGGCGTGCCGGTAGAGCGCCAGGCCGTATCCATAAAACAAGGGCGCACCGATCAGCGACTGCATGACGTAGGCCGTCAGGGTCATGCGACCGTACGGCGCGAGCAGCGCCAGCACGCGACCGCCGGGCCGGGTCTGCCAGAGAAGGATGAAAGCACCGACCCAGAGAGCGATCTGCGAAACGTTGCAGTAGGCGGCGGCGAGATTGTTCACCTCGTAGCGCGCCATGTCCCCGAGGGCGGCATGCGCGGCCATCCGCTTGAGCGGATAGAGCACGGCAAAACCGACCGCACCCCAGGCGAGGGCGCGTTGGCCAAAGGCGCGCGCCCGGCTTGGATCGGTGAGCACGCCCGCGCGCCCGAGCAGCAATCCCAGGACGAACAGTCCCAGCATCTGCGTGTAGCGTCCGGTCTCGATGTTCCACATCAGACGCGAAAGCTGACCCGTGGCCATGTTGATGCGAACGACGTCAAAAAAGCTCCCCTCCGCAAAGACCGGCAAGAGCTGCCCGTAGAGCGACCAGTGATACGGCTGCGGCGCGACGTTGCCGGAGTCGAACAGGACGCGCGCCGTTTGCGCAAGCGACGGAAGCTGGAGCAGCAGTGCGACCGCGATCCAGGCCAGGGCACGCGTGCCCAGGCGGTTGAGCAGGATGAGCGGGAAACCGAGCAGCGCGATCATCAGCAGGAAGTCCCCGCAGTAGATGAGACCGTGCAGGTAGCCGAAGCAGGCCAGCACCGTCAGCCGCCAGGCGAAGCGTCCGCCGGAGCCCTGGCCGCGGCGCGCCCAGCCGCCGAGGAGGAGGAAAAAGCTCACGCCGAAAAGAAGCGCGAACACGCCGTAGGCTTTGCCGCCGAAGAGGAAGAACCCGGCGTCATGCGTAAACCCGTTGAGGGTGCGCAGCCATTCCGGCGGATTCTCCGGATAGCGCATGAAATCCCAATGCTCGATCGAATGCAACAGCACGATCCCCGCGAGGGCCGATCCGCGCAGCGCGTCGATCATCTGGATACGAACGGGGCCCGGCCCCGCGACATGAGTGGACGTGGTCATGCGAGTCTGCAGTCCTTGGTGAGTGACTGCGGCGCCCCGGGGGGAAGGGTTGCACCGGAGCACTGTCCACACGCCGCAGGGGGCGTCAATTCCGATGGGCGGCAGCCCTGCGCACGGCTCTGTTCATCCAAGTGATCTCGCGTTCAGACACGGAGCGCGCCGGCCATGGTCACGTGCAGCCTGGCAGGCGGAGATCCGTGCGAGATGGGAACTTTCCCGAGGTCTGCGCAAAGCACCCCGGCGGCTGTCCGTCGGACCGCGCCGGGCGCCCTGTTCGTGCATGCTGCAAGGGACGGAGGCCGCGGGATGCTTTTGCTTGTGCAGAAGCCGGATCGTGACACGCTGGCGACGCGTCGCCGCCACTCGCGCGCGGCCATCCCGCCCTCCAGCCGCCGCCGTGCCTCCCCCCGTCCCGATGGGCACCGCGGTGCGACTCCGGGGTGTTTCACCGATCCACGCCTCTCATCCGCCCGCTCGAGTATCGCGATGGCAACTACAGCGCGCCCCGTGCCGCCACGCTGGTGGACGGCATGCCCGGCCCCGGCGCAGGACCTCCTCCTCGGCGCCCTGCTTCACCCGCGCCCACTGCCGATCGGCTGGACGCGAAGCTTCGGCGTCTCCGACCGGCACATCGACGGTCTTCTGGAGCAGACCCTGTTGTGCGAGACGGAGTCCGGGTTTGCGGTGGCCGAGCGGATTGCGTCCACTGATCCGGCCCTATTCGCCCCGTGGTCGCAGCGCCAGAGGGTTCACCTCACCCTGGCGCGCGAGTGTCGGCGACACGCGGACCACCTCGAGACCGCCGCCGCACATTTCGAAGCCGCGGGCGAGCCGGCCCAGGCGGCGGAGGCATTTCTCGCCGCCGCCGAACGGCATTGTGCCCGCCATCGTCACGCCGCGGCGAAGGGCTGCTTCTTCCGGGCCCTGGCCCTCCTGCCCACCGATACGCCCGACAGCATCGCCGTGAGGGCCCTTCAGGGGCTCGCCAGATGCACCTCGCTCGCCGGCGAGCCGGTGAGCGCCGCCGCCGAACTTCGCGGCTGGGCATCCGCCGCGCCGTGGAGCGAACGTCCGGTCGTCCGGGCGGAATCAAGCCTCGTGCTCGCCGCCCTCCTTGCCCTGGAAGGGCGCCATGTGGAAAGCGCGCGGGCGCGGCGGGCGGCGGCACGGGATTTTGCCGCACTCGGTCGAGACCGCGAGTGCGTGGAGGCGGCCCTGGCGGCCGCGAGCGGGCTCGCCTATGCAGGCCAGTTCATGTTCGCACGGGAGGCCGCGGAGACGGCGGTCAGCGCCGCCGGACGCGTCGCCGATCCGGCGCTGCGTGCCCAGGCCCAGACGCTCTACGGAATGATTCTCGGCATGCTCGGCGAGACATCGGAGGCCGCTGCGGAGATCCGTGCGGCGCTCGCGCTGGCGCTTCGCCACCGGCTGACCACCGCCGCGGCCGAAGCCTACCGGCTGCTCGGAACGGTCCAGGAGTATGCGTCGCACTATCCCGACGAGCAGTCGGCATTCTCCAGCGCACTCGCGTATTGCCGGAAGCACGACGAGGAACAGACGGCGGGAATCTGCCTGGGCTGCCTTGCCTACTCGTACTTCCGTTCCGGCAACTGGAGGCGCAGCGACGACACCGCGCGACGGGTGATCGGGGATCGCACGATCGCCCCCGCCTCCCGGCACGTCGCCCAGAGCGTGCAGGGACTGCTCCTCGCGCACCGCGGCGAGACGCGTCCCGCCCTTCGCCTGCTCCAGCAGAGCCTCGATGGGTGCCGAGAGATCGGGCTGCTGCTGATGGACTTCTTCAATCTCCTCGGCCTCGCGCTGGTGGATGAACTTCAGGCCAGGCCCGAATCGGCCGCGACGCGCTACCGTGCGTTGATCGACTTCTGGAGCGGCACGGACGACCGGCACGACGCGATCCCGGGCCTGACTGCCGCCGTCTCCTTCTTCGCCGCACAGGGCCGGCGCGACGACGCCGCAGCTGCAGCCGAGGCGCTCGATCGGATCGCATCGCTCACCGCCAATCCCGAGTCGGCCGGCGCCGCGTATTTTGGTGCAGCCGAGCTCGCGCTGTTGGACGGCCACCCGGATCAAGCCACCGCAGGATTTCGCCGTGCGCTCGCCGCCTACGAGCAGCGCGAACTGGCGCTCGAGCCCATCCATTGCCGGCTCCGGCTCGGCGCCGCGCTCCGCCTCGGCGGATGCATTGACGAGGCGCTCGACCATCTGCAGGCAGCGCGCCAACGCGCGCGCCGTCTCGGGGCGCGGCCGCTGCTCGCACGCGCCGATGCCCTGCTTGCGCCTTCCGCGGGTCGACCCCGTGCGCAGGCTCCCGACGGATGGAGCATGCTTTCATCGCGACAGCGCGAAGTCGCATGCGAGGTCGCGCGCGGGTTGACGAACAAGGAGATCGCGACGCGCCTCGGGGTTTCTGTCCGGACAGTGGACATGCACGTCGCCCATGTGCTCGCGCGCCTGAACTGCCGCACGCGCACGGAAGCCGCGACGCGGCTCGCAGGCAGCGAGCGTTGATCTCGCGGCCGGTGGCCGGATGGCCACCGCGAATCAACCGCACCAATACGGTAATTCTGCGACTATCGGAGGGCGGGGTCCGGCTGCTACCGTAGCGCCGTTCCTTCCAACCAACCCAGGGCATGCGCTGCCTCCAGGGCGGCACCACCCGGACAAAGGCGCTCGGCGCCCGCTCCGGCAACAACGCCCTTCCTTCCGTCCCATGAACACACGTCGTATCCTCCCGCTGTTTCTTGTCCTTCTAGCCGTCGCGCCCCCGCTGCGTGCCGACACCGTTCCGCTCCTCGAGGGGCTCGGGTCGCATTCGCGCCCGATCACCACCCGCTCGCCCGAGGCGCAGCGTTATTTCGACCAGGGATTCAACCTGCTCTTCGGGTTTAACCACGGCATGGCGATCCGCTCCTTCGAGGAGGCGGCACGCCTCGATCCGACCTGCGCGATGGCCCATTGGGGCATCGCCCTCGCCTGCGGGCCGCATATCAACTTCCCGGCCGTGCCTCCACCTCGGGCGGCGCAGGCATGGCGGGAGTTGGAACTGGCGCGGCAACACGCCGCCGGCGCGACGCCGGTCGAACGCGCCCTCATCGCCGCCCTGGGCGCCCGCTATGCCAACCCGCAGCCGGAAGACCGAATGCCGCTCGATCAGGCCTATGCCGACGCCATGCGCCGCGCCTGGCAGGCTTATCCTGATGACGCGGACATCGGCGCACTCTTCGCAGAATCTTTGATGGACCTGCGTCCCTGGGATCAGTGGACACCCGAGGGCACGGCCCAGCCGGGCACGGACGAGGTGATCGCCGTGCTCGACGCCGTTCTGAAGCTGAACGAGCGGCATCCGTTCGCGAATCATCTCCATATCCACGCGGTCGAGGCGTCCCCGCGGCCGGAACTGGCGATCGATGCGGCCGACCGCCTTCGCACCCTCCAGCCGGGCCTCGCCCACAACGTGCACATGCCGTCCCACATCGACATCCGGGTCGGCCAGTGGCACAAGGCGATCGAGTCAAATCTCGATGCCATCGCCGCGGACCAGCGTTATCGCGCCGTCGTCGGTCCGCCGCGCGACTTCCTCGTGGTCTATGCCGCACACAACCGTCACATGCTCGCGTGGGCGGCGATGATGACCGGCCAGAGCGAACTCGCCCTGCGCGAAATCCGCACCATGGTCGAGGAGATCCCGCCGGAGATCCTCCAGGAGTGGGCGCCGATGCTCGAGTTCCTCGGAGCGATGCCCTTCGAGGTGCTCATTCGCTTCGGCCGCTGGGATGATATCCTCGCCGCCCCGGATCGGTATCCGGAACACATGCCGTTCACCAAGGCGGCGCGCCATGCCGCCCGCGCGATTGCGTTGTCCGCGAAGGGAGATCCAGCCGCGGCGCGCGCCGCGCAGAAGGAGTTCACCGCCGCCATCCTGCGTATCCCGGAAGGCACGACGGTCAGCAACAACACAGCCGGGATGGTCCTCGCGGTCATGCGTCCCATGGTCGAGGGCGAGATCCTCCTGCGCGAGGGCGAGCTCGACGCCGGCTTCGCGGCGCTGCGCGAGGCCATCGAGGCCGAGGACAAGCTCCGCTACGACGAACCTCCGGGCTGGATCCTGCCGGTGCGCCATGCTCTGGGAGCCAGCCTGATGGCGCACGGCCGCCACGCCGAAGCCGCACAAGTGTATCGCGACGACCTCGCGCGCCTTCCGGAGAATGGCTGGTCCCTGTTCGGTCTCGCCTCAGCCCTCACGCAGCAGGGTCGACACGGTGAGGCCGCGAACTACTTCGCGCGCTTCAAGAAGGTCTGGGCGAAGGCGGACGTCACGATATCAAGTTCGTGCTTCTGCCAACCGGGAACCTGAGGCATCGTCGCGCTCCATCAGGCTACACGCTTCCTGGGACGATAGCGGGCCGGAAAGTCGCCGCCCGAGCCTTTCCGGCCTCGCTTTCATGCCGCGATTCGAACGCGTGGATGCGAGCCCTTGCGCGCCGCCGAATTGCCTCGGAGCAGCGTTGGCCACCCCTAGGATTGCGGCTTCCCGTGCTCCTTCATCGTCTTGGCATGGCCGTCGACCAGTTCCGACTTTGTGAGCACGCCGTCTCGATCGGTATCCATCTTCTGGAACATGGCATCCGCACCGGCTGCATGCTCGTGCGCGGCCAGCGCGCCATCGCCATCGCGGTCCATCATCTTGATTCTCTCCGCTGCAGTCGGGGCATCCTGTTCCGCCATGGGAGCGTGCTGCCTTGCGTCACCGGCGGCATCCAATTCCGCGGCGGTGAGTCTTCCGTCGCCGTCGGCATCCATGGCCGCGAAGGTGTCCCGGGCGCACGCGATGTGCTCCGCTTTCGTGACACTTCCGTCGCGGTCGGCATCGGCTTTCTCAAAATGCGCCTCCGCACCGCGCTTCGAAGCCGCCCCCGCGAGGAGCGGCATCAGCGAGACGCAAAAGACCAGTGTGAATACGGCAGTTTCGATGCGAGGTGGTTTCATGATGTTCTCGTCAGTTGCGGGTTCTGCAGCCCGATGGACCGGCGCTGTCTGAAGCCGCTTCGGCATGGGGCCCATGGTAGGCACCCGTGGTCCGGTTGCCATCAGGCCGACGGCCCATCGGAGGGCCGGTGGGCAATCCCTCCAAGATCCCATTGTCGGCGTCGATACGGGGGAGCAGGAGCGGTCCGTCGTGTGACGTGGAGTCACATCGGAGCGCCGTCCGACCCTCGGCCGGGGGCGGCGCACCATACAGGGCGCGTGGCGGCGATGTTAGCGTTCGGCAGATGAAAGTGAGTGAAATCATGACCGGTGAAGCCCACGTCGTGCATCCCGATGACACCCTTGTCGCGGCCGCCGGATTGATGCGCGAACTCAATGTGGGCGGCGTGCCGGTCTGCGACGGGCGGCGCCTGACAGGAATGCTGACCGACCGGGACATCGCGCTGCGTGCCGTGGCCGACGGTCGCGATCCGCGGCAGACCCGCGTCCGCGAAGCCATGTCGGACGGCGTGGTCTTCGTCTATGACGACCAGGATGTGCAGGATGCCGCGCGTATCATGGCGCAGCACCAGGTTCGGCGACTCCCGGTCGTGAGCCGCGACAAACAACTCGTCGGCATGATCTCGCTCGGCGATCTCTCCGTGCATGCCGGTGCACAGAAATCGGCTGACGTACTGCGCGACGTATCCACTGCTTCGCCACAGCCGCCGCGCGGGCGTTGCTAGCACGTCGGCCCACGTCGACATCGCCCCGGGGCACGACCGTGATGCCCGACCTGCGGACTCGACTCCGCAGCACCCACAACCCTGACCCGGATGCATTCGCCTTGCGGCCTCCAGCCTGCCCGCGGCGACGAGGAACGGATCTGGCTCAGCTGAAGAGTCTAACGTAGGCGCACGATTGCGAAGACGGAGCCTCCGAAATCGACGATTCGATCCCCGAACACTGGCTGCGTGCCACTCCCCGTCCGGGCCAGGTGCCACGCATCCTTTTGCTGTTCGGGTCATTACAGACATCGCGTGAGGCGAGCTACGGGCCGAGAGACGCGCGCCCGCGTCGAGCGGGGATGCTGGCATCCGTGGACCGTCGGCCCTCTCGGGCAACGGCAATCATTAAAGAAGGTGTCAAGGCTGCCGATAACCCCTGCACATCGTGGGGTGCGCTTTGCGCGACCCGCCTCCGCTGACAGGACGAAGGACCTGGAAGGGAGAACACGACCCGCGCATGGGCCCGCACCGGGCAAACGCGTCCGCGCCGGCAATGCCGTCCAACGGGAAACATGCGCCTCCAAACGACAGCGTATACTTTTCAGCACTACCCATACATGGTCATGTCCACATCAACATCTACGCAGCACACACATCGCCAGGGCCGGTTCTTCCGCGCCCTCGCCGGCCTCGCGCTGATCGCCTCGGTTCCCGCCGCTTCCGCCGCAGTCACCTGGAATGACATCCAGTTCGGCGGCTTCGCCAGCCAGGGCTTCCTCGTGAACTCCGGAGACAACGATTACCTCGGCGACACCAGCGAGGGGACCTTCGACTTCCGGGAATACGCGGCCAACGCGTCCTATGCCCGCGGCACGTGGCGCATCGGCGCCCAGGCCTTCGGCCAGAAGATCGGCGAGTATGGCGACGATGAGATCCGGCTCGACTGGGCCACGATCGATTTCCAGCCCGCGCAGTGGCTCGGCTTCCGCGCCGGCCGCGTGAAGATGCCGCGGGGGCTCTACAACGAGGCGCTCGATGTCGATTCGGTGCGGCCGTTCGTGCTCCTTCCGCAGAGCGTCTATGACGCCCGCCTGCGCGACTTCAACGCGTCGTTCGATGGAGGCATGACCTTTGGCAACATCGGGCTGGGCCGCTTCGGCAGCCTCGACTACCGGTTGTTCTACGGAGACATCCCCATGAAGACGGACTCCGGTGCGAACGACTACTTCAACAACGACGTGCCCTACCCGAACGTGAAGATCGGCATGGAGGCGGCGTTCGGCGGCACCCTCTTCTGGAACACCCCGGTCCAGGGCCTGCGGACGGGGTACTCGTACAGTGGATTCAAAGACTTCGGGGCCGACCGTCTGCTGTCGATGGAGATCCCGGACTTCGGCTTGATCGAGTTCATCATGTATCGCACGACCGAGCGCTACGACCGCCACCTGCTCTCCGCCGAATACGTGACTGGCGACTGGGTGTTCGCGGCCGAGCTTGGCAAGGAAACAGCCGACTTCGGCATTGGAATGCCCGGTGAGGGCCCCATTGGCTTCCTCGCCGTCGACAACACCTACGGGTATGTCTCCGCCGCCCGCCGCGTGAACGCGTGGCTCGAACTCGGCGCCTACTACAGCTACTCGAAGGACACGCAGAAGAGCGTCGCCATCGTCGGCGGCCTGGACTTTCCCGACCTCGAGCAGCACGACATCGCCCTGAGCGCCCGCTTCGACCTGCGCGAGAACCTCCTCTTCAAGGTCGAGGCGCACTACATGGACGGCGCGGGCAAGATCTTCGACACGCCCGCGAAGCCGCAACCCCTCGCGTCGCGCGACGACTCGTGGGTCCTCCTCGCCGCGAAGATGACGGTCTGGTTCTAACGCATCCCCATCGCATCACCACCATGAATACACGCTTTATCAAAGCCTGCCTGCTCGGGTTCGCGCTCGTCGCGGGCGCAGCGGCCGCCTCGGGCGCCCCCGTGTTGCTCGGTCACTCCGGCCTCGAGGGTCAAAGCCTCGACGCCGAGACCGCGAAGGCGGTCCTCCTCGGCAAGAAGGTCACGATCGGCAGCGCCCGCGTCGTCATCGTGATCGCCAAGTCCAGCGAGGCCCAGGACGCGTTTCTCCAGTCCCATGTCGGCATGAACACCAGCCAGTTTCAAAATCACTGGCGCCGCCTGTTCATGACCGGTGGCGGAAGCGCGCCCAAGATCGTGGAGAACGACGCCGAGGCCTCGAAGGTGGTCGCCGAGACACCCGGCGCCATCGCCATCGCCGACCAGTCCGCGGCCGCAAACCTCGTCGTGCTCTCCGCCGGGAGTTGACGTCATCCGCCGTACGCGGGTCGGCCTTCCGGGCCGGCCCGCGCGCATTCAGCCAGATTCTTTACGCCCATGCATCTCCTTGCCGCTTCCAGTAACCTGCGCCGTACGATGGCGTTCATCACCGTCTGCTTCGTCGTCCTGACGCTCGGCGTCATCGGCAATGCCGTGGTCGCGCGCCACTACGCCAAAAATGGTCAGCGACAGACCGCCACGTTGACCGGGAACTTCGTCCCCGGGCTGGTCGCCCTGGCCCACGTCCAGGAGTCGGCCTTGAAACTGCACACTGTCGTGCTCCAGTTCGCGCTCGCACGCGACGACGCCGCCATGTCCGCGCAGAGCCAGGCGTTTGCGGCACAGATGCAACAAACTTCGCAGTACATCACCACGCTCGGGCAGGCGGCGAAGGGCGGCGATGCGGAGAATTACATCGGCGACGTCGTGCAGGCGGTGGACGCCTACGCCGCGGCGGCGAAACGGTTCCAGACACAGCTTAGCGGGGGTGACTTCGAGACCGCGATGGCGACGCTCGACAAGGATGTCGCCGCGGGCCAGACGCTCCTCGAATCGCGCCTCCGCGCGCTGAGTGCCTCCTTCAGTGAACTCGCGCAGGGCGCGGGTGCGCGCACCAACGCGCTGATCGTCGAATCGGAGCGCCTCACCACCTGGACAGCAACCGGCATGACGATTATCAGCGTGGTCCTGATGACCATCGCGCTCACCGGCGGGGTCAAGGTGTCGCGCCGCCTGCTCGCCGTGGCCACGGCGCTCGATGAGGGAGCGCAGCGTGTGACCCAATCGGCCGTCCAGGTCGCCGCCTCGAGCGAGTCGCTCGCCAGCGGCGCCAACCAGCAGGCCGCCTCACTCGAGGAGACCAGCGCCTCCCTTGAGGAACTCTCCTCGATGACCAAGCGCAATGCCGAGAGCGCCGGGTCCGCCAAGGAACTCGCGACGCAGGCTCGCGCTGCTGCCGACACCGGCGCCGCGGACATGGAGGAGATGCGGCGCGCCATGCACGCAATCGAGGAGTCCTCCTCGGACATTTCCAAGATCATCAAGACGATCGACGAGATCGCCTTCCAGACGAACATCCTCGCGCTCAACGCCGCGGTCGAAGCCGCTCGCGCCGGCGAGGCGGGCATGGGATTCGCCGTCGTGGCGGAGGAAGTACGCAACCTCGCGCAACGCTCCGCCAACTCCGCCAAGGAGACCGCGGCGAAGATCCAGGACTCGATGCAGAAGAGCGAGCACGGTGCGGCGATCTCCGAGAAGGTCGCCCAATCGCTCCAGCAGATCCTCGATCGCGCGCGCAAGGTCGACTCGCTCGTCGCCGAGATCGCCGGGGCCTCCCGCGAGCAGAGCGACGGTCTCGTGCAGGTCAACCTGGCCGTGTCGCAGATGGACTCGATCACCCAGTCCAATGCCGCCACCGCCGAGGAGTCCGCCAGCGCCGCGGCCGAGATGCGCGCCCAGTCGGGCTCGCTTCAGCAGCTCGTCGCCGACCTGCGCGCGCTCGCCGGCGCTCGCGGCGCCCAGAGCGGCTCGACCGACGCGCATGGCCACGGCGCGACCACCCACGCGGCTCCCGGCACCAGCGCCCCGCGCCCGAAGGCCGCGCCGCGCGCGTCCCGCGCCAAGCAGGCCGCCCGGCCGCTCGCCTCCCAGACCGCCAGCGCATCCAACGATCTGTTCTGATCGCGCCTGCCGTCGGCAACGTCGCGCGTCCGATCACGGATCAGCCACGCGCGGCGCACCGACTGAGACCCGCTGAGTTCTAGTGTTAGCCTATACTCTGCTCGCGCCCTCGCTGCGCTGCGAAGCCGCGTTGGAGTACGGTTTGCGGCGCCTCAAGTATCCGCACCCGAACGTCGCCTTACGCACCCAAGCACCTGGCTACCAGCGTTGCGGCTCTCACGTCGCGAATACGGCGTTTCAGCAGACGGCAGGCCCGCGATCGGCACGGGAACGCCGCTGCCCAGGTCCGTGCGCGTTTCCCCGGGTCCTGAAAGATTAAAGAATGCGTCAAGGCCACCGATGCTCGGACCTGTCGTGGGGTGCGCATGAGCGCGACCCATCTCCGCTTCCAGGACGCAGGACCTGAACGGGAGAACACGACGCCCACGTGCCCACGCCGGCTACCCACGTCCCGGCCCCGGAACTTCGGTCCAATGGCAGGGCCGCGCCTCCGCACCGCACGGATACCTCGTTTAGCGACACCCATACATTCATGTCCACAGCAACATCCACGCAAAACACACGTCACCGGCGCCGGTTCCTCGGAGCCCTCTCCGGCCTCACGCTGATCGCCGCGGCTCCCGCGGCTCCGGCCGCGGTCACCTGGAACGACGTCCAGTTCGGCGGCTTCGTCAGCCAGGGTTACCTGATCAACTCGGGAAACAACGACTACCTGGGCGACACCAGTGAGGGCACGTTCGACTTCCGTGAATACGCCCTCAACGCCTCCTGGTCCTCCGGAAAGTTCCGGGTCGGCGCGCAGGGCTTTGGCCAGAAACTCGGCGAGTACGGCGACGACAGGATCACCCTCGACTGGGCCATCGTCGATTACCAGGCCACCCAAGGGTTCGGCGTCCGCGCTGGTCGGGTGAAGATGCCGCGCGGTCTCTATAACGAAGCTCTCGACGTCGACTCGGTCCGCCCCTTCGTGCTCCTCCCGCAAAGCGTCTACGATGCACGGCTGCGCGACTTCAACGCGGCATTCAACGGCGGCATGGTGTACGGCAACATCACCGCCGGTCGCGCTGGAAGTTTCGACTACCGCCTCTTCTACGGCGAGATCCCGATGCGCAGCGATTCGGGCGCAAGCGTCTATTTCAACAACGACCTCCCGAGCCCGATCTTCGACATCGGCATGGACTCGGTGGTGGGCGGCAGCGTCTTCTGGAACACCGCCGTCAATGGCCTCCGTTTTGGATACTCCTACAGCGGCTTCGAGAATTTCAACGTGGATCGAGGAGTCACCTACGGGCCCATGCAACTCATGGTGAAGAAGACGGCGCCGAAACATCACCGCCATCTGATCTCAGCCGAGTACCTCAGCGGCGACTGGGTTTTCGCCGCCGAAGTGGGCACGGAAGACTCCAACTCGCGCATCGAGGTTGTCAGCATGGCTTTGACGAGCCGCTACGAATTCGAGTCGCGTTATGGTTACCTTTCGGCCGCACGCCGAATCAACAGCCGCGTCGAACTCGGCGCCTACGTCAGCCACTCCCGCGATGAGGGCCAGTTGATCCCCGCAGCCGCAGGCATCGATGTCCCCGTGCTTGAGCAGACCGACTTCGCCCTGAGCACCCGGATCGACGTCAACGAGCACCTGATCGTGAAGGTGGAAGGTCACTACATCGACGGTGCCGGCAAGATCTTCGACACGCCGACGCATCCGCAACCTTTCGCAAATCGCGACGACTCGTGGTTCCTCTTCGCGGCCAAGGCCACGCTCTCGTTCTAGCCCTCCCGCATCCTTCATGTTGACAAACAACAGGAACTCCTGTTGTTTGCCAACATGAGTGAGACATCGCGCCTCGAGGTCCTTCAGGGGACGCTGGACCTGCTGATCCTCAAGACGCTCGACGGCCTGGGTGCGCAGCACGGCTACGGCATCGCGCGCCGCATCGAGCAACTCTCGTCGGACGTTCTCAGCCTGAATCAGGGCACGCTCTACCCTGCGCTGCTCCGCCTGGAGCAGCAGGGTCTGATCGCCTCCTCGTGGGGTGTGAGTGACAACAACCGCCGCGCGCGATTCTACGAGCTCACCCGCCGCGGCCGCGCGCGACTGGCAGAAGAGATCGCGAACTGGCGCCGGATGACCGCGGCCGTCGACGGCGTGCTCGCCGCGCCCGCACAGGCCTGAGGACGTATCCACCATGCGAACGCTCCTGGCCCGCCTCCGCGACCTGTTCCGCCGCCGTGCCATCGAGACCGCATTCGACGAGGAGATGCAGTTTCACCTCGAGCAGCTCGAGGCGCTCAACCGCGAGCGAGGTCTGTCGCCCGAGGCGGCGCGCGCAGCAGCCGTGCGGGAGTTTGGCAACGTCACGCGCGCGCGGGAGGACCTCCGCGATCGCGCGGGCTTTCCGGCCATCGATGGATTCATCCGCGATCTGCGGCACGCCTGGCGCGGGCTTCGCCGCCGGCCGCTGCTGGCGGCTGGCGTGGTCGGCGTGCTGGCCATCGGCCTGGGGGCGGCCGGCACCCTCTCGAGCCTCACCTACGCCGTGCTCTTCGCCCCGTTGCCGGTGACCCGGCCGGACGAACTCCACCTCGTGGTCAAGCCCGGGACGGCCAATCCCGAGGTGCTCAGCTACGCGAGTGTTCAACGACTGGATACACTCCTGGCCGGCGGAGACGCGGTCGGTTACTCCGGATCTGGGAGCTTCAACGTCGGTCGCGCGGGCCGGCCGCTCGAAAGCGCGCGCGGACAGCTCGTCACCGGCGGCTTCTTCGGCCTGCTCGGCCTGGAGCCGGCGGCCGGCCGCCTGTTGAACGCCGGCGATGACGCGCCGAACGCGCCGCCCGTGGCGGTGGTGTCGCATGCCTGGGCCGTGCATACGTTCGGAGCCGCGGACGCCGCGGTCGGACAGGAAATCTGGGTCAACCGCCAGGCGGTCGCCGTGGTGGGCGTGCTTCCTCCGCGGTTCAACGGCATCACTTTCGGCCAGCGCACCGATCTTTGGCTGCCGGCTTCGCTCCAGAAGTCGCTGCAGTACGCAGGCAACGCATGGATCATTTCGAGTGACGACCGTCCGAATGATCCGGACTGGACGCGGGAGGAGCGCGTCCAGTGGATGACGGTGTTGGTGCGCCTGCCCGATTCCGGACGGCCCCAGGCGCTCGCTGCCCTGGGTGAGGCGGTGAGGCCGCAGCTTGAGCAGTTCGCCGCCGCCATCGACGATCCCGCGGAACGCGAGGCGGTCCGTCACCAGCGGTACGACCTTGCGCACGCGCCCGGGGGTTTCTCGCCCGTCCGAGCCGGCTTTCGCCCGATCGGCATCCTGCTCGGCGCGCTCGTGGGCACGGTTCTGGTGCTCGCCTGTGCCAACGTTTCCGGCCTGCTCCTCGTCCGCACCCTGTCGCGCCATCGTGAGCTCGGGGTGCGTCTCGCCCTCGGTTCCAGACGAGGACGGATCGCACGCCTCGCCATGGCCGAAGCGCTGCTCCTGTGCTGCGCGGGTGCGGCGGCCGGCTGGGTGCTCTCGCTTGTGCTTCTGCCCGTTCTCAACCAGTGGCTCAACTCCGGACGCCCGATCGACGGCAGCCTGTTTGATCCCGCTCAACTCGTGGTCATGAGCGGGCTGACCCTGCTTTGTGCGTCCATGTGCGGCATCGGCCCCGCGCTCCTGATCGCGCGGATGGAACCCCTGGGCGCACTCGCCGGTCACGGCGGACTCCATGGCGCCGCCGGGCGCATCGGGCGCACGCTCGTCACCGCCCAGCTCGCGCTGGCCGTGCTCCTCGTCGGGATCGCCGCCACCCTGGGCCGTGAAATCGCGCAGACGCTGGCCGCCGATCCTGGATACGCCCGGGAATCGGTGCTCACGACCAGTTTCGACCCGCGGGCGGCGGGCTACGAACAGCCGGAAAATGCCGCGTTGCTCGACCGGCTCGACCAGGCGCTGCGCGCCGTCCCGGGCGTGGTCGACGTGGGTTTCGCATTTTCGGGGATTCTCAACGGCAGCGTATCCACGCCGTCGGTCACGTTCCGGGACCCGGAGGTGCGTATCCGTGCTGAACATATCCAAGGCGAGGTGGTGCGGCCGGGCTACTTCACTGCGACGGGCATGACCGTCCTCGCAGGGCGCGACTTCACCACCGAGGATCGCGACGCTGGCCGCAATGTCGCCGTGATCAGCGCCGCCCTGGCGCGCCGGGCTTTCGGCGAGCGGGGTCCGATCGGGCAGTCCTTCGGCTTCGGGCCCGCGCCCTCCGAGGAGGATTTCACGATCGTCGGCGTGGTGGCCGATGCGAAGCTGAACGGCGTGCGCGATCCCGCGCCCGGGGTGTTCTACCGCAGTGCAGCACAGGCGCCCGACGCGGACCTGCGTTTCCTGGCGTTGCGCGTGGCCGGCACCGTCGACGCGGTGCGGCATGCGGCGCGGGCGGCTCTTGCCGAGGCCGAGCCGGGACTCGTGTTTTCCAACTGGCAGACGCTCGAACAGCGCATCGTCGAGAGCTTGGGCCCGTCGCGCGCAGCGACGCGCATCGCCGCGTCCGTCGCCGCGATCGCGATCATCCTCGCGTCCGCCGGCGTGGCGGCATCGCTCGGGTACCTCGTCACCCTCCGGCAACGCGAACTGGCACTGCGCATCGCGATCGGCGCAGATCCCCGCAGGATCCGGCACGGCGTGCTTGGCGACGCCTTCAAGCTCGGCCTGCTGGGTGCCGCCCTCGGGCTCGCCCTCGTCTGGCTGCTTCCCCTGATCCCGTCCGTCGGCGAGCGCCTGCCGGCCCGGCCGGATCTTCTCGCAGGGACCATCGCCGCCGCCGTGGGCCTTTGCGCCACGATCGCGGCAGGCTGGTCGCCGGCCCGCCGCGCCAGCCAGGCCGACCTGCTGTTGCTTCTCAAGCTGGAGTGACGCCTGCGGGCCGCGCTGCCCTGAGGTCCGCGAAGCCCCACCCCCGGCCTATTCGCTGCGCAGCGAGACGATCGGATCGACCCGCGAGGCCCGCCTCGCGGGCACCAGGCAGGCCGCGGCGCCAACCAGGAGGAGCACGAGCGTGACGGCGCCATAGGTGCCCGGATCGAGCCGGTCGACGTCGTAGAGCTGATTCTGCAGAAATGCCGTGGCAAAGCCCGCACCCACGGCGCCGAGGACGAGGCCGATCACGACGACGCGCAGGCCATCGCGTATCACCATTCCCAGGACGTCGCGCGCCGCTGCGCCGAGCGCGAGGCGGATGCCCATCTCCCGCGTGCGCTGGGTCACGGCGTAGGCCATGACGCCGTAGATGCCGACGCAGGCGAGGATCAGCGCCGCCCCGGCGAAGAGACTGAGCAGCGTCAACATCATGGTGCGCGTGCGCAGCGTCTCATCGGCCATCGACTCGAGCGTGTTCACCTCGAACACGGGCTGGTCGGGCTGCACATCCTGGATCGCGCGTCGCACCTGCGCCGTGACGGAAAGCGGCGGCACGACGGTGCGCACGAGGTAGTGCGTGCCCCAGGGGAAATGGGCGAGCGGGATGTAGACCTGCATCGGTGAGGCCGCATCGAGACTGAACCGCCGGATGTCGCCCACGACCCCGATGATCTCGTAGCCCGCGCCCTTGAACAGGATGTGGTGTCCCATGGGATCCTCGCCATCGGGGAAGAAGCGCGCCACGAGCGCCTGATTGACCAGCATCACCTTCGGCGCGTCGGTGCGGTTGTCGGCCGCGGTGAACGTCCTTCCGCGCAGCACCGGGATGCCCATCGCCTCGAAAAACCTCGGCGAAACGGCGTCGAAGCCGGCCGTGATGTTGGCATCTGTCTCCGGCTGGTCGACCCGGCGGATCGCGTCGCCGTAGAACACCCGCCCGTTCATCGGCATGTTGGTGATCAGCGCGGCGGCAGTCACTCCCGGGATCTGCTCCAGCCCGGCGAGGATGCGGTCGGAAAACTGGATGCGATTGTCGATCGTGCGGGCATGCTCGCCCGAGGCGGCGACACGGAACGTGAGGACGCCCTCGCGCTGGAACCCGACGTCCTCGGATGCGGCGCGGAAGAAGCTGCGTATCAGGAGTCCGGCGACGACGAGGAGCACCACCGTGAGCGCGGTCTCGGAGACGATCAGGGCGGTCTGAAGACCCCGGCGGCCGCCCTGGCTGCCGCTGCGCCCGCCCTCCTTGAGGTGCGCGTTGACATCGGGCCGGGCCGCGCGCCAGGCCGGGAGCAGGCCGAAGAGCAGCCCGGTGAACGCGGTCGCTCCGAGCGCGAAGCCGAGCACCTGCCCGTCCATGCCGATCTCCAGGCGCTGGATGTTGGCGACGCCGGTGAACACGGCCAGCGGCTCGATCGCGACGGCGGCGAGCGCCACCCCGGCGACGCCGCCGAGGGAAGCGAGGAGCATGCTCTCCGTGAGCATCTGCCGCACGATGCGGCCGCGGGAGGCGCCGAGGGCGAGGCGCAGCGCCAGTTCGCCCCGGCGCGCGCTGGTGCGCGCGAGGAGCAGGTTCGCCACGTTGACGCAGGCGATCAACAAGACCACGGCAACCGAACCAAGGAGGAGATTGAGCGACTGGCGGGCGTTGCCGAACAGGCTCTCCTGCAGCGTCTGCACACCGACGCCCCACTCCTTCTTCCGATCCGGATACAGGTGCCTGTTGGCCTGCTTCACGGCGGTGAGATGCGCAGCCGCACCCTCGACCGTGGCGCCGGGCTTCAAGCGCGCCACCGTCGTGGTCACGTAATGATAGTCACGGTTCTGCTTGGCCGCATCGCTGAGGATGCCTGTCGGGGCGAGAAAATCGATCTCCGGATCCATGAGGGCCTCGGGCTCCAGCACGCCGATGACCTCGTAGGCATCCCCGTCGAAACGCACGAACCGGCCGACGACGTCGCGCGCGCCAGCGAGGTGGTTCTGCCAGAACCGGTGGCTGACGATCACGAGGCGGGCGTTCGCCCCGCCGGCATCGTCATCGGGTCGGAAATCGCGACCCAGCGCAGGCCGCAGGCTGAACACGGAAAGGAACTGGGGCGTCACCTCCCAGCCGCGCACGAGCACCGGGTCGGCGTCGCCGGTGAAGTTATGATTCATATCGTGCCGCGCGGCGATCAGCTCGAAGTGCTGCTGATTCTGCTGCCACTCGAGGAACGTGCCCCCGCAGGAGGCGCCGAAGGCCCCGGGCGCGGGCAGTTCGCTGACCTGCACGATGCGTTCAGAATCTGGATACGGAAGCGGGTTGAGCAGCAGGCCGCTGACCACGCTGAAGATCGCGGTGTTTGCCCCGATGCCGATGGCGAGCGTGAGCACGGCGATCGCCGCGAAGCCCGGCGCCTTGCGCAGCCCGCGAGCCGCGAAAACGAGATCGCGCCAGACCTGTTCGAGCCAGGTCCCGAGCCGGGCGTCCCGCACCCGCTCCTGGATCGCGTCCGCCGGGCCGAAGTCGATCGCGGCGAGGCGGCGAGCTTCGACCGGGTCCTCGCCCGCGGCGATCCGGCGGGCCGTCTCGAGTTCAAGATGCTCGCGCATCTCCTCGGCCATTTGCTGGTCGTGCCTGCCCCGCCCGAGGGCGCGGCGCACACGGATGACGATTCCGGCGAGTCTGTTCATGGAAGTGAGGGTCGAGTGCGCGTGGCGCTGGATATCTCCGCAGCGCGGGCGGTGTTCAGGAGGCGAGGTTCTCGAGGCGGGCGCGGAGCACCTGGTTGATCGCGAGGGACACGCGCTCCCAGTGGGCCGTCTCCTTTTCCAGTTGGCGGAGACCGAGCCTGGTCAGTTCATAGAAGCGCGCCTTGCGGTTGTTCTCCGAAACGCCCCAGGTCGCCTTGATCCACCCCTGTTCCTCGAGCCGGTAGAGCGCGGGGTAAAGCGACCCCTGCTCCACGCACAACACATCCGCAGAGATCTGGCGGATGCGCACGCTGATCCCGAAGCCGTGCATGGGCTGCAGCTGCAGCGCCTTGAGGATCAACATATCGAGGGTGCCCTGAAGCAGGTCGGTCTTTTCGCGCGCCATGGTGGTTGGAAGAAAAGGGATGGATGGGAAGCGTTGACGCCGGGGATGTGGATGCCTGGTGCCAAGGGAAACGGTCCGGCTCCTGTCGACCGTCAAGGGGAGAAACCCGCAGGACGGCCGATGAGTTGCAGAAAATTCGCACGGATGCCGCCGCCCGGCCGGTTTTCGCGTGGCAGGGGGCCGTCGGCGTCGTTGGGCTTCGCTGCAACCGCGCGCCGGTAGCCGCGTTTTTCGAACGCGACCTCCACCGCGGCAGGGCGTGTTCCGCCCTCTTCCAGCATCGACTCCGCGCCGCGTGTGCGCTGCTGTGGCGGGCATCTCCTCATGACAGACCCAGCACGTCCCCGAGCCTCCGGTAATTGGATCATCAATTATTTCCGCGATTTCGGCGTCCTGCGCCGCACGCGTTCCGAGTACTGGGGTATTCAGATCGTTAATTTCCTGGATTGCATGTCCTACTTCGCGATGTTGACCATCGCGTCGCTCTTCCTCTCGAGCGATCTGGGCATGAGCGACCGCGACGCGGGCCGCACGATCGCGATCTTCACCTCGGCGACGACGATCCTGTTGACCTTCTCCGGGGTGTTCTGCGACTGGCTGGGAATCCGCAAGTCGTTGCGCCTGTCGATGTGGGCGATGCTCGTGCTGCGTGCGGCGATGGTGGTCGTGGGACTCGTGCCCACCCTGCCCTATCGCGGGATCCTGGCGGCCGTGCTCCTGGCGCTGATGGCGCCGTTCATGGCCGCGATACAGACGGTGTTTCAGGCGGCGACGCAGCGATTCACCACCAGGAAGTCACGCAGCGCCGGCTTCAATCTCTGGTACCTGTTCATGAACATCGGTGCGGCCGCCGCCGGCTACGCGATCGATTTTGTCCGCCTGAAGTTGCAGGTGGCGAACGTCCACATCTTCACGCTCGGTGTCGGCACCGCCGTGCTCTGCCTCATCGCGGCCGAACTGATGGTTCGCGACGAGACGCAGCTGCGCGATCCGGAGGAGGGACCGGAGAAGCCGGAAGACAAGCCCCAGCGCAAGAAACCGCTGGAGATCCTGAAGGATGTGGTGCACGAGCCCGCCCTGCGTCGCCTGCTCGTGCTGATCTTCCTCATCCTCGGCGTCCGCGCGGTCTACACGTACCTCTATCTGCTGATGCCCAAGTACTGGGAGCGCACGATCGGGCCCGACGCAGCGATCGGTGCCCTGAACATGATCAACCCGATCGGCATCGTCCTCGGCCTGATCCTGTTCATCCCGCTGGCGAACCGGTTCAATGTGTTCTCGATGCTCGTCTACGGTGCAATGGTGTCCGCGGTGGCACTCTTCCCCATGGCGCTACCCTGGGAGGTCTTCGGGCTGGGCATCGCGGAGTCGCACTATGCCATGGCGATCCTGTGCATGGTGATCGTGACCGTCGGCGAGGTGCTCTGGTCGCCCAAGCTTTATGAATACACGGCCGCGATCGCGCCCAAGGGACAGGAGGGCACCTACCTCGGCCTCTCGATGATCCCGTGGTTCCTTGCGAAGACGATCGTGAGCTGGTTTTCCGGGGACATGCTGCACCGCTGGTCCCCCGAGACGGTCGAGGTGGAGGGCGCGGCGATGCCGCTGCAGCAGGCGATGATCGAGGGGCGGGTCGACTATTGGGACAGCCCGGCGGCCATGTGGCTGATCCTCGGCGTGGTGGCACTGGTCGGCTGCATCATCGCGGCGATGCTCCGCCGCTGGCTCACGCAGGGCATGCAGGTGAAGCCCGTGGAAACACCCGTGGCGTAGCACCGGACTGGATTCGCCGGCGGCCGCGGGCAGGCACCCGCGCCGCCCGACGGCCGCGCATCACTGTCGACTGCGGCACGCGTCGGGCCGCGTCGCGACGATCGCTTCAGTCGGCCGCGACCCCGTGGGCGCCGGCCAGGGCACCGAAGCGGTGCTTCAAGGGCGCCGTGTCCTCGGCGATCCCGATGAGCGCACGCGGGGTGGCATCGACCAGGCGTGCGAGTTCTTCCGTCGCGATCCCGAGTTTCTCGAGGTCGCCGCGCACGCCCGCGATCTCGGACCGGAAACTTGCGAACATGTCGCGCAGGTCGGAGCCCTCCGCCCAGCGCGCCGCCTCGGTCAGGCCGGAGACCTGGGTCATCTCGAGGCTCAGCACGGTCTTCAGCAGGGTGTCGTTGTGGATCCGGATCTCCGGGACGCGGATCTGAAGCTGCCTGATCGCCTCGCGCGTGCGCCGCAGCGTGGCGGCAAAGGCACGCTCCAGCCGGGTGAGATTGGCCATCTCGACGGTGCGGCTCGCGCCCTCGGCCGAGCGCCCCAGCTCGATCATGTAGAACAGGATCATCTCCATCTGCAGGCGCGCCGTGGCCAGGGACGAGGTGGCCGCCTCCGTCGCCTGCGTCGTCGCTGCGATCTGACGATCGAGTTCGCCGATCTCCCGGGTGAGTATCTGGCCGTAGTGCCCGAGGAAGGTGGCGACGGTGCCCAGGCTCACCGCCTGCGCGCCGAGCCGCTGGGCCGCGATGTTGGCGTTCATCGCGTTGAGGTGAAAATCCTCCGTGACCTGAAGCACCGAACCCGCCTTCTTGCGGAGTTCCCCGCTGATCGAGGCGAACGCGTCGAGCTTGGCAAAAAGCGCATTGAGCGCGACGGCGGCCTGTCTCGCCACCGGATAGAGTTCGCCAAGCTCGCGCCCCTGGGCGCCGTTGGCTGCGTCGAGACGCACCGCGGGCCCGCCGCGGCCCGCCTGCTTCATCCACTGGTCGCGATGGCGCATCTCCTCCGCGAAGGCGTGCTGGGAGAACGCCTCATAGCTCGGATAACCGAGCGCGGCGAGCCGCTCGCGCAGGTACTTCGCACCCTGACGCGCTGTATCCGCGGCGATGCTACCACGTCCGGCGCCCTGCTCGTGGGCGACGGTGTCGCGGTAGATTCCCTCGACGGCGGAGGCCAGGAGCGGGCCCGTGGGCTTGAAGCGCACCGAGAGGTACCCGCCGTCGATCGGCACGGCAACGGCGTGGACCCAGTAGTAACACCCGTCCTTCGCGAGGTTCTTGACGTATCCGGAAAATGGTTTCCCCGCCTGCAGCGTCTCCCAGAGGATGAGAAACACGCCTCGCGGCATGTGCGGGTGCCGGATGATGTTGTGCGGCCTGCCCCGGAGCTCGTCGTCCCCGTAGGCGCTGATCCGCGCGAAGACTTCGTTCCACGCCGTGATCACGCCTCGCGTGTCAGTCACGGAAAAGAAGAGTTCGTCGGCTGAGAATTCTCGTGCCTGGTCCTTGATCTCGGCGGGTCGGTCCATGGGGAGCTGCCTGGATGCGGCAGATGAGTGAGCATGCGAAGTCTGGCGTCCGGCTGTGGGGCATTCCAGCGGATTCAGGCGGGCAGGCCCACGTGAACGTGGGGCCGCTCCTTGGAGCCGCCCGAGGATGAAGGTGTTTCCCGTATCGGTTTCCCGGCCCTCGTTCCTTGGAGCCCTCGGCAGGCGCACGAGACGCGCCTGCCCTTGACTCCGATGACGCGCACGCGCCCGCGTGCCGAGCCGTCCGAGCTCGCTGGACCGCGTGCCGTCAAGCGGGAACGGAGGCGGACCTCCACGCCCGCGGGGCGGACGGCCCCTTCAGTGCCAGACGCTCGCAGTCGCCACTTCCAGGCTGTTCCCCGAGGGATCCCGGAAGTAGAGCGAGTGGCCGGCGTTTGGCCACGCGTGTTCGTGTTCGATCCTGACACCGTGGGCCTGAAGGTGGGCGCGCCACGCCTCGATGTCCTCGGCGGGGACGGCCCACGCGACATGGCTCGGACCGCGCGCGCCATGCACCGGCACTCCCGAGGGATCAGGACGCTCCGTCTCGGCGGGGTTGAAGAGCAGCACCATCGACTCGCCGCAGCGCAGGAACACGTGGCGTCCGGCTTGCTCGGTGACCAGGCGCAGACCAAGCACGCCGACATAGAAGTCGCGGGCCTCGTCCAGATCCCGGACGTACAGCACCGTCTCCAGAACGCGGGAAACTTCCATACACGCGGAGCGTGCGGATGATTCGGGTTTCGTCGAGCCGCTCCGGCACCGTCGGATGTGCCCCGAGCGCCCGGGCCGTTCGCCGAATTCCGGGGCCGCTCGTCGATTCGAGCGCGCCTTCGTCCCGGGAGGCGCCTAGCCTTCCCTGTCGCCGGCCCGGCCAAATCCCCGCCATCGCCCCGCGATCCCGGGCGCGGACAGGTCGTCGCTTCCGCCATGTTCACGCGTCGTCCACCCAGTTCCTCGCTGCTCGCGGCGTTTGCCCTCGCCGTCTGCTGGGTCGCGTGGGCCACGGCCAATGCGCTCGGCTGGACGCTGAAAGGGCAGAGCGATTCGTCGTGGATCTGGCACTACTCGATCGTGGACGGCGGGACGGGACTGATCGCCTGCGCGTCGCTCTTCTTCATCTACAGCGCGCTGCGCACGAGGCTGGGCATCGCGGGTCTCCTCGCGGTCGGACCGGTCCTCTGGTTCATCTTCGGTTCCGCCTGGCATGTCGCCTCCGCCATGGTGCTGTGGAGCGTCGGCTGGATGGATTCCACCTACCTCGATGCGCGACGCATCGTGATTGCAGGCGGGCTCATGGTCGGCGTCACCCTCGGGTTGTTCTCGATGCTCTTCCTCGCCGTCGATCACTGGGGGCAACTGCGCGAACAGCGCGAGAAGGCGCGCGAGGCCACCGCGCTGGCGCACCAGGCGCAGCTGCAGATGCTGCGCTACCAGCTGAACCCGCACTTCTTCTTCAACGCGCTGAACTCCATCCGCGCGATGATCGTGGAAAATCCCGCGCGGGCGCGCCAGATCGTGACCGAACTCGCCGAGTTCATGCGCTATTCGCTGCAAGGTCGCGGTCCCGAGTCAACGGTGCGCGACGAGCTCAAGGCGGTGGAGAACTACCTCGCCATCCAGCGCATGCGCTTCGAGGAGCGTCTGGATGCCACGATCGAAGCCGAGCCCGCGGCTCACGATGTGCTCGTCCCCTGCTTTCTCGTCTATCCCCTTGTGGAGAATGCCGTGAAGTACGGGATGGAAACGGGCCCGCGTCCCCTGCGGCTGCGCATCTCCATCCACGCATCCGCCGGGGACCTGCACATCCGTGTGGCCAATACCGGCCGGCTCGTTCCTCCGTCGCCCGTCCAGACGGGCGACCATGCCAATGGCACCGGCACAGGACTCGACAACGTGCGCCGCCGGCTCGAGCTCGCCTACCCGGCCCATCACAGCTTTTCCCTCGCCGAGAAGGATGGGGAGGTCGAGGCCCGCATCACCCTGAGCCACGTCCGCCGGCTCGTTCCGTCATGAGCTCGCATCGCGCCCTCATCGTCGACGACGAGCGCCTGGCGCGGCGGGAACTGCGTTATCTCCTCGGCGAATACCCCGACGTCGAGGTGATCGGCGAGGCGGGAAGCGTCGGCGAGGCGGCTGAGTTAATCACCAAGCTCCGTCCCGATCTCCTCTTCCTCGATGTGCGGATGGGCGGCGAGACGGGTTTCGACCTCTTCGAACGCGTGCGCATCGACGCCCGGGTCGTGTTCGTCACCGCCTACGACGAGTTCGCCGTGCGCGCCTTCGAGGTCAACGCCCTCGATTACCTGGTCAAGCCGGTCAATCCCCAGCGCCTCACACAGACCATCGCGCGCGCGTTTGCGACCCCTTCGCCCATCGAACCCGCCGGGCCCGGCGGCCAGCTTGCGTACGAAGATTCGGTGTTCGTCTGCATCGACCACGCACCGCGCTTCGTGAAACTCGCGTCCATCGTCTGCATCGAGGCGGTGAGCGACTACACGCGCCTGATCGGCATCCAGGGTCCGCTCGGTCTCGTGCTCAAGCCCATGAAGCACTGGGAAGCGCTCCTGCCAACGCGGCAGTTTTGCCGTATCCGCCGTTCCACGATCATCAACTGCGAACACGTGCTGCGCTTCGAGCCGTGGTTCAACAGCACCTACCAGGTCCATCTCGCTCACGTGCGGGAACCGGTGACCATGAGCCGCCGGCACGCCAAGCTGTTCCGGCGGCGCTTCGGACTGTAATCCACCTCCCGGAACGCACGATGCGCCGGTCCTCCGGTCGGCCGGTGCCGTCGTGTGGATGCTGCGACGCAGCCGCGCCTTTTCGGGCGCATGCTGCGCGCGGCACGGACCAGGCGCCAGCGGCAGACCCGTGCACCAGCATGCCAGGGGGGAGCCTCCTGCCGGCGGCACACGGGTCTTTCTCGCCTTCGCGACCGGGAGGATCAGTTCATACCCGCCACGGCTGGTGACGCGGTCGCAGTCCCGCCGGCCACGAACTCGCCGTCGGCAAAATAGCCCGCGGCAACCTCCTTCGGAAGCTTGGACATGTAGTCCTTGATCACCTTCACCTGACCGGAGGTATGCACCGGCACGACCAGGCGCGCGCCGCTGAGCTTTGCCATCGTGAGTGCCTGGTCGAGGTTGCCCCCGCACCCCGCGAGGAGCGGGAATATCGCGTCCGCCTTCACCTGAGCCATCCCAAGATGGGGCTGCGTGTCGCCGGTGACATAATAGCGAGCGCCGTTCGTCTGCAGGACGTAGCCCACCCATCCCGCCTTCCGCGGATGATGGTCGCCGTCCTCGAAGAACGCGGGCACGGTCTCGAAGGAAACTCCCGCCAGCGTGTAGTTGTTTCCTGGAGTCACGGGTTTCATGCCGGCGACACCTGCCTCCGCGGCCGCCTCCACCACGTCCGCCGGGCCGGCGAGGACGACTGCGGGGTTGGCCCGGACATAGTCCTGGAGCACGGCGGGATTGAAATGATCCCCGTGCGCGTGGGTGATCAGGATCAGGTCCGGCCGCGTGTGCCCCGACTTGGCGACGAGTGCATCCGCCGGGCCCGCCATGGGATCGACAAAGATCACCGGGCCTCCGGCCGTGGCGAAACGAATGTCGTTGTCGCTGAAGTGCACGACGCCTTTGAGCAGCTTGCCTGAGCACGACCCCGCCGACTTTTCGCCGGCGTGAGCGAGGCAGAGACCACCGCTGATGAGCGCGGCGACGACGAGCGAACGTGCGATGAATGCATGCATGGTGCTTCCTTCCCTTCGTGGATTATTGAGCCGTGTTTTCCCAGGTCGCGATGCACCCCCGCGGGCCGCGCCGTGCCTGGCTGGATCCTTCAAGCGTGCCCAGGCGCAAGGCGCGCCCGATATTCGACGAGCGGTTCTCCACGTCGGCGGCCGGTCACTTCGCATGCACGGACGGCGCGCGCCTTTCTGCGCGGACGCGCACGTTGCTGGATCAGCCGCGCTTGCCGGACGCTTCCGCCGCGCTTCTATCCCCGGGCGACGTCGCGTGTGAGGCGGGAATTGACCCCACTGCGGTGTTATGGCTCGCCGCGCGCCCTCCATTCCCGGGTGGCGCGCGCGTTCCACCACCATGCCCCACGCCCTCGACCGCCGGACCTTCGTTCAGAACACGCTCTGCTGCGCCGCCACATGCGCCGCGGCCATGGCCGCCACCTCGCCCCTCGTGGCCGAGGGCACCCCGCCCACCCCAGTCGGTGATCCGGACAAGGCGGCAACCGTTCATGACTGGCTGACGCAGTTCATCACACGCGAGGAGAAGACTCTCGATCCAGCCGCCCTGACGAAGCTGCTTGAGCAGCGGGGCCGCCAGTGCTGTGCGCGGCTCGATTTCCGGCAGAAGTTCGCCGCCGAGGCTGGAGGCGACGTCGACAAGCTCGTCGAACTGATGGGCAAGATCGTCGGGCCCGAGAACTGCGTGCGTGAAGGCGACACGATCACGCTCGTCTATCCTGCCGGCGAATGCCGCTGTGGCTGGAATCCGAAGCGGGACACACCCTCGCCCGATGATCCATACTGCAACTGCTCGATGGCGAACAACCAGCGGTTGTTTGAGTTTGTTTCCGGCCGGCAGGTGAACGTGCAGCTGACCGACTCGCCACGGCGCAATGGCAAGCTCTGCCGGTTCGTGATCACGCTGGCCTGATCGACGTCAAGCGACGTTCCCACGCGTCCCGGTCCCGGCACCGGGGCTCACCGGAACACGACGCGCGGCGGATGCGCGCCGCGACGTCTCCCGGGCGGCCCGCGTCCCGCCCCTCGCATCGGTCGCCGCCCGGCTGGGAAAATCAGGCCGCCGGCGCGCAGACGCGTCGCGACAAACGCGTACACTAGGGCCATGGACACCACGCCCTATTGGCTCGACTCCGCTCCCCTGCCTCGCTTTGCCGCGATCGACCGTAACATGGCCGTGGACGTCGCGATCGTCGGCGCCGGCATCACCGGCATCACGGCGGCGTGGTTGTTGAAACGGGCCGGGCTTACCGTCGCGCTCCTGGAACGCGGCGAGTGTGCGCATGCGGACACCGGCCACACCACGGCGCACCTCACCTGCGTCACTGACGAGCGCCTGCACCGGCTCGCCCGGCAGTTTGGCAAGGAAGGCGCCAGGGCGACCTGGGACGCCGGCGCAGCCGCCATCGACCAGATCTCCGCGCTGGTTCGCGAGCACGACATCGACTGCGGATTCCGCTGGGTCCCCGGTCACCTTCTGGCGCCGCTCGGCGGCGTGGACCGCAAGTCGAAGAACGAGCTGAAACGCGAGTCCGACGCGGCCGGCGAACTTGGCATCTCCGCCCTGGCCGTGGACGCCGTGCCGTTTTTCAATCTCCCGGGACTCACCTTTCCCTACCAGGCACTCTTTCACCCGCGGCGCTACCTCGCGGCACTCGTGCGCCGGATCTCCGGCGAGGGGAGCGAGGTGTTCGAACAAACCGCGGTCGAGGAAATCACCGGCGATCCGCTGACCGTCCACGCGGGCGGATACACCGTGCGTTGTCGTCATGTTTTTCTGGCGACACACACGCCGCTCATGGGCAGGGCTGGCGCGATCGGGGCCACGCTCTTCCAGAGCAAGCTCGCGCTCTACTCGAGTTACGCGCTGGGCGCGCAAATCCCCGCGGGGCTGATTCCCGAAGGCGCCTACTGGGATCTCAGCGATCCCTATTACTACCTGCGCGTGGAACGCCACGGTGAACACGACTACGCCATTTTCGGCGGCGAAGACCACAAGACCGGGCAGGAAGCCGACACGGCGGAAGCGTTTCTCCGACTGGAGGAGAAGTTTCTGGCGCACGTGCCCGGCGCCCGCGTCGACCACCGGTGGTCGGGCCAGGTGATCGAGACGCACGATGGGCTCCCGTACATCGGGGAGGTTGCCGCCGGTCAGTTCATAGCGACGGGATTTGCCGGCAACGGCATGACCTTCGGCACGCTCGGCGCCATGATGTTTGCCGACGCCGTCCTTGGGCGGACCAACCCGTGGCAGAAGCTCTTCGATCCGGGCCGCAAGAAGGCTCGCGGTGGCACCTGGAGTTTCCTCACCGAAAACAAGGACTATCCGTACTACATGCTGCGCGACCGGCTCGGCGGCTCCGAGGGCACATCGCTGGAGGCGTTGGGACGCGACGAAGGCAGGATCCTCAAGCTCGACGGCCACAAGGTCGCCGCCTATCGCGCGAGTGACGGCACGGTGACACTCTGCTCGCCCGTCTGCACGCACCTTGGTTGTATTGTCGCTTGGAACAACGCCGAGCACACCTGGGACTGTCCCTGCCACGGCTCGCGGTTCAAGCCCACCGGGGAAGTGATGTCCGGCCCGGCCGAAAAGCCCCTCGAGCGGCTGCCCGATTCCGGGTGACCGCTCCGTTCCGATTCATCCCTGCGCGCCGCGTGCCTCAGATCACGATCCGGATGCCGCGGCGGCGGAAGGTCGGGATGTCGAGGTCCTCGCCCTCGAAGACGGTGCGGTCGGTGTTGTCGAAATGGCCGCGCGATTCGGCGTCGCCGAAGGCAAACTCTTCCTGCTGCACGGGCGCACGGTGCACGCCTGCCGTGTCGGCGCGCGTGCCGGCGGCCGTGGATGCATCGTCGCCTGCCATGGCTTCGGCCACCTCGCGTTCCGCTGCACTCTGGGGCCGGGCCGAACCCGCGCCCTCCGCTGCCTGCGCACGATTGGCGGCGCGATTGCGGGCGATCGCGCGTTCGGGCAGCGCCCGGCGGCCGGCCCGGCCATTCACGTCGGTCGTGCCGATCACGCAGATCTCCACGCGCTGGCTCCAGGTCTCGTCGATCACGGCGCCCATGGCGACGTGGGGATTGCGACCGAACTCCTCGGTCACGACGGACATGATGTGCTGCACATCATTGAGCTCGAGATCCGGCCCACCGATGATGTTCACCAGCAGACGGTCCGCCTTGCGGGAAAACTCCGGCGTGTGCAGGAGCGGGCAGTTGCGGAAATCCTCGATCGCCGCGTTCACCGCGTCCGCGCCGTCGCCAAAGCCGAGGCCGTAGAGCGTCTTGCCGCCGCGGAACGCGAAGATCTCGCGCAGACTGGCGAAATCGAGGTTCATCAGCCCGGTGCGGAAGAGCATCCCGGTGATCGACCGCACGGCGCGATCGATCCACTCGTCGCCGCGGGCGAAGGCTGCGAGCACGCTCGCGTTGTCCTCGCTCTGCTGCAGCAGCATGTCGTTGGGAAGCGGTATCACCGCATCGGCTACGGCGCGCAACGCGATCAGGCCGTCCTCCGCCTGCTTGCCGCGACGGCCGCCCTCGAAGGTGAAAGGCATGGTGACAAACGCGATCACGACCGCACCGGCCTTCGACGCGGTCTCCGCCACCACGGGTGCGGCGCCGCTACCGGTGCCGCCGCCCATGCCGGCGACGAGGATCACGAGGTCGCTGTTGCGCACCATCGCCGTGACCGACTCGCGTTCCGCCTCGGCCGCGAGTCGCCCGAGCTCGGGATCGCCGCCGGCACCGAGGCCGCGCGTGACGCCGCGGCCGATGAGCAGCTTCTCCTGCACGACCGAGCCGGCAAGCGCCTGGCTGTCCGTGTTGACCGCGGCGAATGTCACGCGCTCGAGATTGGCGAGCTGCAGCCTGTCGATGGCATTGCAGCCGGCGCCGCCGACCCCGATGAGCTTGATGTTCACGGGCCGCTCGTCGGGCGGGGTGCCGGCGTGCGCGGACGCTTCGGAGAACGAGGGAAGTTCAGGGGCGTGGTCGGGCATGGGGAAGGAATAGGAAGCGGTAAGCGGTAAGCAATAAGCTGTAAGCGATAAGCGGTAAGCGGTAAGCGATATGCAGCGGTAGGCGGTGAGCCGCGGGATCGGAGACTTCTTTGAATGAGAGTGGCGGTCGCTGTACTTTCGGGGCTTTAAGCCTAAAGCTTATCGCTTAGCGCTGCTCGCACCGCAGGCGCGAACTCACGCCGGCACGAGATATTTGCCGAGTTTGCGGATCCAGGTGCTCGCGCGCGACGGTTGCGCGGCGCGCGACTGGCGGCAGTGCAGGCCGTAGTAAAGCAGGCCGAGCACGGTGGCGTAGGCCGGGTCGCGCAGGTCGTCGCGTACCCACGCGGGCATTTCACCCACGCGCGACGAGATACCGAAGATGCGCGCGGCAGCCTCGTCGATGCCGGGCAGACGCGAGGTGCCGCCGGTGAGGATGATGCCGGACCGCAGCACCTCGGGGCGGATGAGTTCGCCGGCCTGTTTCTTGACCACCTGCAGGATCTCGTCGACACGGGCGCCTATGACCTGGTCGATCGCGAGGCGCGGCAGCATCTTGTCCCCGATGGCGAAGTTGCCGTTCAGCCAGACCTTCTCGTTCCGCGAGGTGCCGGCGGCGTTGGCCCGGCCGTAGCGGAGTTTCACGCCATCCGCCTGCACGGAAGTGAGTCGCAGGCCGAGGCTGAGATCGTTGGTGATGTGGTCGCCGCCGACCGGGACCGCGCCCGTCAGGTAGCAGTAACCATCGTGGTAGAGGGCCCAGTCGGTCGTACCGCGGCCGATATCGACCACGAGCACGCCGTTCTTCTTCTCCTCGTCCGTCGCGACAATGGCCGCGGACGCGAGGCTCGACAGGATCAAGTCCTCCACGCGCAGCGTGAAGCCGTTGACGATGTGGATATGGTCGGCGATGCGCGCGGCATTGCCGTGCACCGTCCAGTAGCCGACCTCGAGGCGCTGGCCTTCGAGATGCTCGGGGTCGCCCACGATGCGACCGTCGAGGCGGAACGGCCGCCGGATGTGATGAATGATCGTGCGCTCCTTCGGCAACGCCTTGCCTTTGGCCAGCGCCATCACCTGCTCCATGTCGTCGCGGCTGACGAGATTGTCCGCGGAGGAGACCCCGATCCCGGCCTCATGGACGAACCCGGCGAGGTGGCTGCCGCTCTGCGCGAGGTAGACCGCGTCGACCTTCACGCCCGCGCGTTGCTCGGCCGCGAGGATCGCCGCGTGCGTGCAGTCGCTCGCGGCCTTGAAGTCCGCGACGTCACCCTTGATCACGCCGCGCGAGGAACTCGTGCCCAGGCCGACGATGTTGAGGCGGCGGTCACCCAGGACCTCGCCGATGAGGACGGCGACCTTGGATGTGCCTATTTCGATCGCGCCGATGTAGCTGCCTTTTGAAACCATGGGTGTGGGGAAGGAGGTGGAAAAACAGGGAAGGCGGAAAGGTGGTGGGATGAAGGTAAGAGAGGCTGGAGCTCAGAGGCCGGTGTTCATCGATTCTGTTCTGCTCATGGTTCTCTTTCTTGTTCTCGTGCTCCTCGGGTCCCGATGTGCCTACATCCCGACGCGCACCGCTCGGGCGGGGGCCGGAGAGCGTGGGGATTGCGCGCGAACAAGGCGCGCGTTGCCCGCCTGCACGGCGGGCTTGCCGCCGCGCTTGCGCGGTTCGCTGAGGTCGGTGACGACGTACTTCACGACCACCTGCGGCACGGCCGGAGGCTGGCTGCGGGCGGCGAAGGAAAGGTCGATGCGCTGGATCGGCCGGGGCTCGGGTTTCCGCGACTCCTGGTCGAGGATGTGGTCAAGCCAGGCGAGTTGGCGGCGCATATTCACCGTGTCGAAGACGATCTGCTTGATCTCGCGCGTGCGCACGACGAGCCGCGGCGCCTCCTCCATCGAGACCACGCGCCACTCCGAGGCGAGGTGCGGTGCCTCCTGTTGCGCCGTGAGGATCAGGTCGGAAACCTGACCGATGCCTGCGAGCGGCGCGAAGCCTTCGCCCTGGCGCGTCAGGCGCACGCCGTCGAGCCACGGAAGCGAATTGAGCATGATCGGGTTGTTGTTGATCGGCCGGTAAACCAAGCCGTCGCGCGAGACGACGAGCGGCTCGAGCTTGCCCGGCTCGATCGCAGCCATGATGCGGATGACGGGCACGCGCTCCTCGACGGTGACGACGAGCGTATCCGGAAAATCGCGCGCGACGACCGCGCTCTTCACCTGGCCGGTCTGCAGCAGCGCGGCGCGCGCGGCATCGAGGTCGACCGCCATCAGCGCGATCCCCTCGGGCAGGTTCAGCCGCTCGCGCGCCCACGCCTCGGTGAGCACGCCGTCGGTCAGGACGATGATGTCGCGCAACGGCTCGGTCTTCACGACCGGCGCGAGCGTCTCCGCAGGGCGATCAAGGCCCTGTGCCAGGTAGAGGCCCACCGCGGCGAGCCCCGCGAGCGCGACGACGGTGAAGGTCACGCGCACGATGTTCATACCCAGGCGACGACGGCCCGGCGCGCTCATCACGCGCGGGCTGACGCTCTGGCTGATGCCGCGCCACGACTGGCTTTCGGAACGGTCGGCGTGCTTGCTCATCGGTTCGAGGTGGCGACCGATGCGCCGGCGCTGCGGCTGACCGCGCGGAAGCGGTCGATGGCGGGTCGGGTCATGCGTGCGAGCAGCGCGTCGAAATCAAGCCCGACCACACGCGCGCTCATGGGGAGAAGACTCGTCTCCTTCAAACCAGGGAGTGTGTTGATCTCCAGCATCACCGGGTTGTCCCGATTGCCAATCATGAAATCGATGCGCGCGTAGTCGCGGCACTGACACGCGGAGAATGCGGTGGCCGCGTGGTGCTGCAGTCGCGCGGTGAGCGCGGCGTCCAGGCGCGCCGGGGCGAAGTATTCAGTGAGGCCCTTCGTGTATTTGCTCGTGTAGTCAAACGTGCCGCTCGCCGGCACGATCTCCACCACGGCCATCGCCTCGCCGTCGAGCACGCCCACCGTCACCTCGGTGCCGGCGATGCGCTGTTCCACGATGCACCCGTCGTCGCCCGCGCTGGCGAGCGCACCGGCCAGGGCGGCGGCGTCCTTCACGAAGAACAGTCCCACGCTGCTGCCCTGGCAGTTCGGCTTGACCACGAGGTCCGGTCCGAGATCGGCGATGATCGCCGCGGCCTGCGCGGCGTCGGCGCGCGTGGCAAGGATGCCCCGCGCCACGGGCACGCCGGCAGCGGCGCACGTCTGCTTGGTGCGCTGCTTGTCGAAGCTCAACGCGCTCGACGCTGCGTCGCAGCCGGCGAACGAGATGCCCCGCGCCTCGAGGAGGCGCTGCATGCCGCCGTCCTCGCCAAAGACGCCGTGGAGCGTCGAAAACACGACGTGCGTCGAGGCTCCGACCTGCGGCGGCACCGCCTGCGTGTCGATGATGTAGTCCTCCACGCGCGCATACACGCGGCGCAGCGACTCAAGGGCGGCCTTGCCCGAGCCGAGCGAGACCTCGCGCTCGGCGGAAACGCCGCCGCGAAACACGGCGATGATGGGATCGGAGTTGGGATTCACAGCACGTCCTTCCACGTGCGGCCATAGAGGAGCACCTCGGGCTCCAGCTCGATCTGGCGACGCCGCCGCACCTCGTCGCGCACGCGGCGCACGAGGGCGATCACGTCCGAGCCGGTGGCCTGGCCGCGGTTGATGATGAAGTTGCCATGCACGGTCGACACTTCGGCATCGCCGATGCGCAGGCCCTTGAGCCCGAGTTCATCGATGATCCGACCTGCGGAGCCGCCCGGCGGATTTCTGAAAATGCATCCCGCACTCGGTTCGCGCGGCTGGCTCGCCTGGCGTTTTTCCTGATAGGCGGTGATCCTCGCGCGGATCGCCGCGCTCTCCTCGCGCGAGCGCGCCACAAGCACTGCGCCGAGCGCGATCGCACTCTCGAGTTCCGCGCACGTGCGGTAGGCGACGTGCATGTCCTCGCGCCGCACGATCTGCAGCGTGCCATCGAGCGCGAGGAGATGAACCTGCTCGACGCGCTCGAACATCCAGCCGCCCATCGCGCCCGCATTCATCCGCAACGCCCCGCCGACCGTGCCGGGTATGCCCTCGAGAAACTCGAATCCGCCCTCGCCCATCCGCGCCGCCATGCCGCACAGCTCCTTGAGCCGCAGCCCGGCGCCCGCCCAGTACCGTCCCGGTCCGAGGCAGGCGAACCTCGCGAAATGCGGATGCTGCAGGCGCACGACGAGTCCACGCACGCCGTCATCCGGGATGATGAGATTCGAGCCGCGCCCGAGCAGGTGCACCGGCACGCAGGCACGGCGAGCCGCGACGAGGAGCACCTGGAGATCCGCCGTCGAGGCCGGCTCGGCATAGAGCTCGGCCGCCCCGCCGACGCGCATGGTCGTCTTGGCGCCGAGCGGTTCGTCCGCGCGCAAGATCGTCTCGGGCGCGAGCTTCGCGCGCACGTCCGCCACGAACGCCTCGCTCCAACTCGGAAGCTCGCACGCGGCGAGCCGTGCGACCGTGGCACGCGCGACCGCGTCGATGTCGCCGGCGCCGATGAAGACGAGGCGATCATCCGCCTGCAGCCCCGCGAGGATCGTCGCGGGCGCGGCAGCCGCATCGGTGAGCAGGTCCGCCTCGGGCGCACCCGGCCGTGCACGCAGCGCTGCAAGCACGTCAGCCGACTCGCCGCCCGGCACGGGCGCCTCGCCCGCCGCATAGACCTCGAGCAGCCAGACGCGATCGGCCGAGGCAAGGACGCGGGCGAACGCGTCGGCAAACTGCGCCGTGCGCGAGTGACGATGAGGCTGGAACACCGCCACCAGCCGCCGGCTGGTGCGTGCACGCATGGCGCGCAACAAGGGCTCGATTTCCGCCGGATGATGCGCGTAGTCCTCGATCACCGACAGGGCGCCGCGCTGAAGGAGCAGTCCCTGGCGCCGACGCACGCCCGGAAAGGTGCGCAACAGGTCCGCCGCGCCCTCGGCGCCCACGTGCGCCGCAATCGCGAGCGCCGCCGTGGCATTGACTGCATTGAAGTGTCCGGCAACCGGAAGCGCAGCCTCGAACGGCTGCGCTGAAAAGCGTCCACCCAGTGTGAGCACCTGCCCCGGAGCCGGGGCCGCATCCACCGCGCCGGCGAGGGCATAGTCGCCCCCCTCGCCGAAGCTGATCGCCTCGGCCGCACAGCGGCGCGTGGTGAACACCTCGCGCGAACTCGCGCAGCTCGCGCAGAAAAACACCGCCTGAGTTGTGCGCTCCGCCAGCTCGGCGAACGCACGATGAATGGCGGCGCGGTCGCGGTACTGATCGGGATGATCCCAATCGACGTTCACGCAAAGCGTGATCGCCGGATTGAAGTGCTCGATGGTGCCGTCGCTCTCGTCGATCTCGGCCACGACCCAGCCGCGGCCCTTCCAGTGGGCGGGGGCGATGATGTTGCCCGCGAAGAGTCCTCCGAGGAGAAAATCCGCCTCCACGCCGGCGCTGCGCAGCGCCCACGCCAGCATCGCCGTGGTGGTGGTCTTGCCGTGCGAACCGCAAATGGCGATCAACGGCCGGGCCCGCACGAGGCACGACAATGCGAGGCCGCGTCGCATGGTGGCGACGCCCCGCGCGACTGCCGCCGCCCGCGTGGGGTGCGCGGCGGCGACCGCCGAGGAATGGATCACCAGCCGCGTGTCGGCGGGAAGTTCGCCGGTGGCGCGACGCTCGACGCCCGCGCGCTGGAGCCAGATCGCGACTTCGTCCGGCCAGTGCTTGTCCTCGCCGCTCACCCGCCAGCCCGCCGCCGTCAGCGCGAGCGCGAGCGGAGCCATGCCCATGCCACACACGCCCACGAGGTGGAGGCGCGATCCCGGCGGCGGCAGGTCCGCAGCCGCGGAAGAGGAAGCGGTCTGCGGAGCGTCGGTCACGCGTGGACCTCCCGCGGCCGCGTCGCGGCGATGTCGATCTCGCGCAACTCGCGCGCGAGGTCATCCGCGATGAATTCGGCCGGGTCGTCCCGATCCAGCCGGTGCAGGTTGTGGCGAAACTGTGACAGCAGCCAGTCGTTGAACAGGACTTCCCGAACCTCGCGGGCCAGGTCGCCGAGGTAGGGCTGCATCACGACGAATCCCCCGCCCTGCTGCTCGAAGAAACGGGCGTTGAACTCCTGGTGGTTGTCCGCCGCCTCGGGGAAGGGCACCAGGATCGCCGGCACGTGCATGCGGACCAGTTCCGCGATCGTGCCCGCGCCGGAGCGCGACACCACGAGGTCCGCGGCGGAAAGAAGCGTGGCCATGTCGTCGCAGAACGGGATGAAACTCGTGCGCACCGGGCGTCCATCCGGTCCGGGATGCTCGACCGATCCCGCGGTGGCCCCGCCCCGGGGACCCGTCACGCACACCACCTGGATGCCATCCTGCGCCAGCTGCGGCAGGGCGCCCGTGACCCAGTCGTTGAGGGGACGCGCGCCCTGGCTGCCGCCGAGCACGACGAGCGTCCTCGCCTCGGGATTGATGCCGAGGGCGGCCCGTGCGCGCCCCCGCGGCAGGCGGACGAGTTCGCGCCGCACCGGCAGCCCGCAGTGGCGCACGACGGAGGCGCGAAGGCGGCCACCGCCGACTCCGGGCGGAAGGTAGACGCGGCGCGCGATCGCGCCGGCGAATCGTATGGCGCGACCGGGTACACGATTGGCCTCGTGCAGGGCGACGGGCACGCCGAGCGCACGCGCGGCATAGGCCACGGCCGCGGTGGTGAATCCGCCGAAGCCGATGACGAAATCCGGCCTCAGCCGGCGCAGCAGCCGAGTGGAGAATGCGGCCGCGCTCGCCTGGCTCGAGATGAAGCGCGCGAAGCGCACAGGATTGAGCGAGAATCCAGTTCCGGGCATGCGCACGAACTCCAGGTTCGCGTACTTCCGCCCCAGGCGCGCGTCGATCTGCTTGCTGCTGATGAGCAGCGTACAGCGATGGCCCCGCGCCGTGAGCGTCTCCGCCAGGGCGATACCGGGCGAGAGGTGGCCGCCCGTGCCGCCGCAGGCGAGGAGGAAGCGGTGGCTCACGCGGCCACCTCCTTGAATTCCGTGTCGCGATCGCGCAGCAGGGGGCGCGACCACGCCGTCTGCGTGTTGAGCATCACCCCCACGATCGTGGCCATGAGGAGCAGATTCGACCCGCCGTAGCTGATGAACGGCAGGGACATGCCCTTTGTCGGAAGCAGCCCGGTCACCACGCCCAGGTTGATGATGGCCTGGAGCGTCAGAAGCATGAGGCACCCGCCCACGAGCAGGTACTGGAAGAGATTCGGCGCGCGGCGCATGTGCATGATGCCGGCGAGAAAGATCAGGGCGAAAACGATCACGACCCCGAGGGTCACGGCCAGGCCGAGTTCCTCGCCCACGATCGCGAAGATGAAGTCGGTGTGCGCCTCCGGCAAAAACGCCATCTGCTGCCGTCCGTTGCCGATGCCGACGCCCTGGACGCCGCCGGCGCCAAAGGCGAGGATCGCCTGCCAGAGCTGGTAGGCGCCATCACTGCGGTTGGCCTCGACGTCGAGAAACGACGTGATCCGCGCCAGGCGCACCGGGTTGTGCAGGATGGCCACGCCGAGCGCGGCGGCACCGAGCAGAACGCTGGGAATGAGATAGAGGAGCCGCGCACCGGCGAGCCAGAGCATCGTCACGCCGACCGCGCCCACGAGCATCGCGGTGCCGAAGTCGGGCTCGAGCAGGATGAGCAGCGCGCACAGGGCCACACCGCCGAGCGGGTAGACAAAGCCCTGCAAAAACCGGCCGATGTCCTTCTGGGTGTTCGCCAGGTAGTGTGCCAGGGCGAAGACCATGGCCACCTTCGCGCAGTCGGAAACCTGCAGGCGCACCGGCCCGAACTCGAACCAGCGGCGACTGCCGTTCACCTCGATGCCGATACCCGGCACGAGGACCAGGAGAAGCCCGACGCCGATGATGCCCACGAGCCACCAGGTCAGGCCGCGCAGACGCTCGAAGTTGAGCCGTGCGGCAAGGAAACCGATCAACAGCGCCGCGCCCACGAAGCAGATCTGCCGCCGCACGAAGAAGTACGGATCCGTGCGGATCGACATGCTCGCGCTGAACAGCACGGTCACGCCCAGCACCGTGAGCGCCACCGCCGCCACGAGGATGAGCGTGGCGGGATTGACGAACTGGTGCAGGCGGGCCGCGCCACGGGGGGGCCGCGGGCGCCGGGCGGTTTCGGATGGGGCTGTCATCGCGGGGCGGATACAACAGACGGCCGGTCAGGGCGTCGGCGTGGGCTCGTCGACCGGGATGGGCGGGGCGTCGGTGAGGTCGGCGGGCAGGAGCGGCTCGGGCTCGGGAAGCGGCTCGGGAGCCGGCTCGGATGCCTGGGCGGGCGGTGTGTTCGTCGGAGCCGGGGCCGGCCTGCGCCCCGCCTGGGCGGGCGCGGACTCCGGGCCGCGCTGCCCGGGAATGATGAGCTTCTGGCCCGCACGGATGCGGCGCGGATCGCCGATGTTGTTCGCCGCCATGATCTGCTCGGTTGAGACGCCGTAGCGCCTGGCAAGGGCGCCGAGCGTCTCGCCCGACTTGAGCGTATGTTCGACGGTCGCGGTGGAGGCGTCGCCGGAGATCGTACCCGCGCTGCGGGCCGGGGTCGGGGCCGGGGGCGGCGTGTATCCGGGGGACGGATTCGCCGAGGCGCCGGAGGTCCCGACGCCGGGGATGATGATTTCCTGGCCGACCTGGATGGTATCGCCGCGCAGGTTGTTGGCCTGCCGGAGCGCGGTCACGGTGGTGCCGTTGCGCGCCGCGATGGCGGAAAGCGAGTCGCCGGCCTTCACCGTGTAGCGTGCACCGCCGATCGCCGCGGCAGGCTCGGACGCAACGGCATCCGGACTCGCGGTGAGGTTGGCCGGAAGCTTGATCTGCTGTCCCACGCGCAACGACTGCGGCTTGATGCCGGGATTCGCCCGCTGCAGGGCGGAGACCGACGTGCCGTAGCGGGCGGCGATCTTCCCAAGATTGTCACCGGCGCGAATCACATGGGTGGTCGGCGGCGGATTAAGGGCGGGCGGCGGCTGGTTCCCGGTGCTGACGTAGGATCCGGGATTCTGCGGGCGCGCGGGTGTCGAACGCGCGGCATCGCCGCTGGATCCCGGGAGAGGCGCGCTGCTGATCGTGCTCGAGACCGGGTTGACCGACCCAGCGCCGGAGGCGGCCGGCTGGCTCGTGTAGTTGCCCATCTCATCCACGGGCATCGGCGCGAGGGAACTCGTTGGAGGCGCAGCCTCGGAAGTCGCCGGCGTGGGCGCGGGCGTGGCCGGGTTGGATTGGCAGCCCGGGCTGAGGAGGAAGATGGTGAACAGCACCACATGAAGCGCCACCACCATGCCGAGGATTTTCAGGAATCTCATAAGAGGGAGAGAGTTTCGGGAATTGAAGGAGAGGAAGAGGCGTCGCGCGGCTTCCGTGCCTCGCGAACGAGATCGGCCACGATGGCCTCGAACTGGCGTCCGCGATCATCATAGCCCTTGAACATGTCGAAGCTCGCGAAACCCGGGCTGAGCAGCACGTGGTCGCCGGCGACCGCCGCGTCCCGCGCTTGTACGACTGCGTCGCGCAGCGTGTCGCAAACCACCACGGTCACCGCAAGGCGCCTGAATGTTTCTGCAAGAATATCGCGGGTATCGCCAATGACAAATGCATGACGAATGCGCGTCGCGATGCGCGCCGCAAAACCCGGGATGTCGCCGCCCTTGGCGCGGCCTCCGCCAATCCACAGGACCGGCCGGTCAAACCCGGAGAGCGCCGCCTCGACCGCGTGAAAATTGGTACCCTTAGAGTCGTTCCAGTAGCCGACACCGCGGACCTCCGCCACGCACGCAAGCCGGTGGGCGCCGGGACGAAAGCTCACCACCGCCTCGATCAGCGCCTCCTCCGCTAGTCCCAGGTGTTTCCAGAGCGCGCGCAGGAGGAGAAAGTTCTCCCGCTGCGGCGCCCGGCCAAAGACCGTCGCCGCCACGCGAGGATCGATCGCGGTTTCCTCGAAGGGCACGCAGCCGCCCGCCGGGAGTTCGCACCCCAGCTCCTGCGCGGCCGCGAGCACGGACGGGCCATAAAACACCGCGCCGCCGCGCGTGCGCATCACCAGCGTGTATTTGGCCCGGAAATACTCCGGCATGCTGCCGTGGCGCTCGAGATGATCCTCGGCGAAGTTCGACCACAGCGTGGCCTTCGCCTCCAGGAAGCGCAGCGTCTCCGCCTGAAATGAGCTGATCTCGCATACCGCGATCGACTCGCGCGTGGCCGGCGTGCGCCAGGCCTCGCAGAACGCGGCGCCCACATTGCCCACGGCCCGCGCGTCGCGACCGACCTGGCGCAGGGCATGGGTAAGCAATTCGGTAAGCGTGGTCTTTCCGTTCGTGCCGGTGACCGCGATGATTTCCCCGGGCCAGGCCAGCGCGGCGAGGTCGACCTCGCCGAGGATCTCGCAGCCCGCCGAGCGCGCCAACTGCACCCACGGGTGCGTGGGCGCAAACCCGGGGCTCAAGACCACGAGGCCGTGCCCGGCGGCCTGCGAGCCGGTGAACTCACGCTGCGTCGCACGCTCCGCCTCGCGGTCGTACATCACCGCGGAACCACCGAGCGCCTGGATGAGCCCGGCCGCACCCCGGCCGCTCACACCCGCGCCGAAGATGGCGGCGGGGCGCTGCAGCAGGTGCATGAGCCAGTCTGGAACGCGGGGCTTCACGAGAGCGAAAGGCTGAAGGACTGAAGGGCGGAAGGGCGGAAGGTTTGCGGCGCGGGCGACGCATCGCTCGCGACCGAACGGTAGGGCCAGGCCTCCGGCCGGGCCGCTGCGAACGAGGGAAGTTGATGCGAGGTTTTCACGCGTGGCTTCAGCGCAGTTTGAGTGTCGCCAGTCCGGCGAGACCGCAGGCGAGCGACAGGATCCAGAAGCGGAGCACGACCTTGGTCTCCGGCCAGCCGCGCTTCTGGAAATGATGATGGATCGGCGCCATGAGGAAGACGCGGCGTCCCTCGCCGAAACGGCGCTTGGTGAGCTTGAACCACGAGACCTGGATGATGACCGAGCAGGCCTCCATCACGAACACGCCGCCGACGATCACGAGTGTGACCGGCTGGTGAATCATGAAGGCCATCACCCCGATCAGGCCGCCGAGCGCGAGCGAGCCGGTGTCGCCCATGAAGACCTCGGCCGGGTGCGAATTGAACCAGAGAAACGCCATGCATGCGCCGATGAGTGCGCCGCAAAGCACCGCAAGTTCCCCCGTTCCCGGCACATGGCTGATAAAAAGATAGTCCGCGATGATGGCGTGGCCGGCCGCATAGGCCATGATGCCGAAGACGAGCGCGACCGTGATCGTGCATCCCGTGGCGAGGCCATCGAGGCCGTCGGTGAGGTTGATCGCGTTGCTGAAACCCACGATCCAGAGATAGAGCAGCCCGAGCAGGAGGACCGCCGGCATCGCCGTGATGAGCGGGTACTTCAGGAAGGGAACCCAGAGTTCTCGGATCGGATCCGCGCTGATCGGGTGCAGGATGAGCGTCGCCATCGCCGCCACGGCCGCCAGCGACTGCCACAGAATCTTCTCGCGCGAGGCGATGCCGGCGCGGTTCTTGTGCACGATCTTCAGGTAGTCGTCGCGAAAGCCGGGCACCGTCAGGATGGAATAGACGAGCAGCCCGGTGAGCACCCAGACGTTCGGCGCCGCCCAGAGCACACCGGCCAGCGTGACGGAAAAGAAAATGATCAGGCCGCCCATCGTCGGCGTGTGCTTCTTGTCGAAGTACGTCGCACCGAGCGCGCCCGTGCGGTCGTCGATGTACCCGTGACCGAACTTGAGCCGACGAAAGTGTGCGATCAACCACGGCCCGATGACGAACCCGATGAGCATGGCCGTGCAGGCCGCGCCCACGGTGCGGAAGGTGATGAAGCGCATGAGGCGCAGCGGCCCCCACACGGACTCGTATTCGGAAAGCCACGTCAGCATGCGGCGCGCACCTCCCCTCCCCCGCTCGCCCGGCGGTGCATGCCGGCGCCGGCCGCGAGCTCGCCCTCGAGCAGCGTCTCGAGCGCGTAGCGACGGCTGCCCTTGAGAAAGATCGCACCCCGGAACTCGCGCAGCGCGTTCGTCGCGGCGGCCCGTTCCGGGTTGACCCACAGGTCCGCATCGCGATGCCGCGAGCGCACGCCCTCGGCCAGATCGCCGGCCTGCGTGCCGAAGATGATCAACCGGTCGCCCTCGCGCACCGGCCAGCGCTCGCCCGTGGCACGGTGCAGCGCCGCCGAGTCGGCGCCAAGTTCCTCCATGCAGCCGACCACGAAGAGCCGGGGCCCGGCAGCCGGCGCCAGCGCCGCGAAGGTCTCGAGGGCGTCGAGCATCGACGCCGGGTTGGCGTTGTAGCAGTCGAGGTAGACGATGCCATCGTCGCGACGGATGATCTCGCCGCGCATCGCGGCGGGGCGCCACGCGTGCACCCGCGTGCGCAGGGTGTCCGCATCGACGCCGAGGTGCAGGGCCGCGGCAAGCGCAAGCGCGGCGTTGCCGGCCATCCCGGTGCTGACGCGACGAAAATCGAACTCCTCCACCGAGCCGTGCCAGGTGAGGCAAAGTTGCGTGGCCTCGCCCGACTGGCGCGCGACGAAGGGCACCGCCAGGGCCCGCGCCGGCAGGATCGCCGGCCGGAAATCCGGCGGGGTGGCGACGAGCACGGGTCGCGGGATGCCGCGAAAGGCCTCGTGTTCCAGGCAACTCGCGGGAAACACCGCCACGCCGCCGTCGCGCAGATGCGCGGCCAGGCGCGCCTTCTCGCCCGCGACGCCCGCGACGGAGCGGAGGCGGTCGAGGTGCGCCGGAGCGACCAGGGTGATCACGGCCACGTCCGGCCGTATCAGCTCACCCAAGACGTCCATCTCCCCCGGGCCGCTGATGCCGGCCTCGATCACGGCGGCCTCATGACGGGCGGGATCGAGCCGCAGCAGCGTGAGCGGCACGCCGATGTGGTTGTTGAGATTGCCCTCGGTCGCCAGTACAACATCGGGCGAACCGAGCAGCACGGCGAGCAGGTCCTTGGTCGAGGTCTTGCCCGCGCTGCCCGTCACGGCGACGACCGGTCGCGCAAAGCGCGCGCGATGCGCCCGGGCGAGCGCCTGCAGGGCGGCGAGCGTGTCGGGCACGAGCAGCTGAGGCAGGCGCGTGCCGGGAACGAGGCGCGAGACGACGGCGGCGGAGGCACCGCGCCCGGCGGCCTCGCCGAGGAACTCGTGGCCGTCGCGCCGCCCGGTCGTCAGCGCGACGAACGCCTGACCCGCCACCAGCGTGCGCGAGTCGATGCCAAAGCCGGTCGGGGACACGGCGGGAAAGCCGTGCCACGTGCCGCCGGAATCGGCGGCGAGGGCCCTGGGGTCGAACACAGACATGTAAGTTTCTAGGTAGGACGAGGCATCCCGGCCGGGCCGCAGTCCGGCACGGGGCGCAGCCGACGGCTCATCGCGGGGATTCGCCCTGCCTGGGGTGGAAGCGACATGGTCAAAGCTGCGCCTTCATCTTCTTCACCGCGATCAGCTCGCGCGCGACCTGGCGGTCGTCGAAGGTGATCACCGTGTCTCCAAATTCCTGGAACGGCTCGTGGCCCTTGCCGGCGATGAGGAGCGAGTCGCCGGGCCTGGCCTCGTCCAGCGCGAGGCTGATGGCGCGGCGGCGGTCGTCGACGAAGGTGATGCGGGCGGGATCACTGATGCCGCCGCGCATGTCGGCGAAGATCTGCTCGAGGGCCTCCTTGCGGGGATTGTCCGCCGTGGCCCACGCGAAGTCGGAGAGCTCCTGCACGGCCGCGGTCATGCGCGGGCGTTTGGTGCGGTCGCGATTGCCGCCGCAGCCGAAGACCACGAGCACGCGGCCCGGCGTGATGGCGCGCAGCATGCCGAGGGCGTTCCGGAGCGCGTCGTCCGTGTGGGCGTAGTCGACCAGCACGTTATACCCAAACTCGTTTTCGATCCGCTCCATGCGACCCGGGATTCCCGGAAGCGACGCCAGGCGAGGCAGTAGCGCATGCAGGTCGCGTCCCAGCCCATGGCACACGGCGAAGGCGCAGAGCAAGTTACTCACATTGTATCCACCGAGCAAATGCGAGCGCACGCGCGCTGTGCCGCCCGGCCAGGTGAGCGTGAATGTCGTCGCTTCGAACGCCGTCTGCACCTCGCTTGCGCGGATCAACGCATCCGGCACGGTGCCGTGGGTCACCGCGTTCACGCCCGCCGGGATGCGGGCGAGCAGCTCGTGTCCCCTCGGGTCGTCCAGGTTGATCGTGGCCACGCGGGGCAGCGCGCCGGTCGCGCCGACGAACAGGCGCGTCTTCACCTCAAAGTAGTTTTCCAGGGTGCCGTGGTAGTCGAGATGGTCGCGCGTGAGGTTGGTGAATGCGACGGCGGCGAACTCCATGCCGCGCACGCGCTGCTGGTCGATGCCGTGCGAACTCACCTCCATCACGGCGGAGCGGCATCCGGCCTCGCGGATCTGCGCGAGCATGCCGTAGAGGTCGATCGACTCCGGTGTCGTCTTGTAGGAGGGCAGCGTGCGCAGCCCGAGGTCGTAGGAGATCGTGCCGATCAGCCCCACGCGGTCGGTTCCACCGAGCAGGTGCTTGATCACGTGCGTGACCGTGCTCTTGCCGTTGGTGCCGGTGACGCCGATGAGTTCCAGCGCCTTGTCGGGCGCGTTGTGGAAGCGGCGCGCGACATCGGCGAGGACGGCGCGGGGATTTTCCACCTGAAGCATGGTCACGCGCGAGGGCACGAGCGACTGCGGCCGCGAGGTCACGATGGCGGCGGCGCCGCGATTGATCGCCTCGTCGATGAAACTGGCGCCATCGGCGCGCAGCCCGGGCAAGGCGAAGAACAGGCAGCCGGGCGTCACGCGCCGGCTGTCGATCACGACCGCGTTGATGGCGGTGTCGAGCGAGCCCTTGGACCCGACGAGCGGGATGCCGCGGAAGAGGTCACCCAGAGTTTTTCCCATGATGCGTCTCCTGTTTCGAATGCGGACCAGCCGCCGATGATGCTCAACGATACCCGGAGGCGGCGGATTGGAAACTGCGGTGCGTGGTTCAATGAAGCCGATCACGGCTGGGGGGGCGGTTGGAGCCGCTCTGGGCGACGGCGGTGCCGGCGGGGAGCGACTGGGTGGGCGAGATGCCGTAGTACTGGATCAGTTGCTCGGCGATGGTCTTGAAGGAGGGGCCCGCGACCGTGGATCCGTAGGCGGTGCCGTTGAGCCGGGCGTCGTCGATGATCACGCTGACCACCAGGCGCGGGCGGCTCGCGGGGAAGAACCCGACAAAGGAGCCGACGTGGTGGGTACGTGAATACCGACCATCGATGATCTTCTGCGTCGTGCCCGTCTTGCCCGCGACCTCGAACCCCGGGATCGCCGCCTTCGGTGCGGTGCCCTTGGGCGAGACCACCCCGACGAGCAGCCGCGACATCAGCTCAGCCGTGTCCTCGCGGATGACGCGTCGCCGCGCACTGGGCGTGAACTCATGCACGAGGATGCCGTCCTTGTCCTCGATCCGGCGCACGACCTGCGGCCGCATGAGCACCCCGCCATTGGCGATCGAGGCCATCGCCATGTGGATCTGCATCGGGGTGGCGCCGATGGCATGGCCCATGGGCAGGCGGGAAATCGTGAGGCCGTCCCAGTTCCTCACCGGCGCGAGCATGCCCGAGACCTCGCCGCCGAGCGCGAATCCGGACGCTTCGCCGAAACCGAAGGCGCGCGCGTAGCGATAGAGCCGGTCCTCGCCGAGCACGCCGCCCAGCCGGGCCGCGCCGCGGTTGCTGGAAAGCTCCATGATCTCCTGCACGGTCATCACGCCGTGGTCGTGGGAATCGCGCGGCAGGCGCACGGTGCGTCCGCGGAACTGCATCGTATCCTCGCCGCAATTGAACCTCGAGGCGGGCGTGACCAGGCCCTCGTTGAGCGCAGCCGAGCCGGCGACGATCTTGAAGGTCGATCCGGGCTCGAAGATGTCGGTGATGGAGATGTTCCGCTGCGAGGCGATGTCGGCCTTGTTGAACTCGTTCAGGTCAAAGGTCGGGTAGTTCGCCAGGCCGAGGATGAATCCGTCGCGCGGGTCGCTCACGATGATCGAGGCGCCGAGCGGATTGAACCGCCGCACGATCTCGCGCATCTCCTGCTCGATGTAGGTCTGCACCACGCTGTCGATGGAGAGGACCGCGTTGTGTCCGTCGGCGGGCGCGATCTCGCGCGAGCGGAACTGCGCGAGCTCCCGGCGCAGCCCGTCACGCTCCGACTCGACCCAGCCGTCCTGCCCCCGCAGGTAGAAATCGAGGTAGTGCTCCACCCCCATGACGGCGGTGCCCTCGCGGTTCACGTAGCCGACCACGTGGGCGGCGCGTGTGCCGTCTGGATACACGCGCCGGAACTGCCGGTTGCCGTAGACGCCCTTGATGCCGAGCTGCTGCACCTGCTCGTAAGTCGGCTCGTCAATCGCCGCGGCGAGCTTGGTCCAGCGGATCTGCCGCATCTCCTGCGTGCCGGCCACCACCTGTGCCTTGCGCCGGAACGCCTCGATCACGTCCGACTGGGAAACGCCCAGCAACCGCGCGAGCTGCGGGGCCTTGGCCTCGTCGTCGGGCTTGATCGCCTGCGGATCCACCCCGACCTCGATAAACGAGCGGTTCGTCGCGAAGACGTTTCCGTTGGAATCGCGGATCTCGCCGCGGCGGGCGCTGATCACCTGCACGCGCTTGCGCGTGCGCTCGACCTCGGCCACGTAGCGGTCGCGGTCGATGACCTGCAGGTAGACCAGCCGCACGCCGATCCCGGTGAACGCTGCCGTCACGAGCACACAGACCAGCACGAGCCGGTAGCTGGAGGCGAAGCTGCGTTTCATCGGGTGAGCGTGGGCGCGTGGAAGCGGCAGCGGGTCAGGGACCGGCCGTCGCCGGACGCGGGTTCGGGCTGCGCGAGAGGAGCTGGTTGAAGCGTTTCGTGGCGAGGCGACGCTCGACATCGTCTGACGTGCGCACGATCTGCTGCTCGCCGGGCCGCACGAGGTTGAGCCCGAGCGATGTGTTCTGCACCAGCAGCTGCGCCGGGCTCTCGGCGCGGGCGATGTCGGCGTTGACGCCGTCGATCTTGCGCTGCACCTCGGCCATCTGCACCTCGAGTGCGCGCGAGGCGTTGGCCGCGACAGAAATGCGATGGCGCAGCCAGACGGTGGTGAACGCGATCGCACCGATGTAGCCGACCATGAGCAGTGTCATGATGGCCAGTGCACCGGTGCCTGCGGAACGAATCCTGCCCTGTGTCTTGCTCATGGGAGCCTCCGGATGGCGCGCAGGCGCGCGGAGCGGCTGCGCGGGTTGAGGGCGACCTCGGCCTCGCCGGGCGCCACGGGGCGGCGCGTGAGCAGCGCGCCGTGACGCTCGCGCGACTGCTGGTCGCGGCTGTCGTTCTCGTCGACGGGCAGGCCGGCGAGTTCGCGGAAGAACCGCTTCACGATGCGGTCCTCGAGAGAATGGAAACTGATCACGGCGAGCACGCCCCCGGGTGCGAGCCGGGCAAAGGCCGCGGGCAGCGCGCGCCGGATTGCCTCGAGTTCGCCGTTGATGGCGATGCGGACGCCCTGGAACGTGCGCGTGGCGGGATGGATCGACGAGGTCGCACGCACGCGCGCGGGTGTCAGCTCATCGATGAGCGTGGCCAGGCCCGCGGTCGTCGCGAGCCGTCCGGTGCCGCGGGCGGCGAGGATCGCGTCGACGATGCGACGCCAGTTGTGGTCCTCGCCAAAATCGCGAACCGCCTCCACGAGCTGCTCGCGCGAGGCGGTTTCGAGCCAGCGCGAGGCCGGCACGCCGCTCTGGGGATCCATGCGCATGTCGAGCGGCGCGTCGGCCCGGAAGGAGAAACCCCGCTGCGCCTCGTCAAACTGGAAGGACGAGACGCCGAGGTCGAAGAGGATGCCGTCGAAACCCGAGACCGTGCCGGGCAGGGTCTCGAGATCGGCGAAGTTGCCTCGAACGAACGTAAACCTTTCGCCGAACTCCGCGCGCACCGCCTCGGCGCGCGCCGCGGCGGCGGGATCGCGGTCGATCGCCACCACCTGCACGCCGTCGGCCGACTCCAGCAGCGCCCGCGTATGCCCTCCCCCGCCGAATGTGCAATCGAGCAGGCGGGCACCGAGGCGCGGCGCGAGCAGACCCACTGTTTCGCCCAGCAGGACTGGAAGGTGCCGCCCCACGAGGTGAAGCAGGAGGACGTTAGCGGACGCGCAGCGCATCAAGGAGCGTGCGGAAGGGCGTGGCGTGGAAGCGTTGTTCGGCGCGGGCACGGCGCAGGCTGGCAATCTCGCCCGCGCTGCTCATGAACCGGAAGGCGCGACGGTGCCCGTTGGGACCGTCGGACTCCGGCGCATGATGCACGAAGCCGCGGCTCATCGTCCCGCCGACGGAGAGCAGGCGGGCCGTGCGGCGCGTCGCGGCAACCTCGGTCGGCGGCTGCACGCGCGCCATGTAGGCGGCGAAGCGCCGGCGCGACTCGGGGTGGCGGGCGGGGGTGAAGAGCGAGCGACGCGAACGAAGACCGAGAACATCGAGAAGATTCCCGATGGCGTGACGAATCGGTGAGATGGTGTGACGCATGGTTGTGGGCGGTTGGTGGTTGGATCGATCAGAGGCCGACCTGCTTCATGAGGTCGCCGAGGTTTTCGCCGTTGGTCTCAGGGTCCATGGGCGCCCAGCGTTCAGCGCTCCACAGTCCGAACTTATTGAGCGTACCGACAAGTACGACATCGCGGTCGATGCCGGCGCGCTTGAGCAGTGTCTCGGGAAGATTGATACGGCCCTGTTTGTCGCAACCGAACTGGTGGGCCTGGGAGAAAAACTTCAGCTGGAACTCCTGCGCCTGGTCATCGCTCAGCGGCAGCGCCGAGATGCGATCGTAGAGCTTCTGCACCTCGGCCGGCGGCAGAACCAGCACGTAACCCTTGGGATGGGGCAGGGCCAGATAGACCTCCTGCTCGTCATCGCCCGCAAAGCGCCACTTCGCCGGAATCGTGAGACGATTCTTGGCGTCGAGCGTATGTCGGTAGGTCCCGACATAAAACGGCTTTGCGACAACAGCCATGGATGCGTGCAGGTTCAGTCAACCACAACGCCCCACTTCATCCCACTTCACCCCACCCGGGTCAAGCGTAAGTGCGCCGATTCTGAGTAATTCACCTCTTCACAAGTTATTCACAGGGCGGCGTTCCCGCGCTTTTTCCGAGTGCAAAGCCGCGCCCGCGCAACCGGGTTATTCACAATTCTCGTGGGCCTGGAAATCCGCCCATTTCGCCCCCCACTCCGCGGCGCCACAGAGATGGGCCAAAAATGCGCTTCTGGAGCGCGATGTTAAAACTGCCAAGTCGCCCCGACGTTACCAGAAGTCGCCCCGACGCGTGACTGCATCGAAAACCCCGTTTCAGAGGAGAGTCTGAAGAACTCACCCCGACATGCTTTGCCCTGTTTCTCTGCAAAGCTTACCGTTTTCCGCAGCCGAAATTGGCGAAAACCGCAAAACGACGTCGAAATGTCCTTGCGAGACCCGAATTTGGGTAGGAGTCGTGCCGACGCCTTCGGTGGAACGGAGGTCGTGCCGACAGGGCGGCACTAGGAGCCGAGCCCAATTGCCGAAACCGGTAGGTCATGGCGTTTGGAGATCGGAGTGCTCAAATCGACAAACGCGAGCCCAGCGGCTTCCTCGGGCGCCGAACACGTCACATCATTACCACAACCGTCTTGGCGCTCAGGATCGAGGAAATCGTTTCGACGTCGACCCGACGCGCGCGCATGAGCTGCTGACTCACATCCCGGGATAAACACTCGCTGAACTTCAGAGCCTCGAGTGCATCATCGTCAAATATCGCCCCTGCAGCGACATCCACGGCGCTGGTGTTCGATAGCGTCTCGGCCAGCTTCTGGCCGTCGACTGCCTCCGTAAACGTCACCGAAAGATCATCGGCCTGACCCGAGATTCCCTGCACTCGCGCGAGATGAGAAGCGATCAGCTCATTCACCATTCCACCCGCGAAGTTCAGCCATCGAGCCCGTCCTTGATTCAGAGAGAATACGAGGACGTGCGTATCCTGTCTGAGGTAGACGTGTTCCTCACGATTGCGAACCATCGCCGCTGTCGCACGGGTGCTCCAAAGCGGTGAGGCCTCGCTTGAGATCAAAACTGTCTTGATCGATTGGGCCAGCTTGTGACTGAGCCCCTGGCCGCTCCCGATCCACGCACCCTTGCCTCCTTCAGAGGTTGGCTCGACAAATACCCGCCGAGCGCGCCAATCCACCTGACGGACGATCCACGAGTGACCGCCCAAAGCGATACACGTTGGCAGGCCGTCTTGAGAAACCGACAGGGCTCCAGCCTCGACGAGCCCCAGCTCCCGCATGCCGTGGAGTGCCGTCAACATTGCCGGCGCCGAAAACACCGACAGTAGCTCCATGAAGTGGCGCCGCCCATAGTGCTTTTCACCTTCCGCCCCGAATCCCAGAGTTCCCGAATCTTCGTAAAGGATCCCCTTGTCTTTGAGGTGGCGGATGAGGGACTCGCTCGGGAGCTCAAAGGCGAAGGCCACCACGACCGCGTTCCCTGTCTTGAACCCGTCGGCGCCCGTGGCGACTCCGGCCTCCATTCCGACAAGCATCTTAGCCTCGGCGGAAAGAGACGCGCCCCCGATGAGGGCGAGTGCTAGAGAAAGTTTGGAAACAAGGGATGTTTTCATCGCCCCCGGGGGTAGTTGATCCGGTCGCGCGAGCTGGCGTACATTTCCGCCAGCGGTTGCGACGGAGGTCCGACCGGTCACCGGGGCGGGCAAACGGCGGGCCTATTGACCGCAGCGACCGTTTCACGATCACGGCGCGCTGCGGACAGCCTCGAATCAGCCGCAAGTCAGCGTATTGGCCTCTCGAGTTAGTCGCTGCCGAAGGCGTGAGGGCCGATCGTCTTCACCGAGGCCCCATCCGCGATCGCCATCCCGTGATTGCACTGAACCAAGCGGACGACCTCCTGAGTCGGTGCATCGGCTCCCGTCATCCGAGGGCCCGGAAGGCGGGGGAGCGAAACTCCCTTCGCCAATACGGGCCTGCGACGCAGTTCGCTACATCAACACGTTGAGCAGCGCGTTGCCGATCCCGACGAGCGCGGCGCCCGAGATGAGGCCGGCGCAAATCGGCTCGCAGCCTTCCACCCACAGGGCGAAGCCCCGGGTACCCGCCGTGGGATTACGCCGCGCCATGACGTGGAAGAAAAACGCCCCTGCAAACATCGCGATGCAGGCGTCGGGCGGAAGAACCACGCCGAGGCCGATCGAGATCGCGGACAGCGGAAACCGGTTCTTCGTGACGATGCGCAGCACCTCGAAGACGACGGCGAGCACTGCGGCCACGGCCATCGAGATGAGCGCCGAGGTGGGAAGGCTTTTCAGGCCCTTCTCGATGATCTCGGCCACGCCTTTCCACTGCAGCGCCGAGGGCATGGCGAATGTATCCGAGACGATCGTCGTCGTCGTGCGCACCATCGCGCCGTCGACCTCCTGGGGCGGCAGGAAGAGAAGAAAGAACAGCGGCGTCGAGGCGAGTGCACCGGCGAAGATGCCGATGACGTGACCGATGGCCTGCTGGCGCGGCTTGGCACCGAGCATGTAGCCGGGCTTGATGTCGGAGAGCAGGTTGGCCGCATTCGAGGCGACCTCCGCCGTCATGCCCGCCGTCATGAGGTTCACCGCAGGGTTCGTGCGGTCGATCGCGCCGAAGGTGAACTGCGTGATCTTCGACAGCGACCCCGTGGGCGTCCACGATGTCAACGCCATCGCATTGGTGGCGATCAACGTGAGCACAAAGATCAGGGGCAGCGCGAGGATGGCGAGGTACCACTGCACCCCGAAGAAATCGTGCGCCATCCAGGCCGCGCACAGCCCGAGCACCGGAACGCCCACGAACGACACCCACAGCGGCAGCTCGATGTGCTTCACGACATCGACGGCGGCCGCCTCGTCCCTCCTGGCGAACAAACCCCGGAAGGCGCCCAGGATCACCTTGGGCTTGGCGAAGAGCGAAACCATCGAGGCCACGACCATCATCGTGATGCCCCACCAGAGCGACCACTGGTTGACGATCTCCGCGCGGTTGATCGCGATGAGCGCGCCGTCGGGCGCGAGGCGCGGGGCGATGTCCCCGCGCTGGATCATGAGCGGCGCCAGCACGGCGAAGTTGACCAGCGTGCCGATCAGCACCGAAGTGGCCACGCGGATACCCATGAGGCCGCCGACGCCGAGCATGGCGGCGTCGAGACCCACGCGCAGGCCGAGCTGCCTGAGGTCCGTGCCGAGTATGCTCGGGACCCACAGGTGGAACTTCGCCGCGAGCATGTAGTAGTAGTCGTCGAGGCGCTCGCGCAGGTGCCAGGCCTCCTTCCAGCCAAGCAGCCGGTCGAGCTGCAGGATCTTGAACTGGACGAGCCGCATCCACCCCTCCCCCATGAGGAACTGCAGCCCACCGGCGAGCATCGCGGCCACGGCGAGCGCCCGGGCCTTGACCATGCCGCTGGCCGCGTCGCTGTGATACATTGTATCCAGGACGACCCCACAGGCGCGGCCCTCTGGAAACGGCTGCTGCTCGTCGTTGATGAAGCGCCGCTTCATCGGAAAGGCCACGAGCACGCCGAGCGCCGAGAGCACGACATTCCAGAGCAACAACTGCCACCAGGGGATGATCTGCCCGGTCATCAGCATGTAGGCGGCGACCGAGGAAATGAGCGGCGCGGTCATGTAGCCGGCCGCGGTCGCGATCGACTGCATACAGTTGTTTTCGAGAATCGTGAAATCGCGCGCCAGGCCGGCCCGCGCCATGACCCTGAAGATGGCGAACGCCAGGATCACCGAGGTCAGCCCGACGCCGAGCGACACGCCGGTCTTGCCGCCGATGTAGAGGTTTGTGGCCGAGAGCACCCCGCCGAGCAGGAAGCCCGTGATTGCCGAACGCAGCGTGAGCTGCGGCAGGTTGCCGCGAAAGACGTTCTCGAGCCACCACCGGTCCTTCTGTTCGCGGGTCCAGTCGCGAACCTGCTCGTCGGTCAGGTGCTGCAATGCCATGGGGAGCGCGCAGGTTGATCAAATCGGCCGGGGCGGGGAAGGCGAAATGTCGGGTGCAGACCGGAAGTATCCCTCGTGAATCGCGGTCCCCTCGGCGAAGCGTCCGGACAGCCCCGGATCACGCGCGAGCCGCTTCCTGAGACCGGAGGCCACGGTCCGGACGCGGCCGGATCGCCGCCTTCTCAGGACTCGCGTTCGAGCCAGTCGAGGATCTGGGCTGCGGGCATGGCGCCGGCCTGCCGCTTCAGTTCGCGCCCGGCGCGAAAGACGGCGAGCGTCGGGATGCTGACGATGCGGAACCTGGTCGCGACATCGATCAGCGCCTCGGTGTTGACCTTGGCGACCACCCACTGGCCCGCCCGCGCACGTGCGACGTTGACGAGCTCGGGTGCCACCATGCGGCACGGCCCGCACCAGGGTGCCCAGAAATCGACGAGCACCGGCAGCACACAGCGGCCGGTCAGCGCGTCGAAGGCAGCCGATCCGGCCACGGCGACGGGACGGTCCGGTGGCGGGATCTCCGCCCGGCACACCGCACACCGGGCAGCCTCGCTGAGGCGTTCGTATGGAAGCCGGTTGGCCCGTCCGCACTGCGGACAGGGCACGACGATGCCTCGCTCATCGGCATCAAACGGTTCATCGGACATGGCACATATGTATTTGGATGTTTGCTACAGTGGTGGTTTTTCACCGGGGGTCCTCGTCTTCGCATCCTTGCCCGGTGCATGGCCCCGCGGCCCTCTGCGCGATGCAACCCGCCGGAGCGGCCGCATCCGGATTGTCATGACGGGCGGCTCAGAATTGGCGGAAAAACCTCAGTTCCTCGCGCAAACGCTCGACCTCCGCGGCGAGTTCCAGAACCACGCGGATGCCCGCCAGGTTCACGCCTCGATCATGACGCAGATACTCGATGCGCTGAAGCACACGGATGGCCTCGGTGTCGAAGAACCATCCTTGGGTGTCGGGGTCGCCCACAGGCGTGAGCAGGCCCCAGCGACAATAGATCGCGATGGTGTGCCTCGGGACCTGCGTGATGTGGGCCAGTTCGCCGATCGAGTGCAGCGCGCCCGCATCAGGGCTGAAGAAGGCAAGGCTTGTCTCGTTCATGGCATTTTGCGTGGTGAAAATTGCGATGTGCGCCCGAGCTGCTCCCACAGGGCCCGCTCCTCGGCGCCGACGGTTTCCGGAACGTCGATGGCGATGACGACGTAGAGGTCGCCGGCCCCGCCTTCGGGCCGGGGCAGACCGTGACCACGCAAGCGCAACCGGGTCCCGGAGCGCGTCCCCGCAGGAACGCGCACCCGGGCGTGTCGCCCACCCGGCACGGAGACCTCGACCGTGGCGCCCAGCACCGCCTCCCAGGGCGCGAGCTGCAGGTCGCAGTAGAGGTCATGGCCCTTGGCGCGAAAGTCCGGGTCGGCGGCCAGGCGGACCCGCAGGTAAAGGTCGCCCGCCGCGGCCCCGTCGGTACCCGCCGCCCCCTGCGCGGGGATCCGCAGGCGCTGCCCCTCGCGCACACCTGATGGAATGCGGACACGGAGGGTCTGTGTCGTGGATTCTCCGGTACGCGGATCGATTCGTTCAAGGCGCAGCAGGCGCTCGCCCCCGCGCACGGCCTCGTCCAGGGTCACGAGCAGGTCGGCCTCGGTATCCGCCCCGTGCCGACGCCCCGCGTCGCCGCCCGCCCTCGGAGCACTGCGCCCCGACGCCCGCGGATCCACGCCGCCGCCGAAGAGGTCCTCCAGATCTCCCAGCCCCTCGCCGCCGCGCCCGCCAAAGAACCGCTCGAAGAAATCGCTGAATCCCGTCGTGCCGCCAAAGTGGAACTCGTAGGCGCCCGCCTCGCCTGGTCGCCGGGCCCGGGAGAAGGCACCGTCCGATGCCGCCCCACCCGCTCCGGCAGTCTCATAATCCTGCCAGCGCGCGCCCAGGCGGTCGTACTTCGCACGCTTGGCGGGATCGCCGAGCACATCGTAGGCCTCGTTGATCTCCTTGAACTTCTCCTCGGCCGACTTCTTGTCCCTGGCCACATCGGGGTGGTACTTCCGCGCGAGCGTGCGGAATGCTTTCTTGATGTCCGCCTCGGAAGCGTCGCGGCCGACGCCGAGGATCGCGTAGTAATCTCGGAATTGCACGGGCATGGGAAAGTCGTGAGTTGGCCCTCGTCCAGTTCGTCGCGGCAAAAGCCTCGATAGCGCACCCGAGACACGGCAGCGGCAGGGACCGCCCCGGCCGTGACCCGTGAACGCCGGCCGCCTGAAGCGTGGCGCTCCCGGATCCGAAGCGCGGGATCGTGAGACTCGTGTTTTCGCCAAGGTAAGCAGCTGCCCCGCAATCGCAATCGAGCGCCCACCGGTTCGGAGCCGACGGGCACGCGCCGGACCGATGAGGGCACAGGCTCCCGGCCGGAGATCGGGCGTACGCCCCCGGCGCGCAGCGCGGATGCGTTCCCATCGCCCTGGCCAATGCGGCTGCACGCTGGCGCTGGCCGGCCGGTGCGAGCGCCTGGTTCTTGCAGCCGACGGTCCGGTCGTTTTTGGTTCCCCGCTGTGATCGCTCCGACGGACATTCAGCTCATCGGCAACGAAGTCGCCATCAAGTGGGCCGACGGCGCCGAGACCTACCTCTCGTGCCCCGCCCTGCGCGCCGCCTCCCCGAGCGCGGCCTCGAAGGGCGAGCCTGACCTGTTCGGGCGGATACACGGCGCGGAGGGCCGGAAGGACTTCTCCGCAGTCGTGGTGACCGGCTGGCAGGTGATCGGCAATTATGCTGTGCGCTTCGACTTCAGCGACGGACACGATTCCGGGCTCTACTCCTACGAACTGCTGCGGCAGCTTGGCGAGAACGCCCGATCATGACAGCCGGCTTTGATCCCGGCCGCGTGCTCGTCGTGACCTTCGACGCGGCCGGCACGCTGCTCCGCCCCCATCCCTCGGTCGGAGCCGTCTACCGCGAGGTCGCGCTCTGCCATGACTGTGATCATGCCGCGGAGGCACTCGACCACGCCTTTCGGAACGCATTCCACGCGGTGTCGAAAGACACCCGCGTGCTCGATCCGGAGCGCCGTGAACGCGACTTCTGGCAGCGCGTGGTGCGGCAGGCGTTCGGCGAGCTCGGGCATACCCCCACCCGCTTCGACGCCTTCTTCGAAGAGCTCTGGGAGACGTTCGCCCACGGGTCACGCTGGCGCGTGTATGACGGCGCGGCCGACACGCTCACCGCGCTGGGGCGTCGCGGCTACCGCCTCGGGGTGCTCTCGAACTGGGACAGCCGGCTCCATCGCGTGCTCGCCGAAACCGGCCTGCGGCCGCACTTCGAGGCGGTCACGATTTCCAGCGAAGCGGGTTATGAGAAACCGGATACGGGCATCTTCCGCCGGGCCGAGCAGGCCCATGGCATCACCCCCGCACAGGTGCTGCACGTCGGGGACAGCCTCAAGCACGATGTCGCCGGGGCTCGCGATGCCGGATGGTCGGTCGTGCGGGTGCGTCATGACGCTGATCCCGCGGCCGACGGCGAGATCGGCAGCCTCTCGCACCTGCTCGACCTGCTGCCGGGGCGCTGAGTCCCGCTGACCCGGTGCATCGGGTGTCCGGAGATGGAGCATGCGGGAGCGACGGATGCCGTGCTGCTCGCGACCTTGCCAGCGGGCTGCGAACACGAAGCCACAGCGGCTTCAGAAATGTCGCAGCCGTTTCAGACTGGGAAACCCATCCGAACGCCTCAATAGATCGATCATCCCGCGCGGCTACGAGTTTTCTGAAACGGCCCTACTCCACGCTTTCGGTCGTATCCGACGCCGTTGACTGCCGGAAGGCGTGGTAGAGCTCCGCGAGTCGCTCGGCCGAGGCCGGGTCTCCACGGGCGAGCAGCGTGATCAATTCGTCGCGCTGATCGAGCAGGGGACGCATCGCCTCGCGCTGTTCCGCGCTCCACGAGGTGATCCCCACGGCATTCACCTCGGCACTGAGGCCGGTGTAGAACGTCGCGGCGGCTATGCGTGCCGCCTCATACTCGCCCCGGCGGGCATCGATCGCGGCGGACGCCAGGTTCAACTGCAGGTTGGCCCGCCGGATCTCGATCAGTGCGGCATCGCGCGCCTGCTCGAGCGCCGAGACCCGGATGGTCGCCGGGATGTAGCCCAGCAGAAACATCCCGATCACCACGAGGCCAAGCACGAGCACTGTGCGCCACCCGTACGTGCGGGACGCCAGCGGCGCATCCTCGCCGGTCGTGGCCGGCGCGGGGGCGGCGGGCTGCGTTTGTGTGGTCTCGTTCATCATCGGGGACAGCGTGCGATGGACACGACACTGCAGTCCATTCGGCTCGCCGGGAGACTACTCCCGGAAAGTCCCGGGCGGGATAGGCGCCCGGCCCCAATTTGCCTTCGGTCCCCAGTCGCATCAGGGCTGCGGGCCGCCCCGAGGGTCCGCCAGCCGCCGCATGCTTTCCGCCCCCGCCGGATCCGCCCGGCGCCCGGGTTCAATCGCGGCCGAGCGTGTGCACCACCGCAGCCACGAGCGCATCGAGCGTGGCGGCGGCCGCCTCGAAGTCGACCGGAAGCTTCGCGTGCCGGAGTGTCTCGCTCGTGATCGGCCCGATGCTGCCCAGGCGCGGACGCTTCGCTGTATCCGATAATTGGAGCGCGGCGGCCTGGGCGACGTAGGAATGCACGCCCGATGAACTGGTGAAGAGGACGGCATCGGCGCCGAGTTCGCGAAATTCCTGCGCGACCGGCTCGTCCATGAGGTCGGTCGGCTCCGTCTTGTAGGCCGGGAAGCAGTCGACGATCGCGCGGGCCTCCTCGAGTTCCTGCACAAGCACGTCGCGGTTGAGGTTGCCCGTCACCACGAGCACCTTGGCGTTGTCGAGGCTGCCGGTCTTGATCATGAGTTCGGCCAGTTCCTCAGCCACGGCCTTGGCCGGGGTGAGTTCGACCTCGAGGTGCAGGTCGCGCACGGCGGCCGCCGTGGCCTCGCCGATGCAGGCGATGCGCATCACGCCGAGCGCGCGCAAATCGGGAAACACCTTGAAGAACGCGCTGAAGAAATGCCTGACCCCGTTGGCGCTGGTGAACACCAGCCAGTCGTAACTGCCAAGCTCGGGGAAAACCTCGGCCCAGAGGTCCTTGTCCTCCACCGGCGAAACGCGCACGAGTGGGAGCTCGAGCACGCTGGCGCCGAGCGTCTCGAGGCGCCCGGTCAGTTCGCCCGCCTGGTCGCGGTTGCGGGTCACGACGATGCGGCGGCCCAGCAACGGCCGCTTCTCAAACCAGCCCACTGTCTCGCGGAGTGTCACGACGTCGCCCACGACGACGATCGCCGGGGCGGCGAGCCCGGCCTTCCGCACCTCGTCGGCGAGCGTGCCGAGTGTCGCCACGAGCGTGCGTTGGCGTCCGAGCGAGGCCCATTGGATGCATGCCGCCGGTGTATCCGCAGAACGACCACCGGCCTGGAGCTGGCTCGCGATCTCGTCGAGATGGCCCATGGCCATGTAGAGGCAGAGCGTGGCATGGCGCAGGGCGCCAAGGGCGCGCCAGTCCACCGCGGTGCGGTCCTTCTCCGGCGTCTCGTGTCCGGTGGCGAAGACGAGCGTGGAGGCGATATCGCGATTGGTCAGCGGGATGCCCGCGAACGCGCCCGCGCCGAGGGCGGAGGTGATGCCGGGCACGATCTCGAAGCGGATGCCGGCGGCCGCGAGGTGGACCGCCTCCTCGCCGCCGCGGCCGAAGACGAACGGATCGCCGCCCTTGAGGCGCACCACGCACCGGCCGGCGCGCGCGTGTTTCACGAGTTCGGCCTCGATGTCCTCCTGCGAGACGGAGGGCCCGCCGGCGCGCTTGCCCACGCAGATCTGCAGGCACTCCGGCCGGCAGTGCGCGAGCAGGCCGCGATGGACCAGGCGGTCGTAGACGACGACCTCGGCCGACTCGAGCAACTCACGCCCGCGCACGGAAATCAGCCCGGGATCGCCCGGACCTGCACCGACCAGATGGACACAACCTTGTTCAGCCATGGGAGAATGTGTTGAACCACAGAGGACACAGAGAGCACAGAGTTCAAGGCTCGGAGCCGCGGACTTCGACAGGTGATAGCAGAAGAAGCTGAGCGACGGCAAAGACGCACCGTTTCCCCTGCCTCCGCGGCCACTCGCCGCGCCACTGCCTTTCTGTGTGCCCTCTGTGTCCTCAGCGTTTTTGCCGTTCTGCAAAAAGCGCGATGTGGTTCAAATCAGAGGATCGACCGCCGCTGATCACACGCGCAGCTTGAGCTGGGTGAGGAGGCGTTCGGCGACGCGGACGGGCTCGAGGGCGTCCGAGAGGGAAACCGTGAACCGCTGGTAGCCGCAGCTCTCGTGAAAGACGTGCACCCCGGTGCCGTCGTAGTGGACCGCGAAGGCCGTGTGGCACCCGCCGCCCATGAGGCGCAGGAAGGCGCGCTCGAGCTCGACCGCGACGCGGGTGGGCTCATCGAGGTGGGGACGCAGGAAGTTCGCGGTCTCCGTGCGGGCCTGCACGGCGACGGCCGCCTGCCCCACCGCGGGCACGGAGACGGCGAGCGGCAGCGGCTGGAAGCGCAGGCCCGGCCATTCGGTGATGCCCAGCCGCTTTAGTCCGGCGGCGGCGAGCACGGTGGCGTCGGCAACCCGTTCCTCGGCGATCTTGCGCAGGCGCGTATCCACATTTCCACGAATCTCCATGAACGACGCCTTCTGAAACTGGCGCTCGAGCTGCATCCGCCGGCGCGGGCTGCCCGTGGCTATGGAAGTCGGACGCCCGCCGACATCCTCGCGGATGACGAGCACGTCGCGCGGGTCCTCGCGCTGGAGAAAACCCGCGAGCGCCAGGCCGGCGGGCATGTCGGTCGGCAGGTCCTTCGCGCTGTGGACGGCGAGATCGGCGCGGTGGTCGGTGAGCGCCTGCTCGAGTTCGCCGGTGAACAAGCCCTTGCCTCCTTCCTGCTGGAGCGACCACTCGGCCTGGCGATCGCCCGTGGTCACGAGCTTGAAGACGCGGAAGGCGTAATTCGGGATCCGGTGGGCGAAACGGGCGAGCACCAGGTCGGTCTGCGCGATGGCGAGGGCGCTCTTGCGCGTCACCACCGTGAGCGTGACAAGCGGCCGCCGGACGGGCGGCGGCGGGACCGGTTTGGGCGGGGGCGGCGCGACGGGGGCGAGCGGCGCGGGGGCCGCGCCCATGGGCACGGACGCGCTGACCGGAATCGGCGCAGGAACCGTCGCGGCGATTGGTGCGGCCGGTTTGGATACAGGAGCCGGCCTGGGCGAGGGATTCGTCGCGGCCGCCATCACCGCGGGCGCGGGAGACGGCGGGCGCGCCGCCGCTGAAGTGGCGGCTGCCGGACGGACGTCCCGGGCCTCGGGGGACACAGCCTTAGCGAGAGGCTTGGCGGGCCTCGCGTCGGCGGCGGGCTTGCGGGACTTCGCAGCAGGGGCGCCCTTGGATTTCGATTCGGCGGTGGTCTTCTTCGCCGGGAGCGCCTTGGCGCCGACGGCCTTGGCCGAAACCGCCTTCGTCTTGGGTGCGCCCTTGGCGGGCCGCTTCGCGACCTTCTTCACGAGGCGGCCCAGCACGGACGCACTCTTGGGAGCGGGCTTGCGGACGGAGGGCTTGCGGCGGGAAGCAACCATGGCGGAAGGGAGGCTGACAGGTTAGGCTGCAGGTTCCACACCTTTAGAGCCGTTTCAAAAAAAACGTGGCCAATGGCGGTGTCCGTTCGCCGGGAAATTGGCAGGGTTTGCGGTTCTGAAAACGGCCATGGCCCTCGAGCACCTGGAATCCTCAATCAATCGGGTCGCCGAGACGACGAGTTCGTGGAAGGAGTTCACGGGGAGGTGGTTCACGAGATCCAGCCTCGCCCTGTGTCGATCGCGCTCAGTCCAAAAGGAGCAGTTGGACACAGAGATCACAGAGCTTAGAGCCGAGGGCGCGGAGTGCTGCCGCGGATTCGTCCGGTTCACCACATCACCTCGTGGGTGAATCGGCGAAGGCGTGATCCTGGTTCGGCAGATACCGCTCTGTGAACTCCATGATCGTCCTCCGTGCCCTCTGTGACGTGATCCAAGTGAGCGAGTCAGGTTCAGCGAGACGTCCGACGTATCTACATCGCCCCTTCCACCCGGCGCTCATCTCGTTAACCGCTGCCACCCGCGACGGGTTTCCGAGTGAAGCCGCTGGAGCCGCGATCCTTCCGGAAATGGCGCGGGCCGGGCCGCCTGGAAAGGCGGCACCGGCCCTGGCACGGGATCCCGCCGGTCGGGCGAGATCGGTGGCTGCGGTGCTGGCTGCACCGGATGCGGCAGATGATCAGTAGGCCGCCTGGACGCCTTTGATATTCTTCTTCGCCATCCAGGGCATCATCGAACGAAGGCGGGCGCCGGTCTTTTCGATCGGGTGTTTGGCGCCGGCATCGAGGAGCTTGTTGTACTTCTTGAGGCCGCCCTTGTGCTCCTTCACCCACTCCTTCACGAACTGCCCGGATTGGATTTCCTTCAGGATCCTCTTCATCTCCTTCTTCGTATCCTTGTTGATCACGCGCGGGCCGCGGGTGATGTCGCCGTACTTGGCGGTCTCGGAGATGGAGAAACGCATGCCGGCGATGCCGGACTCATACATCAGGTCACAGATCAACTTCAGTTCGTGGAGGCACTCGAAGTAGGCCATCTCGGGCTGGTACCCGGCCTCGACGAGCGTCTCAAAGCCCGCCTGGACGAGCGCGGAGGCGCCGCCACAGAGCACGGCCTGCTCGCCGAACAGATCGGTCTCGCACTCTTCCTTGAACGTCGTCTCGAGCACGCCGGCGCGGGTCGAGCCGATGCCCCGGGCCCAGGCGAGGGCGAGTTTCTTGGCCTTCTTGGAGGCGTTCTGGGCGACGGCGATGAGCGCCGGCATGCCCTTGCCCTCGGCGTAGAGCCGGCGGACCATGTGGCCGGGCCCCTTGGGGGCGACCATGATCACGTCGACGTTGGCCGGCACCTTGATCAGGCCGAAATGCACGGCGAGACCGTGCGAGAACAGCAGGCACTTGCCCTTGGAAAGGTTCGGGGCGATGTCCTTCTCGTAGACCGACGCCTGCTTCATGTCGGGCAGGGCGACCATGATCACATCAGCGCGGCGGACGGCCTCGGCGGTGGTGACCACCTCGAAGCCGTGGGATGCGGCGACCTCCGCCGACTTGCTGCCCTCGTAGAGGCCGATGATGACCTTGCAGCCGGAGTCCTTCAGGTTGAGGGCGTGCGCATGGCCCTGGGAGCCATAGCCGAGCACGGCGAGCGTCTTGTTGGCGAACACGCCGAGATCGGCGTCTTTGTCGGTGTACACTTTGGCGGGCATGAGAGAACGTGTTGGGAGGACTGGGGCTGCGAGAGCCTGTGATGGATTGTCGTGGAAAATCGGTGACGTGGAAGCGCGGGATCAGCGGCGCATCGCGAGCTTGCCGGTGCGGGCGAGCTCGAGGATGCCGAACGACTCGACCATGCTGAGGAAGCCGTTGATCTTCCCTTCGTCGCCGGTGATCTCGACGATGACCGACTCGGGCGAGACGTTGATGATCTTGGCGCGGAAGATGTCGACGATCTGGATGATCTCCGAGCGCGTGCGGGTGTCGGCCCGGACCTTCGCGAGCACGAGCTCGCGCTCGACCGCCTGGCCCTCCTGGAAGTCGATCACCTCGATCACATTGACCAGCTTGAGGAGCTGCTTGTTGATCTGGTCGAGCACCGTGTCGTCACCGCGGACCACCACGGTCACGCGCGAGAGCGCCGGGTCCTGCGTGGGGGCGACGTTGAGCGAATCGATATTGAACCCGCGGCCGGAGAACAGGCCGGAGATGCGCGCGAGCACGCCAAACTTGTTTTCGACCAGGACGGAGATCGTGTGCCTCATCGGGAGGGTGGTGCGGAGAAACGTGAAGAGTGGAAGGATGGATCTGGGGGGGTCGGAAACGTGCGTGGTCTGCCGAGCCGAAGCTCGTCGCAGCCGGGATGCCGCCCGCCTTCGTCCTGGCGGACGCCGACGCGGCAGCCGTCGCTCCGTGCTGCGCGCCGAGCGAAGGCTGGTGGACGCCGAGGGACTCGAACCCCCGACCCCCTCGGTGTAAACGAGATGCTCTAACCAACTGAGCTAGGCGTCCGCAAGCCGGTCAAAAAACAGGCGCCCCGTAGGGGGAGCAAGGGTTTTTTCCGGCGACGGCGGGGCAGGTGCCCGGGCGTCGGGTACTCTCTCGCGAGCCGACCGGCCGGCAACCGCCCCGGCATCGAGTCTCAACTCCCGCCCATGCGGAGGACGGCCGAGACGCGGTCCGCGCGTCCGACATCCATGAGGAACTGTCTGACCTTGCTGTACTCGTCCGTCGGAATGCGCGCCGGAGGCAACTCGAGCACGCGTTCGAACCGGAGCACGCCGTCGCCAACTTCGAAGTGGTTGTCGTAGCTCCCAAATGGACACTCGAGCACGGTTTTCTCGGGCACCTCCTCCACCGCAAGGCCTTCCGGCAACGTCAGTTCGACGACTTCACGAAGGCGTAGCCCATCGAAATCGATCGGCAGCCTGCGGGTCTTTTCGGGAAACGCCGGGACACCCGCGCGGTTGAAGAAATCGAGCTTCACCAACGCAAGGTCGCCCGGGAGGTACTGGAGGAGCCGGGGTGCGCTGAACTCGAACTTCAGTTCGCTCCGATTGGCCGTCCGGTCGTCGGTGAACTTCACGTCCTTCACCACCGCTCCACGAAGCGCGTTTCCGAGTATGTTGGCGACGTACTCTTCGAGTTCGCGAGTCGAACGGCGTCGCACCAAGCCACGAAGGCTGGAGGCAGCCTGCCCGTCGCCGGTGAATGCACCGGTGCCCACCACGGAGCCATCAGGCGCGAGCACCACCCGCATGATCCGATCAATACGCCGGTTCTGCTCGAACGGAATCTCCGGCAACGTGACAAGCTCATCGCTTCCGGCGACCTCGATGTGGACCTTTGAACCTTGGAGCGGCAGGGGCAGGTCACCGAGCACGGTGTACTCGTGCGTCGCGTCAAAAAACAGCACCCGCCCGAAGCGTCCGGTCGCAACTGCGGCTGGAAGATCGACCGAATCATCCACCCGGATCGCCACGATGGCGTGGTTGAACTGCTGGGGACTCGGCCAGTCGGGCGAAACCAAACGTCCCCATTCGGTGTGGGCGGTCGCGAGGTGCGCGGTCACGCCGATCTCCCGCAACATCGCGCACATGAGATTGGCCTTGTCCTTGCAGTCCCCCCACCCCTTCGAGTGCACCTCGGTCGCGCGGCGCGGCCGAAAGCCGAAACCGAGCCCGATGCCGCGGTTGATGGATACATACCGCAGCTCCTGCACATGGCGCGCAATCGCCCGGATGCGATCGAGCTGATCGTCGACTCCGGACGTCAGGCGCTGAACCGTCGCGGTCAGGGCCTCGTCCCGATCGCACTGGCCTTCGGAGAGTTTCTCGTAATACGCGGCCACCGCGCTCCACCGCTGAAACGTGTCCAACCCGAGGGGTTGCGAGGTATCCGGCAGTTGAAACGTCGCGAACACCCGCGCGTCGAACCAGTTGTCGTCGGGTGCGTAAGGTTCGTCCGGCCGATACGGACGGTCGCGCAGGACCCAGCTCCACGTCCGGCCATCGCTCGTGCGCGCGTGGTCGAGGTGACGTTCCCCCGCAACCTCTGCGGCGAGGTCCCAACCGGCAGGCAGGGTCACTTCCAACTGCTCGCGCAGTGTGGGCAAACTGGATTGCCATACATTCATCACCGCTGCGAACAACAGGCCGCCCTGAACACGGGCCTCATAGCCGAACACGTCGCCCGGAAGGGCCAGGTCGGCGTAGGAGACGGTCTTCGCCCGGTATTCGCTGAATGCCGCCTCCATGTCGACGGCCTCGTCGATCCAGTCGCGCGAGCCGCGCGGCTTTACGACCTTGCCGCCGCGCACCAACCACGCGCCATGTCCCTTGGCCGTGTCACGCCCCGCGAGGTAGCCCACCGAGGCCCGTGCGTACGACTCGCCTCCCTTGGCCAGCACGCGCACCGCGTAGCGGCGGAAGGTCGACCGTCGTCCTTTGAGATCGATGTCGATGGCATAGTCGTCGGCGAGCACGAGCGCCGGGGCGCCGGCCGCGTATCCCGGCGTAGGAAGTGCGGCGCACTTCAGCAGCCAATCGGGCGCGTCTGCGGCAAACGTGCACACGGCCGCGAGACCCAGGAAACAGGCGATGCCGGCAGCCCGCCGGGCCGCGCGCTGGATTGCGGAACTCATGGCGTTGGGGCCGCGGGATCCGCTACCGCCGTGGCCGGCTTGATCATGAGTGCATGGGTATCTGACTGATGGATACCCTCGAAGATGCCCTTGATCACCGGATAGCTCTGCGCCTGGAACATCAGCGCCCCCGAGGCGCCAACGGAGAACTCACGCGCATAGACCAGCGTGCGGGCCTTCTTCTGAAACTTGATCGTGTAGGTGGATCCAAACTCACCCTCGATCTTCCCGACGGGGGTGGGCGCGGTCGGTTTGTCGAGTTCGAAGCCCTCCGGAAGCTGCATCGTTATCTCGTCGGATTCCTGCCACGCGAAGGGAAACGCGATCGGGTACTTCCGGTTCTCGGCCGTGAAGATCCCGGCGCTGCCCGTCTCGAAGTAACCGGGCCGGACGAGCAGGCGTTTTCCCACGCGCTCGGCGTAGCCGGGCACCACGACATGATAGCGGGCCTTCAGCGGCTGCGCCTGGCTGACCAGGTTTTCCCAGGCCAGCTCCGTGATCTCGGCATCGGGGAGCCGCTTGTTGATGTCCTCGCGGAAATCCTTGTCGATCTCCTCCTGGGACTCGCCCCAGTACTCGCCCTTGCGCACACCGGCAAGATGCCCGGTCCATGAGATCTCCACCTCACCTTCCAGCGTGCCATCGGAGGAAAGGCTGAAGGTGCCGCGGCGCACCGCGCGCGAATCCGCGGCCGCCGAGTTCGGCATCCGGACGAACATCAACTCGCGGTCATTCTTCCCGCACAGGACCGCCGTGGCACCTTCGTCCTTCCAACCGAGCATCGAGAACGGCGCGAGATAGTTGCCAGGGCAGAAGAAACGCCACGAGTCCCCGACCTTCACAGCCACCTGTCGTCGGTTCATGAACGCCCAGCCGTGTGCGGTCCTGACGTTCAGGAGTTCGTGGATACCGGCGTTCATGGCCATGCGCACCTCGAACCCGACGGCGCGAGCAAGGCTGGCGAAAAGCACATTGATCTCGTGGGTCCATCCATACTTGCGCGCCAGTGTCGCCTTCGGCGACTGATCGTCGGCGGAGCGGCTCTTTTCCCGTTCGGCCTGCAGCTCCTTGGTGTCGAAGAAGCTGAAGTTTGTGATCTCCCGCTGGCAGAACTCGTAGAGCCGGCGAAGCTTCTCCTCATCGCTGGTGGCATCGCCGACGATCTCCCTGGCCTTCTCCTTCACCGCGCCGAATGGAGCCGTCGAGGACGAATACTCCTCCGCGTAGTAGCGGGTCAGAGTCTTCCATATCTCCTTCGCATCCGTCTCCTTCCATGTCTGGATCATGTAGAGCCAGCTCCTGAACTCCCGATCAGGCGGCATATAGTCCTCCTCCTCGAACGCCGGAAGATTGCGCGCCGTGATCGAGAGGCCTCCCCGCCGCGATTGCTCGACTTCGCCGCAGTTCATCCACCCGACAAAGGTCTGCTCGGAGACGCTGGCGACGCGGAACTGGAACTGCCGCACCGGCATCTCCTGCTGCATGAAGTACCAGCCTCCGTGACCGCCGCCCTGCCCCGCGTGCCGCCACTTGTACTCGACGATGTCCCCCGGCGCGAGATTTGGGAACGCGAGTCGCGTCACCCGCTGCTTGGTAACCTTGCTCTTCCAGACGGTGGATTCGTGGATGTCCTCCTTCTGCAGTTCGTGCACCGTGCCGTCGGGCTTTACCACCCGGCCCACCACCTCGCGCACGCGACTCGAGCCATACGACGGGATCGAAAGCTTGCCTCGATCCTGCACGCCCTTCGCCGTGTAGATCTTCACCCGCACATACGCCTCGGTCGAGGCCTCGGAGCGATCCGGGTCGAGGGCGCTCGCGAACATGGGCCTCGAGCTATCCTGCTCAAGCGTGTGCCGCTCGAAGAGGATCTCCACATCGGCGCCCGGACTGCTGGTGGATTCGGTCGCCGCGAGGTCCGCGGGATCGATCGGGTCCCACTTGGGAGCGCCTTGCGCCGCGGGGGTCGCGCCGATAACGACGGCACCGACGGCAATGAGGCCAACGGCGCGCACGGTCAAGCGGGCCAGGCCACGCAGGTGCGCCAAGGCGCCACGTGGCACGCGGAAACGTATGGGGTAGGTCATGGGTGCAGCGGGGTTTGCTGGACCGCCCGGCACCGCACTGCTCCGTGTGCCAGGCGAGTGCACTCGAGACAACCGTGCCGCGCGCGAGGCGTCAAGCGGGGTCACGGCCGCGGGTTCTCAGGTTTTGGCGAAGACCGCGCGTGACGTGGCGTGGCGATGCATGACACGCGGCGCCGCTCCTTACTTCTGCCCGGTCGGACTATCTCTTCGCGAGCGCTGCGACGCACTGCGGACGCACGGGCGAAGCGGCGCCCGAAGGTCGCGCCCCTCCCCGGCCATGGGCTCGCGCCGAAAAGCAAACGGCGCCCGGCACGACACGGTGTCGCGATCCGGGCGCCGTTCGTGCGGGCGGAGCAGAATCAGGCGGTGGCGAGCGCGGGCGTGCGCGGCTTGAGCGCGTCGTGTGCGATCATCCACTCCGCATTCTGGACCGCGTTGAGTGCGGCGCCCTTCCAGAGATTGTCGCCGCTGACCCAGAAGGAGAGTCCGTTGTCGAACGCCGTGTCCAGGCGCAGGCGGCCCACGCCGCACTTCACCTTGCGGGTGAAATCAAGCGGCGTCGGATACTTCTTGTTGGCCACGTCGTCGACCAACTCGGCGCCCGGGAAGGCCGCGATGGCCTCGCGCGCCTTCGCGAGGTCGACCGGTCGCTCGAACTCGGCGCTGACGGCGATCGAATGCGCCTGCACGACCGGCACGCGTACGCATGTCGCGGATACACGCAGGTCCGGCAGGCCCATGATCTTGCGGCTCTCGATCATCATCTTGTTCTCCTCGCCGGTGTAGCCGTCGGCGCCGAACGTATCGATGTGCGGGATGCAGTTGAAGGCGATCTGGTAGGGATAGACCTTCTTCTCCACCGGCTCGCCCACCTGCAGGGCACGCACCTGGCTGGCGAGTTCCTTCACCGCCTCGGCGCCGGTCCCGGAGACGGACTGGTAGGTGGCGAAGATCACGCGCCTGACGCCAAACGCCACGTGCAGCGGCCACAGGCCCATGAGCGCGACGGCGGTGGAGCAGTTGGGATTGGCGATGATGCCCTTGTGGCGGAGGAGTTCCTGCGGATTGATCTCGGGAATGACGAGCGGGACATCCGGCTCCATGCGCAGCGCCGAACTCTTGTCGATGACCGTGCAGCCGGACTTGACCGCATCCGCGGCGAGGGCACGGGTGACCGAGCCGCCTGCGGCGAAAAAGGCGAGATCGAGCCCGGCGAAGGCCCCGGGCTTCGCTTCCTGGATCACGACGTCCTTGGTGCCGAATTTGACGGTCTTGCCCGCGGATCTCGCGGAGGCAAGGAGTCGCACCTCGGCGGCGGGGAACTGCCGCTCGATGAGCAACCGGGTAAGCTCTTGACCGACGGCGCCGGTGGCGCCGACGATTCCGATCTTGTAATCCTTCTTCATGGAAATGGACGCGGGTTGGAAACAGGTCATGCAACAATGCGAATCGGCCGGGATCAAGCCCTCAAACCGGGCTCTTCTCGTCTCGATCGACCGGCAGACCCTGCGTCTCTACAACGGCGGGTCGCTCTCCAAAAGCTACGTCATTTCCACATCGAAGCGCCCGCCGTCCAACCTCAGCGGCTCGCTCGGCACCCCGCGCGGCCTGCATGCCATTGCCGAGAAGATCGGCGCCGGCCAGCCCCCCGGCATCGTGTTCAAAAGCCGGGTACCCACCGGGTTTCACTTCAATGAACACCGCGCGCGCGGCGCGGCCGACGGCAACCTGATCACCAGCCGCATCCTCTGGCTCAAGGGCCTCGAGCCGGGCGTGAACCAGGGCGGCGAGGTCGACACCTATGCCCGCTACGTCTACATCCACGGCACCGATCGCGAGGATCTCCTGGGCCAGCCCCAGAGCGCCGGCTGCGTGGTCATGGGCAACCTCGATGTCATCGAACTCTTCGAGCAGGTGCGGGTGGGCGACCCGGTGCTGATCGTGGATTGAAGCCCGTGCCCCCGAGGCCGGAGTGAGCCGAACGGAAACGCAGAAGGCTGCAGCAAATCGACTCTGACTTTTTGCGCCCTTTGCGCTTCTTTGCGGCCCAATCTGGCTCCGGAGCCCGTCGCTTTGCGACCCGGCATCCCGTTCACCCCTTCGCCGGCGGCATCGTCCCCATGACCTTTGCGGCTTCCTCGGGCGAGATGCCGTGCGAGGCCTTGATGCCGAAGCGTGCCTCAAGATACTGCTCGAAGCTCATCCACCGGCCGTCGTATTCAACCGTATGCGACCAGGCGCAGACCTTGGCGATGCGCGACATGCGCCCGGCGCGGAAGACGACGGCGATCACGCCGGCCACGGCAACGGCATTGACCGCGACGAAGATGGAGAGCCAGCCCAGGGCCGCCCAGGTCTGCTGTCCCAGGGCCGCCTGGTGCGCGGCGTCGTCGCGTCGCACGCTGGCCAGCAGCGCCGAGGTTTCGGCACGGATCGCGTTGCTGCTCTCGAAGCCGCGATCGGCGAGCATGAGCGCGAGGAGATTGGCATTCGAGCCCGGCCGCGCGCTCTCAACCATGCGGTCCATGAGACCGAAGCGGGCCTCGAGGAGCGACGCGAGCTGCCTGAGCTGGTCGTCCTGCTCGGGACTCCCCGGAGCCAGACGACCGAGTTCCGCGAGGCAGCCGCGGGCGGTGGCGCGTTTCTCGCCCATGAGTGCGAGGTGGATGTCGGCCCGGCTGCCGAAGTAGTCGCGTAGATCCGCCTCGGCGCCGGCAAGGGCGGCGAGCATGGTCTGGATCTGTTCCTCCACGCGCAGCGTGTGGAGCCGGCCGCGCGCGGATTCGGTGAGCTGCGTCTGGCTGCGCAAGGCGAGTTGGACGGTGAACACGAGCGAGAGCGACAGGCCCGCGACCGTCACGATGCCGACGAGCAGCTGCGGCGAGAGCGAGAACCACCATCGCCGCCACCACGATCCGGCCGGCGAATGGGCCATCGCCTCGCGTGCCCGCAGGGAAATACCCGCCAGCGCCTCGTTGTGCGAAACTCTCGAAGCCATCGTCCCTTCGGATATCGGCCGCCCCATTGGGGAGTTGACCCCAATACCCCGAAAAACGTTCCCGCTCGCGCCGACCCATGAAGCGGCGCCGCAGCGACTTGTATCGCAGCCTTCTCTACGGAGAATGCTTCACCTCACGCGCCGGCCTGGGGGATTTCCCACGCGCCGGCGACCCTGCTTCACGAAAGTTTAACATCGAGCGCCGGGGATCGATGCAGCCGCGCGCAACGGTGACCGCGATACCGGCGGAACCAGGGTGGCGGCTGACGAGCGCACTGCCATGCACCGCCGCCGATGGCGCGCAGCAGCCGCGCTCGGGCCGACGCAGCCAGCGAGTCCGCCGCGGAATTGAGGCTGATCAGCTCTCCGCGCGGGCGGCGGCGTCGGCTTCGATCGCCTTGCGGGCGGCGTCGAGCGCGGTCCGGGTCGCCGCCTTCACGGCGGGCAGCTGCTTCGCGGTCTTCACGTCGGCGCGGGCGAAGATGTAGAACTTGATCTTCGGCTCGGTGCCGCTGCCGCGCACCGCGTAGCTGAAGCCGTTGGCCAGTTCCACGAAGTAGAGGTCCTGCGGCGGGATGCGCTCCCCGTCGGCATCCTTGATCACCTGGCGGCCGAAGTCGCGGAAGCGCTTCACCTTCACCCCGTCGATCGCCTTGGGCGGCGAGGCGCGGTAGGTCTCGAGGATGCGCGCGATCTTCGCGGCGCCGGCCGCGCCCTCGAAGTAGATCTGGCCCACGCCCTCGAGGTAGAATCCATACTTCAAATACAGAGCATCGAGCTGCTCGTCGACGGTGCGGCCGGCCTTCTTCGCCTCGGCGGCCAGCTCGCAGAACATGAGGCAGGCGGCGTTGCCGTCCTTGTCGCGCACGAAGTCCGCCGGCAGGTACCCGTAGCTCTCCTCGTCGCCGAAGACGTAGAAGGTGCTGTGCTTCTGCAGGAGCTTCGCGCGGGTGCGGAAGTCGGTGCCGTCGTAATCGAGCGCGATGCCCTCCTTCTTGAGCACGGCCGCCTTCATCTGCTCCTCGTAGCCGCGCATCTTGGCCGCGATCCACTTGAAGCCGGTGAGGGTGTTGATGACCTTCAACCCGTGGCCCGCGCCGACGGCGTCCTGCATGGGCGAGGTGACGAATGTCTTGATCAGCGCGGCGCTGCGGCCCCCCTTCTTCGGGATCAGGCCGAGCTTCTTCATCTTGCTGATGCGGTACTCGGCCAGGAGCACGCCGACCTGGTTGCCGGACAGCAGGATGATCTCGCCCTTGCGCGTGCGCACGGCGGTGCCCATGCGGTCGCAGTCGGGATCGGTCGCCATGACGATGTCCGCCTTCGTGGCCCTCGCGAGCTCGACCGCCCTGGAAAGCGCCTCGGCGTTCTCCGGGTTCGGCGACTTGACCGTCGGGAAGCGCGGGTCCTGTACCGCCTGTTCGGGTACAACCTGGTACTTCACGCCGATCTTCCGGAGCACGGGCTCGGTCGAGATCGCGCCCGTGCCGTGGATGGGCGTGAAGACGGCCTTGAGCTTCGAGCCCTTGAAAACGCCGGGGTCGAGCACCACCTGCTCCAGCGTGGCGAGATAGGCCTGGTCGACCGCGGGGGGAAGCGTGACCACCCGGGCCAGGTCGACACCGAGGTGCGCGGCCGTCTCGGGCAGCGGCACCTTGTTGACCTCGGCGATGATGCCCTTGTCGTGCGGCGGCGTGACCTGGCCGCCATCCTCGAAGTAGGCCTTGAAGCCGTTGTCGTGGGGCGGATTGTGACTGGCGGTGATGACAACGCCACAATGCGCCTTCAGGTGGCGGACGCTGAAGCTGAGCTGCGGCGTGGAACGCGGACCATCGAAGATGAACGCCTGCCCGCCCAGCCGCCCCCAGGTGGACGCGGCGAGTTCGCAGAAGCGGCGCGAGAAGTGCCGCACGTCGTGGGCGATGACGAGCTTGGGCGTGTCGAAGCGCCCGGAAGCGGCGAGCCAGCCCGCGGTGTAGCGGTAGAGCCCGATCGTCGCGCGCACGATCGTGAACTCGTTGAGCATGTTGCTGCCCACGCCCGGGTACTGCGGGGTGTCCTGCGCGCCGGGGATGCCGATCTCGGCCTTCGTCGACACGGCTCCGATCGTGCGGCCGCGCATGCCTCCCGTGCCGAACTCGAGGTAGCGGTAGAACCGGTCGTTGAGTTCTGCATACGCTCCGGCGGCGAAGAGTTCGCCGATGCTCGAGGTGGCCCAGGCGGGCAGCACGCCGGAAGAGATCCATGCCTTGAGGTTTTCCGCGGCGCTCGCCAGAAGGCGGCCGTCCGCACGGGCCGCTTCCACGCGGCTGAGAAGTTCGGTCGACATGCGATGAACTGTTCGGACGCGCCTGCAGTGGATCAAGGCAGAAGCCAGGGGCGGCGAATGGTCCTCTCCCGGTTCCGGAGGAGGATGAGGAGAACGAGAACGAGAATGAGAACGAGAACGAGTGGAAGAAACGGGCGAGGACGGGTGAGGTGGGAGCGAACGGTGTTCGGTTCTACGTCCTCCGACTTCCGTCCTCTGTCGTTCGTCCTTTGCTCGGGTCCTCAGACTCCCGCCTACAGCACCAGGCCGTCCCGGATCGCGGGCTTCGTCTTCAGCGCGGCCCAGCTTTCCGCGAAGGTATCCTCGTCGACGGCGAAGAGCGGCGAGATCTCGACCTTGATCGTCGGCACGCCGTGGGCGTCCACGGGCACCGCGAGCCCGGCGGCGTGCATCCAGCGCGTGAAGAGCCGCATCTGGTCGTCGCTGCACGTGCGCGGCGAGTCGCCCCCCTCGGCGTTCTTGACCGGGGAAAACTCCTCCGAGCGGCGCGTCTCGACCACGATCGGGTTGCGCGCGAAGGGCAGGGCATCGAAAACGAACATCTCGAACTTCACGCCGTTGGGCTTGTCGGGCTTGAGCGGCGTGCCGGCGCCGTCGACGGTCGCGACCTTCTTGTCCGCACGGTGGAAGGGAAGAACCACGTTCGTGCCGCCCTCGCCCACCCGCCGCACGAAGGCGGTGGAAAGCAGGTGGATCGCGATGCTGCCGGCGTTGTAGACGAGTTCCCCGCGTTCATCGCGCAACGTGGCAAATTCGTCGGGCATGTCGCTGTACTCGATCACGACCAGTCGGCCGCGCTGCAGGCAGAAATGGCCGACCTTCTCCTTGTCGAACGCCTTGGGCACCATCCGACTCGACATCTCCGAGCCGCGCAGCAGGTGGAACCCGATGAACGCCGGGTCGATGATGCGGATCAGCGGGTTGTCGACCTGGAAGTAGCTGATCACCTCGACGCCGGCGCGCTCCATGCGCTCGACCGCGCCGCTGCGCACGAGCGCGCGAAGCGAGCCTCCGTGGCCGTCGGGGCTGAGCGCGATCGCGTCGCGCGATTCGAGCAGGACCTTTCCGGAAAAATCGACCGCCGGCATCCGACCCTGGCGGAAAAAATGCACCTGTTCCGGGCGCAGGCCGAAATGGCGGTGCTTGTCGAAGAAGGCCAGCGTCTGCGCGTGGTTCGCATGACTCGTCATGATGAACCACATCAGTTCGCAACCGTAGCGCTTCTGGGCCGCCAGGATCTTCTCCGCGAAAACCTGGAAGAGCGGCTTCTTCGTCACGGGCGTAACCGGGAACGTGCCTTTCGGCCCATCATACCCGAGCCGCGTTCCCTGGCCCCCGGCCACGGTGAAGAGCGCGACCTTGCCCCGGCGCAGCGCCTTCTCGCCGGCGAGCCGCGCCTCGGCCCACGCCGCGGTGTCGCCGCCATGTTCCGGGAGCGCGATGCACGGTGCGGGCTCGATACCCGAGACATCCGCGGTCGCCGCCTGCCGGCCGAGCACGAGCGACTCATTCAGGCGCGCGAGTTCCGCGAGGTCGATTTCGCGCGCCTGCTCGATCAGCGCGGCACGCTGTTCGGAGGAGAGCTCGGGCCAGAAGCGGAACACCTGTCCCTGTCCGGCGGCTTGGTAGCTTTGGATCAACGCGTCGTGGTCCTTCATCGGGAAATGGAGTGCGGAAACTTCCGCGGGGCGCCCACGAGATGGCAGCCGCCCGTGCAAGGCAACGCTGGAGGGCACGCCGTCGCCGACTGCGGGCGCAGATCGGGCGCCGCGATCAGCGCTCAAACCGATAGACGGTTTCCTCGGGGCGTGCGTAGCCGAGCTTTTCGCGAATCGCGCGCTCGACGAAAACCGGATCGCTGCGCAGCCGCTCGAGCTTGTTCTCCTGCTGCGCGAGGTACGTGCGCAATTCGGCCAGACGAAGCCGCCCGTCGCGCTCCTGGCTCTCCAGCGCCGTGACTTCTGCATAGGTCCGCAGGAAAAACAGCCCCGCGAAGAGCGTGAGGGCGACGAACAAAAGCGCGTAAAAAGCGATGACCGAGCGGCGGAGAGTCATGGGCGCGTTGCCGCTAAACTCTGCGGATTCGAGCGCCCATGGGAAGCCTAAACTCACTGCAACCCGCGCGGCTCGAGCGGTTTCCACAAATCACGCCAGCCCACCGGCTCCCGTCGCGGCCTGCGAGCAGCGCGCCCGGAGCGAACTCCAGTGTCCGTGAGGGCAACTCCCCAGGCGGTCCGGCGCCTCAAGCCTAATCCCCACGGCGCCGAAACCAAAGGAGAACGGCCACGTACGCGCGCTGCCCCGAACTTCCGCAGGTCGGGACCACTCGCGTGCCGGCCATCGCCTGCTTCCACCGTCCACCACCCTCGAGCTTTTCCGGTCGCTGCCCGTTCATGAGCCTGATCAACGACGCCCTCAAGAAGGCGGAAAGCCTGCAGTCTGCGCCGGCACCCGCGCCCGTCGCACCGCCCCCGGCGCCCGCGCCGGACGCTCCCGCCGCCGCACCCGCCACGCCGACCCCGGGCTTGTTGAAGCTGACGCTCAGCACACCTCCGGCCGCCACCCCGCCCGAGTCACCTCCCGCCGCCCCTGCCCAAGCGAGCGCCGGACCGCTCAAGCTCACGCTGTCGTCGCCCGAAGCCGCCCCCTCGGCCATCCCTCGTCCAATCCCGCCGCCGCCGGCGGCATCGTCCTCCCCGCTCCGGTTGACGCTCTCCCCGAGTCCCGGCGCCGCGCCGGCTTCCGGCTCCCGGATCGGCCCGCCCGCGCCGATACCCCCGCCCACGGCCGTACCCACAAGTTCATTACCCGCTATGCCGGCCGTTTCACCCGCAGCTCCGGTGGAACCGCCCGCCGGGCCGGCCTCCGAGCCGGCGACAGACGACGCCGATTCGATCGAGGCGCTGCGGCAGCAATACAAGCGGGCTGGAGCGGATGACGCGCTCGCGATGGAAAAGGCGATCGCGACCGCGGCGCTCAAGCCCGAGCCCAAGTTCCGCTTCCCCGCTCCGGAGGCCGCGAGTCCGCCTCCCGCCGGAGCGACTCTCCTCGCGCCCCCGCCCGCCGGCCTCCAGCCGGGGGCGCCCAGCCCCGTGGGCGGACTTCGCGCACCCACGCCTGAACTCGCAGCGGCATTCCTTGCCTCCACCCCGCTCCCCGCCGGAGCCTCGACGGTCCCGGGCGCCACGCGCGAGGGCGGAGAGTCGGAGGCCGCGGCGCCGGGCGTGCTCAATGCGCCGCCCCCCAGGGCGCCGCGCAAGAAGGCCGCGAATCCCGAAACCATCCTGCTCGTGGTGGGCGGCATCCTCGCGATCCTGATCGGAGGCGGACTCACGGCCGCCTATCTCGCCTTGCGCGCACCTTCCAAGGCCGCCACCCCGCCGGCCGAGGAAGCCATGATCGAGGAAGATGACTCGACCGAGTCAACGGAGGCGGCCACCCGTGATATCGCGCCCGCACCGACACCCGCGGCGCCGGTCGCACCCGACCCGGCTCCGACCGTCGCCACGACGACGGACGCGACCGCCACCTCCCCGCAAGTCGCCGAGGCACCGACGCCGGCCGAGGCGCCCGCTCCCCCGCCTCCACCGCCCCCGCGCGTCAACCGGCCCGATCCCACGATCCTGGCCTGGGTTCAAAAAATCCAGCTCACCGGGATCCGCAGCGGCGTCGTTCCCAAGGTATTCATGAACGGCAAGCTCTACGAGGTCGGCGAACTCGTGAACTACGAACTCGGCCTCAAGCTCACGGGCGTGAACGGCAAGGTCCTCCACTTCGAGGATGGCGACGGCAACACCTACGAATACCGCTTTTGACGCGGTGGCTTGGGCGACACCACGGCACCGGTCGGATCATTAATCTGGCCTGCGGCCTCGCGGCTGCACTTCATGGTGGCGTCCACCCATCATGCTCACCTGCCGCACCGAGATTCGCGTCCGCTACGCCGAGACGGACATGATGTCGATTGCCTACCACGGCAGCTATTTGCCGTGGCTGGAAATCGGACGCACCGAGCTGCTGCGCCAGAACGGATTTCCCTACGCCGACCTGGAGCGCGAGGGCTACCGATTGCCCGTGCTCGAGGTGGGGATGAATTACAAGCGGCCGGCGCTCTACGATGACGTTGTCACGATCGAAGCCTCGCTGCGCGAAAAGCCCGTCCTGCGGATCAGGATGGAGTACCGGCTCCTGCGCGGCGACGTGCTCCTCGCCACCGGACATACCGTGCACGCGTTTCTCAACCACAAGAACGAGGTCGTGCGCCCGCCCCCGCGTTTCGTGGCCGCGGTGAATGGCTGGTTCGCCGATGCGGCGGAGTAAGATCGGAGCCGACGACGGCGGTCGGAAGAGAGAGAACGGAAGACCGGATACAGAGTCAGGACGCCGCAAGCTCGATGCTGAAGGCCGGCGCAGGGTGTGCATTTCGGGCCCGTGAAGCCTGCGGGCCCGGCCCACGGCTCCATTCCCCTGCCTGCGGTTCGGCCTGGGGCCTCGCCCGCTCTCTGCCGCTCACTCGTCGAGCTCGACGTTCCAGTAGGCGAGGTCGAGGAAGTGCTTCCAGTGCTCGGAGCCGGCCTTGCCCACCACCAGGCTGATGACCGGGCGCCATTTCGGCCGCACGGGTTTACGAACCAGACGCATCGCCGCCTCGTGCGGCAGCCGGTTGGCCTTGCGCGTGTTGCACTTGATACAGGAGCAGACGACGTTTTCCCACGTCGTCTTGCCGCCGTAGTGCCGCGGGATGACATGATCGAGGTTGAGCTCGCGGCGGTCGAAGATGTGGCCGCAGTACTGGCAGCGGTCGCCGTCGCGCTCGAAGACGTTGTTGCGCGTGAGCTTCAGCTCCTTGCGCGGCAGCTTGTCGAAAAGTGACAGCAGGATCACGCGCGGGACGCGAATCCGATGCCGAGGCGTATGCACGACCTCGATCTCACTGATCGGCGGATTGCTGGTGGAGAAGTCGATCCAATCCAGCATCGTGAACGTGCGGTAATCGTCGTCGTCGAGATGCACGACCGAGGCGTGTCCACGCGCCACGAGCGAAAACGCGCGGCGCGCGCCCACGACATTCACGGCCTGCCACAGGCGATTGAGTACCAGCACCGGTTGATCGAGCACGGCCTCCATCGGGCCTCTGGCGTAGCCTCGGGCTCCCGGAGTGTCAAGAGGTGGGTCGGTGACACTGCCGTGACGCGCCTGCCAACGGACTCCTTCCCGCTCCGGCAATCTCGCGGGCCGGCGTTCTGGAAATCGTTCTCGTTCTCGTAATCGTTCTCGTTCTCGTAATCGTTCTCGTTCTCTTGATTCTTCCGTTCTGGTTCTGCTCGTCGGAGAGGACGAGAACGAGAACGAGGACGAGAAAGAGTAAGAGTTGGGGGGGGATCAAACCCGGCCCAGGAGCCACCAGAGGAGGAACGGTGCGAGGATGCCCGCCGCGATCACCACATAGAGGATCCGCAGATGGCGGTCCGCACGGCGCCGGACTTCCGGGTCGACTTCGTTCTCGGCCATGCCTCGCATCGCAGCATGAAGCACTGGCTGGTCAAACAGGAACCCGAGTCGTACGCCTGGCAGACCTTCGTCAGCGATGGGCGGACGACCTGGGATGGCGTGCGCAATTTCGCCGCACGCAATCACCTGCGCGCCATGCGCACCGGCGACCTCGTGCTGTTCTACGAAAGCGGTGGGCCCAGGCAGGTGGTCGGCATCGCGCGCGTGACGAAGGAGGCGTTTCCCGACCCAACGGCCGAGCCCGGCGACGGCGATTGGTCGACGGTGGAACTCGAGGCCGTCGCGCGCTTGAAAAAACCCGTGACGCTCGCGACGATCAAGGCGACGGCCGCGCTGGAGGACATGCCGCTGCTGCGGCAAAGCCGGCTCTCCGTGATGCCACTGACAGCGCTTCACTTCGATACGATCGTGAAACTCGCCGGGGGTCGCGCCGCGAAGTAGTGCGTCGCCCCCGCGTGCGGGCGGCTCGATCTCCGGCCCGTTGTTCTGGACAAGGGGTTTTCTTCCCTGTCAAAACCGCCGCGTGTTCGACTCCATCACCGTCCTCGCGCCCGGTCTGCTCGGCGGCTCTGTCGCCAAGGCGGCGCGCTCGCGCGGCGTCGCCCGGCAGATCCGCGTCTGGTCGCGGCGGGTGGAAACGCGCGCGGCCCTCGCCGGGTTGGACTGGTGCGATACGGTGTGTGACAGCGCGGCCGAGGCAGCCCGGGGCAGCCAGTTCGTGGTGATCTGCGCGCCCGTCGACCACATCGTGCCGCTGGTCGCACAAATTCGTCCCGCGCTCGCGCCCGAAGCCGTGGTGACGGACGTGGGCAGCGTCAAGAGCGCGATCTGCCGCGGCGCGCGTGTCGCCCTGGCCGGTCACGCCCACTTCATCGGCGCCCATCCCATGGCGGGTTCCGAGCGCACCGGACATGAACATGCGGAGGCCGACCTGTTCTGCGGCCGGGCATGTTTCGTCACCCCCGTGGCCGATGACAATCCCGCGGCCGTGGAAACGACGGTGCGATTCTGGCGCGCGCTCGACGCCGTGGTCCACACCGCGACGCCCGAGCGCCACGACGAGATCGTGGCGCACATCAGCCACCTGCCCCACGTGCTCGCCTCGACGCTCTGCAGCCTGCTCGCGCGCGACAATCCCGCCTGGCGCGACCTCGCGGGCAGCGGCCTGCGCGACACCACGCGTATCGCTGCGAGCGATACGGATCTCTGGCGGGGAATCTTCGAGCAGAACCGCGAGGAGGTGCTTCGCGCCCTCTCCGCCTTCGAGGACGAGCTGGCCGCCTTCCGCTCGGCCCTGGCCAACAACGACCTTGCCGCCGTCCGCGCGCTGCTCGAGCGCGGACGCATCTACCGCGCGGGCCTGCGCTGAACCGGCCCGTCCTCAGGCATACGCCTCCTTCCGCGTGACCGACCCGCTCCCGATCACTCCGTTCACCACCCCGGCTCGCGCGACCGTGCGCCTCCCCGGCTCCAAGAGCATCACCAACCGCGCGCTGCTGCTCGCCGCCCTCGGCGGGGGGACCACGACGCTGCGCGGCGCGCTCTTCAGCGAGGACACGGCCATCATGGCCGAGGCGCTGCGACGTCTCCAGTTTTCCGTGACGGCCGACCCCGCGGCGGCGACCATCGTCGTCGAGGGCGGGTCCGGCTCGATCCGCGCGGAGTCCGCCACGCTGGATGTCGGCCTGGCGGGAACGGCGGCACGGTTCCTCACGGCACTCTGCTGCCTCGCCCGGACGGGGCGCTTCTCCCTCGACGGCGTGGAGCAGATGCGCCGGCGGCCCATGCGCGGCCTGCTGGAGGCTCTGCAGGCGCTGGGAGCGGCGATCACGTCCCACGGCGGTTGCTTCCCGCTGACGATCGACGCGCGCGGATTGCGCGGAGGCGAGGTGGAGCTGGACGCGACCGAAAGCAGCCAGCTGCTCTCCGCGTTGCTCATGGTCGCCCCGCTCGCGTCGGGTCCGGTGCGGATCCGCCTCACCGACCCCGGCTACCGCCGTGAGTACGTCACCATGACGCTTCGCATGATGGAGCAGTTCGGCCAGCCGCCCGCGCGCGTCTCGGCCGATGGCCTGCTCGTGGAGCCCGCGCACGGCCAGCCCTACCGCTCCGGCGGCGGCGATTACCACGTCGAACCCGACACTTCCGCCGCGAGCTACTTCCTGGCGCTTCCGATCGTGACGGGCGGGAGAGTCAACTGTTCCGGTCTCGCGCGGCCATCGCTGCAGGGCGACGCCGGCTTCGCCGACCGGCTTGCACGCGCGGGCGCCTCGATCGAGGTCACCGACTCGGGCACCGCATGTGCCTTCGCCGCCGCGCCGGGTACGGCGCGCGCGATCCACGACGATTTCCACGCCATCTCCGACACCTTCCTGACGCTTGCGGCCGTGGCTCCGCTTCTCCACGGGGAGACGCGTATCAGCGGCATCGCCCATACCCGCAAGCAGGAGACCGATCGCGTCGCCGCCATGGCCGCCGAGCTGCGCCGCCTCGGCCAGGAGGTCGACGAGGAACACGATGCACTCACCATCCGTCCGCGCCCCCTGCGCCGCGACGTCGTGATCGAGACGTACGGCGATCATCGCGTCGCCATGAGCTTCGGCATCCTCGGGTGTCACGATCTGCGCGGCGACGGCCGTCCCTGGCTGGCGATCCGGCATCCCCACGTGTGCGCCAAGACATTCCCGAACTTCTTTGAAACCCTCGAGCAGGCCCGTCTTGATTCGCTCGGGCCCTGAGAGCACCGCCATGTCCGATTCGTCCCCTTTTCTCGTCATTGCGATCGACGGCGGCGCCGCCTCCGGAAAGTCCTCCACGTCCCGCGCCCTGAGTGCTCGGTTCAACCTCATGCACGTGGACACGGGCTCGTTCTACCGCGCGATCACCTACAAGCTGCTCGAGGCGGGCGTCGCTCCGGTGGACGACGCAGAGCTCCAGGCGGCGCTCGGTCGTATCCAGCTCGGCACTCGGGTGGACGGCCGCAGCGCCCGCATGGAGATCGGTGGCTGGACGCCGGGAGAGGAGATCCGCAGCGCGCAGGTGAACGAGAACGTCTCGCGCTTCGCCGCGCTGCCCCCCGTGCGCCGGTTTCTCCTCGAGTATCAGCGCGGCCAGGCGGCCGTCGCACGAACGAACCGCTTTGCCGGCCTCGTCATGGAAGGTCGCGACATCGGTTCCGTGATCTTTCCCGACGCCGATCTGCGGTTCTTCCTCGAAGCCTCACCTGAGGCCCGAGCCGGGCGCCGCGCGGCGGAAGGCCAGGTCGACCAGATCCACGAACGCGACAAACTCGACCGCACGCGCAAGACCGCGCCCCTCGTCTGCCCGGACGGCGCGATCGCGATCGACTCGACCCACCTTTCGCTCGAGCAGGTGGTGGATACGATGGCCGCGATGATCCGTGCCAGGGGGCTCGGGGGATGACGGGGGCATCACACGCTGGGGAGATAGACGGGGCTCCGATTCCGACGCGCCGCTCTCGGCGTCCAAACCGCGGCTCGGCCGGAGGCCTCGCCCTACCTGTCGCGTGCCGGCGCATTTCTGTATCCGTAGGAACCTGACACCATGGAACTCGGCTGGTGGAACCGCGACGAAGAGGGCAGGAAATACCAGGTGCACCTGGAGATGTTCGGCGGAAAGCTGCGCTGGCGCTGCCAGCGGGGCCGTCACACGCCCTGGCAGGACTACCCCAATCCGACCGAGGATGACTGGGACCGGGCGGTCGAGCTGGCCGAGAACCGCTACGTCCGGCGGCTCATCCGCGAGGACGCCCTCGCGCTTGTGAAGAAGCGGGGAAAGGCGTAAGAGTGACGAGTGTAGAATGCCGAGTGACGAATTTCAGACTGGTATTCCACAAGACCCCACAAAACCCGCCTCGCCATTCGCCATTCGCCATTCGCCATTCGCCATTCCTCATTCGCCATTCCTCATTCGCCACTCGCCATTCCTCATTCGCCATTCGCCATTCGTCATTCGTCATTCGCCATTCGTCATTCGTCATTCGTCACTCCGCCTGCTGCGCTTGCATCTGCTCGATGAAGCGGGTGGCGCCGTCGATCGCGATCTGCATGTCGCGTATCAGCCGATCCACGTCACCCTGGAGCTCGACGGACACGTCGGCGAGGGAGGCGATGGCCTGGGCGTTGAGGTTGTGCTTCAGAAAGAGCACCTGGTCCCGGAAGGTATTGAGCACGGGTTGCATGCGGCTCTCCGCCGTGCGCATCGCGGCAATCAGCCTGTCGTAGCTGGCGCGCGTCTGGGCGAGCTGGCGCTCGCTGGCCTGCCGCAGTCCTGCTGAGGTGTACTGACTCAGCTCCTGCTTCCACTCGCGGAAGAGTGCGCCGGCGACGTCCTCGATGGCGGCGATGCGGTCGCTCACATCCTTCGCTCGCGTGGCGCAGTTGTCGTAGCTGCCCTTTATTTCCTCATACTTCCGCTCGAGCTTGCCTCCGCGATAGCCGGTGACCGCCTTGAACTGCGTGAGTGCGTCGACAAACTCGGCCTTCGCCGCCTCCTGGCTCTCCTTCGCGTCCTCCACGCGGTCGACGAGGATCTCGCGCTTGTGCTGGCCGAACTTTTCGCGAATCGCGTAGTTCATGCTCGAGCAGCCGGCAGACAGGGCGAGGAGGACAACAGAAAGGGCAAGAGTCGCGATTTTCATGCGTGGTCGTGATCGGATGGGACGGTGGACGTGGCGCCGGCGCTCGAAGCTGATGCGGCGAGGATGCGAAGGCAGCGCGCCCGGGAAGCATAGTAGGCCGCGGCAGCGATGCAACCGGCGAGCGCCAGCACCCCGACGGTGAAGTAGGCGAGCCGCAGGGTCTCCGGCAGCATGTCCACCACCGCCCGCACAGCCTCGGGGTCGAGTGCGGAAAGGATCTGCCGGATCGACGGCCGCCGCAGCACGTTCTCGATCTGCCCGGGCCCGAAGGCCTGCGACTGAAACAGAATGTAGGCCGCGACCTCGATCCCGAGCGCGAGTTGATTGCCCGCCAGCCATCGCGGTGCGGCTGGGTCGTGCGATCTCAGCCTGCGGCCGAAGCGCAGCTCGATCCATCCGTTCACCACGACGGCCGCCGAGATCGCGAAGCTCGCACTCACGGGCGCGCGCAGCGAGACAAGGAGCGAAAGCGCGCCGAGCACCAGCATGACCCAGCCGGAAAACGACGCGAACGCCGCCGCGCGCGCCAGCGACCGTTGCGCCGCCTCACGTGGATCGGCGCCACTCATGCGCGATAGGCGGTCTTGGGCGCCACCGCGAGTCGCTCGCGCACGATGGCCGGCAACGGCACAGTCACGATGGCCTGCGTCGCGGGATCGAGCGTCGCACTCACCGTGATCAGTTCACCCCGGGCGACAGCTTCGCACGAGCCATCGGACCGCCGCTTCCGGAAACGGAAGAAGAAGGTCAGCGCCTGCGTCCGGATCTCCTTCACGAAAAGATGCACCTCGACGGTGTCGTTGAACCGAAGCGGCGCGTGGTAGTCGCAGCGCGAGCGCACGCGCGGCCAGCCGATCATGCGGCCCTCCACCTCCTCGAAGAGCGGCAGCGCGAGCGCACGGAAGAACGAGGTCTCCGCCGCCTCCATCAACCGGTAGTAGTTCGAGAAATGCATGATTCCCGCCATGTCCGTGTCGACGAACTCAATCCGCCGCACGAGGAGGTGCTCGCTTTCGGGCATGCCCGATCGATAGACGCCGGCCCGCGCCGCGCACGCCATTTCCACGCGCTCCGAACCGGTTTGCCCAGCCGACGGTTTTCCGTCACCACACCCACACCGACGGAGCCGCCCCTTCCCCTGCGGGAGGTTCCCCCGCCGTCACGCAACCACCTCGCCACACCCATGAAACGCTTCTTTGCCACGCTTCTCACGCTCGCACTCGTCACCGCCGTGTCCGCCAAGGACTTCGAAGGCAAACTGGAGATGACGATGACGGCGAAAAAGACCTCCACGCCGATGACCTACTTCATCAAGGGCGGGAACATCCGCTTCGAAATGAAGCCCGACGCCAAGACGACCTCCGTCGGGCTCGTCGATTCGAAGACCGGCGACATCACGATCCTGATGCCCGAGCAGAAGATGTACATGACGATCGGCGCCAAGAACGCGGGCAAGCTGGCGGCCGATTTCACCTTCAAGGAGACCGGCCGCACCGAGACGATCGCCGGCCGGAAGTGCCACGAATTCGTCGCCACCGACAAGAAGAACACCTTCGAGATCTGGGCCACGAGCGAACTCGGCGGCGTCGCCAACATCGCCGAGGCATTCGGCCGCCGCGGTCAGCGCTCGGCCTGGGAACAGGAGATGATCGACCGCAACCTCTTCGCGCTGCGGGTCATCACGAAGAACAAGAAGGGCGTCGAGCAGTCGCGGATGGAATGCACCTCGGTGAGCGAGGAAAAGCTGTCGGACGATCTGTTCAAGATCCCCGAAGGCTACTCAAAGCTCCCAGGACTCGGCGACCTCTTCGGTCGCTGAGCCTGCCGTCAGCCCGCGAGCACGACGGCCATCGACCGGAAGGATCAGTTCCGGGCGGGTGGTTCGTCGTGCGAGAGCGGAAAGCGCGTCCGGAAGTCGCGCTCCACCGTCGCCCGCCGCGCGAGCCCGGGTGACTCGCGGCCGGGCGGTGTCGGGCCGGCACCGGGACGACGCGCGCGTCGCCAGTGCCTACCCGGCTGATTCCTTCTTCTTCTTGGGCGCTGCCTTCTTGCGGACGGCGCCGATGCGTTTCCAGTTCACGGGCTCGGCATCGCCCCACAGCGTCTCCAGGCGGTAACGACGCCGGTTGTCCGGCGTGAGCACATGGACCATGACGTCGAACGCATCGACCACGGTCCATCCACTGCCGTCCTCGGAATCGACGCCGAGCACCGCGGTCCTCGTCTCCTTGACGATGCGGTGCAGTTCACCGCGCAACGCGCGCAGGTGCGGCTCCGAGGTGCCGGTGGCGATCACCAGGTAGTTGGTGATCGACGACTGTTTGCTCACGTCGAGGACGACGAGGTCCTCCGCCTTCTTGTCGTCAAGCGCCTGGCAGAGCTGCTTGAGCAGCTGCCGGGCGGCGGTGTCCTGGGGCGATTTCTTGCGCTTGGTGGCCATGCTCTGTGTGTGGGACGGGACCTAGCTGGAGGGCCCGCGATAAAGGTTTTCCGATTCGATCCGCCGCGCCACTTCGGGCGGCAGAAAACAGCGCACCGGCAGCCCGGCGGCGATCCGCGAGCGGACCTCGCTCGAGCTGATCTCCACGGTGTGCGCCGTCACGGGGTGCAGCCGCACCCCCGCCGGGAGGGCGGAGGCCGGTGGAAACGCGTATCCGGGGCGTGCCAACGCGATGAATTCGACCAGCGCGGCGAGCACGCCGATCTCGCGCCAGCGCGAGAGTTGCGCGGCCTGATCGGCGCCGATGATCCAGAAAAGCGAATCCACGGGATGCGCATGGCGCAGCGCCCGGGCCGTGTCGACGGTGTAACTCACGCCGCCGCGTTCCAGCTCGAGCGTGGAAACCTCGAGACCCGGCGTATCCACCACGGCGGCGCGCAGCAGCGCGAGCCGCGTGGCGTCGCTCACCCGCGGCTCCCCGGCCTTGAGCGGCGCCTGTGCCGCGGGCATGAGGATCACGCGATCGAGCCGCAGCGCCTCACGCGCATCCTGCGCCGCGATCAGGTGGCCAAGGTGGACCGGGTCGAAGCTCCCGCCCATCACCCCGATGCGCTGCACGGCCGCCCTGCTCATGCGTGGCCTCCCCGGTCCGGACGCGTTCCTTCGCTCATATCAAACAGGACCGGCGCCCTCGAATTCGGCCGCGACGGCACCCAATGCATGACCGAGCCGCTGCAGGGCGCGGCGCTCGCGCATGCTGACCTGCTGGTGCGTGATGCCGGCATCCTGCGCGATCGCCGCGAGGCTTCGCGGCGCGCCGCCGAGCCCGTACCGCTGTTCCACCACGTCGCGCTGCTTGACGGTGAGCGTCCGCAGGCCGCGGGCCACGAGCCCGCGAAGATCCGCCCGCGCCGCGGCCTCGGCCGGGTCCGGCGCGCCGGGGTCGGCAAGGGTGTCGGCGAGGGCCGGCGCGTGTTCGGCCGGTTCGGCGTCGAGCGAGACGGCCGGCCGTCGCAGCATTTCCAGGACAACGGACCGAAGCCGGTCCCGCGGCCCGGCCGCGCCGGCCCCGGTGTCGTCCGCATCGCGGCGCGCACTGGCGGCGACGACGAGGTTCACCGGCACCTCCACGGGCAGGCGCTGGCGCACCAGGTAGTTGCGAATGGCCCGGCGGATCCACCAGCCCGCGTAGGCACGGAACTCGCCGCGTGTATCCACCCGGTCGATCGCCTGGAGGAGCGCCAGGCGCGCCTCCTGCGCACAATCGGCCCGATGCGTCTCCGCATACACGATACGGCTAACCACGCGATCCACGAGCGGGTGGTGGCTCACGAAGAGCAACTGCTGCGCGTGTTTGTAGCGGGCGTGCTCGCGGGCCAGGCGAAACGCCATCGCCTCGCGCAGCCGCCCCCACTGGCGAAGCGTCAGCACGCTGTCCAGCTCCACCTCGGAAAACCGCTCCAGGCCGACGAGGCGGCAGATGCGCTGCGCCAGGTCACGCGGAAGGTGCTGGTTGAAATGATCGGCCACCCAGCGCACGAGCTGGTGCTTGTGCTCGAGCGCCAGCGCGTCGACCGCCGCCTCCAGGCAGATCCCCTGGCGGCGGGACGGCAGGCCGAGCGCCACCATGCCACGTTCGCACAGCGTGGACCACTCCGGGATGCGCAGCAGCCAGTTCAGGCGCGCGCGATGGGCGGCCACGAGACTGCGCGCCACCTGCTCCTCCACGCGCCCGAGCGACGCCGTCGGGGCGTCGGGGAGGGGCGCGGTCTCTTGAGGGTCCGGCATGGGGGCGGGAGTCAGGCGGCAGAACCTACCGTCCCGCCGCGCCGACGCAAGCCCCCACCCGACCCGCTCTCCGCAGGCGGCGGCGGGAGGGGCTGCCCCCGCCACCCCCGACCTCCGATCACGGCCGAACCGAATCCGCGATCTTGTGCATCACGCCCATCTGCGCCGACTGCGCCCCCGAGTTGGCCGGTGCGTTGGCAAGCTTGGGCTTGGCGCCGCGCGGTGCCATCTTCTCCACCCGGAACGTCGAGCGTCCATCGAAGCTCTCCCCGGTGGTCCAGCGGCCTTCGGGCGTCGGCGCGCCGTCCGTGCCCGTCGACATGAACGTGTAGCTGACCTCCTGCAACTCCTTCGACATCGGGAAGCTGTCCGGAATCGGGTGGTTCTGCCGGCCGCCGAGTTCCTCCCATGCCGCCAGAAACTGGTTCTGGTGCATGGTGTCGCGCGCGATCAGGAAGCTCAGCATGTCCTTCATGCCCGGGTCGTCGGTCATCCGATACAGCTGGCAGGCCAGCATCCGCCCGGTGGATTCGGCCGTGACATTGGCCAGCATGTCCGCGGCGGCATTGCCGCTCGCGTAGACGTGGCTGCAGTCAAACGGCACGCCCTGGCTGTCGACCGGCATGGCTGCCAGCACGGTGCTGAGCACGTGGCGGAAGTTCATGCCGCCGAGCTTGGCGTGGACGAGGGGATCCGCGGCCGCGGCTTCCATCTCGAGCGGAGCGCCCTCGAGGTTCATCGCCACCGCCGTGGCCAGCATCTCGATGTGCCCGATCTCCTCGGTGCCGGTCTCGAGCAGCATATCGCGATACTTGGCCGGACCGCGCGTCCCGAATGCCTGGAAAAGGTACTGCAGGCAGACACGGACCTCGCCCTCGACGCCGCCGATCGCCTGTTGAAGGGCGCGGGCGAATACAGGATTGGGTGTGTCGACCCGGACTGGATACTGAAGCTTGCCGCCGTCGTGGAAAAACATGGTGTGCGTGGGTTGTGGTTGAGTTTCCGCTCGATTCAGCCGGCAGGTTACCTGTTCCAGGTCGCACCGGCATCAGGCACGGCCGCACTCCTTGCGTCCGGCTGGACGCTCCCGCGCCGGTGGGGCCCCGCCCGGTGCGCGCCCGAGCGGATGCTCGAGGCCGAGGCGGGCCGCCCCTCGCCTCTAGCGCAGGGCCGGCGCCCAGAGCGCACGCACCTCGTCGGCTGTGGGTTCCCGCAAGGGCGCGCCGTTGAGGACGCGCCGCCGCGTGGCGAGAACCTCGTAGAGGACGCGCCGCGCGCGGTTGATGCCGCCCAGCGGCCGGTGCTGCTCGATCCCGTGCCAGGGCGTGAACGAGAGACGCTCGCCGAAGGCCAGGAGCTCGGGCACATGGACCTGCTGCGCCGGTATCCGGATCTCCGCGACGCGCTGGAACGGCGCGGAGTTCTCATCCCACTCCACCGTCGGATCCTCCACCGGCATGCCCACCGGATGGGACTGCACCTGGACGGCGAAATCGAACACGGCCGCGCCGCCCGCCAGCTGCCCGGCCAGAGCCCGCCGCAGACGATCGCGCCCGCCGCACCTGGGCACATCTGCGGATTGCGTACGCGGCCGGGCCGATACTTTCACCGCATGCTCACCCAGGCGCAGCGGCGTCGTGCTCCAGAATCGGGTCGAGAGCGGGCTGGCGGGTCGTTTCGCCGCCATGGCGCGCAGGATCTGAAAGGCACGCTTCTGCGAGAACATCCCGCGCAGCACGACGCGCGACCGCCCCACAAGCCCGCCGCTGACGAGCTCCTGAAAATCGCGCAACAACGACACCCCGTCCGCGACGTTGGCCATGAAGAACACGGGATGATCGACGAGAACGAAATCCAGCGTCGCCGCGCCCGGTCCGTCGTCGAGCAGCCGGGGCCCCTCCACCTCGAAGAGCTTGATTGCCATCCCGTGCGCATCAGGCAGCGCGTCATTGCGCAGCCGGGCGTTGGAAAAGCGAATGAGCGCGGGAAACGTCCGGGGCTGGGCCAGGATGCCGTGGCGCAGGTCCGATGGAAGGTCGTCCTCCACCACAAACTCCGCGTAGACGCATCCATGCTGCTTCGGATGCTGCCCGCGCGGGACCGGATTGCGCCGCCGGTCGACCGCCTCCTGGACTTCACGATGGATCGCAAGCATCGTCTCGATCGACGTGCGTTCACCCAACGGCACCTGCTCCTCGCCCAGGCCGAGGGTCAGCGGCACCGGTCCGGAGCGCCGCGCCTCGAAGGGACTCGGTGCGCTCATGCGTGAATCCCCCCGGGCCCGAATGTGTCCGGCATGGATCGCAGGGAACTTTGCCAGACGCGCGGGGTAAGGAGGCAAAGCCGCGCGCCCTCCGCGCGTTGTACTGCACCATGACCCCGCCCCTCGATCACCACCAGCTGAACGGATGCGACGCCGTGAAACTCCATGTCGTCACGTGCGGTGAGAGCGGGCCGCTTGTGCTCTTCCTGCACGGTTTCCCGGAGTTCTGGCAGGCCTGGCACACACTGCTGCCCGCGCTCGGCCGGGATTTCCGCGCCGCCGCGTTGGACCTTCGTGGATACAACCTCTCGGACAAGCCGCCCGGCGTGAGCGCCTATGGCTTGGACAAGGTCTCGGGCGACATCGCTTCCGTCATCCGCGCCCTTTCGCCGCTGCACCCGGCCATCGTCGTGGGGCACGACTGGGGCGGGATCGCCGCCTGGTACCTGGCGCGCGAGCAGCCCACGCTGATGTCGCACCTCGTCGTGATCAATGCCCCCCATCCGGCGCTCCTGGGTCGCGAACTCCGGCGCAGCCCCTCGCAACTTTTCTCCAGCAGCTATGCCGCCTTCTTCCAGTGGCGGGGCGTCGCAGAGTGGGCGCTTCGCGCGGGCCGATGTGCGCTGCTCCGCGCCATGCTCTTCCGCACCTCCTCCCGCCCGGAGGCGTTCACGCCTGAATTGCGGCGCGCCTATCTCGAGGCGTGGCAGCAACCCGGGGCGCTGCGGGCTGGGCTCAACTACTACCGCTCGCCCGAAAACCGTCGCCTGTTGCGCACGGCGCCCGCCGATTGGCGCATCCAGCTCCCCACCCTGGTGCTGTGGGGCGAGCGCGACATCGCCTTGCGCGAGGGAAATCTCGAGGGGCTCTCCACCGTCGCGCCGCGGCTCACCATTCACCGCCATCCGACCGCGACCCATTGGATCGCTCACGAAGAACCCCGGTGGGTCGAAGATCGCATCCGTGCGTTCCTCGCGTAGGGAACGCGCCGGGTCGGCACCCCGCCGCCGAGCGGCGGAGGTGCACGGAAATACCCGGCGGACGGACCATTCGGACGGGATCACACGCCGGTTCCGACCGGACGGCGCACGTCGGTGGAGGCAACGACCGTCCGCGTCATCGCGGCGGCCAGGACCTCGAGGACGCCGAACAGCGCGTGCGGCACCCACACGAACTCGGAGAAACCGAACAGCCAGGGCGAAACGGCCAGGAACACACCGCCCAGGGCATCGAGTCCGAGGTGAAAGCCCAGTGGTATCACCCGCACCACGCCAAGCTCGTAGGCGGTGAATAGGCTGTAGACGATCACACTTGTGCCAAGGAGCACCGGCACCCACTGGGCCGGGCCGCCGTCGGCAAAGCCGAAAAGAAAAGGAGCCGCGATCAGCAGCAGCCCCACGATGTAGTCGAGATAGCCGTGCATGCGTGACGAGATGGGTTTCATAGTACAGTCACGATAAGCCCGGCCGAAATGGCGGCCATGGGGCGGACCACGCGCTCGGGTACCCGGCGAGGAACGGATGACCCCGCCGGAGGGCACGGCCTGATTCGACGGCATGGTCTCGCGTTTTCCAGGCAAGTGCACTCGCCATCGCGCACCCTCCTGTTTTGCTGACGTGGATGCCACGCGCACCGACCACCGGGACAGCCCGCCCCTACCCGCTCCGCGAGGAAATCGCCAACGCCGTCACCCACGGCCTCGGCGTCGGGCTGGGCATCGCGGGGTTGATCGTGCTCGTCGTGCAGGCCACGAGGCTGGAGGACCCGTGGCGGGTGGCGGCGTTCTCCGTCTACGGAGCGACACTCATCGCCCTCTACCTCGCATCCACGCTCTACCACAGCATTCCGCTTCCGGCCGCCAAACGCGTGCTCCAGCGACTCGACCATGCCGCGATCTATCTGTTCATCGCCGGCTCCTACACGCCGATCCTGCTGGTGACCCTGCGCGGCGCGACGGGCTGGACGTTCTTCGGCATCGTGTGGGGCGTGGCGCTGGCTGGCTGTGCCCTCGAATTTCTGGGCGGCCGGGGATGGCGGCGGCTCTCGCTCGGCGTCTACCTCGCGCTGGGCTGGACGAGCGTGCTCATCTTCGGGAAAATCTGGGAAAGCTTTTCCGCCGGAGGCATCGCGCTGCTCGTGTCAGGCGGCGCCACCTACACGGCGGGCGTGGTGTTCTATGTCTGGAAGCAGCTGCCCTACAGCCACGCGATCTGGCATCTGTTCGTGCTCGGCGGAAGCATCTGTCATTTCCTGCTCTTTCTTGTGCACGTGATGCCCTTGCGCTGATTCGCGCGACTCCGCATCGCCAGGCCAATCCATGCGCAGCGTTCCCGCCGCGCGTGCCCGACCCTCGCACTATGGGATTGTTCGCGGTCTCGCGGTGCGTAGGCTCCGGAGCATGACCCTGCCGGAAATCCGAGCCCCGGGCGCGCTGTGTGCGCCGGGTTGGATTGTTGTTCCGGATGGGTGCTTGGCACCCCGGCCGCCGCACCCCCCACGCGCCGACGAGGTGATTCCACCGACAGCTCTCAACCCCGGCGTGCCCGCCACACGGTGTGGTGGTGACGCATCAACTTGGTTCGCCCCATGAAGGATTATTCGTCGTCGCAGATCAGGAACTTCGCCATTGTCGGCCATGCTTCGTCCGGAAAGACGATGCTGGCTGAGTCGATGTTGGCGTGCAGCGGTGTGATCGGCCGCCTCGGCAGTATCGCCGCAGGCACGACAGTCTCGGACTATCACACGAGCGAGAAGGACCACAAGATATCCGTCCACGCATCGCTGGTCCACACCGAGTGGCTCGACCGGAAGTTCAACATCATCGACACCCCCGGTTACCAGGACTTCATCAGCGAAGGTCTCGGTGCGTTGCGCGTGGGTGACTTCGCCCTCGTCGTGGTGCACGCAGTGCACGGCGTCGGCGTGAGCACGGACAAGGTCTGGGAATACGCCACCCACTACCACCTGCCCAAGATGGTGGCGGTGAATGCGCTGGATAAGGAGAACACGCACTTCGACGATGTCCTCGAGCAGGTCCGCGATCATTTCGGCAAGAACGTCTTCCCGCTGAGCATCCCGCTCAACCCCGGACCCGGTTTCAACCAGGTGCTCGACGTCCTGCGCAACGAGATCGTGACCTACAAGACGGACGGCTCAGGCAAGTTCACGGAAGCGCCCGCCACCGGAGAACTCGCCGACCGCGTGAAGCAGCTCCATCGCGAGCTGATCGAGTACGTGGCCGAGTCGGATCCCGCGCTGATGGAGAAGTTTTTCGAGCAGGACGGCCTCTCCGAGGAGGAGATGCGCGCCGGCATCCATCACGCCATCCAGGAGCAGGTGTTCATCCCGCTGTTTGCCACTTCGGCCGAGACCAACGTCGGTGTCGCGCGCATGATGGACGTGATCGCGAAGTATGGATCCTCGCCCGAGGACCGGCTCATGGTCCGCGCGCAGAATGTGGCCGGAGGGGAGATCGACGTGGCGCTCAACGGACCCGAACCCGTCTGCTACGTGTTCAAGACGATGAACGAGCCGGGCGTGGGCGAGTTGTCGTTCTTCCGCGTGTATTCCGGCACGGTGAAGAGCGGCGGCGAACTCTTCAACGCGTCCCGCAAATTCCACGAGCGCATCGGTCAGATCTACATCCTGCGCGGTCGCGACCGCACGACCGTGACGCATCTCTGCGCGGGCGACATCGGCGCGGTGGTGAAGTTGCGCGACACGCACACCGGCGACACCCTCTGCAGCCCGAAGGCCGCGGTCTCGCTCCCGCGGGTGGAGTATCCGAAGCCCAACATCCATGGGTCCCTCCGCCTCCGCAACAAGGCCGACGACGAGAAACTCGCGGTCGGACTCGCCACACTCCACGAGGAGGATCCCACCTTCCTCTGGCGCGTGGACAGCGAGATACACCAGACGATCATCTCCGGACAGGGCGAGATGCACCTGCAGATCATCATCGAGCGCCTCAAGCGCCGGTTCGGCGTCGAGGTCGACCTCGAGGAGCCGCGCGTGCCCTACCGCGAGACGATCCGGGGCAGGGCGGATTCCAAGTACCGCCACAAGAAGCAGACCGGCGGCGCCGGCCAGTTCGCCGAGGTGTGGATGCGCATCGAGCCCGGCCCCCGCGATTCGGGCCTGGAGTTCAAGCAGTCACTCGTCGGCACCAACGTCGATCGCGTGTTCGTGCCTTCGGTCGAGAAGGGCGTGCGCACGGTCTGCACCGAGGGCGTGCTCGCCGGTTATCACGTCGTCGACGTGAAGGCCGACTTCTACGACGGCAAGATGCACCCGGTCGACTCAAAGGACATCGCCTTCCAGATCGCCGGTTACTTCGCCTTCAAGGAGGCGTTCATGAACGCAAGGCCGTGCCTGCTCGAGCCGATCTTCCAGGTCTCCGTGACGCTCCCCGACACGAATCTCGGCGACATCATGGGCGACATCTCCTCGCGGCGCGGCCGTATCCTCGGCGTGGAGTCATCCGGCCGCTTTCAGGTCGTGAAGGCGCTCATCCCGCAGAAGGAACTCTACCGCTACAGCACGATTGTGCGCTCGATCACCGGCGGCCGCGGCGTGCACACGGAGGAGCTCGACCATTACGAGCAGATGCCGGCGGAACTCGAGGCCAAGATCGTGGCCGAGGCGAAGGCGAAGCGCGAGGCGGGGCACGCCGCTCACGCCTGAGGCCTGGCCGGCGCCCGCGCGGGTACGAAAACAGGCCCCGGACGAACCGGGGCCTGTTGCTCCAGAACCGGTGGTGCCGCGGGCCCGCTCAGTGCACCTGCACGCTGGCGTGGGCGCGTGCGGTGATCCTGCCGTGGCGTTCGATCTCGCCGCGACGAAGGCTACCGATCTCGAGCGAGCGCGCGAAATAGCCCTGGCGCGCGGCCGCGCCCGAGGCGCAGACGCCCGCCTCGAAGTAGAGGTCGCAGATGACCATGTCCACAGGGAGACCGAAGTCACCGCGCACCGCCAGCTGGATACGGATCGCCTCGAGGATCGCCTCGGCCGTGCGATGCGTGTTGTTCGCGAGCACCGAGCGGGTCTTCAACCAGGAGGGATCGCGCGCGAGCGCGATCCGGGCATCGAGCATCGCGAGGTGCAGCCATTCGCTGCCGCCGCGCGCGTCGACATTGCGCTCGATGGTGCGCGCCACCCAGTGGCGCGCCATCCTCAGGTCGCCGGCGATCTCGTAGGCAAGCCCGAGATAGAGCGCGTTGAGGTAGGCGTCCGGGAACGCGATCTCCGTCTCGATCAGGACGTCGATCGCGGCCCGCGCCCTGCCGAGATGGAGCAGTGCATCCGCATAGAGGATACGCCGCTGGTGCGACTGCGCGAATGCAGGATTGGCCCGGTAGTCCTCCACGCGCCGGGCATACACGCCCGACCCGACGGCGCCGTCTGGGACATCGCTCTCGATCACTTCCCCCGGCGGGACGCTCCCCCCGGCTGTCGAAGGGTTGGTGCGGCTCACGGCAGCGGGCGTGGAGCACCCGGCCAGGAAGGCAGACACGGCGAGTCCCGCAGCGACAACAACCCGCCGCAGGGGGATGGATGAGTTGGTCATGCTTTCCTATCGGCACTTTTACACGGCATTGAGAGCCGAACCTTCGATTCCCAGGCCGATTCCCTGCGCACCGGCACCCATGGAGCGCGGTCCCGGTGGCGGACCAGATCCTGTGCCCTGCGCATCGCCGGAGGGATTCACCCCAGAAACGGGCACTTTGTTCTTTTGCCACCCGCCGGCGCACCAATGCTCAGCCCACCACTCCCTCCGACGTGCCCGCTCCCACGCTCCAGCTGATCGACTGGTTCCGCCCGCTGCTCGACGGCGTGGTGCGCGAACTGACGGCAGCCTGGCCCGGGCACGCACCGCTGGACCTGAGCGACCACCTCGTCGTGGTGCCCACGCGCCGCAGCGGCCGCCGCCTGCGGGAGGCCCTCGCCGCCCACGCGGCCACCCGGGGCCAGGCTGTGTTTCCGCCGCGCGTGGTCCAGCCGGAGCAACTGCTCGCCGATGCCGTCCCCGTCCAGTCGACGGCGACTCCGGCCGATATGCTCGTGGCGTGGATCGATGTCCTTCGCGCGCTGCGTATCCACGACTTCGATGCGGTCTTTCCAGTCGCCCCGGCCGACCAGGGCTTCGCCTGGGCGGCGCGTCTGGCCCGGCAGCTGACCGGTCTGCAGGCGACGCTGGTGGAAGCCGGGCTGCGCATCGCCGATGTGCCGGAACGCGCCGGGACATTCGCCGAGTCGCGGCGCTGGCAGCAACTCGCCCAGCTCGAGCGACAATTCGAGGCGCGACTCGCCGCTCAGGGACGCACCAGCCTGCATGGCGCGCGCATCGCCGCCGCCGCCAACGACACGCCTCCGGAGGGCATCCGCCGCATCGTCCTGGCCGCAGTGCCCGATCCGATGCCGCTCGTCCTGCGCCGGCTCGAGACACTCTGCGCGCGCGTCCCCGTCGTCGTCTTTGTCCACGGCCCCGACCTCGCCCTCTTCGACCCCTGGGGCCGCCCCCTTCCCCCGGCGTGGGAACACCGGTCCCTCCCGCTCGAGTCGTTCGAGAGCCACGTCCACCCGTGCGCCGATCCCTCGGCCCAGGCCGAACTCGTCTCGAAGATTGCGCAGGGGCACCTGCGCGGTCCCGTCCAGCCGGAAGCGATGCTTGGGATCGCCGTGGCCGACCCCGAGATCCTCGCACCGCTTCATCACGAATTGGGTCACGCCGGGATCCGGAGTTACGATCCCGAGGGAACGCCACACCGGCGCGGCGAGCTCTACCGGCTTCTCGAAGTCCTCCTCGACCTCGTGGAGGACCCGGCCTTCGAAACTGCGGGCGCGGCGCTGCGCTGCCCCGCCGTACTGGAGTGGCTCGCGCGGGAGCTCGGCCCGGACCTTTCCCCCGCCGGCATGCTCGAGGCGCTGGACGCCATCCGCACGAACCACCTGCCCGCCTCCATCCAGGACGCACGCGCCCATGCCGAGCGTCATCGCGTGCGCCGCGACGAGGCGCCCTGGCAGCCGGCCGGCCTCGCCCTGGCCCGGCTCGACGAACTCGTCGCGCTCGCGGCCGGTCCGTTTCCCGTCGGCGCCCTGACCGCCCTGGCACGCGTCTACGGGCACCGGCGCCTCCGTCCAGACCACCCCGAGGACGGGGGACTGATCGCCGCGGCGGAATCCTGGGCCGAGGCCGCCCGGGCGACGGGCGAAGCCGTCGCGCGTAGCCAGTCGCTGGGTACAACCGAGGCCTGGCGGCTCGCACTGCAGCAATTCGGCGATTCGCGGGCGTTCGACGAAAAGCCCGCCGGCGCCCTGGAGCTGCAGGGCTGGCTCGAACTGGCCTGGGAGGACGCCCCGCATCTCGTCGTCGCCGGGCTCAACGAGGGTCGCGTGCCCGCCGCCGTCGTCGGCGACGCCTTCCTGCCCGAGCCGCTGCGCGAGCTCCTCGGCCTGAAGACCAACGCCGGCCGCCTCGCCCGCGACGCCTACCTGCTGCACGCAATCGTATCCAGCCGATCACGACACGGACGGACCGACCTGCTCTTCGGGCGCGCCTCCGCGGCGGGCGATCCGCTGCGGCCGTCGCGCGTCCTACTCCTCTGCGATGACGCCGCGCTGCCCGCGCGGGTGGCCTTCCTGTTCCGCGACATCCCGGCGCGCCCCGGCACCTCCGTCGCCTGGGCCCGTGCCTGGGCGCTCGCGCCGGCCGCGCCCCGGCCGGTGAGCACCGTCTCCGTGACGGGGTTCCGCGACCACCTCGCCTGCCCGTTCCGCTTCTACCTCCGCCATGTGCTGCGCATGCGGGAGGTCGACCCGCGCAAGGAGGAACTCGACGCCCTGGACTTCGGGAACCTCGTGCATCATGCGCTCGAGGGCCTGTATCACGAGCCCGCGATGCGGCGCTGCACCGATCCCGCCGCGGTGCGGGCCTTCCTGGTCGACCGCCTCGATCGCCGTGCGCGGGCCCTCTACGGCACGGACGTGCCCGTGCCGCTGCTCGTGCAGCTGGAATCGGCCCGCCAGCGGCTCGGCCACGCCGCGCGCATCCATGCAGGCGAGGCGGCGGCGGGCTGGACCATCCACGCCGTCGAGCGGGCGTTCACCTGCCCCGTCGGCCCGGTGACCGTGACGGGCCGCATTGACCGTATCGATATGCATGATACGACTGGCCTGGTGCGCGTGCTCGACTACAAGACTTTCGACCAGACCAAGACCCCGCAGGCCACGCATGTGCGGCGGATGACGGCACGCGAGGCGGAGGCCCCGCCGCCCGGGCATGCCCGCTTCACGTCGCCGGACGGCGACGACCTGGTCTGGACCGACCTTCAGCTGCCCCTTTACCGTCGCGCGCTCGCGCCCGAGTTTGGCGAGGCGATCGAGCTCGGGTACTTCAACCTGCCGAAAGCGGCGACCGAGACCTCCATCAACCTCTGGGCCGGGTTCGACCGCGCGTGGCAGGAGGCGGCCGACCGCTGCGCGGAGGGCGTGGCCGCGGGCATCGCCGCCGGCGTGTTCTGGCCGCCGTCCGAGGATCTTGACTACACCGACGAGTTCGCCGCCCTCTTCCATGAGGGCAGCGCAGCCAGCGTCGCGTGGACGGCCAACCCCGCGTGCACGCCATGACGGGGCCGGGTCACGAGATGATCCTCGCTTCGGCGGGATCCGGAAAGACTTACGCACTCACCAATCGCGTCGTGCGCCTGCTCGCCCTCGGGGCTCCCCCCGACCGCATCGTCGCGCTCACGTTCACGCGCCGCGCCGCCGGGGAGTTCTTCGACGTGATCCTGCGCAAGCTCGCGCGCGCGGCCGCCGAGCCCGCCTACGCCGGGACACTCGCCACGGAGATCGGACAACCGGGCCTGGCCTGCGCCGATTTTCTCCGATTGCTGCGCGGGATGGTCGAGGCGATGCCGCGGCTTTCCTTCGGCACGTTCGACGCGTTCTTTGCCCGCATCGTGCGGTCGTTTCCTCTGGAGCTCGGGCTCGCCGGCGATTTCGAGCTGCTCGAGGAACATGCGTCCCTCGTCCATCGCCGGCGCGTCCTGCGCCACCTCTTCACGCGCAGCGGGCGCGAAGGCCTCGAACCGTCGCAGCGCGTATTCATCGAGGCCTTCAAGCAGGCCACCCATGGCGTGGAACAGAAATCCGTCGAGGCGCTGCTCGGCGCCTTTGTCGACCGCCACCAGGAGGTCTTTCTCGAGGTGCCGGATGGGAACCTCTGGGGCAGTCCCGATCGCATCTGGCCGCATGGCTGTCCGTGGCCTTTGAATACAGAGGGCGAGGCGCTCACCCGCGCGGCGCTCGCGCTCCGCGCCCGCGTGGAGTCGCGTCCTGATCTCCCGGACAAGGTGCGGGACCGGCTCCATGCATTCCTGGACGCCGTCATGGAGTGGACGCCCAACGCCGGGCTCACGAGCGCGGTCAGCACGCCCCTGGAGAACGCGCTGAAGGTCTGGGACGACCTCACGGGCGGCGCGGCGCGCGTCACGATCGCGGCGAGGAAGACGCCCTTTGAGGGTGAGGATGCCGCAGCGCTCGCAGCCGTGGTGCGCGCCATTGTTGGCGCCGAGATGCGGCGCCGCATCGAGACCACGCGCGGGATCCACGCCGTGCTCGCGCAATATGAATCCGTCTACCACGCGCTGGTCCGCCGTGCCGGGATGTTGAACTTCGCCGACGTGCAGCGCCTGCTTGCGCCGGATGCCGGCGCGCCGGCGCTGACGTTCCATGAGGATGCGGACGACGACGAGCGCGGCATGCGGCGCCTGGCGATCGACTGGCGTCTGGACGCGCGTTTCGACCACTGGCTGTTGGACGAGTTTCAGGATACGAGCCGCGGCCAGTGGAGCGTGCTGCACAACCTGATCGATGAAATCGTCCAGGACGATTCGGGCCGCCGCACCTTCTTCTACGTGGGCGACGCCAAGCAGGCGATCTACGCGTGGCGCGAGGGCGATGCGCGGCTCATGCGCGAGATTTCCGACCACTACAACCGCGGCGGCGGCACCGTCATCCAGGAGCGGCCGCTTCACCAGTCGTGGCGGTCGGCGGCGCCGCTCCTGGCGATGGTCAACCGGGTGTTCAGCGCCACGCCCGTGTTCGAGGAACTGCTCTCCACCGAGGTGGCCGCCCGCTGGAGTCGCGAATGGGCCGAGCATACGCCGGCGCTCCCCCACCTGCGCGGACACGCCGCATGGATCCACGCCGACGACGAGGCGGCGCGCTTCCAGGCCACGCTCGACATCCTGCGGGAGATCCGGCCAACCCACCGCGGCCTCACCAGCGCCGTGCTGGTGCAAACCAACGGGGTGGCCACGCGCCTGGCGAATTTTCTCCGCCAGGAAGGCGCGCTGCCCGCGGTGGCGGAGGCCGACCTGCACGTCTGCACCGACAATCCCCTCGCCGCCGCCGTCCTCGCGCTCTTCCAGGCCGCGGCCCATCCGGGCGACACGCTCGCCTGGCAGCACGTGGCCATGACGCCCGTGCATGCGGCATTGCGTCACAAAGGCCTGGATACGCGCGACGCCCTCAGCCACCACCTGCTCACGCAGGTCCACCGGAACGGATATGAACGGACGGTGGCCGGCTGGGTGCAGGCCGTTGAGTCGCACCTCCGTTCCGATGACGTGTTCACCCGCACGCGCGGACGGCAGATGACCGAGGCCGCACGCCTGTTCGACGAGGCGGGCGGCGGCGAGGTGGCCGAGTTCATCCAGTTCATGCAGCGCCACAAGCTGCGCGAACCGGAGTCGGCCGGCGTGGTGCGCGTGATGACGATCCACAAATCCAAGGGCCTGGGGTTCGACGTGGTGGTCCTTCCCGACCTCGAGGGGAAGAGCATCGATGCGCGCCGCGAGGGACTCGCCGTCCGCCGCGCAAGGGACCGCGCGCCGCTCTGGGTCCTCGACCTGCCGGCCGAACCGTTTTCTGAATACGACCCTGAACTCAGCCGCCATGTCGACGATGCGAGGGCCGATGCCTGCTACGACAAGCTCGCGCTCCTCTATGTCGCCATGACCCGCGCCAAGCAGGGCCTCTACGTCGTCACCAAGCCCTGCGGAACCAGTTCCTCGCGGAACTATCCGCGAATTCTCGCCGCCACCCTGGGGGCCGAACCCGCGCCGATCGCGATCGGTGCGTTGCGTTTTTCCGGACCATTCAGCTCGGGCGAACCCGACTGGTTCGCCGGTGTGCGTGCGACCCAACCGCTGGAACTTGAGTCGATCGTCCCACGGGTCGATCCCGCCGCGGTCGCGCCCGCCATCCGCCGGACGGCGATCACGCCTTCGCGTCGCACCGACGGCAGCCTCGCAGCCGAAGCACTCTTTGCACCCGGACGCGAGTTCGACCCGGCGGCTTTCGGCTCGGAAGTGCACGCGCTGCTCGCCTCGGTGCTCTGGTGGGACGAGGCGGGCGCATCCGCCTGGCTCGATGCGCGGCGAGTCGCGGGCCATGGCGAACGCGCGCTGACCGAAGCACTCGCCTGCCTCCGGGGACCCGGCGCGGAAACGGTCTTCGGTCGAGTCGCCGGAGAAACGGTCGAGGTCTGGCGGGAACGGGCGTTCGAGATCATCCTCGATCAGGCGTGGGTCACCGGCGTCTTCGACCGCGTGCTCGTGCGGCGCGACGCCTCCGGCGCCGCCGTGCGCGTCGATGTTTTTGATTTCAAGACCGATCGCTTCGCCGCGACCGGTGACGCGGGGCACGAACTCCGCGCGCGCTATGCCGGCCAGATGTCGCTCTACCGGCGAGCGGCAGCCGTGCTCACGGGAGCGGCGTCCGAGCAGGTTCGGTGTTTCCTGGTTCCAACCTCGGGCAACCGCGCGCCCGTCGAGGTCGGTCCGTGACACGGTGTCGCCTGTGCTCCCGAGCCGCGAAGGCGGGCCGGTTTTCGATAAGACCGACTCATACGCACACCCGAATTTCGCCGAACCCTCCGCCGCCGCTGAACGCGAATGGGCGCTCCCCGGTCGTCCTCGGACCGGAGTGATCGAGGCTCATCCACCTCGGTGGTGACGCCCTGATTCCGTCCGCCCAGCATGCGCAAGCCTCCGTGCGGGCACGTGGTTTCTCGCGCCGGCGCGTCCTCCTGCGTTTGGTTCAATCCATGCACATCCTTTGGCAGCCGACGCGGGACGCATTTGGGGCGCTCGGGCTACGCTGAGAACCCGCACTATGCATCGCATCGTCGCCAAGACCCAACTCAGCCCCAACGTCACGCGCCTGGAGGTCGAGGCGCCTCGCATCGCGCAGATCCGGCAGCCCGGCCAGTTCGTCATCGTCCGGCGTGCCGAACGTGCGGAGCGCATTCCGTTGACCATCGCCGATGCGAATGCGCAGACGGGAACGATCACGCTGGTGATCCAGGCCGTGGGCAAGAGCACGAAGGAACTCGTCGCCCTCGAGGTGAACGAGTCGGTCCGCGACATTTCCGGTCCGCTCGGCATGCCCACGGAGATGATCGAGACGGGGCGCGCTTTGTGCATCGGAGGCGGCGTGGGCACCGCGGTCGTCCATCCGATCGCGCAAGGCCTGCAGCGCCGCGGCGTCCCGGTCGTAAGCGTGATCGGGGGCCGCTCGAAAGAATGGGTCATCTACGAGGAGGAACTCAAACGCCTCGGCGACGTCGTGGTCTGCACCGACGACGGCAGCTACGGTCGCAAGGGATTTGTCACGGACGCAGCGCGGGAGATCCTCGCCGCGGGCGGGATCGACATCGTCTACGCCGTCGGGCCTGTGCCGATGATGCGCGCAATCGCGGCGCTGACGCGTCAGTTCGGCGTGCATACGGTCGTGTCGCTCAATCCGGTGATGGTCGACGGCACGGGCATGTGCGGCGGCTGCCGCGTGGATGTCGGCGGCGAGACCAAGTTCGCCTGCGTCGACGGACCGGAGTTCGACGGCCACAAGGTCGACTTCGACCTGCTCATGGACCGGCTTTCCACGTATCGCACGCAGGAACAGGAATCCGCCGCGCGGTGCGGCGACCAATGCCGCATCGGCCTTCAGAAATAACCCTCCTCCACTTTCCGTCATGGTGAAGAAACTTTCCCCGAAGGAGCGCATGGCCATCCAGCGCCAGGCCATGCCCGAGCAGGACGCCACCGCGCGCGCCCGGAATTTTGCGGAGGTCAACCTCGGCTTCACCGAGCAGCTTGCCCTGCTCGAAGCCGAGCGGTGTATCCAGTGCAAGGATCCGAAGTGCGTGAAGGGATGCCCGGTGAACGTGAACATCCCGAAGTTCATCGACTTTGTCGCCAAGGGCGACCTCGCCTCCGCCGCCCGCAGCCTCCTTTGCGACAATGCGCTTCCGTCGGTCACCGGCCGCGTCTGCCCGCAGGAGACGCAGTGCGAGGCTGAGTGCGTCCGCGGCGTGAAGGCCATGCCGGTGGCGATCGGCTACCTCGAGCGCTATGTGGCCGACTGGGCCGTGAAAAACCGCGGCGAGGTCCCGGCCGAACCGCCCCAGACCTCGTCCGGACGTCGCGTCGCCGTGGTCGGCGCCGGCCCGGCAGGACTCACGGCCGCCGGCGAACTCGCGCGCGCCGGCCACGATGTCACGGTCTATGAGGCGCTCCACCAGCCCGGCGGCGTGCTCGTGTATGGCATCCCGGAATTCCGTCTTCCCAAGCAGATCGTCGACCTGGAGGTCAGGCGCCTCACTGACGCGGGCGTGAAGATCGAGTGCAACGTCGTGATCGGCCGAACCTACACGCTCGGCGAGTTGCGCGAGCGCTTCGACGCGGTGTTCATCGCCAACGGCGCCGGGCTGCCGGTGTTCATGAACGTGCCGGGCGAGAACCTCAAGGGCGTGTATTCAGCAAACGAATATCTGACGCGCGTGAACCTGATGGCGGCCTACGAATTCCCGCAGGCCGACACGCCGGTGCTCGTCGGGCGCAAGGTCGTGGTGGTCGGCGGCGGCAATGTCGCCATGGACGCCGTCCGCACCGCCAAGCGCCTCGGCGCCGAGTCCGCGACGATCGTCTACCGCCGCACGCGGGCCGAGATGCCGGCGCGCGTGGAGGAGGTGCACCACGCCGAGGCGGAGGGTATCCAGTTCGAACTGCTCGTGGCGCCAGTCGAGGTGGCCGGCAATGACAAGAAATGGGTCACGGGTCTGAAGTGCGTGCGCATGCAGCTTGGCGAGCCCGATGCCTCGGGCCGGCGCAGCCCGGTGGCGATCCCCGGTTCCGAGTTCATGCTCGAGTGCGACGTGGTCGTCGTGGCCATCGGCACGCGGGCGAATCCGCTGCTCACCGCCACCTGCCCGGAACTGAAGCTGAACCGGCGCGGCAACATCGAGGTCGACGCCGACGGCATGACGAGCGTCCCCGGCATCTTCGCCGGCGGAGACATCGTGCGCGGCGCGGCCACGGTCATCCTCGCCATGGGCGACGGCAAGAAGGCGGCGGCGAAGATCAACGAGTACCTCGCGCAGGCCTGCGTCGCCCCACGGTAGGGAACGGTTGGCCACGGAGTCACGTAGACACGGAGACACGGAGCACGACAAAGTCCGCTCCCTCTTCCGTCCCCTGCGTGTCCCCGTGCCTCCGTGGCCCAGTTCACGCGCCGCACGGCGACATCTGGTTCACCGACGGACCCGGAAGACCGCGTCGAACAAGCGGTCGGGCAGCAGCCACCTGATCGCGAGGAAAAGCTTCGCGTGTGCAGGACCTGAATACCGCGCGCGCGGGCGCCGGGTGTTCAGCGCGCGCTCGACCAGCCGCGCGATGTTGTCGGGCCGGCCGGCCAGCCGCTTGAGCCGGCTGATGCTCGACTGCAGCTTCTGCCACGCATCGTGGTAGACGCCCATGTGGTTGAGGACCTCGCCGGAAGCCTTCGTCGCCGAGGCCGCGAACTCGGTGGAGATGAAACCAGGCTGGATGACGACCACGGCGACACCGAAGGGTTTGAGTTCGCCCCGCAGACCATCGCTGATCGCGTTAAGCGCGTGCTTCGTGGCGTCGTAGACGGAGGAAAAGGGACGGGCGATGCGCCCCGCAACCGAACCGATGTTGATGATGTGCCCCCGCCCTCGGGCGCGCATGAGCGGGACCACGAGCTGTGTGAGGGCGATGAGCGAAAACAGGTTGGTCTCGAAGTTGGCCCGCACGGCCTCGAGCGGAACCAACTCGACCGGTCCGCGCTGGCCATAGCCGGCGTTATTGATCAGGGCGTCGATGCGTCCCCACCGCTCGTAGGTGAGTTCGACCCAGCGTTTGCGGTCGACGGCGTTGGTCACATCGCCGACCAGCGTCAGCGTGCGATCGCCGGCCACGTCGAGGAGTTTGACCAGGCTCACCAGCCGGTCCTCGCGCCGCGCGGTCACCGCGACACACCATCCCTTCCTGAGCAGGCGCCGCGCAATCGCCTCGCCGATGCCCGACGACGCGCCAGTCACCAACGCCACTTTCTGGCGGGATTCGCCCATCGCGCGACCGTAGCCGCACGGACACGCCCGCGGAAGCCCGGACTGCGCCGACCCGAGTCTCGCGCCCGCCGCCCCGGCCTCATGTCAATCATTGATTGACACTTGCCCGGCCGGAGCGACCGAGTGCACAGTCGCAGGATCGAAGGTCGCTGGTGGTCCAGCAGCGGCAGGACAGGCCGCGAATAGTCCATTTTTGGAATTCCGAAACGCTGTCCAACGGTGTGAACTGGGGAACAGCATCCTCATCCCCGCCTTCCCATGATCACCCGCCTCGGCCATCTCTGCCTCAAGACCGCCCAGTTCGACGCCCTCGTCGCCTTTTATCGCGACAGCCTCGGCCTGCCGTTGAAATTCACGTTTGAGAACAAGGACGGCGTGTGTTTCGGCGCCTACTTCGACCTCGGGAACATGACGTTCCTCGAGATCTTCGACCAGAAGGGCGCCAACGCCCAGTGGGGCGGTCCGGATGCGCCGCTCAAGGCGAACGACAACACGTTCTTCCAGCATTTCTGCCTCGAGGTGCGCGGTATCGAAAAGTTCTGTACAGACCTGGCCGCCAAAGGCGTGTCCGTCACCGACGTGATCGTGGGCATGGATGGCTCGAAGCAGGCGTGGATCAAGGATCCCGATGGCAACAGCCTCGAGCTGATGGAATACACGCCGGTGAGCATGCAGTTGAAGCCGGGCAACGGGCTCGTGGCGCGCTGACCCTCGATCGCGCCATGCGATTCGCCCGCGGCCTCGCCTGGACGGTGGCGGTGCCTTTGTGGATCTGGGCCGGTGCGACGCTGTTTTTTCACCCGCACTGGCCGTCGCTTGCGCGCTGGTTCGCGATCGCGATGCTGACCGGCGCCACCGTCGCGGCATGCCGTTGGGCGGGGCGGCCGCGGCGAAGTTTTTCCGTCCTCGGTCTCGCGCTGGTGGCCTCGCTCCCATGGGCGCTCGAGCGCCCGTCGAACGACCGCGCCTGGTCGGCCGGGCAGGAACACGCACCCGAGGTCACGCGCGACGGCGACACGTTGACGATCGCGAACGTGCGCCATGCGCACTGGCGCACGCCGACCGAGGGCGAGATCCGGTGGGAAACGCGCCGTTACGATTTGCGCGCCCTGCGCACGGTCGACCTCGTGGTCGAGCCGTTCGATGATTGGCGCGGGCTCGCGCACATCTTCGTCACTTTCGGCTTCGCGAACGGCGAACACCTCGCGATCTCGATCGAGTCGCGGCGCGAAACCGGCGAAACATTTTCGCCGACGCGCGGCGCGTTTCGCCACTACGAGTTGCTCTACGTCATCGGCGACGAGCGCGACCTGATCGGTCTGCGCGCGAACGTGCGGCGCGATCCCGTGTATCTGTTCCCGATCCGCACCTCACCGGAGGCAACCCGCGCACTTCTGCTCTCGATGGTCGCGCGCGCTCATTCGCTCGCGCATCAGCCGGAGTTTTATCACACGGTCACGACGACGTGCGCGACCGGCCTGCTGCGTCATCTCAACGACGTGCGCGCTGCGCCCGTGAGCGGACTCGATTGGCGCGTCATCTTCCCGGGTTTCGCCGACGAGCTGGCCTGGGATCTCGGCCTGATCGACTTCGAGGGAACTCTCGAGGAGGCACGGGCGCGGTTCCTCATCAACGAGCGAAGCGCATTGGATCCGGCGCTCGACGGTCCGGGGTGGTCGCGGCGCATCCGTCAGGTCGATTCGTGACGCCAGGGACACCGGCTGGCACCTGGCCGGCGCGTGTGATCGCGATGCGGATCATGGACAAAATGTGCTTCGACATTGCTGCGGCGGGCATGGGTCGTCGACAGTTCCGAGGTGCCAGAGTCCGAGTCAGAACAACCGCCACGTCCCGAGTGGGCGCCGGCCGACGCCGGTCCCGAGTTCGCCTCGCGCGTGATGCCGGGGACGCAGACGCCGTCGGCCACGCCCGGTCACGTGCACCCGCATCCGCACCGGCGCCGCGAACTCAGTGTCGATGAGCTCGTCGCCGGCGTGACATCAGGCGATCGCACCACGCTTGCGCGGGCGATCACACTGATCGAGAGCGACGCGCCGCGGCACCACGCTTCCGCGCGCGAACTCACCAACCATCTCCTTCCTCACAGTGGCCGCGCCGTGCGCATCGGCATCACGGGAGTGCCGGGCGCGGGCAAGAGTACGTTCATCGAGGCCTTCGGTCTCCATCTTTGCGAGGCCGGGCACAAGGTCGCCGTGCTCGCGGTCGACCCGAGCAGCACGCTCAGCGGCGGCAGCGTGCTCGGCGACAAGACACGGATGGAGCAGCTCTCGCGACACCCGGCGTGTTTCATCCGCCCCTCGCCTTCCGGAGGCACGCTGGGCGGCGTCGCGCGCAAGAGTCGCGAAACCATGCTCGCCTGCGAGGCCGCAGGATTTGACGTCATCCTGGTCGAGACGGTGGGCGTCGGCCAGAGCGAGACCACGGTCCGTTCCATGGTCGACTTCTTCCTGCTCGTCGCGATCACCGGCGCAGGCGATGAACTCCAGGGCGTGAAGCGCGGCATCATGGAACTGGCCGACGCGATCCTGATCAACAAGGCCGACGGCGACAACAAGCCGCGCGCCGAGTCCACGCGCCAGCAGTACGAGATGGCGCTCCATTATCTGCAGCCCGCGACCGGCGGCTGGCAGACGCACGCGTTGACCTGCTCCGCGCTCACCGGCGAGGGGATTCCCGCCGTGTGGACGATGATCCGCGAGTTTCGTGATGCCACGACGGCCTCGGGTGTGCTCGAGACGCGGCGGCGTCAGCAGACCCGCGAATGGATGAACGCGATGCTGGAGGAGGCGCTGCGCCAGCGTTTTCTCGCCGACCCTCGCGTCGCGGAAAAACGACTACGGCTCGAGGAGGAGGTGCTCGCCGGACGGCTGGCGGCGGCCGATGCCGTCCAGGCCCTGCTCGCCCTGACGAAAGCGTAGGACTCCTTCGCCGCACCCTGGAGTCGCAGGGCCGGCCGGAAGACGAGGCTTAACCCTGCGGACGAACGAGGGTCCAGCCGTTCCCGGACCCGGCATCGTTGCCCGCGACGCAGGCGCACCTCCGATCGTCGCGCCACCTGGACGGCATCCCACGACCGCCGAACACGTCGTCTTGAGGTTCGGTTGCGCGCCTCGCCCCGAGTCGGACGATGTCCGCTGCGCGCCCGCGATATCCCTGCTCGACGCCGGGCGCTTCCGCCCGTCTCATGTTGGCCTGAGGTTCCCTTTGCCGCGCGGCCGGATACGCGGCATCGACCCCAACCATTCGTCCGCTTCTTCTGCGAAACATGCACCACCGCCTCCTCCTTTCCCTGCTTGCCGCGATCTTCATCCCCTGCCTTGGCGCGCTTGCGTCCACCGATACGAACCGCGAGCGCACGGCTGCCGCCTATCTGTTGGCGCTCGGCCGCACGCCGACCGCGGCCGAACACGACTCCGCGGCCTTCGCGCCTCAATCCCCGCTGACGGAGCGGATCGAGGCCCTGCGGACACGACTCAAGAACGATCCTGCCCTCGCCACCGCGGCCTCGGCGAAGGCCTGGAGCGACGCCTTTGGCGCGCCCCCGACGGACAAGGCGTCCCCGTCGGGCAACAAGACCTACACCGAACTCCTGCAGTCCCACGTCCAGCAACTCGCCGCACAACCTGCCGAGTATCGCCGCGTCATCGAGCGCGCCTACGGCCGGGTCGCGGGACGAGCACCTCACGACATCGAATTCGAGTACTGGACTCAGCGGGCCGCAGTCCCGTACATCGCCCTCGCCGCGTGCATCGAGCACTGGGCGCAGCGCAACGCTCCCGGCCTCATGTCGACGACAGGTGAGCCGAGCATTTCCATACACAGCCGGCAGCTGGTGACCCTGCGGGTTTCGCCCGCCCTCGCATGGGAAGCGCGGCGTGCCGCCGGTCTTCCGCATGCCGACGGCTGGGCAAGCGCACGCGAGCGCCACGTGATCATCCCCGGCGGCCAGGAGATCGTCGCCGTCGGCGGCATCCATTTCATCGCGGTCGGCCGCGATTGAGCATCCGCCGGCGACAGTTCGCCGCCTGATGCGCCGGGCGAGCCGCCCCGTGCACCCGCGGCGACCCGAAGTTCAGAATCGCAACCTAACAGCCGGCAATCGAGTCACCGGGCGGATTCGAAGCCCGGGATTCGAACAGCCGCCTCATCGCCTGCAGCAGCATCTGCGGGTCGTAGGGCTTTTGCAGGACCTCCGACGCAGCGGATCCCTCCACGCGCTCGAGGAGCGACTCGGCCGCGTAGCCGCTCGCGAAAAGGATCGGGATGTCGGGCCGGATCTCGCGACAACGACGCGCGGTCTCGAAGCCACCCAGTCCCGGCATCAGGATGTCGAGGAAGAGCACATCGATCGGCTGTGGGGGACTCGCGAATACACGGACAGCCTCCTGACCGTTGTTCACGGCCATGACCGTGTAGCCCGCGCGCTGCAGGATGCGCGTCGCGAGGGTCCGCACCTGATCGTCGTCCTCCGCGAGCAACACCGTTTCGCGGCCCGGCGCCGACGCACGGGATTCGCCCGCGGGCGTCGCACTTGGCGCCGACTCCGCCGCCGGAAGATGCACGCTGAACGCCGCGCCGCCCTCCGGCCGGTTGCCCGCCTTGATGTGCCCCTCATGCTGCCTCACGATACCGTAGACGACCGAGAGCCCAAGGCCGGTTCCTTTTTCGCGGGTCTTTGTGGAGAAAAACGGCTCGAAAATACGCTCCAGGATGTCCGGGGGAATTCCTGGTCCCGTATCGGTCACGTCGAGACGCACGTAGCGCCCTGGCTGCAGCGGTCCGGCAGACGGGCCCGTGACGACCGTGGACTGGAGCGTCACCTCGATCGTGCCACCCTGGGGCATGGCGTCACGCGCATTGACGCAGAGGTTGAGCAGCACCTGCTCGAGTCCCCCCGGATCGGCCATGACGTGCATGGGCATTCGCGGAGGCTCGAATCGGATCGCGATGCCCTCGGGCATCATGCGACGCAGCATGCGCAGGTGTGCGCTCACCAGTTCGGTGAGATCGAGAGCCTCAAGCTTCGGCTGCTGGCGCCGGCTGAAGACGAGCAGCTGGCGGGTCATCTGCGAGGCGCGGAGCACGGCATCGCGAATCGCCTGCACCAGCTCCGCGTTGTCCTGCGCCGGCACCGACGGGGAGATCATGGCCGCGCTGCCGCCGATGACCTGCAGGAGATTGTTGAAATCGTGGGCCACCCCGCCGGCGAGCAAACCGACCGCCTCGAGCTTCTGGGCCTGCCGGAGCTGGGTCTCGAGCTCGGCCTGGCGCTGCATCGCCTGGCGTCTTTCGGTGATATCGCGGGACACGACGAGGACCGACACGATCTCTCCAGACGGATCGCGCTCCGGCTCGATCCGGGACTCGAAATCGCGCGGACCCGACAGCAACGGGACTGAGAACTCCAGGGACTTGCGCCGGCCGGAGCTGACAACCTCCCGGATGGCGTCCATCCACAGTTCCGCAAGTCCGCTCGGCACGGCAAGGTCGCCGATCCGGCGCCCGATCACCTCCTCGGCCGGGAGACCGATCGCGCCCTGGAGCGCCGGATTGGCATAGGCGTACGTGCCGTCGGGGAGGATGCGGGTCACCACATCGGGCGTATTCTCTGTCAGGGTACGGAGCTCCGCCTCGCGCTGCTCCACCTCGCGCCGCGCGGCGGCCTCGCTGGAGATGTGATCACGAAGGGCGCGGCGCATCTCCTGCAACGCCTCCGAGAGCGCATGCAGTTCGGACACGTGAGTCCGCACCGAAGGTGTCTCGGCCAGGTCGAGGCGCGTGATGCGGCGGCTCTGATCGGCAAGTTGCCGGACCGGAACCGAGAATCCCCGTGCGAAGACCAACGCCAGCATCGCGGCGACCAGCAGAGCCGCGGCGGTGATGCGCAGGGTCGCATCGCGGCCGGCATGGACCTCCGGGACCATGTCGCGCTCCGGCAGGAGCACGCCGATCCAGAAGCGACGATTCTCGCCAACCTCGAAAGGGGAAAAGCCGGTCCACCACCGCTCGCCTGCAATCAGCATCGACCAGCGCGCCGATTCGGCCGGCGACCGGGCCTTCCAGGCTCGTATCGCCGCGACCATCTCGGGAAACGGCGCATGGACTGCAGGCTGGAGGATCGACGCCGCCCGGGCCCGGTCGGAGCGGTCATCTGTTGCGGCCGGCGGGCCCAGAAGACTCCCGTCGTCGGTCATGACGAAGATCTGCCCACCCTTGCCCGGCGCCGCCCGGGCGGTGAAGTCGGCGATCTTGTCGAGCAGGAGATCGTAGGCGACGATCAGAATCCGCCCGGACGGATCGCGCGCGGCGACCGACGCGGAGATCCCCGGGCTCTTTGTCGTGAACATCGTGTAGGCGTCGGTCCACGCCGCGAGCGCGTCAGGGGCGGCAAGCGCCTCCGCCATCGGCACGTCGCGAAACCGCGCCATGGCGGCCGTATGCCACGGGCGCTGCCGCGGGTCGTAGCCCGGCAGCGCCATCCTCCAGGCACGCAGCTCGGTCCCGGAATCCGCCGACCACAGGGTCCAGCGGCTTTCCTCGCCCCAGGCGTCCGGCCGGACCTCACGGGTGAAGAACTGCGCGTATTCAGCATGCGGAGGCGGGAGTTCGGGCGCCCGGTCGACGAGCAGCGGGGAACGGTGGGCGGCCTCGTCGTAGCGCATGACGAGAAACTGCCATCCGTCGGCGTCGCCCAGCATCGCCGACCCGACCTGCGGTAGCGCGTGGAACCGGGGCAGCAGCACGTCCTTGAGCGCCTGCGCGTCGCCGGGTGGAACCAGCCCGACGCGCACGGCCGCGTAGTCCGCAATGATCTGGCGGCGTATCGGATCGAACAATGCGCTCAGGCGCATCCGGGTTTCCTGCACCGCAGCATCCATCAATGGACCGGCAACCGCCTCGGCGATGTTGCGCGTGCTGATCAACGATACAGTCAGCATCGCCCCGGAGACCAGGAGCACCAGAACGGCCGAGGCCATGAGCAGGCCGACCCGCACGGAAAACGTTCGCGTACGAGACGATGCCGGCGGCTGCCTTTCACCTGTCATGCCGCACGACTACAGCAGCTCTCTCCGAAGTCACGAGCGCGAAGCATCGCCTGCGTCGGAGGCCCGGAGTGATTTGCGCCGGTGACGATTCGTATTAGCGTCCGCCATGCATGCGCCGACCGCTCCCCTCTTCACCATCACCCGCGCCAGCCTGTTTCTCCTCACCCTTGCCATGAGCCTTTCATCCGCGCCAGCCGTCGACTCCACGCCTCCCGCGCTCGCCACCCTGGGCGGCGGGTGTTTCTGGTGCACGGAGGCCGTCTTCGAGACGGAACCCGGCGTGAAGTCGGTGACCTCCGGATACGCCGGCGGCCACGTGAAGCATCCGACCTATCGCGACGTGTGCTCCGGCACGACCGGGCACGCCGAGGTGATCCAGATCGCCTATGATCCTTCGGTCGTGTCATTCGAGCGACTGCTCGAACTCTTCTGGGAGGCCCACGATCCGACGACGCTCAACCGCCAGGGTGCGGACGAAGGCCCGCAGTACCGCTCCATCATCCTCCATCACGACGAGGCGCAGCGACTCGCCGCGGAACAGTCCAAGTCGGCGGCCCAGGCGCATTTTGCCGACCCGATCGTCACGGAGATCGCACCGATGGGCGATTTCTATCCGGCGGAGAAATCTCATCAGGACTACTTTCGCAACAACGCCGGCGCACCCTACTGCCGCGCCGTGATCGCGCCAAAGCTCAAGAAACTCGGACGCAGGTAGACATCGCCGTTGGCGCGGACGCCGGTCCAGCTTTTCTCTCGCGCAGGCGACTCTCCCCCGGCACGGTGTGGTCGACTTCCGCCATGCACCTCTCCCCTCTGCTGCGGGTGTTTCTGCTCGCGTCCGCCGTATTCGCGTCGCGCGTGCACGGTGCCGTGGCGCCGCCGCCTTCCCTGCTCTCCCCTCTGGACCTCGTGTGCGAAGTATCCGGCGAAACCTGCTCCCTCTCGAGCGTGGACGGCGAGACCATCGTCATCAGCAGTCCGGACGGACCGCGGCCCGCGCCGGAGGCCGCACGCTGGGCGTTTCGCGGCACGATCCGGAGCCATGCCGCTCTTCTTCACGGGTCTCCGCACTATATTCTGGAGCGCGACTCCCGGCACGATGATGGGCGCCAGCGCGCACGCGTCCTGCTCGAGCATCACATCGATATCGCGCCGCCGCGCGGGACGATCAAAGACCCCATCCTCGCCCGCTGGGCCGAGACCCTGACATTCGCACGCGATCCATTCACCTGGCATTGGAACGCAGATCCCTCCAGTCCCGGTGTGGTTGTGGCAGCATGGATGCTCGACGGACACGTGACCCACGCTCAGGTCCAGCCGGTTCCCCAAGTCGGCCCGGGTCGCGAGTACACCCTGGAGTTCGAATTCTCGCTCGACCCATCCGAAGCGGCGGGACAGCCCGTGCTCCTGCTCTGGCGCGACGGAGCGTGGGTGCCTGCCACACCGTTCTCCAGTCACGCACCGACGCAGGCAGCCTGGCACGCTGTGATGTTCAACGACCGCATCGCACTCGACCAGGCAATCCGGGCTGGCGCACGATTGGGAGACAGGCGGGCACGCGGCGGCCTGACCCTTGCGCATTATGCCGCAGAGTCCGGCGCGCTGGCCGTGCTCGAGCGACTTGTCACCGCACGGCCAAAATCCTTGCTCGACCTTACCGAAGATGGGGCTTCGCCCCTGGTGTGGGCGGCTTCGAAAGGGCGGACGCCGGCTGTCTCCTTCCTGCTCGAGCGCCAGACAAGCAAGGCCACGCAACCACAATTCGTATCCGATGCACTAACACACGCTGTGCGCTCGGGACATACCGCATGCGTGCTCCTCCTGCTACCTCGGTTGAAGGCGGCCGACCTGAAGGGCGGCGTGCCGGATCCGATGCGGCTGCTCCCCTGGGTGCAGGGCTATGTGGACCTTGGCGTGCTGCTTGATCAGCAGGCGCCGCCCGCCCCACCCAAGGACGTTCCGGCCTTGGCTTCATCCCGTCCGCGCGATTGGACGCCCCTGCTCTTCGAGCATGTCCGGGCGGGACGGCTGCCGATGGTGCGGCATCTTCTCACCGCGATGAAATGCGCCCCGAACGTAACGTGGATGGGCGAGACTCCGCTCGTAACTGCGGCGAAGACGGGCAACGAGGCAACCGTGCGCGAGCTTCTCGCGGCAGGTGCGGATCCCAATCGTGCCGCAGTCGGCGGCCGCACGCCGCTCATGGCCGCAGCGCAAGCCGAGGCTGCCTCCGCGGTCGAACTCCTCCTCGCCCGCGGAGCGAAGCCCAACATCATGAACGACGAGGGCATGTCCGCGCTCCACTTCGCCGCCGAGCGCGATGCCGTGGCAATCGTCTCCACGCTCCTCGATGCGGGCGCAGATGTTCAGGTCTGCAACATCCAGGACATCACGCCGCTGGACTTGGCGCTTCTCTCCGGGGCAACAGCATCCGCGCAGGTCCTCATGAGCCGGGGCGCGTGCATCGGTCTCGGTGCCCCGTATTCCCAAGACCTGATACTCGCCGCGGTCACGCACGACATCGAGGAGCCCATCGCCACCGCGATCCAGCAGGGCTGGCCCGCCACGTCCACGTTTTCCGGCACATGGCCCGCGCTCCGCGTGGCCGAACTTCTCGACGCGACGCAGTGTGCAGGCGTGCTGCGGGCGTTCGGCGCGACATCGGATCCAGAGCGACCGGTATACGTGGCTGGTCCGAACGAGCTTGATATCCCGTTGACTGTGACGGTCGGCCCGCGACCGGTCGACCCGCGGCGACCGGACGAGGTATTCCCCGCCACGCGCATGAGGATGCGCGTTCTCGTCGATCCCACAGGTCGCGTCCTGTTTCCGACGGCGGTCGACCGCGCTGACGCCCCGGTGAGGCGTGCCGCGGTGAAGGCGGCCCAGCAGATGCGCTTTGCGCCGCCGCTACGGCAGGGGAAGCCCGTCGCAGCTTTCACTGAGGTGGAGATTGCATTCCCCGCCTCACGCGATCGCGTTTTCACGACAAGCGAAGCCGACGAGCGACCGCCTTCCACGCGCATGACCAGGCCTTACCAGCCGGGATCCGCAAAGCGCGACCGCAATGCCCGTGTCATCACAGAATACGTGATCAATGCTTACGGCCGCGTCGAGCAGGTGGAGATTCTCGAGAGTTCCGGCAAGGCCTACACCGATTCGGTGAAGCTGGCGCTTTCGCAGTGGTCGTTCCGGCCCGTGACACACCGCGGCACCCCGATCGCCATCCGGATGAATCACACCTTTGATTTCGATTCCCAAAGCGACTGAGGCCGCGCCTCGAAACTGTTCATGAAACCCTCCCTTCCCATCCTGCTTCTGGCGCTGATCACCGCCAGCGTTCTCCATGGTGCGCACGCCGCCACCCTCCGCCTCACCACCGTGGTGAACGGAACACCGGTGGACCTTGCCGGCCTCGACGGCGATGGAAACTTGCTGGCTGGCCCGGATCGCCAGCCGGTGCGGCACGCGACGAACTGGACGCTGCAGGGCGATGTGCGCGAAGCACTCGAGCTGTTCCGCTGGGCGCCCGTGCATCGTATCCAGCGCGCGGATGAGCGGGCGCGAAAGGTGACACCCGACAGACCGTTCCGCGCCACCGTGCAGGTGCGCCATGTTCCCGAGGCTTCCGCCGACCTCCCGCGGGAACTTCAGCCGCTGCTCCTTGACTGGCCCGAGGGGACTGCGGCCGGCGGCGTCGCCGTGGCAGCATGGCTCAGCGAGGGACGCGTGGTCGAGGTGAACGTGCTGCCGCTCCCCCCGACCAGACACGACCAGAGCTGGGGTCTCGCCGTGGAGTTCAGCCTGACCGCCGAGCAGGCTGCCCGTGGCCAGCCCGTGCTCCTGCTCTGGCGCGACGGCGCATTCCTCCCGCCGCAGCCGTTGTTCCCGGATGCCAATTCCCAACGGGCTCTCGTCGCCGTGCGCCTGGATGACCTCGCCGCACTGGACAGGGCGCTCGCCGCCGGAGCCCGCGCCGATGCAGTCTCCCGCGATGGATATTCACTTGTCCACTACGCAGCCGAAAGCGGCGCCGTATCCTGCCTGGGCAAGCTGCTTCAGGTGCGAAAAGGGGCGGCGAACGAGGCAGACAAGCACGCCCACGCGCCGCTCCACCACGCCTGCGAACAGGGGCGCCTCGCCGCGGTCCAGTCATTGCTCGGCAATCGGGCCCGGCTGGTATCCCGCGAATCAGCCGTGGCATCGCCCATCATCCTCGCGATCAGCGGCGGGCACGCGGAAGTGGTTGCGGCTTTGCTGGCAACGGCACCGGCGACCGGCTATCCCAACCGCGGCGCCGGGCTGGTTCAAGCGGCGCTGAATCGCGGCGATGCGGACATCGCGGCACTGCTCCTGGATGCCCGCGCGCACTACGACTTCAAAGCGCAGGAGACCGGCCGGCAACTGCTCGTCTCCTCGCTGCGAGGCCATCTCGCCGTGGTACGGTGGCTGATCGCACATGGGATCGATCCCAACACGGAGATTCGTGGGGCCACGGCGCTTAGCCTCGCGGCTCAGGCGAATGCCGATGGGGATTCGGCGCGTGTCCTGATCGAAGCGGGCGCCAAGGTCGATGCCGCCACCAAGAACGGCGTCACACCGCTCATGGCCGCCGCAGCCACAGGAAACGTGGCCTTCGCCCAAGTGCTGCTCGAGGCCGGAGCCTCCGCCCAGGCTCGCACCGATGACGGCATGACCGCGCTCCATCTCGCGGCGGGCGCCGATAGCGCAGAACTCGCGGAACTCCTCATCGAGCGCGGTGCGGACGTGATGGCACCGACGCAGACCGGAGCCACTCCGTTGGAGTTTGCCCTCGACGCGGGCGCGCCCAACGCCGCGCGCGTCCTTGCCCGCAAGGGCGCAACGATCCATCTCGGTCATCCGAAATCCGAGACGCTGCTCGCCACCGCCGTCCGTCACGATATCGCCGAGGTGATCGAAGCCGCCCTCCGCGATGGATGGCCGGCGAAGTCGACATTTGCCGGCATCTGGCCCGCCGCGAGGGTGGCGGAGATGTTCAGCAGCAAACGATGCCTGAGCGCCCTCATTGCAGCCGACGCCACCCCGCCCGATCCCTCGCAGCCGATGCCTCTCGCAGCCGCCAGCGAACTTGACCAGCCGATCCGGGTCGTGCGCCGGATCCCGGCCAACGATCCCCGGAGCGCCGACGAGGTGTATGCCCCGTGCGAAGTCCGCGTCAGCGTGCTCATTGATTCCGAGGGGCGACCGCTCTTTCCGGGGGTGGTCGATTCGCCCGATCCGCGCCTCCGATCGGCGGCGATCGAGATGGTCCAGAACGTTCGCTTCGCGGCCCTGCGACGCGGTGGCGAACCGGTGGCCGCGCGTGTCCAACTGCCCGTGACGTTTGCGGGATCCGAAGACCGTGTGTTTGAGCTGGAACGGCTCACAAAGCGCCCTGTTCCTACGTTCCAGCCGCCCCCGGAGTATCCGCGTGCGCTGAAGATGGCGGGGATCACGGGTCGCGCGGAGATCGGCTTCATCGTCGACCAGGAAGGTCGGGTGCGTGATCTCATCGTCCTCAACGCCACGCGCAAGGAATTCGCCGACGCGGCCATGGAAGCGATCAGCCGATGGAAATTCCAGCCCGGCTCGATCGACGGCCGCCCGGTGAATACCGCGATGAAACAGCCCCTCAGCTTCACGCTCTCGCCCTGAGTCGCCCGGGCAGGTGAGAGACTGCCCGCGTCAGTAGCCTGTGCGCGTCACGGAAGCGGCATCTGGAGCACCACGACGCCGCGCGCAGGCAGTTCGACCAGGCCACTGACCTCGCGATCGGACACGAGATCGCGGCCGGTGGGAAGGCGGACGCTAACAGGGGCCTCGTTGTGGTTGATCACAAACCAGAGCCGCCGGCCGGCTCCCTCGCGGCAGGTCACCTCCAGGCCCGCGGGCAGCCCGGGTAGCGCCGGCTCGACTCCGGCGAGCTTCACAAGTTCCGGCACCAAGGCCTCGGCCGCGGCACCATTCAGGTATGTACCCACATAGATCACACGGCCCCGGCCAAGGGCGCGCGATGTCCCGGCAGTCGAGCCGGCGAGGTGGCGTGTGGTCCAGCGCAGCCACGGCTCCGCATCGTCGTCCGGCTCAAGCTGCTCATACCAATGGGTTGAGACGACCGGCTGGCCGGCGATCTCGAGTTCGAGCGGTCGTTGGACCGGTGAGTTCTGCCGGCCGTACTCGACCACCGTCGCGCCGACGAGTGCGCGCCAGGGACCGGGAAGCGGATCGGTGACGACGTTGTTGTCGAGGTCCTTCGTCCCGCTGCGCGCACCAAGGACGAGCACGCCGCCGGCGCGGACCCATGCCTCGAGCCGCGGCAGCCACGCCGGATCCACCAGCGCCAGATGCGGCACGATGTAGAGCTTCACGCCGTCGAGGGCGTCGCCAGGATGCACCACGCCGACGCGAACGCCGGCACGCCAGAGATGGCCGTGAAGCTCCGCCGCGACCTCGTCGGGCGCCGGAAGGCCGAAGTGCAGCGTCTCGTGCGCATGAGTGTTGTCGAAATCAGTTCCGGCGATCGCGACATCGATCGCGACGTGGGTTCCGAGCACCGCGGGGCCGACGCGCGCCAGCTCCGCACCCACCTGCGCGACCTCTGCGTAGCGGCGCCGCGGGACATTGTCGTGATCGAGGACGCCGCACCAGTATTCCTCCGCACCGAAGTGCGCGCTGCGCCAGCGGAAGAGCAGGATGCTGTCGGCGCCGTGGGCGAGCGAGGTGTAGAGCATGCGGCGGAGTTCGCCGGGCTCGGGATTGTCGTGGAAATAGTCGGTCTGGCCGCCCGGCCCGCTCTGGTGCTCAGGTATGATGAAATTGCCCGTCCACGCGCGCGCGGCATCGAGCGCCCACGCCTGCCCGGCGCCACGCTCGCGCGGGTCCCAAATGAATTGTGGATACACATCGAGACCGAGCACATCGAGGTCGCGCCCGAACTGTCCGCGATAGTCGACGAGCCGGAAGAGGCCGTTGTGCGTGATCCACCAGCGCGGCTGCACCTCGCGAAGGATCTCCACCTGGTCATGCTGAAAGCGCGCGACGCTCCACGCGATGAACCTGAAATAGTCGAGATGATGCGCCGGGTTGAGGTGCGTGGGTGCGCTGCGCACGGGCAGCGGCACGTCCTCGAAGCGGTTGTAGGTCTGCGCCCAGAACGCCGTGCCCCAGGTACGATTCAGACTTCCGATGTCGTCTCCAAACTTCTCGCGCAGAAAATCCGCCCAGGCCAGTTCCGCGGCGCGAGAGTGGTCCTCCGAGAAATGGCAGTTGAACTCGTTGTCCGTCTGCCAGCCGATGACATGCGGATTCTCGCGGAAATGCGCGGCCATCGCGCGCGTGATCCGGCGCGAATACTCGCGAAAGAGATCGCTGGCCGTGCTGGCGTGCTGTCGCGAGCCGTGTCGCTGCACGATCCCGCGCGCATCCACCCGCAGGATCTCCGGATGCTTGAGCGTGAGCCAGCGAGGCGGGGCCGCCGTGGGCGTGCACAGGATGGTGCGGATGCCCTTGGCGCCGAGGCGCGCGATCGCCTCATCAAAGAGCGCGAAGTCAAACCTCCCCTCCTCCGGCTCCATGAGGTCCCACGCAAACTCCGCCATCCGCACGGTGTTCATGCCCGCCTCCCGCATGCGCCCGGCATCGAGGTCCAGCGTCGCGAGTTCGCCGTGCTCCGGATAATACGCGGCGCCCCAGAGAAAGTCCGTGAACGTGCTCGTCCTCAGATGCGACGGCGCGCGAGCGTCACCAGGACCGGCAAACAGGGGCATGACGAACACGGTGGACACGAGAAGCACACGAAGGCGACGGAGTTTCATCGAAGATTCCTCTATCCATCTGGTCACAAAGATCACGGAGCCCCCGGAAAGAGTTCACGGAAGCTCGTACGAGAGATCTGGCCTGAACGTGTGTCGTTCATCCGGGAGGCGAAGACGAGAGACTTCCGCATTTCGGAAAACACGCTGCGCACGCACTCCGCGCCGCGCCTTCTGGGCCAATGACGGAGCTTGGGTTCATGCAGATGCCTGGATTGGGAGTCCGGCATGACATCGTACGTCCGAGCCGGCACGACTTCGGTCGGTGCTGCCGGCGGACAGATCCAAACCGAATCCTGTCAGCCGCGCGTGAATACCGTCCGCGCCGAACCCACCCCCATCAGCAGCATCCCGTCGCGCAAGCCCGCGGTGAGTTTTTCCTCACGTCGGCGACCCTCGGCCTTGAAATAGATCGTGTGCCCATCGAGCCGGTACGTGCCGCGGTCCACCTTGTCTGTCCCATCCGGACCCTTGCTGCGCACCTCGACGGTCGCCCCGGGTCCGAACGTGTATTCCGGCGTGCCCACGCTCGTCTCGAGCTGGGCCTTCAGCGACTTTGCAGTCTCCGCTGTCGCGAGGCTGCCGAGAATTTCGCGGATCGTCGCGTCGACATCGAACACCCAACGGCCTTCCAGTGCCGCGGGTGTGGGCTCGGCACCCGCGCGCTCGCGTGCGATTTCGTCGCGCACAAACTTCTCGGCACGATCCCTGTCCACGCCCTCTTCGAGTTCAGCCAGATGAGCCTGCGCCGTCGCCACCGTGGTGGGATCAAACTGGGCCAGCCGATCCTTGAGTTCCTCCTCCGTGATCGCGCCTTCAGTTTGCGACTGAATAGTCCAGCGCACATCCTCGAGTGCGGCCTCGATGGCCCGGCGCTCGTCCTCGCTCCATCCGGTCGAAGCCTTGAGTTGGGCCAGTTCCTGCTCCGCTTTCTGAATGCGATCCGGCTTGGCGCGCGAAAGCTGGCGCCACGCGTCGCGCACAGCCTCGCCCTCCTGGACGGCGCGGAGTTTCTGATAGTCGGATTCGGTGACAGGATCGGCAAGGGCGGACGGGATCCACGAGAAGCACAGCGACGCGGCGAGATACGCAAACAACCGTAGCGAATGACGTGTCATGGGGTGATGAGGTTGGGCCCGAGTCTCTGCAGCCGGCACTTCACCGCAATGTCCAAGGTGTCGCGCCCGCCCAGGGAAGTAGAATGACTCGCAACTCCGATCAGCTTGCGTCACGTCAGGCCCCGCCCTGCGCGAAGTACGTGGCGAGGAACAGACGTGCCTCGGTGCGCAGGCTCGAGTTGACTGCATGACCATGTCTTTCCTGCACGAACTCAAGCCCGGTGGCGCCGCCGACGACGCCTCGTGTGCGTTTGTCCTCGCCTCGCCGGATCGCCAGCTGGCGCGCGTACAGCCGGATGGCTCGGTGTGCCTCCCCTGCATCGAGGAGATCCAGTCCTGGCTCGGCGACCGCGACGAGGCGCTGTATCTCGGACGGCTGGATCGTGCACGCTGCTGGCTGGCCGCCGTGGAAGGAGAGTCGCCCACGCCTCCGCCCGGATGGGAATGGCACGACACACGCATGCTTCTGGGCGGGATGACGCGGGCGCAGACGCATGCGATGGCTTGCGCACGGCAACTCCACTGGTGGCGCGTCCGCCACCGCTTCTGTGGGACGTGCGGTACCCCCTTGGTGGATGCGGCGGACGAGCGCGCCCGTCGCTGCACCCGCTGCGGCGCGACCTACTTCCCGTCCGCTTCCCCGGCGGTCATCGTCGCGGTGACACGCGGGGACAGGCTGCTCCTCGCGCACAACCGCCATTTCCGTGCCGGAATGTTCAGCCTCCTCGCCGGCTTCGTCGACCCAGGTGAAACGCTCGAGCAGGCCGCCGTGCGCGAGGTCCGGGAGGAGACGGGCCTCGAGATCGGCGACCTTCGCTATGTGCGAAGCCAACCCTGGCCGTTTCCCAATTCGCTCATGGTCGGCTTTCGCGCGGACTATGTTGGCGGCGAGATCGTGGAGGACGGTCACGAGATCGAGACCGCGGGATGGTTCACGCGCGATGCGCTGCCGAGCATCCCGCGATCAGGCACCGTGGCCCGCGAACTCATCGATGGCTGGCTGCGCGAAGGCTGAATCAGCCGATCTCGGTTGAACCGGGAGTGCTCAACCGACCGGGCCACAGCGATCAGCGAGATCGTCGAAGGACCGGTTCTGGAGACCAGCATTGAACCACTCCTCCACGCTGAGGCTCACTGCGACCGACTGAACCAGGCCGCGGCGCTGCTTCAGCGTCGATCACGCCTGGGCCGTGCGTGGAAACACCACGGGGCCAACGAGTGGAAAAGCGCCGCGGAGGTGAAGGTTGTTTCCGCGAAGCACCTCGGTGCCGGCGCTCCCGATCGCGGCGAGATCGCCGAGTGCGTCTGGCTCGAAACGCACCACCACACGCCGGTCGCCGGGCGCGGCGAGAAACGGATACAGCTCGGCAAGCGTGGGCACGCGCGGGCCAACCACGTCGAGCAGCGTGAGCACACCGCCTTCGCGATGCGCGAGGACGAGAACGCCGAGCGGCTCGATATGCCACACGGCTTTTCGCAGCGGCCCGATGACATGAAACATCAGGAGACGCTCGCCAAGCGCGCCGAGCCGCCTCGATGCGGGCGTACGCGCACACGCGAGCCTGAAGATTGCCGCGCGATCGCCTTCGTCTTCCGGATCAAGGCAACGCGCGCCGGACACTGGCGCGCGTCCCCCGACATCCACATAATGGACACGTTCCTCGCGGGGCTCGAACCCCAGGCTTCGATAAAGGTGGAGCGCGGCATCATCCGCGAAGAGGTACTGAAAACTGTGCCCGGCCTGTTCGGACCAGGCGAGCGCCTCGGTCACGACGCGCCGCGCGAGACCCCGCATGCGCCAGTCCTCGCGTGTGGCCACGCTCGAGACCTGGCCCGCTGTGACACTCCCGCCATCGACGACGAGATGCTGTGAGTACAGGCACGCCGAAGCCACGGCCCGACCATCCGCGTCGAACAGCGTGAACGGTCGAAAGTCCCGATCCCAGTAACCGGCCGCATCCCATCGCGCGAGATCGAGGCCGAAGACCTGCACGAGAAGGTCGCAGAAGGCCGCCTTCGCGTTGCGGTCCTCCCAATAGTCCGTGCGCAGCGTGAGTTTGTCAGGATCCATGGTGCAGGGTCGCCTCACTCAAGCCGTAGTCTTCTGAAACGGTGCTGCCTGCTGTTTTCTCGAGGGAAGCATCCGCCAGCGACGTACTGCATTGTCTGGGCGTCGCTGAAATAAACGGCACATGACTCGCGCTGATCCATGCAAACCCGCGTGCCGCGGATCGGGCCCGGCCTGAAATGCCTCGTGGCAAACGACGCGAGCTCAGCCAGCCACCTGCAACGCGGGACGCCGAGTGCCTGGATGAAGCGGCCCCACCTGAACAATCGCCCCCGCCCCCAGTTCTTCGCGTCGCGCGCCAGGGTGTGGCGGCAGTCCTGAGCCCGACTCAGGCAACGCGTGCCGGATCGACAAAGCCGCATTCCCAAGACGGGAAGCGAGGCGTTGGTCTTGCTTTGTTGCCCGGTGAAAAAAGCAAAACGGGGCAATCCCCGGTTTACAGAGGGATCGCCCCGTTCGAAGAAAGCACAGGCCGCGTGGCCTTCAGAGAAGGCCACATCGGCAGGCAGGCGTTACTTCTTCTTGGCCTTCTTGACCGCCTTCTTGGCGGCCTTCTTGGTGGCTTTTTTCATGGTGTCGACTACTGCGGTTTTGGTTTTGATGCCTGCCAGGTTGGCAGGAAGTGATTCGAGGGCGACGCGCAGGAGCTCGCCCACGCTGACGGCCTTCTGACGGGAGAGTTTCAGCAACGACGTCTTCTGCCTGTCGGGGAGGCGGACGGAAATCTGACGATGCTCCTGCGACTCGGGCTCGAACCTCGAGTAATCGTAGACGGAGATGGCGTGGCGGATGATCTCGCTCTTGCTAGTGCCGGCGTGCGAGCGCTGAAGTGATTCCAGCTTCACCAGGAGATCTTCCTTCAAATCGAAGGTCAGGGGTGAACTCTCGCGATCAGATGCTTTGGCCATATGGGTTGAACCATGAACCAGTGGTTCGGAGAAAAAGGGTTTTTGGTTCGCTGGTGCGAAGTTTCAAAAAACTTACACCATAATTCAACGAAAATATTCAGTTGCATCCCATCGGCAATTCCGGCTGGCAGCTTGAGTCCAATCGCTGAATACGAAGCTCTCCTATGAAAATCGAGGCGACCTGCAGCGCACACCCGTCGGTCTCATGCCCGCTTGGGATCAACGTTTTTTTCGCGTGCGCGCATGCGATGAGGCGCCAGAAACGCGTGATCGCGCGGTTCGGCGCGTTGATCGCGCGACGTTGATGCGATGGCGGCGCGCACGTTGTGCGGCTGCGCGACGGGGTGTTGAAGGTTGACACGCTCCCGCGCGCTGGGGTTTGTCCTCACCTTGTCGGCGGCGGCGAGCGCCGCGCGTGTCCACCCTCACCCTCATGGCCAAGGTCGAAATCGAAAATCTCGTGAAGGTCTACGCCGACAAGAAGGGCGCCGGCGTGCGGGCGGTGAACAACATCAGCCTCTCCATCGAGGACCGCGAGTTCATGGTGCTCGTCGGACCCTCCGGCTGCGGCAAGTCGACGACGCTGCGCATGATCGCCGGCCTCGAGGAGATCAGCAGCGGTACGATCCGCATCGACGGACGTGCCATCAACGACGTGCTGCCGAAGGACCGCGACATCGCGATGGTATTCCAGAACTACGCGCTCTACCCGCACATGTCGGTGTATGAGAACATGGCGTTCGGCCTGAAGCTGCGACGCCTCCCGCGGACCGAGATCGAGCGTCGCGTGCGCGACGCAGCTGCGATCCTCGACATCGAGGGCCTGCTCGAGCGCAAGCCCAAGGCCCTCTCCGGCGGCCAGCGGCAGCGCGTCGCCGTGGGCCGCGCCATCGTCCGCAAGCCCAAGGTGTTTCTTTTCGACGAACCGCTTTCCAACCTCGATGCGAAGATGCGCGTCACCATGCGCACGGAGATATCCAAGCTCCATGCACGCCTGGCCTCGACGATGATCTACGTCACGCACGACCAGGTGGAGGCGATGACGATGGGCGACCGGATCTGCGTGATGAAGGACGGGAACATCATGCAGGTGGCGGAGCCGCTGGAGCTCTACCGCCGCCCGGCGAACATGTTTGTCGCGGGATTCATCGGGAGCCCGCCGATGAACTTTCTCCGCGGTGTGCTTCGATCCGCCGGCAGTCACCTGCAGTTCATCGAGGATAACTCCGCATCCACACCATTGACGATCGCGCTCGACGACCGCCTCTCGCGCCTGGGCGCGCCGTATGTGGGACGCGCGGTGGTGTTCGGCATCCGCCCGGAGGATGTGGTCGACACGCTCACGACGGGAACGGAAGACGCCTCGCGCACCGCGAACGTGCAGGTCGACGTGGCCGAGCCGATGGGCCACGAGACTTTTCTCTACCTGCACACCGGCGGGCACGCCTTCGTCGCACGCGTGCGCAGCCAGGATCGATTCACCAGCGGCGAATCGATCCGCATGGGCTTTCGCGTCGCGCATGCGCACCTCTTCGATCCTGCGACCGAGGTCGCGCTCGGGTGACAGGTGCGCGGCCCGGCTTTGCAGCCCACGGCGGCGCACCACGATGGAGCCGAGGTATCCGTCGACGCGATTCGGCGCCAGCGGACGCTAGTTGAAGCGGTGGAGCGCGTCCTCCGGAACGTCGAGCGTCGAACGCTCGAGCGTGTCATCCGGCAGGAAGAGTTCGGCAGGCATGGGCAGGTCGAGAGCGGCCGCACGGATGACGATGCGTGTCTTATCGCGCGTCTGTTCGTCGCGGACATCAAGCGTCGCCACGATCCAGCGCTCGACGCCCGGCACTTTGCGCACGCTTCCGGCGGTGATCGTCTTCAAGGCCTCGCCGCGCTCGTCGACCCATTGGACCTGTGAGAGCGCACTGAACTGCGTGTCGATGAAGGCCCGCACGCCGCCGATGCCGGGATAGCGGCCGGCCTCTGCCTCGGGTGGATACAGCAGAAACACGTGGGTCGGGCGGCTGCCAAAGCGCGTCATGCCCTCATAGGTGAACTCGTCCCACCGCATGAACGGGGTCTGCATGTCCGCCGCGCTCACCTGCGACCCGGCGATGGTGGCGGTGGGATCATCGACTGCGATCGTCCGGCCATCGGGTCCGCGCCGCCAGGCTTGCGGACGCGTGCCGCCCTGGATGATCCAGATCTCGGGCGCGGCGTTTTCTGGAAAGACCTCGAGGCGCGTGATCGGCCCCGATGCGGTGGAGGTCCCCATCCAACGACCCGGCATGCGCACTTCGGCGCCGCGGCGTGGCAGCAGGCGCAGTTCGATCTCCAGATGGAACGAGTCGCCGAATCCGATCTGGCGCGAGGCCTCGAGGATGCGCGCCCCCTCGGCCTGGTCCGGCAATCCGATCGGAGCGTAGCTCTTCGACGGCGGACGCCGACGCGATTGCGCCTCGGCCACGCTCGCGCCCAACGCGAGCCCGCACGAGAGGACGATCAAGGTGCGCCAGTTCACAGTCACATCACCGTGAGACCGCGCCGCGAGGAAAGGGTTACGGATTCGCCGTCGGGGCGGCGGGGGGCGCGTCGGCCGGGGCCTGGTCGGCCGGCGTGGTCGACTGCGGGACGGGCATCTCGGGCAGCGGCGGCATCGTGGTGTCGGTGCCAGCCGGCGACGCCGGCGCGACCAACTCGGGGTTTGTCGGCAGCGCACCGGCCTCAGCTTCGGCTGCGCGACGGTGATTGTAGATATAACCCAGATACAGTCCGAGGCTGAGGACGAAGAATGAAACGGCGAGGTAGGTGGTCGCTCGCGTCAGGATATTGCCGCTCTCCGCACCGAATGCAGCCTCCGTCATGCCGCCGCCCAGGGCCGCGCCGACGCCGCCGTCGGACTTGGTGCGCTGCGCGAGGATGGCCAGCACCATGAGGATGCTGATAATGACGAGGAAGAAGGTTCCGATGCCGAGGAGGACGCTCATGGAAAAGGGTTGGTTGAAATGGATTTGGGGCCGGGTTGTCAACCTGCGAGCCGATGCGTACCGCCAACGCGGCACGCGCGATGCCCGGGGTGCTCGAGGGACGGATCTGCCGCCGATACCCGTGCCCCGCCGTCAGGCCGCGCCGCGGCAGGCCGGGGTCGTGCAACCCGCGCGCGAAGGCACGTTCCACACCTCTCTGCCAACCAGTGCGTTGCACAAGCGGGAAAATCCTGCCATGATCCCTGCTGCGTGAGGGCGAAGCTGTTCAATTTTCAGCGGGGCGTGGGCACAGCCGTGGCCCCATTCGCACGCAAACCCTTTCTGCTCGTTCCGGTCCTGCGACGCCTGCGCACCTACGACCACGCCCTGGCGCGGCGCGACACCCATGCGGGGTTCCGCATCGCACTCCTCGCGTTGCCCGAGGCCCTGATCTTCGCGCTGGTCGCCGGGTTGCCGCCCGAGCACGGCGTCTATGCGGCCGTCGCGGGCCTCGCACTCGGGGCGATCTTCTCCGGCAGCCGGCATGCGAGCCTCGGGCCATCGCTGGCCACCGCGATCCTGCTGATGAGTACGTTCACCCAGCTCGGCATCCCCCGCGCGCAGCGTCCGGAAACGCTCTCGGTCCTGCTCGCGCTCAGCGGGGTGGTGCTCATCGCGGGGGCATGGCTGCGGCTCGCGCCGCTCACGCGGTTCATCTCACGAAGCGTGAGCATCGGCTTCATCGTCGCGGCGGGCTGCGTGATCGGTGCCGCACAGCTCAAGCACGTCCTCGGCCTCGAACTTCCCGAGACCAGTGTGTTCTTCGAAAACGTCGTGGCCACGATCCAGGCCCTGCCCGCAGCGCGCTGGGAAACGTTGTTGATCGCGGTCATCACCACCGCGGGTTACCTCGCGGTCTCGCGCAAATACCGCGCCGCGCCCGCGGCGCTCGTCGGCATGGCGCTCGGCGCGCTGGCGGCGTGGCTGTTGTCCCAAGGTGGGTACAGCACGGCGGCGGTGACGCGCCTGCAGCTCGACTTCTCGCCGACCGCGCCCGCCGCACTCGACTTCGGGAAGGCGGGCGTGCTCGCCACCGCCACGATCGCGCTCGTGCTGCTCTCGACGGTGGAAGTCTCGCTCGTGGGCCGCTCGTTCGCCGCCCGCGCCGGGGAAACGTTCGACGCGAACCAACACATGTATGCGATCGGTGCCGCCGACCTGGGCAACGCGTTGTTTTCCGGCATGCCGGCGTCGGTGTCGCTGGCGCGCTCGCGCGTGAGTCGCTACTTTCGCGCCGCCACGCCGTTCGCCGGCGTGTTTGCCGCGGCGTTTTGCGCCGGGTTGTTCATTCTGGGGATTCCCGTGCTCGCGTACGTGCCGCTGGCCTCGCTCGCCGCGCTCTCCATGATGCTCGCGATCGAGCTGATCAGCCGGCACTACCTCGACGTGATCCTGCGTTCCTCGGCGGCCGATGCAACGGTGCTGCTGGTGACGATCGCCGCCGGGCTGCTGTTCCGCCTCGACGTGGCGCTCTACATCGGCGCGGGCGTGTCGATCGTGTTCTTCCTTCGCAAGGTCGGCGTGCCCGAGTTGCAGGAGTACGGGTTCACCGACCAGGGCCAGCTGGCGGCGCTGGAGTTGAAGGCCGGTCGGCCGATCCCGGACATCTCGATCGTGCACGTCGAGGGCGACCTGTTCTTCGGCGCGGCCGAGATCTTCCTCGAGCAGATGCGGCGCGTGAGCGACGATCCCAATCTCAAGGTCATCGTGCTGCGTGTGCGCAACGCCCATCACCTCGACGCGACGTGTGCGCTCGCGATCGAGGAGTTCATTCGCATCGCCCGCGCCCGCGGCCGCCACGTGATCGTCTCGGGCGCGCACCGCGGAATCTACCGCGTGTTCCGCAGCTCGGGACTGCTCGAGCTCCTCGGGCGGGAGAACTTTTTCATGAATTCGCCCTCCAACCCGACCATCGCCACCCGCAACGCTCTGAAACGGGCGCAGGCACTTCTCGGGACGAAGCAGGCGAACATCCGCATCTATGTGGATTCGGCGAAGAAACCCGCCGGAACCGGGGATGCCGCGGCCGCGGGAGGCGCCGCCAGCCCGTGAACGCCACCGAGGAGACACGCGCATTCTCGGTGCAGCAGCGGATGCGGCGTTTGTTTACCGCGATCGACCTCGCTCCGTGGCGCCGCACGCTCGCCGGATACAAGCCGGATCGCCTCCGCCTCGACGCGCGCGCCGGGGTGAACGTCGCGCTGGTCGCGTTCCCCCAGGGCATCGCCTACGCGACGATCGCCGGCCTGCCCATTGCCTATGGCCTGGTCGGGATGGCGCTCAGCTGCCTGCTGGGACCGCTTTTCGCCGGGTCGCGGTTCACGGTGTTCGGTCCGACGAACGCCACGGCCGTGCTGTTGTTGAGCGCGCTGGCGGCGGCCGGCGCCGCCGCCGCGGCGCCGGGATTGATCGCACTCGTGCTTGCGCTCGTCGCCGTGCTGCAGATCGCCGCCGCCTACCTCAACATCGCCAGCCTGATCGCCTATGTCTCGCGCAGCGTGATCGTCGCCTACATCACCGTCGCGGCGATCCTGATCATCGCCAACCAGGCGCAGAGCATTCTCGGCGTGCCCTCCAGCGAGGCCATCACGCTGATCGGCTCGATCCGCGACACGCTCGCCCGCGCACCCGGTCTCCACATTTCCACGACAGTCGTGGCGGCATGCACCGCGGTGGTGATCGTGCTCCTGCGCCGCTTCGCCCCGCGCGCGCCCCACGTCGCCATCGCACTGGCTGCGGGCGTGCTGTTCGGATGGGGCGCGAAACTGCTTGGCCACCCGGTGCCCTGCCTTGAGGCCGTCCAGCTCGACTCGTGGACTCCGGCGCTGCCGCTGCCGAGCCTCAGCGCGATCAACCAGCTCGCCGGACCCGCGCTCGCGATCGCGTTTCTCGGCATCCTCGAGTGTGCCTCCATCGCCAAGTCCCTGGCCGCGCAGGCCGGCGAACGGTTGAACACCAATCAGGAGGTGTTTGCCATGGGCATGGCGAATCTCGGCTGCGCTTTTCTCGGCGGCATGCCCGCGTCGGGCTCCCCCACTCGCTCGGTGCTCAACGTGGCGAGCGGCGCGACCTCGCCCGCGGCCACGATGCTCTGCGGGGCGTTCGTGGCCGTGATGATCGTCGGGTTTGGCGGCCTGATCCAGTTCGTCCCAAAGGCATCGCTTGCCGTCGTGGTGGTCTCGATCTCGATCTCGTTGATCAACCTCACGCAGATCCGCTTCGTCGTGCGCTCGACGTCCGCCGATGCGGTGGTCTTCGCGCTCACGGCGGGTTCGGCGCTCCTGCTGCCCCTCGACTCCGCGATCTTCATCGGCACTGCGGCCTCGATCGTGCTCTTCCTGCGCAAGGCCGGTGAACCCGAGCTCACGGAGTACGCCTTCAATGCATCGGGTCAGCTCGCCGCCGTCGCGACCGGCGACCAGCGCCCGCTCCCGGAGATCTCGATCGTGCACGTCGAGGGCAGCCTGTTCTTCGGCGCGGCGGAACTGCTCCACGAGCAGATCCGCCGCGCGTGCGACGACCCGAACCTGCGCGTCATCGTGCTCCGCCTGAAACACGCGCATCACCTCGACGCGTCCGCGATCCTCGCGCTGGAGGAACTCGTGCACTACATGCGCGAGACCGGCCGCGCCCTGATCGTGTCAGGGGCACGCCGGGACGTGGTGAAGATCTGCCAGCGCACGGGCCTGCTCGACACGATCGGACCCGAGAACTTTTTCCCGGAGGCCGAACAGAATCCCACGCTCTCCACGCGCAACGCCCTGCGCCGCGCCCAGGGCATCCTCGGGCAGAAGGAAGCGGCCGTCCGCGTCTTCGGGGAGATGCGCGCGAAGAGCCCGACGGGCGCGGAGCCCTGATCGCGTCGCTCCACACGCGCGACAACAGCAAACGTTGCTTCGCCGGTTCGCGCTCGCGTCCGCCTCAGCTGATCGCCCAGGCGACGGCGATGCCAAGCAGGCCGGTCAGGGCCATGAGCACGGCCGGTCCGCTTTCCTGGCGCGCGGCGCGGCGGGCCAGCGGCGAACGCGTGAAGAGCACCGCACCGCCTGCACATCCGAGCGCGACCCACGATGGAATCGAAGCCGTACGCATGATCGGCCCGGTCGCCATCCCGCCCCAGCTCATCAAGGGGGAAAGCGCGACGAGAATACCGCCAAAGAGCCCGAAGAGACCCGACACCGTGCCCGTCGCGATCAGCACGAGTTGCACGGAGTTGAGTTCGCGCCACTCGTCGCGCCGCGACCTGCGGCCCGGCCGAGCAGACCTCCGCTCGTCAGAGCCCGAGGCCGATGGCGACTCGTCCGTCTTTGACATAAACGTCGCGCACGAAACCGATCCCGGCCTTGAGCCACCCCAGGCCTTCGGCGGGAACCTCGTAGATGACGTATCCGTTCATTTCGGCAGCGAGCGCGGCCGCAAGCACCGGCTGCAGGGCTGATGCCGCGCGGGCGGCGTCGCCCGAAAAGTTGAGCTCCACCAGCTGCGCGTTGCGCAGCATGACGCGACGGCCGCCGCGATCGTAGCCGAGCTGGGTGCGCATCACGGCGCTCCCCGGCAGGACCTGTCCGCCCTCGAGGATCCGCGCCCGGATGTCGAGCTGCACGCGCAGGAAATTCCCATCGGTATCCGGCAGAAAGGTCGGGCGATCGAGCTGCAGTCGCACGAGATCCACGATGTTTGTGTCGATCGGAAAGGCTTTCGCGACCTCCGCCTGCAGGATGTCCGCAGGAACCAGATACGTCATCCAGGAACTTGGCCGAGACTTCGCCTCGTCCTCAATCGCAGGTGCGAGCGCTGATCCCGTCGGTGCAGGCGTGGTCGCCCCCGGCATACCGTCCGGCGAAACGAGCTGTCCGGGGTTCGAGCTTCCGCCAGCCGCGGACGTGCCGGGTCCCATGTCTGTCCCCGGCGCACCCGAAGCGCCCGGTTGCGGTGCCGCTCCCGGGACCAGGGTGCGCGCCGGCGCCGGTGCCGAGGCCGAACCGCCGAGCATGAGGTCGCCGGGCACGAACAACCAGACCGCGATCGCTGCAGCGGCGACGAGAACGGCCAGGATGACCAGCAGGACGAAGCAGCCGCGTTTGCGTCGGGTCATGGGCGCGATCTCCGCTTAGCTGCCGACGCCGACCTTCTCCAGGATGCGTTGCAGGTCCTCGTTGCCCTGGTATTCGATCACGATCCGGCCCTTGCGACGCGCGTGCTTGAGCTGCACGCGGGCATTGAGAAACGACGTGAGCCGCTTCTCGATGTCGGCGATCGCGGTGGCCTCGGCCGGCGGGGTGTGGCGGCCGGGAGTGGCGCGGTTGGTCGCGCCTCGCCTGACGTTCTCGACCAGCGTCTCCGTGGCTCGAACGCTCAGGCCCTCCTCGACCACGCGCCGGGCGAGCAGGAGTTGTTCCTGTTTATTGTCCAGCCCCAGAAGCACCTTGGCGTGTCCGGTGGAAATCATGCCGCTGCCGAGGAATCCCTGCACCTCCGACTCGAGCAGGAGCAGCCGAAGCGAGTTGGCGATGGTCGCGCGCCCCTTGCCCACGCGCTCGGAGACGGCCTCCTGGGTCAGGTCGAAATCGCGGATCAGGCTGGCGTAGCCGTGCGCCTCCTCCACGGGGTTGAGCCCCTCGCGCTGGAGGTTTTCGATCAACGCCATCGTCGCCGCCGAAGAGTTGCCCGCCTGCACGATGCGGGCCGGGATCGTCTTGAGCTTGAGCGACTGAAAGGCGCGCCAGCGGCGCTCGCCCGCGATCAGCTGGTATTTCCCATCGACCAGGCGGACGACGACCGGTTGCAGCAGACCCTCGGCCGCGATGCTGTCGGCGAGTTCCTTGATGTGGTCGGGGTGAAACTCGCGTCGCGGCTGGTAGGGATTGGGCACGACCGCCGCGACCGGGATCTCCTGGTAGCCGGGCGCACCGGGCGCCGGAGGGACGGGCGCCGGAGCCGCCGGAGCGGCTGCGGCGGCCGCGGCCTTGCGGGTATCCTGGCTCGCGGGCCTGGGTTCGGCGGAGGACTTGGACGCGGGCTTGGCGGTGCCGCCGGAGATGATGGCGCCAAGGCCGCGGCCGAGTCGGGATTTGTTCGGGGAGGCCATGTAGTGATAAGACGGTTACGCGCAGGCCGGAGGCGGAAATCAGCGCTGCGGGACAAACAGCGTCTGGCCGACCTGGATCTTCGTCGGGTCGGTGATCTCGTTGGCGTTCTGGATGTCGCGCACCTGCGCGTTGAACTTCTTCGCGATGCTCGCGAGCGTGTCGCCCGCCTGCACGGTGTAGGGTACGCCGGTCTTGGGATAATCCTTCTGGAACTCCACCCGCGTCTGCGTGCGCGGGCCTCCGCCCTTGGCCACGGCGTCCAGCGCCGAGTTGGTCTGCTTGGCGAGGCGCTCCATCTGTTGCGTGAGCTGGATGGCGAGCTCCTTGTCGCCGGCGCGCAGGGCGCGCTCAAGCTCGGCCAGCGCGGCGGTCATCTGCCCCATGGTGACGTAGTTGGCCTGTCCCTGGCTGCGCAGGCTGGCGTTCTCGCGCTTGAGCTGTTCGATCTCGACGCTGAGGGAGCGTGTACGCTCATCGAGGATACGGATGTCCTCGCGGAGGCCGGCGATGACCACGTTGATATCCTGGGCGCAGACGCGGGGCGCGAACGCGGCCACGACCACGGCCGCGACCGAGACGACGCGGAACCACGGAGCGGAGGAGAAAGCCATGGAAGGACGCTGCGCGATTGATGCCGGTCGCACAATCCCAACCTTCGTGCACGCCCGCGCTCCGCAGCCTGGCGCACGGGTCATCCCTTGAACGGCACCGGCGCGACGAGCGGCGGCATGGATGCCGACGCGAGAACGGTGCCGGGAACGATGGCGCGGCCGCGCAGAAACTCCTGCGCCGGCAGCATGCGGCCTCCCGGCCGCTGCAGGCGGCGCAGGCCCACCACGCCCTCGCCCGTCGCCACGGCGAGGGCAGCGTCGCGCTCGCCGAGAACTGTCCCGGGCTGGGCAGGCGCGCCGTGCTCCGCTGGCATCGCCGACGCGAGGCCAACCTTGATCGTCTCGCCCTCGAAGATGAAAAACGTGCCCGGCCACGGGAAGAGGCCGTTGATGCGCCGCGCCACTGTGGCCGCGGGGGCTGAAAAATCGAGCCGGCCATCGTCCTTGCGCAGGCGTCGAGTGAATGTGGCGGCGCTGTCGTCCTGCTCGCGCACGGAAGGCGCCGGACGCAGCATCGCATCCAGGGTGCGTTCGAGGAGCGGGACACACGCGCGCGCGAGCTTTTCCTCCAGATCGAGGGCGGTGTCGTCGTCGGCGATCGGCGTGCGCTCGATGTCGAGCACAGGACCGGCATCAAGCCGCAGAACCATGCGCATCAGGCTGACGCCGCTCACGCGCGCACCTGAGACGATCGCTCCCTGGATCGGCGAAGCGCCGCGAAGCGCGGGGAGGACCGAGGCATGGAGATTCCAGATCCCCAACGGCGGCAGGTCGAGCCAGTCCTGGCGCAGGATATGACCGTAGGCCATCACAAGCACCGCGTCAGGAGCGAGTGAAGCGAGTCCCGCCTTCGCATCTGTCGTGAGTTTCTCCGGCTGGTGCACGGGCAACCCGCGCTCCTGCGCCCAGAGCTTGATGCCATTCGGGGTAAGCTTCTGGCCGCGCCCGGTGGGGCGATCGGGCTGCGTGAAAACGCCCACCACGGTCACGCGATCCGCTGCGTTCGCGCACAGCCACTCCAGCGCGGGGAGCGCGATCGGGTCTGAACCCATGAATACAAGACGTTTCATGCCAGAGTAGCGGGTCGCGTCACAGGATGCCCTGATGGTCCGCGAAAGTCCGCCGACTCGCGACGGAGGCACGGTGGCCGGGGCCTCGGTTCGCCTCCGCACGTGCGCCGGGACGGACGTTCGGCGCGAGGGGCGCGGTCAGCCGGCGTTCTTCTCCGGCGCGACCTCGCGTTTGAAAAACAGGCTCACCCGGGCGTTGGGGTCGAGTTTGCCCTCGCGAACGACCAGGGCCGACCAGCCGGAAGGCAGTGGCACGTAACTCCCGAAACCCTCCTCTTCGACCAGCTTGTTCGGATACGTGGCCAGCAGGTCGCCGACCCGGGTGCGGATCGAGACCTTCTCGGGCGTCACGAACATCGTGGCCTGAGAGGACACCCACACCACCCGGTGCTTCTTGCCCTCCACCGCCACGGTGTACGCGGTATCCCCGACCTGGATGTCGAAGCAAGGAAGCACCTTGGAACGACTCACCAACTGCCAGGACAACTGGTCGGGCAGCGACCGCAGCGTCGTCCCGAGTTCGGGCACGGCCGGGAGGTTCAGGCGCGGCGACGCCGGTGCGGCGAAGAGCGCGACAGTGACGAGGGAAAGGCAGGCGATCCAGAAAACCTTCTTCATGGGACGGCGGAGTAACGCAAGGTGGAGTCGAGTGGACGCGGCGGCAACCCGCGGATCGCGGCCGCGGGAAGAAATCGGCCGGCCATGCGCGCTTACAAATCAGCGCGGCGCGTCCTTGTCGCGAAAAATACGGCGTCCCCGCGCACCCTCCGTCGCTTCGGGCTGCGCAACACCTCCGATTTGCCTCTGCCGATGAGCGGGTTGCGGAACGAAGTCCGACCCGCCGCAAACGGCACCTGGCGCACCCCGCCCGGGGCGCCGTTCCTCTCCCGCCTGGTCCGCTCCGCCGCGATTCGGGGGCGGTAGCGGGGCAGAACCGAGGGAAGGCGGCTATTCCTTTTCCCGCGGGGCCTTGCCGACGAGGTCGAAATGCACCGGGCAGCCGGCGAGGCCGAACTCCTCGACGATGCCGGCCTCGAGGTAGCGGCGGTAGGAATCCTGCAGGCGGCGCGCCTGATTGCAGAAGACCTTGATGCGGTACGGGCGCGTGCCGGTCTGCACCGCGTAGTAGATGCGGAAACGCCGGCCCTCGATATGCGGCGGTGGATTGCGATCGGTCAGGCGCAACAGGACCTTGTTGAGCCGCGGCGTCGACAGCTGCTCGTCCAGTCGCCCGTCGAGCGCGCGCGCGGCCCGCAGCATCTGCTCGATGGCGTATCCGGTCAGTGCGGACGTAAAGAGCACGGGCGATCCCGGGCTGAAGAAGACCATGCCGGCCACGGCCTCGCCGAAACCCTTCTTGAAGTGGTCGACATTTTCGTAACCGCTGACGCGACCCTCCTTGAAGGCCTCGAGCGCAAGGTCCCACTTGTTGACCACGATGATCAGCGGCTTGTGCGCGTCGACCACCTCGCCGCCGATGGCCTTGTCCTGCGCGCCCACGCCGTCGACCGCATCGAGCACGAGATAGACAACATCAGCGCGGTGGATCGCCTCGAGCGAACGCTGCTGGGAAAAGTATTCCACTGGCGAGGCGAGCTTGGTGTTTTTCTTCAAGCCCGCCGTGTCGGTGAGCGCGAACTTCCACACCTCGCCCTTCTTGCTGCGGAAATCAAAATCGAGGTCGATGGCCTCGCGTGTCGTGCCAGGCACGTCGCTGACGATCAGCCGCTCGCGGCCGATCACGCGGTTGGCGATCGAAGACTTGCCGACGTTGGGCCGGCCGACGAAACAGATGCGCAGCCGCCGGTCCTTGTCCACCGGCGGAGGCGGCGGAAGCTTGGCCGAGACCTTTTCGAGGCGCCCGAGGATCCGCTCGCGCAGCTCAGGTTCGCCCAATCCGTGCTCAGCCGAGACGGGAAGCGCCTCGCCCAGGCCCAGCCGGAAGGCATCGGCGACGACGGATTCGAACTTCACGTGGTCGACTTTGTTGAGGACGAGGATCACCGGTTTGCCGCTCTTGCGCAGCTTCTGCGCGATGGTCTCATCCTCCGGTGCGATTCCGTCGCGGGCATCGACCACGAACGCGATCAAGTCGGCCATCTCGATCGCGAACAGCACTTGCGCGTCCACCGCGCGCACGATCTGGCGCGACGTGTCGCCCGGCGTGAGGCCGAAACCGCCGGTGTCGAGGAGCGTGTAGCCGTCGACCTCGGCGGAAACGATGTCGCGCGTGACGCCCGGCATGTCGTGCACGATCGAGATACGACGGCGCGCGAGCCGATTAAAGAGGCGGCTCTTGCCGACGTTGGGCCGGCCGACGATGGCGACAGTGCGTTGCATGGATCGCCTAGTAGTGAGTAGCGGGAAGCGGGTAGCGAGGAGGAAAAGCGCCGGGGACTGCGGTCCCGCTACCGATGGCCCTTTCCGGCGCCGTCCAGACCTGATCCCGGACCTTCTGTCTTCCCGAGGTGCAGCCATTCGGACATTCAGCCGGTCGGCACGAGTCAGGATCCATGCCCGAAACCAACCAGCCTCACGCCCGCCTGCGGTCGGAGTTCACCAACGCCGCGCTTATCCGGCGGCTGCTGGCGTTCGCCTGGCGTTACCGGCGGACCTGTCTGCAGGTGCTTTCCGTCCAGGTCGTCCTGCTGGCGTCCGGCATCCTCGGGCTGGGCTTGACGGGTTTCGGGATCGACGTGATTCGCAGCGCGCTCGACCCGGCCCGCCCGCCGGCACGGTGGCCGCTCGGCCTCGAGGCGCCGACGACCTGGCCGGTCATGACGCAAATCACGGCCATCGCCGGCGTGATCCTCGGCCTCGCCGTGTTGCGCGCGGGGCTCAACTACACCTACGGCATGCTCGTGGCCCGCCTCGTCCACATGGAGATGGTCTACGACCTGCGCAACCAGGTCTACCAGAAGCTCCACCAGCTCAGTTTCCGGTTCTTCGACGCCAACGCCTCCGGCTCGATCATCAACCGGGTCACGGGCGATGTGCAGGCCCTGCGCTCGTTCGTCGACGGCGTGCTGATCCAGACCGTGATCATGGTGCTCTCGCTCGGCTGGTACCTGGTCTACATGCTCAACATCCACGTGCTGCTCACGCTCGCGTGCCTCGCTGCCACGCCGCTGCTCTGGGCCGCCTCGGCGCTGTTCTCCGTCAAGGTCCGGCCGATGTACGTGCGCAACCGCGAACTGTTCGACGGCATGGTGCTCAACCTCTCCGAGGCGGTGCAGGGCGTGCACACGGTCAAGGGATTCGGTCGCGAGCCGGAGATCCGCGCCCGCTTCGACGCCTCGGCCGAGGCCGTCCGCATGCAGCAGCAGGGCATCTTCTGGCGGGTCAGCCTGTTCTCGCCGTTCGTCGGGTTCATCACCCAGGTGAACCTGATCGTGCTGCTCGCCTACGGCGGCTGGCTGGTCGTGCACGACCTGCTGGCGTTCGGCAGCGGCCTCGTGGTGTTCGCCGGCCTTCTGCAGCAGTTCTCGGGACAGGTCTCCAACATCGCGACGATCACGAACAGTATCCAGCAGAGCCTGACAGGCGCGCGCCGCGTGTTCGAGGTGCTGGAGGCGCCCGTCGAGGTGGAGACCCGCGCCGACCCCGTACGCCTCGGCCGCGCGCGCGGCGCGGTCCGCTTCGAACACGTCGACTTCGCCTACCAGGCGGTGGAGCCGGTCCTGCGCGACATCACGTTTTCCGTCGAGCCCGGCCAGTGCGTCGCCGTGGTCGGCCCGACCGGCTCCGGCAAGAGCGCCACGCTCTCGCTCCTGCCCCGCTTCTATGACGTCACCGGCGGGCGCATCACGCTGGACGGCCACGACCTGCGCGATCTCGACCTCGAGGAACTCCGGCGCAACATCGGGATCGTCTTCCAGGAGAGTTTTCTCTTCAGCAACACGGTCGCCGCGAACATCGCCTTTGGCGATCCCACGGCCTCGCGCACGCAGGTCGAACGGGCCGCGCGGATCGCGTGTGCCCATGAGTTCATCGAGAAACTCCCGCGCGGCTACGACACCGTGCTGGGCGAACACGGTGTCAACCTCTCCGGCGGCCAGCGCCAGCGCCTCGCCCTCGCCCGGGCCATCCTGCTCGAGCCGCCAATCCTGATCCTCGACGATCCCACCGCGGCCATCGATCCCGAGACCGAACGGGAGATCCTCGAGGCGATGGACCGCGCCATCGCCGGGCGCACGACGTTCATCGTCGCACACCGCATGAGCACGCTCCGGCGCGCCGATCTGGTGGTGGTGCTCGACAAGGGGCGCGTCGTGCAAACCGGGACCCACGCGGGCCTGCTGCGCGAACCCGGACTCTATCGGCGTTTCGCCGAGCTCCAGATCGTCGACGACGACACGCTGCCCATCGCAGGCGCAGGAGGTGAACCGTGAGTATCGCCCCGTACGCACCCCGCACCCAAAAGGTCGGGCGAGGCCTCCGGCCGAGCCGCCGGCACCGTGGGCCGGGCCGTCTGCGACGCGGCGCCCGGCGTTCAGTCTTGAGGGTCGGGCCTCTTTCGCGGCTCGGCCGGAGGCCTCGCCCCACCCTCGGAGAGACACGCTGCCCATGACGCCGCACGACCGAGTCTCCGCGGCACGCCCGCCGCGCGGTGGCAGTTCGCTCGCTGTTCCGTCCACCGAGCCGCCGCCCGAGCTCACGCTTACGACGCGACGCGAGGACGACGATGAGCCCGACCAGCGGCCGCTCGAGTTTGGCCTTATCCGCCGGCTTCTCGGCTTCACGCGGCCGCATGCCGTGCGCCGCAACTGGCTGCTCGCACTCACGATCATCCGCTCGATCCAGCTGCCGTTCGTCACCTGGTCGCTGACCGAGGTGATCACCGGCCCGATCGCGCGCCACGACGTCGCTGCGATCCACTGGGGCGTGCTCGTCTACGCGCTGGTCGCGTTCACCACCGACGTGTGCTTCCACTTCCGGCAGAGACTCGCCCTCGAGCTTGGCGAACGGGTGGTCTTCGACCTGCGTCGCGCGGTCTTCGCGCACCTGCAGCGGATGCCGATGAGCTTCTACAACCGCACCAAGCTCGGCCGCATCATCAGCCGCCTCACCTCCGACATCGAGACGGTGCGCGTGGGCGTGCAGGATGTCCTTTTCGTCAGCATCGTGCAGTTCGGCCAGATGACCGTCACGGCCGCCTTGATGCTCGTCGTCGACTGGGTGCTCTTCCTCGTGATCGCCGGCATGGCACCCGCGCTGTGGTGGATCAACCGGCATTTCCGACGCAAGCTCAGCGCTTCCCTGCGCCGCGTGCAGGAGAGCTTCTCACGTGTCACCTCGACCATCGCGGAATCCGTCGGCGGCATGCGCGTGACCCAGGGTTTCGTGCGCGAGGACCTGAACGCCGGCATCTTCCGGCAACTCGCGGCCACCCATTCACGCAACAACCTCGCGGTGGCGCGCAACAGCGCGCTGCTCACGCCGCTGCTCGAGCTCAACTCGCAGTTCTTCATCGCCCTGCTCATCCTTCTCGGCGGCTGGCGCGTGCTTCACGCCGGGCCCGGCGCGGACGTCGAGTCGCTGGTGAAGTTCTTCTTCCTCGCCAATCTCTTCTTCGCACCGGTGCTTCATCTGGGAACCCAGTACAACAACGCCCTCACGGCCATGGCGGGCGCGGAGCGCGTCTTCCGCCTGCTCGATCTCAAGCCGGACTGGGAGGACGACCCCGCCGCCACCGATCTGCCCGACCCGAGGCGCGTCGGCGAGACCCCGGGGTGGAACCCGACCTCCGGGCGGGCCGTTCCCGGCCCAAACGCCGGGCAGTCGCGCGAATCGAACCGCCCGCACGGAATCGGGACCACACCGGCGAGCATCGCCGCGCGGGTGGAATTCCGGAGCGTCGGGTTTGCCTACGAACCGGGCCGCCCCGTGCTTCACGACGTCAGCTTCGTGGCCGAGCCCGGCCGGACCGTCGCGCTCGTCGGCCACACCGGCAGCGGCAAGAGCTCGATCATCAATCTCGTCTCCAAATTCTACCTACCCACCGAAGGCGAGGTGCGCATCGACGGGCGTGAGATCCGCACCCTCACCAGCCGGTCGCTGCACCGGCAGATGGGCATCGTGCTGCAGCAGAACTTCCTCTTCAGCGGCACGATCCTGGACAACATCCGGCTGGGCCGCCCGGAAGCCTCGGATGACGAGGTGCGCGCGGCGGTCGCCTCGCTCGATTGCATGGACGTGATCGGCGAACTGGCCCAGGGCTTCGCCACCCGGGTGGGCGAGCGCGGTTCGGGCATTTCGCTGGGGCAGCGACAGCTCGTGTGCTTCGCCCGCGCGATGCTGGCCGACCCGCGTATCCTGATTTTGGATGAGGCGACCAGCGCGATCGACACCCTCACCGAGGCGCGGCTGCAGCACGCGCTCGGGCGCCTGCTGCAGCGCCGCACCGCCTTCGTGGTGGCCCACCGGCTCAGCACGATCCGCAGCGCGGATCTGGTCCTCGTCCTCGACCGCGGCCGCATCATCGAGCGCGGCACGCACGACGAGCTGGTCGCGTCCGGCGGCACGTACGCAGGATTGTACCGGCAATTTATCGACGCCTCCTGACGCCGCCAGCACGGGTGCGGCTTCACGTTCCACCGTACGCCGCACACCCTGATCGCGGGAACGATCTGATTGGAACCACGGAAGACACAGAGGGCACGGAGAGGAAATCCGCCTACGAGTGAACCCGGACCATCCAACCGACGTTCCCCGCAAACTCACCCCTTGCGCCTCAACCAACCTCCCCGCCTCGTACGAACCTCTTCCTTGTCCTGACTCTGTGTCCTCTGTGCCCTCTGTGGTTCAATCCGTTCCTCCGCGATGCGCCCGTGTGGAGCGCTCCGCGACCGGCCGGGGCGAAGCCGCGACGCCTACTTCTTCAAGGAGGCCACGTAGCGCTCGATGCGGTCGGTGGCGACGATGAGCTGCTCATAGCTGGTCGCGAAGCAGGCGCGTACGAAGCCGGCGCCATTCTCGCCAAAGGCCGTGCCGGGGACCACGGCCACGCGCTCGGCCTGCAACAGGCCGACGGCAAAGTCCTTCTCGGTCATACCGGTCGAGGCAACGCTCGGGAACGTGTAGAACGAACCGCGCGGCGAATGGCACGCGAGGCCGATCTCATTGAAGCGACGGACGACGAAGTCGCGGCGGCGGTGGTACTGTTCGCGCATCTGCTTCATCGCGTCCTCGCCGCGCTCGAGCGCCTCGATCGCGGCCTCCTGGGCGATGATCGAGGCGCACATCATCGAGTACTGGTGCACCTTCATCATCGCCTCGATCAGCTCGGCCGGGCCGCAGGCGTATCCGATGCGCCAGCCGGTCATGGCAAACGCCTTGGAAAACCCGTGCAGGAAGATCGTGCGCTCCTTCATGCCCGGGAGGCTGGCGATCGAAACGTGCTCCCCGTCGAAGGTGAGCTCCGAGTAGATCTCGTCGCTCAGGACGATGACGTCCTTCTCGACCGCAAACCTCGCGATGGCCTCGAGCTGGGCGCGGCTGCAGGTGCCGCCCGTGGGATTGCACGGGAGGTTGAGCATGAGCATCTTCGTGCCGGGCTGCCAGGCGGCCATGAGCGCCTCGGCGGTCAGCGCGAAGTTGTCGCGCGCATACGTCGGCACGGGAATCCCCACGCCATGGGTGAGCGTCACGCTGGGGTGGTAGCTCACGTAGCACGGCTGGTGGAACATCACCTTGTCGCCCGGGTTGATCAGGGCGCGGCAGGCAAGGTCGATCGCCTCCGAGACGCCGACGCAGACAAGGACCTCGTCCTCGGGGCGGTAGGCGACGGCGTAGTGCTTCCCGACATACCTGCTGATCGAGCGCCGCAGCTCGATGAGGCCGAGGTTCGAGGTGTAGTGGGTCTTGCCCTTCTCAAGGGCGTAGATGCCGGCCTCGCGGATGTGCCAGGGCGTGCGGAAGTCCGGCTCGCCGATGCCGAGCGAGATCACGTCCTTCATCTTCGAGACGATCTCGAAGAAATCGCGAATGCCCGACTTGGGCAGGTCCACGACGTGGCGGGCGATGAATTTCTTGGGGTCCATGGAGCGAGCCGAAGGCGGAACTCAGCATGCGGAATGTCGAAGGGGCTGAGCCGGCCTGCGACTATTCTGCATTCGACATCCGACCTTCTGCCTTTGTTAGGGGCTGACCTTCAACCGGTCGTTTTCCTCGACCTCGGCTTCGATCTGGTAGCCGCCCTCCTTGTAGGAGCGCAGCATGAAATGGGTGCTGGTGGACAGGACGCCCTCGAGGGTGGAGAGCTTCTCCGAGACGAAGCTGGCGACCTTCTGGAGGCTCGCGCCGTTGACCATCAGGAGCAGATCGTACCCGCCGGAAACGAGGTAGCACGACTCCACCTCGTCGAACCGGCTCACGCGCTCGGCCAGGCGGTTGAAGCCTCCCCCGCGCTCAGGCGTGATGCGCACCTCGATCAGAGCTCGCACCGCCACGGCGGCGGCCGCCTCGCGCGAAAGATCGAGCACCGGACGCCAGCCGAGGAAGATTTTCTCTTTCTTCAACTGTTCCAGGCGCTGATTGACTTCGGACTCGGTCAAGCCCGCGACTTGCGCCATCTGCGCGGTCGAGAGCCGGCCTCCTTCGAGCAACAGCTTGAGAACAGAATTCATACGGGTTTGGAGACTCGCAGAGGAATAATCCACGAATCCACACTAATGTTCACCAACGGCCACTCCCCGGCCCGCGTCCAGCCCCGGCGCGCGGCGTCAGGCGGGGGTTCTGCCCGGGAGGCGAGGCACTCCGTCTCCGCGGCACCCCTCCTGGCCGGCATGCATGGGTCGGCCGATCGCTAGGACCGGCGTGCAGGCGCCCGCCAGTTGCGATCCCGCCCAACCCGGTGAAGGGTTCTGCAAAACACCGGTGTTTTGATCGACATGCGCTTCACTCTTAACCCCACCATCCGCTCGTGCGCCGCGCTCGCCGCCACTCTGTTTCTGGTCGCCAGTGCGCCAGCCGCCGTCGCCGATACCTCCTCGGCCACCGCTTCCACCGACTCCACGATCAAGAAGCCCCGTGTGATCGTGGTCGACACGCCCCCGCCGCCGCCGCCCGAGGGCATTCCGCTCCGGCTTGGCCTGCGCCGCTCGGAGATAAAGACGATCCTGGGCCGTCCCACCGCCGTCCGCCCGATGGAGAGTGGCGACGGCAAGGCCGAGGTCTGGGTCTATGATCGCCCGGTCAAGACCGCGGTGCGTCCCGTCTCCACGGGCATGCGCGACGTACCCTGGGTCGATCCGATCACAGGCGAGATGCGGATGCTCCAGGAGCCGATCATCGAGTACGAGACCGAGAGCCGCCGCGTTGAGTTGCGCCTGCTGATGTTCCACGGTCACCTGATCAATTGGGCCGAAATTCCGCTCGGCACGCGACGCCAGATCAACAGCTGATCGCCGCCCCGAACCGATACTCCCTGTCCGCCAGCCGGGGCCTCCGCCCCGGCTGGTTTTTTGTTTTCCCGGAGCCTGCCCTGCTCTTTCGAACGCGTGTCCCCGGCAGGGGCGCCCTCTGAGCGCGCCGCGTGGACCAATCGTCCTTTGCGGCGGGCTCGGAAGGCCCACCCTACCACGTGGCGCTGAAAGCGTCTCACGCGCCCAGGAGCCGGAGAGCCGGGCGGCGCGCACACGAGAAATTTGTGTTCCTTCGCGCCCGCGGGTGGGTTCAACTCCCGGTTCCACCGATGTTCGAATCACTCACCGAGAAACTGGGCCAGGCCATGCGCAACCTGCGCGGCGTGGGCACGCTGTCCGAGGAAAACATGGAGGCCGCCCTCAAGGAGGTGCGCACGGCACTCCTCTCGGCCGACGTCCACTTCAAGGTCGCCCGCGAATTCATCGAGCGCGTGAAAGCGGCCTGCGTGGGCCAGGAGGTGATCAAGTCGGTCACGCCCGGCCAGCAGGTGATCAAGATCATCCACGACGAACTCGTCGACCTGCTCGGGGAGGGCTCGACGGGGCTTTCCCAGAAGAAGCCGCTCAAGATCATGCTCGTCGGCCTGCAAGGCGGCGGCAAGACGACGACCGCGGCCAAGCTCGGCCGCCTCCTCCAGAAGAAGGGCTACGCGCCGATGCTCGCGGCCTGCGACATCTACCGCCCGGCCGCAATCGACCAACTCGAGGTCCTGGCGAAGCAGGAGACCCTCGCCTTCTTCGCCGACCGCACGTCGCGCGACGTGCCGGCAATCGGTGCAGCCGCCATGAAGGAGGCGGACCGCTCCGGCGCCACGCTGACGATCTTCGACACCGCCGGCCGCCTTCAGATCGACGAAGCCCTGATCCAGGAGATCAAGGACCTCAAGGCCCGCGTGCAGCCCGACGAGGTGCTCCTCGTCGCCGACGGTGCCCTCGGCCAGGAGGCCGTCAACGTCGCCCGCACGTTCCACGAGGCCGTGCACCTCACCGGCCTCGTCCTGACCAAGCTCGATGGCGACGCGCGCGGTGGCGCCGCTCTCTCGATGAAGTCGGTGACCGGCGTGCCCATCAAGTTCGTCGGCACGGGCGAAAAGGTCGGCGACTTCGACGTATTCTACCCCGACCGCATGGCCCAGCGCATCCTCGGCATGGGCGATGTCGTGTCGCTGGTGGAACGGGCCCAGGAGGTCATCGACGAAAAGGACGCCGCGCGCATGGCCGAGAAGATGCGCAAGGCCGACTTCAACCTCGAGGACATGCTCGATCAGATGCGCCAGATCAAGAAGCTCGGCTCGATGGAGTCGCTGCTCTCGATGATGCCGGGCATGAACAACGTGAAGTTGGGCGACGAGGCCGAGGGCCAGATGAAGCGCACCGAGGCGATCATCCTCTCCATGACCCGGAAGGAGCGGCAGAACCCGAACATCCTCAACGGCAGCCGCCGCCTGCGCATCGCCAAGGGATCGGGTGTTGGGGTCAGTGAAGTCAACGCTCTCATCAAGCAGTACGCCCAGATGCGCAAGATGATGAAGATGTTCAAGGGCGGGAACATGAAGAAACTCATGCGCCAGATGGGCGGCAAGGGCGGCGCCGGCGGCGGTTTCCCGGGCATGGGCGGCGGGATGCCGCGCATGTAGGCGACGCCTTCGTGCAGCGGCGACGTAGACGACGCCGCCTGTCTCATCGGCGATGACCGACACCCCGCAGATCCCGCAAGTATTTCCTCAGCTGGATGGCGGGTTGGGGCAACTCGCGGGTTGGAGAGAGTGATGCGACTCATCCTGCTCACGGCCCTGCTTCTCGCCCTGCCTGCAGCCTCGGCCCTTTCGGCGGCGCCGATTGTGTTCGATCTCCCTCCACAGCCCGCCCACAAGGCCCTCGTCGCCTTCGCGCGCCAGGCCGGCGTGGAGGTGTTGTTTGCATCGAACGAACTGAAGCGCGTTCGCACCGTCGCCGTTCAAGGCTCCCTCGAGCCCTCCGACGCGATCGACCGGATGCTCGAGGGCACCGGCTACACCGCGACGATCAACGCGGCCGGCAAGTTCGTGGTGACCAAGCTCCCGGCCGACGCACCACCGGCCCCATCCCCGGCGCCCGACGCACCGATCGGCACACCGACGGCGGAGGCACCCCGCATGCTTTGGAACGATGATGTCGTCACCCTCGCGGACTATGTCATCACCCCGAGCCGATTCGGCATCGCCGACGAGCGCCTCGCGCTCGACGTGACACTCACGAGCGAGGAACTTGAGAACCTTCCTCAACTCGGCGAGGACACCTACCGCGCGATCACGCGGCTGCCCGGGCTGACGAGCAGCGATATCTCGGCGAACTTCTGGGTCCGCGGCGCACCCAACCACCAGATGCTCGCGCGCTTCGACGGCGTGGACCTGGTCGAGCCCTTCCACCTCAAGGACTACGATGGCGCGCTCTCCATCGTCGATATCGAGACGCTCGGCAGCGTCACGCTCACGACCGGCGGCTTCACGGCGAACTACGGAGACAAACTCGCCGGCGTGCTCGACCTGGCCTCGCAGCCGCCCTCCGGTCGCGAATCGCGCACCACGCTCGGGCTGAGCGTCACCCACATGCGCGTCACCAACGAGGGGTCCTTCGCGGACGGCAAGGGACACTGGCTCGCCGCAGCGCGTCGCGGCTACGTCGACCTCGCGCTCAAGCTGAGCGGCGAGGATGCGGACGACACGCCCGTCTTCTACGACCTCAGTGGCAACGTCTCCTACCAGCTCAGTCCGGATCACACCCTTTCGTTTCACGTGCTGCACTCCGATGATTCACTGGAGGTGACGGATGAATACAACGAGCCGGACTTGCGGAGCAGCTACGGCAGCACCTACCTGTGGGGACGCTGGCTGGGACGGTTCGGCGACCGCCTGTCCTGCGAAAACGTGCTGTCCTGGTCCACCCTGGAGTGGAACCGCGACGGCGATGGCTTCTTCGACGAGGTGCATCCGTTCAGCCTCCGCGACCGGCGCCGGCTCGATTTGCTCGGCCTGCGCACCGACTGGTCGTTGGACCTCGCGGAATATGCCCTCCTCCGGGCCGGCGCCGAGTTCAAGACCGGCGAAGCGGACTACGACTACTTCATGTCACGCGTCTTCTGGAATCTGGACGGCGGCGAGTTGCTCACGACCGAGCGCACCGTCGACACCGCGATCCAGCCCGAGGGCGACACCACGGGGGCGCACCTCGCGCTGCGAATCCAGCCGTGGTCGTCGTTTGTCGTCGAGCCGGGTGTGCGATTCGACCGCGCCTCGCACATCGACGAGTCCGCGTGGAGCCCGCGATTGAACGCCTCCTACACCGCCGGAAGGACCACCTTTCGCGCCGCGTGGGGCACCTACCGGCAGTCTCCGGGGTTGCATGAGATCGCTGTTCCGGATGGCGAGACGGATCTCGCGCAAGCGGAAGAGGCGGAGCAACGTGTCATCGGCATCTCGCACGAGCTCGGCGGTGGCTACGCGCTGCGTCTCGAGGCCTATCAGCGGTTGATTGACCAGCCGCGCCACCATTGGGAGAACCTGATCAACCTGGCCGAGGTCTTTCCCGAGGCGCAGTATGATCGTATTCGCGTCACACCGACGGAGGGCCGGGCCCACGGCATCGAGGTGATCCTGGAGCGCCGCAACCGCGACCCGCTGAGTTGGTCGGTCAGCTATGCCTACGCGGTCAGCGAGGAAAAGGTCGGCGGAGCCTGGTTCCCGCGGATCCGCGACCAGCGCCACTCCTTCTATGCCGACCTCACCTGGTCGCCGGCACCGAACTGGCAGATCAGCTGCGCCTGGCAGTATCATACCGGGTGGCCGATGACCGACACCGGCTTCTATGCGTATCCACTCAACAATGGCACGGTCGTCTACCCGTGGTACTATGGCGAGATGAGTGCCCTGCGCGCCCCCGGCTACCACCGGCTCGACCTGCGGGCCACGCGCACCTTCCATCTCAAGCACGGCACGCTCCAGGCGTTTGTCGACCTCTTCAACGCCTATGATCGCAAGAACACCTACGGATGGGACGAACCGTATGCCGAGGTGGTCAACGGCGTGCTGACCTCCGTGAAACCGCCCATGGAGATGTTCCCGCTGCTCCCGAGCGCGGGACTGAGCTGGACGTTCTAGATTCCCACCCCACTCCGCATGGCAGGCCCACCGCGCACCGACTTCTCTTCGCTCTACCGGGGCACGCTCACGCCGCTGCGGCGGTTCCTCGTGCGCATGCTGGGCAATCGTGACGACGCGGCCGACCTCGCGCACGATGCCTACGCACGGGTTTACAGGGCGATGGGTGCCAGGCCGCTCGATCATCCCAAGGCTTTTCTCTTCACGACCGCGCGAAACCTCGCGCTCAACCACATCCGCCGCAGACGCGCCGCACCGGTGCAGGACGCCGACGGCTCGAAGATCATCGAGTTCACCCCGGCCGACGCCCCCGCCGTGCAGCACGTCGTGATGGCGCGACAGGATCGCGCGCGGCTCGACGCCGCCATCGCCGGCCTGCCTCCGGGCTGCCGTCAGGTGCTGCTGATGTGCAAGCTCGAGCAGCGCTCTCACGACGAGATCAGCGCCGCGCTTGGCATCGCGGTGAGCACGGTTGAGAAACACCACGCCCGCGCCCTGCGGCTGCTGCGCGTGGCCATGCAGGAGGAGGAAAGGAAACCGGAAAACCGCAGCGCGGAGGCCGACGCGACCGCCGGACGCAACCCACGATGACATCCCACTCATCCCACGACCACATCGATGAAGTCGCCTCGACCTGGGCCGCCCGGCTCGAGGGTGGTGACATGACCGCGCACGACGAAGCCGCACTCAATGCATGGCTCCACGCCGATCCCGCGCACCGCCAGAGGCTCGAAACCTACAGGCAGATCCATGCGCGCGTCGGCTCGCACCTGGAGACACATCTCGCTGCCGCGGTGGACGAGGCTGCGCGCGCGCGGACCCGTCGCCGCCGATCAAGGACGCTGACCGGTCTCGCGCTCGGCGCGGCCGCGACGATCGCCCTCGTATTTCTCATCAGCCGCGAACCCCACCCGGTGCTCGCGACCGCGACGGCCGAACGGCTCGCCACCGTGCTCGAGGACGGCACGCGTGTGGACCTGAACGCCCGCACCTCCCTCATCATGGAGTTTCGCGAAGGCGAGCGTCGTGTGCGACTCTCGGGCGGCGAGGCGTTTTTCTCCGTGGTGAAGGATGCGCGGCGTCCGTTCATCGTGGACACACCCTCGGGCTCTGTGCGCGTGACCGGCACCCAGTTCAACGTGTGCACGATCCGCGGCCAGCGTGTCGAGGTGACCGTGCTGGAAGGCACCGTGCGCGTGCGCCCCGCAGCAGGCGACGAGGCGGAAGTCCCGGTCCCTGCCGGACGCCAGGCTGTTTTTGATGCATCCACGTCGTCGGTACGCACGCTGCCGGAAGGTGCGGCGGACGACGTGATCGCCTGGCGACTGGGCCACGTCGTCTTTGACGACGCGCCGCTCGCCGACGCCGTCGAGCGATTCGCCGCCTACCACGCCCGCCCGATCGAGGTCGAACCCGCTGTCGCCGATTTGCGCCTGGGCGGGCGCTTCAGCCTCGAGGATCTCGACGGATTCCTCGACGCGATCGAGGCCGTGCTCGCCGTGCGGGTCTCGCATGGACCCGGCAGCGCGGTGCGGATCGCACCCGCAGCTCCGAGATAGGAGCGGCCGAGGCAGCGCACATCCTCGCGCTAGGGCGAACCCTCCGGGTGAGCCGTCCGGGGATCGCACCCGCTCCGGCATTCGCGGCTCGGCGAAACGCTTCGCCCTGCCCGAAGCCCTGCGCGACGATCCGTTCGCGCCGCATGAAACGCAACGGTAGGGCGCTCTCGCCGAGCGCGCCGGGAACACGTTTCGACATCCGCGGCGCGCTCGGAGAACGCGCCCTACCCGGTCACTTCAACGCGCCGGCGAGCAGCCGAACCTGCTGGGACGACACGAAGCGCTCCCGGGCGAAGCGCTTCACGTCGGCGGGAGTCACGGCGTCGATGTAGGCGTCGTAGTTGCGCCAGTCATTCACCGGCAGGCCGTACAAGGCGTTGAGCGCGGCCTGCGCGGCACAGGAGGCGTTGCTCTGCATGCTCATGCGGCGCGCCGCCTTGAGGCGCGTGCGGCAACGCTCAAGCTCGCCCTTCAAAAACCTGCCGGACTTCACGCGCGCGATCTCGGCGCCAAACTCCTTCACGACCTCGGCGTAGCCCTCAGGACTGGTGCCGGCCATGAAGAAAAACATGCCGGTCTGGAGCCCGATCACGCGGGCCGAGCGCACAAAATAGGCGAGGCTCTTTTCCTCGCGGACACGCTCGAACAGGTTGCTCGACATGCCGCTGAACAACTCGTCGACGACCTCGCCCACATAGAAGTCGCGATCCAACAGCCCGGTGCCGGTGTAGGCCTCCATCACGACGACCTGTTGACGGTCCATCGGCGCGAGCACCTCGCCCGTCCTCGACGGACCGGCAAACCGTGTATCCGTCGCGGGCCGACCGCCCCGCGGCAGTCCGGCGACGATGCGCTTGAGCCTGGGCAGCAGCGTGGCCCGCCGGAAGTCGCCGGAGACCGCGATGACGGTGTTTCCCGTCACGACCAGGCTGCGATGCAGCGCGCGCAGCGTCGCCACGTCGAGGCGGGCGACCGTCTCGAGCGTGCCCGCGCTTTCCGCCGCGAGCGGGTGCGCGCCGAAGAACGACTCGCGCAGCTGCCGCCGCGCGGCCGTGACGATGTCGTCGTTGTCCTCCGCGATCTCCGCCGCCTGCGCCTCGCGCTCGCGCGCGACCGTGGTTGCCTTGAACGCCGGATACAGCATCGCCTGCTCGAGCAGGTCGAGCGCGAGGTCGAGGTCGTCGGGCAGGACCTCGAGCGAGAGGCCGAAGCTGTTGTTGCCGGAAAAGTCGTTGAGCGCGCCGCCGACCTCCTCGATCGCCTGCGCCACGGCGGCCGAGGAGCGTTTCCTCGTGTCCAGTGTGAGCAACGTCGCGAGCAGCGCGGTGGCGCCGCGGCGGTCGGCCGGTTCGAAGGCGGGGCCGCCCTGCCAGACGACGCGCAGGTGCACCTGGGGAAGCCGCGGGTTCTCGCGCAGGAGGACGCGCGCGCCACCGGCAAGCTTCACCTCCTCGAAATCCGGGTCGCTGCGCACCGGGGCGCGCACGGTCGCCACCCCGTTGATCCCACCCTTTGGCACGAGTGTGCTCGTGGTCAGGTTGGCGGGGGCGAGGTACTGCCGCGCCACGCGGTTGATCGCGGCCGGGGTGAGGCTGGCGAGACGGTTCAGGTAGGTGGCGGGATAATCCAGGTCGCCGACCACCACCTCGGCGATGCCCAGCCGCGAGGCCTGCCCGGACATGGAGCGCCGCACATTGATCTCCGCGACGAGCGCCTGGCGCACCGCCTTGCGCAACTGCGCCTCGGTGAAGCCGCGCACGCACGCGCGCTGGATCTCCTCGTGCAGGGCGGCGAGCGCGGGCCCGCCCTTGTCGGTGTCGCCCACGAGGGAGAGGAAGAAGAGACCCTTGCTCCCGGGGTTCCAGTTGCTCGCATCGACGTGGTGCACGAGCTTGCGCTTTTCGCGCAGCGTCTGCCAGAGGATCGAGCTGTCCCCGTGGCCGAGGATGAGCGACAGCACGTCGAGCGCGGGCGTATCAGGATGAGCGAGACCGGGCACCTGGTAGCCGAGCGCGGCGCGAAACACCTGCACGTCGTCGCACAGGTCCGTGCGGCGGCCGGCCAGCTGCCCCGGCTCGTCGGGCACGACCACGGGCGCGAGCCGCGCGCGCGGCACCGCCGCGAAGTGCCGCTCGATCGCCGGGCGCAGGGCGGCCGGATCGACCGCGCCGGCCACGACGAGCACGCAGTTGTTCGGCACGTAGCGGGTGCGGTAGTAGTCGACGAGGTCGTCGCGCGTCAACGCGGCGAATACGTCGCGGTGCCCGATGATCGGATGCCGGTAGGGATGCTCGTGAAACGCGGTCTCCATCAGGGCCTGCGAGACGCGGTAGTCCGGGTCGTCGAGCCCCATGTCGATCTCGCGCAGGATGACGTCGCGCTCCTTGGTCACCTCGCCCGCGGGAAGCAGCGAACGGAACACCGCGTCGCCCAGGACATCGAGCGCGACCTCCGCGTGCTCGGAGGGCAGGTCGATGTAGTAGACCGTGCGGTCAAACGTGGTGTAGGCGTTGATGTATCCACCATGTGCTTGCACCACGGCGGAGATCTCACGACCCGCGCGCTTTTCCGTGCCCTTGAACAGCATGTGCTCCAGGTAGTGCGAGACGCCCGAGCCGAGGCGCGGAGCCTCGTGGATGCTGCCGGTTTTCACCCAGACCTGCACGGAGACCACCTGCGAACTGTGGTCCGGGCGCACGATCACGGTCAGGCCGTTGGGCAGGACAAAGCGGTCGACCGGCTCGCGCAGCAGCGGCTCGACGAGGCGTGCGACGCGGGCATTGGAAAAGGTGCGTTTGGGCATGAAATAGCGGATTCGGTGCGCGGCGTGGGGAGGCGACGTCCTGCGCGGGACCCGAAGCAGTAGGCTGCCCGCTCGCGGGCGCCAAGGTCTATCGCGCGGTCAAAGGACCTCGGAACTCGCCAGCGGCGGCGAGGGAAGCCGGCGTTTCTTGGGCCGGAAGGGCCTCACGAATGTGTCCTCGAAATCGAAGATCTCCGCGAAGTCCTCCTTTCGGTCGCTCTCGGTCTTGGAAAACACGCCGTGCTCGATGAGCTGGTAGACCATTTCGCCGAAGTCGCCGCATCGCCGTATACCCCAGCTGGACAGGACCAGGTGGGCCATCGGACCGTACTGCGCCAGGGCGTAGTCCCGGATGCCCTCCAGCAGCTCCTGCCCGGTCACATGGCTGTTCTCGCGTTTCCGGCCGGACTTGGTCTCGGCCTTCCGCACCGCGGCGACGGTGTGGTCAAGCGCGTCCCGAAGGAAAAAATAGGCGCGTCGTTCATAACGTGCGTCTTCCTTCCGGATGAGTTGAATCACATCGCCGAAATCGTGTTCGTCCATACTTGCTGCAACGGCCCTCAACTTGGCCCAATCAATCGCGCGGCGCAACCGCGCAGCGGCCCCGAATGCGCATTTGCGTGACAAACCGTAACTTGCTTCCGTAGATCACCTTAATGCCCCCGCCGAAAATCGGCATCATCAACGTCTCCGACCGCGCCGCCGCCGGCGTCTATGAGGACCTCCCCGGAAAAGCGGCCCTGGCCACCTTGCGCGAGTACCTGGCGACACCGTTCGAGGCGGTCTACCGGGTCGTTTCGGATGAGCAGGCCTTGATCGAGAATACCCTGATCGAGATGGCGGACCGCGAAGGGTGCTGCCTGATCGTCACCACCGGGGGGACCGGCCCCGCACCGCGGGATGTGACGCCCGAGGCGACGCTCGCTGTGTGCGAGAAGCCGATGCCCGGCTTCGGCGAGCTGATGCGGGCGACATCGCTGAAATTTGTGCCAACCGCGATCCTCTCCCGCCAGACAGCCGGCATCCGCGGCCGCTGCCTGATCCTGAACCTGCCGGGAAAACCGAAATCCATCCGCGAGTGCCTCGACGCGGTTTTTCCCGCGGTGCCGTACTGCATCGACCTGATCGGCGGGCCGCGGCTCGAGACGAACGAAGCGATCATCCGCGCCTTTCGTCCGGCGGGCGGTTGAGGCGCCCGGAGGGACTTCGCAAACCGAAGCCTTTCCCCCGCTTCTGAAATGCGGCGCCTCCGCGCGGAGCGGCCGCGCGTTCAGGCGAGCCAGGCTCGCCTCGGAAAGTGTCGCCGAGGCGCCGCACTCCAAAGCAGAACGCCGCCGGCGGCAGGGCACCGCGCTTGCCTGCTGGCGGCCGGCACGCTGGAGTGCGCATGTGTCCCACTCCGCTCTCTCCGCCGAGATCAAGCGCCGCATCCGCACGGTCCGCGGCTGGCCCAAGTCGGGCGTGAACTTTCGCGACGTTGCCACGCTCTTCCAGGACCGCGATGGTCTGCGTCTCGTCGTCGAAGGTCTGGTCGAGATCGTCTCAGGCTCGACGCTCGACCTCATCGCCGCGGTCGATGCCCGCGGATTCATCATCGGCGGAGCCCTCGCCTACAGGCTCGGTTTGCCCTTCTCGATGGTGCGCAAGAAGGGGAAGCTCCCGCACGTCACGGTCTCCGCGGACTACCAGCTCGAATACGGGAGCGCGACGATCGAAGTGCACGCCGACGCCTGCCGCCCTGGCGAACGCGTGCTGCTCGTCGATGATCTTATCGCCACCGGCGGCACACTGCTCGCGGCTGTGGGGCTTTTTCGCGGGCTCGGCGGGCACGTGGCTGCGATCGCCGCCGTCATCGATCTCCCGGAACTCGGTGGTGCCCGCCGCCTGCGCGAGGCGGGCGTGCCCGTGCATGCGCTCTGCGAGTTCACGGAAGACGAGTGAGCGCCCCGCGGCCTTCGCGCTACCACGCATCCAGGGCTGCCTCAGTAAAGGCGTCGCCGCTGCATTCGCGTTTTCGTGCGGAAGCGAGGGGTTGACGGCTTCGCTAGGATGACCTTCTTGCCGTCCGCCATGCCGTCGCTCCACGCCATCGCCCGAAACACGCGCCAACCGCGTGCCTTCGCGCCATGGCGCGTGCTCACGGGCCTCCTTTCCGCGGTCGGCGTGCTCCTGATCGGCCTTGGCGCGCACAGCCCCGAGTCCCACGAGCACGTGCACCCGGATGCGGCGCATCCCGAGCACGTCTGCGCGATCACGCTTGCCGCGGCCGGGTACTGCGACACCGCGGCCCCCGCGCCCGAGGTCGATCCCACCTCGCCCGCCCCTGCCCTTTTCCTTGAGACACCCGAGTCGTTCGCCTGGACGGCCCCGGAGTATTGGCTGATCCCAGCGCAGGCGCCGCCGACCGACGTGCTCTGATCGCGTTCCGACCAGCTGCTTCCTCCGCGCATCAAGGCGCGGAAGGTCCAGCCGCTGTTGACCCGATTCAGTGTCCAACGACCGCCCCGCGCCGAATGGCGCGATCGGCGGCGCATGACCCCGGCAGCCGATGCTGCCCGGGCCCTTCACCGTTCAGCCACGACCATGTACTTTCATTCCCTCACGATACATCTGCGCCCGCTTGTCCTCGGCGGCGCCACCCTTCTGGCCAGTGCTGCGCCCGCTGCACCGGCTCCAACATCCTCGGCCGCGCCACCTTCGACCGCGACGGCCGACGAAATCACGCTCGCCGAGTTCCACATCGTCAGTTCGCCCTTCGCGGAGTCGACCGACGAATACAGTCAGTCCGCCACCGTTCTCACCGGCGAGGTGCTGCGCCGGCGCGAGCAGCCCGCGCTCGGCGAAACCCTCGACGGCCTTCCCGGCGTCTCGTCGACCTACTTCGGTCCGGGCGCCAGCCGCCCGATCATCCGCGGCCTCGGCGGGGAGCGCATCCGCGTGCTTAGCGACGGCCTCGGCACGATCGACGTCTCGGGCACGAGCCCCGATCATGCCGTGAGCGTCGAGCCCGCGCTGAGCGAGCGCGTCGAGGTGCTGCGCGGTCCGTCCACGCTGCTCTTCGGCAGCTCGGCGGTCGGAGGCGTGGTCAATGTGGTGAATGACCGGATACCGTCCACTCGCGGTTCCGCACGGCTCTCCGGGTCACTCGAGGGGCGCTACGACTCCGGTTCGGATGGCAAGACCACGATCGGCTCACTCCAGGGCGGCGCGGGCGGCTTTGCCTGGAAGGCCTCGGGACTCCGGCGCGACACCGATGACGTGGACATTCCCGGCTTCGCCGAGCACCAGCACGGCGACGACGAGGAGGGCGCGGATGGCGGGGAACCCCTCCGGGGCACCCTGCCCAACTCGGCGATCCGCACGCGCAGCCACTCCCTTGGCGGGACCTGGTTCGGCGAAACCGCGTCGGCCGGGCTGGCCTACTCGGGCTTCGATACCCGCTACGGGGTGCCAGGTCACGAGCATCACGCCGAGCCCGACCACGACGGCGAAGTGGACGGATCCGACGAGCCCGGCGGCGTGACCATCGACATGGTCCAGGATCGCTGGGACTTTCGCGCGCAGCGCACGCAGCCCTTCGGCATCTTTCGTAGTGCGAAGCTCTCCGCCGCGTTCGCCGACTACGTCCACCGTGAACTCGAGGACGATGCCGTGGGGACGCGATTCGAGACGCACGGTGCCGAGGCACGCCTGGAGCTTCTCCACCGGCCCGTCGGGCCGCTCCAGGGCGTGCTCGGTATCCAGTATGCGGATGTGCGCCTCGAGGCCGAGGGCGACGAGGCGTTTCTTCCCCCCACGCGGACACGCAACGGCGCGATCTTCCTGCTTGAGGAAATCCCGACCGAGGCGGTGCGCTGGCAGTTCGGCGCCCGGCTCGAAGCGCAGGACATCGCCGCGCGCGACGGCGCACGCGTGTCGCGCCGCGCCGAGGCGCTCAGCCTTTCCGCCGGCGGCGTGTGGTCGCTCTCCGAAGCGTGGGCGATCGCATTCTCACTCACCCGCAACGAACGCCTGCCCACCGGGCAGGAATTCTTCGCCGACGGCCCCCACGCGGCGACCGCAGCCTACGAGATCGGCGATCCCGATCTCGGAAAGGAAACGTCGATCGGCGCCGACCTCGAACTGCGTCGCCGCGCGGGCGCCGTGACCGGCTCGCTTGCCCTCTTCGCAAACGACTTTGATGCATTCATCTTCGAGAATCCCACCGGGGAAACGGTCGAGGATCTGCCGGTCTACCGCTTCGTCGCGCGCGACGTGCGGTTCTATGGAGCGGAGGCACAGCTGACCTGGCACGCGCACGATGAAGCCGGGCGTGGCCTCGAGATCTTCGCCCTGGCTGACACCGTGCGCGGATCAAACGAGACTGACGACACGGCGCTCCCGCGGCTGCCGCCGTGGCGGGTCGGACTGGGATTCGCCAGCGTGGTTGGACGCTGGACCTTTGGTGCCGAGGCACGACACGCATTCGAGCAAACCCACGTCGCGCCGTATGAGGAATCCAGCGACAGCTACACGCTGGTCAGCGCGCACGTTTCCGTCACTCTCCCGGTCGAGCGCGGGTCCGTGACGCTCTTCCTGCGGGGTTCCAATCTCACGGACGACGAGGCGCGGCCGCACACGTCGTTTCTCAAGGAGGTGGCGCCGCTGCCCGGAAGGAACGTCGCACTCGGGGCCCGCTGGGCGTTCTGAACTATCCGCACGCCCCTTCGGACGTCGCCTCAGCGGCAGGGCGCGCGCTCCTACACGCCGCGTGGGCCAATCGACGCTCGCGCGGCGGGTACGGAGGCGCGCCTGCCTCAATCCATCGCCTTCTTGTAGCGCTCGCCGACCTTCGCCCAATTGATGAGGCCGACGACTGCCTTCACATACTCGGCGCGCCGGCTCTGGTATTTCAGGTAGTAGGCATGCTCCCAGACGTCGATCCCGAGGATCGGCGTGGCGCCATCCATGAGCGGGGAGTCCTGGTTGGCGGTCGAGAAGATCGAAAGCTTGCGATTGTAGACGCAGAGCCAGCCCCAGCCGCTGCCGAAGCGGCCCGTGCAGGCTTCGCCGAGTTTGACCAGCATCTCCCCGAGTCCGCTGAAGTCCCGCGAGATGGCGCCGGCGAGGGAACCCTCCGGTTGTTTCGGACCACCGGGCGTGAGGATGTCCCAGAACAGCGTGTGGTTGGCGTGGCCACCCACGTTGTTGCGGACGGCCGTGGCAATAGGCGTCGGCACCTTCTTCATCTCCCGCAGGATCTCCTCGGCGGACATCTTCTGCAGCTGGGCATGGTCCTTGAGCGCCTTGTTGGCGTTATTGACGTATGCCTGGTGATGTCCCCTGTGGTGGATCTCCATCGTCGCGGCGTCGATCGCGGGCTCGAGCGCGTCGTAGGCGTAACCGAGTTCCGGAAGCGTGAACGGTCCGCTCGGCGGCGGTGCGGCGGGCGCGGGAGCCTTGTCCTTGCCCTTCCCGGGCTTGTCGCTCGCCGCCATCACCTGCAGCGGGACCGCGCCGGCGGCCAGGGCCACGGCACTGGCGCCGAGGGCGCGCAGCGCATCACGACGGGACAACGGGGTGGAGGCACGCGTGGACGGAGTCATGAGGCAAACGGTTAATCGCCTCGGCCAAAAATGCCAGTCGCAGCCGCGTTTGGGGCGGAGGCGGTCCGCTTTTGAACGCCCCTCGGTGGGCACCTGAAAGGAGCCGCCCGCGCGGGACGCCGCCTAGCCAGCCAGCAACCGCCGCAGGATCTCGTCCACGAGGCGGGGGTTCGCCTTGCCCTTGCTGGCCTTCATGATTCCGCCCTTGAACGCGTTGATCGCCTTCTCATTGCCGCTCTTGAAATCGGCGACCGACCTGGGATTCGCGGCTATCGCCTCCGCGCACCATCTCTCCAGTTCACCTGTGTCGGTCGATTGCTTCAACCCCTGGCGCTCGATGATCGCCTCCGCGGTCTCGCCCGTCCGGAACATCTCGACAAACACATCCTTCGCGATGCTGCTGGAGATCACCCCCGACTCCACCGCCGCGACCAGGCCCGCGATGTGCGCCGGCTGGATCCTGCATGCGGCGAGCGTCTGCCCTGCGGCGGCAAGCTCGCGGAGCAGATCGTTCACGATCCAGTTGCCCACGGCCTGCGCACGCGCCGGCACGCCGGCAACCGCCTGCTCGAACCAGTCGCTCAAGGCGCGGTCGGGCACGAGCACGCTCGTGATCGTGTAGGGCAGCTGGTACTGCTCGTAGAACCGGCGCTGCCTGTCGAAGGGCAGCTCCGGCACGTGCGCACGCAGGCGCGCGAGCCAGGCGTCGTCGACCTTCACCGGCATAAGGTCGGGATCAGGGAAATAGCGGTAGTCGTGCGCCATCTCCTTCGTGCGCATCGACGTGGACGAGCCGACCTCGGGATCGAAGCGGCGCGTCTCCTGGATGATCGTTTCGCCGCGCCGCACCGCGGCGGTCTGGCGCTTGATCTCGTAGGCCACGCCATCGCGCACGCCGGAGATGCTGTTTAGGTTCTTCAGCTCGACCTTCGTCCCGAGCTTGGTCTCGCCCGCGGGCCGCACGCTGATGTTCGCGTCGCAGCGGAGTTGACCCTTTTCCATGTCACACTCCGAGATGCCGGCCGCGACCAGCGCCGTGCGCAGCGCGGTGAGAAACGCGAACACCTCGTCGGCCGAATGCAGGTCGGGCTCGGTGACGATCTCCATCAACGGCGTGCCGGCGCGGTTGTAGTCCACCAGGCTGTCGGCCGCGAAGTGGTTGAGCTTGCCGACGTCCTCCTCGAGGTGGATGCGCGTGAGCTTCACATGCCGGTGCGCGCCCATGATGTTGCGCGAGGGACCGGGGAGCTCGATCTCCACCAGGCCGCCGACGCAGATGGGCTGGTCGTATTGGGAAATCTGATAATTCTTCGGGCTGTCCGGATAGAAATAGTTCTTGCGGTCCCACTTGCAGACCGGGGCGATGGCGCAGCCGAGCAGCAGCCCGGTGGTGATGATCTTGTCGAGCGCCTCGCGGTTCATGACCGGAAGCGCGCCGGGCAGGCCGAGCACGACGGGATCGGTGAGCGTGTTCGGCGGCTCGCCGAAGCCGGTGGGCACGCGCGTGAACATCTTCGAGCGCGTGCGCAGCTGCACATGCACCTCGAGGCCAATCACGGCCTCGAAGTCGGTTGAACCCTGATCTTGAACCACAGAGGACACGGAGGGCACAGAGAGTTTCAGAGGGCGAGGCGTTTGAGGCCGTGCTTGAGAAGCGGAACGTTGAAGTTGATGAGGAGGCCGAGATGGCAGCCGGCCAGTTTCATGTAGGTCAGCACCTGCGCCTCGTGGATGGGCAGGAGGGTCTCCACCGCCTTGAGTTCCACGATCACCTGACCCTCGACGAGGAGGTCGATCCGAAATCCCAGATCGATCGGCAAACCCTTGTAACGAATCGGCTGCTCTTTCTGACGCTCCAGCTTGAGACCTCGCTGCGAGAGTTCGAACGCTACCGCAGCCTCGTACGCCGACTCGAGCAGGCCAGGCCCAAGTTCGCGATGAACCTCGATCGCGGCCCCGATGATCTGGTCGCTGATCGCATTGATCGTCGTGCTCATCGTCTTCCTCGGTGCCCTCTGTGTCCTCTGTGGTTCAACCCACTCTCTCACAGCGCGGGTCTACGCAGGTGCCAGTCGTGGGCCTGTTCGTAGGTGCGGGCGAGGGCGAGGAGGGTGGATTCCTCGAAGGGGCGGCCAAGGAGCTGCAGGCCGATCGGCAGGCCGCTTCCCGTGAAACCACAAGGGATCGACAAACCCGGCAGCCCGGCGAGGTTGGTGCTGATGGTGAAGATGTCGGCCAGGTACATCGCCAGCGGGTCCGCGGACTTTTCGCCCTTGCGGAAGGCCGGGATCGGCGAGGTGGGGGTGATCAGCGCGTCGACCTGCTCGAAGGCCTGGAGGAAATCCCGGCGGATCAGCGTACGCACTTTCTGGGCACGCAGGTAGTAGGCGTCGTAGTAGCCGCTGCTCAGCACGTAGGTGCCCAGGATGACGCGGCGCTTCACCTCGGCGCCAAATCCCTCGGCGCGGCTCTGCGCGTAGATGTCGATCGCGTCCGACGCGCCCGCGCTGCGGTGGCCGTAGCGGATGCCATCGTAGCGCGCGAGGTTCGACGAGGCCTCCGCGGTCGCGATGATGTAGTAGGTGGCGATCGCATACTGCGTGTGCGGCAGCGAGATTTCGCGGACCTCGCAACCGCGCGCGCGATAGAATCCGATCGCCTGCTCCACGGCGGCCCGGATCTCGGGATCGAGTCCCTCCCCGAAATACTCCTTCGGGAGGCCCAGTCGCAGCGGGCGTTGGCCGTGCCGCTCGAGCACCGTCGCGGCCTCGGCGATGAAATCGGGCACCGGCACACGCACCGAGGTGGAGTCGCGTTCGTCGTGGCCGGCGATCACACCGAGCACGAGTCCAAGATCATCCACGCAACGGCCAAGCGGGCCCACCTGGTCGAGCGACGAGGCGAACGCCACCAGCCCGTAGCGCGAAACGCGGCCGTAGGTCGGCTTGAGCCCGGCGACGCCGCAGAGCGCCGCGGGCTGGCGGATGGAGCCGCCGGTATCGCTCCCAAGCGTGACGATCGCTTCGCCCGCGGCGAGAGCCGCGGCGCTGCCACCGCTGCTGCCGCCGGGGATGCGCTCGAGGTCCCACGGGTTGGCCGTCGGGTGAAGGGCGGAGTTTTCCGTCGACGAGCCCATCGCGAACTCGTCCATGTTCAAGCGCCCCCAAAGCACGGCACCGGCGGCCTTGAGCCGCGCGATCACCGTGGAATCGTAAGGCGAGACAAAGTTCGCCAGCATACGGCTGCTGCAGGTGAGCGGCTCGTTCTCCGAGGCGAGCACGTCCTTCACGCTCACCGGCACGCCGTCGAGCGGACCGAGTGCGCGACCGGCGGCCCGGCGTTCGTCGGAGGCACGCGCCTGGGCGAGCGCGCGCTCCTCGTCGCGCGAGGTGAAGGCCTGCACGCGATCCTCGACCGCGCGGGTGCGCTCGATCACGGCGCGCGTGACGTCGACCGACGAGATTTCGCCGCGTGCGAGGGCGGCGGAAATCTCGGTGGCAGTGCGAAAGTGGAGCGGCTGGGACGAACTCATAGCGCGCGATCGTGTGGACTACGTCTTCGTTCAGCCGGCGTCGTCGACCACCTTGGGCACGACGATCATGTTCTCGCGTGAAGCCGGCGCGTTTTGCAGCGCCTTCTCCACCGGAAACGCCGGGGCCGGCACGTCCTCCTGCCAGACATTCACCACCTCGAACGCGTGCGCCGTCGGCTCCACGCCCGTGACGTCGACCTCCTTGAGCTGCTCGATATAGCTGAGCACATCGCCGAGTTGCTGCGCGAACGCCTGCTTTTCCGCGTCGGTGAGGGCCAATCGCGCCAGTCGCGCCACGTAGTCGATGTCGAGTTGGGGACCGTTGCCGGACATAGGCCCAAGAGACAACGCCCCCAGCCGCCCCCATGGGAAGGCAAATCGTCCAGCCGCCCGAATCTCCGGTCCACCCGCGTGCCAGATGCGTGTAACGGTCGTTACACGCCTCCGGCCGGCAGCACCGGATTCTGCGAGAGTGCTGAGGGTGTTCCCCGGCGGATGATACCTCGTATCTCGGCCCGCGCGGAGCGACATGAAGGCGGAGGACGGGAGGAAATCTTGCATCGGCTCATCGACCACTTGGATGTAACGGTCGTTACACCAAAGCGGTTGATGGGAGGCGGTTGGGGGCGGAAGTCGGGGCGGGCGAAATGGGGGTGGCGGGCGGGGAAAGGATGTTGCCGGCGGCGCTGAAGGGGCGATGCTTCCGCGCGGCATGGATCACGCATCGCTGCCTCCCCTCCCGCCGGGTGCCTCCTTTGCGAGCCGGACCGGTGAGGAAACCGGGCCGGCCACGCTTTGCGGTGAGAAACGCGCGCCGGCATGCGAAATCGTCGGCCTGCGCAAGCGTTTTGGCACCACCGTCGCGGTCGACGGGTTGAACCTCCGCGTGCCGCCCGGCCTGCTCTACGCGTTTCTCGGTCCCAACGGGGCGGGCAAGACGACCTCGCTGCGCATGCTGGCCGGGTTGCTCAAGCCGGACGCGGGCACCGCGCGCATCAACGGACACGACGTGCACGCCGATCCCGTGCGGGCCAAGCAGGGGCTGGCCTACATCCCCGACGACCCCGCACTCTACGCCAAGCTCACGCCGGTCGAGTTTCTTGAATACACCGCCGCGCTTTGGGAAGTGCCGCGTGCGGAGGCGCGGGCCCGGGCCGAGGCGCTCCTGGTACGGCTGGGTCTGGCGACGCGCGCCGCCGATCGCATCGAGAGTTTCTCGAGGGGCATGAAGCAGAAGGTCGCGCTCGCCTCCGCCCTCGTCCACGCACCGCGGCTGCTCATGCTCGACGAGCCGTTGACCGGACTCGATGCCGCGGCGGCGCGTCTGGTGAAGGACATGCTGCTGGAATTCGTCGCAGCGGGCGGCACGGTGCTGCTGACCACGCACATCCTCGAGGTGGCGGAACGCCTGGCGCAACGCATCGGCATCATCGCCCGCGGGCGCCTGCTGGCCGAGGGCAGCCTGGACGAACTCCGCGCGCAGGCGGGCCTGCCTGGCGCCACCTTGGAGGATGCCTTCCTGAGGCTGGTGGGGACGACCGACGGCATGGGGACGACATGAGGCGCGGGTCGCTCATCCTCGGGGCACGAATCCTGGCAAACGGGCTTCGTCTCTACTTTCGCGCGTGGCAGGGGAAGCGCCACAGTCTCCTGGTCACGCTGCTCGTGCAGACGACGCTGATCGGGTTCCTGCACCTGCAGGTTCCGATCATCTTTTCGCAGGTGGCGCAGGCCGGCGGCGCCCGGGGCGGGGCAGGTCTGGCGTGCGTGTTCGTGCTGTTGTTCACGCTCATGGCGGGTTTTCACCGCAGCATCGAGGTGCTCTACAACCGCGGCGATCTGCCCTACCTGCTCAGCAGCCCGGTCCCGGCGCGTCTCATCGTCGCGACACGGCTGGTCGACGTGCTCGTGACAACGCTGCTGGCGACGCTATTCGTCGTCATGCCCATGCTCAACGGCGCCGTCTACCTCTTCGGTCGACACTGGCTCTGGGGCTGGCTGGCCTGGCTTCTGGGTAGTGCCGCGCTGGGTACGCTCGCACTCCTGGGCACCGTGCTGGCGGTGCGATGGATCGGGCCCCGCGGCGCACGCACAGTCGTGCAGGTGCTCGGGGTGCTGGTGGGCACGTTTGCGATCCTCGCGATGCAGGTGCCAGCCTGGCTCCGGCACGCGCACCTGCACGCGGAACGCGCGGAGACGCTGCGCCGCACCTTCGCGCTCTTCGAGGCTCCTCCCTGGCCTCAACTGGCGTCCGCGGCCTCCGGGGACTGGCGCTGGCTCGCGGCCCTGGCGGCGGGTGCGATCCTGGCGGTGTGGGTGGCGCTCCGCGTCCTCGAGCGTGAGTTTGTGGCTGGCGCCCAAGGGGCGGCCGGCGACTCCGGTGCGCGTTCAATCCCCGATGCAGCGCGTCCGGCGGCGCTCACCCGCGCCTGGGCCCGGGCCTTTCGCGCAAGCCGCTGGTCAGTGCTCATGCGCAAGGAAATGCGCACGCTGCGGCGCGATCCGCTCCTCATCGCGCGGTCCTCGAGTCAGCTCATCTCGCTCCTGCCGGCTGCGATCGGATTGTTCTTCCTGCCACGCATCCCGGCAATCGCAGTGCTCTCGATCATCGCCGCGACGCTGACGGCCCTGACGATCGCGGGCCTTATGACGGCGGGCGACGAGTCGCTCGACCTGGTGTGCACCAGCCCGACCTCACGAACCCAGGCGATGTGGGCGCGCACGCTGGCAGCCGCGCTGCCGGGGGCGGCGCTCGCGTGGGTCGCCGCGGGCGCGCTGGCCATGCTCGGTGCCCCCGGACTCGGTTTCGGCGCCGCCGCCACAGCGACATTTCTCGGACTGGCCCATGCGTGGCTCGGCGGTTGCACCACGCCACGCCAGACCGTGGAGGATCGTGCGGCGAATCGCCCGATCCGCGCGACCTGGCAGGTGTTTGCCTCGATGCTGGTCAGCGGCCTGGGCGCGGCGTCCGTCGGCGCCGCAGGGATGGGTGCACCGGTGGCGCTGGCGTTGCTCCTGGGCGCGCTCGCCTTCGTCGGCGGTGGCATGATGTTTCTCGCCAGTCCACGGCCGATTTGGGAGGCGTGAGGCGGATACACGCAGCGGGCGGAGGTGGAGCCTGGCATCCAGGCGCGCTGTCCGCGCTCGCAAAACCAACGACCCCTCGTGGGCACGGACCCGACCCGGCAGTTCAGGCCCGCGAAGCGACCACGCCCACGGCTTCGCCAAAGGGGCTGGGTTCGCGGCGGACGTCCACGCGGGTGAAGCCGAAATGGCGGAGCGCGGCCACGACCTCCTCCGCCTCCATCCAGCAGCAGTCCGGCTCCACGCCGCCCCAGAACGTGCGGTAATCGTGCACCTCGCCGTAGGCATGCGGGTGGAGCGTGTGGGGAAAGCCGCCCCACTTCGCCGCCTGAGGCGGACCGAAATGCGGACGCAAACCCGGCTGTTTTTCGAAGAGCGCCGGCCCGTAGACGACGTTCCACACGTAAACCGCGCGACACCGGCGGGCGAGCAGTTCGATCACCTCCACCGGCTGGCGAAGATGATTGAGGAATGCACAGGCGACCCCGACATCATACGTCGGACCCTCGGCGCGCAGGAACGGAAGGGCGTTGCCGAGCAGGAAGCTCGCCCCGGTCAGCCCAAGCACTTCCTTCACCACCAGGCACTTCACATAGGCGCGCGCGTTGGCCTCAACGGCTGTCACACGCCGGGCGCCCTTCTGCAGGAGCATGGACGTGTGTCCGGCCTCGAGGGGGCCGAGTTCGAGCACGTCCGCGCCCGCCAGAGGTATCCCGTGCTCCTGCAGCCTGCCCGCGGCCCAGAGGATCCGCTCGTCCTCAAAGAGCCCCGCCGAACCCTGCCCGGGGACGTCGTGAAACCGTGCCGGCAGGCGCGAGGCCCAGGCACCGGAGAAGAGTTCGAGCGCGTTTTTCCCGTCCGGAAACTTGTCCACAAACGGGAGATCCCCATCGAGGACCTTGGGCGGAGGAGTCATGCCGCACGCGTAGTGAAGCGCCCGGACCGAGGCAAGAGCACACGGGGGCGTTACAGACAGGCCGCCCCAGAGGTGCCCGGCCGCCACGACGCCTTCGGTACATGGTGCGCCGCGCACGCGCCTTGCCTCGAGCCGAGCCGGCACGCAACCTCGACGACCTTACCGCATGCGCTCCCTGACGTTTCTCGCCACCAACGACGACGGCATCGATTCACCGCTGCTCGCCGCGCTCGTGCGGGCACTCCGTCAGCACGGTCGGGTGCTGGTCGCCGCACCTGACGGCGAGCGCAGCTGGATCGGCAAGGCGATCAGCCGGCAGAAACCCCTGCTGCGCGCCACGCGACGCGACGCGCTGTTCGACGGCCCGGCCTGGGCGATCGACGGGACCCCCGCGGATTGCATCAACCTCGCCCTCGGCGGTCTGATTGACGAGCGGGTCGACGTCGTGGTGTCCGGCATCAACATGGGCAGCAACGCAGGGCTCGCGCTCATCCTCGCCTCCGGCACGGTCGGTGGTGCACTCGAGGCCGCGCTCGCGGGAGTCCACGCGGTGGCCACGTCGATCCGCCTCGGCCGGGCCGATTTTGCCCGCCTGAAGCTGCCCGATGCCTCCCTTCCCGCGCATGTCGCCGCCACGGTCGACGCCATCGCCGCACGCACCGCGCAGCTCTGCGCCGGCATCGGTCGCAAGCCGCGCCCCCGCCGGCCGATCGTGCATAACCTGAACTTCCCGCCCGACACGACGAGCGAGACCCCGTTGATGCGGACCACGGCCGCGCACATGCGCGTGGGGCCGTTGTGGATACCCGCCGCCGAGCCGGGCACGTTTGCCTTCAACTTCGCCGCCGGCGACGAGTCACCGACCGCCTACCTCACCGACCGTGCCTGCATCGATGCTGGCCGCGCGACACACTGCATCCTCGACTTCGCCCGGCTCGCCGTCACCACCGGCGCCGCCCGGGCGGAAAGCACCGCGCCGCGCACCGGCACACGCGTCCAATGATCGAGGCCGAGAATCTCACGCGGATCTTTCGCACCTACAAGAAACGCCCGGGATTCTGGGGCGGGATCGTGGGCCTGTTCCACCGCGAGTACGAGGAGACCGCCGCGGCGCGGGACATCTCCTTCTCGATCCGCGAGGGCGAGTTCGTCGGCTTCCTCGGTCCGAACGGCGCCGGCAAGACGACCACGCTTAAAATGCTCTCCGGGCTCATCTACCCCACCTCCGGGCAGGTGACGGTGGCGGGCTTCATCCCGCGCGAGCGCCGCAACGAATACCGCCGCATCTTCGCCCTCGTGCTCGGACAGAAGAACCAGCTCTGGTGGGACCTGCCGGCGATCGAGTCGTTCAACCTGCTGCGCCACATCTACGGCACGCCCAAGCCGGTCTTCCAGCAGCGTCTCGATGAACTGGCGACGCTCCTGGACGTGACCGGCAAGCTCGGGGTGATGGTGCGCGAACTCTCGCTCGGCGAGCGCATGAAGATGGAGCTGATCGCCGCGCTCCTGCACGGGCCGCGCGTGCTCTTCCTCGACGAGCCGACGATCGGCCTCGATGTGGTCAGCCAGCGCTCGGTGCGCCAGTTCCTGCGCGACTACAACCGCCGGCACAACACCACGATCCTGCTCACCAGCCACTACATGGCCGACATCAAGGAACTCTGCGAGCGCGTGATCGTCATCCACAAGGGACGGAAGATCCACGATGGCGGACTCGACCGGCTCGACGCCGGCCCGGCGCGCAAGCTCATCCGCTTCCGGCCCGACGTGCGCGGCCTGCCTGCGGGGTGGCAGCCGCCAGGGATCATGCGCAACGACGAGGACGGACGGGTGACGATCGAGGTGGATGCGACCCACGTGGTGCCCGCGTGCCAGCAGGTGCTCGCCACGGGCGACGTCCAGGACCTCACGATCGAAGAGGTCCCCCTCGAAGACGTGATCCACCACCTCTTCAGCACGGCCCGGTGACAGCGCGCTCGCGGCGCGATCGCTTCCCTACCCCTGCTTCCCGCCATCCGCGAAGGCGGCGCGCACTGCGGCGCGGACCTCCTGCACGGCGAATGGTTTTCTGAATACAGTCCCCTCGGGCAGGCCCAGGTCGCGCAGCGGCCACGGGCGCGGCTGGCTGGTGACAAAGAACGGCCGCGCCGCCGGCTGCAGCGCTATCGCGTGCCGGAGGAAGTCCGCACCCGACGGATCGGCCGCCGCAGGCAGCTCGAGCATGAGCCCGTCAAAGGGCCGTTCCGTGAGCAGCTCGCGGGCGAGTTCCGGCCTGTTGGCACACGTCGTCCGGCACGCACTGCGCAGCACAAAGGCAAGCGTGTCGGTCACAACCAACGCCCGGTCAAAGATGAACAACTCCGGCCGAGTGCCCGAGGTCCACGACACGCTTCGTCCGCGCGCCGCCTCGAGCAGCGCCTCCGGCGAGCGGATCCCGTCGCTCAGCGAGGCCACGCCCACCAGCAGTTCGCGCACCGCGCGCACCTGGTCCAGGCCACGCAGGAGCATCGTCGCCGCAGGACGGTCGAGCGCCGGGAGCACAAAGCCGAAGTGGTCGGCGTCCACCGGCCCGCAGGCCGCGCGCGCCGGCAGCAGCGCGCGCAACGCCTCGGCGCTCATGAAAAGCGCCTCCGGGTTCGCGCCGGTGGCCACGACCAACGTGAGCGGCTCGTGGTCGCACAGGCTGCGGTAGGTTTCGCGGGCGAGCGCGTCGTGAAAGGCGCGCGCCGCCTCGGTGCAATCGACGATGAGAACGACGCCGCCCGATACCGCCAGGTCGGCGCCCGCCCCGGCGCGGATATCCACCAAACCCATACGGCCACCCTGGCGCAGGCAGCGCACGACGCCCGTCACGGCTCCGCATGACTCCAGCGCCGGCCAGACTGCAGCCGGATCGCCCCCGAGGAAGCCGGCCGCGGCGCGGTTGCAGGCGAGAACGGTGGGCTTCGGGCCGAGGCAGGCCACGCCGACCGGCATCTGGTCGGCAAGAAACTGCAGGAGGGCGCCGATCCGGCGCGCGTCGCGCACCCGGGCGGCTGCGTCGACGATCGCACCGAGGAGATCGGCGGCGGCGTGCAGGAATCCGATTTCGTCCGCGCCGAGCGGACCGGCGTCCATCGGATGGCGCAACAGGCCGCGCACCCCGCTGGCGCCGCGCAGCGGCAGCGTGTAGACGCCGGCCTCGAACGCCTGCTCGACGCCGGCCGGATCGCCCAGGTCAACGGTGCTGCGCTGCAGCAGCGGCACGACACGCAGGATCTCGCGCACCCGGTTGGTGAACGCCGCCTCGTCCGCGCACTGGCGGATGGCCGAGGCGACGTGCCGGATCGCGAATGTGGCAGCGCTCTCGCCCACGACGGCCTGTGGCACGGGAGCCTTCATACCGCCACCTCCTCGCACGGCAGCGTGATGACGAACGTCGTCCCCTCACCCAGCCGGCTGGTCACGCTGATGCGGCCGCTGTGGCCGTCGACGATGCGCTTCACGATCGCGAGGCCGAGACCCATGCCGCCCTTGCTCGTGCGCATGCCGGTGGCCTTGGTGGTGGTGAAGGGCTCAAACATGCGCGGCAGGATCTCGGGATCGATGCCCGGGCCATTGTCCGTGATGGCAAGCTCGAGCACATCGCGGTCGTCTTCGATCCGCCGGGAGCGGAGCCGCACGCGCACGCAGGCGTGTTCGCGCCCGCGAAGCGCCTGTGCCGCGTTGTTGAGCATGTTGATCACGACCTGGAGCATCTGGTTCTGGTTCGCGCGCACCAAGTGCGTGCTCCCGTCGGAATCAAACTCGAACGCGACGCCTGCCTCGAGAAAATCCGACCGCACGATCTCCTCGGCCTGGCGCACGACATCCGGCAACGAGACCCACGCGAGCGTGACCTTGTTGTTCGTCGCGAAGGCGGAGACGTTCTCCACGATTCCGACGATGCGGTTCACGTCGCGCATGACGGTGGCCTTGAAATCGCCCGGGATCACCGTCTCGCCGAGTTCGTCCAGGAGCTGCGCCAGGGTCTGGATCGAGACGAGCGGATTGCGCAACTCGTGCGCGAGGCCGGCGGCGAGCGTGCCCAGTGAGATGAGTTTCTCGGTCTGGTTGGCACGACGCTCGAGCTGCCGCGCGCGCAGGTTCAAGCCGATGTGCAGGGCGATCGAGTCAAGCAGGGAGATGTCCAGCTCGGTGACGAGCCGGCGCTTGGACCGGTAGCCGACCAGCAGGAATCCGAAGAAGTACACGTCGCCCATCACGGGCAGCGCGAGCTGCACCCCTGCGCTGGCGCGCAGGGCAAGGAGCGGGCGCAGCGTCTCAGGGTCGCCGCACAGCTCGGGGTGGGCCTCCAGCTCATCGAAGCGCAGCGGCATGCGATGCCGCGTCAGCATCTGCGCCAGCACGTCGGTCTCGGAAAGCCGGGGAGGCAGGCTCCCGTCCTTGAAACCCGTCGCAGCCCGGCGCTCGAATGCCGGCTCGAGGTCTCCCCGGAAATACACCGCCGCCGGGGCATCGAGGACCTCGGAGATCACCCGCACCGTCTCGCCAGCGATCGTCTCATCGTCGTGCATCGAGGTGATCCGGCCGGCGAAGCCGCCGAGCTCCTCGCGCCGCTCAAACTGTTCACGCAACAGCGTCGAGGCGAGGATCCGGTCGATCCGCCGGCGCAGGGCGGGCACGCCGAGGAAAGCCGCCCCGACGAGCACGACCGCGCTCACAGGCCAGAGCACGAGGCGCTGGTCGGCGGAGTCGGCGAAGCCCGACACCAGGTGCTCCGTCAGCACGACCACGCCGGCCAGCGGCACGACGACGAGCACATAGGCACCGAGCTTGATCATCGCGTAATCGACCTCGAGCAGCCGCAGGCGCAGGATCGCGTAGCCGACCGCGGCCATGTAGAAGCCGACGAAGGGATTGCCCACCGGCGGGATCGGGATGTCGTACCAAAGGAAGAAGTTTGTACAGCCCCCGAGCAGGCCGACCGTGGTGCCGACGAGGATCCAGCGCAGCTGGTTGCGGGACCGGGCGGAAGGCGCGCGGCGGTAAGCCCGCGCGATCAGGCCCCAGGAGGCGAGACCGTAGCCGATGAACACGACGAGGTAGAGTGGGTACAGCGGCCCGGGTTCGGGCCAGTGCGGGAACATCAGCTTCGGCGCGACATCCCGCACGAGCAGGTTCGTGGGCGAGAGGAGTACCAGAATGACGGATACGATGTAGCCGACGATGATCCAGGCGTCGCGCTGCAGGCCGAGGAGCAGGCGCACGAAGTGGTAGTAGGCGACAAGAATCACCGCCGCACCGGCGGTGAGCAGCCGGCAGTACTCCAGCGCCTCTCCAGGCGTGGCGGCAAGCTGCCAGGAAAAATAGCCGGCCGACCAGATGGTCAGCGCCAGGCCCATGACGGCGTAGGTCTGGTTGCGGGCCTGCCTGGGCTCCTTGAGCAGCACCGCAGCGCCACACACGATCGAGACCGCGGCGTTGAAGAAGGCAGTGACGGCGGCGTAGAGGATCACTTTTCGGCGCGGACCACGACCGCCTGGTTGGCGAGGGTCATGAAGGGGAGGCAGTGCCGGAACCCGGCGGCGGACAGCATCTCGACGAGATCCTCGCCCGAGTAGAACCGGTAGTAACCAAGGTCCTCCTTGAGCCGGATCGCGCTCGCGGCGCGCAGGAGGTCACGCGCGGGCTCGAGCTGCTCGGGACCCTCGGCCTCGTCGATGAAGGTGCGGTAGATCAGCGAGAGGTCGCAGTTGGGCTTCATGCTCGAGAGAACGAGGCGGCCGCCGGGCCGAAGGACGCGGAAGAACTCCGCCAACAGCGGCGCGGGGTCCTTGATGTAGGAAAGCAGCAGGCTCGCGACGACGGCGTGGAAACTCGCCGGACCGAAACAGCCCAGGCGCCCGCCCTCGCCGCGATCCTCGTCGAGGTTGCCCACGGTGTATCCACAATCCAACACCGCAGCGCTTCCCGGGCCCGCGCCCTCGTGCGCGGCGTGATGGTGCCGCATGGCGTCGCGGAGGGCCGACGGCGTCAGGTCCATCGAGACCCAGAGCGGGACGCGCTCGGGATGGGCACCCAGGCCGTGCTTCTGATAGGCCACGCCCGCGAACCCATTGCCGCAGCCGGCATCGAGGACGACGCCGCCGGGCTGTACCTCCCCCAGCAGGTCGACGACGAGCCCGAGGTAGCGGCGGTAGACCTCGCCGTTCTGGATGTAGTCGAACTTGCGCAGGTACTGGCTCCAGAAAACCGTCTCGTCCTTCTCCACCGCCACCGTCTGGCGCAGCCGGTTGCGCTCATGACGGTTCTGCCGCAGCAGTTCCGTGCGCGAGACCGGCACGAGCGAGGTGGGTTGCTCGCGGCTGCCGTAGCCCAGCTGCACACACGTGGCCACGATGCCCTTGAGGATCTGTGCGCCGAGTTCGGCGTTCTCCTTCACGTCGTGCATCACGCCCTCGATGACGTGCAGCCGCGCCCCGGGGATCGCGGCCACGACCGCGCGCACGTCGCTCACGTCGACCCAGGCGTCGTCCCCCGCGGCGAAAAACACCGCGGGCACCTTCAGCCGCCGCGCATCCTCGAGCGAGCCGTCGAGGTCCTGAAGGTTGTGCGCGAACAGGACCTCGTTGAAGTGCTCGAAATCGACCTCGAAACCCAGGATGTCGTTCACCCCGCCCTTCCGGCCGTCGTAGACCTCGCCCAGGGTGTCCTCGCCGTTGACTGCGATAACTGTCCGGCGAAGGTTCATCACGCCCACTACGCTGACGAAGAAGGCGACGCGGCCGTCGAGCGCGGCGGCGCGCAGGGAAGTCCGGGCGGAAAGGCTGCTGCCCACCACGCCGGCCGAGGCGACACCGTGGTGGCGGCGCAGGTAGTCGAGGGTCGCGACGATGTCGTCGACCGCACCCGCCAGCGTAAACTGCAGCGGATCGCCGTCGCTCTCGCCCACGTGGCAGGTGTGGTCGAAGCGCACGACGTTGAGGCCGTTCGCGGCGAGCGAGTAGGCAAGCTCGAGGTTGCTCTTCTTCGTCTCGCCAAACTTCGGCGCCATCACGACAAACGGACAACCATCGTGGCCAACGGCCCGGTGGTCCCAGTACGCCGCGATCTTCAAGCCCGTGCGGCCGGGGTACAGGAGCGGTTCGCTCACAATGTCCGCCACGGCGCTAGCGGGAGGAGTGGCCTGCTTCATCCGTATGGGGTGTAAGTTTCTCGATGGCTGTATGATAGACGGAAATTAGGCCCGCACTTGGCAATGCTCTTCTTGCCGCACGGCCCGCGCCTCGCACGACCTCGCAGGACGTGCACCGCCTTGCCCCGACGATCAGCGTATCCCCGGTCGGTTTTACCCTAAGCACATGCCCTGATCGTGCGGGCCCGGCGGCAGCGGGGCTTGCCTCGCATCACCGGCTGACTGCAAAGTCGGGTGAACACCCCGTGCTCAACCTACTCGCCATCACCGCCCACGACGACGCCCGCCAGCGCCTGGGTGCGCTGCTCGCCGAGTCCGGCGGCCGCGTCGCCTTCAAGTCCGACGCGACGGAAGGCGCGTTGCTCGTGGAGAAGGGACTCTTCGACGGCGTCCTGTACGTCGCGCAAGCCGCATCCGAGCATCAGCTCGATGAGATCAGGACGCTGCGTCGCCAGCGCGTGGATATACCGCTCGCGGTGGTGGTCGACGGTGCCCCGCTCGCCTGGGAGGAATCCGCACTGGGCGCCGGCGCCGATTTCATCCTGCGCGAGCCGTTGAGCGCGGCGCACATCGTCGGCGCATTTCGCAGACTCGTACCGGCCGCCGACGCCGCTCCGCGCGCATCCGTCCGCATCTCGCCCCGCCCCGCCGGGCAGGCCTCAGCCGGACGCGCCGCCCTCGACATCCTGCGCGACTTCTCCCACATCCTCGGCTACTCCCTCGATCACAAGCTCTTCGCCGAGCAGTTCGTGCAGAAGGTGCGCGAGATCGTCGGGGTCTCACGCATCGCCGTCTACCTCGAGCCGCCACGCGGCACGGTCGGCAGCAATCTCAACGGGCCCCGCCTCTCCTGCGCCGCGGCCGTCGGCATCGCTCCCGATGTGATCGAATGCTTCGACCTCTCCCGCTCCGCCGGCATCGGCGCGTGCCTGACCGAGACGCCCCAGGTCCTTCTGGCGCATGAGGCCGCCTACGATCCGCGCATCACGCGCGAATTCGAGGTCCTCGGCTGCTCGGTGGCGATCCCGATCAGCGACCGCACCCGCCCGATCGGCGTGGCCATGCTTGGTCGGCATGTCACGGGCCGCGACTTCACGGGCGACGAATTGCAGCTGCTCTTCCTGCTCATGGAGGAGCTCGGCACCGCGATCAAGAACACGTGGCTGCACCAGCAACTCACCGCCAGCCACCGGCTGCTGGCCGACGTGCTCACGGCCTTGAGCAGCGGCTGCCTCGTGGTCGACGCCAACCTCCACGTGTTGCACGCCAACCGCGCGATGATCGCCTTCATCAAGGGCGCCGCCCCCGCGGGCGCGCGGCTCGAGTTCGGCGACCTGCCGCCCAAGCTTGCCGGACCGCTCTATGGCGCCGTGAAAACGGGTGACAGGCCCGCGCCATTTTTCTTCACGGGAGGCCTCGCCACCGACCGCCTCTTCCACGTCTCGATCATCCCGTTCCAGAGCACGCCACCGGGCGCGCTGCCGCAGAGCGCGATGCTCGTGCTCGAGGATTTCACGCAAATCGAGGCGGCCAAGCAGCTGGAGATCGAGGCCTCGAAGGCGCGGTTGATCGCGCTCATCGCGAAACGCTTCGCCCACGAGATCCGCAACTCGCTCGTACCGCTGGCAACGCATGAGCAGCTGCTGGATTCCGAGTATCAGGACGACGATTTCCGCCGCTCGCTCAAGACCGCGCTCGCGCGCGAGACGAGTCGCATCGGCCGTTTCACCGAGCAGATGCTCTATCTCGCGCAACCGCCACGCACCCCTGGCGAAACGGTCAACCTGCGGGACATCGTGCAGGCCTGCTTCGATCGCGTGAGCGGATCCCAGGCGCCCGCGGGGAAACTCCAGCTGCACACCGATGCCGACGTGCCGCTCGTGCGCTGCCACCGGCCCGCACTCGAACACGCGATCCAGGAAGTCCTGACCAACGCCCTGCAGGCGCGACCGGAGGAGCCCGTCGTCTTTGTATCCCTCGCGCGGACACAGGACGAGGGCATCATGCTCACCGTGCGCGATAACGGTCCGGGATTCTCCGGCGACACCCTGGAACACGCGCTCGAGCCGTTCTACACCACGCGCAATACCGGCGTGGGACTGGGATTGACCGTGGCCCGAAAGATCGTCGACGACCATCACGGCCGTTTCGAACTTGGTGTGCGCTCGGCCACGCACGAGCACGATCTCAGCATCTGGCTGCCCGCCGCGCAGCTGTAGAGCCGCTCGGCGGAGGCGGTGACCACCGCTCCGGGAGGATCTAAACGTTGGAGCCCGGCTCCGTGGGCGCGGCGCACTCGGAGCGCGCCGCGACCGTTCCTGGCGCTCGCGGCGGTTGCGGAGAAACCTCCCTACCTGGGCAGGGCAGTTCGACACCTTCGTGACCGATTCGATCATCCTGGTTTCTTCATTTGAACCAGGTCACAGAGGGAACCGGCCTCGGCCAGGACTTCGGCTGGCAGGCAGAGGCCGATCGTGGAGTTCGCAGAGCGGTCTTTGCAGAACCAAGATCACGCCTTCACCGATCCACCCATGGGTTGATGAGCTGAAGCGGCCGACTCCTCGGCAACTCCCTGGGCCGTCGGCACGATCCTCGCGATCTCTCTGCGTTCAACGGCTTCGTCTTCGGACCCGTAGGCGCAGCCGGAGACTCGACCGTCGGAGCGTGGCGCACCGGCTCCGCTATCCCGGGAGCCGTAGCACGTCGTTGCGTCAGTCTGCGGCAACTCCGGGCACGGTGACGGAGCGTCCGTTGTCCTTCGGTCCGAGGCCGAGGATGAACGGCGCCGCCTTCCTGGCCCAGGCTTCCGGGCCGGCGTAGTTGCCGGCCGACGACCCGAAGCAGATGCGCAGCATGTCCGTGTCGATCACCCCGGGATTGAACGGCACCACCGCCATTCCCTGCGGCACCTCCTCGGCCATCGCCTTCGAGAGTCCCTCCATCGCCCATTTGCTGGCACAGTAGGGTGCGACCTCGGGCGATACCGACCGGCCCCACCCGGAGCTGAGGTTGACGACTACGCCCCGGCGCCGCGCGACCATCGCCGGAACAAACGCGCGGATCACGTTGGCGACGCCCTTGATGTTCACATCGACGAGCGCATCAAAGTCGCCCGCGCTGATCTTCCACAGCGGAGCGAGCGGCGTGACGATCGCGGCGTTGTTGATAAGCAGATCGGGCACGCCGTCAGCGAGGCATTCGCGCGCCCAGGCCTGCACGGCTTCGCCGCTCGCGACATCGACGGTGCTCCAGCGATGCGGCGCCGGAAACTCGCGCGAGAGCTCGGCGATCGCCGAACTCGAACGCCCACAGCCCCAGATCGTGTGGCCGCGTGCGGCGAATTCGTTGACGAGCGCCCGGCCGAGCCCGCGCGTCGCGCCGGTCAGGACGATGATCTTCGAGGGGTCTGCCATGATGCCGTCCACGGTACGAAGATTGCCCGCTCGCGCCAGAACGAGAACGAAAGCCGGCCGACTTGAACCACAGAGAACACAGAGAATACAGGGGGAATACGGGAGCGCATCGGGTTCCCCAGCGCTGTGATCCGTGGCGCCCGAAGTTGTCTGAGCGGAGGCGATCAGCCGGAACTTGTGAGCCAGCGTGTCGGCCCCAGCCGAAACGCATCTGCGGTATTCATCCGCCGAATCTGAGGCGATGCACGATGGGTGAACCGTGGCGGCTCGGCCGGAGGCCTCGCCCTACCTCGGATGGCGCCCACCTTCAGAACTCTGCGCACCGATCGCTGTCCTCTGCCTTCGGCCTAGCGCGACTGCAGGCGGATCTTGTTCAGGCCGTTCTTGCGGCAGATGTCCATCGCGCGCGTCACGCGCTCGAGCGGCGTCTTTTCGTCGGCTTTGATCAGGACGGTCATCTCGTTGTCGATCTCCGAAGTGCGAGCGACGATCGCAGCCATCTCCGAATCATTGGCCGCCACGCCGTTGATCATGAAGTCGCCCTCGCGCGAGATGCCGATGATGAGCGGGCTGGTGAACTCGTTTACGCCCGCCGTCTCCACCTTCGGAAGCGTCAGGTTGAGCGAGGCGACCGTCCGCTCGCGAAACTGCATCGTCGCAAACGTGAAGAAGACGAGCATCACGAGGACGTCGATGAGCGGCACAAGCGGAAGCTCGGGCCGGTGGCGCTGGCGCTGGCGCAAGCCCAGGCTCATCGGCGCTCCCCGACCGGCGCGTCCGGCGACGCGGGCGCCACCTCCGGCTCCGCCACCTGCACACGCGCCAGGATGCGCTCGAGCAGCACGTCGAGTTGCGCCGCGTGCTGGTCGATCCGGCGCTGGATGAAGCCGTTGCCCACGAGCGCGACGAGCGCGACGATCAGGCCGATGAGCGTGGCGGAAAGCGCGAAACCGACGCTCTCGGTGAACCGCGCCGGATCCGGCAGCTTCGTGACCGGATCCCGGCTGGCATTGAACGCCGCTATCAGACCCGACACGGTGCCGATCAGGCCCAGCAGCGGCGCCCCGGTGTAGATTGTATCGAGAAACCGGACACCACGCTCCATCTTCATGACCTCGAGGCGCGCATAGGCCTTGGTCGCGTCCGGGTCGTTGACGTGGCGTTCGGCGAAATGCAGCACGCGCCCGAGGACGGAACGCTGCCCTCCGGATGCCGGACGGTTCTGCAGGACGGCGTCGGTCAGGTCACGCGGCATCACCGCCCCGGGCCGGAGCGCATAGAGGCGTTCCACGATGATGAACACCGCGATGACCGACGCGGCGGTCAGGATGTAGGAGAGGTATCCCGCCTCGGTAAAGACCCGCCCGAAATCAACGACCGCGAAGAACGACATGGAAAGCATGTAGACGTGGTGAAGCGGAAAGAGTTTCGCAACGGAGAAGATGGTACCCCGCAGACCTGACCGCTACCCGCCTAGCGCGGAGGTGCTGGGTCGTCGCGGCTGCGCGCGGCCCCGGCAGGCACGCGGCATGCCGGGCTGCGCCGCCGGCGACTGGAATCGCGTCCGCGACCGGCACCGACGCGCGGATGTCCTGCCCGTCCTTCTGCGTCAACCCGCCACGTAGGCCAGGCTCTGCCCCACTTGCGCCGCAGCCGGCGCTCCGTCGAGAAGTTCACCGATCGGGTCCCAGCGGCCGGAAACGAGGCCCTTCTGCGCCGAATCGCGCAACGTGGCCTTGATCACGGTGCCGCCGTAGCGCACCTCGCGTTTCTCCACATCCATCACGACCTCGAGTGACGGATCGGCCGCGATCGCGGCGGCGAGCGCCTCGCGATCGCTGCGGCTGACGCTGAAGCAGGGAATCCCGAGCGTCGTGCAGTTTCCGAAAAAGATCTCGGCGTAGGACTCGGCGATGACACCGCGGAAGCCATAGCGGTAGATCGCCTGCGGGGCATGCTCGCGCGAGCTGCCGCAGCCGAAGTTGGCTCCGGAGACGAGGACCGTGGCGCCGGCGTGTCGCGCCTCATTGAGGGGATGCGGCTTGGGCGTGCCATCGGCGTGCTTGCGCACGTCGAAGAAGAGATACTCGCCGAGGCCGTCGAACGTGATGCACTTCATGAACCGCGCCGGGATGATCCGGTCGGTATCGATGTCGTCGCCAGGGACGTGCACGGCGCGGCCGCGCACTTCGGTGATTTTTGCCAGGGCCATGGTGAAGAAGCTGAAAGCGTTAAGCGGTAGGCTGGAAGCGAAGTGGATGATCGGGTGGAAACGCTGCGGGACGGGGTGAGCCGCTCGTAGGGCGAAGCTCCCTCAGTTCGCGGCGGCGGCGCGGAGGTTGAACACGTCGCGGGCGTCGGCCACACGGCCGGTGACGGCGGCGGCGGCGACCATGAGCGGGCTCATGAGGATCGTGCGGCCGGTCGGACTGCCCTGGCGGCCCTTGAAGTTGCGGTTGCTCGAACTGGCGCAGAGCTGGTCGCCGACGAGCTTGTCGGGGTTCATCGCGAGGCACATCGAGCAGCCGGCGCCGCGCCATTCGAAGCCCGCCTCGGCGAACACCTTGTCCAGGCCGAGTTCCTGGCAAAGCATCGCGACGCCCTGTGAACCGGGGACGGCGATCGCCTTCACGCCCGGGGCCACCTTGCGGCCCTTGAGGAACCTCGCCACCTCGACGAAATCGCTGAGGCGGCCGTTCGTGCACGATCCCATGAACGCGACGTCGATCTTCGTGCCCTTGATGGGCTTCCCGGCGGGCAGCTTCATGTACTCCAGCGCCTCGGCGATCGAGGCCTTCTCAGCGGCGGGTGCAGCCTCGACCGTGGGGACGCTTTCCTCGATCGAGATGCCCTGGCCGGGGTTGATTCCCCAGGTGACCGTCGGCGGGATGTCCTCGCCGCGGATGAGAACGACGTCGTCGTACGCGGCGCCCGGGTCGCTCGCGACCGACCTCCACCGCGCCACGGCCTCCTCCCACGCCGCACCTTTCGGCGCGTAGGGACGGCCCTGCAGGTAGGCAAACGTCGTCTCGTCGGGATTGACATAACCGACCCGTGCTCCGCCCTCGATGGACATGTTGCAGACCGTCATGCGCTCCTCCATCGTGAAGCGGTCGAACACCTCGCCCGCATACTCGTAGGCGTATCCAGTGCCGCCATTCACCCCAAGCGTGCGGATGATGTGCAGGATCACGTCCTTCGCGTAGACGCCGGGCAGGAGTTTCCCGTCCACCTGGATGCGGCGGACCTTGAGCGGGCCCATCGCCATCGTCTGCGTGGCGAGCAGGTCGCGGATCTGCGTCGTGCCGATGCCGAAGCCGATCGCGCCGAACGCGCCATGGGTCGAGGTGTGCGAGTCGCCGCAGGCAATCGTGGTGCCCGGCTGGGTGATGCCCTGCTCGGGCCCGACGATGTGCACGATGCCCTGCTTGCCGGTGCTGCGGTCGAAGAAGGTGATGCCGAACTCGCGGCAGTTTTTCCGCAACTCATCCATCATCGCCTGCGCGAGCGGATCGGCGTAGGGCTCGGTCACCTGGTCGGTCGGGACGATGTGGTCAACCGTCGCGAAGGTGCGATGCGGGTAGGCGACCTTCAGGCCGAGGTCGCGCAGCATCCCAAACGCCTGCGGACTCGTCACCTCGTGGATGAGATGCGTGCCGATGAACAACTGGGTCTGACCATTGGAGAGCTGGCGCACCGCGTGCGCCTCCCACACTTTTTGGAACAGGGTCTTGGCCATGGTAGGAAAGCGTGCTGAAGAATCGGAAAGGCTGGCTGACGTGACGGGACGATCAAACGTAGAACGATAGGGATGTAGGCCGCCCGCTTGCGGGCGCCCCCCAAGCATGCGGACGCTCCGGGATGGCGCCCGCAAGCGGGCGGCCTACGTCGAACGGGACGCAGTCTAGCATAGCCTTGCCAAGACCTGGAAATACTTGTTTGGCTCAGATTGATGCCTAGAGAGTATCAATTTGGCTTCGAGCTTCGGCACCTGGTCTACTTCCGCGAGGTCGCGCGGCAGCTGCATTTCCGCCGCGCGGCCGAGGCGCTCTCCGTGGCACAACCCGCGCTGAGCCGGCAAATCCGGCAGCTCGAGGAGGCCTTGGGCGTCCCGCTCCTGCGCCGCCACAGCCGCCGCGTGGAATTGACGGCCGCCGGGGCTGCCCTGCGCGAGCGCCTCGAGCCGCTCCTGCGCACGTTGCGCGGGATTCCCGCGGAACTGCAGGCGGTGGCGTCCGGCCAGGTGGGCCAGGTGCGCGTCGGGTTCACCGGGCTGGCCATGGCCACGGTGCTGCCCGCGATCCTGCGGGAGTTCCAGCGCGGCCATCCCGGCGTGCGGGTGGAGCTCAACGAATCGCCCACCGCGGCGCAGCTCGCGAGCCTGCGCGCGGGCGAGGTCTCGTGCGGGTTTTTTCACCCCGACGCGACAGTCCCCGGCATCCGGACCAAGGAGCTTCTGCGTGAACGCAATGGCGTGCTCCTGCCCTCCGATCACGCGCTCGCCGCGCGAACGACACTGCGCCTGCGCGATCTCGAGGGCACGCCACTGGTGCTTTTCCCGCGGCTTCACAACCCCGGGTTCTATGATCGCATCCTCGGCGCGTGCACGGCGGCGGGATTCTCCCCGCGCATCGCCGAGGAGGTCTGGCCGCGGGCCAACGCGATCGGGCTGGTTCGCGCCGGGATCGGTGCGACGTTTGCCACGCCATCGGAGGTGCGCCAGCTGCCGCCGGAAGTCGTTTTCCGCACGCTGACGGGACCCGCGCCGGAGAGCCGGCTGGTCTTCGGCTGGCGCGAGGATGTCTCGGGCGACCCGGCGCTCGCGGCATTCATCGCCACCGTGGAGGTGCACGGCGGGGATTCGTGAACCGCCCCGGCTGCGCCCGGCCCGGGCCCGGCCGAATCACTGCGCCGGCGGAGCCGCACGCACCAGCGCACGGATGATGTCTTCGAACTGCGGATACGCTGCGCACAGCACGTCCGCACGACCGGCCTCGAAGTCGTTCCACGCGAACTCTGGCGCGACGACGCACGAGACTAGCGACCACCGGCCACCCGGCATCACGCGCGCGCCCTGCCAGGTCCGTGCAGGCACGACGTCCTGCATGTGCTGGCCGCGCTCCGCATCGCGGCCGAGGATCACGCGTCCGCCCGAGCCATCCGGAGCCAGGTGCACGATCTCGAGCGGATCGCCGGCGTGGAAGCACCAGATCTCGTCCTGCCGCAGCCGGTGCATGGCCGAGAACGCGTCGGGCGTGAACAGGGCGAGGATCGCGGACCACGCGCGACGCCGGCCCAGCGGCGATTCGACCAGGTCCGCCGATTCGGCCGTGCGACGGAAGAATCCGCCCTCGTGTGGCAACGGCGCGAGGTGAAGCAACCGTAGGACATCGGCCACCGTGTGCGTTTCCGGGGAAAGGTCCATAAACCTTCCCGAGGCTGAGCGGCGCACGCGGGGCCCTCAACCGCAGAACATACTTCACCCACTCGAGCCAAAAACCACCGGCGACGCCTCCCGCCTTCGCGCCACTCGCTTCGGCGTGGCGCCAGTCCTCAGCGCCGGCGAAGCCAGCGGCACAGGCAACCGGGCGGGTTGTTGTTATGCGGGAGCCAAAAGCGCGCCCGGAGGTCGCGCTCCACCGTCGCCGACTGCATGAGTCCCGCTCAGCGCAGCTGCAGCGTGTCGCCCTCGAAGACCAGGTCGAAGGCGGGCACGACGACGGCCTTGCGCGAGCCGTCCTTGCGCACGCGGCCGGCGATCCAGGCGTCGTAACCGGCGTCCTTCGCCGCGGCCAGCACGGCGTTGGCGCTGTCTGGCGACACATACGCGGCAAAGCCGATGCCCATGTTGTAGGTCGCGTAGGCCTCGCGGCGGTCAATCGGGCCGGCCTTCATGAGGAAGTCGAAGAGCGCCCCGCACGGCCGCGGCGCGGTGATCTCGTAGACGAACGGCTCCTCCAGGCGCATGAGCTTGCGCCAGCCGTGGCCGGTGACATGGGCCACGTAGTTGAGCTTGAGCCCGCGGCGCTGGCACTCGCGCACAAACGCGACGTAGATCACGGAGGGTGCGAGGAGCGCCGTGCCGTAGTCGCGGCCGTCGCCGATGGGCGTGGTGTAGCCCTGCGGGAGCGCGTCGGCGATCCTGCGGCAAAGGGTCAGCCCGTTGGTCTGCACGCCGCTGGACGCGAGGAAGATGATGGCGTCGCCGTCGCGCACGTCGCCGGTGATGCGCAGCGACTTCGGGGCGATGCGGCCGACGGCGGACCCGGCGAGCACGATCGTATCCGGCTCGACGATACCTCGAAGCGTCGGGGTCTCGCCCCCGCCCCAGACCGCGCCGGCCTGGCGGCAGCCCTCGGCCCAGCCCTCGACGAGCGCGTTCATGCGAACCTCGTCGGAAAACCAGCCCGAGTCGCCGACGGCGGCGTGCATCGCGACCGAGATCGGAAGCGCTCCGCAGGTGATCAGGTCGTTGACGATCGTCGCGACCGTATCGATCGCGATCTCGCGGTAGAAGCACCGGCCGGTCGCGGCGTGGTAGGCATCCGCCACGAGGTTCTTCGTCCCGAGCCCCTCCTCGACGTGCGCGAGGTAGTGGTCGTCCGCCTCCATCAGGTAGGCGCTCTCGCCGCGCGTTTCGGCCGGCTCGCGATAGCCGTGCGGCGCGAGCAGGCCCGCGGTCGTGCGCGCCGCCTGCTGGCAGGCGCGCTTGAACGCATCGAGCTGGTCGTAGCGAACGCCGGAGGATTCGTAGGAAAGGCTCATCGGAAAGTGACGAATGGGGAATGACGAACGACGAATGACGAAAAAGACAGCGGAGAGGCCGTGGCAGGTGCGCGAAAACTCGTCACTCCGCACTCGTCATGCATCACTCAATACGCCCGTCCGCTGGCCTTCTCAAAGTAGTTGATGAAGGCTTGGTTCAGGACGCGGAAGCCGCCCGGCGTCGGGTATTTGCCGGTGAAATACCAGTCGCCGGTGTTGCCCTGGAGGGCGGCGTGGAGGTTTTCGATCGTCTGGTAGATCACGATCACCTCGCCCTGCCACGCGATGTCGCGGGGTCGGACGAGTTGTGCGATCCGCGCCGAGATCTGGTCGGGCGTGAACTGGTCGTAGAGGCGCTTGACCTGGTTGGTCATCTCCTCGGCGGGCCTCTCGGACTGGGCCAGGCAGCGCTCGTAGACCTCGCGCATGAGTTCCTCCCGTCCCTGTTCGCGGAGCAGGTCGATCGTCGCCTCGAAGGCGATGAACTTGCCCAGCTCCGACATGTCGATGCCGTAGCAGTCGGGATAGCGGATCTGCGGCGCGGTCGACGCGATCACGATGCGGCTGGGCTCGAGCCGGCTGAGGATCTTGAGAATGGAGCGGCGCAACGTGGTGCCGCGCACGATGGAGTCGTCGACGCAGACGAGGTTGTCGCCCGGCCGCACCGAGCCGTAGCTGATGTCGTAGACGTGCGACTGCATCTCGCCGCGCCACCGTTCCTGGCTGATGAACGTGCGCAACTTCACGTCCTTGTGCGCCACCTTCTCGGCCCGGGGCCAGTTGTGGAGGATCAGCTCGTCGATGAGTTCCTCGGAGAGGCGGCCTTCGCGGGCGGCGGCCATGATGGACGCCTTGACCTCGCCGCGACGGCGCAGGCGCAGCGCCTCGAGCATGCCGTAGTAGGCCGTCTCGGCGGTATTGGGGATGAAACTGAAGACCGTGCGCTCGTAGTCGTTGTCGATCGCCTTGACGACCTGCTCCACCAGCCGGGCGCCAAGCGCCTTGCGCTCGCGATAGATCTCCGGGTCGTTGCCACGGGAAAAATAGATGCGCTCGAACGAACAGGAGGCGCGCGGCCGCGGCGTGGTGAACGCCTCGCAGGAGACGCGCCCGTTTCGCTTGATCACGACGGCGTGGCCCGGCGGAACCTCGTGCACGTCGTCCTTGGCCAGGTCGAAGCCGGTGAGCAGGGCGGGCCGCTCCGAGGCGACCGCGACGATCTCGTCATCCTCGAACCAGAAGGCGGGGCGGATGCCGTTGGGATCGCGCATGACGAACGAGTCGCCGTTGCCGATCGCGCCCACGATCGCGTATCCACCATCCCACTTCGTCGTGGAGCGGCGGATGAGGTCGAGCACGTCGAGCTCCTCGTGCATCGCGGCGGTGAGCTCCGCCCCCTTGAGTCCCCGCGCGCGCAGGCGCGTGTAGAGCTGCTCGTGCACCTCGTCCAGGAAGTATCCCATCTTCTCCAGCAGGGCCTGGGTGTCGGTGGCGAAGATCGGGTGCTGGCCCATGGCGATGAGGCTGGCATTGAGCTCAGCCGTGTTCGTCATGTTGAAGTTGCCCGCCAGCATGAGGTTGCGGGTCGGCCAGCTGCTCTTGCGGAAGTAGGGGTGGCAGGAGCTCGCGCTGTATCCGCCGGAGGTGCCGTAGCGCAGGTGCCCCAGGTAGAGCTCGGCGCCGAAATCAAAGTGTTTCTTGACCGTGGCCGGGAACTCCGGAAACACCACCCCGCCGTCCACCAAACCGTTGTAGGTCTTGAGCAGGTTCCGGAAGATCCGGTCGATCGGGTTCACCTTCGTCTCGCGCTCGCGAAACATGTAGGGCTCACCGGGCGGTACATGGAGTTTCACCGCGCCCACACCCGCGCCGTCCTGCCCCCGGTTATGCTGCTTCTCCATCAGGAGAAACAACTTGAAGAGACCGTAGAGCGGCGTGCCGTGCTTGAGGAAGTAGTGTTCGAGCGGCTTTTTCAGCCTTATGAGGGCGATGCCGCATTCGTGTTTGATCGAATCGCTCATGCAGGAAATGCCGGGGAGAGCAGCCGGCGCGCATGACGCGCCCGCGCCATGCAAGGTGCACACACCGCTACCAGGGTCGTCCGGAGACGGCGGATCGCTGGTCTGGGAGCGGGAGAATTCACGCGGTTAATGCCACGTCATACCGGGTCAAAGGCAACTCCGGTCAAGGGAAAAGACCGGGCCGGTCTGTGCGTTTCCATGCAGGGAAAATGCACTCACTTGCGCTGTCCACGCGGATGAAACCGCTCGTGCTCACTCAGGAGCCGGCGACTCTCGACCGCGGTGTAGATCTGCGTGGTGGTGATGCTCGCGTGGCCAAGCATCTCCTGGATCGCGCGCAGGTCGGCGCCGCCGCTGAGCAGGTGTGTGGCAAAGGAGTGCCGCAGGAGGTGCGTTTTGACCGGCTTTTCCAGGCCCGCCCGGGCGGCGTGCTTCCTGACCAGAGCCCAGATCGTCTTGCGGGAGATCGCCTGCCCCCGGTCGCTGAGAAACAACGCGCTGCCCGTGCGGGCGCGCACCAGCTTCGGCCGCGAGGACCCGAGGTAGGCTTCGATGGCCCGCTTCGCCGAATCGCCCAGCGGCACGAGGCGCTCCTTGGAGCCCTTGCCGAAGACGCGCACGAACCCGCTCTCCAGATCGACCTGCGTCAGCGTGAGCGAGGACAACTCGCTTGCCCGCAAGCCGCTGGAATAGGCCAGCTCGAGGATCGCGCGGTCGCGGACGCCGTAGTGGTCGGTCGCCGTCGGGGCTTCCAGGATGCGGCCGACGTCGCGGACGGTCAGCGTGTCAGGTACGCGCCGCCGGAGCTTGGGTCCGCTCAGCAGTTCCGTCGGATCGTCCCCGCGCCGGCCCTCGCGCACGAGATGCCGGAAGAATGTGCGCACGGCGGAAAGTTTTCGCGCCGTCGTCGCGACGGACATGCCCTGTTCAGTGAGGTGATAGAGCCAGTCGGTGAGCAAGGGCGCCGTGACATCGGCCCAACGCGTCACCGCGCCTCGAGCGACCCATGCCGCGCACTGCGCGAGATCGCGCTGGTAAGCGCTCACGGTGTGGCGCGAGGCGCCTTTCTCGAGTTCGAGGAAGGCGAGAAACGCATCCACGTCCTCCGCCAGGGGCGAAGGCACGTCCACCGGTGGGTCGCCGCGGGCCGCCCGCGCAGCGGGTTTGATGCTTCGGCGCGAGGGCATGGGCATCGGGCCTCCACCCATCGAGCCGGCGCCGGGCCGCCTCAGCGACGCTGCCCGGGGCGGCGGGGCCGCCTCGGACCGGATTGCTCCGGACCCTTGAGCCGGTAGGTGATGCGGGCCTTGTCCAGATCGTAGGGGCTCATCTCCATCTTCACCATGTCCCCCGTGGTGATCTTGATGAAGTGCTTGCGCAACTTTCCGGAGATGTGCGCGAGCACGATGTGCCCGCTGCTGTTGTTCAGCTCGACGCGGAACATCGTCCCGGGCAGAACGGCGACGATTTTTCCCTCTACTTCAATCGATTGGTCATCTGACATAGGTGCGTGGCGACCCGATGTCGGGCGTTGAGTGGGGCCGCCGGGCAACAGGACGCCTGTGTGTCTCGCAATACGATTTGGGTAGTCAACAGCGAATTCGGGCCGGCATGATCGCGACCGCCCGAAAAACATGCATCCGCCGGCTCCCAGACCACCCCTTCCCTGCCCGTTTGAGAAGCGGTTTCCGTCCCAACTGGTGCGTGACGACGCCTTCTTCATGGCGCTGGCCTACAATCAGGCGATCGATGCCTGGCGGCAGGACGAGGTGCCGATCGGGGCCGTGGTGGTGCGCGCGGGCGAGATCATCGGGGCCGCCCACAACCAGCGCGACTCGACGCGCGACCCGACGGCGCATGCCGAGATGCTCGCGATCACGCAGGCGGCGGCAGCGATCGGCGACTGGCGGCTCAACGAGGCGACCCTCTACGTGACCAAGGAACCCTGCCCGATGTGCTCGGGCGCCGCGCTCATGGCACGCCTCGGGCGCGTGGTGTTCGCAGTGGGCGACCCGAAGATGGGCTGCCTCGGCGGTGCGACCGATCTCAACGCGCTGCCCCGCGTGAATCACCGCTGCGAACTCACCTGCGGCGTACTCGGGCGCGAGTGCCTGGAGTTGATCCAAGCGTACTTCAAACTCAAGCGCACTGAGGACTGAGCACCGCTCCCGGCGACCGGACGCTGCGTCCGGCGGACCGCGGCATCAGCAGCGCCCGATCGCGGCACGGCCGACCGGCGCACGGCATCGCGGCCCATGTTGTTCCGCATGGGGGAAACGCGGCGACCGCCGGCCCCCAAAGCACGCCGCCAAGTTGACCCGACCGGGGAATTGGCTTTCGGTGCGGGTTTCCGAGTCACCTGAATACAAGCACCCACACCACCATGGCCTACGAATTGCCCAAGCTCGAGTACGCGTATGATGCCCTCGCCCCGCACATTGATGCGAAGACGATGGAGATCCACCACACCAAGCATCATCAGGCCTACATCACCAACGCGAACAACGCGCTCAAGGATGCACCCGACCTCCTCGGCTTGCCGGTCGACGCGCTGGTCGCCGACCTGACCAAGGTGCCGGATGCCGTTCGCACGACGGTGCGCAACAACGCCGGTGGGCACAGCAACCACAGCTTCTTCTGGAAGATCATCGGCCCGGGCAAGGGCGGCGCCCCCAAGGGCAAACTCGCCGAGGCGATCAACGCCACCTTCGGCAGCTTCGACAAGTTCAAGGAGGACTTCTCCAAAGCCGCGGCCACCCGCTTCGGCAGCGGCTGGGCCTGGCTCGTCGTGACCGGGAACAAGCAGTTGTCGGTCGGCTCCACCGCCAACCAGGACAGCCCGCTCATGGGTCGCGACACCGCTGGATTCGAGGGCAAGCCAGTCGTCGGCCTCGATGTCTGGGAGCATGCCTATTATCTCAATTACCAGAACCGCCGGCCCGACTACATCGCCGCATTCTGGAACGTGGTGAACTGGGATCAGGCCGAGGCCAACTATCAGGCCGCGATGCGCTGAGTCGCAGTTCGTTTTCCGAGCAGACATGGAAGAGGCCGCCCGGCGACGGGCGGCCTCTTCCGTTTCAGCGTGTACCCTCGCGGCCGGACGAGAGCGGCGAATGTCAGTGCCCGGCTCAATCCTCCGTGAACTCTGCGTCCAATGGCCTCTTGGGCGGAAACACGCCGCTCCTTCGGCCGATGTGTCCCGCGTCCGGCTCCTGCTGCCAGATCCGAGCCAGCAAAAAACCGGGCCGAGGCAGGCTTCGGGATGCCCGACCGATCGTTCACGAAGCAGCGGGCGTGGACGGCGCGCCCGGAGGTCGCGCTCCACCTTTCCCGGCGGAAACGCCCCGCCTCAGCGCAGGATGAAGTTTGCCTGGTAGGCCTTGCCGTAGCTGGTCGGGCTGACCGGGGTCACACGCTTGGTCTCGGTATCCAAAATACAGATACGCTGGCTGCCTGCCGTGCGGTGGGTGAACACGAGGTGACGCCCGTCATTGGTCCAGCTCGGCTCGATGCCGTCGCCCGCCACGCTGCTCGCCCAGCGCGCGGCACCGCCGCCGATATCGAAGACCGCGATCTGGTAGCCGCGCCCGCTGGCGGCGGTGAAGGCGATGAGGTTGCGGTTGGCGTGCGACCAGTCCGGCTCGGCGCAATAGCCTGAGATGTTGGTCGCGAGGCGCTGCATGCCCCCGCCAGTCAGGCCGACCAGGTAGAGCTGGGGATGGCCCGTCGCCTGCCCGTCCGAGGCCACCACGATGCGCGAGCCGTCGGGCGACCACGACGGCGTGGCCTCGATCTGCGTGGGCGTCCGCGTGAGGGCGCGGAACCCGCGGCCCTGCGCACTGCCGACATAAAGATCGCCGGCTCCCTTGGGCGAAAGGATCGCCGCCACCTGCGTGCCATCGGGGCTGAACCGTCCGCCCGTGTTCGTGCCCTTCACGCTGATGAAGGTCGAGCGCTGCTTCGAGCCCGTGTCGATGAGGTAGATGTCCGGCATCCCGTTCGCGAAGTAGCTCGTGTAAAGGATCCGGCGTCCGTCCGGGGCCCAGCGGGGTGTCACGCATTGCGAGCGGTCGCTCGTCATCTGCAGCACTTCGCCGAAAAACAGGTCGGACGTGTAGACCTCGCTGTTGCCCGTGCGCTCGCTTACAAAGGCAAGCCGGCCGGCGAAAAACCCGGGCTTGCGCGTGAGGTGCAGGACCGCGGCATCGCCGGCGCGAAACAGCGCGTTGCGCAGCGACGTGCCCGAGACGTCCTGCGCAAACTCGGCCTGACCACCGCGGCGCTCGACGGAGACGCGCACGGCAGCCGGTCCGGTCACGGTGAAGCGAAGGGTCGTCGCCGCCGATGCATTGACGGTGAACCCGCCATGCGCGCCGAATGCCTGCGCCGCGAGGCGCTCGAGTTCGGGCTGGCTGGCCGCGATGCGGACAGGAATGGCGGCCTTGTCACCGGAGGCGACCACATCTCCGCCGTGGATCGGCCCCTGCTGGGCGGGAGCGACATGGGCGAGGGAAGCCGCCGCGGCGAAGGCGCAGGCGAGGGAAAGAAAGCGAAAGCGAGTCATGATGTGGATCAATGCCGCCGGCGCTTGCCGCGCGCCGGCACGGGGCGTTTTGTATTTGCTCCACCGCAGACCGCAGCAACTTAAATCGCGTTCCGCGCGATTGTCTTGCGCCCGCCCATTTCGACCAACGCCATTCCACCGGTGAGCTTTCCCTCCCTCCAGGACGCCCTCAAGTCCGTCAAGTACCCGGGATTCAGCCGGGACATCGTATCATTCGGCCTCGTCCGTTCCGCCGAGGTGGTGGACGGCCGCGCCATCGTGAAGCTCGCCGTGACCACCGCGGACAACACGATCCCGAAGAAACTCAAGGAGGACACGGAACGCGCGGCACTCGCCACGGCGGACGTGCGCAGCGTGATCGTCGAGATCGCCGTCACGGCGCCCAAGACGACGCCACAGGCGAATCCCGCCGCCCCCTCAGGCCTGCCCGGCGTGAAGCACGTCGTGGCGATCGCCAGCGGCAAGGGCGGCGTCGGCAAGTCCACCTTCGCCGTCAACCTCGCCTGTGCCCTGGCCGGTCTCGTCGGCGGTGACCGGCGCGAGGCGCGCGTGGGCCTGCTCGACTGCGACATCTACGGTCCGTCCGTGCCGCTCATGATGGGACTCTCCGGCCGGCCCGAGATCGAGGGCGAGAATCTCCTGCCGATGGAGCGCTTCGGTGTGAAGGTCATGTCCATGGGCTTCCTCATGGATGACGACACCGCCGTGGTGTGGCGCGGCCCGATGGTGATGAAGGCGATCCAGCAATTCATCCAGAACGTGAAGTGGGGCGATCTCGACGTGCTGCTCGTCGACCTCCCCCCGGGCACCGGCGACGCCCAGCTCTCGCTCGTGCAGACCATCCCGCTGAGCGGCGCGCTGCTCATCACGACCCCGCAACTCGCCGCGACGCAGGTGGCACGGCGCGGAGGTTTGATGTTCAATAAAGTCAACGTGCCCTTGCTCGGCGTGGTGGAGAACATGAGCTACTTCGAGCTTCCAGGCGGCGAGCGCTCCTATGTCTTCGGCCAGGGCGGTGGCGAACGCACGGCCAAGTCGCTCGGCACGACGCTTCTCGGAGAGATCCCGCTGCTGAGCGAGATCCGCAAGGGCGGCGACGAGGGCGAACCGCTCGCAGCCGCCGCGCGCGACGGAGCGGCTGGCCGTGCATTCACCGAGATCGCGCGCCTCCTACTGGAAAAGCTGCATCCCACGCAGGGTTAGTTTGACAGTCGGGCGCCTGAATCTAGCGTTAGAGTCACGCCAAAGTTTCCGATAAGGAAACATCGGTGACTCTCCTGTTTGCTCACTCCTCATACCAGAGGCTTCATGCTCCCGCCTCACGCGCACCCGGTCACAGGGTGTACGGCCGAGGGATGCTGACCTCCGCCGCTACAATGCCCGACACGAAGAACCAGGCTCCGGCTGAAAGCCAGACTGCCTTCGTCACCACCGGTTCCCGACTCTACCAGGAATTCCTCGCCGAGCGGGAAGAGATCCTTCGTCACAAGTGGCTTGAGTCGGAACGACTCGGCTACGACATCGGCTTCGAGCGCGCGTTGCTCGATTGGATCCGCAAGCACCGCGAGGACTGGCGTCGCTCCCGCCGCCAGACCACGGTGCCCGATGGAGGCGAAAACACGGAAGGCGACCGCATGCGTCGGCCGCCTTCTCACCAGTCCTAGCGCCACGCCTTCCCGGCGCAGGCCCCCGAGGACCCGCTGCACGCGAGTCCCGGGTACGAGTCTCCGGAGATTACTTGATCTCCTTGTGCACCGTATGCCGCTTCAGGTGCGGGTTGTACTTCTTCTTCTCCACGCGCTCGGTCTGAATCTTCTTGTTGCGCGAGGACATGTAGCGGGACACGGGCTTGCCCTCTTTGCGGGCCTCCGTGCATTCGAGAATGATAATTTCGCGTGGCATGGCTGGGAAATGGAACGGGTGAACACACAGGGTCGCCCGGGCCGGCGCAACAAAAATAACGCCGATCCGGACGCGGGCCACGCGCCGGTCGCGCCACCCCGGGACAGGATCAACCTGATTTTCTCAATTCCATCGGGCCCCAGAGGGCACCAACCTCGGCCGAGGCTTCGGCTTTTGCAGGCTGAGAACGATCCTGGAGTTCACCGAGCGGGCTTTGCAGAACCAAAATCGCGCCATCACCGATTCACCCACGAGCTGATGCGCTGAAGCGGCCGAATCCTCGGCAACTCACTGTGCCCTCGGTGCCAGCGTCCGTGATCTCTGTGTCCCACTGCCCTCTCTCGCTCAATCGTCCCCGTCGGCTGACGCGAAGGCCGCGCAGCTCCGATCACTTTTCGCGACCGGACGCACCGGTCGGGGAATGCCCTACACCAGCACCTTCTCGAGCACGGCCTCGGCGGCCAGTCGGCCGGACTCCAAAGCGCCGTTGATGGACGCGATGTTGCGCCAGTCCCCCGCCGCGACGAGCCAGTCCTGCAGCCGCGGCGAGCGCCGCACCTCGGCAAGCGTGCCCGCGGATTGATCCGGCAAGGCGCGCGGGATCCGGTAGATCCGTTCGAGCTTCCATTCCCCCACCCGCATGCCGAACCAGTCCACCAGCTGCCGGCGCACCTCGTCGTCGAGACCCGCATCGTCGCGCGCCGGGTCGCCCAGCACGGTCACGCTGGCAAGCGTTCGCCCACGAGGCGCATAGAGAGGCGAAACCTCCGACATGAACGCGAGGTTGTTGACGATGCCGCGCGGCTCACCGTTGAGCAGCAGGGTCGGACCACGCACCGGCGCCTCGCCCAGGCTGTAGTACAAATTCGTCGCCGCCCGGAAGCGCGGCTCCGGAAGGCCGTCCACCAGTCGCACCGCCGTGGCCGCGTCGGTCGCCACGACGATCTGCGAGCACAGCAGCGTGCGGCCGTCGGCGACATGCACGCAACCCTTCGTGATCCGCTCGACCGGACAATTCACTTGCAGGCGACCGCCGGTGACCGCCGCGGCCAGCTGTTCGGCGATGCGGCCCATCCCGCGCGCAGGCACGGCCGCCCGGCCCTTCGAGAACATGCGAAAGACCCAGCGAAACTTGCGACTCGAGGTGCTCAATTCGTTCTCCAGGAAAATCCCGCCGAGAAACGGCCGGAAGAACGCCTCGATGATCTCGTCGCCAAAGCCTTCCTGCCGCAGGAGTTCGCGAGTCGTCGTCTCGGGTTGCGCGAGCAAGGTTTCCAGGTCGGGCGAGGTCACGCGCGTGCGCAACCGCGCGATACGCACTTTGTCGAGCATGGAGCCGCAGCCGCCGAAGAGTGATCGAAAGCCCGCCGCCGGCCGTCGCCACGGATCGACGAGCGGGGAGAACCGCCCCTGGCGAAACACCTGCGCCCCTGCGTCGAAGAACTGCAGGTCGAGCGCGCCGAAATCCAGCAGGCGCCCCGCCTCGGCGTAGCTGGTCAGAAACACCTGGAAGCCGCGGTCGAACAGGAACCCGCGTTCGGCGTCGGTGCGCACGCGCCCGCCCGCCGCATCGGCCGCCTCCAGCACCACGAAGTCCACCCCGGCTTCCTGCAGGCGCAAGGCACAGGAGAGCCCGGCGAGTCCGGCTCCGATGATGACGACGTCGCTCATCCGCTGACGTTGAAGCGAACGCGCGCGCCGGACGCTACCGAAAACCGGCGTGGCCCCCGCGATGACTCAAGAGCCAAGCACATGACGCAGGGCCGGTTCGAGTTCGGCATGCTGGAAGGAATACCCGGTCGCAAGCAGTCGCCCCGGCACGATCCGGCTGCTCGACAGGACGGTGTCCTCCGCCATCCGGCCGAACATGAGCCGCAAGGCGGTGACGGGCGCGCGCAGGGCCGTCGGGCGCCCCAGCACGTGCCCGAGCACGCGGGCAAACTCGGCGTTGGGCACCGCTCCGGGCGCGGCGGCGTTGACTGCACCGACAAGTGCATCGTTCGCGATGGCGTGCGCGATGGCCCCGACCACGTCGCCGAGCGCGATCCAGCTGACCCATTGCCTGCCGTCACCTGCCGGCCCGCCGAGCCCTACCCGGAAAACCGGCAGCATCTTCGCCAGGGCACCGCCCTGCGATGCGAGCACCATGGCGAGACGCAGCCTGACCACGCGAATGCCGAGCGCCGATGCGCCCTCGGCCTCGGCCTCCCAACGACGGCACACGTCGGCGAGAAAACCCTCGCCCGCGGGCGCCTGCTCGTCGCAGGGAAGGTTGCCCGTATTTCCGTAGTAGCCAGCGCCCGACGCACTCACGAAGACTGCCGGCCGCTCGCGCCGTGCCGCCAGGGTGTCGACCAGCAGACGGGTGGCGCGGACGCGGCTCTGCATGATCTCGTCGCGGCGCTGCACCGTCCAGCGGCTGTCGGCGATGCCCGCGCCCGCAAGGTTCACCACGGCGCCCGCACCGGTGAGGATATCGGGATCGAGCCGCCCCGCGGCGGGGTCCCACGCCGCGATTCCCGGTGCGGCACGGCGGCCCAGGCCGACCACCTCGTGACCCGCCGCCGTCAACTGGGGCACCAGCGCTGATCCCACGAGTCCTGACGCGCCGGCGACGATGATCTTCATCGACGCGGACGATACCGCACTCCACGCCATTTTCGAGCGCAACCCGACTCAAACGCGCCGCCGCCGTGGGCGCGGGTCCGCGCCCGGGTCAACGCAGGTCCCGCGGATCCGTGCGCGCGGCCTTCAGGGCCGCGAACGCCGCCAGCGCCGCCTCGCGCGCGGCCTTGTGCTCGACACAGGGTTCTGGATACGTTTCGCCCAGCTTCACGCCCGCAGCCGCGAGCACCGGGCCCGGCGCTTCCCAAGGCGCATGGATGTGGGCCGCCGGCATGCGGCCCAGTTCCGGCACGAATCGGCGCACGTAGTCGCCCCGGGGATCGAACTTCGTGCCCTGCAGGACCGGGTTGAAGACGCGAAAATAGGGCGCCGCATCCGCCCCGCACCCCGCGCTCCACTGCCAGCCGAGGGTGTTGCTGGCGAGATCGGCATCGACGAGGGTGTCCCAGAACCATCGCGCGCCTTCTGTCCAGGGAAGCCGCAGGTGTTTCACCAGGAACGACGCCACGATCATGCGCACGCGGTTGTGCATCCATCCCGTGGTCCAGAGTTCGCGCATGCCGGCGTCCACGATCGGGTACCCGGTGCGCCCGCGCTGCCACACGCGAAGTGCGGCGCGGTCGCCCGACCAGGGGAAGCGCTTGAACTCCGCGCGCAGCGGCTCCGCCGGCGTGTGCGGGAAGTGGAAAAGCAGGTGCGCGGCGAACTCGCGCCAGCCCACCTCGCGCAACAATGCGTCGCCCCCCTCGCCCGCCCCGGCCCGCCGCACGGCGTGGACGACCTGCACCGGCCCGACCTCGCCGTAGTGAAGATGAGGTGACAGGCGCGAGGTCCCGCGCATGTCCGGGCGGTCGCGGTCGTGCCCGTACCCGTGCACCGCCTCGCGCAGGAAACGCTCGAGGCCGGCCAGCGCCCCCACCTCGCCCGGCTGCCAGTGCTCCGGAAACTCATGATCCCACGGGATCGCGGGTTTCAGCCCGAGGCTGCCGAGCGGAAGCGAGTCGGGCCAGCGTGACGGCGCGGGCAGGTTGCCCGCCGGAGCGCTGGTCTCCTCCCGTATTCGCAACGCGGAGACACACTTCCAGAAGGGCGTGAACACCTGGAACGGCTTGCCCGCCTGGTTCGCCACCGCCTGGGGCGCGTGCAGCAGCGAGCCGTTGAAGCTCCGGGCGTCAATGCCCGCGTCGAGCAGGGCCTGCTTGACCCCGGTGTCGCGCGCCCGCGCGGCCGGCTCGTAGCGCCGGTTCCAGACCACCGCACCCGCACCGGTTTCCCGGACCAGCGCCTGCAGCGCCGCCAGCGCGGGCCCGCGCCTCAGGATCAATCGCGAGCCGTGGCCGCGCAGCGACGCGTCAAAGCAGGCGAGCGACTGGTGCAGCCACCAGCGGGACGCCGCGCCGGGCGCCCACTCGCCCTCCTCCTCCGGCGCCCAGAGATACACCGGGATGACAGGCCCGCCTGAGACAAGCGCGTGCGCCAGGGCCGGGTTGTCCCGCAGGCGGAGATCCTGCCGAAACCAGACGATGACCGGTGATGGTGGCATGAATGTCGTCCAAGCCTGCCCGCGCGCCCGTGGGGCGTGCGAGCGATCCTCATCGGAAGAACACCAAGCGTGCGGAAAATCCTCCGCAGCTCAACCGGACACTCACCCGATGTCCCGGTAGAGCGCCTCGTACCCACGCGCCGCCTGGGTCCACGAAAAGTCGTGACGCATGCCGTTCTGGATCGCCTGCGCCATGCGCGGCTTGTCGGCGAACAGCGCCAGCGCACGGGCCAGGCCGCGGCGCAACGACGCCACGTCGGGCTCGACGACGATGCCGGTGCCCTCGACGGGCATCGCGTCGATGTCGGCGACGGTATCCGCCAGGCCGCCCACGCGCGTGACGACCGGCACGGTGCCATAGCGCATGGAGTACATCTGGTTGAGGCCGCACGGCTCGAAGACCGAGGGCATGAGGAAGAAGTCCGAGCCGGCCTCGATGAGATGACTGAGCGATTCGTTCAGCCCGAGCGTGAGCGACACGCGGCCGGGATGCGCCAGGGCGAGTTCGCGGAATGCGTTCTCATAGCGCGGATCACCGCCGCCGAGCACCACGAGGCGCACATCGTTCTGGAGGAAGAAGTCCTTCACCCCGAGGATCAGTTCGAAGCCCTTCTGGTGCGCGAAGCGCGCGACGATGCCGAAAAGCGGGCCCTCGAAGTCCGGGTCGAAACCGCTCTTCTCAAGCAGCTGTTTGCGGCAGACGACCTTTCCCGCGAGGTCGTCAGCCGCGTAGTTGGCCGGCAATGACGCGTCGGTGGCGGGGTTCCAGACTTCGCCGTCCAGCCCGTTGAGCAGGCCCACGAGATCCGCCGCCCGGGAATGGATCACTCCCTCGAGCCCGCATCCGAACTGGGGCGTTCGAATCTCGTTCGCGTAGGTCGGGCTGACCGTCGTGATCCGGTCGGAGAAGACGATCGCCGCCTTGAGCAGGCTCATCTGACCGTAGTACTCCAGCCCGTCGACGTTGAAGAAGTCCGCGGGAAGGTTGGTCAGCGCGAAGGATTTCTTTGGGAAGAGCCCCTGGAAGGCGATGTTGTGGATCGTCAGCACCGTGCCGAGGGCGAGCGTCGCGTCGTGCCGGCGCTCGGCCGCACGCAGCAACACGGGCACGAGCCCGGCCTGCCAGTCGTGGCAGTGCACGACGTCGGCCTTGATCTGCGCCAGCCGCAGGACCTCCACGACCGCCTTGTTGAAAAAGATGAAGCGCTCCGCGTTGTCGTCGTAGTCGCGCGTGCCGATGCCATAGGGCATGCGACGGTCGTAGAACTCGTCGCGCCGCACGACGTAGAGGGCGCGCCGCTTGCCGAGCGCGAGCTTGTAGACCTCGCCACGCAGAAACTCGTCGCCCATCTCGACCCGGATCTCGAACTCGAGTGTCGCAGGCGCGAAATCGGGGTGGTCGAGCACGGCCCGGAATCCCGGCAGGATCACGGCGACGTCGTGGCCGAACTCGGCCAATGCCTTGGCGAGCGCGGCCACCGCATCAGCCAGCCCTCCTGTCTTGATGAGGGGAAACAGCTCGCTTGCGACGTGGACGAGTTTCATGAAGCGTGTTGTGTAAATTGCATCGGCTGCGGAATTTCCACCTTTATCCCGATAGGGCTGCCAGCGATCAGCGGTCGGCCTTTGGACTGCGCCCGGGTTCCCTTCCGCCGGCTTCCAACGCATCTTCCGACCGCTGAAAGCCGAAGGCCGACCGCTCCACCATCATGAATCTTCGCGAACACATTCTTCAGCATTTCCGGCGTCACGACTACGTGCCCGAGACCGTACCCGTCCTCGCCGCGAAGCTTGGCCTCGCCCGCCGCGATCGCCGCAAGCTCGCCCACGAGCTGCGCGTCCTCGAGTCGCAGGGTGCGATCGTGCGCGTGAAGAAGGACCGCTATTGCCTGCCGGCCGACGCCGATCTGTTGACCGGACGCATGGTCTTCCGCCAGAGCGGTTCTGCGCTTCTGATCCCGGAAATGCCGCCCGGCGAACCCGAGCGCGAGCCGATCGAGATCGCCGCGGAGGACACCGGGGTGGCCATGCATGGGGATCGCGTGGTGGTGCAGATCTCCAGCCACGTGTATCGCCGCATGGTCCGCGCGCCCTTCCGCGACGGCCCCGACCGCCGCCAGACCGGGCGCGTCGTGCGCATCCTCGAGCGGGCCCGCACGACGATCACGGGAAACCTCCAGCGCTCGCGCGTCCTCTTCTTCGTCGAGCCCGACGATCCGCGCCTCGTGCACGACATCGCGGTGCCGGATCCTGCGACCAGCACCATCAAGCCTGTGCCGTCCATCGGCGACAAGGTGCTCGTGCGGCTCGACGAATGGACGCAGCGGCACGTCAATCCCGAGGGCGAGATCATCGAGGTGCTGGGCCGCACGCACGCGCCCGACGCCGAGCTCAAGGCCATCCTTCACAAGTACAACCTCGACCCCACCTTCCCGGAAAACGTCGTGCGCGAGGCGGAGTCCATCCCGACGGAGGTCGGCCCGGCGGATCGCCGCGGGCGCCTCGACATCCGCCATCTCCCGACGATCACGATCGACCCGGACGACGCCAAGGACTTCGACGATGCGATCTCGCTCGAGGAGCTCCCCGGCGGGGAACTGCGCGTCGGTATCCACATCGCGGATGTGCCCGCCTACGTGCGGCCGGGCACGGCGCTCGATGCCGAGGCGCAGCGCCGCGGCAACTCCACCTACCTCGTCGGCGTCGTCGTTCCGATGCTGCCCCACGCCCTCTCCAACGGCGTGTGCAGCCTCAAGGAGGGCGTGGACCGGCTGACCAAGTCCGTCTTCCTCACCTTCACCCGCGCGGGCAAGGTGCGCGAGACCACGTGCGCCAACACGGTGATACGCTCGATGAAGCGCCTCACCTACAAGCAGGCGTATGCGCTCCTCAAGCACGACGATCTCAAGGCCGTGCGCGACCTGCCGCCGCCGGCCGCGCACCAGACCGGCTTCGCCGGCCGGCCGCTCGCGGAGCTCTCCCACAAGGAACTCGGCCACCTTCGCGACATCGTGCGCACGCTCTGGGGCGTGGCCTCCCGGCTGCGCCGCGAGCGCATGCGCCAGGGCAGCCTCGACCTCGAGATGCCCGAGACGAAGATCTACGTCGACGCCCAGGGCTACGCCGACCGCCTCGAGAAGGTCGAGCACGACGAGAGCCACCAGCTCATCGAGGAGTTCATGCTCGCCGCCAACGAGTCGGTCGCCCGGCTCCTGCGCGAGGCGGGACTCCCGGCGCTCTACCGCGTGCACGACAAGCCCGATGAGGACCGGCTCCTCGAGCTGCAGGAGTTCCTCGCCTCCTTTGGTGTTGTCTGTGGCGACCTGACCAAGCGCGCCGAGCTCAACCGCCTGCTCGCGACCCTGCGCGACCATCCCCAGGGCCACCTGCTCCGCACCCAGGTGCTGCGCAGCCTCAAAAAGGCGTGCTACCGCGGCACGCCCGACGGGCACTTCGGCCTGTTCAAGCGCGACTACCTGCACTTCACGTCGCCGATCCGCCGCTACGCCGACCTCGTGGTGCACCGCGTGTTCGTGCACTTCCTCGCGCGCTTCCACGGCCAGCCGCTCGTGCCCGGCGCCAAGGTCGACTATTCCGCCGCGAAAATCGCCTCGCTCGGCGAGCACGTGAGCATCACCGAGACGAACAGCGCCGAGGCCGAGCGCGAGTCGGTCAAGGTCAAGCTGCTCGAGTACTTCGAGCGCGAGGGCAAGCGCAAGAAGAAGACACGCTTCGAGGCCGTGATCACCGAGGCGCGCAACCATGGCATGTTCATCGAGCTGACCGAGTCGATGGCGTTCGGGCTCGTGCACATGTCGTCGCTCGACGACGATCTGTATTCAGTCAGTAGCGACGGCACCGCGCTCGTCGGCCGCCGCACGAAGAACCGCTACACCGTGGGCGACCGGGTGGAGGTCGTGGTCTGGCGCGTGGACCGCTTCAAGCGCCAGATCGATTTCAAGATCGTCGGGCGCGCCGCAGGACAAGCGGCGGCGGCTCCCGCCGCGGTTCGGGGCAAGTCCGGACCGGCGGCCGCACCGGCGCGGGAATCCCGCGACGGCGCCGCTCCGGCCGACGCGGCCCCGATCTTCCGACCCGCGCGACTGCGCGAGCGCGACCGCGCCCAGGCCGCGAAAGGTGGCGGCGGCAGCCGGGTGCCGCGCGAACAGCGCACCGACGCCGCCGACCCGCGCTCCCAAAGCCGCCGCACCGAGCGCAAGTTCCGCCAGCAACGCCAGCGTCGCCGCTGATCCGCGGGGTCTTTCGACCCGGTCGGGCGCGGACGCTGCCCGCGCCGGGCCGTTGCGCTTTGCGGGGTTTCCCGTTCACTGCACGCTTTCGCCGCCATGACGCACTACGAGTTCCACAAGCGCTTTCGTGAGGTTTACGACCGTGCCATTGCCGCCTACGGCAAGGGCTGCCGCGATGCCGGTACACTGCTGTCGCACGGCGACCTCGAGTTTCTGGCGTCGATCGGATCACGTGCGCAGGACCTCTTCGATTACGCGGAGGATGCGGCCAACTACGGCGAGCCCGATTTCGAGACCGCACTTCTCATCCAGGCGGTGCGACGCGATTACTTCCTCCACGTCCAGCGGGGCAAACCGTCTCCGGTAGTGCTCGACATGGACGCCATGCCCGCCAAATCCGACGCCGTGCGCGGCATCGAATGGCTGCCCCGCATCATCCCCAAGACCCGGGCCAAGCTCCGCGGCGAACTGCCGCCTTCGCTCATGTACGGCTGTGGCGGCGACCGTCGCTTCTTCAAGCAGCACGATATTCATCCGGCCGAGTTTCTCGGCCTGGTCTGGACTCACGAGACGGACGACACCGCGATCATCGATTGGGTGGAGCGGCGTTCGAAGTCCGGCGCGTGACGCCCCTTCGTGGGACATTCTGTCCGCCTGCGGCACACGGACCCGGCAAAACCGGCGCATGCCGGCTCGCCTCCGCCGTGGCCGCGCTGGCTCCGGTGCCGCAGCAAGCCGTTCGAAAGCAGTCGCTTGGCTGAAACGGCGCAATCGGCCGGAGCGTCTTGAAAAACTGGGCCGCCACCTGCTCCTTTCACCCACACCTTAACATCACCATGTCACTCTGGCTTGTCCTTGTTCTTATCCCGATCCTCCTCGGCCTGTGGGCACAGATGAAGGTTTCCAGTGCCTACGAGCAGAACCTTCGCATCGCGTCGCGCGGCCGGATCACCGGCGCCGAGGCGGCCGATGCCGTGATGCGGGCCGCCGGCATCCGCGACGTCGAGATCGTGCGCGTGCCAGGCAAGCTCACCGATCACTACGACCCGACGAACAAACGGCTGGCGCTCTCGGAGCAGAACTTTCATGGCACGAGCCTCGCCGCCCTCGGCGTGGCCGCGCATGAAGCGGGGCACGCCATCCAGCACAAGGTCGGCTATTCCATGATGCAGGTGCGCCAGACGATGGTGCCCGCGGTGCAGTTCGCGGCGCCGATCGCGTACATGCTGACCGGGTTCGGCTTCTACCTGCTCGCCTACATGTCAGGCGGAGGCATGATCATGTGGATCGGCATCGCGGCGCTGGCCGTGTTGACGCTCTTCCAGCTGGTCACCCTGCCGGTCGAATTCGACGCCAGCCGCCGCGCCAAAGCCCAGCTGGTCACGCTGGGCATCCTCGGGCGCGACGAGATGAAGGGTGTCGACCAGACGCTCAACGCCGCCGCGCTCACCTACGTCGCGGCCTTCGTCTCCTCGCTCGGCAATCTGCTCTATCTTTTCCTGCTCCTGACGGGCGGAAGTCGCCGCGACTAGTGCGTGTTTCTCGAACCCCGTGGGCTGGTTCAAGACGCCCACCAGAGGGTTTGAACACACGCCGTAGAATCACTCCAAATCGATCGGAGCCGCTGTGGCACGCGCCACGGCGCGGGGCCACGAGGATCGACGGCCGCACCTGTGACGGGTGCGGCCGCGCCATTTAATGCTTCACCCGCCGCAGCATCCGGCACGCCCTCCCGTGACCACGGCATCCGCGAGCTGAGGTTGCGCCGATCAGGCGGCCAAGGACGTCGCGCGGTTCCGCGGGCTCTCCTGACAAAAGCCGTTCAGATCACTGCGCGCAGAAACCGCCTCACAGCGAGCCGGCCCAGCCGAGCGCCCCGACGGCCGCCGCAGCCACGGCGAAACACGTCCAGCGGCGCGGCCCGATGAGCTCGCGGTGCCAGAGGGCGCCGAGCGCGGCCGTGAAAAGCACTTGTGTGCCCGCGACTGCGGCGCTCAGGCCCAACGGCCCGAGCGTCAGGGCGATGGCGGCAAACCCCGAACCCACCGCTGTTGGCGACGAGGCGACCGCGATCGCCCGCACCCGCCCGGCGAGATCGGCCGGCACACCGTCGCGCGCATAGCGCAAGAGGAGTGGAAATACCAGGATGAGGCCGCCGCCAAACTCCCACACCCAGGCCGTGAGCAGGGGATGAGTCGCTCGCGACAGGCGCGCGACCATCAAGCCCATGCAGGCGAGCAGGATGGAGGCCCCGATGGCAAAGAGCGCGCCCCGGCGGATGTCTGGCTTGAACTCGTGCTCGGCGTGGGCACCGAGCGAGGAAAGCACCACGCTGACCACGACGACCACACTCAGCGCGATCTCCGCCGCGGTGAGCCGCTCGCCGAGCACAGCCCAGCCCAGCATGCCGCTGAATGCCGCCACACCGGAAATGAGGAAGGCGGCGCGCACACCGAACGGCATGTAGCGCGCGGCGTTGAGCTGCATGAGATTGGCGGCGGCGGTGACCGGAATCAGAATCAACACGTCGACCCACTCCGCCGTGATCGACCGCCAGGCCGCCGCGGGAACAAGAAACAGCCAGGGCGCCATCGTCAGTCCGAGCGAAACCCCGCGCCACGAAGCCACTTCCACCTTCGAATGCAGCCTTGCCAGCCGGCCCACCAGGATATCGTTCACCGAATAGGCGAAACGCGAGATGAGGCAGAGCGTCAGGAACAGGGCCATGCGTCGCCCATGCACCCACCCTTGCTTCGCGCCGGCAATCCCGGAGTGCGGCATCTCGATGCCGGCGCGCCCTGGTAGATCGGCTCGGGCCGTCCCGCACCCATTAAGATTACTACCACCCCTACATATACTCTTTAATTGCGCGAGCCGCGCTGCCGAGGAATAGTGCGACGTAGCGACCCGGCCTTTCGCGACCGGCGCGCGTGTTTATCCCCCTGGGTTCGGCAGGTGCCGACCCGCGAATCTATCATGGTTTCAAACTCTTCCTCCACGGCGACGCCTGATGGCAGCGCCTTACGTGTCGAAAAGCTCAAGGACGCGGTGATCCGCCTGGCAGGCAACTCCCAGGATGGCATCCAGACGATCGGTGGTTTCCTGGCGCGCCTCGCCGGCCGCAGCGACCAGGAGGTGATGACCTACATGACGATCCCGTCCACCATCTCGGGCGGGCCGTCGATCTTCCAGGTGCGCATGGGCACCGGCGAGGTGCTCTCCGCCGGCGACCAAGCTGACTTCCTCGTGGCGTTCTACCAGCACAGCTACGAGAGCCACATCGGATTTCTGCGCGAGGGCGGTGTCCTCATCTACGATACCGACCACGTCAAACCCGACCGCGACGACAAACGCTTCGTCAACTGCGGTGTCGCCATCACCGGGCTCACCATCGAAGCCTGCGGTGGCGCGGCCAACGACAAGGGCAAGAACATGTTCGTGCTGGGCCTGCTGGCGCGGCTGTTCAGCCTGAAGCTCGACAAGCTGCGCGCCCTGATCACCGAGCGCTTCGGTGCCAAGGAGGAGGATATCCTGCGCAACGCGTTCCTCGCGTTCGACACCGGCTACGCCTACTCGATCGAGGGCCTGCTTCATCGCTACTATGCCTTCGAAGACCCGACCCACCCGAACGCACGGCCGCAGATCACGATCGATGGCAACCAGGCGATCGCCTTCGGCCTGATCACCGCCGGCTGCCGCTACGGGGCCGCCTACCCGATCACGCCGTGGTCCTCGATCATGGAAATCCTGCGTGCCGAGCTGCCGAAATACGGAGGCACGTTCGTCCAGTGCGAGGACGAGCTCGCCGCAGTCTCGCTCGCGCTCGGCGCCGCCTACGCGGGCCACCTCGCCATGACCGGCAGTTCCGGTCCGGGACTCTCCCTGAAGATGGAGGCGCTGGGCTGGGCCGTCATGGCGGAGATGCCGCTCATCGTGGTCAACATCCAGCGCGGCGGACCCTCGACCGGCCTGCCGACCAATGTCGAGCAATCCGACCTGATGCAGGCGATCTATGGCAGCCACGGCGACGCCCCGCGCGTCGTGCTCGCGCCGCAGAATGTCGAGGATTGCTTCTACCTCACGCTCGAGGCGGGCCGCATCGCCCGCGAATACTCCGTGCCGGTGATCATTCTCTCGGACCAGGCGCTGTCCTCGCGCATCGAGGCGTTTGACGAGCCCGACCTCGAGAAACTCATGGTCAAGCCCGTGCTCGACCTCGCGCCCCGCGGCGAGACCTTCAAGCCCTACCCGCTCGACCGCATGACGCGTCATGCTCCGCCGGGTACGCCGTTCACCGGCCCCTACCCGACAGTCTCCGGACTCGAGCACGACGAGGGCGGCCATCCCACCGGCAACCCCGCCATGCACATGAGGATGACGGCGAAGCGCCGCGACAAGCTGCGCCAGCTCGCCGCCACCCTCCCCGTCCCCGAAGTGTACGGCGACCAGGACGGCGACGTGCTGCTCGTCGGCTGGGGCTCGACCTGGGGCCCGCTGCGCGAGGCCGTCAATCGCGGTCGCGCCGCCGGCCAGAAGCTCGCCCACCTGCACCTCCGTCACGTCCACCCGCTGCCCAATGGACTCGAGCCGATCTTTGCCCGCTACCGGCAGGTCTTCGTGGTGGAGGTGAACGACGAGGGCCTCTACGGCTACGGCCAGCTGGCGACGCTCCTGCGCGCCCGCTACGCGCTCAACAAGATCCGCTCGATCACCAAGACCGACGGACTGACCTTCCGCGTCCGCGAGATCCTCGAGGGCGTGCGCCGCCTCAGCGGCGAGCAGAGTTCGAACTTCTCCCTGTATCCAAGCTCCTGAGGCGCCCTGCGCCCGCCACCCTTGCTCCATCCACGCTCGGAACCTTTCCCCCATGTCATCCACCCTTGAAGCTCCCGCTCCCCGCCCGCCGCTGACGAAAAAGGCCCTCACCGCCGACCACCCGACATGGTGCCCGGGCTGCGGCGATTTCGCCGTGCTCGCATCGTTCTATCGTTTCCTCGAGAAGGCCCAGGTCCCGCACGAAAACATCGTCGTGCTCGCCGGCATCGGCTGCTCGTCCCGCTTCCCCTACTTCGTGAACTCGCACAGCGGCCACTTCATCCACGGGCGCTCCATCCCGTTCGCGAGCGGCGTCAGCCTCAGCCGCAATGATCTTCACGTGTTCGTGTTCGGCGGGGACGGCGACGGGTTTTCCATCGGCGGCAACCACCTCTTCCACGGGGCGCGCAAGAACATCAACCTCACCTACGTCATCATGGACAACTCCGTCTATGGCCTGACGAAGAAGCAGACCTCGCCCACCTCGCCCATCGGCTTCAAGACGAAGACCGATCCCACCGGCGCGATCGACCGGCCGGTCAACCCGATGAAGACGCTGCTGGCCACCGGCGCGACGTTCATCGCGCGCAGCCACGCTGCGCAGGTCAACCACATGGTCGACATGTATGCGCGCGCCTATGCCCACAAGGGCTTCTCGGTGATCGAGATCCTCTCGGAGTGCGTCGAGTTTTTCCCCGGCGCGTTCGACAACGCGGCTCCGCGCAAGGGTGGCAAGTTCGTCGAGATCCAGCTGCGAAAGGGCGACGGCACGCCCGAGGACGCGCAGCGCCACGATCCGAGCGATGCCGAGGCCGCCTTCCGACTCGCGAGCGTCGAGGCGCCCGGGGTGTTCGGCGTGTTCTACGATGTCAACCCGCCCTCGAAGAACGAACTGGAGGCGCAGTTGGTGGCCCAGTCCCGCGAGAGGGTGAAGCACGCGGCCGACATCGACGTGCTGCGCACCACGTTCGCGCGCATGCGCTGAGCCTCGCTTCGCACGAGGGGATTTCCCAGCACGGCGGCCTCCGCGGGGCCGCCGTTCTTACGGCCTGTCCCCGGGCGCCATTTTCCTTTGGCTGGCCGACGCGCCGCGGAGGGCCATCGATTTGCGTGCCGCGGCAATTGACTTACGCTTCCGCTCAGGGCCCGGCCGCGCAGCTGTCCGTGTCCGGGCACAGCCACATCCGCCAACCCAGGGAAGCGCCATGCACAATGCCCCGCCCGTCTTCGAAAAGGCCCGCTCCTACCTTAACGTTCAGCTGTCCCAACCGCCATCGCCCGGCTCACGCGCCCACGGCTCCGCGTTCCCGTTCGTCACGCTGTCGCGCGAGTGCGGTTCAGGCGGCTCGTCCCTGGCCCGTCTGCTCGCCGTCGCACTCAACCGCCAGCAGCCAGCCGGGGAGCAGGACCCGCCGTGGACGGTATTCGACCACGAGATCGTCCAGCACATGCTGACCGCGCACGATCTCCCGCCCACCCTCGCCCGGTTTCTGCCTGAAAACAAGGTCTCCGAGCTGACCTCGTCCGTCGGCGAGATCGTGGGCCTGCATCCCAATCTGTGGGATCTGGTGCAACGCACGAACGCCTTCCTGCGCAGCCTGGCGCAACGCGGGCGCGTCATCCTCGTGGGGCGTGGTGCCAACTTCGCCACCGTCGGCATCCGCGGCGGTATCCACGTACGCCTGACGGCGCCGGCGGATTTCCGCGATCGTCGCATGGCGCACGTGATGCAGCGGCCGCATCGCGAGGCCGCGGTGCACAACCGCCAGATCGACGCCGCCCGGCGCTCGTATGTGCGCTCGGTGTTCGACCGCGACATCGCCGACCCGCTGGCCTACGACCTGGTGATCAACTCCGCCCAGGTCCCGCTCGACCAGGCCGCCTCCCTCATCGCCGATCTCGTGGCGTTGCGCGCGCCCGCCCCAGCGCGGGCCGCGGTCGTGTAGCAGAAGCCGGAAGCCCTTCGTGAAGGCGCAGGCGCGCCTTCACGACGACGCGCTCGCCCGTTCGACCTCCGTACGGGTTGCCTCGCGGGCGGGCAGCGTCAATCTCGTGCGCGCGTAGCCATGCCCCACCCCACACGCCTCGCCGCCCTGCTCGCCTGTACTCTCGTGATGCTCGTCTTCGCCCAGCCCGTCGGAGCAGGATCGCGTCTTCCTTTCCACGATCCGGACCTCCCGATGGAGGAGCGCATCTCGGACCTGATCGGCCGGATGACGGTCGCGGAGAAAATTGACTGCCTCGCCATGCAGGCGTCCGTGCCGCGCCTCGGGGTGGTGGGCTCCCGCCACATCGAGGGCTACCACGGCGTCGCGCAGGGTGGACCGAGCAACTGGGGCAGGCGCAACCCCACGCCGACCACGCAGTTCCCGCAGGCCTACGGGCTCGGTGCGACCTGGGATCCCGAGTTGATCCGGCGCGTCGCCGCGCACGAGGCCTTTGAGGCCCGCTTTCTCTTCCAGAGCCCGGCCCACGCGCGCGCGGGCCTGATCGTGCGCGCGCCCAATGCCGACCTCGCCCGCGACCCGCGCTGGGGGCGCACCGAGGAGGTCTTCGGCGAGGACGCGTTCCACGTCGGCACGATGGCCACGGCATTTGTCCGCGGCCTGCAGGGGGACGATCCGCGGGTGTGGAGGACGGCCGCGTTGCTCAAGCATTTCCTCGCCAACAGCAACGAGGACGGACGCGAGTATTCATCCTCCAACTTCGATGATCGCCTCTGGCGCGAGTACTACGCGCGGCCGTTCGAGATGGCCGTGCGCGAGGGCGGTGCGAATGCCCTCATGGCCGCCTACAACGCGGTGAACGGCACCCCCGCGCACGTGCACCCGATGTGGCGCGAGATCGTGATGCGCGAGTGGGGCGTCGACGGCATCGTGTGCACGGACGGCGGCGGGCTCAACCTTCTCGTGACCCAGCACAAGGCGTTTCCCGACCACGCCACCGCCGCGGCGGCCTGCCTGAAAGCGGGCATCAACCACTTCCTCGACCGGCACAAGGAGCCGGTCACGCAGGCGCTCCAGCAGGGGCTGCTCTCGGAGCACGACCTCGACGCCGCGCTGCGCGGGGTGTTTCGCATCTCCATACGGCTCGGGCTCCTTGACCCGGCCGAGCGCGTACCCGACGCGGCCATCGGGTCGCCGGGATCCCCCGAGCCGTGGGCCCTGCAGGAGACCAAGGCATTCGTGCGGGAAGTGACGCGCAAGTCGATCGTCCTGCTGAAGAACACCGGCGGGATTCTTCCCCTCGATCGCACGTCGGTGGACTCGATCGCCATCGTCGGTCCGCTGGCGAACGTGACGCATCTCGACTGGTACTCGGGCACCCCGCCCTACATGATCTCGCCCCGCGATGGCATCGAGCGCGTCGCCAATCCTCCCGGCCCCGGTGGTTTTCCCGCTCCGGGTGTTCATCAGGTGGATACGAATTGGGTCGGTGACATGAGCGATACGGCGGTGGAACTCGCGCGCCGCTCGGAGGTCGCGATCGTCTGCGTGGGCAACCATCCCGAGAGCAACGCGGGCTGGGAGATCGTCACGTCCCCCGCCGAGGGCAAGGAGGCGGTCGACCGCAGGGAGCTCACGCTTCCCGCCGGGCAGGAGGAATTCATCCGACGGGTCTGCGCGGCCAATCCCCGCACCGTGGTCGTGCTCGTCACGAACTTCCCGGTCGCGCTCCCCTGGGCGGCGGAGCATGCGCCCGCGATCATCCATCTCACGCACGCGAGCCAGGAACAGGGCACCGCCCTGGGCGACGTCGTCTTCGGCGCGTGCAATCCCGGCGGCCGCCTTGTCCAGACCTGGCCGCGGTCGCTCGATCAGCTGCCCCCGATGATGGACTATGACATCCGCCGCGGTCGCACGTACCAGTATTTCAAGGGTGAGCCGCAATGGCCCTTTGGATACGGCCTGAGCTACACCACGTTTTCATGGCGGAACCTGCGGACGAGCGCCGCGCGCCTTGGCCTCGACGGTGTCCTGCGCGTGCAGGTCGAGGTGACCAACACCGGGGAACGCACGGGCGATGATGTCGTTCAGCTCTATGCGACGTTCCCCGGGTCGCCCGTGCCCCGGCCCGACCGGCAACTCTGCGCGTTCCGCCGCGTGAGCCTCCAGCCGGGCGAGACCCGGATGGTGACGCTCGATGTACGCGGGCGCGATCTCGCCGCCTGGGACCCCGCGAAACATGCCTGGACGCTGCCTCGCGGCACGATTGAACTCATGGCCGCGCGCTCGGCCGCGCCGGACGCCGTCCAGCTCAGGGCCGTGGTCGAGGCCGGCCCGTAAGCGCATGCCGGGCGTGGGCGGGCGTGTCCCACCCACCGGGAAGGCCGATCACTTCGTTTCGATCGGCACGTCCGCGCTCACCACGGCGTCGTTCTCGAACACCACCGTGTAGGTCTCCTCGTACTGATTGCGGCCACCCGCCGTGGTGCTGACGCCCACGCCATAGGTTCCGATAGACACGGTCGAACCCTTGAGCGGGCTGCCGCCGCCGCCCTTCTTGTAGGTCCAGACTTCCTGTGTCCCCTTGCGTGTCTCGCGGACCTCGACATTTGCCGGTTTGCCGATCGCCACCTCGACCTGGCGCGGCGTCATCCCTTTCTCGACGCGGCCGTCGAGCACGGCCTGTTTGACCTCGATCGGCCATGTCTCATACTCGGCGCGATTCGCGTCGATGCGCGACATCGGCGAACCGCCGGACGATGTGCAGCCGGAAAACGCCGCGGCGGCACACAGAGCCACCGCAGCAGCCAGGACGGAGAGGCGCTTCATAGGTGGGAGAACGATACTGCTGAGGAGTCGCGCGTCAAAACCGCAACGAATCCCGCAGCTCGGCCGAGTTCGGACGCACAGCCCGGTGCACCCCGCTTCCGACCGGGTGCGGCGGCCCGGCACCCGCGGGTGCACGGGTCGGCTCCATCGTCCCTGATCTTGCTGTCCAACGGCTCTTTCCAGGATCAATGGCCCTCACAGGTGCAGGCGTACTCTGCGTGGGAGCAACCCCCGCACTCCGTCAGGTTGAGTTCGATCCGGAAGTTCTGCGGTTTCGCAGCGGGTGTGGCTCGCAGCTGCACCACGACGCGATAGGGTGCGCCGTCTGGAAGCGGCTGGGCCGACTGAAACCCCGTGGGGGTCGCCACCATCTCCAGCGGGGTGCGGCCGGCGGGTGCATCCGCGATCACCGCCACCGCCTGCGTGCCCGGGCCGACCGGGGTCATCGCGTCGTCGTAGAAGACGACCTCGGCGATGCCGTCGGTGGTGACGAAAAACTCGGCCTGATGCGGTGTGGCCTGCAGGAGACGCCCGCCCTTGGGTCCGGCGACGACGGCAGCGGCAAGTGTGGAGACAAAGCCCAGGGAAACCCCTGCGGCGATGAGAACAGATCGGGTGATGTGATGCAGTTTCATGGTTGAATGGGTTGGGACGGCTTCCCGTCGCGACGGCCACCCTCGATCCAGTCATAGAGGACGGGCACGACGATGAGGGTGAGAAACGTGGCGGTGACGATCCCGCCGATCACGACGGTGGCGAGCGGTCGCTGCACCTCGGCGCCGGGACCGGTCGCAACGGCCATGGGCACGAAGCCGAGGGAGGCGACGAGCGCGGTCATGAGCTTCGGTCGCAGCCGCGTGAGTGTGCCCTCGATCACGGCGGCGCGCACGCCGCGGCCCTGCGTCCGCAGCTGGTTGATGAAGCTGATGAGCATGATGCCGTTGAGCACCGCGATGCCGGACAGGGCGATGAACCCGACCGCCGCCGAGATGGTGAACGGCAATCCGCGGCACCACAGCGCAGCCACGCCGCCCGTGATCGCCAGCGGCACGCAGACAAAGATCAGCGCCGCCTGCCGCACGCTGCCGAAGCTTGCGTAGATCAGCACAAAGATCAGCGCCAGCGCCGCCGGCACCACGACGGCGAGGCGCGCGCGGGCCGCCTGCAGGTTCTCGAACTGGCCGCCAAACTCGAAACTGTATCCAGCCGGCCACGTCACGCGCTCGTGCAGCCGCGCCGCCGCCTCGCGCACGAAGCCCTCGGTGTCGCGCCCGCGCACGTTGATAAGGATCGCGACGCGGCGCTGGGTGTTCTCGCGCGTGATCGTGCCGACGCGGTCCGCCACGCCGATCTGCGCGATCCGGCCGAGCGGCACCTGGATGCCGTCGTTCTCGTCCGTGCGCACCGGAAGTTGCTCGAGTCCGGCGAGGTCGAGCCGCCGCGCCTCCGGCAGGCGCACGACCACGTCGACACGCCGGCTCCCTTCGATCACCGATCCGGCCGGGACGCCGCCGAGCGCGGCCGACACCGTGTCGTTGATCTCATCGGCGTGCAGGTTGAGCGCCTGCAGCACCTCGCGCCGGGGGGTGATCTCGAGCATCGGCACGCGTCCGAGCGACTCGAACTCGACGTCGCCGCCGCCCGGGACGTCGCGCAGGACGTCGCGCGCCGCCATCGCGAGCCGCTCCAGTTCGTCGAAGTCGTCGCCAAACACCTTGAGCGAGAGGTCCGCACGCGCACCCGCCATGATCTCGTTGAAGCGCAGCTGCACGGGCTGGGTGAACAGGTAGGTTTGCCCCGGCACGGTGGAGGCGAGCGACTCGCGCATGAGTCCGATCAACGCCTCCTTGCTGATGCGCCGCCCGTCGACCCGGCGCCACTGCTCACGCGGATGCAGCTGCACGTAGGTGTCCGAGGTGTTCGGTCCCATGGGGTCCATCGCGATCTCCGACGTGCCGATGCGCGAGAAGAGGAGCCGGATCTCCGGAAAACGCTCGAGAAGCAGGCGCTCCGAGCGCTTCTGCAGGTCCACCGAGGCCGTCAGCCCGACGCTGTTGCCTCGGATCATCTGGATGGCGATCGAGCCCTCGTCGAGCTGGGGGATGAACTCCGCGCCGAGGCGCAGGAACACGGCGACCGACCCGGCGAAAAGCGCGATCGCCGCCGCCACCACCACCCACCGGACGCGCAGGGCCGCGTGCAGCATCGGCGTGTAGACCGACTTCGCGGCGCGCACCAGCCAGCTGTCGCGCTCGGCGATCGCGCCGCGCAGTAACCACGAACACAATACAGGCATGAGCGTCAGCGCCAGGGCCAGCGCGCCGCCGATCGCCAGCATCACGGCGACCGCCATCGGCCGGAACATCTTCCCCTCAATCCCCGCCAGCGCGAGCAGCGGCACGTAGACGACCGTGATGATCAACACGCCGAAGAACATCGGGCGGGCGACCTCGCGGGCCGACGCGCGCACCTCGACCAGCCGCTCCGCCGGCGTCAGCCTCCGGCCGAGTGCATGCTGCCGCTCGGCGAGATGGCGCATGATATTCTCCACCATCACGATCGCGCCGTCGACGATCAGGCCGAAATCGATCGCGCCCAGGCTCATGAGGTTCGCACTGAGCCCGGCCTGCGCCAGGCCGGTGAGGGTGAAGAGGAACGAGAGCGGGATGGCGAGCGTCACGATCGCCGCCGCACGCCAGTTGCCCAGCAGGGCGAAGAGCACGGCGGCCACGAGGATCGCTCCCTCCACGAGGTTGGTGCGCACGGTCCGGATCGTGGCGTGCACGAGGTCGGCGCGGTCGTAGGTGACGCGCAGCTCCACGCCCTCCGGCAGGCGCGTCGCGATCTCGCGCAGGCGTGCGACCGCCGCCTCCGCCACCAACCGGCTGTTTCCGCCCGCGAGCATGATCGCGGCGCCCGTGACCGTCTCCTCGCCGTCCTCCGTCGAGGCTCCCGTGCGCACCGCGGAACCGATCCCGACACTGGCGAGGTCGCCGACGATGAGCGGCCGCACGCCTCCGGCGAATTTGACCGGCAGCCCGGCGATGTCGGCGGTGGTGCGCACGCGGGTGTCCGCCCGCACGATCACCGCTTCGCCGCCCACCTCGATGATGCCGCCACCGGCATTCTCGGTGCTCTTGCGCACGGTCTCGATCAGCTGGCCGAAGCTCACGCCTGCTTGCGCCATCTTGTCCGGGTCGGGCTCGACGACGATCTGCCGCTCGTATCCACCGATTGCATTCACCTCCGCGAGCCCCGGCGCGGCGCGGAGCAGCGGCTTCACCTGCAGGTCGTGGATGAGCCGCAGCTGCCGCAGCTGTTCGCCGCGGTCGGCCGGGCGGTCGGGGGCGTCCTCGCGGTAGCGCACGGTGTAATAGACGATCTCGCCCAGGCCGGTGCTGATCGGGGCGAGAGTTGGCGCCACGCCCTCGGGGAGCCCCTCGCGCGCGTGGGCCAGCCGCTCGGTCACCAGCTGCCGCGTGAGGTGGATGTCCGTGCCGTCGCGAAACGTCATCGTGACCTGCGACAGACCGAACTTCGAGAGCGACCGCAGCTCGGTCATCCCCGGAAGTCCCGCCATCTCGGCCTCGATCGGCACCGTGACCAGCACCTCGATCTCCTCCGGCGCGAGGGTGTCGACCGCGGTGTTGATCTGCACCTGCGGGCTGGTGATGTCGGGCACGGCGTCGATCGCCACCTGCGTGGCCGACCAAAGGCCCGCGAGGGCGAGCACGACTACGGCGAAGACGATCAGGGCGCGCCTGCGCAGCGAGAACTCAACAAGGGCCTCGAGCATCGCGCGTTCCTCAGTGGCCGTCCGCGCAGCCGACGCCGCCGTTGACCGCCGCGATCTCGGCCAGCCACAGCGCCTCCACGCCCGCCGTGGCGATCCGGTCGCCCTCGTAAAGCCCGTCGGTCACCTCGACCCAGCCGGCGCCCTCCGCTCCAATCCGCACCGGCGAGCGGAGGAGCCAGGAGCCATTCTCCACGTAGACAAACGTGCCTCTCACGGTGCGCAGGACCGCCTCCCGCGGGACGGCGGCCACGTCCGCCCGTCCTGCGAGGTCGCGTGTCTCCACCTCTCCGATACGCAGTCCGGCGAACTGCGCGGCGGTCTCGCTGAAGCGCACGCCGAATCCCGCCTTGTAGGTGGCCGCCAGTTCGCCATGCGCGTGCGCCGCACTCTCGTCATGAGCGGCCTCCACGCCGTGCCCCTGCGAACACCCGGCCAGCGCTGCGGCGAGGAGCAGGCCCGCCGCCGCGGCGCCGCGAAGGATCCAAGCCCGTACTTTCACGTCCCGCTTCATGGCGTCACCTCCACGGCGCGCCAGGCGCCGCTTGTGAGCGACTCGAGTTTGAGCCCGGCCTCGAGTGCGGCCTGTTCGGTATCCAACAGGCTCTCGACCGCGTCGAGGTAGGCGGACTGCAGCTCCACGTAGGTGCCCACCGGCACGGCACCGAGCCGGTAATGCCGGTCGGCGGCGCCGGCCGCCTCGCGAAACGCATCCAGGGTGGCTGCCGGCCACCGCTCGAGGGTCGCGCTGTGCACGCGATGCGCGCGCGTCGCGGTGATGACCGCCTGCTCGAGTTCCAAACGTGCCGCGCGCAACGCCGCCTCCGCCTGCACGCGTCGCGCACCGGCGGCATCGACGGCCGCACCGCCTCGACCTCCCGTGGGAAGTGGCAGCGAAACGCCAAGCCCGATGGTGCGCTCGCGCTCCCCGGCTTTCTCCTCCTCGACGAAGGGCGCGATGGTGACGGCGGGCCGCCGTTCATGCCGCGCGAGGTCCACCCGCAAGCCCTGGCGTTCCACCTCGACCACCCGGGCGCGAAACTCAACGTTGCGCTCGACGGCGAGCGCCAGGAGGGCGTCCGCATCGGGAGTCGCGGCGAGACGCCCCGAGCCCTCGGCAAGTTCCATCGGCTCGTCGGGCGGCGCGCCCCGCAACAGGTTCAGCGCGATCAGCGATTCGTCCGCCTGGAGTTGCGCCTCGGTGGCACGGCGCTCCAGCACGAGTTCCTGGGCCTCGATGACGCGGATCTCCAGCTGCGGCGTCAGCCCACCAGGTTCGCGCGCCAGGAAGGACTCCCGCAACTCGCGAAAGCGCGCCGCGACTTCCCGCACCGCCTCGGCACGCTTTCGCGCGGCGAGCAGCCCGAAGGCCAGCGCGCGCACGCGCCCGCCGAGTTCGGCCCGGAATCCCTCGAGCGCCAGCTCCGCGAGCGCGAGGTCGCGGTCGGCGATCGCCTTGCGCAGCGCGGTGCGTCCGGGCCACTCAAAGGTCTGCGCAAGCGAGACCGACCACGCATGACCCTCCCGCGAGAGTCCGGAATCGCCGCCGCGCACGGACTTGCGGCCCAGGCTCGCCGAGAGTTCCGGATCGGCCCACGCGCGCGCGGCGCGGCCCTCGGCCCGGGCCGCATCGATCTCGGCTCCATAGAAGGCAAGTTCGGGATGCGAGGACACGACGGTCGAGACAAGCTGATCGATGTCGCCAGGGGGCGGCGTTTCCGGCGCCGCGAACGCGGCGCCGGTGGATGCAAGCAACAGGACAAAAGCAAAACGAGGCATGATGGACGGTGAGTTGCGCGATCCTCCGGATCGCGATGGTCGAACCCAATCGGCGGATACACGATCCGCCGCCACACCCGCGCAGGCGCGCGGGCTCAGCTCACCGAGTGCCCCGGCGCGTTGGCCAGGGGCGCCTTCCGACACACAAATACCCACGCCTTCGCGTGCGGCACGGGATCGGGCGGCGGATGCGCGGGCCTGAGGACGGCCGTCGGCTCCATCATCGATTGCTCCCAGAGCGGCAGCAAGGCGGCCACCAGCGGCGGAAGGACGTTCACGGTCCATTCCTCCCCGCCCCTCACGTGGCCTTCATCGAAGATCGCACAGGGATCGGAGACGCATGCGCCACCGGCCGCGCCGTCCGCCGTGCCGTCATGCGAGCAGCAACCGTGCTCGTCCGCAGCCACCTGCAGGGTCTCCAGCTCGCAATGCCAGACCGCAGGCAGCCAAAGGACGGCCAGGATCAGGGCGATCACGCGAAGGTTGAGCGTCGGACGCATCGGCCGGGATAGCGCCATGCCCGCGCACCGCTGTCAATCTCGCGCGGACCCGATGTCCGGCATCGGCTGATGCCTCCCACCCCGCGCGTCAGGGAGCTCGCGAGCGAGTCGCCGCACGACGGCGCCGGGTTCGGGCTTTTTGCATCGGATTGACACCGACGCCAGCTGCGCCCGCCGGGTCTTCACTCGAGCCGCGACGCGCGTGCTCAACCGGCTGCACGCGGGGTCGATACCCCAGCATGCGCGGGCGTTTTCCTCTTCGGTTCCCACCGGACGCGGCAGGAACGGACGCGCCCGACGCCATGGCCCCGCTCCCACCTCCCCACCCGCCACGCAACCCCGATCGCGGGCGGCTCAGCCGTCCCGGCACGCTCGGGGTCGTGACCGCGCTGTTGTTCTTCGCCGGCATCTGCGCGAGCGAGTGGATGCTGTATCTCACCGCACGGCACGTCCTGCGCGAAACGATACACGACGAGATGCGCGCGATCGGACGCCTCGCCGCCTCCCGCCTCGATGTGGCGGCGCACGCGGCCATCGTTCGTCAGGACCAGCTCAATACGCCCGCCTACGACCGGGTGGTCGCGCCGTTTCGCGAGATGCTCGCGGTGCTGCCCGACATCCGCTACGTTTACACCGCACGCATGAGTCCCGAGGGACCGCGCTTCGTCGTCGACGCGGCGCTGCCGACGGACGCCGATGGCGACGGCGTGATCGACCAGGCCACCATCAACGAACTCTACGAGGATACCGATCCCGCGCTCGCCGGGTGTCTGGCCACGGGCGAGGCCACGATCACGGCGGCTCCCTACACGGACAAATGGGGCACCTTCATGACCTCGTTCACGCCGGTGCGGGACGCCGCGGGTGTGGTCGAATGCGCGGTCGGCGTGGATATCGACGCCTCCGTGTATCTGGAGCGGCTTGGGGCGATGCACAAGGCGCTGGGCGTCGGCCTCGCCGGCGCGCTCCTCAGCAGTGTACTGGCCGGCGCCGGCGTGTTTCTCTTCCAGCGCTCGCGCGTGCGTTCGCTCAACATCGTGCAGCTCAAGGAGGCGCGCTTCCACGGATTCTTCGACCACGGCATGGTCGGCATGGCGATCCTCGCTCCCGAGGGCACGTGGCTCGAGGTCAACGACGACCTGTGCCAGATCCTCGGATACGCGCGAGAGGATCTGGTCGGACGAACGCCTCTCTCCGTCACCCATCCCGACGACCGGCGCGGCGAGGAGCAGGCCATCGAGGCCATGGCCGCAGGCACCCGCGACGGCTACAAATTGGGCAAGCGCTTTGTTCGCCGCGACGGCGCGGTCATCCATGCCGAGGTCGCCGTCCGCTGCGTGCGGCGCGACGACCGCAGCATCGACCATTTTGTCGGCGTCGTGGTCGACGTGTCGGTCTCCAAGCGCGCGGAGGAGCGGCTCCTCGCGGCTCTGGACCAGAGCGAGCGTGTGCTGCAGGTGACCTCCGATCTCGCGGCTGCCCCCGCCCTGGCCGCGGGCGAGGTGGAGGACTTTGCACGTGCGGTGACCGAACGGGCGGCCGTCATGGCCGGGGTCGACCGTGCGAGCGTGTGGTTGTTCGCCCTCGGCGAGTCCACGGTGCGCTGCCTCGATCTCTACGAACCGGCAACCCGCCGTCACTCGGCCGGCGCGACGATCGAGCGCGGCGAACTTGCGTGCGAACTCGAGGCCTTTGCGACCCGGCGCTATGTTGATGCGAACAAACCCCTGGGCGACCCCCGCACCGCCGCACGCGCGGAGTCGTACCTGAAGCCCCACGGCATCACCTCGCTCCTGCACGTGGCGATCCTCACCTCGGGACGCGAACTCGGCCTGCTCTGCCTCGAGCACGCCGGGCGCACCCACGATTGGGAGCCTCGCGAGATCAGCTTCGCCTGCCAGCTCTCCGACCAGATCGGGATCGCGATCCTCAACCGCGAGCAGCGCGAGGCCACCGTGGCCCTCATGCGGGCCCGCGACGACGCCCAGGCCGCGAGCCGGGCCAAGAGCGAGTTCCTCGCCGTCATGAGCCACGAAATCCGCACGCCCATGAACGGCGTGATCGGCTTCACAAATCTGCTCAGCGACACCCGGCTCGATGCCACCCAGCTCAAGTATGTCTCCACCATCCGCACCTCGGCCGACGCGCTGATGCATGTGATCAACGACATCCTTGATTTCTCCAAGATCGAGGCCGGTCACGTGCAGGTCGACCGGGAGCCGATCAACGCCCGCGATGTGATGGCCGACGCCATCGCCGTGCTCCAGCCGCGCGCCGCGGAAAAGAGGCTCTCCCTGGCGCTCGACTGGAGCAACGACGTGCCGCGGCGCTGGCTGGGCGACCTGACACGACTGCGTCAGGTGGTGGTCAACCTCGCGGGAAACGCCATCAAGTTCACCCAGCAGGGTGCCGTGCTGGTGCGCGTGCAGCCGGACATGCCGGGCATGGCGCGTATTAGCATAATAGATACAGGGATCGGCATCCCCGCGGACGCGCAGGCGCGCCTGTTCACCCGGTTCGCCCAGGCCGATTCCTCGACCACGCGACGTTTCGGCGGCACCGGGCTGGGGCTGGCGATCTCCCGGCAGCTCGTCGAGCTGATGGGCGGGCGCATCGGCCTCGAGAGTGCGCCCGGGCGCGGATCGACCTTCTGGTTCACCCATCCGCTTCCCGCGGCCGAACCGGATGAGGAGGCGACCGCGCCGCGCGCGGACGCGGGACCTGACGGGCGCGGCCGCGTCCTGCTGGCCGACGATACCGAGATCAACCAGGTGATCGTCGTCGAGACGCTCAGGCGCGACAACATCCGCGTCGACGTGGTCGGCGACGGCGCCGAGGCGGTGAAGCGGGCCGCGACTGGGCACTACGACCTGATCCTGATGGACTGCCAGATGCCCGTGATGGACGGTTTCGACGCCACCCGGGCCATACGGGCGCGCGAGAGCGGCCTGCCCGCGCCGGCCAGGCGCGTGCCGATCGTCGGGCTCGCTCCCGACGCGCAATCCGAGACGCTGGCGCAGTGTCGCGAGGCCGGGATGGACGACTGCGTCGCCAAGCCTGTGCGTTCGCGCATGCTGCGCGAGGCGGTGCAGCGCTGGATGGGCGACCCCGGGCGGCCGACACCGTCTTGACGACGGCCCGGCTTGGGCGCAGTACCCGCGGCTGCACGCCGATGACCATCCACGAAAAGCGCGACGCCCTCGTCGAGACCCTCAGCCTGCTCCCGGACGACGACGAGCGATTCACCTACCTGATCGCCGCCGGCCGGCGCTACCCGACGATGGATCCGAAGGACCGTCTCGACGAGCGCCTCCTGCCGGGCTGCATCTCCCGCCTGTGGCTGCTTCCTGAATACCGCGACGGCCGCTGCTATTTCCAGATGGATGCCGACGCGCAGATCACGAAGGGCATCGCGGCCATCGTCTGCCACCTCTACAGCGGCGAGAGGCCGCGCGACGTCATCGACATGGACATCCAGTTTCTCGCCGACGTCGGCGTCACCCAGCTGCTTTCACCCAACCGGCGCAACGGTCTCTCGAGCCTGCGCTCGCGCATCAAGGCATTTGCCGAGAGTTGCGTTCCGGCCGGGTCCTGAGCGGCGCCCGCGGCGGACTCTATTTCGCCGGCTTCGAGCGAAAGGCAAAGCGCACGTCCGTGAACGTCGCGCCCCGGATCTCGATCGTCGGGATGTAGGCGTCGAACGCCACCCGTCCGCGCATCCAGTCGGCTTCGGTGGCGAACTCCGAGGTGTCGCCCACCGTTTCGCCCGTCGCGGGATTGGCCACCGCGGCCATCGTGAGCGACTCGGGGCGCCCGTTGACGAGGGCGACGAGCGTGAAGCCGGGCAGGGGCAGTCGCACGAACTTCTCGGCGTGCGCGTCGAGCACATACGCCGTGAGCCGGCCGGCCGCGGCATCGTGCACCAGTTCCATGGCGAACTGGTGATCGCCGATCTCGATCAGCGTGCCGCCATGGGGCGCGACGTGGGCGTGGGCGCCGGCGACCGGCGCAGCGGGGGTGTGATCCTCCTTCCGCGAACACGCGCCCGTCAGAAGGGCGGCAGCGGCGAGCACCCCACAGAAACCCCGGAGACGCGAGCGATCAGGGAGGGTCATGCGCCGATCATGAGCGGGCCATGCGCGAAGAGGCGATCCCGAACCGTTTTCTCCGTCTCTCGCTTGCGAGCGGCGGGCATCGCGATTCCACTGCCCGGCTCCGATGCAGACGATCTGGCGCGTTTCCCGCTATCTCTTCCGCTACAAGGGCATGTTCGCCCTCACGCTGGCGCTGGCTCTCGGCAGCACGCTCTTCTTCATCGCGATCCCGCAGATCATCAAGGTGCTGCTGGACGAGGTGGTGGCGGCCAAACGCGGTGACCTGCTCGCCTGGGGCGTGGGCGGCATCACGCTCTGCTACTTCTTCCGCGAGGTGCTCAACAGCCTGCGTATCCGCGTCAACAACACACTCGAGCAGCGCGTCCTGGTCGACCTGCGCCGCGATCTCCACGGCAAGCTCCTCGACCTGCCGATCGCGTTCTACGACCGCCGGAAGTCCGGCGAGATCGCCTCGCGCGTGATCGAGGACGTGCAGAACGTCGAGCGCGTGATCCTCGACGGCACCGAGCAGGGCCTCGTATCCATTCTCACGGTGGCGGGCATCGCCGCGCTGCTGATGGCGCAGCAACCCGTCCTCGCCGTGCTCGTGGTGCTGCCGCTGCCGATCGTGCTCTGGCTGGCCGCGATGCACTTCCGCGCCACGCGCAAGAACTGGAAGGCCGTGCGCGAGAGTTCCGGCGAGATGAGTTCGCTGCTGGTCGAGGACATCCAGGGCAACCGCCTCATCCATTCGTTCGCCTTGCGCCGCCGCGAGAGCACGCGCTTCGCGACGATCGCGGACGAGCTGCGGCGGCGCACGCTGCGCGCGATGTTCCGGTGGTCGGTGCACGGCCCGGGGACGAGTTTCATCATGAGCCTGGGCACGGTCGCCGTGGTCGGCCTGGGAGGCTGGTTTCTCATCCGCGGCGAGGCGCCCTTCACGGGCACGTTCACCTTCGGAAGCTTCGTGGCGTTCTTCGCCTACTGCGCGATGTTGTACCAGCCGATCGGTACACTCAACAACCTCAACCACATGTTTGCCGCAGGCAAGGCGTCGGGCGAGCGCGTCTTCGAGATACTCGACCACCCGATCGACGTGGCAGAGCCCGCGCAGCCGCAGCGGTTCCCCGCCGGGCTGGTCGAGGTCGCCTACCGCGGCGTGAGCTTCTGTTACCCCGACCGGGCTGCGGTGGTGGACGGGCTCGACCTCACGCTGCCACGCGGCAAGGTCACCGCGCTGGTCGGCCACACGGGCGCGGGCAAGACGACGATCGCCAACCTGCTCCTGCGCTACTACGACGTCACCGCCGGGTCCGTCGCGATCAATGGCGTGGACGTGCGTGCCATCGGTCTCGAGGACCTGCGCGGCCACATCGGCTACGTGTCGCAGGACCCGTTCCTCTTTGACGGCACGGTCGAGGACAACCTCCGGCTGGCGCGCCCGGAGGCGACCGAGGCCGAGATCATCGCCGCGCTGGAGGCCGCCGCCGCCTGGGAGTTCGTGCAGCGCCTGCCCGACGGGATGCGCACGCTTATCGGCGAGCGCGGCATCCGGCTCTCGATGGGCGAGAAGCAGCGCCTGACCATCGCGCGTGTGATCCTGAAGAATCCCCCCCTGGTGATCCTCGACGAGGCGACGGCGAGCGTCGATACGTTGACTGAGTCGCGCATCCAGCGCGCGATCGACTCCCTCGTGCGCGAGCGGACCACGCTGGTGATCGCCCACCGCCTCTCGACCGTGCGCAAGGCCGACCAGATCATCGTGATCGAAAACGGCCGCATCCTCGAGCGGGGCACGCATGATGCCCTCCTCGCGACCGGCGGGCATTACGCCGACCTGTGGCGGGTCCAGACCGATCTCATCCCGGAGTTCGAAACTCCCGCCGCCTGAGCCGAAGCCCTGGCGAAGGCCGGTGCTTTCTGTGACCTTTTCGACGTGAGGCAATCCGGCTGAATCGTTCCGGCCGGGCAAAGCGCGGCCCGGCTGGAGCCATCCGTACCCTGCTCCGCATGATTCTGCGGAATGTACCTAAGGCGGCTGCCTAGTTGCGCAACGGTCCCGGCCGGATGTGAACCGATCCCGGGCTCTGCTAGGGTATCGTCCCCAGCTGCACGCCATGCCCACCGAGACCTCTACCCGATCCTCCCGTTCCAACCTCTGGGCGATCAAGCCCCGCGAGTCCGCGCCGTTCCGCCGTCTCGCCGGCACGCCCACCATCGCCGTGAGCCTGCCCCCGGGTTCGACGTGCGAATACTGGAGGCGCCGCTTCGCAGGCAGGGACCTCGAGCTGCAGCTCCCCTTCTGCCACTCCGCACACCGCATCGAGGCGACCACGCTCGTCACGCCCACGGTCGATCTCGGAGCTGACTCTGCGGAACGGATACACACGCTCGCGCGCCACGAGCTGACGACCCCTTTCACGGTCATCCTGGCGGCCTGGCAGGCAGTCCTGGCCCGCCACGCCCGCCAACCCGAGTTCGTGGTGGGATGCGGGCTCCCCGGCGGCCTGCTTACGGTGCAGCAGCGTCCGTTGATCGTGCACGCCACGGTCGAGCCCGGCGCGACGTTCCGCACGCTGCTGCGAACGGTGGCGATGCGCCGGGCCGAGGGAGCCACGCACGGCAACGTCACCATTCCCGACCTGGTGCGCGTGTTCGCCGAGGACACCAGCCCGGGACGCCATCCGCTCTTCCAGGCGGGTTTCGTCCAGCGCAACGCGCTCGGCGAAACCGCCGCGCTCTCGACGGACAATCCTTACACGCACCCCGTTGACCTTGCCTGCGTCTGGGAGGATTCCGGGCGCAGCCTGCGCATCCGCCTGGAGTATCCCGCCGGCGTGATCGCTCCCGACGTCGCGGCGCGCCTGCCGGTCCATGTCGCGAACATCCTGCGTGCCGCGGTCTCGCTGCCGGAGGCGCCGGTCGCCACGCTCCCGATGCTGACGACGGCGGAGTACCTCGAGAAGGCGCGCGGTTGACCCTCGCCGCCCGGGCGGCGGTTTGACTCAATCGCTGCCGGCATGCGCGCGCGTTCCGCACCCGACCGCCCCGTCATCCGCACCATGCGGCCGGCCGACATTCGGCCGACTCTGGCCATGCTCGCGGACTGCGAGGGCGTCGGCATGCGCTCGGCCGATTCTCCCGCGGCTTTGCGCCGTTTTCTGCGTCGCAACCCGCGGCTGAGCCTCGTGGCGGTGCATGACCGACGCGTCGTGGCGTGTGTGTTTGCCGGACACGACGGTCGTCGCGGAAGCCTCTACCACGTCGCCGTGGACCCTGGTTTCCGCCGCGCAGGACTCGGCCGCCGGATCGTGACCCTGGCGCTCGAGCGCCTCCGCGCAGCGGGCATCGAGAAGGTCCATTGCGACGTGTTCCGCGCCAACCGCGCCGCCCTGCGCTTCTGGCGGGCGGTCGGTTGGTCGAGGCGCACGGAGCTCGCGCGCCATTCCATGGTCGTCTCGGACGACCCGAACGCCTGAACGAGCGCAACTCCGCCGCCGACTCCGGGATTTGGTTGCACGGCTCCGAGACGGCGGCCCATCCTGCGCACCATGCTCAGCCTGTCGCAGACAACCGGGTATGCGATCGAGGCCCTCGCCCACCTCAATCCTCCCGGCGGCACACCGCTGCTGTTGCGCGACGTGGCTCGCCGGGCAGGCGTACCGGGCGCCTATCTTGCCAAGCGTATGCCCGACCTCGTCGCGGCCGGCCTGGTGCAGAGTCGCCGGGGTCAGCGCGGAGGTCTCGTCCTGGCACGGGATCCCGCCGAGATCACGCTGCTCCAGATCAGCGAGGCGGTCGAGGCGCGGCGCTGGCAGGACTGCTGCCTGATGGGGTTGACCACCTGCAGTGACGAACGCCACTGCCCGGTCCACTCGTTCTGGAAAACGGTGCGCCCGAAGATCGAGAAAACCCTGCGCACCACGACGCTCGCGAGCGTCATCGCCCACGAGGCCGCATTGAAGCCGCGGCACGGTCCGGGACGGGCCTGAGCCCGTCCCCAAGGGCACGAAGACCTACTCCACGAGGCGGCGAACGAGGCGTTCCACCTCCGGCAGGGCCGCGGCGACGTCGATCGAAAGCTCCTGATCCATCGACTTCACTTCGTCCACCGAGATCGTGATCACCTCGACCTCCGGCATGTCGCCCACCAAGGCCGCCGCCGTGAGGAGCGCCTTCAAGCCGATGTCGTGTTCCCCGAGCGCCGGCGGAAAGTCCGACGGCTGAACCACCCGGAAGTGGGTCACCGACCCCGGCCAGAGCCCGTCGCGCGTCGCATCGATCAGCACCACGCGTGGCGCCGACTGGATCAAGTCGAGCAGTTCAAGTCCGCCCGAGCCGCAGGCCGTGATCTGCACGTGCTCGGGCCAGCTGCGTTTGAGCAGCTGCTGAACCACGTGCGCGCCCACGCCTTCGTCGCCCACGAGGAGCTCGCCCGCGCCGAGCACGAGCACGCGCTCGTGAGTCCTTTCGCTGTGGGTCATGCCCTGGTTGGTCGTATCAGTGACTGTTGCGCTCATGATAAAGGGTAACTCCTTCCGACCCGGATCGCACGAGTCGCACCGCCGTGGGCGGCACGCTCCGCACCATCATGGGCCGGTCGCCGCACCCGCCCGCCGCCGCTAAGTGGCGACGCCTGCTGGCATGATGGGGATATAGATCGATCCATGACACTCCTGGATTCCCGAGAGTGCGTCCCACCGAGGCAGTGCGACGCACGTCGGTTGAGATATTGGGGTAAAGCGCGGCAAAACTGTCGGACACCGAACGGGGCGACAAGTTTTTAAAGACCGCGTGGTCATCTTTGCCGGAATTCCCTCCGGGCCCACCCCGATGCATAAAGCGCATGGCGGCCCGACCCGTCCCGCATTAGCTTCCGGCCGGATCCGATGCTATGGTGCGGGCAATCCAGCCACCGGGCGTCGCCACGCATGCCATCCCCTCATGCGGCCGCCCTCTCTGGGAGACGTTTCAACCCACCGCCCACATGAGCACACGCATCAAGATCATCTTCCACAGTCTCTACGGTCATATCTACCGCATGGCCGAAGCAGTCGCCGAAGGCGCCCGCGAGGTCGCCGACACCGAGGTCGAGCTGCTGCAGGTCGCCGAGACCCTGCCCGAGTCGGTCCTCGCCAAGATGGGCGCATTGGAAACGCGCAAGGCCTTCGCGCACATCCCCGTCGCCGACCCGAAGAAACTCGCGGAAGCCGACGGTCTGCTCTTCGGCAGCGGCACCCGCTACGGCAGCGCGACGTCGCAGATGCAGGCGTTTTTCGACGCCACCGGCGGGCTCTGGGCCAAGGGCGCGCTTGTCGGCAAGGCGGGCGGCGTCTTCACCTCCTCGGCCACGCAGCACGGCGGGCAGGAAACCACGCTGATCAGCATGCAGACCTTCCTGTTTCACCAGGGCATGGTGGTCGTCGGCGTGCCCTACGCCGCCAAGGAGCAGATGACGATCGCCGAGATCACCGGCGGCTCGCCCTATGGCGCGAGCACGATCACCGGCGGCGAGGGCGAGCGCATGCCCAGCGCCAACGAACTCGCGATCGCGCGCTACCAGGGACGCCATCTGGCGCAGATCGCCGCCAAGCTGGCCGCAACATAGATGTATCCGCCACTCGGATTCGCGCCGGGCGCGCCTACAGCACCTTCACCGCCTCGGTGACCAGCTGCTCGAAGGCGGCCGCGCCCCGGGCCGCCATGGCCAGGGTATGGGCGTGCGTGAGCACCTCGTCGGAAAGCCCCGCGCCCATGTTGGTCAGGCACGAGATCCCCACGACCTTCATGCCGCAGTGTCGCGCGATCAGGCAATCCGGCACGCTGGACATGCCCACCGCGTCGGCTCCCCACCCCTGCGCCATGCGGATCTCGGCCGGGGTCTCGAACGAAGGCCCGCGAAACGCCACGTAGACACCCTCGTGCAAGGTGATGCGCTGCGCCGCCGCCACCTTCCTCACGCGGGCGCGCAGCTCCGGGTCCCAGGCGTCGTGCACGGGAAAGAAGCGCGGCCCGAACGCCTCGTCGTTGGGACCGGCGAGCGGGTTGAATCCCAGGAAGTTGATGTGGTCGCGGATGAGCATGAGTTCGCTCACGCGCATCTCCGGGCGCAGGCTGCCGGCGGCGTTGGAGAGAAAAAGCGTATCCGCTCCGGCCTGACGCACGGCGCGGATCATGGTCCTCAGGGGATATGGATCATCCGACTCGTAGAGGTGCTTGCGGCCGTTGAGCACGACGACGGGCACGCCGCCGAGCGTGCCCGCGTGCACGAGGCCCGCGTGGCCGGCCACGGTGAGCACGGGAAACCCCGGCAGGTCCGCGTAGGCGATCGTGGCTGCGTCCTCGAGCCGAGCGGCGAGTCCGCCGAGCCCGGTGCCGAGCATGATCGTGATCCGCGGCGCGCGCCCGCGGGCGAGTTCGGCGATCCTCGCCGCCGATTCCGTGACATGGCGCCCATGCTCTGCCTGCTGCTCGGTCATGGGGCAGGTCTAGCGCAACCCCGCGGCGCGGAAAGCCGGTTCTGAGATGAACGCGTGCAGCCGGCGCGGGTGGAGCGCGATCTCCGAGCGCTGCCCGCTCTCGCGAAACCAGCAACCCGCCCGGAGGTCGGGTTCCACCGTTTCGCGCCTGGGGAACCCGTGCGCCGCCGGCCCGCGCCACCGGCGTGCCCGCGCTGGGATCCCGGCAGGCGCCCTATCGGGTCTTGATCCGGATGCGCCGGTACTCCATCTGGCCACGATCCCCCTCCAGCCCGATCGGGCCGGTGGCGGGCACCGACATCGCGTCCTGGATGACCTCGCCGTTGCAGGTGCAGTGCGCGACACCGCCCCGCACCTCGACGACGATCTCGTTCCAGTCCTGCGGCCGGTAGTTCTTCAGATCCTTCCACGGACCCGCGAGCGCATAGTCCCGGCATTGCAGCTGTGGCGCGCGGACATAGACGCCGCTGTCCGCATTCGGCGTGGCGCGAAACTCGAGCTTGAGCGTGAAATCCCGGGGGAACTCACGCGTGGTGAAAAGCTGCGTGACCTTGCGGTACTCCGGCGGCGTGGTGATGACGAGACGGCCGTTGATGGCCTTGTATCGACCATCCGGTGACGCCTCCATGCCGTCAAACGACTGCGCCTCCTCCACGAACGGCCATTCCGCCGCATCGGGGTCGCGCGCCTGCCAGGCCCTGGCGCCGGCCCGGTCGGCCTCGCTGGTGACGCGATAGCCCCAGCCGGTGAGGTCGCGCCCGTTGAACAGGCTCTCGAAGCCGTCCTCCATCACGAAGTCCGGCTCGGTCTCGATGAACCCGAGGGTGGCGAATACCGGCCGCAACGCGGCCGCCCATTTCGCGTAGCCCGCCTCGTTGAGGTGGAGCATGTCCGGGAACTCGGCGGGGATCGCGTTGCCATCCGGGGCGGCGAAGAGCGGCCAGGTTTCCAGGTACGTGATCTGCGGATCGTTTTTCACCATCGCCCGATAGAGGGCGTTAAGCGCGGTGATCGTCTCCTTCGGGCGACGCTGCTCCGGGGAGCTCGGAAAGACCTCGCACAGCACGATCGGCATGCCCGGGTCATGCGCCTTCAGGGCGTCGAGGATGAGGCGCAGGTTGCCCGCGATCATTTCCGGCGTCGCCTTTTCGTCGATGTCGTTCGTCCCGATCAGGACAACGACGGCGGCAGGGTTCACGGCAAGGACGTCCTCCCTGAGCCGGATGAGCACGCCGCGTGTGGTGTCGCCGCTGATACCACGGTTGGCAACCTTCATCCCGGGAAACGCCGCCCCGAGACCGCCGCCCCACCCCTGCGTGATCGAGTCGCCGAGAAACACCACCGCGCCCTGGTCCTCGGCCGCCGATCTCGCCCAGGCACCGCGGCGTTCGCGCCAGAGATTCTGAAACCACTCGTAACGACGAATCGTGCCCGTGCCGGGAAGCCCCTCGTCGGTCGCGGGGATCGCCAGCGGATCGTGCGCTTCGGTCGGACGGTTCGCGCCGGATTGCGCGTGGAGTGCGGGAGCCGCAACCGATCCGGCGACGCAGGCAAGGGCAAGGGCAACACGGGCCAGAAGACGCGGTGAAAGCATGGGTCCCACCTAATGCGGACGCCTGTGGGAACGGAACCCCAAAGCCGCATCCGCTCGTTCCAACGTGAGCGCAGGGCGGGAACGGGGGCGGCCCCGCCAAAGCAAATCCGCGCGGCCCCCTCCGTTCCGTCGTATCCGTCCGTCGAACGAGCCTCACTCCGCTCCCCCGACAGCCAGTGCCTGCCCGAGCAGTTCGAACGAACGCAACCGCGCCTTCTGGTCGAAGATATGGGCCGTCGCCATGATCTCATCGGCGCCCGTGCGGCGGACCAGGGCTCGCACGCCCTCGCGCACCGCTCCGGGAGTGCCGACCACCGCGTGCCGCGTCATGTGGCCCACATGCGCCGCCTCGGCGGGACTCCAGAGGTCATGCATTGATTCGACGGGAGGCGGAAGCTGGCGCGGCTCACCCCTCAGGAGATTGAGGAACTGCTGCTGCAACGACGTGAACAAGCGCCGCGCCGCGGCCTCCGTGTCGGCCGCTACGACATTGACCGCCACGATCACATGCGGGCGCGGCCATGCCTCGGATGGATGGTAGCCGTCCCGATACAGCTCGATCGCATCGTACAAGGCGTCCGGCGCGAAGTGTGCGGCAAAGGCGAACGGCAGCCCGAGCCTGGCGGCCAGCTGTGCGCTGAAGATGCTCGAGCCGAGCAGATAGACCGGCACCTCGAGCCCCTCGCCGGGCACGGCGTGCACGCGCTGCCCGGATGTCCCCGCACGAAGGTAGCCGAGCAATTCCTGCACGTCCCGTGGAAAGGTGTCGCCCGTCCGTCCCTGGGGTCCGCGTATCGCCTGCATGGTGACAACGTCGCTGCCCGGCGCGCGCCCCAGGCCAAGGTCGATCCGCCCGGGGTGGAGCGACTCGAGCGTCCCGAACTGCTCGGCGATGACGAGCGGTGCGTGATTCGGAAGCATGATGCCGCCCGAACCGACGCGGATGCGCGAAGTCGCCCCGGCGAGATAGCCGATGACGACGGCAGTCGCCGCGCTGGCCACGCCCGGCATGCCGTGGTGCTCGGCCACCCAGAAGCGATGATAGCCCCAGGCCTCGGCGCGCTGAGCCAGTTCGAGGGAACCACGCAACGCCCCGGCCGCCGTACCGCCCTGGACGATCGGGACGAGGTCGAGCAGCGAGAGCGTCGGTTCATGGCGGGGCGAGGTCATGCCTTCTCCTCTCCGCCGGCGCTGAATCGCAGCGCAACCGCGTTGATGCAGTAGCGCTGGTCCGTCGGCGTGGGGAAACCCTCCCCCGCGAAGAGATGCCCGAGGTGTCCGCCACAGGTCGCACACAGCACCTCGGTGCGGCGAACGCCGTGGGCGTCATCCGCGCGCGTCACGATCCCCTCTGCGTCGGCCGGCGCGAAGAACGACGGCCACCCGCAGTGCGAGTCGAACTTTTCGCGCGACGAGAAGAGCTTTGCGCCGCATCCAGCACATACATACGTCCCGTCGCCCTCGCGCCGGAACGCCTCGTAGGCGGGCCCGAACGGCCGTTCCGTCCCGGCCTGACGCAGGACGCGGTACTGCTCGGCCGTCAGTACGGCGCGCCATTCTTCGTCGGTTCTGTCCATGCGACAGCGAATGCAGCGCGGCGCGTCGTGCAAGCGGCGCCGCACCACAAGCGGCTCGACTTGGCGGGTCCGCTCCGGGCTGAATCGCAAGATGACTTCCCGCTACGTCCACGGGTATTCGGAGCTGGAGAGCACGCGGCTGGTCGATCAGGCGACGACACTGACCGACCTGTTGCATCACGACACGGCCTACCCCGCGGGCAGCGTGGTCCTCGAGGCCGGCTGCGGCGTGGGGGCGCAGACCGTGACGCTGGCCCGGCAGAGCCCGGGCGCACGGATTGTCGCGGTCGACATCTCAAAGGAGTCGCTCGCGCTGGCGCGGGAGCGCGTTGCCTCGAGCGGGGCGGACAACGTCGAGTTTCACCACGCCGACCTCATGGAGCTGCCCTTCCCGCCCGGGTCGTTCGACCACGTGTTCCTTTGTTTCGTCCTCGAGCATCTCGCCGAACCCGAGGCCGTGCTGCGGGCGCTGCTGCGCATGCTGCGCCCGGGCGGCACGTTGACCGCAATCGAGGGCGACCACGGGTCCGCCTATTTCCATCCCGACCACGCCGGCGCGCGGCGCTCGATCGAATGTCTCGTCGACCTCCAGCGCCGCCACGGTGGCGACGCGCTGATCGGCCGGAGGCTGTTCCCGCTCCTCACGTCGGTTGGCGTCGACGACGTGCGCGTTTCGCCCCGCATGGTCTACGCCGACGGCAGCCGCCCCGCGCTGCAGGATGGTTTCACCCGCAAGACCTTCGCCGCCATGGTCGAGGGCGTGGAATCGCCGGCCGTGGCCGCAGGGATGATGGCGCCCCAGGCCTTTCGCGAGGCGGCGCTCGCACTTCGACGTGCAGCCGAACCGGACGGCGTGTTCTGCTACACGTTCTTCAAGGCCGTGGGGCTCAAGCCCGTGGCCTGATCCCCGGTCCTCACGTCGCGACCTCGCCCTGCGCACAGACCTCACCCGCGGCGACGATGCCGAAACGCGTGAGGCCGGACGCGGCATCGCGCGCCAGGTGGACGTCCACCGAGCACACCGTGGCGGCGATCCCCCTGCCATAGCGGATCCTCACCACCCGGGGCCTGGACAGAGTCGACTCGCGGGCCAGTGCCGTCTGCAGCAGGTCGAGGTAGGCGGTGTTGTTCACGTGGGCGTTGGCATCGATGTCGGAGTAACGCAGCGTTACCGCGCACGGTGCCGCGGAGGGTTCCGGCGCCGGAAGCGCAAGCTCTTCGAGCTCCGGGCTGAACACGCCTTCCGTGCAGACGGGAAACTGCTCCGCAATCTCACGCGGCACGCGGAGGATCGTGCGGGTGCGCACGCTGACGTAGATCCACAACGACGATCCCGCGATCACGAGGTTCCCGCGGCCGTCGTGCACGCGGAAGTCACGGTACCCCTTGAATCCGCGGATGCCGCTCGACCACGTCTCGAGGTGCAGGCGTTCACCATATTCCGGATACCGTGAAACCTCGACCGCCATGCGGTTGAGCACCCAGGACTCCCCGCGCGTGACCATCGCGCCGGTCCCGGTGTCATACCTGTCGGCGTGAGCGATCGCCGCCTCCTGCAGCAGTTGGAAGACGCCCCGGAGCGTGAGGAGATTGTCGCGGTCGACGTCGCCAAAGGCGACCGCCGTGTCGAGGAGCCACTTCTCGGCCATGGTGCCAGTCGAACCTCGCCGAACTCCCGCCGCGATCACATTCCGGGCACCTCCGGCGCCCATCCCGGCGCGCGGACACCGTGGCTCCGGGTTTCCTTTCAGACGCATACATCCGCCATTGGTCCAGGAAGGTATCGAATCATCGACGCCATGCGTGGACACAGAATCGCTGCATTACCCGCGCCGGCACGATTGACGGGGACCGATTTCCTGATCTTGTTCCGAGGGTCCGCGCCGCTTTGTGATTCCGCCACAGATCGCAGGGCGGCACGGACAATCCAAGTACCCCAGGAACCGGCCCTCGGGCCGCCAGGCACCCCATACCACCATCCCGTCGGCACATCTGTCCGACGCCGAACGCGGGACGCTCGCTCGTCTCACGCGTGCGGCTGCGCGGATCGCCCGCCGGCGCGATGGAGCGGTTTCGCGGTCGCCCTGCGGATCGAGGCCGGAGCGTTCGTCCACCTCAGAAAATCCCGCACCACATGGCCACAGATTCGCTTCGTCTGGCAGCATGTCCGGCCCGCCCGGGCCGTCTCGCGAGCCGCCTTACCGGCCTCGCCGCCCTCATCCTCGGTCTGCTTGCAGCTGCACCCGCCTCCGCCCAAGTCGTCTCGCACGACTTCGAGGACGGCAGCACGCAGGGCTGGATGCCCCGCGGACCTGTCACACTCACCGCCTCCGAAGACGTCGCCCAGGACGGCGTCCGCAGTCTCAAGGCCACGGGCCGGACCGGCACGTGGAACGGCCCGGCGCTGAATCTCCTCAGCCGGCTCGCCCCCAACGCCACCTACCAGATCTCGGGCTGGGTGCGCCTCGTGGCCGGCCAGGCTCCGTCCAATCTCAAGTTCACCGTGGAGCGCACGCCCCTCTCCGGCTCGAACGACTACACGCAGGTCAACGCCGCCCAGCCCGTGACCGACGGCGCCTGGGTGTACCTGACGGGCACCTACAGTTTTCCCGCCGATCCGGGCACGGCCGTGACGCTCTATCTCGAGAGCGACAGCGCCACCGCCCAGTACTACCTCGACTCCTTCACCATCACGGCCCTCACCGCTGCGGCCTGTCCCGAGCCCCTGGACCAAAGCGGCATCTACACCGACTTCGAGTCCGGCGGAAACGACGGCTGGGGACCGCGGGGCGCGGCGGTGCTGACCAACTCCACGGGGCTGGCCGCTTCGGGAGAGCACAGCCTCACCGTGACCAACCGCGGGGATTCCTGGCAGGGGGCGACGATCAACGCCCTGTGCAAGCTGCACAAGGGGTCGAAATACCTCGTCTCCGTGCAGGTGCGCCTGTTGCCCGGCGAGCCCGCCTCCCAGGTGCGCGTGAGCCTGCAGGCCGGTCTGAGCGGCGCGACCTCCTACCTCACGCTGATCGGCAACACGCCGGTCACCGACGCCGGCTGGGTGCAGTTGTCGACTGAATACACGTTCGGCGCGGACGTCGACCAGCTGCAGCTCTACGTGGAGACCGCGAGCGGCACGGCGTCGTTCGCGATCGATGACTTCCTCCTGGCCCACATTCCCAGCAAGCCGATTGAAACCGACATCCCCTCGCTCAAGGACGTGCTGGCCGACGACTTCCCCCTCGGCACGGCGATCGAGACCAACGAGCTGCTGGGGGCCCACCGCGACCTGCTCCTCAAGCACTTCAGCCAGTTCACCGCCGGCAACGCGATGAAATGGGACGCGCTGCAGCCGACCGAGGGCAACTTCGCCTTCGGCCGCGCGGACGCCCTCGCCGACTTCGCGCGAGCAAACGGCCTGCGCATGCGCGGTCACACGCTCCTGTGGCACAGCCAGACACCCGCGTGGGTTTTCCGCGACGCCGCCGGCAATCCGCTCGAGGCGGGCAATCCCGCGCACCGCGATCTTCTGCTCCAGCGCCTGAAGACGCACATCCAGACGGTCGTCCCCCGCTACGCCGACGTGGTCTACGCCTGGGACGTGGTCAATGAGCCGATTGACGAGGGCCAGCCGGGCGGACTCCGCAACTCGCCATGGCTGCAGATCATCGGGCCCGACTACATCGACCAGGCCTTCCGCTTCGCCCGCGCGGCCTCCGCCACGACCCAGCTCTACATCAACGACTACAGCACGGAAAACCCGGCCAAGCGCGAGGCGCTGCGCCAGGTCGTCCAGGGCCTGCTCGACCGCGGCGTGCCGATCGACGGCGTCGGCCACCAGGCCCACATCAACCTCGCCTGGCCCTCGCTCGCCAACATCCGCGCCACGCTCGAGACCTTCGCCGCCATGGGCCTGCCCAACGAGATCACCGAGTTCGACATGAGCGTGTATACGAACAATTCGGATACCACGCCACCCACGCCCGAGCAGCTCGTCGCGCAGGGCTACCGCTACCGCGACGTCTTCAACCTCTACCGCGAGCTCAGCCCGATCATCAACTCCGTCACGGTGTGGGGCCTGGCCGACGACAACAGCTGGCTGAAGACCTTCCCGATCCGGCGCGACGACAAGCCGCTGTTCTTCGACGAGGAGCTCCAGTCCAAGCCCGCCTACTGGGGCGTCGTCGACCCGACGCAACTGCCCGTCGTGCCGAAGGACCTGAACGTCACGAGGGCGCGCGCGAAGATCAATGTGCTCGAGGAGCGCTTCTGGGATGCGATCGCGCCCCAGCCGCTCACGAGTTCCGACATCGACGGATCGTGGGCCGCGTTCAGCGCGACGTGGGACGGAGCGACCGTCTACCTCCTTGTCGACGTGGCCGACCGCACCCGCACACTCAGGGGCGGGGATGCGGTGGACGTGTTCCTCGGGGAGTCCAGGTATACATTCCGTGGGTACGGACGGATCCGTACGCAGGGCGCGGAGGCGATCATCGTGCCGACTCTGCGGGGCTACCGGCTCAAGGCGGCGATTCCCGCGGGCACCACGCTGGCCGTCGGGGACACCCTCGACTTCGACCTCCGCGTGACCGATTCGGTCACCGGCAACCGGCTCTCCTGGAGCGACACGCACCACCTCCAGGACAGCAGCACGGCCGACTTCGGCATGCTCTCCCTGATCCCGCAGAAGAAACTCGCGCGCGCGATCCGCGGCACGCCGGTCATCGACGGAAACATCGAGCGCGCCTGGTCGAAGGCCGAGTCCTTCGAGACGCGCACGTTCGTCCTCGGCTCGTCCGGGGCGACCGCGCGCGTCCGCACAATGTGGGACGACGGCCATCTCTACGTGCTCGCGCAGGTGACCGATCCGCTCCTCAGTGAGGCGAGCCCGAACGCCTGGGAGCAGGACTCGATCGAGATCTTCGTCGATGCCGACAACGCGCAGGCGACGGCCTACGATGGCGATGACTCGCAGTTCCGCGTCAGCTTCGCCAATGCCCGGAGCTTCGGCGGCGCGGGTTCGGACGCACGGCTCGTGTCCGTCACGAAGACCGTGCCGGGCGGCTACATCGTGGAGGCGTCGATCGCGATTGATGACCTCCCGACGCCCCGCCACTGGCCATTCGGCGACCGCGCCTTTGTCGGATTTGACGTCCAGGTCAACGACGACGGCCTCGGCGACGGGGTGCGCTCAAGCGTCGCGACCTGGAACGACACCACGGGCCGCGCCTATCTCGATCCTTCGCAGTTCGGGGCGATCGAGCTGGTGGGCCGCGCCCGCCGCTGAGCCGGACGGCGACCAGCCGGGGCCGGTTCCCTCATGGGGACCAGTCCCGGCAGGGTTCGGTTCAGAACTCGCTGGCAGGCCCGGTGCGCGCGTGGGACGCACGGGAACCCGTTACCCGCGTCAAGCGGGCATTGTGCCTGTAGTCCCACCGGTAAGACGCATTTCGCATCAGCTGCCCGGAGGAATCGTGCGCGATGCAATGACGTTTTCCCCACAATCCAGTCGCGTTTTCTCCCTAACGATCTCTCATATTCCCCCCCGCTCCTTCGTATTCCGGTCCAACACCGGCAGACCGTCTCTCCCGGATTCATGCGCAAACGTAAATCTGCCCCACTCCCAGCATTGAAGAAGTCCCGTACGGGCATCACTGGCTTCGATGAGATCACCGGCGGTGGCCTCCCCACCGGCCGTCCCACGCTCGTCTGCGGCTCCGCCGGGTGCGGCAAGTCGCTCTTTGCCGCGGAATTCCTGATACGCGGCGCGATCGAGGAAAACGAGCCCGGCGTCTTTGTGTCCTTCGAGGAGACCGAGGACGACATCCGCAAGAACGTGGCCTCGCTCGGATTCGACGTCGACCGGCTCGTCGCCCGCCGCAAGCTCATCGTCGACCACGTGCGCGTCGAACGACACGAGATCGAGGAGAACGGCGACTACGATCTCGAGGGCCTGTTCATCCGGATCGGGCACGCGGTGGACCGCATCGGCGCGCGCCGCGTCGTGCTCGACACGATCGAGACGCTCTTCTCGGGGTTGTCGAATCACGGCATCCTGCGCTCCGAGCTGCGCCGGCTCTTCAGCTGGCTGCGCGAGCGCGACCTCACGGCCGTGATCACGGGCGAGCGCGGCGACGGGCAGCTCACGCGGCAGGGCCTGGAGGAGTACGTCTCCGACTGCGTCGTGCTCCTCGACCACCGCGTACATGGCCAGGTCTCGACCCGGCGGCTGCGGGTGGTGAAGTACCGCGGATCCACGCACGGCACGAATGAGTATCCATTCCTCATCGACAACGAGGGGATCACGGTCCTGCCGATCACAAACGCGTCGATGGACTACGTCGTATCCAATGAGCGGATTCCGTCGGGATTGCCCGACCTGGACGTGATGCTCGGCGGAAAGGGCTACTACCGCGGCAGCACGATCCTGCTCAGCGGCACGTCCGGCACGGGCAAGACCACGATCGGGGCCCATCTGGCGGGGGAGACCTGTCGGCGCGGCGAGCGCGTGCTTTACTTCTCCTTCGAGGAGTCGCCCTCGCAGATCATGCGCAACATGGGCCAGATCGGGATGGATCTGGCGCGTTACGAGCGCGCCGGCCGGCTGCGTTTCCAGTCCGCCCGGCCGACGACCTTCGGCATCGAGACGCACCTGGCGCACATGCACAAGCTCATCTCGGCCTTCCGCCCGCACGTGGTCATCGTCGACCCAATCACGAACCTGAGCAGCGCCGGCACGCTCGACGATTCCGCGCAGATGCTGCTCCGGCTGGTGGATTTCCTCCGCAAGCAGGGCATCACCGCGCTGCTGGTGAGCCTCACCGGCGGCGGCGGCGTGGAGGCCGCGACCGAAGTCTCGATGAGTTCGGTGGTCGACACCTGGCTGCTGCTGCGCGACGTGGAACTGGCCGGCGAGCGCAACCGCGCGCTCTACGTGCTGAAGAGCCGGGGCATGGCGCACTCGAACCAGGTGCGCGAGTTTCTCATCACCTCGCGAGGCGTGCGCCTCGTGCCGGTGTATCTCGGCAGCGCCGGGGTGCTCACAGGCTCCGCGCGCCTCACTCAGGAAGCGGCCGAGGTGACGGCACGCGACGAGGCCGCCCGCGAACGCGACCGACGGCGGCGGGCACTCGAGCAGCGCCGCAAGGCCACCGAGGCCCAGATCGAGGCGATTCGCGCGGCATTCGCCGCCGAGGAAGCTGACTTTCGCTGGAACGAACAACAGCAGGATAAACAGTCGGCAATCGAGGCCGCGCAGCTCACTGCCCTCGCCCGCAGCCGCCAGGCTCTTCCCTCCCCTTCCCAAAACGGCGCATCATGAAATCCAAACCCGTTCCGATCCCCGGCCGCCCGCGCCCCAAACGCCCGCCGACCGGTCGCCGCCGCAGTGCCGACACTGCTGACAAGTGGATACTCCGGCTCTACGTCGCCGGTCAGACTCCACGTTCGCTGGCGGCATTCGCCAACTTGAAGCGCCTCTGCGACGACCATCTGGCCAACCGCTACTCGATCGAGGTGATCGATCTGGTCCGGCAGCCCCAGCTCGCCCAAGGCGACCACATCGTGGCGATCCCGACGCTGGTGCGACGACTGCCCGAACCCGTGAGACGCGTGATTGGCGACCTGTCCGATCTCGAGCGCGTGATGGTCGGCATGGACCTTCGCCCGGCTACCAACTGAGAACGGACCCGTGAAGAAAAAGCTCCCCTCACGCCACCCGCCCCAGCGCTCCCGCGGGCGCGCCCGCGCCCCGGCCGATGCCACGGAGGATTTCGAGCGTCGGCATGCCGAGGGCCTGGTCGATCGCATGTACTCGCTGCGGCTCTTCGTCACCGGGAGCAGCCCGCGCTCCAGCGCCGCCGTGGCCGCGATCCGGCATATCTGCGATACCTACCTGGCCGGACACTTCGACCTCGAAGTTGTCGACCTCTATCAGCAGCCCTCCGCCGCTCACGGCGAGCAGATCGTCGCCGCACCGACGCTCATCCGCAATGAGCCGAAGCCCGTGCGGCGCATGGTCGGCAGTCTTACCGATCGCGACCGGGTCCTGGCCGGACTTGAGATCGCCGACCCCGCCCCGGCTGACGACGCTTCCCCGGGAAAGCAGCCCGCGCCATGAAGCCGGCGAAAGCCCGACCCGAGCGCCGGCCGCCGCGTGCCGGCGGCAACAATGTCGCCCCTCGCAGGAGCCGCACTGTGTCCATAGCTCCGGAGGCGCTGGCGGCACTGCAGGACCGTCTTCGCGAGCTCACGGAGACGGTCGAGGCGCTCCGCACCGGCGCCGTCGACGCCGTGGTGGTGAACGGGGCGCAGGGCAGCCAGATCTACAGCCTGACCGGCGCCGAGCATCCCTATCGCGTGTATGTCGAGCGCATGCAGGAGGGCGCGGTCACGGTTTCGCCCGAAGGAGTGATCCTCTACACGAATCAGCGATTTTCCGAAATGGTACTGCAGCCGCTTGAGCGCGTGATAGGCTCCACCATCTGCGAACACATCGGTTCCAAGGCGTGGAGCGGGATCGCGGGCGTGCTCGATCGCGCGAACCGCCCGGCCAAACATGCGGCCCTGCTGCATCGCCCCAAAGCACCGCCCCTTCCCGTAAGCCTCGCCGTCAGCGAACTGCAGATCGACACGCGGCAGATGCTCTGCCTCGTCGTCACCGACCTCACCGAACAACAGCGCACGGCGGAATTGCAGCTGGCCAAGGATGTGGCGGAACAGGCCAACGTGGCGAAGGATGCATTCCTGGCCGCACTCAGCCACGAGCTGCGCACACCGCTCACACCCGCGCTCGTGTCGGCCGCCGCCATCGAGGCCGATGCGTCCCTGCCGGCCCATCTTCGCGAGGAGATCGCGGTCGTCCGGCGCAACGTCGAGCTGGAGGCGCGACTGATCGACGATCTTCTGGACCTCACGCGCATCGCCCGCGGCAAGCTCGAGATGCACCGCGCCACGGTCGCCCTCGACCGCCTCGTCGATGAAGCGCTCGCCATCTGCCAGACCGACATCGCGGCAAAGCACCTGAGCCTCGAGGTCCAGAAGAGTGCGCTGGAGACACAGACGACGGGAGACCCGATCCGCCTCCAGCAGGTGCTCTGGAACCTTCTCCGCAACGCCGTGAAGTTCACCCCGGAGCACGGCCGCATCACCGTGCGCACCCACAACCCCGCGCCCGGCCGGATGGCGATCGATATTCTGGATACCGGCATCGGCTTTGAGCACGAGGCCGCGACGAAGATCTTCAACGCGTTCGAGCAGGGCGGCCGCGCGATCACGCGGCAGTTCGGCGGGCTCGGCCTCGGGCTCGCGATCAGCCGCTCGATCACGGAGGCGCACGGAGGCACGATCAGCGCCCGCAGCGACGGGCCCGGCCTGGGCGCCTGTTTCACCCTCGAACTCCCGCTCAGACCGGACCGGCAGCTCGAGGACGAGTCGCTCCGCGAATCGCGCGCGCCCGCCGCCCAAACGCCGGGCCTGCGCATCCTGCTGGTCGAGGATCACCAGGACACGCGCGTGGTGCTCGAGCGCGTGCTCCGGCGCCAGCAGCACCACGTGCACGCCGTCGGCGACGCGCGCGGTGCCCTCGAGATAGCCGAGAAGCATCCATTCGACATCGTGATCAGCGATCTCGGGCTGCCCGACCAGAGCGGCCTCGAACTCATGCGACAGCTTCGCGACCGCTTCGGGCTTCGCGGTATCGCCGTCAGTGGATACGGGATGGACGAGGATGTGGCCCGGAGTCACTCGGCGGGCTTTGTCCACCACCTCACCAAGCCGATCTCCGTGCAGCGCCTCCGGCAGCTCGTGGGCGCGATGGTGCGCTGAACGCCCGCTCGATCTGCACGGTGCACGCGACGTTCCCGGGCGAACTGCCTGAGGATCGGCCCCCGGCTGTTTCCAGGTGCGTGGCGCAAGAATCGGGGCAAGTCGCGCATCGTCACGGAGATCAGCGCGCATGCCATGATCAAGGCAGGCCATACGCCCGGCTGGGCCCGGGATTAGCGGGTGGACCGCAGACTTCCACCCCTTTCCGACATGCTCAACCCTCCTGTTCCGCAACTGGCTCCGATGATCCGCGCGCGCCTCAAGGAGCGCCTTCCCCAGCTGACCGACGCTGACCTTCCCACCCACGAGATCAGCGAGGACGAGTTCATCCACCGTGTGACGGAGAGGACCGGAATGAACCCCGAGGCCATCCGGGAGATCCTCTACGACGTCGGGGTCTTCGTGCGGCCGCGGCCGGCCACCCAGCCGCAAAAGCCGGTTGCCGAACGACCGGAAGAATCGCTTGGCTCCGGGATTCCGGATGACACCTCGCAGTCAGGCATGATGAGCCTCGGCGGCGACACCGCCTGAGGCGGCGGACGGTGCGCGCGGCGCAAATGATAGACCCAATGCGCCGTCCACCCGGCGTTTTCTTCGCTTCATCGTCTGCGGACCGATCGTCCCGCCTCGTCTCTGCTCCACGATGAAGCCATCCACCCTCGCCCTGCTCCTCTCCGTCTGCGTGCCGGCATTCGCCAGCGCCGCTCCTGCGACCAAGCGCGTCGCCCTCGTGTTCGACGACGGTCCCGTGCCCGAGCAGTGCCTTCAGTTTCTCGAGCTCTTCGCGCGCGAAGGCGTCCACGCCACCTTTTCGCATGAGGGCCGCTTCGTCGCCGCACATCCCGATCTCGCGCGAAAAGTCGCGGAGGCCGGCCACGAAATCATCAACCACTCCTACACGCACCCGCACCTCAAGGATCTCGAGGTCGCGGCGATCGCGCACGAAGTGACAGAGACGCAGGACGCGATCCAGGCGGCGATCGACCGGAGGCCGCGCTGGTTCTGGGCTCCCTTCCTGGAGTGGAACGACGCCATGGCGGCGGCCCTCGCCACCACGGACGTGAAGCATTTCCCGATTTCCCAGGTGCGACTCGTCTCGTCGGATGACTGGAACCAGGCCACCGATGCCGCTGGCATCCTGCAGAAAGCGACAACGGGGATCGAGGACCGCACCGTCATCCTGTGCCACGAGTGGCGCGCGGAAACGCTGGCGCAGCTCCCTGCGATCCTTGCCGAACTCCGGCGCCAGGGCTGCACCTTTCTCACCTTCAGCGAACTCGCCGCCACCCTGACGCCCGAGCAGCTCGCCGTCGCGCGCTGAGCCCAGGCTTCAGCCTCAGTCGGCGACGCCTTCCGACCCATCCACTCCAGGGCACGCCGAGGTCGGCGACCCCGGCGGCGGGGCGGGCTTTATGGTGTGTTTGCAAGCACTCTGACAGGTCCCCGGGAGGGCGGAACTCGCACTTCGCCGCGCCTGCGCAACGGCGGGCGCTTGCCTTGGGACGATCGCGCACGGGCAGGCGCCCAGCCCTCCTTTTTCTGAGCCCGATCGACCGCCTTGAACCAGACGAGGGCTTTGAATACACGCCCTACCCCGGCGACACAGACCGCCGCGCACACGGCTCATCCCGGTGTACCCGTCGAGTGGATGCGGGATGGCGGACAAGCTTCTCCGCGGGGCGGATCGGGCGCCGCACGAGTTCGCCGCCGCAGTTCGGGCAGACAAAGCCGAGCACCTCCGAGGCGCACGCGTGGCAGAAAGTGCACTCGAAGGAACAGATGCAGGCGTCGGGCGAACCGGGCGGAAGGTCGCGATCGCAGCATTCACAATTGGGTCTGAGTTCGAGTGCCATGCGACGGGAATGGTGAAGGTTGAACGTGAGGCTTGACTGCACCGGGATGCCGCCAAACCGTGTGACGACGGCCCCCGGCGAGGCAAGCCGTGTCAACGACCGCCGCCGCGTCCCCGTCCATGGGGCGCGCACCCGATGGGACACACGCCACATCCGCGGTTGAATCGCCCGCCGTCCGCTGCCGATGAATCCGCCTCCCACACGAACCGTCCCGCGTGCCCGTGCGCTGCTTCTCGCGGTGCTGGCGTGGTCGGCCTCGATCGGTGTGCTGGGAGCCGAGGCGCACGTCCTTCGGGTGTGGAGCCACCAGGGCCAGGAGTCCGAGAACCACGCCCTGCGGGAGATCGCCGCGGGCTTCAATCGGGCCCACGCCGCCGAGGGCCTGCGCGTGGATCTCACGTTTTTCCCCGACTTCCAATACACGGAGAAACTCGCCGTGGCCGCGGCGGCGCGCGACCTGCCCGATGTGTTCGACCTCGATGGCCCGCTGGTCGCACGGTTCGCCGACGCCGGGCTCCTCGCGCCCCTGACCCGGGCGTTCGAGATGCACGAGCTTGCGGACTTTCTTCCCACGATCCTGGCGCAGGGCACGGTCCACGGCGAGCTGTATGCACTCGGCGCCTACGATTCCGCGGTCGTGCTCTACTACGATCGTGCCATGTTCGAGCAGGCCGGCGTGAAACCACCGCCGGAGGGGCAGGCCTGGTCCTGGGCGCAGTTCGTCGACGCGTGTGCGCGGCTGCGGACGGCGGGGACGGAGCCGGTGGCGCTGCACATGAATGAAAGCGCCGACGAGTGGTTCACCTATGCCTTCTCGCCGGTCCTCTGGTCCGCCGGCGGCCGGTTGATTTCCAGCGACGGCACCCGGGTCTCCGGTGTGCTGGCCGGCACAGCCAACCAGGCCGCCCTCACGGCCTGGCAGGATCTCTTCACGCAGGGGTACGCCGCGACCGATCCCGTCGAACCCGATCCATTCGGCCACGGCCGCACGGCCATGGACTGGAGCGGCCACTGGATGGCCCGCGGGCATCTCGCACGCAAGGGCGACCGCCTGGGCGCCATGCCGCTCCCGGTGATCAACGAACCAGCCGCGCCCTGTGGAAGCTGGTGCTGGGCGGTGTCCTCCCGGACCACCGCGCCCGACGCGGCGACGACCTGGTTGAAGTGGATCACGGGGACCGACACCGGCGTCGTGCCGCTGGTCCGGGCCAATGGCGCCGTGCCGGCGCGGCGAAGCGCCTTCGCCGCCTTCCCGGAATATTCCGCGCCACCGTATTCGCTCTTCCGCGAGCAACTCGAAAGCCGCGCGCGGCCGCGGCCGATCACACCGCACTACGCGACGCTGACCCAGCGGTTCGCCGCCGCGCTGCGCGACATCGCGCGGGGCGCGCCGGTCGAGGCCCGCCTCCTGTCAGCCGAGGCGGAGATCCAGCGCGTGATCGACCGTCGCGCACACCGCACCGACGCGAGGAGGCAGCCATGACGTCGTGGCAGCGCACCTACGCCCGCCGCGCGCCCTGGCTCCTGCTTCCCGCCCTCCTGCTGCTCGGCCTCTTCGTCGTCTGGCCGCTCGTGCGCGCCGCCGCCTGGAGCCTGAGCGATGCGGACCTCCTGGCTCCGGAGCGCGCCCGCTGGGCGGGCGGATCCAACTACTCGGACCTGCTATCCGACCCGCGCTTTCGTCAGGCTTTCTTCAATACCGCGTGGTTCGCGGTGCTCATTGTTCCCTTCCAGTCGGTCCTCGCCTTCCTGCTCGCGCTGTGGGTCGACCGTGCCGAGCCGGCCTGGCGCTGGCTGCGCACCGTGTTCTTCCTCCCCGTCGTGGTCTCGATGCCCGTGCTGGCCGTGGTCTGGACGCTCCTCTACCAACCCGCCCAGGGCGCCGAGATGGGCCTGGCCAACGCGGCGCTGTCGGCCATCGGCCTCGAGCCGCGCGCGTGGTTGCGCGACCCGCAGCTCGCGCTCCCCGCCATCGCGGCCATGTCGGTGTGGCAGGGCGTGGGCCTGCAGATGATGGTGTTCCTCGCAGGCCTGCAGGGCGTCCCGCGCGAGCAGCTCGAGGCGGCACGAATCGATGGCGCGGGCGCGCTGCAGCGCGTCTGGCACGTCGTGCTTCCGGCCCTGCGCAACACGATCGTCTTCGTGGTCACCGTCACCACCATCCTCGCCTTCCGGCTCTTCGTGCAACCCTACCTCATGACGCGCGGCGGGCCGGAGGGGCGCACCCTTTCGCTCGTGCAGTCGATCTATGAGACCACCTTCCTGCAGCAGGACCTCGGGCGTGCTTCCGCGGCCGCCGTCCTCTTCCTCGGCTGGGTGGCGCTCCTTCTGTTGGTGCAGCGGCTGATCGGCCGGGAGGTCCGGGCATGAGGCTTCGGCGTGCATGGCGGCGACTCGCCTGGCCCGCCAGCGTCGTGGTGGCGGCCGTGTTCCTCGCGCCGCTCGCCTGGATGGTCCTGGGCTCCTTCCGGGTCGAGCCGGTGATTTTCCGCCACGACGCGGCGAGCTGGCTCACAGCGGCGAACTGGACGTGGTCGAACTATGCCGACGCGTGGAGGCGGGCCTCGCTCGGTCCGGCCTTCCTCGTCTCGGGCCTGCAGGTCGTGCTGATCGCCGGCGTCGGGCTGCTGATCAATGCGCTCGCCGCCTACGCCTTCGCCCGCCTGAGGTTCCGCGGCCGCGAGCCGCTCTTCTTCTTTGTCGTGATCCTGGTGATACTTCCGGTGGAGGCGATCGCGGTGCCGATGTTCCTGACCGCGCGCGATCTCGGGCTCACCGGCGGTTTCGCGGCGGCGATGGGCGGGCTCACGGTCCCGTTCATGGCGAAGGCGTTCAACATCTACTTCCTCCGGCAGCATTTCCTCAGCGTGCCCACACAGATCGAGGAGGCCGCGGTGCTCGACGGCGCCGGCGTCTGGCACCAGTTCTGGCATGTCGCGCTGCCGATGATACGCCCTGCCCTCGCCACGGTCGTGCTGCTCGACGTGCTCGCGCATTGGGGCGATTTTCTCTGGCCGCTCATGATCGCCACGCGCGATGAGTCGCGCACGGTGCAGATCAGCCTCGCCAACCTGTTCACCCAGCCGCCGGTGCAGTGGGGTGACATCCTGGCCTGCGCCGTCCTGGCGACGCTGCCGGTGGTCCTGCTCTTCCGGTTCTTCCAGCGCCACCTCGTGCCCTCCGAGACCGGAGCCGGCATCAAGTAGCGCCGCGGCGGCCGGCGCGACCGGGCGGGATTTCGCCTTCACGCCCACGGCGCGCCCGCTAGCGTGGCGCCATGTCAACGTCCCCCCGGCTTGCGCTCGCCTCCCTCACGTTCCTTCTCGCCGCCGCCACCGGCGGTGCCGCTCCCGTCCAGCCCCCGCCCGCCCTGCTCCTCGAGGGCATTCCCGAGATCCCGCAGGAACTCGTCGCGGAGGTCTCGCGCTACACCGAGTCGCGGGCGGCGACGTTCTCCGACTGGCACCCGCAGCGGCTCGAGATGCTCATCAGCACGCGTTTTGCGAACACCGCGCAGATCCACCACGTCGCGATGCCGCTTGGCGCACGCCGCCAGCTGACGTTTTTCGAGGAACCCGTCCGGGCCGCGAGCTACGATCCGGTTGCCGGCGCGTTCATGGTCTACACGCGCGACATCGGCGGCGGCGAATTCGGGCAGCTCTACCGCATGGACTTCGCCAGCGGCCGCAGCACGCTCCTCACTGATGGCGGCCGCAGCCAGAACTCCATGCCGGCGTGGAGCGAGGACGGCGCCTGGTTCGCCTACGCCTCCACCCGACGCAACGGCTCGGACCGCGACATCCACCTCATGGAACCCCTCGACGGGGCGACCAGCCGCCTGCTCATGGAAAACAGCGGCGGCGGCTGGGGCGTCTCGGATGTCTCCCCCGACGGATCCCGGCTGCTCGTCGTGGAGTATGTGTCGGTCAACGAATCGTATATCTGGCTCGTGGATACAACATCGGGCTCGCGCCGCGCGCTCACGCCGCGCGACCGGCCCGGCATCTCGCGGGACGACGCGATCTTCACCCGCGACGGACGCGGGGTCTATCTCACGACGGACGAGGACCACGAGTTCAAGCGCCTGGCGCACCTCGATCTCGAGAGTGGCGCGGTCTCGCATCTCACCCCGGACGTGCAGCACGACGTGGTCACGATAACCCAGTCGTGGGACGGCCGCTGGCTCACGTTCATCACGCACGAACCGCAGGGTTCGATCGTGCACCTCATGGACACTGCCTCACGGAGGCACGCGCCGGTCCAGGGCCTTCCCACCGGCCTGGTTTCCAACGGCACCTGGCACCGCGACAACCGCCATGCCGCGTTCGTCGTGAACAGCGCGCGCTCGGCCTCCGACGTCTACGTGCTCGATGTCGAGTCGCGCCGCGTGGAGCGGTGGACCGAAAGCGAGCTGGGCGGGATCAATGCCGATGAGTTGCGCGAGCCAAAAGCCATCCGCTGGAAGAGTTTCGATGGGCTCGAGATCTCGGGATTCCTCTTCCCTCCTGCGGCGCGCTTCACCGGGCCCCGACCCGTCATCATCAGCATCCACGGCGGCCCGGAGAGCCGGGCCAACCCGGTCTTCCAGGGTCGTTCGAACTTCATCCTCAACGAGCTTGGCGCGGCGCTCATCTACCCCAACGTCCGCGGCTCGACCGGGTTCGGCAAGACGTTCGTCAAGCTCGACAACGGCCGGCTCCGGGAGGACTCCGTGCGCGACATCGGCGCGCTGCTGGACTGGATCGCGACGCAGCCCGACCTCGACGCCGGCCGCGTGATGATCATGGGCGGCAGCTACGGCGGCTACATGACCCTTGCGAGCGCGGTGCACTACAACGACCGCATCCGCTGTGCGCTCGATGTCGTGGGTATCAGTAATTTCGTGACGTTCCTGGAGAACACCGAGAGCTACCGGCGCGATCTCCGTCGCGTCGAGTACGGGGACGAACGCGACCCGGAGATGCGGGCGTTTCTCGAGTCGATCTCGCCGCTCAACCACGCGGCGCGAATCCAGAAGCCGCTCTTCGTCGTGCAGGGCGCAAATGATCCGCGCGTGCCGAAGTCCGAGGCGCTGCAGATGGTCCGCACCATCCGCGAGCACGGGGGCACGGTCTGGTACATGGAGGCGGCCAACGAGGGCCACGGCTTCGCCAAGAAGGTGAACAGCGACTACCAGTTCTACGCGATGGTGCAGTTCATCCGCACCTACCTGCTCGACTGATAGGGGCTCACGAGGCCGGCGAAGGCGGAGCGGATCGGTCCGATTCGCTGCGCCACCGGTCTTGTCGGCCGCTGCGCGGCCTCGGAACCGAGCGCGCTTCCAGCCTGCGCATGAACTGGAACCCGCCCGGAGGTCGGGTTCCACCAACGATCCGCGGAACCGCCTCAGGCCAGGCCCTCGGCCATCGTGCGCATCTGCACCTCGATGATGCGCGACTTCGGCGACTGGGTGCAGGCGAGGAGCACGACCGCGGCGACGTCCTCGGGATCGAGCATGTGCGACTGCCGCACCGACTCCTCTGTGCGGCCCTTGCCGATCGCGAACTCCGTCTTCACGCCGCCGGGACAGATCGCGCCAACCTTGATGCCGCTCTCCCGCAGCTCGCGATCAAGCGCCTGGGCGAAGCCGACCTGCGCGAACTTCGTCATGCAGTAGACCGCCTCGCCGCCGAAACCGTAGACGCCGGCCATGGACGAGATCATGAGGATCGTGCCCGATTTCTGCTCCTGCATCACGGGCACCACGTGGCGCGTGAACAGGAAGGTCGAGCGCACGTTCGTATCCATCATCTCATCATAATCCGCGGCGCTGGTCGCCACGAGGTTCTTGTAGTTTCCCACGCCCGTGTTGTTGAGGAGGATGTCGACCCGGCCGAAGGATTCCCGCGCCGCCTGGACGGTGCGCACCGCGGTGTCCTCGTCGCGGGCATCGCCCACGACGATCGCGGCCCTGCCCCCGAGCCGGCCGATCTCCTGCGCGAGCGCCTCGAGCCGGTCCTTGCGGCGGGCGGTGAGCACGAGGCTGGCGCCTTCACCCGCGAGGGCGCGGGCGCTGGCCTGTCCGATGCCGGCGCTGGCGCCGGTGATGATGGCTACTTTTCCCTGGAGTTTGTTGGACATGGAAATTCGAGGAGGCGCCGGATCATGTCAGGCGCGGATACGTGGCCTTCTGCGGCGCGTGCTCCGAGCGTCCGCAGAACAGCGTCTGCGACCATTCCGCGAGCCGGCGTCCGAGACGGCGGCACGCGTCGCGATCGGCGTCGTCGCGGGGGCGCCCGGCGCACACCGCCCCGTAGTGCAGCGTGCGTCCGGGCGCGACATAGTCAGGGACGCCGAAACGAGCATGCCGTAGTTCATCATGATGGTAAGCAGCGTCTGGCAGGTCAGTTCGCCGCCCCCCGCGAGACCGCCCGAGGACGAGAAGGCGCACCCGATCCGGCCCTCGATCTGGAACCACAACGGCTGCGCGACGACGTCCCACCAGCGTTTCATCTCCCACGAGACCGTCCCCATGTGCGTCGGCGATCCCGCGGCCACGCCGTCGCACCAGAGCAGATCCTCGGCCGTCGCCTCGGTCACGCTGCGCAGGCGGACCTCGGTGTCCGGCACCGCAGCGGCTCCCTCCGCCACAAGATCGGCCATGAGCCGGGTGTGGCCGCCATCACTCTGGTAGAGCACGAGTACGCGCGCGGCGCGGGTGGAGACAGGCTTCATGGTGATCGCGCCGGTGTCTTGTGCTCCGCGGCGCACCACGCGAACCGCATTCCGCGCTAAGCTTTGAGCGGCGCATCCGCCGCCGCACGCCGTCGCCGGCGTTCCTGGATGCCCCGCCAGGTTGTCGTCCAAGGCAGGCACAGCGATCCCACCGCCGTGGGCGCACCGGGGGGACCTCCGCGGCCTCGCGATTCGCCCCCCGGCCGCGGCGTTTCGCCACATCCGCCGCGCCATCGCGCGCGCACCGGATGATACTGCGCACACGCCGGGCTAATCATCCCGGCCACGGTGGCCTCGAGAGTTGCAACCGCGGATCGCGCCCGGCACCGATTCCACGGTCAACTCCACCTCCCGTGTCCACCCCGACTCACACTCCCACCAACGGCCCGAAGGGCTGGCTCATGTATCGACCCGAAATCCAGGTCATCGACTGCACCGTCCGCGACGGGGGGCTGATGAACGACCACAACTTTCCCCGTGAGTTCGTCTCCGCCATTTATCGCGCGGCCTCGGGCGCCGGCGTGGACTACATGGAGGTCGGATACAAGGGCGCGGGGCGCATGTATTCCAGGGACAAATACGGCGCGTGGAAGTTCTGCACCGAGGACGACATGCGTGCCGCCATCGGCGAGAAGAACGGCACCCGCATCTCCGTCATGGCCGACGCCGAGCGCACCGATTACCACACCGACCTCCTTCCGCGGGACCGGAGCGTCGTCGACATGGTGCGCGTCGCGACCTACATCCATCAGATCCCGGCCGCGCTCGACATCCTGCACGACGCCGTCGACAAGGGCTACGACACGTGCCTGAACATCATGGCCGTCTCCACTGTCCCGGAGAGCGAGCTGGACAGCGCGCTGGAGGTGATCGTGCAGACGCCGGTGAAGGCCCTCTATGTCGTGGACAGCTTCGGCACGCTCTACAGCGAGCAGATCAGGGATCTCGTGCGGCGCTTCCAGAAGCACACCAAGCCCGCCGGCAAGGAGGTGGGCATCCACACCCACAACAATCTTCAGCTCGCATTCGCCAACACCATCGACGCCATCGTGCTGGGCGCAAACTACGTCGACGGCAGCATCGCCGGCCTCGGCCGCGGAGCCGGCAACTGCCCGATGGAGCTGATCCTGAGTTTCCTCCACAATCCGAAGTACAAGATCCGCCCCGTCCTCGAGGCGATCCAGCACACCGTGGAACCGATGCGGGAGGCGCTGCGCTGGGGGTTCGCCATCCCCTACATGCTGACGGGCAGCTATAACCAGCACCCCCGCACGGCGATGGCGTTCATGGAGGGTGAAGACCACCGCGACATCGTGAAGTTCTACGATTCGTCCGTGCTCGACACGCCCTGAGCCGACGGCTCCGTGCCAGACGAGGAAGCGTAGCGCTTTTCTTGAGACGCGGAGCGCCCCGCCGCTCCTGCAGCCGGCGCGGGCAGCCCGGCGGGATCCTTGATGGACTCGCGCCGCGCCACCGTCGCCAGCACCTTGGGCACGTACATGCGCGTCTCCGCCGGCAGGCGGGCAGCCACGCCGGGGAAGTCGGACGCGCCCGCGGCCTTGAGTGCACGGCCGACCCGGCCCTCACCGGCGTTGTAGGCCGCCAGCGCGAGGGGCCAGTCGGCAAAAGTCCCGTGCAGCACGCGAAGGTAGCGCGCGGCCGCCCGTGCGCTCTTCTCCGGGTTGGTGCGATCGTCCGGCCAGGCCACGCTCAGGCCAAAACGCTCCGCCGTGGCGGGCATGAACTGGAACAGCCCGCGGGCACCGGCCGGGCTTCGCGCCTTGGGATTCATGGAGGACTCCACTTCCGCGATCCAGATCCACTGCGGAGGTACGCCTTCAGCGGCGAAGATCTGCTTCAGGCGCGGCACGAGCGCGGCGGCCTGGCCGGGTGCCTCGCGGGCCACGACAACCCGATCCCAGTACGGTCGGGCCAGCGCGGGTCGGGAAGGCGCTGGCGCCGGCGACTGCGGTGCGGGCAGCGGCTCCTGCCCACCGGCGACCCCCGATGCGACGAGGAAGTCGAGCCGAGGCTCGAGCCATGCCGCCATTTCGTCGCCGCCCTCGAAGGACCGCAGCACGCGCAGGGCCTGTCGCGCGTCGGGTTCATAGGCGGCGATGTCTTCGAAACTGCCCTCGCTCAGCGCGCGCTGAACGTCGCCGAGAAAAGTCTCCGCCGCCTCGCGCGTGGGAAACTCGTATTCCGCCTTCACCTCCGGCGGCGCGTACGCATCCCACAGCGCCTGCCCCGCCTCGAAAAGGTCGTCGATCCCGGAAGGCTCGTCATCCTGGGCTGGATACGTTGCGGCCAGGCTCGTGCCGAGGAGGATGGCGAGTGTGTTGCGGAGTCGCCGGTGCGGGCGCGTCAGCGGACACCGCGTGCAGCCGCTGGTGGAGGCAGAGCTGTTCATGGGGACATGCTAACCGCCGGACGGCAGAGGTGAAGCCCGGCCTCCCGTGGCGTCGGATTCGCGGCCGCCTGCGCGGGATCGGACTGGACCTCATTCGCGGCCTGACTGCCCGACCTTGGGAAGGTCGATGTCCAGTTCGATCTCGTGGGGATGGTTGCGCTTGTCCTTGCGACGGCCCTGCCGCCGCTCCAGCAGACTGCCGAGCTTCTCGACCAATTCATCGAGGATCACATAGACGTCGGTGCCCTCGGCGCGTGCGATCAGGTCGGGCCCCCGGATCTCAAGCTGGGCGGTCCCCGAAAAGTGGAGTACTCCACCCGACTTCTGGTCCTGCGCCAGCCGCACGTTGAGTCGCACGATCTCGGAATTGCGCAGCATCACGGGACGGAACTTCTCCGCGATGGCCTGCCGAAGTGCTTCAGTCAGCTCAAAATGGGCGGCTTGGACATAGATGCGATCGGCCCGGTCTTCGTTGGTTGGCATGCCGCACCCTAAACGCAACATGCGGTCGCCGCGCGCGGTGAGGCGCCGGGCTGTGCGCTGGGGTGCATCCCGCGGACCTGCGTACGGCCGATCCCGGATACCGGCGGCCCGAGGCGCGGCGGCACCACCGTCCGGCCCGATGCGGGCCCGGGCGCCCGAACATCCCCGTGCGATGTGCAGGGCATCCGCCTGTGTGGGTCTGCGGATTGCAGGCGGACCCGTGGCGCCGTCGCGCCGACCGCCCGTGCGATGCTGCTGGGGGGACGGCGGCACGCGAGATGCACCCCCGATTGCGGGCCGTTTCGCCAGATCCGTGGAACGGCACGTTTATCCATGTCCTCCCTACGATGAAGGAACGTCTTCGCATCGTCCTGGCCTCGCGTTTTCTCCTCGGCTACCCCGAGGGTGGAGGCCATTGGTCCGCCTTTCTCCAGCATTTCCAGGGACTCGATGCGCTCGGGCACGATGTCTTCTGGCTGGAACTCTGCCAGCCCGGCCCGACGGGCGTCGACCCCGGGCTGGAGCGTGCCTTCGGCGAGCGCATGGATGCCCTCGGATTCAACGGCCGCTGGGCGATCGGACGTTCGCTCGACGGCCCCACCCCGGATGTGGACGCCATCGAAATCCACGGAGCGGATACAGCACGTGTGCGACGGATCATCGCCGAGGCGGATCTCCTGTGGAACTTCGCCTGCGCCGTGCAGGGTCCCCTGCTCCGCCGCTTCCGCCGTCGGGCGCTGATCGACGGCGATCCGGGCATCATCCAGGTCTCGGCGGAGCAGCATCCGATGGGGGTCGAGGACCATGAGATCCTCTTCACCGCCGGGCTCAACCTGGGGGAGGCCGACTGTCGTGTACCCACGCTGGGACGACGGTGGCACCGCTTTCCGCAATTCGTCTACCTGCCGACCTGGCCCTCGCCGGAACCGACCCCGCCGGACGCGAAATACACCTCCATCACGCAATGGAACTGGGGCGAGATCTGGCACAACGGCGCATCGCTCAGCGTATCCAAACGCGACGCCTACATGCGCTTCGTCGACCTTCCCCGCCGGTGCGCGCCGAAATTCGAGCTCGCCGCCAACATCGACCTTCGCGACCCGACCGGCGATCTCGTGCGCCTGCGCGAAGCCGGCTGGTCGCTCGTCGATCCACACCAGGTCGCGGCCTCGCCCGAGGCCTACCGCGCCTACATCGCCGGCGCCCGGGCGGAGTTCTGCTGCCCCAAGCCCGTCTACGTCGACACGCGCACCGGCTGGTTCAGCGACCGCAGCGCAGGTTTCCTGGCCTCCGGCCGCCCCGTGCTGATGCAGGACACCGGTCTCGATGGACATCTACCGACAGGCGCCGGCCTGCTCACGTTCACCGACCTCGAAACGGCTGTCGCCGCGGTGGAAACGATCGAGGGAAACTACGCCGCCCACGCCATGGCGGCCCGCGAGTTCGCCAAGGAGCACCTCGCCGCGACGAAAATCCTCGGCGCCATGATCGAGGCCTGCCGCTGAGCCGCGGCGGGCCTCAGCGGACGACTCCGAACCTGCGGCTCACGAGATCCTCGGCCTCGCGCAGCCAGCGCCGGCGTTCGCGCAGCGTGCTCGTGCACACGACACCGAACATGCGCCGGTCCACCGTGTGCACGCCACAGAGGTCGAAGATGCAGCGCTCCCAGGTCGCGCCAAGCGGATCGCCGAATACCGCCCGCTCGCGTGTCTCCGGCGTGTTCGAGGTGTTCAGGACGACGGCAGCCGAGGCCTTGAGCAGGCCGACCGGGACACCCTCGCCGTCGTCCCCCTCGATGAAGCGGTAGGCCACGTCGGCGCGCAGGACGCGGTCGATCCAACCTTTCAATACAGCCGGCGGCTGGCCCCACCAGTTCGGGTGCACGATCACGAAGCCGTCCGCGCGGGCCGCTTCGTCACAATAGCGTCGCAACCAGGCCGGCAGCCGGGCGCGCCTCGAGAGTTCGCCCGGCCGCACGATCGGATCGAACTTCTCCCGATGCAGGTCGTGGAAATCCACGGTGTGGCCGTTGGCGATGAGGCGCCGCGACGCGGCCCGGGCGAGCGCGTGGTTGAAGCTGCCAGCGCGGGGATGGGCGAGGATGACGGAAATGCGCATGGGGACGGGCAAAAATCGCCTTTCAACGTGCCGGACGGAACCTCATCGCGCGATGCGTTTCTTCGCCTGCGTCGAATCACCCCAGACTCCCCGCCCCGCGACAGAAGCTCCCCAGATTCGGATGGACGCGCAGAATGCACGCGCGGTCCACCGTTGCGTCAGACCGGAGACCGTCGCACGCGCGCATTCCTCACGCTTGACCACGGCCGCTTTCGCCATTTCGTAAACTTCATCCCCCCATTATGTCGGCTTCTGCCTCCAGCCTTCACGAGTTGCCGGCCTACCTCCTCGCTGCGGTCCATGATTTCCTCGATGCGAGCTGCATCTTCGCGATCACCGACATCCGGGGCCAGATCGTGTTCGTCAACGACGCCTTCGTAGCAATTTCCGGATACACGCGTGAGGAACTCGTCGCGCAGAATCACCGGATCCTGAAGTCCGGTCGGCACGACGCCGAGTTTTACCACGAAATGTGGCACACCATCGCGCGCGGTGACACATGGCGGGGCGAGATCTGCAACCGGGCCAAGGACGGGCACCTTTACTGGGTCGATTCCACGCTCACGCCGATCCGCGACCAGCTGGGCCGCATCGCCTACTACTGTGCCATGCGCGTGGACGTGACCGAGCAGAAGCGGCTCCAGGAGGAACTTCTCCGGCGCACCCGGGAGGAGGGGCGCTCCGAGCGAACCCTCGCGCTCGGCCGCATGGCCGACGCGATCTGTCACGACATGAACAATCTCCTCAGCGGTGCGATGATGATGACCGACCTTCTTCCGTCGGCCGGCGCGCCCGAGGCCGAATCACTCCGAGGCGTGCTCTCGCGCATGGCCGAGATGGTCCGCAACCTTCGCGACTTCAGCACCGGCCGGGTGACCGAGGCACGACGTTTCAACCTCGTCTCGCTCGTTCGCGACACCTGCAAGCTCGCCAGTTTCGAGGCCGTGCGCAGCGAGAAGGTGCATCTGGAGCTCGAACTCGATGAGTTGGCCGACTGTGAAGTGCTCGCCAACGAGAGCCAGGTCCTGGAGATCGTGCTCAACTTGATCACCAACGCGATCGAAGCGCTGGCTGGCCGCCCCGACGCCCAGATCACGGTGAGCGGGCGCATCGAGCCCGGCGGCCATGCAGTGGTCGATGTGCGCGACAACGGATCGGGTGTCGCCGAGGACATGCGCGAGCGGATCTTCGACAACTATGAGTCCACGAAGGGGCCGGGACGGGGCCTGGGCCTCTCGGCGGCGCGATCGCTCGCCCGCGCGCACAACGGCGACCTCGCTCTCATCGATCACGGCGAGGGCGGTGCCTGGTTCCGGCTCACGCTGCCCGTGCTTCGCCGTCGTGTCGGCGTGCCTACGCCCGACGAGCACGACCGCATCCTGCTCCTCATGGAGGATGAGCGCGATGTCGTCCACGGCATCGAGGAGGCCGCGGGACGCCGCGGCTTGCGCGTCCTGCAGGGAACGTCGACCGAGGAGATGGTCCTGTGGGTCTCGAAGTTCACCGAAACGCTGGCCGGGGCGGTGCTCGATTCCGTCGGCACGACGGACGATCATGCGCTGGTGGGTGCCCTGCGCACGTTCCGCACCGACCTGCCGATCGTGCTGATTTCCGCGAGCCTCACCGAGCGAGGCCTGCGCCAGACACGGCACGGGCCGGTCGTCTGCCTACCAAAGCCGTTCCGACTCGAGGATCTGATGAACGCCGTCGAGCAGGGCAGCGTCTGATGCGCCGCGCCGGCGCGGACGCCGGAGGAGTTCATGCGTCACAGCCCGGGCCGGAGGCGGGTCTCTCCAGCCGGCTCCGGCGCGTGTCTGAGCCTCAGGTCGCCTCCAGGCGTCCGAGGAGCCGTGTCAGGTACGATTGCTCCGGCCCGACCTGGGCGAGCTGGAGCGCCCGGCGAAAGCACGCCGCAGCCGTCCGCTCGTCATTAAGCCGCCAATACAACTCACCCCGGACGGCGTGCAACAGGTAGTTCCCATCCAGCCGGTCGCGCTGGGCCATGGCCTCGATCGCGTCGAGGCCGGCCTGCGGACCCTCCAGGTAGGCCAGTGCCACGGCCCGGTTCAAGGCGACAACCGGGGACGGGGTGAGACGCAAGAGGTCGTCATAGTGCCGCCGGATCCGGCGCCAGTCGGTCGATGCATGATCCGGAGCTGTGCAGTGGCACGCGGCGATGCCCGCCTGGACGTGATACTCGCTCATCTCGGAACCGCGGGCGGCGAGCACGAGGTGCCGCAGGCCCCGCTCGATCAGGGCGCCGTCCCACCGCGACCGATCCTGATCGTCCAGCCTGAGCAACTCGCCGTGTTCATCGAGCCGCGAGGGGAAACGTGCCGCGGTCAGGAGCATGAGGGCCAGGAGGGCATGGCTGCGAGGGGAGTTCCCCGCGGGATGCTCCACCAGCACGGCGGTGAGCCGCATCGCCTCGTGGCATAGCTCCTCGCGCAGCAGGCGCTCGCCGGCCGAGGCCTTGTAGCCCTCGTTGAAGATGAGATAGAGCGTGGCCAGCACGCCGTCGAGCCGACTCGCGAGGGCCGGCCCCGCCGGGATCTCGAAGGCGATGCCCGCATCGCGTATCCGTTCCTTGGTGCGCGTGAGCTGCTTCTCGATCGCCGCCTCCGTGCCGAGGAATGCGCGGGCGATCTCGCGGGTGCTGAAGCCGCCCAGGACCTTGAGGGCGAGGATCACCTGCGCGTCCTGCGCGAGGGCGGGATGACAGCAGACGAACATCAGGCGCAGCGTGTCCTCGCGGATTTCCGGCTCGCTCTCGCCGATCTCGGGCGCGGTCGAGCGCTGCTGCTCAAGATGCGTGATGATCCCCTGTTCCTTGCCCGCGGCCATGCGCCGATGGCGCATGGCATCCCGCGCGAGGTTCACCGCCACGCGGGTGATCCACGCGGACGGGTTTGGCGGCACCCCACCCATCGACCACACGCGCATGGCCTGGAGCAGCGCGGCCTGGGCGACATCCTCGACCAGGGCGAGGTTGCCCGGCCCGAGCATCCGGGTGAGCGCCGCGTGCAGGCGCCCCGTCTCGTGCCGGAAGAAATGCTCCACGATCTCCGACGGCGTGGCGCCCCGCGGGGGAGGCGGCGTGCCGTCGACGAAGCGCGGAGCGCTTGTCGCTGCGAAATCCACCACCGGTGACTCAGGCCCGGGACAGCTCGGCGGCCGCGAGCGGGCGTCCCTGGACGCCGAGCCCCGGGCAGGCCCCGGCCACGGGGCGCACTTCCACGCTCATGCCCAGCGAAAGGCTGGGACACTGTTGCGCGATCGCCGTGGCCTCCTCGAGATCGGACACCGTCAGGAGAAAATAGCCCCCGACCGCCTCGTTGGATTCGGCAAACGGACCGTCCGTGACGCGGCGTTCCCGGACCACGCGGCCGCCGGGCTCGAGCGGCTGGCCGTGCTGGACCTTGCCGGCGGCGGCGAGGCCGTCGTACCAGGCGTTCCATTGCTCGAGGAGTTTCTGTCGCTCCTCGGCCGAGAGCGCGCCGTAGGCATCGGGCGACGACTCGCGGAAGATCAACATGTAGGGCGAAGCTGGGCGAATGTTCATGGGCGGATGCATGGTGCGAGCCTGGGTTTGGGGGAGCTCACAACCACAACGAATGAAGATGCAGCGATTGGACACGGGGCAATCCTGCAGACCGTTTTTCCTGGTCGCAGGCGCGTCGACCGGAGCGCGAGAAATCCCTGCGCAGCCTGTCCGGTCCGGCCGGAGTCGTTCGTGGAGAGGACGAACAACCAACACATATATGCCCATGAACACCACCGCCACAGCCCCCACCCCCGCCAAGTCGTCCGCCGCAACCACCTCCGTGCCACGGATCCCGCCGGGCATGCACACGATCACGCCGCACATCGTCTGCGCCGATGCCGCCGCAGCGATCGAGTTCTACACGAAGGCATTCGGCGCGGTCGAGACGTCCCGGCTCACGGGGCCGAACGGCCGCATCTGGCACGCCCAAGTGAAGATCGGCGATTCCCACCTCATGCTCGTGGACGAGTTTCCCGAGATGGGCTCACGCGGGCCCAAAGCGCTCGGCGGCACCGCGGTGACGATCCACCTCTACGTCGACGACGCCGACGCCACCTTTGCCCAGGCTATCCGGGCCGGGTGCACCGTGCGCATGCCTCTCGGTGACATGTTCTGGGGCGATCGTTACGGCCTGCTCGACGATCCGTTCGGGCACAGCTGGTCAGTCGCGACGCACCGCCGCGACGTGTGCGAGGATGAGATCGCGGCCGCGATGAAGGAACTCGCCGCCCATCCGGAGAACTGCTGCAGCGGTCAGGCCCAGGCCTGAGTCACCCGCTCGATCCGCCCGGCACGGGGTCCGTCCAACCCCGTGCCGCGTCGCTCATGCAGCCAGCGGCTCGTGCCACCATTCGCGGATCCTGTCTCGGCTGTAGATGAGGTAGTGCGGATCGCTGGTGAACACTTCGAGGGTGATGGTGCCATCGTAGCCACACCGGCGCAGAGCGTGGATGTACTTCCGGGAATCAAGCGTGCCACAGCCGAGAGGGAGGTGGAGGTCGCCCCAGCCGCCCTTGTTGTCGTGAATGTGGACGTGTTTCAGCCGCGACGCATAGCGCCGCAGGATATCGTCGGCGGTGTTGACCTCGGTCTGCAGGTGGCAATGCCCGATATCCAGGTGCAACCCCAGCTCCGGTAGTGCGTCGAGCATGACACCGAGGGTCGCGGCCGTATTGAAGCGTCCCGGGGTGTTCTCGAGCATCAGGCCCACGCCGGCTTCGCGCGCGTCCTGCACAAGCAGGCGCATGGAATCGAGGTTCCGTTCCAGAATGAACGCCTCGTCGTGAAGCGGCGCGTGCCCGTCGGCATGGAAATTCACCCACGGCACGCCGAGCTTGGCAAAGGCCGCGAAAGCGTGCCGCATCTCGTCGCGCGCGGCGAGTCGGAGGCTTTCGAAAGGCGAGCCGATCGGTAGGTAGAATGCGGTGTGACCGACGGCCGGCAGACCGGTGTCGGCCAGGGCGGCCGCGATCGCGTCGAGGTCGACCGTCCACGTCGCGGCGCGCGGCGGCTCGAGCGTGAGGTCGACGAATTCCAGCCCGAGGCGTGCGAACCCCCGAATCTCCGCGACCGGATCGCGCGCAGGATTGTTCATGGCCCCGATGATCATGGTTCCATGAGCTCCGAGGGTGGCACAAGAGCCGCGTACCAAGAGCGGCTGTCCAGCAGAGCGACACGTTGTGCTTCAGCCTCCCGCCCGCGCGGTTGCGGGCGCTCGCCCAGATGAAAACGGGCCCGCATCCAGGGCGGGAGTTTCGCCACCGCTGCAGGTGAGAGCCACTCGACCACGTGCAGCAGGGCGAAAAGCAGCGGCTCGTGTTCGCCGATCCGTCCCAGCAGCCGCTCCCAATCGATCTGCGCCGCGTTGGCGCGCACGAGATTGATCACGTCCGGCCAGTCACAGCGGTCGCGCTGCAACACGAACAGCTTGATCCAGATCAGCTCCTCGAGCGGCAACGCGGCGTAGGAGCGGCCGTCGATGGCCACCGGTTTGGCGCGCTCGAACCAGACATCGTCGACGTCTGTGACATGGTTCGGAATCGTCCAGATCATATCCACGATGGCCTCACCGCGGCACGCCCGGAAGATCCAACTCCGATCGTAGGCAAGCTGGTCGTGATAATCGCCAAAACCCGCCTGTCGCATCGCCTCGATCGCCGCGTCCCGATCCCGTTCACGAAGAAAGAAGTCGATGTCCTTCGTGCCGCGCCAGCGCCCGACGTGGCTGCCGATCGCGAATGCGCCGCCCAGCAGGGCGGAAACACCGGCCCGCCCGAGGAGTCCGGCCGTCTCGTGCAAGGTGTCGAGCTGATCGCGCGGGACCAGCTCCCTCCAATCCGGGGAACCCGCCTCGCGGCGCGAGGGCGGACCGCCGGCGCTCTGTGGGGTGGAATTCACAGGCTTGTTGTTCCGCCTCGCCCGTGCCGGTTCCACGCCTGAAGCACCCGGCTCGCGAATTTCCGAACCTGCTCGGGTGGGTCGTTCAGGCGGCGCACCGATGGCGACGACGACCGCTTTCGCGGGTGAGCCTGCTTCAGGCTGGCGGGGCGGACGCTTTTTCCAAACCTCGGTGTCTGTTCACAGCCGCTTCGTTCGTTGCCTCAGTGACGAACGATCCGATCGCCCCCCGTCTGTCACGATCACGAGCTGAACCACCAACCTATGACGAGGAAACACCCATGAGCCGCGTTCGCGTACTCGTAGGCACCCGCAAAGGCGCCTTCATCCTCACTGCCGACGGCAACCGCCGGGACTGGAAGGTCGATGGCCCGCACTTCGCGGGCTGGGAGATCTACCATATGAAGGCTTCGCCGCTGAACCCCGACCGCATCTACGCCTCGCAGACGAGCAGCTGGTTCGGCCAGGTGATCCAGCGCTCCGACGATGGCGGCCGCACCTGGCATCCGCCCGGCACCAGGCCCGAGGACCTCGCGGGTTCGGATGGCATGCCCACCGGCGCCGCAAGCAACATGTTCACCTACGACGGCACACCGGGCACGCACCAGTGGTACGACGGCACGCAGCATCCCTGGGAGTTCAAGCGCATCTGGCACCTCGAGCCGTCGCTCACGGATCCGGACACGGTCTACGGCGGAGCCGAGGATGCGGCCCTGTTCGTATCCACGGATGGAGGACGCGCCTGGCGCGAACTGCCGGGCCTGCGCAGGGTCAAGCCGGGGCTCTGGGCCCCGGGCGCGGGTGGCATGGGCCTGCATACGATCCTGATTGATCCGAAAAACCCCAGGCGCCTCTACGTCGCCATCTCCGCGGCGGGCGCCTTCCGCACCGACGACGGGGGCGAGACATGGAGGCCGATCAACCGCGGCTTGAAGTCCAACTACGAGCTGCCCGACCCCGATGCCGAGGTCGGCCACTGCGTGCATCGCATCGCGCTCCATCCCTCGCGTCCCGACGTGCTCTTCATGCAGAAACACTGGGACGTCATGCGCACCGACTCCGCGGGTGACTCATGGACGGAGGTGAGCGGCGACCTGCCGAGCGATTTCGGCTTCCCGATCGACGTCCATGCGCACGAGCCGGAGACGGTTTACGTCGTCCCCATCAAGAGCGACTCCGAGCATTACCCGCCGGAGGGAAAGCTCCGCGTCTATCGCAGCCGCACCGGCGGCGGCGAGTGGGAACCGCTCACGCGCGGACTCCCGCAGCGCGACTGTTATGTGAACGTGCTGCGCGATGCCATGGCGGTGGACCGCCTGGATCCGTGCGGTATTTACTTTGGTACCACGGGCGGCCAGGTCTACGCCTCGGCCGACAGCGGCGACTCGTGGGAGCCGATCGTGCGCGATCTCCCCGCCGTGCTCTCGGTCGAAGTCCAGGTGCTGGATTGATCGGTTCCGCCAATCGACGCCGCGGCCCTGCTGTCGCATCCCCGCGGGTCCTTACAACACCGCTCCCACCGCTCCCCGGCCCTTTTGGCAACCTTCACATGCCCATCCGCATCATCCTTCCCGCCCATCTGCGCACGCTCGCCGGAATCTCCGGCGAGGTGTCGCTGGACCTCGAGCCGCCGGTCTCCCCGAAGGACGTGATCGATGCGCTCGAGGCGCGCCACCCCGCGATACGCGGCACGGTGCGCGATCCCGCCACCGGCAGGCGCCGGCCGCTCGTGCGGTTTTTCGCCTGCGAGCAGGATCTCTCCCACGAGCCGCTCGACGCCCCCCTGCCCGACCGCGTCGCGCGGGGGGAGGAGCCGTTCATGATCGTGGGCTCGATGGCCGGGGGATGAGCCTGTCCGCCCGGCCGACTCTACGCCAACTGAGGCAGGTGCATGGCCTCGGCCATGGTCTCGAAACTCAGCTGACCCTCGGCCGCGAGGGCGTCGACGCAGCGGTTCCGAAAATGCGGGCGCAGCTCCCGGGCGTTCTTGCGGATCGCGTCGGCGAGCCTGTCCCACGCCGCTGATTTCGTGGCGGGATCGAGCTCGCGCTCCCGTGCCAGCCAGCGTTGTCTCGAATGGCCTTCCATCCGGGGCTGCAGGAACCACACGCCGAAGCCCGCCTCGCGCAGCACCCCCAGGTAGGGCAGATGGTCCGCGGGGTTCTCACCCGTGACCACCCAGCGGTCGGCGCGGGCCCGGAGCTCGCCGAGCAGCCGCCCGGGAGACTTCGGCAGCAGTCGCGCCCAGGCCTCCCGAAGCTCGTGCTCCGCCGGGCTGTCGTCGTCGAGGTCCAGGTGCTTGTATCCGCGATGCACCTCCAGCCAGGCCCCGAAGTCGGACAATCCGCAGGCGGGCCAACCGGTGAGAAAAAGCAGCGTGCCCTCCGCCGGCGGGGGCTCGGCCGGCCCGGGGCTTTTCGAGCCGCGATGGGATGAGGTGACGTTTCCCGCCTTCATGCCGCCACCTCCATGCGATCGAGGATCGCCGCCGCGGCACGAAGTTCGCGCCGGAGATCCCGCAGGTAGGCGCGGACGTTCCCGACCTGCACCTCCCGCTGCTCCGCGCACCCGGCCTTCCAGGCCTCCCAGCGCGTCTCATACTCGCGCAGGCGCGCCTGGGTGGCGAGGAGCAGCTGCCCGGCGCGATCCGCCAGCGAACAGCGCCCGCTCGCGAGATGGGCCTCCACGCGGCGGAGTGCCTCGGAGAGCTGCGCGATCAGGATCTTCTCATCCGGCACACGGCGCAGGTCCCGCACCAGGCCGAGCCGGCTGAGCAGCCAGACCGTCCATTTGCTCGGGTCCCACTGCCACCACTTCACGCCGTTGCGGTAGTCGTGCTGAAACTCGTGGTGAAAATTATGATACCCTTCGCCGAACGTGAACAGCGCCATCAGCCAGCTGTCGCGCGCGCTGCAGCGGCCGGAATAGGGCCGCGAGCCGATGGTGTGGCAGAGCGAATTGATGAAGAACGTCATGTGCTGCACGAAGGTCACGCGCGCCACGCCCGCGATGAGGAAGCCTCCAAGCGCGCCGACCCCGCCGGCGTGCAGCCAGCCCAGCGCGGTGGGCAGGATGAACCCGACGCCGACGGCCAGGACGTAATACCAGCGCTCCTGCCAGGCCACGAGCGGATCGCGCTCGAGGTCGCGCACGTTGTTGCGGGGCGGCTCGGCGTTGAGCTTGAACAGGATCCAGCCGATGTGGGCGTGCCAGAATCCCTTGGAGACATCGTAGGGATCGTCGTCGCCATCCACGTGCTTGTGGTGGTTGCGGTGATCGGATGCCCATTCGAGCACGGAGTTCTCGAAAGCGGCCGCGCCAAAGACGAGGGTGAACAGCCGCACGGGCCAGGTCGCGCGGAACGAGAGGTGCGAAAAGAGCCGGTGGTAGCCCACCGTGATGCTCAGGCCGGTGGCGGCGAAGAACGCGATGAACATGGACACCTGCACGAGGTCCAGGCCGTGCGTCCAGATGTACCACGGCACCGCCGTGACCGAACAGAGGGCGGTGCCGATGAGGAACGAACTGGTGATCCAGTTGATGCGGGCCGATGGAAGACGAAAAGGCATGATTCGAGTGCGTGGGGGGACTGTATTCAGTAACTCGCGACGCCGTCCTTCCGGCGGGGGATCGGGCGCGAAAGATATCGAAGCGGCTCAGTAGCGGCCGCGGCCGCCGGACCCGCCGCCATCGCGGCGTCCACCGCCTCCGCCGAAGGAACGTCCGCCGCCACCACCGCCTCCACCGAAGGAACGGCCGCCACCCGACTCCTTCGGGCGCGCCTCGTTGACGGTGAGCGCGCGACCGCCGAGTTGCGCGCCGTTGAGGGCCGCGATCGCGGCCTGGGCCGCCTCGGGCGTGCCCATCGTGACGAAGGCGAAGCCGCGCGGGCGGCCGCTCGCCTGGTCCATCGCGACGTAGACTTCGCTGACGGGGCCGTGGGCGCTGAATGCGGTGCGGATATCGGCCTCAGTCGAGTCGAAGGAAAGGTTGCCGACGTATAGCTTGGAGTTGCTCATGGTGGTGACTGTTCGTCGAAGCGCGAAGCTGCCCAGTCCGTTCCCGACCATCGGGTTTCAAATCATCACTGAAGCCGTTGCTCCATGTGATGATTCACCAAGGCGTGACACATCACGGATCCCAAACGTAGGCCTCCAGAACGCCCTGAGTTGGCGATCATGGCGACAGAAATCGTCCAATCGGAGATATTGCCATCCCCGCAGCGGCATCCCGTGCAGTACGCATCGCGCAGTCCTGGAGCGTCCTCTTGACGCGGCGTCGGAACCGGCCGTTGGGACCTTTGTCCGGCGCAGCCGGACTTTCGATGCCAAGCGACACATCAGCCTTCGAAGAAACGCGCAAGACCACTGTCCGGGGAGCGGCGTAGCGACGCGCCGGATCACCGCTCCCGGTCGGAGATCCCGACGCACCAGTCGCTCGTCGCGACACGATGAAGGCCGCACCCGCGCGCGGCCCTGCGGTTTCGCACCCGCCTCACGCGCCACCCGCCGTGGCGCTCACCCACCCACCGGGGAAGACCACCACCGTGATGTTCTCCCGCCCATGTCGCACCCTGCCGCGCGCCGCTCGGCGCCGCCCTACGACGTTGCTGCCTTCGAGGCTTGCGCGTCCGCTCATCGCCCGTCCCCGGGATCCTATCTGAAATGCCGCCACTGCGGCCTCGAGTTCCCGCTCGATGCGCCCGGAACGCGCCACCGCAACCATTGTCCGCACTGTCTCTGGAGCGTGCACCTTGACGACACGCCCGGCGACCGCGCCTCGCTCTGCCGTGGCGGCATGGAACCGATCGCGGTCTGCGTGGATCCACGCGGCGAATGGCACGTCATCCACCGCTGCGGCACCTGTCGCACGCTGCACCTCAACCGCATCGCCGGCGACGACGACGAACGCGCGCTCCTCGCCCTCGCGATCCGCCCGATATCGCGGCTGCCGTTTCCTGTGTGACGGCGGCCTGCCCCGGCGCCGGGAAATCCCGCGCGCCGGACGTGGCGGTCGCTCGTGCCTGGCGTGTGATGGCCGCCCGCCGATCCGCTCAGCGGACGCGACCGGCGGCGTTTTCCAGGATCAACCGCGTGAGTATCGCTGTGTCGGATACGTCCGGCAGGTGCGAGCAGAACCCGATCCCGACATGGAACGGCTCGGTGAACTCCAGCACCACGGGCGGGCCGAAGCGGCTGACCGGCTCGCCCTCGAGGCTGACGAAGAGCGAGAAGGCATTCCCCTGCTTCTCGATCCCGAGGCGCCGGGCGTGGATGGTCGAAAGCGTGTCCGGATACTCGCCCTCGGGCCGGCCGCGTCCGCCGATGCGATATTCGGTGTCCTTCACCCGGGCACCCTTCTCCGGCCGGTGCGCGAGGTGGATCATGCCGTCGCCGTGCAAGGCCACCACCACCATCTTGGAATCATCGTCGAGGTCCTGCCGGATCATCAGCACCGCCTTGCGATCAAAGAAGCCGTCGGGGTCCGGGTAGGAAATGTCGGCCGCGAGGGATACGTCGCCGGACATCCTGCGCCATAGAAAACGAAACTCATCGCGCGTGTACCAGATGTTGTAGCCCGCGGACTCGATGGTGTACGCGCCGCTGGCGGGATCAAAGCTCGCGCGACCAGGAACGACGGCGCTGCCCACGTCGGACTGGCCCTCGAAGACCCCGATGGGCAGCGCGACGGTCGTCGTGGCACGACGAAAGTCGGCGGGCGGCGCCACTTGCGCTCGCGTGGCCGATCCCGGGTAGGCCCACTCCGGCACCGGTGGAGTCCCCTGGGGCGCGTCGGTATCACCGTCCTCCGCGGTCGCTCCGGGCAGCGCCGCGGCGAAAACCATGAGCACGCACAGGGCCGTCGGCCGGAGCCGGGGGAATGTCAGCATGCGACGATACTGGCGGACGGGTGGGATCCGGGACAGCGCGAACCGCCGGCAACTCCGTGCGAACTTTAGTGCCTGTCTCCGGTTCAGAACTTCGTGTCACAGGCAGGGCGCGCCCTCCGGAGGCGCCGCGTGGCCGCCGGGCTCACGGCGCGCCCGGAAAGCCCGCCCCACTCCCACGTATTGGGAAAAGGCACACGCCGCCTCTACGACACGAGCGTCGCCGTGAGCGTGATCTGGGTATTGAACAGCTTCGAGACCGGGCAACCGGACTTCGCCTTTTGCGCGAGTGCCTCAAAGCGGGCCTGGTCGGCACCGGGCACGGTCCCCTTGAGTTTCAAGTGAATCCCCGTGATCGCAAAGCCATCGGCCTGCTTCTCGAGCGTGACGTCAGCAGCCGTCTCCAGCTTCGACGCGGTGAGGCCGGCTTCACCCAGGATGAGCGAGAGCGCCATCGTGAAGCATCCCGCGTGGGCGGCGCCAATGAGTTCCTCCGGGTTCGTGCCCGGCACGCCTTCGAAGCGCGTGCCAAAGCCGTAGGGTCGCGCGTCGAGCGCGCCGCTCTGCGTGGAAACTGTGCCCTTGCCGTCCTTCAGGCCGCCCTGCCAGGTGGCCGATCCGTGTCGTACGATCTTCATAGTGAGTGCTGCTCTCCTTGGGTTGGAAACCATCGGCCCGGGGCGTCCGCCTCGGGTCCGCACACATAGCCAGGAGCCTTGGCATCGCAAATAGCCCGCGTCCGTTCGCCTCGCGCCCGGCGCCCGCTTTGCCCGCGCCTCGGTCGAAGGCTCGGTCTGTCGAAGCCTGAAAACAGTGAGCCCCCGGCCTCCGTAGACGGCCGAGGGCTCCGAACCCCTACTGCTGAGGCACAACGTCGGCGCAGAGGTGCGCCGAGTCAAATCGCCGGGCGATTACATTTTTGAAAGTTTCCGCCTGGAAGAAGCGCCTTCCCGGACCGGTCAGGCGCGCGCCCGGGAAGCGCGGGCAGGCGACGATCCTGGATGCTGCATCGCGGCGCATCCGGTCCACGCCGCCGCGCTTGGGTCGTGCGATGGCTCAGGGGACGCTCGGACCCGACTTGATCTCGCCCGCCGACGGGTCCCAGATCATGTTCTTCACCACGCCGTCGCCGGTGCGTTGGACCTCGATAAAGTCGATCGTCTGGCGCTCGCCCTCCGCACGAAGGGGGTACGTCCTCGGGCCGGCGTCGGTGTTGATCGTGATGCTCGCGGCGAACCCGAAGCTGCCCTCGGGAAGCCGGATCTCGTAGTAGCCTTCGCGCCCGACCCAACGGCCGATGAGGTTTGGCTCCTCGAACTGCCGACCTTCGATGCGCGGGTTGCGCGCATCGATGTTGTAGCCGATCACCTCCATGGTGAACTGCGACACCGGCTTTCCGTCCGGTGTGAGCACGCGGCCGCGCATCAGCCCGCGCTTGGGCTTGAGCACCTCGTCGAGCGGCGGGGCGGGCTCGGGTTCGCCCGTCGCCTGGCGACGGCGACGTTCCGCCTCCTTGGCCGCAGCGATCCGCTGCTCGATCTCGCGCCGCTGCCGGATGCGACCCTCGATGAACTCCTGGCGCGTGACTCGCCCGTTTCCGTCGATGTCGAACGCCCCCACTCCGCCGCGCTCGATGTCGATGCCCGAGATGTAGCCGGAGCCCGTGGAATCCAGCCCATTGAACAGGTCGATGTCCTCGGGCAGGACACTTCCCTCGCGCAACTGCACGCGCTCCGCCGCGCGACCGGCGAGGAACTCGGTCTCGTCGACGTCGCCGTCGGCATTTGCATCATAATGCCGGATACCGAGGGCTTCCGTGCCGGAGAGCCAGCCGTCGCGGTTGACGTCGCGCTCGCCAAACGCCACGAGGTCGAATGCCTCGGGTGTGGCGGGCCTGCTTTCGGGCGGCGCACTGAAGGACGGCGCCGGCGAGGTTTGCGTCTGCGCGGAGGCGGCGGGGATGGAGCACGCGGCGGCCACGGCGACTCGGGGGAGCCAGGCGGGGAACCTGATCATGGGCGCAGGCTTGGCCGGCCCCCGGCCCGCCGCAAGCCGAATGGTTTTCCCCGTGCGTGCCGCAGGTTGCCATCACCGGCAGTCCGGCCCTCGAACCGATGCACGCACGCCGCGATTCCCGCCGCCCCCTGGCGCCCGCGAGCGCTCACCGCCTGCGACGCGTTGCGGAAGCGCCGGCGTTCAGCTGGCTGCGCGATCCTTCGCGAGGAGGGGCGGCGGCGAGAGCTGGATCACCGCGTTGGCGGCACAGATCAGGAGTCCGCCAACCACCATGCGCCAGGTGACGTGCTCGTTCGCGTAGTTGATTCCCGCCAGGACCGAGAACCACGCGGGCACGAAGAGCGCGAGCACCGCGGTGAAGACGGGCTCGAGCGTGTAGATCAACCCGGCCTCGGTCGAACTCACCCAGCGCTGCCAGAGGTTCATGAGCGTGAAAGCGCCGGCGGTGCAGAACACTGCCAGGAGCCCGGTCAGGACCAGCCAGGGTCCCGAGCCGAGCGGACGCCAGACACGCGCGAGGGTCGATCCATCACTCCACGCCCCCACCAGGGCGACACCGAGAAACACCGCGGCCATGCACAGGAACATCACGATCGTGACCGGGAGCCCGCGATTGCTCCGGTAGGCGGGCCGCTCCAGCCACAGGATCTGGCCGGCGAAAAAACAGGCCGCGAGCAGCGTCTCGACTTCGCCCCGGCCCAGGCCGAAGCCATCCCAGCGCACGCCTGCCAGGATCGCCACGCCGGGGATGACCAGGGCCATCGCGGCGAAAAAGGATGCCGTCGGCCAGCGCCGGATCCGGCCGTAGACCCAGAGCGGAAGGATCACGACATAGCCCTGGGTCAGAAACGACGACGTCGACGCCGCGGTGAAGCGCAACCCGTCCACCTGCAGCAACAGTCCGCCGGAAAGAAACGCGCTCAGGCCGACCGCCTGCGCCCATTCCGCCGCCCTCACCCCGACACGAAGCTGGCGAAACGCCAGCGGCAGGATGAGCACGGCCGCGATGGCGAACCGCGGCCAGATCACACTGGCGTTGAGCACCAGCGCGGACACGCCCGGGTCGACGCGCTGGTGCACGTCGCCCATGGCCTTGACGATCGGGAAGCTCCCGCCCCAGAGGAGGCACGCGAGACAAAGCATCGCGATCGCGCGGCGGCGCGTGTGCGGGTGGACGTAGGGCAGCGTGCTCATGGAGGGCGATCGCGTTGACCACAGAGCAGCGGCAGGGAAGGACCAAGGACAATCCACGGTGCATCACAGCGACTCGTCGCACGTGGACGAAAACGGATGCATGCTCTCGGGGTTCGCTTGCGCGCACGGCAAACCGGGCTTGAGTAGCGGAGGCCCCCGAATCCCATGCACGACACGCACCACTCGTCGCCGGGCGATGCGGCCGCCCAGGCTGCACTCGCGCACCTGCGAACCACGTGCCGCAGCGCCGTGCTCGCCTCCGTAAACCCCGACGGCTCACCGGATGCGAGCTACGCGCCTGTCGCCGAGAGCGATCTCGACGACGGTGCGTTTCTCATCGTGGTGAGTGAACTCGCCCGGCACACGGGCAATCTCGTGCGCACGCGCCGGGTGTCCGCCCTGTTGATCGAGGACGAGGCGAGCGCCGGCCAGATCTTCGCGCGCCGCCGCGCCACCTTCGAGTGCCGTATCGAGATTGTGGAGCGCGGCAGCGCCGCGTGGCGCCGCGGATTCGAGACCCTGGAGGCGCGCCATGGCGCCGCCGTGAAGATGCTGCGCGAGCTCTCCGATTTTCAACTCCTGCGACTCGTGCCTGAACGCGGCACGCTGGTGCTCGGTTTCGGTCGGGCCTGGCGCCTGAGCGGCCCCCGCTGCGACGCACTCGAGGCTATCGGCCCGCCTTAGCGTGTCCGACGGAAGGCGCCCGCGCGGCCGCGCTCCGCCGCCGGCTTCGGTGACCCTCAGTGCCGGTCGATCGGGTCAACGACGCTCTTCCGATCCGGTCGTCTGCGGGCGCAGCGCGCCCAGCCGTTCGCTCGCGTGGCGCAAGGCGCGGAGCGTCTCGATCTGCCGTTCGACGCCCTTCGTCTCGGTCGTGACCACTCGATCGCGCTCGAAATGCCGGATTGCATCCCCGACCAGCGACGCCGCCAGGCCGAGCATCTCCGGACACTCGCGAAACGCATCCGGCGACTGCTCGGGATCGAGGTTGTCCAGCACGTATTCAGGAAAGAAATGCGTCTGGTGGCGCACGTAGAGGGTCGCACCGAGGCCGAAGAGTTCGATCGCGATCGGGCGAAATTCCCGCACGCCCTTCGTCTCCCAGTATCTCGCCAGGGCGAGCGCCTCGTCGGCCGCGTCGGTCATCGTATTCAGAAACTCCCGCGGCGCGGCGACGCCCGTCCCCAGCGCCTCGATCTGGGCGGTGACGGCGCGCGAGATCGTGCGTCGCGCCTTGATGGCGATCTCGGCCGCGACTGGCGACTCGCGCTCGAGTCCCGCCACCGCCGCGATCGCCTCGGCGCCGAAAATGCGCGCCTGCGCCGGATCGCACACGGGCGTGCCGGCGATGAGGGCGAGGTTTGCGCGGTTGGCCAGCGACGCGCCCAGGTGCAGGCGAAACTCGGGATGCTTCTCGGCCGGAGTACCACGGATCCAGGTGGCGATCTCCGCATGCTCCTTCATGGCCGCGACCACCGTCTCGGGCGTGCGCAACGCCTCGTAGACCGCGGCGCGCGCACCGTGCATGACGATCATGCGCGCCATCAACGCCGGCGCTTCGCGCACCGGCAGCGTGCGGAACAGGGTGATGCCCTCGTCGTAGCTTGCGAGCGCCTGACGGAGATTGAATTCTCCGCCGAGGCGAGCAAACGCGTCGCCCCGTCCCATAAGCGCCGATGAATGGGCGTGCACGAGGGCCGGATGCCGTGTGCCCAGGAGCGCGCGCCGAAGCCGGATGGACTCGTCGTAACAGCGGATGGATTCCTGCAGGCTCTGTTCCGAACCGAAAACGAGCAGCACGATCGCCCGGCGCATCCACGCCGCGGCGAGAAGGTTTCGAGCCTCGGGCGTCGGTGTGGCGGCGACCACAGCCGCAAGGATGTTGACCGCGGATTCGGCGTTGGCCGAGGCGCGACCGAGCGAGTTGGCATCGCCGGGCACGGTGAGTTTCTCGGCCTCGGCAAGGAGCTCAAGCGCGTGCGCCTGTCGGGGATCGTCGGGTGTTTGCGGCGTGTCGGCCATCGGGTCGGGAGTGTCGAAACGCCCACGATGTCGCCGCTCACCCGCCGGCGACAAGCTTACACCGCAAGGATGCAGGCCGCCGAGGGCGGATCGGCTTCCGCAGGTGGAAAACCAGACCCTCGGGTTTGAAAAAACACGCCCTAATCGAGAGAGAGAAAGAGCAAGGGAAAGAGAACGAGAACGACCCCAGGCGGCATTCTTCCTTCACCATTCCGCCCTTGGCGTTCGCCGCCCGGCGCGACCGGCGCCTATTCGCGCTCCGAGGGCGCGGACTCGACCGAAGATGGCTGATCCGCCGGCTGATCGGCGGCGGTAGACGCCGTCGGTTCAGCCGCAGAGTCGGCTGGCTCCGCGGAGACCGCCTCGGCGGCGGACTCGGCCGGAGCGTCTTCCGGGGCGGGCGCGGTCGACGTCTCTTCGGGAGCGGCGGGCGCCGGGATGGGATTGACCAGCGCCTCACGCGTGGCGGGCAGACTGCTGAAGGTCCAGTCCGCCACCTGGAAGCTGCGCAGCTTCATCCGGTCATTGATCGGGTCCTCTGCGCGCGAGGATTGCACGTACACGTCGGCCGGCTGCGGCGGCGGGGCCGGTGGCGTTTCGCCCTCGGCCGGGGGAGTTTCCGGAGCGGGCTGCGGATCGGTGCGCTGCGATGTGGTGACCGTGAGGGTGCGCCCGTCCGCGAGCGTGAGCGTGTAGGTGCGGGCGGTCGGCCGGGCCGCGATCGCCTCGAGACCCTCGGGTTCGCGGGTATCCGTAAAACGGAGACCGGTCAACCGGGTGATCAGGGAGTTGAGTTCGCTTTCCTTCAGCGACTCGCCTTCCGCGAGCTCCGGCGCCTTCCACACGCCCTTGCCGTCCACGCGCGTCGCGGAAACCGTGCCGCCGCCGGGAAACTGCGCCTGCACACCGACGACCTCGTCGGGCTTGGCATTCACGAGCGCGGCGTCGGCCCAGTTCTTGGGCGTCGTGTCGAACCACGTGCTGAGACCCGAGAGGTAGGCCTTCGGCTCGTCGCCAAACCTCACAAACTTGCCGCCGCTCTGCGGGCCATTGCCCAGTTGGAGCGTCCAGAGCGGGTTGCCGTCCTTGTCGCGAAGCTCGATGCGGTCGCCGCTGAAGCCGAGTTTCTCCAATCGCTGGGCCGTGGAACCGACCATGCGCGTGATCCTCGCGTCGGCCTTGGTCAGGTCCTCGACCAGGCGCTGGAATTTCGACCAGTCGGCCGGAAGATCGTGGTACTCCTTCACCACACCCGCCTTGAGCGCGGTGGCATCGAGGCCGGTGAGCGTCACCTCGTTGCCGCCGCTGCGCAGGAAGAACTGCGCGGCCCCGGCCACCGTGGCGGTGTCGAGCAGCGGCTGCCCGACGCGCAGATCGGGCGCCGGGCCGGAGGAGTTGTCGCGATTGAAGAACCAGACGGCCGCGGTGACCACGGCGAGGGCACCGACCGCGAGGGCGAGGGATTTGACCTTCATGGGAGGACTCAGGCCGCCTTCTGGCGGCGATTGCGATTGAGGAAGAACGAGACACCGAACGCGCCGACGAGCAGCGGTACGCCGAGGAGGTTGATGAGCGTGAGCAGATTTTTCAGCGCATCGACATCCTCGCGCAGCGCCCGGCGGATGTCCCGCAGGTTGCGGCGGATCTCCGCCTCGTCGGCACGATACGCGGCGATTTCCTCCTGCATGTCGGGCGTGAGCACGAGGCGCTTCACGCCGCCCTCGGCCTGCATCTTCTCGTTGATCTTCTTCTCCACGTCAGCGAGGCGCGTCTCGAGTTCCTGGGCCTGCGCCTGGTAGCGCATCTGCGCGGCGCGCTCCATGTCGCGGATCACCTCAAAGGGCCGCAGCACCGTGGCCTTGCCGCGGACGGAGACGAGATCCTGCGAGCCGCCGAGGAAATCCATGAGGTTGCCGGAGAAAACGTAGTTGTCGTTCAGTGGCTGCACGAGGCCCATGATGCCGAGCGACCGCACGCTGAAGCTGTCCATCAGCCAGTCGGTGTCGGCGACGATGACGAGAGCGCTGGGCTCGGCCGACTCGGCGATCGACGGCGCGGCGGTGGCCGCGGTGGCCGGCTCCGCCGGGGCGGATTCCGCGGAGTCGGCGTCGTCCTCGGCGCCCGTCTCTTCCGTCCGGGCCGGATCCTTGGGTGCGCCCTCGGGGAAGGCGGTCTTGAACCGGCCGCGCACGAGCACGGCGAGGTTCTTCTTCGAGCCCTCGGGCTTGAGCTGCTTGGCGACCTCGGCGGGCGGGGTGAACTGCATCACCATCGCGGGCACGCCGCCGGCGTTTTCCGTCGTCTGGACAAGCGGCGTCACCTCGTATCCACGATCCGAATCCACCGAGATGCTTCCCGCCTCCACGAACAGCATCTTCTGCACGCCGCTCGTCGGCAGGGCCTCCTTCGAGAGCTGCTCGGCGCGCGTCTCCATCCAGACCGGGTACTCCATGAGGGACTGGCCGGTGTTGACCTTCGTGGCGAGGCTGGCGTCGCCCACGACCGTCTGCGCGTCGAAGTCGATGCCCCAGGCGGCAAAGAGCCGGGGAAGGTCGCTCGAGTTCCCCTGCTGCATGCCCATCATCATGTTCTGCTGCCGGTTCTGGGCCTTGAGCACGTAGGACGACGGATCGACGGCGATGAACGCGGGCTTGCCGGAAAGCACGTATTGATCAATCGCATACACGAGCTTCTCGCTCAGGCCGGCGGGGTGGATCACGGCGAGCAGGCCCAGCCCCTCGGGCAGCGCCCCGGCCGAGGGCTCGATCGTCACGATCTCGAAACGCGACTCCCATTCCTGGTAGGAAAACTGGGCGGGCTGCGCGCGCTGCCCCTGCATCTGCATCTGCATGGCCAGTTCCGGCGGGGTGCCGGCGAGGGGCACGCCGCTGATCAGGCCGAGTTTCGGCTTGTCGAACTCCTGCACGGCGTAGATCGCCTGCGAAATGTCGTACTCGAGGTAGGGCTCGCGGCTGGGCGCGAACATCGGGATGGTCTTCTCCTGGTCCGCCAGGGTGATGGAGAGGCCGAAGTAGACGGTCTCGCCCGTGGGCAGCTGCTGGGGATTGAGGCCCAGGCGCCGGGCGTCCGATTCCTCGTCGGTGTCGGGCTTGGGATCGATCACCTTGAGCGAGAGTTTCCCGCGCGACCTGGCCACGTACTGGCGGAGCATCTCCTCCACGCGCGTGGCGTAGTTCTTGAACTCGGGCGGGACATCGCGATTGGAGCGGCTGAAGTAGAACTCCATCGCGATGGGTTCCTCGATCTTCTCCAGCACGCGCCGGGTGCCCTCGGAGAGCGAGTAGATGCGATCCTGCGTCATGTCCCATCGCATGGGGATGAAGCGCACGAGGATGTTGATCAGCACGAGGCCGATGAAGAGCAGGCCTACGGCAACGACTTTTCCACTGAGTTTCATGGTGCGTGTCCTTCGTTGTCGGAGGTATTCAGCGCTCCAGCACGATCACGTTGACGAGCAGCGTGAAGGCGGTGAGCGAGAAGAAGTAGACGAGCGAGCCGAGGTTGAGGAGGCCGCGCGAGACGGCGGCGAAGTGCGGGTAGAACCCGAAGTTGGTCACCGCATCGAGCAGCCAGACGGGAATCGTGCCCTGCGCGATGTCGGTCACCTGCCCAAGGCCGATGAACGCCATGATCACGCAGATCACCAGGCCGATGACGAACGCGACCACCTGGTTGCGCGTGAGCGCCGAGGCGAGCGAACTGATCCCGAGATACGGCGCGGCCATGAGGATGGCCGCGAGGTAGCTCGAGATGATCACGCCCCAGTCGGGATCGCCCAGGTAGGCGACGGTGAGTGCGAGCGGAAAGGTGAGCACGATGCCGACGGAAAAGAACGCCCAGGCGGCCAGGAACTTTCCGAGCACCGCCGCGGTGGTCGAGATCGGCAGCGTGAACATCAGCTCGATCGTGCCGGAGCGGCGCTCCTCGGCCCAGAGCCGCATCGCGACCGCGGGGATGAAGAACGCGTAGATGAAGACGAACGGCACGAACATCGGCTCGAGGCTCGCGGTGCCGCGGTCGAAGAACTGCATCGGGAAAAACGTCACCACGCCCACCACGATGAGGAGCGCGGCGAGCACGACGTAGGCGACGGGCGAGCGGAAGTAGCCGAGAAACTCGCGTTTGAAGACGGGACAGACCTGGTTCATGGCGTGGGTCTCAGCGGGTGAGTTTGCGGAAGATGTCGTCGAGGCGGCCGGACTCGCTTCGCGCCTTCAGGGACGCGGGCGTCTCGTCGACGATGACCTTGCCGCGCGCGATGATGATGGCGCGCGTGCAGATCGCCTCGACCTCCTCGAGGATGTGCGTGGACAGAATGATCGCCTTGTTGGCGGCCATGCTGGTGATGATGCGCCGCACCTCGTGTTTCTGGTTCGGGTCGAGGCCGTCGGTCGGCTCGTCGAGCACCAACACCGGCGGATCGTGCAGCACGGCCTGCGCGAAGCCGACGCGCTGCTTGAAGCCCTTCGAAAGCGTCTCGATGGTCTGGCCGCGCACCTCGGTGAGCCGGCACAGTTGCAGCACCTCGTCGATGCGCCGGGCCGAGGCCTCCTTGTCGCCGATCCGGCGCACTTCGCCGATGAAGCGGAGGAACTCCAGCACCGTCATCTCCTGGTAGGCGGGCGAACTCTCGGGCAGGTACCCGATGCGACGCTTCACCTCGAGCGGCGCCTCGCGCACGTCGAAACCGTCGACCACGGCCGTCCCGCTCGTCGGCGGGATGTAGCCGGTGATCATCTTCATCGTGGTGGACTTCCCGGCGCCATTGGGCCCGAGGAATCCGAGGATGTCGCCGCGCTTGACCGAGAAGGACACGCCTTCGACAGCGCGGATCGGGCCGTAGTGTTTAACCAGACCTTTGACTTCAACCATGTGGGGATCGCGGTTTTAGGGGAGTTTTTCTGAAAGAAGAGCCGGCGCGCGCTCGCAAGGGAAAACGAGGCGCGAGGCAATTACAGTTTTGAAAGGGAAATGCCTTCGGCGCGGGCGAGAGGCAAGAGGCCGTGGGCGAGAGCGGCCTTCAGCCCATCGTCCCTAGCCCATCGCCCTGTTCTCAAAGCAGCGTCCCCTGCACCGGAGTGCGCTCGCCGCTCTTGTCGGAGGGCCTGGTGCTGAGGTGGCGCGGCGGCTTGGACACGCGCGCCGCCACGGCGGCCTCCCGGTCGGCGACGATGCGATCGCACATCGCTTGCACGTGCAGGAGCAGCCACTCCGTCGTCACGCTGCCCTCGCGGTAGTCCGCCGGCCCGTAGTGGTCGATGCGACCGACCTGACGGAGCCGGTCGTTCTGCTCAAACTCGTCGCGCCGCTTCGGATTGTAGACGCCGTAGGTGCGCCCGCCGTTGCCCTTGACGACCGAAAAACACGGCACATCGCTCGGGCCGTCGGCGATGTAGACCATGTTCTGGAACGGAATGCGCCGGTCCTCGGGTTTGATCTGCGCGTTGACGTCGATCGCGGCGTTCTTGTTCGTGCCCTTGTTGATCTCGAAGATCGCGCGGGTCTTGATGGTGTTGTCGATGATCGAGCCGACCTGCGCGATCTCCAGCGGGGTCTCGAGGCCGAACTCGCCCTGGGTGAGAAAGCCCGGCGGCAGCGGATTCTCAATGAACTCGCAGCCCCAGATGCCGTCGACGAACGGCGCGATCGCGCTGCCGCGCACCATCTCCGCCAGGCCGGTGCTGACGATGTAGTGCTCGAGCGTGATCTCGTGTTTCACGTACTGAGGCTGCGACCGCACGAAGTCGCGCAGCGTCTTGAAAAACTCCGGCAGGCCGGGATAGAAGAGGATCTCGCGTCCGAGTTCGCGCAACAGGGCGTTGTTCAGGCCCTTCATGTGGCCCTCGCGCACGTAGGAAATCAGGTGATTGAGGTAGGCGCTCTCGCCCGAGACGTTGTAGCCGCGCTGCCGGTAGCGTTCGCCCAGCGCATTCGTCTCCGTCCAGAAGGTGTTCTCGTCGATCCCGAATCGCCGAAACAACGGCGCCTGCATGTAACCGGGGATCAGCGTCTTGTCGAAATCCCAGACACACGCGATGATGCTTTGGGTGAACAGGACGGTGGGCATGGCGGTGAAGGGCTGGAGGCTGAAGGGCTGAAAGGCTGAAAGCAAAGGCAGAGTGCCGGCAAGGGACGACGAGCCTGAAGCATCGCCGGCGGGCGCCGAGATGCGCAGGTGCTCCTCGCCGGCAGAGACGATGTCCGGCCTGCGGCGTTCCTCCCGATCCTGTTCGGAAAGCACCGCGCTCTCGCGCGAGCCGTCGCTCGGCCCGGGCAGTTCGAATGCGATCCGAGATGGCCGTCGCCTTTCATCCTTCCGCTTTCAGCCTTTCAGCCTTTCAGTCCTTCAGCCTTTCTCCTCCCGCATGCCCGCCCTGCCCGATCTCTCCGCCTTTCAGCTGCGCTTCGAGGAACTCGACGCGGCCATGGCGGACCCGACCTTCTTCTCCAATTCGAAACGCGCGGCTGAATACACGCGCGAGCACCAGCGCCTGCGCCGGTTGCTCGACGAGGCCGCCGCGCTCAGGACGGTCGAGCGCGACCTGGCCGAGAATGAGGCGCTTGCCTCGCCGAATTCGCCCGATCCGTCCCTGCGTGAACTGGCCGAGGCGGAGTTGCCCACCCTGCGCGAGCGCCGCGACGCCTTGGAGAAGACCATCCTCGCCGCCATGATCCCGCCCGAGCCGGGCGACTCTCGCAACACGATCATGGAAATCCGCGCCGGAACCGGAGGCGACGAGGCCAGCCTGTTCGCCGCCGAACTCTACCGGATGTACCTGCGCTACTGCGAAGGCCGCGGATGGTCGGTGGAGACGCTTGATTCGAGCCTTTCCGAGCGCGGTGGGTTCAAGGAGGTCACGTTCACCGTGAAGGGCGAAAACGCCTACAAAACGCTCAAGTTCGAGAGCGGCGTGCACCGCGTGCAGCGCGTGCCCTCGACCGAGGCCAACGGCCGTATCCACACTTCCACGGTGACCGTCGCCGTGCTGCCCGAGGCCGAGGAGGTCGACATCGACATCAATCCCGCCGAAATCGAAATCACCGTCGCCCGCGCCAGCGGACCCGGTGGGCAGGGCGTGAACACGACCGACTCCGCCGTCCAGATCCTGCACAAGCCCACCGGCATGATCGTGACCTGCGCGGAACAGCGCTCGCAGCAGAAGAACCGCCTGCAGGCGATGACCGTGCTGCGCTCGCGGTTGTTGCAGCTGCGCATCGAGGAGGAGCAGGCGAAGTATGCCGCCAACCGCCGCAGCCAGATCGGCACCGGCGATCGAAGCGAGCGCATCCGCACCTACAATTTCCCGCAAAGCCGCCTGACGGACCATCGCATCGGCCTGACCGTGCACAACCTGCCGCAGGTGATGGAGGGCCGGCTCGAGGATGTGATCGACGCCCTCGCCGCCGCCGACCAGGAGGAGCGCATCAAGGCGCTCACGTCGAAACCCGTGCTATGAAGTCTGAATTGGCCACGGAGGCACGGAGACACGGAGCGGGCAAATCCGCCGGAACCCGCGGCTCCGTCCTTTCCCGTTCTCCGTGTCTCCGCGTCTCCGTGGCCAACCCCTCCGATTCCCAGGCCCGATGCTGACGCTCCTCGATATCGTGAAGCGCACGACCGACTTCTTCGCAGAATACGGGATCGAGCATCAAGGCGCTCACGTCGAAACCCGTGCTATGAAGTCTGAACTGGCCACGGAGGCACGGAGACACGGAGCGGGCAAATCCGCCCGAGCCCGCGGCTCCGTCCTTTCCCGTTCTCCGTGTCTCCGCGTCTCCGTGGCCAACCCCTCCGATTCCCCCGCCCGATGCTAACGCCCCTCGATATCGTGAAGCGCACGACCAACTCCTTCGCAGAATACGGGATCGAGCATCAAGGCGCTCACGTCGAAACCCGTGCTATGAAGTCTGAATTGGCCACGGAGGCACGGAGACACGGAGCGGGCAAATCCGCCCGAGCCCGCGGCTCCGTCCTCTCCCGTTCTCCGTGTCTCCGCGTCTCCGTGGCCAACCCCTCCGATTCCCCCGCCCGATGCTGACGCTCCTCGACATCGTCAAGCGCACGACCGACTTCTTCGCGAAGCACGGGATCGAGAGCGCGCGGCTCAACGCCGAGCTGGTCATCGCCCACGCCCTCGGGATGAACCGGATGAAGATCTACCTGCAGTTCGAGCGCCCGCTGACGGAAAGGGAACTCGAGGTCCTTCGTCCGCTCGTGAAGCGCCGCGCCCAGCGCGAACCGCTCGCCTACGTGCTCGGCACAGCCGCGTTCGGCGAGCTCACGCTCAAGGTCGACCGACGGGTTCTCGTGCCCCGACCTGAAACGGAGCAACTGGTCGAGGTGGTCAAGGACACGCTGGCCGGCGGCACGCCCCCCGCGACGGTCCTCGACCTGGGCACCGGGAGCGGTGCACTCGCGCTCGCGCTGGCCAGGACGTACCCGGATTCTCGTGTCACGGCGGTCGATGCCAGCGAGGAGGCGCTTGCGCTGGCGCGCGAAAACGCTGTCGCCACGGGGCTCGACGCGCGCGTGGCATTTCACCGCTCCGACTGGTTCGCCGCCCTCGCGCCCGGCGAACGCTTCGACCTCGTCGTCGCAAACCCGCCCTACCTGACCGAGGCCGAGTGGACGTCTGCACAACCCGAGGTGCGCGACCACGAGCCCAGGCAGGCGCTCGTCGCCGCCGACGGCGGGTGCGCCGACCTGTTGCGGATCATCGCGGAGGCTCCGCGCTTTCTTGCTCCGGGCGGCCGGCTTTTCCTCGAGACCGGGATCGATCAGCACCCGCGCCTGCTCGAGGCGGTCACCGCCGCCGGACTCGCCGAGGGACGCTCACTCCAGGATTGGAGCGAGCGCCCGCGCTTCATCGCGGCGCAGGCTGGACGGTAGGGCGCGTCTCGTCCGGTTCGCTTCGCGACCGGTCTTGTCGGCCGCGTTCACGGCCTCGGAACCGAGCTCGCCGCGAATGCGTCTCGACCTACGCGGCGGCGTCGGAGCCGCCCCTCTGCCCTCGAACCATCCATGCACGCCTACATCAGCCGCTGTCCGGCCGCGGACTTCGAGATCAGTGTCTCCAGTCGACGGGTACGCGTGGCCTCCTGCTTCGCGCTGAGCACGAACCAGGTCGCGACCTTGCGGTAGGAGGGTGGCTGCGCCTCGAAGAACGCCCAGGCCTTCTTGTTCCTGCGAAAACGGGCGAGGTGTTCCGGGCTGAAAGCCGCCGAGGCGCGCTCAAAGGAGTATCGCGCCGTGCGCTCACGGTCGCGCGCCTCGAATGCGGACAGCCCCGGCGCGGCCATGCGTCCCGCCGCGATCAACTCCTGCGCGCGCCGCGTGTTCACGTCGCTCCAGTAACTGCCGCGCTTGCGCGGGCTGAAGCGGTTGCCGTAGCTCGTGGCGTCGACCTTCAGGCGCACGCCATCGATCCAGCCGTAGCAGAGCGCCTCGTCCAGCGCCTCAGGATAGGTCAGGCCGCCGAGGCCCGAGTCCTTGCGATGGAAGCCGACGAAGACTTCGCGCTCGGTGTCGTGATGTTTCCGCAACCACGCACGCCAGTCGGCGGCGTCCTTGAAGAAAACGGCGGCAGGTTTGTTCGTGGATGCTCGTGACACGGGGATGCCGGAGTCGGGGCCGAACGGATCACACGGCGCCGGCGCGGGAACATCGAATCAGGCCAGCCCGCGCCGCCGCCGCACGTCGATTCAGACGGGCGCGCCCTTCTTGTGGATGACCACGCTGTTGCCGTCGGGATCGCCCACGACAGCCATGCGGCACATCGGGCTTGGCATGGGCTCGACATAGAACTTCACGCCCGCCGCGCGCAGGTGCGCGATCGCGGCGTCAAAGTCGTCGACTTCCAACGCCACTCCGGGGCCGTCGGGGGAAGGCTTCCACATGTCCGGCGCCATGTTGGAAATCGCGAGGGTCGCTGCGCCGATGTCGAACTCGACCCAGGCCTTGCCGCCCTCCTCCCAGACGTCCCCGGTTTTCAGTCCAAGGACGCCCTCGTAGAAGGCGCGGGCGCGGGCCATGTCAGTGACAGGGTAGCCAACGAAGGCGATGGCGGTGATCTTCATGGTGGTTCGTGTGTATTTGGTTTGTGGACGAAAGCGCATCCGCAGCCTGAGCGCGGCCGCGATAATGCTTCAAATAGATGAGAACGCCATTCGGATCGCGAACGACGCAGCGTCGCTCCCCGTCGAGCGTGTACTCCGGGTCCGCGACGATCTCCACGCCGCGCACGCGCAGACGTTCGTGCAGTGCATCGACGTCGTCGCAGGCCATCGCGAGCCACACTCCGGAGCCGCGCGTGGGCTGGCGCAGGGCCGCCGGCTGCCCCTCGCCGGCCGCCTGCAGCAAGGCGAGCCTCGCCCCGTCTTCGCGACCCAGGAGTGCAAATTCCGCCGTGATCTCGAGCGGGCGAAAACCAAAATGTTCACAATAGAACTCGCAGCTCTCGGTGAACCGTCCGGTCACGAGCCCAGAATGGACGGGAACGGTGGTGGGGGTGCCTGGATTCATCGTGCCACACAGGATGCCACGGCCTGATGACAGCCGTATGTCAGGAGCGTTGCCGCCCCGCTTCATTTTCCGCGCAGCTTCCCGCGTGCCCGGAGAACCCCGCTTCACGGGCCGGGCCGTCAGCCGGCGTGGCGCTCGAGCGCGCGTCGGGCCTGGGCGCGGACCTCGGCCCGCAACGCCGCCGGCGCGACCGCCTCGGCCTCGCCGCCGAGCGCAAGGATCCACCGCGCCAGCCAGTCGTAGGAATACGTGGACATCGACGCCTCGATCCCACCCCGCGCGGGCCGTTCCGTGCCGAGGCCGCCATACGAAGCGCGCCGGGCGCGCTCGACCGCGGCCGCGGAGAACCACACCGTCGCGGGCAGTCGCTCGGCCTCGGCGCTGGCGCGCGCGAGGTGCTCCCGCAGGGAGAAGTCCGGTCTCGGACGAAATCGGTCCTCGAGCAGCTCGAGCCCGATCACGCGCTCGAGCTTGAAGTGGCGGAAATCCCTGCGCAGGCGGCACCACGCCACGAGGTACCAGGCGCCGCCGTAGAACGCGACCCCCAGCGGCTCGACGTCGCGAACCGTATCCTCATCACGGGTACGCACCCGGTAGGACATGCGCAGGACGCGGCGCGACACGATCGCGCGCTGGATGGGCAGGAGCACGCGCTGGTCTATGGCCGACGTCATGCGCCAGCTGCCCTCCACCGCCATGCCCGCGGCGAGGCGGTCGACATCATCCTGCCGGTCCATGGGCAGGACGGATCGGATCTTGGCCAGCGCCGAGTTCATCGGCGCGGCGACCGAGGCGTCGGTGAAATGATTCACCATCTCGCCTCCGACGAAGAGCGCGATCGCCTCCTCGGTCGTGAACATCACGGGCGGAAGGTGATAGCCGCGGACCAGGCTGTAGCCGACGCCGGCCTCGCCCACGACAGCCACGCCCGCCTCGCTCAGCGCCGCGATATCGCGATAGACGGTGCGCACGCTGATCTCGAAATGGGCCGCGAGTTCCTCGGCGCGCACCACCCGCCTGCCCTGCAGGTGCATCACCATGGCAACGAGGCGGTCGGTGCGGTTCATGCGCGCGGTGCATCCCAGCGCACCATCCGCGCAGGTAAACCGAAATCAGTGCCCCGGGCGCAAAGCCCGGACCGCTGCGGGCCGCCTCACGAGGGGCTGGCCGCCCCGATGAGCTGCTCGACCACTTCGAGGAGCGCCGCCGGCTCGAAGGGCTTGGGCAGCACCCGATGGGCACCGAGGTGCGCGGCCATGGTCAGGAACGGCCCCGGCCCAAGGTGTCCCTCGCCGGAAATGGCGAGGATGCGGATGTCGGGGTGCCGGTCGTTCAGCCGCATGACCAGCTCGATGCCGTCGAGGTCGGGCATGAGGATGTCGGAGATGACGAGTTCCACCGACCGGTGGCTGAGAAACGTCAGGGCCTTGCGGCCGTCGGAAGCCTCGTGCACGACGTAGCCGTGGTGGCGCAGGCAGGCGGCGATCGCGGAGCGCACGAGCGGGTCGTCATCGACGATCAGCACGCGGTGCAGTGGCACGGTTCTGCACCCGCAGGTGGGCCCGGTCGCGGGAACGGATGGCTGGAGATCGGCAGGCTGGGAGGACATGGCGTATTGGAAAAGTGGATGCGCGTTCCGCCTTAATGGGCGCCGGCGAAGCGCGAAACGGCTTCTGCGGGCGGCTGGACGCGTGTCGGAGGGACCAGGAACTCGCCTGCGGACCCACCGGGACTTTCTCCTGGCAGGCCCGAGTCCTGTCCGGGAAAGCTGCCTGCAGGCGACCTGCAGGCCTCGTTCAGTTGCCTATCGGCGGCCGTCGGCCCGACCGTAGCGAAACTTCCGGAGAAGCGATCCCCCCGCAGCGTTGCCTGTAAGGTCCTGCGGTCGAGACAAACCGCGGCGCACCGTGCGCTCAGGACCGGCGCCGGGCGGCGTCGCGAAGCGCCTGGCGCATCAGGGTCGCGAGTTGCGGCAGCGAGACGGGCTTGGCCAGGAGATCCGCGATACCCAGCGCTTTGACCGCCTCAGGCGTCCACGAGGCGCTGAATCCGCTCGCCATCAGGATGGGGAGGTCGGGCCGGACATCCAGGATGGCGCGGGCGACGTCGATGCCGGTCATGCGGGGCATGGTCAGGTCGGTGAGCACGAGGTCGAACGCGCCTGGATCGGCCCGGAACTGGTCGACCGCCGCGACCGGATCGGTGTGCGTGGTCGGCACGTAACCGAGCCGCGAAAGCGTGTAGCGGAAGGAGGCGCAGATCGCGTTTTCGTCGTCGATGACAAGGACGCGCTCGCCCGCGCCGAGCGGCACCTCCTCGTTGGCCTCGCCTCCGGCCGGGGAGTCCTCGACGCGCGCGGGGAAGTAGAGTTCGAACGTGCTCCCCTGCCCCGGTTCGCTGCGCACGGCGATCGCGCCATCGTGGTCGCGCATGATCCCGTGCACCACCGCGAGCCCGAGGCCCGTCCCCTCGCCCGGCGCCTTGGTGGTGAAGAACGGCTCGAAAACGCGTTTGAGCGTCGCGGGCGTCATGCCGCAGCCCGTGTCGGAAATGACCACGCGCACGTAGCGACCCGACGTGAGCTCGGGGATGCGGTCGAGAAGCTCGGGGCCGGCCGCGAGCACATCCAGGTTCACCGTCAGGCGCCCGGGCCGGTCGCGCATCGCGTGGGCCGCATTGGTGCCGAGATTCATGATCACCTGGTGGACCTGGGAGGCGTCCGCCAGGACTGCGGGGGCGGCATCATCGACATGCAACGCGATGTCGATCGTCGTGGGCAGCGTGGAGCGCAGGAGCTTGAGCGCCTCGCGCACGATGAGGTGCAGGCGGGTCGGCTGGCGCTCGTGCTTCTGCTTGCGGGAGAACGCGAGAATCTGCTTCACCAGGTCGCGCGCGCGATCGCCGGCGAGGCGCACCTCGGCGAGATGCGCAAGCGCCTCCTCGGGGCGGTCGATCTCGAGGCGCGCAAGGTCGGTGAACGCGATGATCGCGGTGAGGATGTTGTTGAAGTCGTGCGCAATGCCGCCGGCGAGCGTGCCGAGCGCCTCGAGTTTCTGCGCCTGGCGCAGCTGGTCCTCGAGCTGCTTTCTCGTATTCTCAGCACGAATACGCTCGGTGACGTCGCGCGAGACGATCACCCCGCGTTCCTCGCCGCTGGCGAGCCGGAACGCCCGCCCCGAGGCCTCCAGCCAGTGCCACGTGCCGTCGGCGAAGCGATGCCGGAAGAGGCCCGAGGCCATGCGCGCCCGGAATTTTGCCTGGAGTGCGTCGCGGTCGTCGGGATGGACGTGCTCGAAAACGCTGCGACCGACGATCTCCGCCGGCTCCCGACCCGTGATCGGGCCGTGGTTCGGGCTCGCGTAGAGCACGGCGCCGTCGGGGGCGACCTCGACGATCAGCTCGTTGGAGTTCTCCACCAGGAGGCGGAAGCGCTCCTCGCTCACGCGCATCGTCTCCTCCGCCTGCTTGCGCGCGGTGAAATCGAGCATCGTGACCACCAGGCGCTTCTCGCTGTCGAGGGCCATGAGGTTGAAGTAGAGCATCAGCTCGAGGCTGCGCCCGTCCTTCGCGCGCATGGTCCGCTCGACCGCGCCCACGCGGCCGCTGCGGCGGATCCCGTCGATGAATTCCTGACGCTCACGCGCATCCGGCCACGCACCGAACTCGAACGCCGTGTGGCCCACGATCTCCTCCCTCGTGTAGCCGAACAGCGCCTCCACCGCCGTATTCGCGTCGTGGATAATCCCGTCGTCGATGCCGGTCACGACGATCGCGACCGGGCTGTTGCGAAATATCTCGGTGAACCGCCTCTCGCTCTCCAGCATGCGCTCGCGGTCGCGCCGGCTCTCGCGGCGGGCCTGCGCATCGCGCAGTTCACGCCGGACGGCCGCGCCGAGGCGCACGAGATTGTCCTTGAGCAGGTAGTCGTGCGCACCGCGGCGCATGGCGGTGACCGCGACCTCCTCGCCGACGGTGCCCGAGATCAGGAAGAAGGGGACATCCAGTCCGTGGCGCAGGTAGAGCTCGAGCGCCTCCAGGCCGTCGAACGACGGCAGGTTGTAGTCGGCGATGACGAGGTCCCACGAGTCTCGGCCCAGGGCATCGACAAACGAGGACGCGCGGTCCACGCGGGTCATCGCGGGTTCGAAACCCGCCCGTCGCAGTTCGCGGGCAAGCAGCTCGGCGTCGTTTTCCGAGTCCTCGACGAGCAGGAGGCGCAGCGGCGAGGGCGTCATGGCGCAGGTTCAGCTACGTCCCGGGACCGGCTCGTTGAGCACGAGCCAGTAGAGCCCGATCTGCCCGACCACGCGGATGAACTCGTCGAAGTCCACCGGCTTGCGAATATAGCTGGTGGCCCCGAGGCTGTAGCTCTCCGCCACATCCTGGTCCTCGCGCGAGGTGGTGAGCACGATGACGTGCAGCAGGCGCGTCCTCGGATCCGCGCGAAGAGCCTTGAGCACCTCGAGGCCGTCGACGCGCGGAAGCTTCAGGTCGAGGAGCACGAACGCGGGAAGGTCCGCGGGCGTCCGGCCCGCGTGGGCGCCGCGACAGAACAACCAGTCCAGCGCCTGCTCGCCATCGGCGGCGTGCACGACCTCGTTGACGATATTGTTGCGCTTGAGCGCACGCATCGTGAGCACGACGTCGTCGGGATTGTCTTCGACGAGCAGGATCTTGCGGCTGGGCATGGCGGAGCGGCGGCGGGAAGTCATCCGCGGACCCGCAGGCTACACCCGGGCCGAACAAAAAGTAAAGTAGACCGTGGCGGCCAGTCCGACCTGGGGGAAACGCCTCAGGTCGGCAATGCGTCAGTCGCTCGCACGCGGCGCCGGCCCCTTGCCTTCGCCGCGTGCGCGGAGCGCGGATCTCAGGCCGCGGGCGAGGCCCCCGCGAGGCTGAGCCGGAGACGGATTTCCTCGGAGACCTTGTCCGTCACCTGCCCGGGCTTGATGCCGAAGTCCGAGCGCTGGATGGCGAAATCCGCGCGCACCACGAGCAGGTCGCCTTTCACCTCGGGCTTGTTGATGCGGGCGCCGAGCTTGCCCGGCAGGTAGGTGAACGACACGGGAACCGTCATCTCGCGGGCGATGCCCCGCACCGTGAGCGTGCCGGTGACATCCGCGCTGGTCACGTCGCCGGAGGTCCTCACGTTGGCGAGACTGCGGGCCTCAAACGTGATCTCCGGGTGCTTGGCCACATCGAGCCAGCCGTCGCTGTGCAGGTGCTCCCGCATCACCGGGTTGCCCACGGTGAGGGACGATGCGGCGAGCACGATCCGGCCGTGCGTGGCGGCGGGATTGGCCGGATCGAAGACGATCGAACCGGAGATCCCGGTGCCCGTGCCGGTGATTGACTCGAGTGGTGCGTCCAGCGAGAACTGCACATTGTTGACGCCCTTGGGATCCTTGAAGTCGAAGGACCGGGGCGCCGCGAAGGCGGAGAGGACGAGAGCCGCGGACGCGGCGGTGGTCGTGAGCAGGTGACGTACGATCGTGTTCATGGGATGAAAGAAGGGGCAGACCGCGGCCCTCAGGCGGGACGTGCCGTGCGGCGGCGGGTGAAGAGCGACCCCGCGAGCAACCCCGCGGCGACGCCAGCGCCGGCGCCGAGAAGATCCACGCCCGCGACGAGACCCGCGCGCTGCACGGGGTAGTCGAGACCCGTGATCTCGTCCCGCCGCATCTCCGTGATCTCGGTGCGCGTCCAGCCGCGATGGGCGCCGGTCGCCAGCCAGAGCGCGAGCACGCCCGCGAAAACCGCGGCCGAGAGCCAGCGAAGCACGGTGCGAAGGGAGGGCGCTTTCATGGAATGGAAACTAACATGGGCGCGCGCCCACCGCCAATGCGCTGCCGAGCTTGCGGTCATGCGAATAGTGCATAAGCTGCGGGTGTGAATCTGGACCTCGTCCGCGCCTTCCTCATCGTGCTCGAGGAAGGCTCCATCAATCGCGCCGCCTCCCGGCTCCATCTGGCCCAGTCGAGCCTCACCCGGCAGATCCAGGCGCTGGAGCACGAACTCGGCGGGCGCCTGCTCGAGCGCACCTCCACCGGCGTGGCGCCGACCGCGGCGGGCCACGCCCTGGCCGACGGCATGCGGGCGGTCCTTGACTCGGTCGACGCAGTCGTGGCCAACGCCCGGAGGCTGGCGCAAGGGCAGCACGACGTGGTGCGCATCGGCTACCTCGTCTATGCCACCGGCACGCACCTGAACCCCGCCCTGGCGGCGCTCCGGCGCGATCACCCCGCGGTGAAGGTAAAGCTCATCGATCTCTCGCCCGGGGAGCAGATCGGCGCGTTGCGGGCGGGGACGATCGATCTCGCCGTCACCGGCCATGAGGGCGGACCTCTGGCGGGCGAGTTCTACTCGCGCCGCATCGCTCAGTTGTCGCTGTTGGCCGTCCTGCCTTCGGATCACGCGCTGGCGGGTCGCGCCACCCTCCGGTTGGCCGACCTGCGCGACGACATTTTCGTCTCGTCCCCGGAGGCGGACATGCCGGGGCGCAACCGCTGGATCACCAAGCTCTGCCGCCGCGCCGGGTTCCGCGCGCGTTTCGGTCCCGACGCCGACAGCCTCGCGCAGGCGTTCTCCCTGGTGGTCAGCGACCGCGTTGTGACGATCGTCCCCGACTACGTGCAGAACGCACCCGCGCCCGGCGTGGTGCTCCGGCGCATCGCCGACTCCTGGGCAGTCTGGGATTTCATCGTGCTGTGGCAGCGCGGACGTGCCGGGCCGGCGGTGCGGGCCTTCCTCGATGCGCTCGCCGCCACCGCGCCGTGAGCCCTTGCCGCGACAGCGGCGTGGTCCGTTGTTCACGCTGGGCGGTGGGCGTCGCTGCACTCCGGCGCCCCATTTGGCTTCACAGCGCGCCCAACTCCCCCTTTCTGATTCGCTGCCATGTTCCAATCCGTTACCCTCGCCCCACCCGACGCCATTCTCGGACTTTCCGAAGCTTTCGCGAAGGAACCCAACCCCGCCAAGATCAACCTCAGCATCGGCGTATTCACCGATGAGACGGGCAAGACCCCGGTGCTCAAGACGGTGAAGGAGGCCGAACGCCGCCTGCTCGAGGGGGAGACCTCCAAGAGCTACCTGCCGATCGACGGCAGCCCCGCCTACGCCCAGGCCGTGCAGGCGATGATGTTTGGGGCCGGCCACGAGGTGATCACCTCCAGGCGCGCCACCACCTCGCACACGCCCGGCGGCACCGCGGCGCTGCGCGTGGCGGCGGACTTCATCAAGCGCATCTTCCCCAAGGCGACAGTCTGGCTGCCCGAGCCGACCTGGCCGAATCACCCGCAGATCTTCGAGGCCGCCGGGGTGGCCGTGCGCACGCTCCCCTACTTCGATGCGCCTTCAAACAGCCTCGCCTTCGACACGATGCTCGCCGCGCTCGGGCAGGTCGCTTCCGGGGATTTCGTGCTGCTGCACGGCTGCTGCCACAATCCCTCCGGCATCGATCCGACCCCCGGGCAGTGGAGGCAGATCGGCGCCGCCCTGAAGGACCGCGGCGCCACCGCGTTGATCGACTTCGCCTACCAGGGCTTTGGCCGCGGCCTGTCCGAGGACGCCGAGGGTCTCCTCGCCCTGCTGCAGCCTGAAGTGGAGATGCTGATCTGCAGTTCGTTCTCCAAGAACTTCGGCCTCTACAAGGAGCGCGTCGGCGCGCTCACGGCGGTGTCGAAGGACGCCGAGACCGCGGCCCGCGTGCAGAGCCAGGTCAAGGCCGTGATTCGCGCCAATTACTCCAACCCGCCCTCCCACGGCGGGGCAATTGTCTCGACGATTCTCGGCGACGCCGCCCTGCGCGCCCAGTGGGAAGCGGAACTGGCCGCCATGCGCGACCGCATCAATGGCATGCGCAAGCTCTTCGTCGCCACCCTCAAGGCCAAGGGCGTGCCGCGCGACTTCTCGTTCATCGAGCGCCAACTCGGCATGTTCAGCTTCTCGGGCCTTTCGAAGGAGCAGGTCCAGAAGCTGCGCGACCAGTACGCGATCTACATGGTCGGCAACGGCCGCATCAATGTCGCGGGCATGCGACCGGCCACGATGGATCGACTCTGCGAGGCGATCGGGTCGGTGATGTAGTCCCCGCTCGACCGGAGCGGCATGCGTCGACTCCGCCGGATTCTCTACGCCCGCCGCGCGCCGCGGCGGGCGTTCTTTTTGATTGTCTGGCCCAGCGCGCGCACAAGCTCCATGGTGTGGCTGACCTGCCCCGCCCACCGATGCATGCACGCTCCTTCGTTCCGGCCGCCGCCCTGATCTTCCTTGTCCCCCTCTTCGCACAGGCGCCGGACCTCGGGCCGACGACGCCGGAAACGCCCGATCGGCCGCTTATCACCGAGACGCCGCTGGACGAAGGCGACATTCCAGCCCGGATCCCCAAGAGCCCGACCCCGTCGCTCACAGCCCTGGAAAATGCCGTTCTCGCGGCGCACGACGCCGTCGTTTTTGCAGCCGAATCCCGCGACCTCGAACAGATGGCGGAGTTGATCGTCCCCACCAACCGCGGGGCCATGGTGGTCGAGGGACACGTGATGCTCACGCGAGACGAGGTCCTCGCGGCCCGACGGCACGAGTTTGCCGGGCTGCGCAGCCTCGATTACACCTATGCGCAGCGGCACGTCACATTGCTGTCGACGACCTCGGCCGTGGTCGTCGGCGAGGGCACGCTCCTGGCGACGGTACATGACGGCACCGAGATCGAGCAGGCCTTCGCCCATACGCTCATTTTCGTCCAGCGCGACGGTCAATGGCGGATCGCCCACTGGCACACGTCCACACCGGCCGTCCGCCTCGGCCTGTGACGCCGCAGGTCCGGAGCCTTCGCAGGCCGGCCCTGCGGATCCGTTGCCTCAAACCCGTGTCTATGCTGCCGAATGAACTTTGATCACCCGCGTCTCGCGGGCTTCTGGCGCGAATGGCTCCGTCCGTTCCTGCTGGGCGCCGCCATCATCCTGCCCCTCAAGTCCGCCGTCGCGGATTTCAACTGGGTGCCGTCCGGCTCGATGGAGCCGACGATCACGCCCCTCGAGTTCGTGTGGGTGAACAAACTGGCCTATGACCTGAAGGTGCCGTTCACGACGCATCATCTCGCCCACTGGGGCGACCCGCAGCGGGGCGACATCGCCGTCTTCTTCTCGCCTGCCGACGGTGGCCGCCTCGTCAAACGCGTGGTCGGTCTGCCAGGCGACACGATCGAGATGCGTCAGGGCCGGCTCCTCATCAACGGGGAATCACTCGCCTACACCGATGTGGATCGTTCCTCACCGCAGGTCGTTACCGCGACTGAGGCGCTGCCGGGGCGTCCGCACGCGATCCAGGTGCTGCCCGAACGCGCCGCCTACCGCACCTTCGGACCGTTTACAGTCCCCGAGGATGCTTACTTCATGTTGGGTGACAACCGCGACAACAGCCATGACTCGCGTTTCTTCGGTCCGGTGCCGCGCAAGCGGATCGTGGGTCGCGCCAGCCACGTGATTGCCTCGTTCGACCTCGAGCACCTGGCCTGTCCCCGGCCGTCGCGCTTCCTCACCCTGCTGCCTTGAGCGGCCCGGCCGGCGCTTGCCCTCCCGATCCGCCAGGGCCCCGGCGCGCTGGCGTAAAATCCTGAAACTTTTGGCTGCGTCGGGTGTCCTGACCCGCGATGCCGCACATCCGACTTTGTGCCCTGCTTTTTCTAACTGCGTCCAGCCTCGTCGCTGCCGATCCGGCGCGCGTGGCCGATGCCCGCAAACTGCAGGAGGAGCGACGGCTGCCCGAGGCGCGCGCCGCGTGGGAGGCAATCCTCCACGAGGAGCCGGAACATGTGGAAGCGCTTTTCGGCCTCGCGATCACGCACCTCGAGGCGGAAGAGCCGAAGGCGGCGGTGGCTCCCCTCGAGAAACTCGTCGCGCTGCACCCCGCTGAGGCCCGCTACCATCGCGTCCTGGGCGACGCCTACGGGCTGTGCGCGCAGGAGGCCTCGATTTTCTCCAAGCTCGGCCTGGCCCGCAAGTGCATCGGCGCCTACGACCGGGCGATGGAGCTCGCGCCCGACGACGTTTCGTATCGAAGGGCCCGATACGACTTCTACTCCATGGCTCCGGGCATGGCCGGGGGTGGCAAGGACAGGGAGGATGCCGAGCTGGCGCACATCGAGCGGCTCGATCCCGAGCAGGCAGCGCTGATTCGCGCCGAGGGATTCGTGCGGGAGAAGAAGCACGAGGAGGCGTTCGCGGTCCTCGAGGAACTGCACCGGCGCGCGCCGGAAAACAAGGTCGCCGTCTATCAGCTCGGTCGCCTCGCGGCCATCTCGGGACTGCGGCTCGAAAGCGGCGCCGCGGCGCTCGTGGACTACCTCGCCCATATGCCGGTTCCCGGCGAGCCACCGCTCTGGGCCGCGCACTGGCGCCTCGCCCAGGTCCTGGAAAAGCAGGGCGACGTACCCCAGGCGCGCGCGCACTACACGCAAGCGCTCGCGCTCAACAGCGCCTGCGACGACGCCCGCACCGCCCTGGAGCGGCTCAAACCCTGAGCACTCCCGGCGGCATCTCAGCGCGGCCGCCGTCCCAGAGCCTGTCATGCACCCTCGGCGGGCGCCCGCGAGCGGGCAGCCTACAACGCGCGCCGAGTTGGCTCCGCGGTTGGCCGTCTGCTCGCAGGCGCCACTCTGAGCCGGACGGAGAAAGTGCATGACAGGTTCCCAGAGTCGTCCCGCCGGCATTCCTCCTTGGCTTGCACAGCCACCGGCTTCTAGGCTGCGAAACCGACCATGGAGCTGCACGTCAAACGCCTGACCCCGACCGCCAAGATGCCCGTTCGGGCGACGGAAAACGCCAGCTGCTTCGATGTGCATGCCGATATGGAGGGCACGATCGCACCGGGCGCGCGTCTGCTCGTGAAGACCGGCCTCGCCGTCGCGGTGCCGCCGGGTTTCGAGGTCCAGGTGCGCAGCCGCAGCGGGCTCGCACTCAAGCACGGTATCGCGGTGCTCAATGCGCCCGGGACGGTGGATGCCGACTACCGCGGCGAGGTCGGCGTGATTCTGGTCAACCACGGTGCCGAGCCGTTTGCGTTCAAGCACGGCGAGCGCGTCGCCCAAATCGGCGTCTATCGCGTGGAGATGTGCCCGGCCGTGGAAGTCGCTGAACTCGAGGCCACGGCGCGAGGCTCCGGCGGGTTCGGCCATACCGGACGCTAAAGCTACCCTGGATCGGTCCCGGGCCGGGTGAGGCTTTCCGCCTTCGCCGAGGCTCCGGTGGGCAGGCTGGCCGAGCCGCGGCACCATTCAGCGTCCGGCATTCCTTGCCGGTCCACGTCCTCCCGTCTCAGGCGTTGTCACACACCCGTCGCTCGCGACAATGGTAGGTGCACGGCGGGTTCCCCCCGGCTTCGCCGATGCACGCCATCCTCGCATCACCACGAGGGCGGACCGACCACGGGCACCTTTCCAGCATGATCGACGGGGACAACGACACTTTTGACGCACTCGTGCGCGAACATCAGGCGAGCTTGCGCGCGTGGATCCGTGCGCTGGGCGCGCAGGATGCCTGGGTCGACGACATCGCGCAGGAGGTCTTCCTCATCGCGCACCGGCGGCGCAGCGCGTTTCACGACGGGGCGGAGGTGGGGCCCTGGCTGCGGGGCATCGCGCGCAACCTCGTGCTCAACGAGCGGCGCAAGGACGCCCGCCGCTCGCGCCTGCTGCACGCATCCCTCACTGATGTCCTCGTCGCCGAACCGACCGAGGGCGTGCCCTCGCCCGGCGATCTCCCGGTGCTTGTGGCGGCGATGAACGAATGTGTCGCGCAGCTGCCGGAACGCAGCCGCGAACTCCTCCGCCGGCGGTATGCGGGCGATGAAAACGCCAGCACGCTGGCACGCGCGTTGGACATGTCGGCACAGGCCGTGCGCCAGACCCTGGTCCGCGTTCGCGCGCTCGTGCGCTCGTGCGTGGAGGCCAAGATCGGAAGCGAGGTGCGGCCGTGAGCGCGACCCGGTACGAGTCGCTGGTGGATACGCTGCTCGAGGAGGGCCTCTCGCCCGCCGAGACGGAGGAACTCGCCGCGCTCGTCGCCGCACGGCCGGACCTGCGCGCGGATCTTCGTCGGCAGCTCACGCTCTGGGAACTCTGGTCGCAGCAGCAGGCGCCGGAGCGCGGCGCGGATTCGTTCCTTGCCGCCTGCCGCACCCGGCTGCGGGCCGAGAACGACGTCGATCGCGAGAGTTTCGTCGCGGCGGTCCGGCGACGACTCAGCCTGGGCGACTCCCGGCATGCTGCCGGACGCGCCTGGTTTGGTTTCCCGCTCAACCTCGCCTGGGCGGCCCCCCTCACCATCGTGCTGGTGTTGACGGTCCTTTGGATCGCCCTGCCTCGCCAGGCCGAGGCCACGACCTTCGAGGGTGAGGCGATCTGCGCCTCATGCATGCTGCATCAGACCCATGAGCACCTTCCGGTCATCCGTATTCAAGACGGTGCGACGGAACGCCACTTCTATCTCGAGTCGGATCATCCGCTCTATCGCGAGATAGGCGACTACTGCGCCGCGCCGATCCCGATTCATGCGACCGGCCCGCTGCGCCGCGAAAATGGTCGCGTCATCCTCGCGGTGCGCGCGCTCGAGCGCCTCGTCCCCGCGACCAATGCCCCCGCCAATGCCGCGGGCGATGCCCCGGTTCTTTTTCCCTTCTAGCCATGAAACCCATCCGATTCCCATTCCTCCGGAGCGCCGCCTGCGCCCTCGTGCTCTCACTGCTCGGTCCCGTGTGTGGCGCCACGGGTCCTTCCGGCGACAGTGCCGCCATCGAGCGCGCGGTGCACGAGGCCAACGCCGACATGATCGCAGCCGCCAACCGGCTCGACCTCGATGCCTTCTTCGCCGCGATCACCGAGTCCGCCCAGATCGTGCAGAATGGGACGATCTTTCCGTCGCGCGCGGACGCCCGCGCCGGCGTCGAGCGCGGCTTGCGCGGCGTCACGCGCCTCGAGCGGCGCTTGCACGACCCGCGGGTCACCGTGCTCGCGCCGGACACCGCGCTTCTTGTCTCCGAAGGCGACGCCACGTTCACGGTCCAGGACGGTCGCGTCATGACCAGCCGCTTCGCGGTCTCGCTGGTGTTCGTGCACCGCGACGGACGGTGGCAGGTCGTGCACGGCCACTACTCAACGCTCCCGGGGGGAATGTAGTCGAGGTCCGCGATGGCATCCCCGCGCACCGCGCCGCCCGTCCTGCCCGCTCCCGACGCACTCAAGCCGGCGGGCGTGGCCGGCCGGCTCTGGTCCGACCTGCTCGCCCACCTTGCGGCGACCTACCCGCCCGTCGCGACCGAAACCAAGGCCCTGCCCAAGGCCGCCGGCTGGTACGTGCGCGTGGCGCGAAAACAGCGCACGATCCTCTACCTGCTCCCGCAGCAGGACCATTTCCTCACCGTGTTCGTCTTCGGCGAGAAGGCGACGCAGGCGGTGCGCGCCAGCGGAGTATCCGCGCAGGTGATTCACGCACTGGATTCCGCCCGACCGTATATCGAGGGCCGCTCCATCCGGCTCGCCGTCCGCACGCACGAGGATTTCGCGACCATGCAGGCGCTGGCCGCGATCAAGATGCAGCCCTGATCCCACCCACGTCATGGAACGAAACCCACACCCCACATCGAAAGAGAATACCACGCGGCGCGCCTTCATGCGCGCCGGAGCGACCGCGGCCGGCGGACTGCTCCTCGCCTCCGCCGCCAGCAGCGTCCTTCACGCCGCCCCGACGACCGACGCCGGCAACGAGACCCTGAACACCCTCCACCGCCTCCGCACCATCCACGGCAATTTCTCGGACCGAGAGGTCCCCGAGGACGAACTGCAGAGCGTCATCCAGGCGAGCCTCCGGGCCGCCAACGCCTCGGCGATGCAGAACTACTCGATCATCGTCGAGCGGGACCGGCCGAGGATGAAGGAGATTTGTGGATACCGAGGCAGCCGGCTCCTCGTCTACTGCGTTGATCACAACCGCATGATGGCGAGCGCGGCGTCGCTCGGGCACAGCTACCGGCCCGACGACATCACGAGTTTCGTCACGGCCGCGTTCGACACGGCCATCGCCGCGCAGACGGCGGCCGTGGCGGCCCGCGCCCTGGGTATCGACTATCTTATTACGAATGGCCTGCACCGCGGCGACATGAAGCGGCTGTGGACCTTGCTCGACCTTCCTCCGACCCATTGCGTGCCGCTGATTGCGCTCGTGCTCGGCTACCCGACGCAGGAGCCCGCCCACCTCAAGGGGCGGCTCGACGGCCCCGGAATCGTGCACGACGGACGCTATCACCGTCCGACGCCGGAGGAACTCGAGGCGATCACGCGGCGCTACGACGACGCGAAAAACCATCTCACCCTCAACGAGGCCTGGGCCTCGGGCGGCCATGCCCATTACCTCGACTGGCTCTTCAAGGACTGGCTCGGCCGGTCGTCGCGCCCCGACGGCCAGCCGTCGGCACTGTTCGCTGTCCTCAAACGTGCCGGCTACCTCGAGGCCTGAGCTTCCCAGAGAAAGGAACCACGATGCATCGCAAGGAATTCCTCCGACACGCCTGCGGACTTGGTGTGTGCTCATGCGCGGTCGCCGCGCTTTTCTCCAGCGTTGGCCGGGCGGCCGACGAAGCGCCCACGCCCGAGGCCAAGCCCGAGGACGGGCGCCTCCAGTTCGCCCGTCGGCGCTACGCCACGCTCATCCAGGCGTTGGCGACCCGCGCCGACGAGACCACCGCGCAAGCGGTCCTCGAGGACGTCGGCCGTGCATGCGCCAGCGACGTGCCCGCGCTGCAGGCCTTTGCAGGCGACCCCGAGGGCTTCCTCGAGGACATGCGCAAGCGCTGGCCAGTCGCCATCCAGCACGATCGCGAGAAGGGGACCGTCGACCTCGCCTTCCCGCCCGCGGACGATTGCTTCTGCCCGCTCCTGAGCAAGGCCACGTCACCGCAGCTCGCGTGCAACTGCTCGATCGGCTGGCAAAAGCAGGCGTTTGAAACCGCGTTCGGGCGTCCGGTCAGTGTGACGATCGCCGAGTCCGTCCTGCGCGGGGGCACGCGTTGTGCCTTCCATATCCAGGCCAGCTAGAGCTGTTTCAGAAAGGTCGTAGGCGCGGGGGCGCGGTGCGTTCCCCGAAGAAAACCTGCAACTCGGACGGATCGCCGGGGGTTAATCTCGTGTCATGTGCACCCAATTCGCGTTTCGCCTCCTCATCCCCGCGGCCGTGATGGCCGTCGCCACCGCATTCACCACATCCCGGGCTCTCGCCGAGACCGTGGATACGATCAACAAATCCTTTGAAGTGGGCGGCGTCGGCACCCTGACGGTTGATGTCGACGCGGGCTCGATCGACGTACGCACCGGCCCGGGCAGCACGGTGGCCGTCGAGGTGGTGCGGAAGTTTCGCGGCGCGTCCGAGCAAAAAGAAAAGGACATGCTGGAGGCCCACAAAGTCACGATCGAGCATTCCGGCAGGAACGTCCTCATTCGTGCGCGCGGCGAAAAGTCCGTGCAATCCTGGTGGTCCTGGTTCGGTCGCGGCACCCGGCGCGATGTGCGCTACACCATCACCGTGCCGCAGGAGTACAACGCCGACCTCAAGACCTCCGGCGGACCGATTGCGGTCCGCGGCCTGCATGGGTCGGTCGAGTCAAACACCTCAGGCGGACCCCTGCGTTTTGCCGAGATTCGCGGTAGGATCAACGGCAGCACCTCCGGGGGACCGATCGACATCGAGCGCTGCACGGGCGATGCCGACCTCCACACGAGCGGCGGCGGCATCGACGTGGACGAGTGCGAAGGCACCTACAAGGTCGGTTCGTCGGGCGGCGGCATTTCAATCGAAGGTCACCGCGGACGCATCACGGCACACACGAGCGGGGGAGGCGTGCGGTTGAGCAGGGTCGATGGATCAGTGGACGCGTCGACCTCGGGCGGACCGGTTTCGGCATCGTTCGTCGGCCAGCCCGCGGGCGACTGCCGCCTGCATACCTCCGGGGGCGGGGTTTCGCTCGACATCCCGGCGAACGCCCGGTTCGTGCTGGATGCCCACACGAGCGGCGGCGGCGTGAGCTGCAACCTTCCCGGAGGCACCCAGGTGGAGAAATCCCGCGGCACGCTGCGTGCCACCTACAATGGCGGCGGACCCCGCATCGAGCTGAGCTCGAGCGGCGGGGGCATCGACGTCGAAGCCACACCTGCTGTCGAAGGGTGACGCCGCACCCCCGAGTTGCACGCGATCGCTCCTGGGTCTCGGCTTTGGCCGAGGCCTTGAGCGTTTCCGTGATCGACGGCGAAACGTCACCGCGCTCGGAAGCAGCCAAAGAATCCCGCACAGGCACCGAGTCGCGCGCTCCGGAAGTGCACCGGCCGCCGGCGAAGCAGCCCCGCGGGCGCGAGTCGCCGGCCTCACCGCCGCGCTGATCTCCGGCACGTCAATCGCCGGACGAGCACGCAGCGAGCGCGCTTCAGACACGGGCCAATTCCTGCAACTCCCGGGAACTGCCGTGTGTTGTCCGAGCAAACACTGACCTCCATGAAAGTCATCGTCGCCTTTTTCATTTGGTGCCTGCTCTTCATCCTCTGCTGGCCCCTCGCCATTCTGGCGCTCGTGCTGGCTCCCCTGGTCTGGTTGCTGGCGCTGCCATTCCGGCTCGCCGGCATCGCGGTCCATGGGGTCTTCGCGCTCGTACGGGCGCTGTTTCTCCTCCCCGCCCGGCTGATCGGCGGCCGTTCGTTTGCCTGAGTGCAGCGGGCTAGAGCCTGTGATGAACTTCGCTGCGCGGTGTCTCCTTGGTAGGGTGGGTTCTCCGAACCCCGCGAGTGCGAATCGGCCAATTCGGCGCGCTCGGTTCCGAGGCCGCGCCTGCGGTCGACAAGACCGGGCGCGCCGCGAACCGGACCAAGCGCGCCCGACCTGCGAGGTCGTCTTCGGGAGTGCATGCCACGTTCTAGGCGCGAGCCGCAGCGCGCGAGCGTCGCGCCCAGCCCGAACGCCGGGCAGCGCGGGCGTGTCTTGCGTCCGACGCAGCATCGCTTGGTGCGGAGCGGTTTGGACGAAAATTCTCGCACTTTGGCGCTTTACAAGGGGGGCCTGGACCGATTCACCTATCGCCCTTTCGCTTCCTGCGCTCGGGTGGTGGAATTGGCAGACACGCATGCTTGAGGGGCATGTGCCGAAAGGCGTGCAGGTTCGACTCCTGTCCCGAGCACCACTGTTGCGGATCGATTGGACCGCGGCACACCTCGCCCCGCTTTTGCCCGGCAAAAGCGGGGCCACACAAAAGCTGGAAGATGGAGTGAAGCTCCTCGCTGCCGCGGACCGACAGGACCGCGTCCTGACCTGCCATCCCCCGCCGCGACCCACGAGGCCAGCGATGCCGCGAAGCAGTCGGCGGGTGAATGCATGGCCTCGTCGTTGAAGCATCAGCGCCGCTCCGTAGCCCCCACTTGAAAACGTCGCCGGGAATGGCGTTGCACAAAGGCGGCCACGCGTGCGGCCCGGCCTTCGGGCGAGACGGCAGGGCGCGGCTCGTTCCCGCACCCATCCCGCGGTTGACCCCGCCTCCCAAGCTGCGTTTAGTCCGCGACTTCCAAACCCATGTCCCTCGAGAGCATCAAGGCCGGTCTCCTCGCCTCCTATGCCGAGCAAGGCGGCATCAACCACGTGGACGGGGCCAACCTGCCGTCCGAGGAATCGGTCAACCGGCTCGCCTCGGACTTCATGCACCTGCTCTTTCCGGGGTTTTTTGAGCAGGTGCCGCTCACGAAGAGCAGCGTCGAGGCGATGACGGTCGAACGCCTCGAGCAGGTGTTTCAACGACTCTGCGCCGAGACGGAAAAGGCGCTGCGCTCGGTGAAGGATCCGGCACCCGCCGAGAATGCGTGCAGGCACGCTATGGGGCTTCTCGAAGCGCTGCCGTGTATCCGCCGGGTGGTGCAGACCGATGTCGAGGCCGCCTACACGGGCGACCCTGCCGCCCGCAGCACCGATGAGATCATCCTCGCCTATCCGTGCGTGCTCGTGATCTCGCTGCAGCGAGTCGCCCACGTGCTCTACGAACGCAAGGTGCCGCACCTGCCGCGGATGTTGACGGAGTACGCGCACGAGCGCACGGGTGCCGACATCCATCCCGGCGCCCAGATCGGCACGCATTTCTTCATCGATCACTGCACGGGTGTCGTCGTGGGCGAAACCGCCCGGATCGGCAACCACGTCAAGATCTACCAGGGCGTGACCCTCGGCGCGCGTTCGTTCGAACTCGACGAGCACGGCAACCCGGTGAAGGGCGTGAAACGTCACCCCGACATCGAAGACCACGTCACGATCTACCCGGGAGCCACGATCCTCGGAGGCGATACGGTGATCGGCGCCCACTCAATCATCGGCTCGAATGTGTGGATGATGAAGACGGTCCCCGCGCACAGCATCGTCTACTACCAGGGCGAGGCGATGTCCGTGGTGCGCGACCTTCGCCAGCGGCACCGCAAAAAAGGCCAGGCCGACGGCCTGCTCGGCGTGCCGCACGAGCTCGACTGGGTCATCTGACGCGGCGGCACCACGCGCACGCCACCTTCTCACCTTCCCAGCTTCTGATTCCCATGCGAATCCCATTCACCAAGATGCACGGCGCCGGAAACGATTTCGTCATGATCGACAATCGTTCCGGCGCGATCTCGCTCTCGACCGAACAAATCGCCGCGCTCTGCCACCGGCGTTTCGGCGTCGGCGCCGACGGCGTCCTGCTCCTGCAGCAGCCGGAGGATCCGAAGAACTCCGACGCGCGGATGGTCTACTTCAACGCCGACGGTTCGCGCGCCGAGATGTGCGGCAATGGCGCGCGCTGTTTCACGGCATTTGCCCTCGCCCACGGCGTCGGCACGCCGGATCGCCTGCGCTTCGTGACGGACGCGGGGGGGATGACCGCGCTGGTACGCGACGGCCAGATCACGATCGCGATGACCACCCCGAAGGACCTTCGCCTCGGCGAGATACTTTCGCTCAAGTCCGGATCCGCAACGGTGCACCACGTCAACACCGGGGTGCCGCACGCCGTGAAGTTCGTCGAGGACGTGGCCGCGGTGGATATCCGTCCCGAAGGCTCGGAACTGCGCTTCCACCCCGCGTGGGGCCCCAAGGGTGCCAACGCCAACTTCGCCCAGATCCGCGCCAACGCGCCGGTGCTGGTGCGGACCTATGAGCGCGGCGTGGAGGATGAAACTCTCGCCTGTGGCACGGGCGTGACCGCGGTGGGTATTCTCGCGCATCTGGTGCACGGCGCGTCCCTTCCGGTTCGGATTCAAGTCGCGGGTGGCGACATCCTCACGGTGGATTTCGAAAAGCGCGGCGATGCGATCGATGCTGTCACGCTGACCGGCCCGGCTGTCGTTGTCTTCACGGGCGAGACCGAGATTTAGGGCGCGTTTCAAGCCCGTCATCTGGTTCAAGACCAGGACCAGCCCCTGAAAGTGGAGGACTGGGCTCCTGCCCGGCGCGATCGTCTCAGCCAAGCGCCCACCGTTTCGCAGCCGCGGCGGAGCGGGCTCCGCCCTTCAGGGGCTATCAGAGGGTTTAAGACACGCCATTGTCGGGTTCACGCCCGACACTGACGAAAGGACGCAGGAGCTAGCACCGGGAATGGGCTGCGGTGAGCCGCGACTCGGCGGGCGCCTTGCCTGCCGCGGGTGAACCAGGTGGGTTTCGCACGAATCGGCTCGGCCAGGGCGCCCGCGTGAGTTCCGCTGTTGCCCCGGTCCAGTCGCGCGCCAGCCTCGACCTGCCATGCCCATGGGTCACTACACGGCCGAGATCCGCTGGTCGCGCAACGGTGCGGCCTTCACCGACAACCGCTACTCGCGCGCCCATATCTGGCGCTTTGACGGTGGAGCCGAGGTGCCCGCCTCGTCCTCGCCGCACGTCGTGCCACTCCCGCTCTCGGATCCCGCCGGTGTGGACCCCGAGGAAGCGTTCGTGGCGTCGTTGTCGAGTTGCCACATGCTCTGGTTCCTGGCTATCGCCGCCAAACGTGGCTTCGTCGTCGAGGCCTACGAGGACGAGGCGGAAGGCACGCTGGGCACGAACGACAATGGTCGCATGGCGATGACGCGTGTGATCCTCCGCCCCCGCGTCGAGTTCGTCGCCCCGCGACTTCCGACGGCCGCCGATCTCGATGCGATGCACCACGAAGCGCATGCGAAGTGCTTCATCGCCGCCTCGGTCCACACCGAGGTCTTGATCGAACCGATGTGATGGATGGGCCGGGGCAGTGGGTCGCTGCATCCATCCAAGCTGTCACGGGTGCGCTGAGCGGGCTGCGCATCCCCGAAAACGGGCGTTGACACGCGTGCGTGATTTCTGTCACGACAGAAATTCCTGAATGAATGCGCTCACGCCGATCCAGCAGCGGTTTATCCTACATTGGGGAGAGATGGGATCGCGCTGGGGCATCAACCGCACGGTCGCCCAGGTGCATGCGCTGCTCTACCTGTCGCCCGACCCGGTTCCCGCCGACACGATCACCGAACTGCTTGGGGTGGCGCGGTCCAACGTCAGCACCAGCCTTCGCGAGCTCCAGGGTTGGGGCATCGTGCGGCTCGTGCACGTGATGGGCGACAAACGCGACCATTTCGAATCGCTGCGCGATGTCTGGGAGATGTTCCGGATCATCATCGACGAGCGCAAACGCCGCGAGATCGACCCCACGCGCGAGATGCTCAAGGCGACGCTCTCGGCCACGCGCGACGAAGGCCTCGACGAGTTCACGCGCATGCGGATCCAGGAACTGAGCGATTTCATGGAAACCTCCATGGCCTGGTACACCCAGGTCAGCCGCTGGCCCCAGACGGTGCTCACGCGGTTTCTCAAGCTCGGCGATCAGGTCCTCTCGCTCCTCAAGGCAGGACGCAACTGAGTGCCGCCTTTCGCACACGTCGTCCCAGCCGCGCTCCCCAACACTTTCCCGATGCACTCCCCAGCTCACTCCGCGAATGCTCCCGCGAGCTTCCGACCTTCCGTCGCGGCGGATGTCGGGCCCTTCCTCGTGGCCGATTGGCGGCGCGTGGTGTTCGTTCATTTCGCCGTCCCGGCGGCCGAACTGGCCCGCCACGTCCCCCATCCCCTCGAGTTGGTCGACGGCCACGCGTTCGTGAGCCTCGTGAGTTTCTCGCTCGAGCGCCTGCGTCCCGGACAGGTGGTTCCGCCGCGACTCGGACGCGCCCTGCTGGGCCCGATCTCCCGGCACGACTTCCTCAATGTGCGCACCTATGTGCGCGGCCCGGCCGGTGCAGGCGTCTACTTCCTCACGGAATGGATCAACAACCCACTGAGCCTGCGGCTGGGTCCGCTCACCTATGGCCTGCCCTTCCGGCTCGCCTCGATCCAGCGCGTCGATCTCCCGGCCGGTGGACTTTCGCAAATTCGCGTCAGCGAGCCAGGCCAGGAAGCAGCCCTGGGCATCACGGTGCCCCTTCCCGCGCCCGAAGAGGCGGCCCCGTGTGAAACGGGTTCGCTCGATGCCTTTCTGGTCGAACGCTACACCGCCTACACGCGGCGGCGCGGCATGGATCGTTGCTTCCATATCTCGCACCGGCCGTGGGACGTGACGCGCGTGGACCTCGTGCGCACGGACACGCGGCTGCTCGAGCTCGTGTGCCCGTGGTTTCGTCACGCCGATCTGGTCAGCGCCCATGTCGGGCCCGGCCTGCGCGACGTGATCATCGGCCGGCCGCGCCGCTGTGGTCCGGCTGACCGCGCCCCGGCCCTCGCCGCGGCTGCGCTCCCCGCGATGGGAGCGGTGCCGGGTGACTGAGCGCAGCCGTCCGCGCCCGCCTCGCGCCTCACTCGTGCAGATCAGGCCCAACACGTCCGCCGAGCGGCCCGCGCAGGAGACGTGGATCACTGGATACGCCGCACGATCGCTTCGCGGCCGGCGCCCGGCCGCTTGCTCCGTGCCCCCGTGTCTCCGTGGCAAACCAGCAGCGCCACCTCCCAGGACGGACCCAGACCGCAGGTCAGGAGAAGACCCGCATTGGCCACGGAGTCACGTAGACACGGAGCGACTCCGACAACCGGATATCCCGGACAACGATCCAGACACTGCCTTCGATCCCCGGATGCCCAATCCCCTGGGCGACGCCCGGTCATGAGGTTGAGCGCCGCAATCGTCGCGGGAGGCCACTCCCGTCGCATGGGACGGGACAAGGCCCTGCTCCCGGATCCCCTGCACGGCACGCTTCTCCAGCGCCAGCTGGCGCTGGTCACCACCCTCGGACCCGCAGAGGTCCTCGTATCGTGCCGCGCCGACCAGGCGCTGGGTCCGCTCGCGGCGGCACGGTGTATTCATGACATGGGCACCCACGGCCCGCTCGGCGGACTGTCGGCGCTGCTCGAGGCCATGGAAGGCGAGATGCTTCTCGTGCTCGCCGTCGACCTCGGCGCCATGACGGCGGATGTGCTCGCTCCAGTCCTCGCCGCGGCAAGGCCGGGCGTCGGCGTGGTGCCGCGAACAGTGCGGGGGATCGAGCCCCTGGCCGCGGTCTACCCGAAGGTGCTCGCCGCCGAGGCCGCACGCCGTCTCGTCACCGATGGCGACCACTCGCTGCAGGGATTCGTGCGCGCGGGCGTCGCATCAGGGCACCTCGCCTGGTACAACGTTCCTGAATCCGCCACCGAGGCATTCGCCAACTGGAATGCGCCGGGTGATCTCCCACCGCGCGCCCCGCGGATCGGCTGAGCCGGCGCGATACCGTCCACGCACGGAAGCACGCGCTCCGGACGCACCATGCCGCGCCGGCCAGGCCGTGCCGCCTCAGGCCTCAGCGTCCTCGACCTGGGCGATCACCTCGTCCAGCGGTCGCACTGAACCGGGGGGCATGAGGCCGTTGACGCGTGCGATCACCTGCTGGATCACCCCGTCGGGGCAGGAGGCGCCGCCGGTGATCAAAACCGTGCACGGCCCCTCCTTCGGTCCAAGGAACGGCCGGACACGGGTCTCTCCGGCGCCGGGGGTGCCGGGCTTGTAGGGGAACAGGTAGTGCTCGATCGCGTGCAGCGAGAGAATGTTGCGCTCGGACTGGATGTAGTGGGCGCGCGCGCCGTAGCGTGACTCGCACAGACGGAAAAGCTGGAAGGTGTTTGAGCTGTTCCTGCCACCAATGACGATCGCCGCGTCGACTTCGATCTCGAGGGCGCGCTGCAATGCGTCCTGATTGACCTGCGTGGCGTAACACAGCGTGTCGCCGCGGCTCTTGTTGTGGATGTGGCTGCCGGCATCGGCCGGGCCGTACTTGCGCACCATGACGCTTTCCAGCAGGTCGATGATTCCGACCGTCTCGTTGCGCAGGAGCGTCGTCTGGTTCACCACGGCCAGGCGCTGCAGGTCGCGCTCGACGTCGAAGCCATCCGAGTGTTTGCCGGCGAACGGCGCGAACAGCCGCTCCTTCTCCTCGCGCCCCTCGGCGAGGATGACCGCGCCGAGCACCTCGGCTTCGCGCAGGTCCCGGATGATGATGCTCGGCCCGTACTTGGCCGAGTTGGAAAAGGTGGCCTTGGTTTCCTCGTGCTCGCTCTTGCCGTGAATCACGACGGTGAAGCCGGCCTGCGCGTAGCGGCGCGCCGCCTTCCAGACCTTTTCCACCAGCATGCAGGTGGCGTCGTAACGGTTGATCGGGATGCCGCGCTCGATCAGGCTGACCTTGTCCTCGTCCGTGGCTCCAAATGCCGGGGTGAGGACGATGTCGCCCTGGGAGAGTTCGTCCCACCAGTCGCGATTCGTGTCCGGATTCTTGATACGCACGCCCCGGTCGGTCTGCAGGTAGGTGAGCCCGCGGGCGCGGAGGTCCTCGTTCACAAACGGGTTGTGGATCAGCTCGCTGATCATGAACACGCGCCGCCCGGGGTTCTCCGCGATGGCCTCGTAGGCGCGCTCGATCGCGTTCTGCACGCCCAGGCAGAACCCGAAATGGCTGGGCAGGACGTAGCGCACCGACCCGAAATCGAGCACGGCGGGCGCCTCCGCGGTGCGCTCCTTCTGCCGGCGCGCCGCCTTGATCGCGGCGCAGAGGTCGCTCTGGTAGAGCGCCCGGGCGCGCTCGTCGCAGGTGTAGACCGCGAGGTTGCGCTGGTCCTCGGTGCGGAAGCGGAAAACGTACTCGTTTTCCGAGAAGTTGAGGTACGGCACGCGGATGAGATGCGGCCGGATCGCCGGAAGCAACGCGGCGAGCAGGGGTGAGACCCGCTGCGGCTCGCTCTCGGCCAGGCACCTGAGTTCACGCACGCTCCACCACTCCACGCCCGGCATCGCGGTGCGGCGGTCCTCACCCAGCAGGACGAAATGCACCGCGAGCGGGCCGGCTTCCGTCACCAGGTCCATGATGCGCACGAGCCGGACGGAATCGCCGACGAATCGCGTCGCCGCCTCAGCCGCGTCACCCGACCCAACCACTGCCGGCGTGAACCCGCCCGCCGCATCATGCACGACACCAAGCAGGTGTGACTCGTCGAACACGAGGACGGCAAACCCTGCGGACGCTGCGAGCGAAGGAGAAACGGCCATGGAGAGGAGAGGAAGCTCCCGAAAGGAAAGCCGACCGTCCACCGGAATCAACTCCGGGGACGCGACGGCGTCCACGCTCAGTCCCGCGGATCGCGCGCGGGAGACACCGGAGCTCGCCCCTGGCGAATGCCCTCGGCCACATAGAGCACCGCGGAAAACACGGTGAAGACCGCGGCCACCAGTGCCAGCCCGACGATCATCCCGCGAAGGTTGAGCATCGAGGCACCGATCGTGCAGATCTGAAGAAACGTGGCCACCTTCCCGGACCAGTGCGGCTCGATCTCGACCCGCCCGGCAACATGCTCCACCACGTAGGTGCCGATCGCGAGGATGGTTTCCCGCGAGATGAGCACCACCACGAACCAAAGCGGCAGGCGCGCCGGCCATGAACTGAGCGCCAGAGTCAACACCGCCGCGACGACGAGGAGCTTGTCCGCCGCCGGATCCAGGATGCGGCCCAGGCGACTCTCCTGTCGGAAGTGGCGCGCAACCCAGCCGTCGACGAGGTCGCTCACCGCCGCCACGACAAACGCGCTGATGGCGGCGTAGCGCAGCCATTCCTCGCGATGTCCCTCGGCCGCACCCTCGGCATAGTAGATCGCGAAGGTGACGAACACCGGGATGAGCAGGATCCGAAAGAGGGTGATCCACGTCGCGCCGGTCACGGTCCCCACCCTAGCCGCTGCGACACATTCGGCACGCCGAAAAATGCGCCATCCCGAAACGCCACCGGTGTTCACGCCCCCGGGCGGGCCACGACCCGACGCGAAATGTCCGCAGCAAGCCGGCTCAGCGGCAGGACCGCGTCGGCCAGGCCGGCTCGCACCACGGTGCCCGGCATGCCCCACACCACGGAACTCGCCTCATCCTGGACGATCACCTGCCCACCCGCTTCGCGGATAAGCTCGGCACCACGGCGCCCGTCGTGACCCATCCCGGTCATGACCACGCCCAGCACGCCCGCTCCGACGACTTCGGCCGCCTCGGCAAACAGCACGTCGGCGGCAGGTCGGCACGCATTCACCGGCGGACCCTCGTTGAGCCGCGCCACGAGGTGCCCATCGGGCGCCCGGGCCACCCCCAGGTGACGACCACCGGGGGCCAGCAACGCGACGCCCGGCACGAAAGCATCGCCGGCGCACGCCTCCCGGCACCGGGCCGCACCCGTGCTCGCATTCAGGCGGTCTGCGAGCATCGCAGTGAACGTCGGTGGCATGTGCTGGACGATCGCGACCGGCACCGGAAGCGGCTGCACAAAGCCTGCAAAAAGCTCCGCCAGTGCGTGCGGGCCCCCGGTGGACGCGGCGATGCAGACAAACCTCACCGAGGCCCGGCGCACAGGCCGCGGAAACGCCCGTGCCGTTGCGACCGGCGCAGGCTCCACCGCAGGGCGGGCCTCCGGGCGCATGTGCGCGCGTATCCGCGGAATCATGTCAACCGCGAGGCGCTCAGCCGCCTCGGGCTGTGGAAGCGTCACTGGCGGCAGGGTCACGTGATCGGTCGCGCCCGCCGCCAGCGCGTCGAGCGTCGTTCGCGCCGACCGCTCCGATGCCGGGGACAGGACGAACACTGGCAGCCCGGCCCGGACCCGCCGGATCTCCCGCACGACGGACATCCCCTCGCGCTCCAGCCACTCGACGTCGATGAGCACCAGATCGGGCGCGGACGTCACCAACGAAGCGGCGTCGCTTCCGCCCTCCGCGGCGGCATCCACGACGTCGAACCCTCCGTCGCGCCCGAGCACCTGTGTGACAAGGCGCCGCGTCCACCCGGCGTCAGCGACAACGACGGCGCGGACTCTGGTCGGCGGGGCTTGGGAGTTCATCCGCGATCGCAGTGCACAGCTTGCCCACGAAGGACATTTCGTCCAGCGGTATCACCACTTCGGCGACGCAGGTGCCGTCCGGCACGCCTTCGCGGCGATGCACAGGGCACCCGGCGCGGGAGGTTTCAACGAAACGAGGTGCCCTCGGGCACGAACGTGCGGGGCCCGAAATAGTCGATGAATGCCGCCGACCAGTGCGTCCACTGCCGTGACTCGTCGCTCCTCCAGCCCTCGTAGTTTGCGACAGCACCGGTGTATACGCGTTGAAAACAACGGCGCTCCTCGTCGGAGAGGTCGCACTGCTCGTAGCGCTGGTGGTCGCGATCGACGCCGTAGGTGGACCATGGACACACCATGATGCGCACCAGGTCGACACATCCGTCCACGCGGCCGTTCACGCGCCGGTCCTCCAGGATGAGGTCGAGACGGTCGCGCTTGGTGCGGTCCTCGGGAACGTGCCGGCCGAACGAGATCGTCAGGCCCTCGTACTGCGCTCCACCCGACTCGCGGTTGTGATAGAAGGCGAACGCCATGAGGGCGGGGTCGGCGAAGAGTTCATCAATGAACGCGAGCGACAGCAGCGGCTCGGGGGCGAACTCGCGGATCGCCTGCATCGGCCCGTCCAGCACGGCGCCATCCTCGGCCGGCCGAAACCGGTGCGCGCAGAAGATGTTCATCCCGCTCTTGTTCCACGGGCGCGACCAACCCAGCCCCAGCGCCTGCCGCTTCTTGTCGAGCGCGCCCATCAGCATCCGCAGTGCCCAGCCTGGACGCGCGCGCATGTTGATTTCGCGCATCAGCGCACCCAGCGGCATCCGATCGGCCGCAGAACGCGCGTCGTCGAGAAGCGGTATGTCAGGTGCGAGGGGCATGACGGGGTATCGGGAACTGTTTCGCCTAGGAGTATTTCGGCAGGGCGGCGAGTCTCTTGCGCAGGAATCGTCGGACGCGGTCCGGATCGGGACGATTTTACGGCAAAAATCGCCCGACGCGATCGCTGTTGTGCCCACCGGATCGACCAGCATCGAATCGGCTCCCGCCCCGATCGACGTCTCAGGTGCCCGACCGGAGCCGACGTGGCGTTCTGCCCGTGGCCGCGGCCGCGGGCGGCCGCCGATAGCCACGCCACGCTCCACGCTGTCGCGCATCCGCCTCTCGCGGTGTGCGATCCTACGGCTCCATCATAGGCGCCGCGGCGCGTCCCGCCAGCCACGCGGCGACCGGGATCCCGATCAGGGCCGCAGCACTGAACCAGGGCGGATGCGCCATCACCGCAAGGTTCGCGACGCTCGCGGCCAGCACCACCACGCCGACAATTCCGGCCAGAAGACGCGGGCGCACGCCGTCGATCTTGGCCGCGACGAAGCCACCCGCAAAGGTCGCGATCGTCCAGGCCGCGAGAACAAACACCAGGGCCCCCAGGGGCACCCCGTCGAGGGATGGCGGAGGCGGGACCGGTTCGGGTGCATTCAGGCCCGGCGGGGGATAGAGCGCATGGCCGACGACCTCGATGGCCGCAATGAGGCCGAACGCCAGGAAGAGTCCGGCCACGGTCGCCACGGCTGTTCGTACGGTCGGATGCATCGAGTGGACGGGCGGGGGCGCCCCGCCCACCGCGCCAGAAGGGACGAGGGCCGGCGGGGCTCTCGATCACGATGTGCGCCGATCCGGGTCGGGCAACTGCCGCCACCTTTTTCCTCCGAACAGGTGCGCCACCTCGGCCGCCTGGCGCGGATGCATGGCGTTACAGTCAACAGCATCCGGCGGCAGCTCGGAAGGATCTCCGGCGGCCGGGCCGGAGCCCGCGATCAAAAGCGTTGCGGGCGCTCCCGGATGTCGCCGCTCCACTTCAGTTTCGTGCGAACGACGTTGAAATGCTGATAGTCCTCCGGCACCGCCAGAAGGAGCCGCGTGTCGGCAAGCCTGATCTCCACGGGGCCGGCAGCGCACACGGTCTGATTGCTGTGCCCGTCGAGCGCGATGCGCAGGCAGCTGGTGCGGCTGCAGTTCTCGATGCGCAGGCGCACGGCATCGGGAAAGATCACCGTGCGGTTGCTCAGCGCGTGCGGACAGATTGGCGTCACGGCAATCGCCGGTGTCGCGGGGTGGATGATCGGCCCCCCGGCGGAGAGGTTGTAGGCGGTCGACCCCGTGGGCGTGGAGAAGATAAGGCCGTCACAAAAATAATCGGTCACCATCTCGCCATCCGCATGCACCGCAATGTGCGCGATGGTCGACGGTGCCTCGTGCTTGACCAGCACGTCGTTGAGCGCGAGCCCGACGTCATCGTCCGTGGAGCACTCCAGCAGCGCACGGCGGTCGACGCGGAAACTTCCGCCGAGGATTGCGCGAAACCGCGCCTCGAATTCAGACGACGCAAACGTCGTGAGAAACCCCAGGCTGCCGCGGTTGACCCCGATCACGGGAACCTGCGCCCGCGCCGCCTCCTGGACGACGCCCAGCAGAGTGCCGTCACCTCCGATCACACAGCAGGCGTCGAATCCGTCGAACGTACCGCGCACGACGGGAAACGCGGAGAGGATGTCCGCGTGCACCCCGCTGCCCCTGCAGATCGCGACAAGCGCGCTGGCAAGCGCCGCCGCTCCCGGTTTGCTTTCGTTGACGACGAAGACGAGACGGCGGATGGCAGGCATGGCGGTGTGGGTGGCGAACGTAGCGTGAGGCTAGCGCGGCGGCCCGCGCGCTCAATCACCAAGGCGCCGGCGAATTCGAACCAACGAGGTGATCTCGGTGGCCAACTCCATCTTCAGGGACCACTCCCAGAATCAGCTTCCTGGTTCCCCATCAGGCCGTCTTCACGGTCGTAGGTCGGACCCCACGCTTCGGTGCCATCCGCTCCAGGCAAACCCGCGAGGTCAAGTGCTTGGGCCCGTCAGCGTCCCCCGCGGTGCATCTCAGGCTTTGTCCAGCACGAGCAGAAACTCGCGATTGCCGTCCGCGCCGGCGATCGGCGAGTCGATCACGCCACGTTCGCGACAACCAGGCAGCTCCTTCCGGGCAAAATCTCGCACCTCCGTCAGGGCCCGCTGCCGCACGGCCTCGTCGCGAATCACGCCGCGGCCCTTGGTCGCCTCCTCGCGGCCGGCCTCAAACTGTGGTTTCACCAGTGCCACGAGCACGCCGCCGGAGGCGAGCACCGGCCAGACCGCGGGCAACACGCTTCGCAGCGAGATGAAGGAAAGGTCCATGACGACACGGTCGTAGGCGGCAAGCGGCAGGTCGCCGGCCGTGAGGTGCCGCGCGTTCAGCTGCTCGATGTTTGTCACCCGAGGATCGGCGCGCAGCTTTCCGTGCAGCTGGGCGCGCCCCACGTCGATGCACGTCACGCTGCGCGCGCCGTGCTGGAGCGCGCAATCAGTGAACCCCCCGGTGGAGGCGCCGACATCGAGCACGGTGCAATCCTGGAACGGGATCTGGAAATGCGCGATGGCCGCGAGGAGCTTTTCACCACCGCGACCGACAAATCGCGGCGGCGCCTCGAGGACGATCGGTGTATCCACCGGCAAAGCACGTCCGGGCTTGTCCGACCGCTCGCCGGCGACCCATACGCGGCCCGCCAGGATCAGCGCCTGCGCCTGCGCCCGCGATTCGGCAAGCCCGCGGGCGACGAGAAGCTGATCGAGGCGTTCACGCGGAGTGGCCATGGGAGATCATGGTTTGCACCACATCGCGCTGCTTGCCAACGGGCAAGAACGCTGAGGACAGAGGACACGAAGAATGGCAGGATGGCCGCAAAGAGGCGCCGAAGGCGCAGGAAGGGATGATTCGAGTTCTTGCGCCTTCTGCGCCTCTTTGCGGCAACTCTCCTCCGTCGCCGTGCCCTTCGTGGTTCAAGCCAGGATGCTCCGCGCCGCCTCGCGGTCCCGCGCGATCTGCTCGCGCAGTTCGTCGATGGAATTGAAGCGGCGCTCCGGGCGGAGGTGCCGCACGAATTCCACCTGCACGGTGTCACCCGTGGTGAACAGACACGGGCCGATCACGTGCACCTCGAGCACGGCGTCGCCCGCACCATCGACCGTGGGCCGCACACCGTAGTTCGCCACACCGGGATGGCGCGTCCCCCCGCCGCTTCCGAGCATCCGGACCGCGTACACACCGCGGGCGGGCTTGAGGTCGGGCCGCCAGTCGAGATTGAGCGTGGGAAAATCGATCGTGCGCCCAAGTTGCCTGCCGGGCACGACCGCGCCCCGCGCGACATACGCATGCCCGAGGAGCTCCGCTGCAGCTCCGACGTCGCCCGTTTCGATCAGCCGCCGGATGCGCGTGCTGCTGATCGCCTCTCCATTGAAGCGCAGCCGCGCCGCGCTGACGACATCCACGCTCTCGCGCCGCGCCAGGTCGACGAGGACCGCGACATCACCGGCCCGGCCGCGGCCGAAGCGCCAGTTCTCGCCGACATACAGCGCGGCCAGGCGCGGGAGAGCCCGCTTGAAGTGCGGCACGAGCTGGTCCGCCTCGATCGAGGCAAACTCCCGGGTGAACGGCTGCTCGATGATGAAATCGACGCCGAGACGCAGCAAGAGGTCGGCGCGCTCGGCGGCGGTGAAGATCATCCGCACCGGGTCCTCGGGCTGGAAGAGCCGGCTCGGGTGTGGCCAAAAGGTGAATACACCGGCCAGGCCGCCGGCCCGCCGCGCGCCATGCACCGCCGCCTCGATCACCGCCTGATGCCCGCGATGAACCCCGTCGAACATCCCGACCGCCACGTGGCAGGGCTGATCCGGCAGGCGGATCGCGGCGAGATCGCGAAAGATGCGGGACGAGGCAGGCATGCTTTCAGCCCGTGCTCATGCAGTTCGTGGATCGGGCCGCCCGTCCCGGTGAGCCGCGGCCGGCCCGAGGGCCCCACCCTGTGGTCGATTCGGGGTGCACCGCAGCCATGGCCCGCCTACAGCACGTGCCCCGGCGCCGCCTCATAGGAGGAAAGCAGCCGCTGGCGGATCGCCGCCAGGTCCATCGTTTCCAGTTCTGCCAGGGGCACCGCCTGGGAGATGTTGAACCGGTCCGTCGCCGTGCGCCTGAGGGCGGAAAGGTGCGCGCCGCAGCCCAGCTTTTCGCCGAGATCGTGGGCGATGGTGCGCACGTAGGTGCCCTTGCTGCAGCGCAGCCGGACATCAAAGCTCGGTGGCGCGAAACGCGTGAGCTCGAAGCTGGAGATCCGGATGAAGCGCGGCTCGCGCTCCACTTCCTTGCCCTTCCGGGCGAGCTTGTAGAGCGGCACGCCGTCCTGCTTCTTCGCCGAGAACATCGGTGGAGTCTGGTACTGGTCGCCGATGAAGGTCGCCATCACCTCGTTCACCTGGGCCTCCGTCAGCACCGGTACCGGACGCGTGGTGACAGTCTCGCCCTCGGCGTCGTGCGTGGTGGTGGTGGTCCCGAGGGTGATGGTGCCCTCATACTCCTTGTCCAGGCTCATGAGAAACTGCGAGAGCTTGGTCGCCTTTCCCACGAGCATGATCAGGAGGCCGGTGGCCATCGGATCGAGGGTACCGGCATGGCCGATACGCTTCATGCGCAGCACGCGGCGCAGGCGGTCCACGACGTCGTGCGACGTCATCCCGGACGGTTTGTCGATGAGCAGCACGCCCTCGAGTTCGTTCAGTTCAGGCATGGGAAGGAAGGACGGGGTTCGGGGGACAGGACGTTTGCAGGGAAGGTCGAAGGGAGAGCGAGGTCGCCGGGCGGATGGTCGTCTGCTGCGTTCGAGTTTTCTCCGCTCCTTCTGCGATCCCTGGGAAAGTGATCAGCGTCGCGCGGCGTCGAGTCGGCCGAGGTGCGCGTCGATGGCGGCGATGAGCTGGGTGCGCAAGAGGTCGACGGGGTCGCCGACATTGAGGCCGGCGGCGCAGGCGTGGCCACCTCCGCCGAAAGTGGCCGCGATCTGGTCCACGCGCATGACCGGGTCCTTCGCGCGAAGGGAGGCCTTGGCACCCTCGGGACGCTCCTCCACGAGCGCACCGATGTCGACGCCCTCGATCGAGCGCGCATAGTCGACGAGCCCCTCGGTGTCCTCGCTGAGCGCGCCAGTCTCGGCGAAGTCGGACCGCCGCAGCACGCCCACGCACGCACGCCCGCCGCATTCGAGCCGGAGCGAGGCGAGAAAACGTCCGAGCAACTCGAGTTTCGCGAACGATTCCTGCGCGTAGAGATGGTTCGAAGCCACCGCGGGATTGGCACCGCACTCGATCAGCTGGCCTGTGAGTTCGAATACGCGGTGCGTGGTCGACGGGAAACTGAACTGACCGGTGTCCGTCGCGATGCCCGCGTAGAGGCCCTGCGCACTGACGGCGTCGATCGGGACCGAGAGATCAAGGAACAGTCCCGCGAGGATCTCCGCGGTCGCGGCCGCCGCGCTGTCGACGATGTTGTGCTCCGCGTAGCTGCCGTTGGAAAGATGATGGTCCACGCAGCCGAGCGGCCGTGGAAACGCCGAGGCGAGCCGCTTGCCCGGGCGGGCGTGGTCGGCGCAGTCGACGAAGATCGCGCGCCAGCCGTCGGGACGTTTCCCCTCGGGCAGAAACTCGCTCCCGAGCTGAAAGGGCGTATCAGCCACGATGAAGGCCAGGCGGCGCGGCACCGGGTCGGCGTTGACGCAGACGGCCTGCACACCTCGCGCGCGCAGCACGCGGCAGAGAGCGACCTGCGAGCCGATGCAGTCCCCGTCGGGCCGCGCATGGCCGATCACGGCGATGCGATCGCCGGGGGCGATCGAGGCGAGAAGCGGCTCAAATTCGGGACGGAGCGACGGGAAGTGATTCATGGAAGGACCGGAGTCGGGAGGGACACGGAGGTCGAAGAAAACTCAGCAGAGTCTCACTTCGCGACCGGCGGACCAGGACTGCCGGTGTTTTGACGCACGAAGAAACGGGCAGTGGGCGAACCCGCGAAAACTGACTCTGTGGTCTCTGTGCATCCTCGGTGTCCTCTGTGCTCCCCTTCTCTGCGGCAGTCTCACGACTGCGGCCGGCGTTTCTGTTCCTCGTCGATCTGGTCGAGGATCTGCAGGATGCGTGAGCCGCGCTCCATCGAGGCATCGTACTTGAAGCGAATGCGCGGGATGTTGCGCAGCGTGATCGTGCGGCGCAGCTCCTGGTTGATCTCCTGGGCAAACTCGTTGAGCCGGTGCTCCATCGCGCCCGTGGCCGTGCTGTCGCCGACCATGGAGAAGAAAACCGTGGCGGTCTTGAAGTCGCTCGAGGACTGCACATCCGTCACGGTCACGGTCACGACCTCGCTGCCGAGCGTGCGGTGAATGTACTGGCTGACCTCGCGCTTGAGGAGCTCGTTGACGCGGAGATTGCGGTTTCCCATGGCAGAACCGGGTTGAACGGTGGATGACTTCGTGGGGCGTGGCGCGAAGGCGACGCGCTCCTCAGCCGCGCGGCGCGATGATCGCCGCACGGCCGGGCACGCAGGCCCGCGCGCTGCCGCCAGGCCTGATCAGAGGGTCGGACGCAGCTTCTGGACTTCGTAGCACTCGATGATATCGCCGGGCTGATAGGACTCGTACTCCTCGAGGTGGATACCGCACTCGGTGCCGGCGCGGACCTCCTTGACCTCGTCCTTCACGCGGCGCAGGCCGACGATCTTGCTCTCGACCTCGATCCGGTTTCCGCGGCGCAGGCGTGCGTTGGCCTGGGTCTGGACGCGACCCTCGGTGACGAGACAGCCCGCCACAAAGCCCTTCGAAACCGGGAACACGGCGCGAACCTCGGCGCTGCCGAGCTTCACCTCGCGCGTCTCGGGCTCGAGCAGGTCGGCCATCGCGTCGCGCACCTTGTCCACGAGCTCGTAGATGATGTCGTAGTGGTTGACCGTGACGCCGTGGTGCTTGGCGACGGCATCCACGCCGTTCTCGTTGCGGACATTGAAGCCCACGATCGCGGCCTTGGCCGCGCTGGCCATGAGCACGTCGTTCTTGGAAATCTGTCCCACGTCGGACGCGACGACCTCGAGCTGGACCTTGTCGCTCTTGATCGTGCCAAGGGCGGCGATGACCGCCTCGACCGAGCCAAACACGTCGGCCTTGATAACCAGGCGAAGGACGCGGCGTTTCTGGTCGGCGATGGCGGCGAAGAGGTTCTCGAGCGAGGCTTTCGGAGTCGGGGCGGAGATTCCACCCTGTTTCCTGATCTCAAACTCGGCCTCCTCGGCGACGCGCTTGGCCTCGCGCTCGTTCTTGACGGCGGCGACGACACCACCGCATTCGGGCGTGCCGGACCAGCCCATGACGCGCACGGCGGAGGAAGGCGGAGCCTCCTTCACCGGTTTGCCCTGGTCGTCGAACATCGCGCGAACCTTCGCGTAAAACTGGCCGCAGACGACGGAGTCGCCCGTGCGCAGCGTGCCGGATTCGACCAGAACCGTCGCGGTCGGGCCGCGGCCCACCTCGATCTCGGCCTCGATGACCACGCCCTGAGCCGGGGCCTTCGGGTTGGCCTTGAGCTCGAGCACGTCGGCCTGAAGGAGGATCATCTCGAGGAGGTGCTCGATGCCCTCGCCCTTCAGGGCGGAGATCGGGCACGTGATGGTCTCACCACCCCAGTCTTCCGGCATGAGACCGCGGTCCTGCATCTGCTTCTTCACGCGGTCGATGTTGGCGCCCTTGGTGTCGATCTTGTTGATCGCCACGATCGGCGTCACCTCGGCGGAGCGGATGTGCTGCAGCGCCTCGTCGGTCTGCGGCATGAAACCGTCGTCGGCCGCGACCACGAGGATCGCGACGTCCGTCACATTCGCACCGCGCGCGCGCATCTTCGTGAACGCGGCGTGGCCGGGCGTATCCAGAAACGTGATCTTCCGGTTGTTGACCGTGACCTGGTAGGCGCCGATGTGCTGGGTGATGCCTCCGGCCTCGCCGGCGACCACATTGGCCGAGCGAATCTTGTCGAGAAGGGAGGTCTTGCCGTGGTCGACGTGGCCCATGATCGTGACCACGGGTGGACGCGGCTCGAGAAACTTGCTCTCGTCGACCTTCGGCGCGGGCGCCTTTTCCTCCTTCTTCGCGGGCTGGGTGTCGCCGCGGTGCTTGATGTCGAGGAGGAAGCCATGCTTCACCGCGACCTGCCCGGCGACGTTCTCATCGATGCTCTGATTGAGCGCCGCGAAGATGCCCATCTCCATCAGCTCGGAGATGAGCTTGAACGGCTTGAGCCCGAGCATCGTGGCGAAATCGCGCACGACGATCGGCGGTTTGATCTGGATGACCTTAGCCTCGCCGCTCTGGACCGGGGCCGGGGCCGCAGGCGTGGCACCGGTCGCGGTGGGCGTCGCCGGGGGTGCGCCTGCCGGTGCGATACGCGGGGGCACGGACGGGGCGCCCAGCGGCTTGGGTGAGGGCGGCACGACCGCTGCGGGCGGGGCGCTACGGACC
>JAEWQP010000005.1 GCA_023399155.1 Verrucomicrobiota bacterium | reverse complement strand
AAGCTTCAACCAGTTCGTGTCCTGATCGTTGGTCCGTTCCTTGGCGCCTTGGCGTCTTGGCGCGAGATCTGTCTTCCCGGTTCGTCCGCGTACGCTTCCGCCACGATCCCGATCCGGTCACAGAGGGCACGGAGGATACACAGAGATCACAGAGTAAGGTCGTTTCTCAGAAGGTAACGAAGGTAACCGAGGATCACTCGAATGCGGTCACGGCTCCAATTCTTTTCGCTTCTTCTGTGAGTGTGCCTGAGGTGTTCGACGCTCGGCATTCAGCGATCAGGATCGTTCGTGCGTTCTTCCGTAATCCGGCACACGGCACATCTCTCGTGCTTCCCGTTTCATGGTGCGTCGGGTCGCTTGCGTGCATGGCATGAAACGCGCATCGTGATCGAACGCTTCACGATGCCTGCGTACCTTCCCACGCTGCGGCGCACCGCGCGCACACCCGATGTCTGGTCCTTCGAGGGCCAGGTCGTCGTGTTCAAACGCCATGCGCGGGCGCGCAACTACACGCTGCGTCTCAACCGCGAGGGGGAGTTGGTCGTGACCATTCCGCGCGGCGGTTCGCAACGCGAGGCACTCGCGTTCGTGGAACGGAGTCGCGGCTGGATCGACGGGCAGCGTGTCAAGCGCGAGGGCACAAGCGGCCATGCACGCGAATGGCGCCCGGGCATGCCGCTCTATTTTCGCGGGGAACTCGTTGCACTGGGCATGCTCGGCGATCGCGGACGCCCGGTTGTCACGTTCGGTGATCAGCGCGTCTATGTGGCCGACCGGGCCATGAACCTGCGCCGTCCCGTGGAGGCCCGGCTTCTGAACCTTGCGCGCCTGGAACTGCCTGCGCGCACCCGGGAACTCGCGGCCGCGCTGGGCGTGACGATCAGCCGCGTATCGGTGCGCAACCAGGCGTCGCGCTGGGGATCGTGCTCAAGCAGCGGTGTGATTTCGCTGAACTGGCGGTTGGTGCAGGTGCCGGCGGGGGTGCGCGACTATCTCATCATCCACGAACTCATGCATCGCCGCGAAATGAACCATTCGATACGCTTCTGGCGGCACGTCGCGCACGCCTGCCCGCGATGGCGCGAGGCCGAGGCGTGGTTGGACAAGCATGCGGTGGAGCTTGGCTTTTGATCGGCCGCTCAAAAGCCAAGCTCCACGGGCTAGAGGCTAGAGGCGAGAGGCTAGGGGGCGGTGCCGGGAGGCGGGAGGCGGTGATGAACCTTCGCGACGCGCGGTCGCTGCGGTAGGGCGGATTCTCCGAAACCGCCGCGAGCGCGAAACCACCGGATCGGCGCGCCCGGTTCCGTGGCCGCACGTTTACCACCGTCCGAAATGGCGTGCGGCCGTGTAGCAAGAATCGGGGTACACGGCTCTGGCGCTTCAGACGCCTCTCGCCCCTCGCCCCTGGCCTCCCGCCTTGGAAGGCCTCTTCGCGTTACGCGCGAAAGGCCTTCTTGTAATGCCGCCGACAGACGGCCACGTAGCGCTCATCGCCACCGATCTCGACCTGGGCACCCTCATGCACGGTGCGCCCATCGGGAGCCAGACGAAGGTTCATCGTGGCCTTGCGGCCGCAGTGGCAGATGGTTTTCAACTCCACGAGATCGTCGGCCTGACCAAGCAGGCCCGCGCTGCCGGGAAAGAGCTTCCCCTGGAAATCCGTGCGCAGGCCGTAGCACAGCACGGGAATGTCGAGTGAATCCGCGATGTCGGTCACCTGGGCGACCTGGTCCGGGGTGAGGAACTGCGCCTCGTCGATGAGCACGCAGGACACCGTGTCGGCCAGGTGCTCGGCGCGCACGCGCATGAAGAGATCGTCGGACTCGTTCAGCGCTATCGCTTCGGCCTCGAGCCCGATCCGCGACCGGATGCGGCCCACTCCCGCACGCGTGTCGATCGCGGGGATGAACTTGAGCGCCCGCATGCCGCGTTCCTGATAATTGTGCGCCGCCTGGAGAAGCACCGTGGATTTGCCGGCGTTCATGGCGGAATAGTAGAAATAGACCTTGGCCACGGCGCGATGGTGGGACACGAAGCGAACGATGACGAGTGACTTCGCGCACCGGGTGCGTGTTGGCCCCAACGAGGCGCACGACACACGGCGTGCAGTCCTCGCCCATGGCCGGGCTGTGTGTGATCCGTCCGAGACAAGAAGCGCTGAACGAAAGACACCGCATGCGGGCGTGAACGGTGCCGCGCCGGTCTGGGGCTCGGTGCGAGGGCGGAGTCTGCGAGGGTCCGCGCGCGCGACGCGTTCTCACCGCAGTGCTTCGACAAGAACGACGGCGGCGACGACGACGAGCGCGCCGCCAAAGACGCGAGGGAGCCAGTGCTGGGCGCGACCGAGGCGTCGTGCGACCAGGGGCGACTGGAGTGCCAGCACGATCAGCGTCCAGCAAATCAGGCCGTGGATCACGACGACGATCGGAAGGATCACGCGCCACGCAGCGGGTCGCTCGGGACCGAGCACTTGCGCGAAGAGACCTACGAAGAAGACGAAGGCCTTGGGGTTCGTGGCGTTGCAGAGGAATCCTTCGAGGTAGCCGTTCCCGGCGGCGGAACGCGCTGGCGGCGGTGTTGCGACGCTGCCGGCGCCGCTTGAATCGCCGCGCGCGAGGAGCGCGCGCAAGCCGATCCAGCCGAGCAGTGCCACGCCGACGAGTTGAACCGTGCGCACGTGCTGCGGCGACAACGCCGCAAATCCGAGCGAGACCAACGTCGTCTGCAGCGCCAATCCGGTCGCGATCCCCGCCACGGTGCCGAGCGCGCGGGAGCGCGAGCCTCCCATGCTGTTCTTGACCACGAGCAGAAAATCGGGGCCGGGACTGAGGAGCGCGAGCGTGAGAACGCCGAGCAGCCATGCGAGGTCGAGAACCATTTTGGCTCCATCTAACGGAAAGTTCGGGCACGGCGTCGAGCGACGAGCGACGCGTGGTTCAGCTTGGGGGATGGGCGGAGATTCCGGGAACGTGCTGCGACGGACGTGCCCGGGCAGCCCGAATGGCCCACCTCGATGCGGATCGCCTCCAGAAATGCAGGGCGCACGAGCAATCATCGTCTGTTGCCGCCCGCCGGGCGTCGTCACGCGTGCCCACCTGGGTCGACGCGCGCGAACCCTCAGCCCGATTTCGGATGCCGGGTGGACCGCCCGGAGCGTGTGCGGCGGGCCCGCGTCGGAGCGGGCATGAGCACTTGCCCTCATTACCCTCCAAAAAATCCAGTTTCCTGCAGCGCTTGCGGCGGAGTTCCGTTAGCGCACGATTGGGTATTGCACACTGTTCCGCGGGAATGAGTGTGGAGCACTTCGAGATGAAAGCTGTCGCCCTCAAACGTTATCTGCCGATCGACGACCCACAGTCGCTGCTCGACGTGGACCTCCTGAAACCGGTGCCAGGTCCGCGTGACTTGCTCGTGCATGTGGAGGCGATTTCGGTCAACCCGGTGGATACGAAAGTGCGGCGCTCGAAGCTGGGGCAGGAGGAGGCGGAGCCGCGCGTGCTCGGCTGGGACGTCGCCGGCGTGGTCAAGGCGATCGGCTCGCAGGTGTCGCTCTTCCGTCCGGGCGACGAAGTCTATTACGCGGGCTCGATCACGCGACCGGGTGCGAACAGCGAGTATCATTGCGTCGATGAACGCATCGTCGGAAACAAACCGGCCAACCTGTCGTTTGCCGAGGCGGCGGCGCTCCCACTCACGGCGATCACCGCCTGGGAGGCCTTGTTTGACCGGCTGGGCATCGATGATTCGGGTGCCTTTGGCGGACGCTCGATCCTGATCATCGGCGGCGCGGGCGGCGTGGGCTCCATCGGCATCCAACTCGCCAAGCTCGTGGGCCTGCGCGTCATCGCGACGGCATCGCGTCCGGAGACGCGCGCATGGTGCAGCAAGATGGGTGCGGATCACGTCGTGGACCACGCGCGTCCGCTTCCGCCGCAGCTGGCGGAGATCGGAATCCCCGAGGTCGACTACATCGCGAACTTCGCCGACACCGACCGATACTGGGCCACGATGGCCGAACTGATCCGCCCGCAGGGCAAGATCGTGTCGATCGTTGAGAACCAGGATCCGGTCGATGTGGACGTGCTCAAGAGCAAGAGCGCGTCCTTCGCCTGGGAGTTCATGTTCACCCGGGCGATGTATGGCACGGCCGACATGCAGGCGCAGCATGAACTTCTGGATACGGTGGCCGGTCTGCTGGCCGGGGGCCGGTTGCGCACGACGCTCACGGACACCCTGTCGCCGATCAACGCGGCCAACCTGCGCGCGGCCCACGCGCGGCTGGAGTCCGGCCGCTCGATCGGCAAGCTCGTGCTGAGCGGCTGGGCCTGAGCCGGCGGCGCGCCGCGCGCCGCGCACCGGGAGACGAGAGCGGGACGGGCGCTTTCCGCGCAGCCTCATCGCCCGGAGTGTTGCATGGGCTTCATGCCGGGCTCGGTGGTATTCGAATACCGGATGCAGGTCGGGCGAGGCCTCCGGCCGAGCCGCCGCTCTGGCGCTCGACGCTCCACACGCGTTTCTCGACCCGCTCGTGCCTTCTGTTTCTCCGCGCGACTCCCGCCCCTCGGCGCCGCGTCCGCCCGCAACCGACGCTCGCCCCGCGACTCCGCCACCGGTGAACAACCGGTGGATAACCTTATTCACAAGTTATCAACATCCACTTGATGGTGAGTAACTTGTGAGGAAGAAAACCTTGATTCCGAGCGGCCGCTGGCGTTTCATGATCCCGTTCTTTGAAAGAACTGGGACACGCCCGGCGGAATGAAAAAACCGTTGGTGACGCCCCAGGGATACGCCCGGGCAACCGGGGAACGGACGGTGGAGCTGGTCCACTGGTCCCCTGCCGGCCGCGAGGTCGGAAAGGCAGCTTTCACCAGTTCCTCTGGGCGGGGTCGCACCCGCCAAGAAATGCGAATATGGAACTGTGCGGCGAGGCGCGAAATCAGAAACCGCGACCGAGCCGAGTCAGGTCCGACGGGAGTTTCGACCCGACGGACTGACACAGTGGCCCAGAGGGGTCCGGGTTACTACTGTGAGCCAGCACGGACGCGCAGGCCGGGCGAGACCACCTCGCCAAAAGGCTTCCGCTGCAAAGCGGAGCGCGAAAGCGGCAGGCGTGTTCGGGGAGTGGGCGAATGTGGCAAAGTTCGCAAAACCTCCTGATTGGGGCGGACGAAAAACCGATCCACCCAACTGCGATATCAAGGTAACCTGAGGGGTAAGAGGTCAGACCCGTCGCGCGAGGTCAACGCACCGAGACCATCGGTGGCTGCCCTTGCGAAAAACGGTGGTGACGCGATCGCACCTGATTCGCAGGCGTGTCACTACCATGTCCGGCGAGCTGTCATCGGCAGATGGCGGCCGAACCAGGCTAAGAGGCCTCACCCGATAAATTCCGCGCCGAAAGGGGCGGGACGGTCCTGCTATGAGACCGATACCTCTGCTTGCCGCAGGGAATGGCGTCGGGGAGCCGGCAGCCCACCGCGAGGTGGAGCGCCCAATGTCGGCGACAGGGAAAGAGAGCGTGGCGAACTCCCACTCCCGATATTACCCCGCGGGGCCGCAAGGCTCCGCGGGGTTTTATTTTGTACGCGTGGCGCATGGCACCGCGCTCGTTCTGCAGTGCGGTGCCCCGGCGCCGCACTCGATGAGCCCCGGCTCGCCACCCGCGACAGCCGCAGGCGCCGCGCCACGCCGTGAAGCGCGATCTCCGAGAGCGCTGAGCGGCGTGCGTGCACCGCGAGTTCGTCCGGAGAACCTCCCGTGAAACAGATCGATCAAGTCACAGAGGACACGGAGGAGACACAGGGGTCATAGAGAAGACCGTTTCACAGAAGGAAACGGAGGTAAGCGAGGAGAAGGTCGGATACAGGAGCTTCGAGCACATCGTGTCCTGGTCCTCGGTCCGTTCCTTGGCGCCTTGGCGTCCTGGCGCGAGTCATCTCCGCCCGCGCCGGGACCTTCGTGCTTACCGCCTGAAGCTTACAGCTTATCGCCTGGAATCTCGGCGCTTCGGCGCGTGCCCGCGCTGCGGAGACGAGCGACGAACATCGAGCACGAGAGCCCGTTACCTCCGTTCCGTGGCGCCTTGGCGTCCTGGCGCGGGAGCATCTTCTCGGTTCGCAAGCGTCCGCGCCCGCTCTCATCACGATCCCGATCCGGTCACAGAGGCCACCGAGGAGACACAGAGGTCACAGAGAAGACCGTTTCACAGGAGGGAACGAAGGAAACCAAGGATCATCCCGGAACGGCCACGGCCTTTCTTCTCGTCGTTATCTTTTGTGCACCACGGCGCGTTCTCAAACCTCGCTGATAGGCCCCCTGGAGCAACAAGGGCCGAACTCCCGTCCGCCGCGCATGCTGCCGTGCAGTGGCCGCGGCAGCAGATGTTGCCGCGCAGTGGCCGCGGCAGCAGATGAGGTCGGGAGCCGCCGCCCGACGGGTGATCGTTAGGCGCCTCTCGCCTCTCGCCGCTCGCCCGGGCTCGCGGCTTTCGCACGATGCCCGTCTTGACGGCGCGCAAAGTCGCGTGCCTTTTCCGCGCATGATCCCGACGGATACAAAGGGTCCCCACGCGGGAGCACCCGTATTTCAGGCAGGCGAACCTCTGGCGACGGCACGAGTCGCTGTCGTGCTGTTGCACGGACGCGGGGGCGAGGCGGGTCGCACCCTCGAGATGGCCCGCCTCTTGCCATCGGACAAAGTGTGCTTTCTGGCGCCCGCGGCGGCCGACAACTCCTGGTACCCGCAGCGCTTTCTCGAGCCCGTGGCGCTCAACGAGCCCTGGTTGACCTCTGCGCTGGCTGTGGTGTCGCGCGAAGTGGCGCGCATCACCACGGCGGGTGTGCCGGCCGAACGGATCCTCGTGGGCGGCTTTTCCCAGGGCGCGTGCCTGGCACTGGAATGGGCCTTGCGCGCCGGCATCCGGCTGGGCGGTGTCTTTGCGCTCAGCGGCGGCGTGATCGGCGAACCCGGCGCGCCCCGGCCGCACGATCGCGACCTCGCCGGGACCCCGGTCTTTCTCGCCTGCGGCGACGCCGATGGTCACATCCCGGTCGCCCGCGTGCTGGAGAGTTCGGCTTTGCTTCGCGCGCGGGGTGCAGCCCTCACGGAACGGATCTATCCCGGCGTCGGGCACATCATTGTTTCCGACGAGTTCAGCGTGGTCGGCCGCATGATCACGGAAGCGGCTGCGAGCAAGCGCGTGCGGACAGCCGAGACTTCGCGAGGTCCTTCGACTGGGGCGGGGGAGCCCTGACGACAGCGGCTCTGGAAAACCAGAACCGGTTCCCGGCGTCTTCTCGCGTCGCTTCCGACTCCCGGCCGCCGTCTCTGCCTCCGTCGACGTCGCTCCCCCCGGGGTCGAGCCCCCGACGTTGCCGCGCGTTGATGCCGTGCGACTTGGCTCAACTCAGCGGGCCGGCTCCGCCACTGTCGGCTGGCCGCGCGCATCGGGCGCAGCGCCTCGCCCATTGCCCGCCCGCCGGAATCCCGCTTGCCTTGGAACTCGGCGGACCGCACGTTCAGCCCCTTTTTCCAGAGGCTGGCCCCTGCGCCCGCACGTCCATGAACCGAAATATCCGCAACATCGCCATCATCGCCCACGTCGACCACGGCAAGACCACGCTCGTCGACAAACTCATGAAGGAGGGCGGCGTCTATCGTGCCAATCAGCACATCGAGGAACGCGCCATGGACTCCATGGACCTCGAGAAGGAGAAGGGCATCACGATCAAGGCGAAGAACACCTCGGTCCACTGGCGCGACAAGACGATCAACATCGTCGACACTCCCGGACACGCCGACTTCGGCGGCGAGGTGGAGCGTGCGCTGCGCATGGTCGACGGCGTGCTCCTGCTCGTCGACGCCTACGACGGCCCGCAGGCCCAGACCCGTTTCGTGCTGCGCAAGGCCCTGCAGCACGGCCTGAAGGTCGTGATCGTCATCAACAAGATCGACCGCGAGAACGCCGAGCCGGCGAAGATGTATGACAAGGTGCTCGAACTGCTCATGGAGCTCAACGCCACCGAGGAGCAGTTCGACGCGCCCGTCGTGTATGGTTCCGGACGCGACGGCTACATGATGTCCAAGCTCGGGGACGAGCGGAAGGACATGACACCCCTCTTCGAGACCATCCTCGAGCACGTGCCGCCCCCGTTCGCCAAGCCGAACGAGCCGTTCCACATGCTCGTGTCCAACATCGACTGGAGCGACTACGTGGGCCGCATCGCCGTGGGCAAGATCCTGGGCGGCAACGCCAACGTGGGCGAGCCGGTCTGGGTCATCCGCAACTCCGACGGCAAGCGTATCCGCGCCAAGATTACGAAGGTCTTCGAGTACTCCGGCCTCGGCACCCATGAGTCCGCCACGGCGATGGCGGGCAATATCGTCGGCATCTCCGGTTTCGAGGATGTCGACATCGGCGACACCATCACCGCAAAGGAGGACGACCATGCGCTGCCGTTCACGCAGATCGACCCCCCGACGCTGGAGATGCAGATCTGCGTCAACGACGGCCCGCTCGTCGGCCAGGAGGGCAAGTATGTGACCTCCCGCCAGGTGCGCGAGCGGCTCATGCGCGAGATCAAGACCAACGTCTCGATCAAGGTGGAGGACTCCGACAAGGCTGGCGTTTTCAACCTGAAGGCACGCGGCGCCATGCAGATCGCGGTGCTCGTCGAGACCATGCGCCGCGAAGGCTACGAGGTGCTCGTCTCGCGCCCGACCGTCATCGAGAAGCTGGTCGATGGGCAGCGCCACGAACCGTATGAGACGGTCTGGATCGAAGTGCCCGATGAGTGCGTGGGTGCGGTCATGCAGATGCTGGCCAACCGCAAGGGCCAGATCACGAACATGGAGAAGCACCAGGTCACCACCATGATCGAGGCCACCATCACCACGCGCGGCCTGATCGGCCTGGAGATCGACGTGGTCAACGCCACCAGCGGCCGCGGCGTGATGAGCCATCTCTTCAAGGAGTACGCGCCGTGGGCGGGCGAGGTGTTGACGCGGCTCACCGGTACACTCATCGCCACCGAGCCGGGCGAGACCACCTCCTACGCGCTCGTGATGGTGCAGGAGCGCGGCAAGCTCTTTGTCAGCCCGGGCGAGCAGGTCTACGAGGGCATGATCGTGGGGGAGAACCCGCGCAACGAGGACATCCCGGTCAACGCCGTGCGCGAGAAGAAGCTCACGAACTTCCGCTCGCAGGGTGAAGGCGTGGCCACCGGGCTGACCCCGGCGACGAAACTCTCGCTCGAGCGCGCGATCGAGTACGTCGCCTCCGACGAGTTCGTCGAGGTCACGCCCAAGAGCATCCGCCTGCGCAAGCGCATCCTCAACAACAACGAGCGGATGAAGGCAAAGAAAGCCGCCGCGAAATCCGAGGACAGCTGACGCTGCGGCGCTCCGCGCCGCGGTGGGGTGGAGAGACCAGCGTCGAGGGATGAGAGCCCATGGACGCTATCAGCCGTCGTCGGTCGATAGCGAGGCGAGAGCTGGGCAACGGGTCGCGCCCGCGCGCATCGCCGCTTCGTGTCCGGGCTGCGAGCTTTGCAGCACTCGACCCTCGGCTCTCGACTAAAGCATCGGCCGGATGTCCTTGCACATGCACACCGCGGTGCTCGGGCACAGCTCGGTGAATTGCGGCGAGCGGCGCATCGGCTCCGGGGCCTGGGCACGGTCGCAGCGATCGAAATGCAGACGCGTGAAAAAGCCCGGCGCACCCTGGGTGAGGAGAAAGAGTTGGCGGATGCCTCGGTAGCGCGCATGGGTTTCCAGCGATTGCATGATGCGCGTGGCGAGTCCCCGGCCGCGATGCGAGGGACGCACGGCGAGGGAACGCACCAGGCCGCTGCGGTCGTCGAAACGCTCCACCGCGCCACAGGCGAGGATCTCGTCCGCGTCGCACAGCAGCAGAAACGCCGATGTCTGCGCGGGATTGAGGTCGCTCGCATCGAGCGAGACGCCCTCAAGCAGGCGGACGATCGCCGCAAAATCGTCGGCTGTGGCCGGGCGCAGTTGCATGCAGGAGCCCGTGGAGCCTGTCGCGTCCTGCGCGGCAACGCAACTCCGCTTGCCTGCAGACGGTCGTGTAGGGGCGCACGGAAATTGCGACTTGGCAGGATGGCGGCCGAGGGCCGATTCTCAGAGGCATGGAGATCGTGTTTCTGGGCACAGGCACTTCGCAGGGCGTTCCCATGATCGCCTGCGACTGCGCCATTTGCCGATCCACGGATCCGCGGAACCGGCGTACTCGAACGAGCGTTCATGTGCGCATGGGCGACGTGCATATCCAGGTGGATGCGTCGCCGGAGTTTCGCGAGCAGTGCCTGCGCGAGCGGGTCACGCGGATCGACATTTTCCTCCTCACCCATGCCCATGCCGACCACGTGCTGGGCATGGACGACTTGCGCCGGTTCTGCGATCTGCGCGGCTTCAGCGGAATCCCGGTCTATTCCACGCCGCAGGGGCTCGACCGCGTGAAACATGTTTTCCCCTACGCGATCGGGGCCAAACCCGTCGTCAACGGCTATCCGGCCTTCGTCCTGCGGGATATGCCCGCGGTGCTCGATCTGGGCACCGGCACGGTCTCATCCACGGTCCTGCCGCACGGCGACATGCGCGTGCTCGGACTCGTTTTCGAGGAGCGCGACACGGGTTCGAAGTTCACGTACTACACCGACTGCAAGGAGGTCGGCCCCGAGGCCCGCGCCCTTGCAGCCGGGTCCCAGGTGGTCGTGCTCGACGGCCTCCGCCCCGAGCCGCATCCGACGCACATGTCGATCGCCGAGGCCGTCGAGGTCGCGGCCGATATCGGGGCCCCGATGACCTATCTCACCCACCTCACCCATGCGGTCGACCACGGTCCGATCGAGGCGGCGCTGCCGGAGTCGGTGCGACTGGCATGGGACGGATTGCGGGTGGCGATTTGACGCCGGCCGGTCGCCCGAATGGGCGGTCGGGCTCCGTTTCGCTCTTGCTTGTGCTCCGGGCCGGGTGCGGGTGCGAGGCGGAGGAGGAGAAAGAGAAAGAGTAAGAGGGTGTCTAAAAAGCCCGTTTTGCGGCGATGCGCCGGGTCATCAGGCGGATCATGGCGATGTAGACATGAGCTTCGCTGGATGAAGTCGTTCGCTCGTAGTCACGATTGAGCCGACGATATC
>JAEWQP010000035.1 GCA_023399155.1 Verrucomicrobiota bacterium | reverse complement strand
GCCGAAGGCGGTGCGCACGAAGTCGCGGCGCGTCAGCGGGCCGGACGCGGTGCCGAGGCGCGGGCGGGGCGGGGTGTTGGCGCCGGACTGGGGCGCCCCCGGAGCGCCGGACCTGCCTTGTGACGGGGTTACCATTTCTTCCATAGCGCGTAGCGGTTGTGGGCACTGAGGACGAGTGCTCCCGCGACCAGAAGCACGTGGGTGCCGAGCCAGGCCACGCCGTTGTCCTGCCCGATGAGCAGGAGTCCGTACATGAGGGCGGTGTAGAGCAGGCCCTGGATGAAGAGGCTCGTGCGCGTCGCCACGCCGAGGAGCGTGGAAAGCCCGAGGAGGAGCAGCGCCGGCCCGAGGAAGGCGGAGAAGATCGAGAACAGCCAGTCCGGCAGCAGGGGCTCGTTGGCGAGCTTGGTGGCGAGCGCCGAGGGCAGGGCCTTGTAGTGGGAGAAGCCGTACACCTTCTCCGTCACCTCGAGCATCGCTCCGCTCGGATCCTCCATGCCCGTGGCCGGATCGATGAGCGGGACCTGCTTGCGCAGCGTCTCGGTGTACTTTTCAAGGCCGGTGCCGAAGGCGCGCACACCGAGCCAGACTCGCAGGGTGAGAAAGGCGAGTGTCTCGCCGGAGAGATAACGAGGATTGTCGGACATGGTGGGAATTGAGCTGTCAGCGATCGGCGGTCAGCGATCGGCGTGCAGCGATTGACAGGGTCATGCGGACGAAGGTCGGCGTGATGGGGAAGGAGGTGGATCTCGGGTGCAATTCTGGCTGAGAGCTGAAGGCTGACGGCTGATCGCGTCTCATCACAGTTTTTCGATCAGGATGTTGCGGAACGAGACCGGGTCGCCGTGATACTGCAGTCCGATCCGGCCCTCGCGAGCCATGTCGCGGTAGGCCTTCTCGAACTTGTTCGGCGTCTCGTCGGGATTCATGCCGGGCGTGGTCCATTGGGTGAGATCGGCATCGACGACCTTTTCACCGTCGACGTGGACGACAATCTTCGGGCCCTGGGCGACGATCACCAGCTGGTGCCAGCTGCCGGGCTCGATCGGCTTCTGGCGCGCCGGGGCGAGGACGTCGAAGAGCGAACCGACGACATGGCGGGGATTTTCGGCGTCGCCCTGCAGGATCTGCACCTCGATCGCGTTGTGCAGCCAGTTTACCGTGTCGCTCGTGCGCAGAAAGACGCCGGAGTTTCCGCCCGCCGCGACCTTGAACTCGAGCGAGAGCGCGAAATCTCCATAGCTCTCCTTCGTCCAGAGATCGCCGCCCCCGCGGGCCACCAGCACGTCGCCGTCCCACGACCACGATCCCTCGGGAAACTCGGCGTTCGAGAGATCGGGCTTGAGCAGCGGCTTCGGTGCGGGCCAGAGCCCCGCGGAACTGGCCCGGCGGTCGCGCCAGAGGGCCGGGACGTCCTTGGTATAGCCGGACGGCATGACGTTTCCGGCGATCAGGTCGGCCGGCGAGGCGCGCAGGGCGGCGCGGAAAAACGCGATGGAGCGGGCGACGTCGGCCTCGAGCGCGGGCGTGTTGTGCTCGTATTCGATGAATACATACCCCTTGAACTTCTGCCGGCGCAGCTCGGCGATCTGCCCCGCGGCGTTGCCGATGCCGGTGCCCCAGGGCATGTCGTGGGCGACATGGGCGGGCTCGCTGATGTCCTTGAGGTGCAGTTCGAGGAGGCGACCCTCGGCGAGTCGGAGGGCGGCGACCGGATCGCGGCCGTCGCGCGTCCAGTGGCCGGTGTCGGCGCACAGGCCGAACTGGGCACCATAGGGCTGCACCGCGGCGAGCGCGACCGCGGGGTCGGCGTAGCGCGACGGCGCGGGATGGTCGTGAAGGGCGATCCGGATGCCGGTGCCCTTGACCACGCGGGCGATGACGGGAAGCAGCTCCTGCTCGGGCTCTGTCGCGATCGTGCGGATACCCATGGCCCGCGCGAAGGCGACGAGCTTTTTCCAGCCGGCCTCGTCGGGCGCACCGGTCACGCCCAGGCTGACGATCTCGAGCCCGCGCGCCTTGACCCAGCCCTGGATCGTCCGGCGTTCCTCGGCGGAAAGGTCGGGACCGATGACGCCGGGGAGTCCGCCGCCGATCGCCTGGCCGGCGTAGATCTGCAGGTATTTCACCCCGAGATTGCTCGCATGGTCGAGCGTCTCGAGGAACGTGTAGCTGCGGAAGGTCCAGCACTGCAGGCCGAGTTTGATGTCACCGTCGTCGAAGGACTTGCGTGCGGCCTGCGAGGCGGGTGCGAGGGCGAGCAACCCCAGCACGGTGGCGACGGCGAGACGGAGGAACCTGAAAGCGTGGGTGGCCATGGCAGCTCAGAACATGCGGTAGGATTTGTGGATCAGGCGGTCGGCCTCGGGCAGGCCGACGGCGCGGCCAGCGGCGTAGTCCCAATCGATGGGCTTGCCGAGGCGCAGGGCGAGGTTGCTCAGAAGATTGAGCTCCGTGAGGTCGGCTGCATGGTCAACCCAGTTGGAACCGGGAACGGGCCCGCCCTTGATGGCCTCGATCCATTCGAGGTGCGGGTTGCTCCGCGGCACGCGCGGATAAACCTTCGGCGGCCGCTTGAAGTCGGCCATGCGTGTCTCCGGCAGCAGACGCGGCGACTCGCAGTAATCGGTGGGTGAATAGATCACGCCGGCATCGCCCCGGATGACCATGCCTCCGCGCGGCATCTCCTGGTCGGCGGCAAGTTCGGGGATGCGGTCGGGTTTGTGCGTGCCTTCATACCAGGTGAGCACGACGGGCGGCAGCGAGCCGCGCGCGGGAAACTCGATCCGCACCGTCGCACCGGCCGGTCCGGTGATCGCGGTGCCGCCATCGACGGCCAGCGCGGTGACCTTCATGTCGCCACGCAGGTTCAACGCCCAAAATGGCGCATCGAGCAGGTGGCAGCCCATGTCGCCCATCGCACCGGTGCCGTAGTCCCACATGCCGCGCCAGTTGAACGGCACGAGGTTGGGACGAAACGCGCGGTAGGGCGCGACGCCGAGCCAGAGATTCCAGTCAAGCGTGGACGGCGGGAGCGCGTGGGTGTTGTCCGGCCACGGGATGTTCTGCGGCCAGACAGGACGGTTCGTCCACACGGTGACCTCGGAGGGTTTGCCGATCACGCCGGCCTCGATCCACTCGCGCACGAGCCGGGTGCCCTCGTTGGCGTGGCCCTGGTTGCCCATCTGGGTGACCACGCCGGCCTTGGCGGCAGCCACCTTCAGCGCCCGAGCCTCGCCGATCGTATGCGTGAGCGGTTTCTGAAGATACACGTGCTTGCCGCGCTCGATGGCCATCAGCGCCATCGGGAAATGCATGTGGTCGGGCGCCGCGATGGTGACGGCATCGAACTGGTCGTGCAGTTCGTCGAACATCCGGCGGAAATCCCGATAGCGCGGAACGCGCGGGAACTCCCGGAACGCCTCGCCGCCGCGCGCGAAGTCGACGTCGCACAGGCCCACCACCTCCTCGCCGGTCAGCGCATGAAGGTCGCTGTAGCCCTTTCCGCCCAGCCCGACGGCGACCACGCGGACGCGACGGCCGGAGACGAGGTTTCTGAAGGGCGAATCAGGGCGGGACTGGCCGCGCAGGATGCTGGGCACGGCGAAGAGGGACGATCCGGCCACGAGGGCGGATGTGCGCAGAAAATCGCGACGAGACGGCATGGAGTCGAAAGGCTGAGGGCTGAATTCTGAAAGCGAAACGGACTGAGTATAAGGCTGAAATGGTTTCTGGCGAATTGAGGCTCGGCGGAGGCGTTCGGCCGGAGCGGCGCCGACGGTGAGAAATGAAATCTTCGGCTTTTTGGATTTCGGGTCTGATCCCTCACGCCTGCAACCTGGGCCGGCGTCCGACCAGCCCGGCGGCGCTCAGGATTCCTGAGTGCCGGAGAGTTTCCTGAGTTCCTCGATGATGGCTTCGGCCTCGTCTCCGGTGTAGTGCTGGGTCAATGCGGCGATGACCGCGTCGCGCTCCTCCTGGCGGAGGGCGGCCCGGCCGGCGCGTCCGTAGGCGCGGATGGTCTCGCTCCACCGGTCCTGGCGAAGCGCGAGCGTATCCAGAAATCCACGGAGCGCGAGCGTACGCGTGGCGGAGTCCGCATCCTCCTCGGCGATCGTGATGAGCAACTCATAGGAAACATCGTTGCGCGCGGCGGCGAGCACACGGATGACCTCCTTGCGCCGCTCGAGGTCGTCGGTCGTGAGCAACTGCCGAACGGCCTCGGTGGATTCCGGCGTCTCGAAGCCGACGATGGCGTGGATGAACGACGGCCGCTCGGCCGGCGACGAGGTTTCGATCTCCTTGCGCAGCAGCGCGACGGTTTCCGGCACATCGTTTCGGCCGCGGACGGCGGCACGGAGGGCCTCCTGCCAGTGGCGGCGATCGGCCGGCTGAAGTTGCGGGCGCAGCGAAAGGACGAGCGGCAGGTCTTCGCCGCGCGCTAGTGCAGCCAGGCCGCTGAAGCCGGCGGTACGCAGGCCGCGCGATTCCGCGGACGCGGCCGCCACCATCAGCGGCATGGCTTCGCGGTCGAGTCTATGGCCCAGGACGAGGAGGAGTGCGGCGCGCACGTCGGGTGCAGCCGTCGCCACGTCTGTGCGCAGCAACGAATCGAGACCGGAAGCCTGGTAGTGTTCCAGCGCCGCGACGGCGCCCGGACGTTCCTCCGGCGTGTCCAGAGCACGGATGAGCACGGCGGCGTCGGTCAGGTCGCCGCAACCAGCCAGCGCGCTGTAGGCGGTGCGGCGCACCGGGGCGCTTGGCGAGGTCACGGCCTCCCGCACCACGGGCGCGAGCTGCGCCTCACCGAACTGCGCGGCCAGCGCCAGCACGGTCACCTGCATGCTCTCGGGTAGAGTCTTGAAATGCTCGCGCAAGGCGTCGAGGTGCCTGGCGCTGTCGGGCGCCTGGAGGGCGGCGCGCAGCCATGCTTGCGCGAGACGCGGGCCGACAAACGCGTCGGCCAGGAGCGGCTGCGTCGCGGGAAGCGCGGCGACCGGCTCAAGCTGTACCCGGGAAATGGCTACAGCGACACGCTGCGCGGGCGTGAGCCCGTCGCGAGCGGCAAGGTCGCGCATCAGCGTGATCGCGGCTCTCGTGTCGCCGTCCTGGTGCAGCACGCTCGCCGCATGGATGAGCGCCCAGTGGTGGTCGGCGATGAGAGTCGCGGGTGCCTTGAAGCGCGTGAGCGCGCCGACAGCGTCCTTCGATCCGATCCGGCTGAGCGCGTCGAGCGCCTGCGCGACCTGGGCGTGATCGGCGGCCCGCAGCTGCGCCGCGAGCGGCTTGGCCGCCTTCTCGATGCGGCGATGCGCAATCGCGCTGACGACTGCGGGACGATGGGCCGACGGCGCAGACTTCAGGAGGTCGAGCAGGGCTGCATCGGCCTGCTTGACGCCGATCCGGGCGAGCGCACGGATGGCCCGGTCGGCCGTGACCGGCTGGCGTGCCCAAGTTGTGAGTACAGAGACCGCCTTCGCATCGCCGATGTCACCGAGCCAGTCGATCACCGCCTGCGTGGCGGCGGGCGTGAGGTCCTTGCGCGCGGCGAGCGCCACCAGGGCGGCGCGGGCCTCCGCGCGGGCCTCGGGTGACGACTCCCGCAGGGCGGCGCTCACGCGGTGGAGCGCGGCGGGGTCGCGGTCATCCGTGTGGTGCGCGACGGCGTCGAGATTTTCGAGCGTGAATGCCTGGGCGGCGTCGGCCCGGGCCGCGGCCCGCTCGAGCAGCGTTTCCTGCAGGGCAGGGGCGAGCGCGGGGACCGGCGCGGGGGACAACGTCGACGACGGCAGCGAGGGCGCGGCCAGGTCGCCGAGGGCGAACTGGATGCCATCGAGCCAGTGCTGGAGCACCTCGGGTGTCCAATAGACGTCCTCGTTGTGACCGAGTGAGCTGTAGAAAACGCGTCCCTTCCCCTCGGTCTTGAGCCATCCGATGGGGAAGTCACCGTCCGTGCGGACGATCTGGTCAGCCGGGCGCTCGTTCTCCGGGCGCGTGGTGTCGATGCTCATCAACACGCGCTGGCGATCGCGGCCGTACGGGCCGACGATCTGGTAGATCTCCTCGCGTATCCAAAAACCCTGACCACCAAACGCCTCGTTCAGCGGATGCGCAGGCTCGTCGAGCTTCACTGCGGCGGTCTGGTTCCAGAGCCACGGGTGGCTGTGGAAGACGCCGCCGATCAGGCCCTGGCCCTCCGGCCACTTCGGGAAATTGTCGGATGCGGCGTGGATGCCGATCAGGCCCTTGCCGCCGCGGACGAACCCGAGCAGCGCGGCGCGCGCGGACTCGTCGGCGAAGGCCAGCTGCGTCGTGCTCAGGAAGAGCACGGCGTCGAAGCGGGCGAGGTTTTCCGCCGTGAAGGCCGACATCTCGTGGTCGGCCTCGACGCGGAACGCGCCCGTGCGTTCGCCCATCTGGCGAAACGCGTGCAGGCCGATCGGGATCGAGTCGTGGAAGTAACCCTCCGTGCGCGCGGTCACGAGGATCAGCCGCGGCTGTTTCGGTGCGACGCGCGCCTTCTCCGGCAGGGCGGCATCGACACGGGCGACGTGCTCGGCCGACGCCGGCGGGAGCGCGCGGTTCGGTGCGGGCTGGGCGAAGACGGGAGCGGCTGCGAACACGGCGGCCGCGGTGACGAAGGTTGCGGGAAGGAGAGAGATGGAGCGGGACATGGCGCGAGGGGCGGAGTTCATGCCGGCAGATGCCAGGGGGCGCGGTAGTTGGCCGTGAGGAAGCGTTCCGCATCGGGAGCGCCGATCACCTCGTGCCTGGCGGGATCCCACTTCAGCTCGCGGTAGCCGGCACGCAGGGCGGCGTTGGCGAGATGAGCGGCGTTGGCGGAATGGTAGGCGTGACGGAACGGCCCGCGGCTGATCGCGCGGGTGCGCACGCACTCGAAGAAGTTTGCATCATGTCCGCCCTCACCGAGCGAGAAGCCCTGCGACGGCATCGGCAGGGCGCGCAGCGCGGGCGAACTGTGCTCGATGCTGCCGCGGTTGGCGTAGACCCAGCCGTCCGAGCCGTCGATGCGCAGGCCCATGGGAAACTCCGACGACACCTCGATCTTCTGTCCGCCTGCGTAATGGGCGGTGAAGGTGTAGTGCGTGGCGGTGTTGTAGATGGAGTTGGTGTGGAACTGCGCGTGCGCGTCGGAGATGCGCACCGGGTCCTCATCGCTCACGCCGAGCGCGACCTGCGCGATGTCGAAATGGTGGTTGATCCAGTCCGTCAGCTGGCCGCCGGCGAATTCGTAGCGCCAGCGCCAGTGGAAGTGCACGCGTTCCTGCACGTAGGGGAGGGCAGGGGCCGGGCCGAGCCACATCTCGTAATCCAGCTCCGGCGGCACGGGCTGGGCCGCCCCGGAAACGGTCACACCCTCGCGCGGGCCGCCAATGGGCGGAAGACCGACGCGCACGCGATCGATCCGGCCGAGGGCTCCGTTGCGCGCGAGCTGGATCACGCGCTTGAACTCCGGTTTCGAGCGCTGCCAGTTGCCCACCTGGGTCACGATGCCCGCGCGTTCGACGCTCTCGAGCATCGCGCGGCCCTCCTCGAGCGTGCGCGACAGCGGCTTCTCGCAGAACACGTCCTTGCCCGCGCGCGCCGCCATGATCGTGGGCAGCGCGTGCCAGTGATCGGGCGTGAGCACGAAGACGACGTCGACCGCCGGGTCAGCGACCACCTCGCGAAAGTCGCCCGTCGTGCGAAAGCCCGTGTAGGTCGAGGTGCCGGCGCGTGCCGCGTATTCGCGCTGGGCATACGAGAGGGCGGTCTCGAGATGCGTGGTGTCGACGTCGCACAGCCAGCGCAGTTCGAGCGTGGGATCCGCCACGACGTCGCGGAAGTGGCCCCAGCTGATCCCGCCGTGGCCGATGAAGCCGACGGTGAGGCGGTTTGAGGGAGCCGTGTTGCCCGCCAGCGAGGCGGCGCGAAGGAATTGAGGAGCCGCGGCTGCGGCGAGTGCGGCGCTGCCGAGGGAACGGAGGAACGAGCGGCGTTGCATGGTGCGAGTCTAGGGTGGCCGCGCCTGGGGAGAACGCGGTCGGTTGCGGGGATCGACGAGTCTAGCCGAAGGCGGGTTTCAGGGTCTTTGAAAATACCGACACATTTTTGGAAAAAAACGACAGCAGGCCTTTTGCGGTGGGGTCGACACCTGAAACGCGGAAGGTTGACGCTGTAGGCGTCGGGGAGGGCGCTTTTCCTCTTCGCCCGATCTGAACTCCGCGGCGGCGGATCCCGAGCCGAACTCGCGCCGGTTACTCCGCCCCGTGCTCGCGGCGGTAGCGGCGCGGACTCATGCCGTAGGTGCGCTTGAACTGGGTCGTCATGTGGCTCTGGTCGTAGAAGCCGCATTCCACCGCGATGGTGGAGAGGTCCTTGTCGGTGTGCACGAGCGCGTGGCGCGCCGCCTGCACGCGCACGCGGTTGAGGTAGCGCAGCGGCGTGGTCTGGAACTTCTTCACGAACGTCCGTTCCAGCGAGCGCACGGACATCCCCGCCTTCCGGGCCATGTCGGCCACGCTGAGGTGACTGCGGTATTCGCGACCGATCAGTTGCAGCACACTCACCAAACCCGGCCCCTGCCAGGTCGGCGCGTTGCGGTCCGAGAGCTTCGAGGTGACGCCGGCGAGCCCGACGATTTTTCCTGCACGATTGCGCAGAGCCACCTTGTTGACCACCCACCAGTGGAAGGTGAGATCCTCGTCGGGCACCGGCTCGATCAGGTCGCGCAGCGGTTCCCCCGTGCTCATCACGATGCGATCGTCGGTGACGTATTTCTCCGCCACTTCCTTTGGGAAAAAATCGAAATCCGTGCGGCCCAGCACCTCCTCGGCGCTGGTGCGTGAGAGCATCGCCACGAAGCCGGGATCCACGAGGACGAAGCGCCCCGCCGCATTTTTGGCGAAGTAGTTGGTGTCCGGCAGGCAGCCGAACAGCTGGGTGAAATGCGCACCGGGCTCGAGATCATCCAGGAACGCGAGTTGGTCAGCGCGGCTAAGGCGGGGCGAGTCGGGCATCGGGCAGGGAGCGATGCGAACACGGCGGGGCGGGGCGATCGAGGCGAAAGGGGCCGGCGTGTCGGCGGGGCGGACGAGCCGCGATCGCGCGCTGTCGCGGGTTCGATCGCGGACGCCGTGTGCGGCGTGCAGGAGGCACGGCCGCCGCGACCCCGTCGGCCTACGATGCGGCGCGCGCACAGCGGCGCTCCCAGGCAAACAAGTACTGCTGGGCGAGGCCGGCGAGCGGCCCGAAATGGGCACGGCCGAACTGCGCGAGCTGCGCAGGGCTCCAGCCGATCAGTCCGTAGCGCTGCTCCAGCACGCGCAGGATCCATACGTCGACTGGGAACGCCTCGAGCTTGGCGGCGCCAAAGAGCAGCACGCAATCGGCGATCTTCTCGCCCACGCCGGGGAGTTCGAGCAGCCGTCCCTTCGCGGCGGCGTAGGGCAGCGTCGCCGTTTCCTCCAGCCAGCCTGGCCGCTCCGCCAGGAATCGCGCGACCGCCACGACATGCCGCGCCCGAAAACCCAGCAGGCACGCGCGCAGCGCCTCCTCCGGGACGTCGACCAACTGCGCCCACGTCGGCAGCGCGTGGACGACTCCCCCGCCGCCGCGGTCGGGCGAGGTTTCATCCGAGGCCCGGTGGATTGCGTGCAGGGGCGTGCCGAAGCGGGCGGCGAGGAGCGCGACCATCTGCTTGATCTGGACGATCTGCTTGGTGGCCGAACAGAGGAAGCCGAGCAGCGCTTCGCCGATCGGCTGACGCAGGATCCGCAACCCTGGGAAAGCGCCCAGGCAGGTCGCGAGGTGCGCATCGGTGCGGTGCGGCAGCGCGTCGGCCAGCGCATGCCAGTCGACATCATCGGCGAGATGCTCGCGCAGGGCGTCGGCCGTGCCCGCGTCCAGTTTGGTGTCCAATGCGCAGGGCGACCGCACGCGCAGGCGCGCCGCGACTCCGCCGCTCACGCCGGCCCAGGCGCCATCGTCGGCCAGCTTCCAGCGAAAACATTGCCCGCCATCGAGCGTCTCCGCGAGGGCGGGCCCGGTCAGGGCATGCTTCAGGTGAACGATGGTGGGCGCGGAAGGCACGGTGCAGCGAAGGGCCTCATGGCCGCAAAGAGGCGCAGAAGGCGCAAGTGCCGTTTGAGACACGGCGTGTCCTACAGCACGACCGCCCGCTTTCCCGGCTTGAACTGCGGCGTGGCGACCGTCCTTAGGGCCCGCCGAAGCCGCGGCGTCGGGGGCCGGGCGAGTTGTTGCTCGTGCGCGAGCGAAAGGGGCGCTTGGGACGAAAAGCGCGCCCCGCGGTCGCGCTCCACTGGAGCCGACTGCATGCGTCTCAGGACGCCTACGGTGCGGGCTTTTCCCAGAGAAAACTCTTCTCGTCGGCCACGACCGCGCCGGATCCATCGATCACCTCGAGGCGCCAGGCGAGTGGTTGCACCTGCCCGTGCGGCCAGTCGTTCCCGGTGATCCCGAGTTCAAAGCGCAGCCCGCGCTTTTTTGAAGCCGGGACTGGGAACGTGTAGGTGCGCGTGGCCGAACCGTCGGGAGGGATCACGGACAACCGCAGCGTGTAGTCCTGCATCCGGAAGTCGCGCGCACGGTCGACCCGGACGGTGAAGAAGAACCCGTCCCCGGAATCCGGCTGCGTCCGGTGCTCCGTGGTTCCCCCCGTGAACGTGCGACCGGAGAGGATTTCGCTCAGGCGCACGTAGTCCTCGCCCAGGCGGTAGTCCGTCCACACGCGCACGATCTCGACGGGAGCGGCCAGCGCAGCCGGCGCGCCGCCCAGCACGGCAAACGCGAGGAGAACAAGAAACGAGAGTGGACGGCGACGGATCATGCCAATCCCGACAATGGATGGCGGGGGCCGGCGCGTGTCAAAGGCGGACTGGGAGGCGAAAGACTGAAAGGCTGAAGGGCTGAGGGCTGAATCCGGAGTGCTGAGAAGCTGTCATGCACTTCAAGGCTCGACGCCGCAGGTAGGGTGCGCTTGGCCCGGTTCGCTGTGCGACCGGTCTTGTCGGCCGCATGCGTGGCCTCAGAACCGGGCGCGCCAGGCACGCCGACGCTCCGCGCGGCGGGTGCGGAGAGCCCCGCCCTGCCTGTGGAGTCTGGACGAGCAAAGTATATGAGAGTCTCTGGATGCTGAGCGCCGAGAAGCTGAACCGTGAAGGTCGATCGTTGATTGCCGCTCGGCCGAATCAGCAAACAGAGCCAAAAGCCTACCGCTTATAGCTTATAGCCTATCGCTTCGCGAAAGGCTGACCGCTGAAAGCTGATTGCTGACGACTTCGCCGCGAGTCACCAGTCATACGAGCGCCGCAGCCGCACGGTCTCGTAGAGGTTTTCCGGAAGCTCCTGCAGGAAGCGGCTGGGCGGGCAGCTCATGACCGGACCGCCCTTGCCCGACTGCACGCGGGGATGGCAGAGGTAGAGTTCGTCGCGAGCGCGCGTGACGGAGACGTAGAACAGGCGCCGCTCCTCCTCGACGTCGCCGTCCTCGATCGCGCGTCGCAACGGGAACTGCCCATCGGCCAGGCCGATGACGAAGACGACGTCGAATTCGAGCCCCTTCGCCTGGTGCACGGTCGTGAGGCGCACGCAGTGGCGATCCTCCTCCACCGAGCGATCGGCGGTCTCCGAGGTGAGCAGGGTGATCTGGGCGATGAGCTCGCCGAGATCGTTGTACTTGGCGGCAAAGCCAATCAACGCGTTGAGGTCGTCGAGCCGCTGCACGTAGTTGGCAAACGCACCCTTGATGTAGAGGCCGTACCAGCCCTCGACGCCGAGCGTGACGACCTCGTCGGGCTGGCCTCCGCGCGCGGCCTCGCGCATGTCGCGCAGGGTGTGCGCGAGCGAAGTCCAGTCGTCCTTCGCGTCATTCGGCACCTTGGCCAGGATCGGCGCGGCGAGCAGCGCGTCGATGAACGGCGTCTGCGTCTTCTTCGCAAGGTCGGCCGCGAGGTCGTAGAGCTTGCGCGCACCCTTGTCGCCGACCTTCGGGAGCAGCACCGCCAGGCGCATGAAAGCCATCACGTCCTGCGGATTGAAGACGACGCGCAGGTGCGCGACGATGTCCTTCACGTGCGCCTGCTCGAAGAAACGCACGCCGCTGGTGATGACGTAGTCGATGTTCGCGCGCGAGAGCTCGACCTGCACGTCGAGCGCCTGGAAGTGGGCGCGGTAGAGGATGGCGATGTCCTTGAGGTCGCGGCCCTCGTCGACCAGGCCGCGCAGGCGCGAGACGACAAACGTCGCCTGCTCGCGCGAGTCCATGGCCGGCACGACGTAGGGCTTGAGGTGGCCGGGGCGCGCGGCCCGCAGCTCCTTCTCGAAGGCGCGGCCGGTCAGGCGCTGCTGGTGCAGCACGGCGTTCGCGAGTTCGAGGATCTGCGGCGAGCTGCGGTAGTTCGTCTCGATGCGGTAGATCGTCGTGTCCGGGTGCCGCTTCGGGAACGACATGATGTTCTCGAAGTTCGCGCCACGCCACGAATAGATGCACTGGGCGTCGTCGCCCACGGCCATGATGCAGTGGCCGCACGCCATGGCGTCGACGATGCGAGCCTGCACGACGTTGGTGTCCTGATACTCGTCGACCAGTGTATGACGAAAACGGCGACGATAGTGCTCGGCCACCTCCGGCGCCTTCTCCAGCAGGTCGCCCCAGAGCACGAGCAGGTCGTCGTAATCGACGACGTTGTGCTTGCGCTTGTCCTTCTCATAGGCGGCCGCGAAGGCCGTCACACGCTCCGTGAACTCCCCGTGCTGCGGGAAGTACCGGTAGAGCGTCTCGTGAAACGAACTGCAGGTGTTGCGCGCCAGGCTGATCATGTTGCGCAGCACGCCGGCGCGGGGGTGCGTCTTGTCCTTGAAAAAGCCCTTGTCGATCGCGTCGACCGCATCGCGCAGGAGCGACTCGGCCTCCTCCTCGTCGAGGATGGTGAAGCCCTTCTCAAGCCCGACAGCCTCGCCGTGGATGCGCAGCAGCCGATGGCCGATGCTGTGGAACGTGCCGCCCCAGAACTTCCCCGCGCTCACGCCCGTGAGGTCCTCGACGCGGCGCAGCATTTCCTTCGCCGCCTTGTTGGTGAACGTCAGCAACAGGATCTCGTGGGCCTGCACCCCCTGGCTGAGCAGGTAGGCCACGCGGTAGGTGAGGGTGCGCGTCTTGCCCGACCCCGCGCCGGCGAGCACGAGCATGGGCCCGGGCGCGGCGGTGACGGCGGCGAACTGCTCATCATTGAGCTCGGCGCGGAAGTCGATCGGTGGAATGCCGCTCGGAAGCGACGAGGAGCGGTCGTTGAGGACGAAATCCATGAGAAAGGCGCCGCCGACTCTCCGGGAGCGCACCCGGGGATGGCAAAGAAAAGATTCGTCCCGCGGTCGGAAGATCGCCCGAGGCGGTCGGAGTTGAACCACAGAGGGCACAGAGGACACGGAGTTCGGAGTGAGAGGAGGATGGGATTCCTGATTTCCTCAATTGAATCCGGTCACAGTGGGCACCAGCCTCGCCGAGGCTTCGGCTTGGCAGGCAGAGGACAATCATGGATTCACAGAGCGGTCTTTGCAGAACCAAGATCGGGCCTTCCCCAGTTCCGGTACGAGCTGATGAGCCGAAGCGGCGGAATCCTCGGCAACGCTCTGTGCCCTCGGCACTATCCTCCATGATCTCTGTCTCGAATTGCTCTTTTTGGAATCAATCCCAAAGCCTCGAGCGGCGCGACCCGACGTCCCGGCTTCGCGTCGTGCGCCATGGCATGGCGACAGGCGTCAGAACCTGTCGAGGCCGACGGCGCAGGCGATCGGGCGGCTGGCTGGATTCTGCGAAAGCGAGATGCGCGCTCGGTTCCGAGGTCGCGTAGCGAACCGGACCCATCGCGCTCCACCTTCGACTGCTGCATGGGTTCGGTCGAGCACTCTGATTCTCGGATCGAACTCTGTGCCCTCTGTGTCCTCTGTGGTTCAACCTCTCCGGCCCGCAGCGCGGAAGCCGGAGCCGAAGCGACACGCGCAAATTCTCGCGCGAACAGAGCGCTACTGCAGCAGCACAAGGTCGTCGCGATGGACGACTTCGAGATGTTTGCGCCCGGGGAAGAGCTGCTTGATCTCGTTGCTCGTCTTGCCGGCGATGCGGCCGATCTGGGCATCGTCGAACCCGACGACGCCGCGCGCGAAGGTCTTTCCATCCGGCCCCAGGATGTCGACGATCTCGCCGGCGGAAAAACTGCCCAGCGTGCCGGTCACGCCGATGGCGAGGAGACTGCGCCCCTGCTCGCGCAGGACGGGCACGGCGCAGGTATTGACCGCGACCGCGCCGGTGGGGCGCTGGAAGTAGGCGAGCCAGCGCTTGCGTGCCGCCATCGGCAGGCCGCTCGGCACGAAGAACGTTCCCGGTCCATCGCCGGCGAGCAGCCGCTGCAGGATGTCGGTCTCGGCTCCGCTGGCGATGAACACGCCGCAGCCCGAACGGGTGGCGAGTCGCGCGGCCGTGATTTTCGTGATCATGCCGCCGACCGCGGTGGCGCTGGTCGTGCCGCCGGCCATCGCCTCGATCTCCGGCGTGATCTTGTCGACCAGGGGCACGATCTTGCCCGTGCCCTTCATGTCGATGAGCCCGGGCGCGGTGGAAATGATGAACAGGTACTGCGCCTCCATCTGCGAGGCGACCAAGGCCGAAAGCGTGTCGTTGTCTCCGAAGCGGATCTCCTGGATCTCCGCCGAACTCACGGTGTCGTTCTCATTGATCACGGGCACGGCGCCGTAGTCGAGGATCTGCTCCAGGCAGGCCTTCACACTCAGGTAGCGGTCACGGGAGCGGATATCCTCATGCGTGAGCAACACTTGGGCGACCGTGAGACCGTGCGGCGCGAACGCACGCTGCCACGTCTGCATGAGCAGGCTCTGGCCGACCGCGGCGCAGGCCTGCTTCCTCGGGGTCTCCTTCGGGCGGCGGGCGAGTCCCAGCGCGCCCAGCCCGAGGCCGATCGCGCCGGAGGAGACGATGATCACCTGCGTACCCGCCGCGCGGAGACGCGAAATCTGGCCGGCGACCCCGGCGATGCGCGCCTCGTCGAGCTTTCCGATGCCCGACGTGAGCACACCGGTGCCCAGTTTCACCACGATGCGATGGGGCGGCTTCTTGAGCGAGTGTGGGGCGGAGGCGGGCATGGAAGGATGAGTCGGCAGGGCGCGCGCTCCCAGCGCGCCGCGAATCGCTCGGGTCGTCCGGTGGGGGAGGAGCCGTCGTTCGCGAACGGCGTGGTCGGAGACCCCGCCCTGCCTGCGACCTAGACGGCGAGCAGCTCCTTCTCCTTCGACACGACGTGGTCGCCGATGTCCTTGATGTGCTTGTCCGTCTGCGCCTGGATGTCCTTCTCCAGGCGCTTGGCCTCGTCTTCGGAGACCTTGCCGTCCTTCTGGGCCTTCTTGACCTGCTCCACGGCGTCGCGCCGGACGTTGCGGATGGAGACGCGGCCCTCCTCGGCGAGGCGGTGGATCACCTTCACCAGTTCCTGGCGTCGTTCCTTGCTCAGGTCCGGCATGGGAAGGCGGATGACACTTCCGTCGACGGCGGGATTGATGCCGATGTTGGCGAGCTGGATCGCCTTCTCGATCGGCTTGAGCAGCGATTTGTCCCAGGGCTGCACCTGGATGAGGCGTGCGTCGGGCGTGGTGATGGCGGCGCATTCCTTCAGGCGCATGTGGCTGCCGTAGGCTTCGACCATCACGCCTTCGACCATGGAGGGTGAGGCCTTGCCGGTGTGGATCGCGCTGAACTCATGGAGCGTATGCTTCTCGGCGTTGTCCATGCGGGCGACGGCGTCTTTGACGATCGGGTGGAGGTTCATGGATGAGTGGGAACTGCGGTTGACGGACGGATCGTGGCGGGGTGGGGAAGAACGGTGCGGTGTGTGAGGAGGCTCAGGAGACGAGCGTGCCGACCTTCTCGCCGAGAACGGCGCGTTTGATCGCACCTTCCTGGTTCAGGTTGAAGACGATGATCGGAATGCTGTTGTCCAGACAGAGGGAAAACGCGGTGGAATCGAGGACATTGAGCCGCTGCTTGAGCGCGTCGATGTAGGTGAGTTGCTCATACTTCACCGCATCCTTGTGCTTGGCCGGGTCCTTGTCGTAGATCCCGTCGACCTTGGTCGCCTTCATCAGCGCCTGGGCGCCGATCTCGCTCGCGCGCAGGGCGGCGGCGGTGTCGGTCGAGAAATAGGGATTGCCGGTGCCGGCGACGAAGATCACGACGCGTTGTTTCTCGAGGTGGCGCACGGCACGCCGCATGATGAACGGCTCCGCGACCTGTTCCATCGGGATGGACGTCTGCACGCGCGTCACGACGCCCATTTTCTCCAGGCACTCCATGAAGGCGAGGCCGTTGATCACGGTGGCCAGCATGCCCATGTAGTCGCCCGTCGTGCGGTCGACGCCGCGCGACGTGCCGGAAATGCCGCGGAAGATGTTTCCGCCGCCGATCACGATGCCCACCTCCACCCCCAATTCGTGAATCTCCTTAATCTGGCGGCAGATCCGCTCGAGCGTCTTCCAATCGATCGGGTCGCCCGTCTCGTGCGAGCGAAGCACCTCGCCGCTGAGCTTGAGGATGATGCGCTTGTATTTAACTTGTTGGGAGTCCGCGGTCTTGGACGGCATGCCTAGGTTTTCGCCGTGCGACGCGGGAGGGTCAATTCCCGTGTGCGCAGCACGACCCCGGCCGGGTTTTTTCGTGTCTTGACGACGAAAACCGCCCGGCCCACGTTCGACGGTTTGCCGCACTGCCCGATGGTGTAATGGTAGCACAAGCGACTTTGACTCGCTTAGTCATGGTTCGAACCCATGTCGGGCAGCCATTCCGATTCGAATCCGAACCTCGAACCCGGTGTTTATCTTGGATTCGAGGTGGTTCTCACTCGAGGGGTTGGAGCGTTGAGGGAGTTAAACGCGGCCCTCTGAGGTTCGGCCTTCCGGAACTGAAGCTACCTGCCGGGACAGATTTTGGGACGGGTGTTCAACCCCTGCTGAAGTGCGCAAGTCGGGAGTTGACTCACCGCCATTCGCGATGGTTGGGAAGCCTGGGCGAACGTAGCGATGTCGGACTCGGCGGAGTGTCAGCCCAGTCCGACATCGAGGCACATCATCACGGTGAATCCGACGATGGTGGACATGGTGGCGAGGTCGGTGTTGCCGTGAGATTGCGATTCCGGTATCAGCTCCTCGACAGCGACAAAGATCATCGCGCCCGCGGCGAAGGCGAGGGCGTAGGGCAGGATCCATACGGACTGCATCACCAGGAGCGCGCCGATCACGGCGGCGACAGGTTCGACGGCGGCGGAGATCTGACCGAAGAAGAACGCGCGACGTTTGGAACGGCCCTGACGTCGCAGCGGCATGGCCACCGCCAGTCCCTCGGGAATGTTCTGCAACCCGATGCCCAGCGTGAGCGCGATCGCGCCCGCCATGGACGTGCTCAGTGTATAGTCCAGGTTGTGCGCCAGGGCGCCGAACGCGATCCCCACGGCCGCTCCTTCCGGGATGTTGTGCAGGGTCATCGCCGTGAACAGCAGGGTGGAGCGTCGCCACGCGGTGGGTGGGCCTTCGGCGGCGGAGAGATCGGTGGCGCCGGGATGCAGATGCGGCAGCAGACGATCGGCCAGACGAATGAAACCTGCCCCGGTGAGGAAACCGAGCGCGACTCCCAGCCAGGCCATCGTCCCGCGGTGTTCGAGAATCTCGATCGAGGGTGCCAGCAGGGACCAGAAGCTGGCGGCAATCATCACCCCGGCGGCAAATCCCATCATGACATCGGAGCTGCGCTCGGAGAATTGATTTTTGAAGAACACCGCCGTGGCCCCGAGCGCGGTGAGCGACCAGGTGAAGGTTCCGGCAAGCAATGCCTGCCAGACCGGGGGAAGTTGTTCGAAGAAGTCGGGCATCAGAGGGCCGCGTATTCATCAAAGAGTTCGCTCCCGCCAAGCGAGGAGTCGCAGGGCGTTCAGGACCACGACGATCGTGCTTCCCTCGTGCAGGACCACGGCGACGCTCAAGGGAATGATTCCGGATCCCGAGGCGATCAGCAGCAGCGCAATGACGCCGAGCGCGATGACGAGGTTCTGACGGATGATGCGCTGACTCGCGCGGCTCAGTCCGATGGCGAACGACAGCTTGCCGAGATCGTCACCCATCAACACGACATCCGCCGTCTCCAGCGCGACCGCCGTGCCGCCCGCCCCCATCGCCACGCCCACCGTGGCCGCCGCCAGCGCGGGCGCGTCGTTCACGCCGTCGCCGATCATCGCGATCACGCCGCGGTCCTTCTCCAGTTCGTGGACGACGGTCAGCTTCTGTCCCGGCAGCAACTCCGCGCGAATGTCCGTGATTCCGATCTTCGCCGCGACGCGGCGGGCCACGGAAGCGTTGTCGCCGGTGAGCATCACCAAACGCTCGATACCCTGCGCTCGCAGGCGCTTCATCACTTCTTCGGCCAAAGGCCGCGGTTCGTCCGCGAGCGCGATGACACCGATGAACGTCCCCGCGCGACGGATGATCACCGTGGTCTGCCCCTCGGATTCGAGCTTCGCGACAGTGTCGGCGAGCGGCTGCCCCTTTTCGGCGGCCGGTTCGTCGGCAAAGGCGCGCATCGCTCCGACCAGGACATCGCTATTCTCCACCCGCGCCTGGATACCTTTGCCCGCGAGATTCTCGATATCCGTGGCCGAGGGAAAGGTGATCTGCCGCTCTCGCGTTGTCGCCACGATGGCCGCGGCCAGAGGGTGGCTGGATTGTTCTTCGACCGAGGCGGCGATGCGGAGGACCTCCGCTTCGGAGGTGCCGTTGAGGCCGATCACCTGCGTGACCGCGAAGTGACCGGTGGTCAGCGTGCCCGTCTTGTCGAGCGCGAGGGTGTTCAAGCGTCCGAGGTTTTCGAGATGGATGCCTCCCTTGATCAACACGCCGCGTCGGGCCGCCTGCGCGATTCCCGCGAGCACGGCCGCGGGCGTGCCGATGGCAAGTGCGCACGGCGAGGCCGCCACGAGCAGCAGCATGCCCCGATAGAAACTCGCGCTCCACGTCCACCCGAACGCCAGCGGTAGGGCCACGACGACCAGGAGCGTGCCGATGAGCACCGTCGGAACGAAGCGGCGCGCAAATTTCTCTGTGAATCGTTGCGTCGGGCTCTTTTGACCCTGCGCCTCGGCGACGAGTTGCATCACGCGGGCGAGGGTGTTGTCGCGCGCCAGCCGCGTCATGCGCACGTCCAGCGCGTTGTCCTGATTGATCGTGCCGGCAAAGACTTCGTCACCGGGCTTGCGGCTCACCGGCACACTTTCGCCCGTGATCGCGCTTTGATCGATACTGCTCTCGCCCGCCGTGATGACTCCATCGACCGGCACGCGTTCGCCGGGTTTGACGACCACGGTGTCATCGACCGCGAGTTGCTCCACCGGCACCTCTTCCAGCCGGTCGCCCCGTTTCGTGAAGGCGGTGCGCGGCATGAGTTTCCCAAGGGTGCCGACGGCGTTGCGCGCGCGTTCCATCGCGTAGTGCTCCCCGGCATGGCCGAGCGAGAAGAGGAACAGCAGGAAAGCGCCCTCCACCCATTCGCCAAGCACGGCCGCGCCGGCCGCCGCCGCGATCATCAGGATGTCGATGTCGAGCTTGCCGCGGAAAAGGGCCGGGATCGCCTCGCGGACGATATCGTACCCGCCGGCCAGATAGGCCAGGAGATAGAATGCGAGAGCGACGGAGGGAGGCAGGCCAAAGAGCTTCTCGCCGGCGAACCCGATGAGCAGCGCCACTCCGGCGACCGCCACGGTCGAGATGGTCCAGCGCTCTTGTATCCAATGCGGCAGGAATCCCGGCGCTCCGCCGTGATCATGGTCCTTATCGTGCTCCGGCTCTGGTGCGCTGGGTTCGCTTTTCTGTGGAGGGGTCTCGCGCTCCTGAAGTGCGGTGCTCATGGCGTTGAACCCTCCCCACGATTCCAACCGGAATGGATGGCTGCCCGTTTCGTTTGCTTCCGGGGCCCGGCCAGCGCCTCGAAGCCGGAGATCACATCAAAGAGTTCGGCGTCGATTCCGCTCTGGCGCAAACGGTGAAAGGTGCCGTTGAGCTCGTCGAGTAACTCGTCGATGTTGCGATCCGCACGTTCCATCGCCGCCAGGCGGCTGGCATTTTCGCTGGCAAGCGATTCGGCGCAGGCGCGGAAGAGCGAAACGAAAAGATACTCGCGCACCAGCGCCCGCACGGTCGCGCTGCCACCCATGATCTCCGGCAACGGCTTGGTTGGCCACGGAAGTTCGGCCAGCGCGCGACGCCAGGTGTCGTCGAGCGGGAGCAGCCGCTGATGCACGGGCGCGTAAACCGCGCCCGACACCGGGCGGTTGTAGAAGAGGTGGAGTTCAGTGACTTCGCCCCGGTCCCGGTGCGTCTCGTGTTCGACGAGAATCTGCCCGATGAGCGGCGTGATTGTCTGAACGGAACCCGGCACGCTGAAAAGTCCCAGCGGAGGCAGTCCCGAGTCCGTCAGGCGCGCATGAATACGCTCACCGACGGCCCAGACTTTGGGGTGGCCGGGTAGGGCAGCGAGGGTCTTCACCGCGAAATCGGCCACCACGTCGTTGAACTGGCCGACCAGTCCCTGGTCTGAACCGAAGACGACAGCGCCAATCCCGCCGGCATCGGCTTTGCCCTTCGGGTGCACCACGAAGGCGGCGGATTCACTCGCCCGGAAACACGCGCCCAGGCCCAGTTCCACGGTGCGAGAGTAATCACCCAACGCGCGCACGGATTTCTCGTATTGCCCGATGCTCGACGCCGCCAGCGCCTTCATCGTGCGGACGACGGATTGAAGATCGCCGGCGCTGCCGATCTTGCGACGGAGGCTGGCGGTGTTGTCGCTCACGGCTGATCGACGGGCGCGGCTCCGGGCAAGTCCGGATCCGTGCGATTCCTGCGTTCGTCTTGCAGCCGGCCGAGGGTGTGGTCGATCAGGCTCGCGAGTTTGTCGGCGGCTCCATTGACGGAGTCGTGCAATGTCGCGGCCTGATGGGTGACGGCGGCGGGTGGACGCCCTTCGAGCCGAGCCTCCATCATGCAGCGCTTGTCGTCGCCGGCGGTCTTTGCGCCATTCTCGTCGGCGACATGAACTTCTACGCGGGTGACGTGCGAGGTGAGATGTCCCAAGGCGTTTTCCACCATACTGCGGATGTGGGCGCTCAGAGCATCGCGGCCCTCGATGGTATTGTCGGTATTGATTTGGATTTGCATGGAATATCAGGATTCGGAGGCGGCTATGGTCGCCGGCTCCGGTTGGAAAGAGGCGAGCGCGGCGCGCGCCTGCTCGATGATGGTTTCGCGATCTTCGTCGCCGAGTTTCTCTGACGCTGCCAGGCGCTCACGCAGGTCGGCGGGAAGTTTCGCCGTCGCCTCGATGACGGCGTTTTCCGCCTCGGCCATTTCGTCCAGCGGCACCGGATCGAAGAGGTCCGCCGACAACGCGAGGAGCACGGCGATCTGCGCGGGCACGGATACCGGGGCGAATTCCGGCTGCTTGAGGCAGGCGCGAATACGCCGTCCATGCTCGATGATCTTGCGCGTGTCGTCATCCAGGCGGGCGCCGAAGCGGGCGAAGGTTTCGAGTTCCTCGAACTGCGCGTAGGCGAGCTTGAGGTCACCCGCGACCGCACGGTAGGCCGCTCGTTGCGCTTTGCCACCGACGCGAGAGACGGATTTGCCGACATCCACCGCCGGCAACACGCCCAGCGCAAACAAAGAGGGTGACAGGTAGATTTGCCCGTCCGTGATGGAAATCAGATTGGTCGGAATATACGCCGACATGTTCTGCGCCTCGGTCTCGATGATGGGCAGCGCGGTGAGCGATCCGCCGCCGCGTTCCGGGCTCAGATGGGTGGCGCGTTCCAGCAGCCGCGAGTGAATGTAGAAAATGTCGCCGGGGAAGGCTTCGCGTCCGGGCGGGCGGCGGAGCAACAGGGAGAGCTCGCGGTAGGCGCGGGCGTGTTGCGTGAGATCGTCATACACGATCAATACATCGCGACCTGCCTCCATGAAAAGCTCCGCGATGCTGGTCGCCGCGTAAGGCGCGATATAGGCCAGGCCGGGCGGATCGTTGCCTTCGGTCACGACCACGACGGTGTATTCGAGCGCGCCCTGCGCGCGCAGGATGGCCACGGCTTTCGCCACCGAGGCGGCGCGCTGGCCGATGGCGCAATAAACACACACGACGTCCTGGCCGCGCTGGTTCAAGATCGAGTCGAGCGCGATGGCGGTTTTCCCCGTCTGCCGGTCGCCCAGAATCAACTCGCGCTGACCGCGGCCGACGGGGATGAGCGCATCCACAACTTTGAGACCGGTGTGAAGCGGCACCGTGACCGGTGCGCGATCCATGATGGCGGCGGCCGGCCGTTCGATGGGCAGGCGTTCGCTCGAGTCCACCGACCCGCGGCCATCGAGCGGCCGTCCGAGCGGATCGATGACGCGTCCCAGCAAGCCCTCGCCCACGGCAACGTCCATGACGCGGCCGGTGCGCTCGACCTCGTCACCCGCGTGCAGGTGCGAGTATTCGCCCAGCAAGACGACGCCGACGTCGTCCTCGTCCACATTGAACGCGATGCCAAAAACGCCACCGGGAAACTTCACCAACTCCTCGAACCCGACGCCAGGCAGGCCGGAGACGCGGGCGATGCCGGTGGAGACATTCGTGATCGTGCCCACCTCCCGGGGATTGAACTGTGCGGTGTAGCCTTCGCGCTTCTGGCGCAGGCTCGCAAACGCGTGATCGAAGACGCGCTCCAGCGGGTCCGTTTGAGGCTCGGCGTTCATTCTATCTTCGGCAATGGGCGTTTTGTTCCGAGGCCCAGGATGCTGGCTTGACCCCAGCTTTCAGGCCCTGCTCTTCCTGCTAAGAACGAGAAGGCCAAGCGCTGAGGTCAGTCGCAGAGCGCCTGACCGGGGTCGTTTGAACCTCTGGGTTGGACCCGCTATTTGCTCATCTTTGCCATGTTGCTCATGGCATGGTCCAAGACTTCACCGTGCAATTTATCGGGACTAAACATGATGCATTTCATGTCCTCTTCCACGATGGCTGTGTGTCCGGCCGGAAGGTAGAAACCATCTTCTTTCTCAAGCCGGTCTTCTGTTCCATTGTCATAGGTGATCCTGAAGACACCTTGAATGATGTATCCCCAATGGGGACAGTGGCACTTATCATTCGAAAGCCCTTTGAGTAGCGGGCCAAAATCTGTGCCCTTGGGGAGTTGGAGGTAGGTAACGTCCATGTCTCCGAGGCTGGATTGGCGTCGCATGACGGCATCAGGTCCCTCCATGACAATGGGCATACTGGTTAGTTTTGTTTTCATAACGATGCTGTTTGTTTTTGTGACTCCATAAGCTCGCTGATGCTTCTATTCAGCGAAGTGATATAATCGCCGATGCTCCACGCCACTTTCTGGCCATTCGAAGAGAGTTCGATCCCGCTGACCAAATCGGGCGCGGTCTCGAATCGAAGGTGAATGTCAGCGGCGAAAGTTTCGTTGAGCGCGTTCTGGACCGCCGCTCGTTGGTCGGCCGGCAGATCGAAAGCGCTGCGTACGAGCACGGGTTCAGCCGCCGTCCTGAGGGCCTCGGCGAGAATGTGCTTCGCCTCGCCGTTCAGCCCGCGTAAGCGGCGTGTGAATACCTCGCCCATCCGCTCCTCCAGACTCGTCGTGGCAAGATCGGTGAGCGCCTTGCGCGCGATGGCGAACACTTCGTCCTGCGTCCGCCGGGTGATGGCTCGATTCAGGTTGCGCGCGTCGTTGGCCAGCGATTCCTGCCGTTTGGCGCTCAAGGCATCGGCGGCCTTGCGGGCTTCGTCGAGGAGTCGTTCGCGTTCGGCTTTCGCTTCGTCGGTCGCCTTGCTCAAGAGTGCGGCGCGTTGCTCGTTGAACTCTGCGTTCTTCCGCTGGAACTCGTCGCGCTCTCTGCCGGCTTCGGCCTGGGTGGCGTCGGCGTCTGCGAGTTCCTTGGCGATCCGCTTCTCGCGCGCGTCGATGGCGTTGAGGATGGGCTTGTAGAGAAAGCGCTTCATCAACCACACGAGGATGAGGAAGTTCAGCGCCTGCGCGCCGACGGTGAACCAGTCGATGAGCATGGGCTATTTCCCCACCGCTTCCGTCGCCCCGGCGATGATGTGGTTCCAAAACGGGTTGGCGAAGATCAGAATCATCGACACCACGAAACAGTAGATCGCGGTGGATTCGATCATCGCCAGACCGACGAAAAGCGTGCGGGTGATGGTGGCGGAGGCGTCCGGTTGTTGCGCCAGTGAACTCAACGCGCTCGAGACGGCCCTGCCTTCGCCCAGTGCCGGCCCGATGCAGCCGATGCCGGTGGTGAAGCCGGCGGTGACGATTGAGGCCAGCGCGATGATTGCCATGTTATCCATGATGTGTGCCTGGGTTGGTTCGTTGTTGATTCAAGGGGCGGGCACCGGCTCGGAGTCGGACTTCGGCTCGCGCGTGCGTGCGGCGGCCGCGATGTAAACCGTGGCGAGGATGAAGAAGATATAGGCCTGCACCATGCCGGTGAGCAGACCGAGCGCGGTCATGACGATCGGAAAAAGGAAAGGCGTGATGGTCAGCAGGATACCGATGATCATCGCGCCGCTCATCATGTTGCCGAAGAGGCGGACGGCCAGGGCCAGCGTGCGGGAGATCTCGCTGATGACATTGAACGGAAGCATGATGAACGTGGGCTGCACGTACGACTTGAGGTAGTTGCCCACGCCCTGCTCGGAGATGCCGAACAGCGGCACGGCCACCATCACGCACAACGCCAGCGCCACCGTGGTGGAGAGCGAACCGGTCGGGGGTTCGAAGCCGGGGATGACCGTGCACAGGCTGGCTGCGGCGACGAAAAGCAAGAGTGTGCCCAGAAAACCGATATACTTCTGCGGATGGGGCAGGCCTACATCCTCGATTTGTTTCGCGATCAGGGTGACGACGATTTCCAGAAAGTTCTGCCAGCGGGAGCGGCGGTGATCGGTCGTGAGCTTGCGCGTGATGAGTGTCGCGCCGACGGCCAGCACGAGCATCAGTGCCCAGGTGAATACGATCGTGGCGTTGAGTTTGAAGAACCCGGATTGCCAGAAGATGATCTCGTCGGGACTAAGGCGCATGGCGGGCCTCCGTGGTGTGGGAGCAGGGGAGGGCGGCGGGCGCGCGGGTGAGTCGCATGACGAGAAAACGGGCGATGACGAATCCCAGCAGACACCCAAGCAGCCGCTGCCATTCGCCTCCGCCGACAAGAAAGAATCCCGCGACGACAATACCCGTTCGCAGCAGCATGCTGCCGACAAACCAGAGCGCCGGTCGCGGTGACGAAACGCCCTTGCGCACCGTCCACCACAGGCCGCCGAAAAAGACGGCGCCGAGCACAAGACCCACTGCGCCCGCCACGACCAGCATCAGCGGGTCATGCATCGTCGTCCTCCGGTTCGTCCCGCATGGCTTTGTCTTCCTTGGATACCCAGAACCACGCGTTCAGGCAGCCGATGGTCAGACCCGCGACCAGGAGCGCCAGCGTCCAGGAGCGGCCGCCCGGATCGTTTTTGTCCAACCAGATTCCCAGCGCCGCGCCGAGCAGCGTCGGAATCACCACCGACCAGCCGATCAGCCCCATCATGCCGAGACCGAACCAGACGCCATGCGTGGAGTTGCGCCGCGCCTTGAGCTTGCGCGTCGCCTTCGCGCCGACCTGTCCGGCGAAGGTCGGCTCGTTCTTCGAGGGTCTCCTGGGCACGTCACTCATTTCGAAAGGTCGCGAAGCGACGCAGAAATCCGGTTTCCAGTTTCGCCATGACTGTGCGCGTGCTCTGCTCGTGTTCGTCCAGAGTCAGAAATTCCTTGTCCACCGCCTCGCGCAATTGAGCGAGATCCGCCCCGCCGATGGCCCGCCGCACCGACACCAGCACGTCCGGACCGGTCTTGACCAACACCCCTTCGTCCACGGCCACGAACACCTCGCCCTCCGCATCGGATTCGTAGATGAGAATCCCCAGTGTGAGCGCGGCCACGCAATCGAGCCGTTGCGGCAGGAGTCCGAGCGAGCCGTCCAAAGTCTCGACCACGATGCGCGTGACGCCGGTCTTCTCGGCGAAGATCTGGAAAGGCAGGAGTACTTTGAGATTCATGACGCCTTTTGCTGCGCTGGCTAATGGGTCGGTCTCATCCTGTTGACGTGATGCGGTTGGCTGGGATTGAAGCTCTAGCGTTTGAGGAGCTTGAGCAGTTCCTTTGCGGCAGCTTCCGAGGAAGCGGGGTTTTGGCCGGTGATGAGCTTGCCATCGACGACCACGTAGGAGCCCCAGTCCGGTCCCTTTTCATAGAGACCACCGTTGGCTTTGAGCATGTCCTCGACGCGAAACGGGACGACGTTCGTGAGACCGACCCCCTCTTCCTCTGTATTCGTAAAGCCGGTCACGCGGCGACCGGAGACGAGGGGCTTTCCGTCTGCGCCTTTCGTATGTTTGAAGATCGCGGGAGCGTGGCACACCGCGGCGAGCGGGCGATCCGCCGCGATGAACGTTTCGATGATGCGCTGGTTGTGTGCGTTTTCCGCGAGATCCCAGAGCGGGCCGTGTCCACCGGGGAAAAAGACGGCGTCGAACTTGTCGGCATCGATCTCGGTCAACTTGGTGGTGCCAGCGAGCGCCCGTTGTGCGGCATCGTCCGTTTTGAAGCGCGCGGTCGCCTCTGTGGAGGCCTCAGGAACGTCGCTTTGCGGATCGAGCGGTGGCTGGCCACCCGCAGGGGATGCCAGGGTGATCTCCGCTCCGGCATCAAGCAGAACGTAGTAGGGAGCCGCGAATTCCTCCAGCCAGAAGCCGGTTTTCTTGCCGGTGTCCCCCAGCTTGTCGTGGGAGGTCAGAATTATGAGAACATGCATAGGCTTAGTGGAGTTGATTATTGTGCAGGACCCACGCGGATCACGCATTTGCCAAAATTGTCGCCATCGAGCATACCAATGAAAGCCGCTGGTGCCTTCTCCAGTCCATCGATGATGTCCTCGCGATAGTGAATCTTCCCTGCCTTGAGCCACTCGCGCATTTCGGCCGCGAACTCGGGATAGAGGGGCCCGAAGTCCTCGAAGATGATGAAGCCGCGCATCGTGATGCGCTTTCGAAGAATCTGCCCCATCAGGTAGCTCATGCGATCGGGACCCTCGGGGAGGCTGGTGGCGTTGTATTGCGAGACCAGGCCGCACACCGGCACCCGCGCCCCGGTATTCAGTCGAGGAAGGACGGCATCGAAGACCTTGCCCCCGACATTCTCGAAATAGACGTCGATTCCTCCGGGAGTTGCAGCGACCAACTCGTTGCTGAAGTCGGCAGACTTGTGATCGATGCAGGCATTCAGGCCAAGTGTCCCGACCGCGTATTCACATTTCTCGGCGCCGCCTGCGATGCCGATTACCCTGCAGCCGAGAATCTTTCCGATCTGGCCGACGGTGGCTCCCACAGGTCCGGTGGCCGCCGCGACCACCAGGGTTTCGCCCGCATTCGGCGCACCGATCCTCGTGAGGCCGGCCCATGCGGTGAATCCCGGCATGCCGGTGACACCCAGGGCCCAGGACGGATGCTCGGGATCGCTGCCGAGGGAAGTAACACCTTTGCCGTCCGACACCGCGTAGTCCTGCCATCCGTTGGCACAGAGGACCCATTCACCCTTCTTGAAGCCATCGAGCCGCGAAAGCTCCACCCGCGCCACGGTCCCCCCGACCATCACTTCGCCAAGCGCGACCGGCGGCGCATACGAGGGGGCATCGCTCATCCGCCCACGCATGTAGGGATCGAGGGAGAGAAATTCGGTGCGAAGCAACATCTCACCCTCCCGGGGCGTAGGAACGTCTGTCGTTTCGAGCCGCAACGTGCTTTCTGTTGGCGCGCCTTTGGGCCGTTCGACTAGAACAAGGCGGCGGTTTGTTGTGTGCGTTTGTTTCATGATGCCTTTCTCTTCGCCTCGCTGATTGGCCCGATCATGTAGAGCGCGCGCTCGGGGAAGTCCTTGAATTCGTCGTGCAGGATGCGTTCACACCCCTCGAGGGCGTCGGTGAGGCTGACCAGTTTGCCTTTGAGGCCGGTGAACTGCTTGGTGGTGAAGAAGGGCTGGGTGAGAAAACGCTCCAGCCGGCGGGCGCGGGCGACGACGTTGCGGTCCTCCGGTGAAAGTTGCTCCAGGCCGAGCATGGCGATGATGTCCTTGAGGTCCGAATACTGCGCGAGCGTGCGCCGGACTTCCCGCGCCAGCTGGTAGTGCCGTTCACCGACGATGCCCGGCGTGCCCATCTTCGAGCTGGATTGGAGCGGATCGATGGCCGGGTAGAGCCCCTCGCTCGCGCGCTTGCGCGAGAGCACGATGGACGCGGAGAGATGCGAGAACGTGTGCACCGCCGCCGGATCGGTGAAGTCGTCGGCCGGCACATACACCGCCTGGATGGAGGTGATCGCCCCCGTGTCGGTGTTGGCGATCCGTTCCTCCAGCGAGGACAACTCGGTGCCCATCGTGGGTTGATAGCCGAGCCGCGACGGCATTTGGCCCATCAAGCCGGACACCTCCGAGCCGGCCTGGATGAACCTGAAGATGTTATCCACGAGCAGCAACACATCGCGGTGTTCGTCGTCGCGGAAATACTCGGCCATCGTCAGCGCCGCGTGCCCCACGCGAAAGCGCGCACCGGGGGGCTCGTTCATCTGCCCGAAAAGCATCACCATGTTCGGCAGCACGCCCGCTTCCTTCATCTCGCGGTAGAGCTCCTCGCCTTCGCGGCAACGTTCGCCGATGCCGCAGAAGATGCTCACGCCCTCCTGATGCCCGATCATGTTGTGGATCATTTCGGTGAGCAGGACGGTCTTGCCCACGCCCGCCCCGCCGAACAGTCCCGCCTTGCCGCCTTTCTCCAGCGGCACGAGCACGTCGATCACCTTGATGCCCGTTTCAAAAATTTCGGACTTCGTGGAACGTCGCGCCAGCGGCGGCGGCGCGCGATGCACCGAACGCCATTCGACATCCGACAGTGGCGCTGCGCGATCAATCGCGTCGCCGAAGACATCGAACATCCGTGAGAGTATTCCTTTCCCGACCGGCGCCTTCAGCGGTCCGCCGGAGTCCTCCACGGCCATGCCGCGCGCGAGGCCCTGCGTCGGCGTCAAAGCAATCCCGCGCACGTGCCGCGCATCGCGCTGCGCGAGCACCTCGATGACGATCTCCTTCTTTTCTCCCGTTCGCAGCACCGAATGGATCGGCGGCAATCGTGCATCGAAGCAAATGTCCACGACGCTGCCGCGCACGGAGATGATTGTGCCGGAGTTGGAGGGTTTGATGTCGTTTTCCATGCGGTTCAAACACTCCCCGCGAAGTATTGTGGATATACGTCCGCGGTTTGCGCCGCGGCTATTCTAGGCAGGAAGGCCTGATGCGACCATGGGGTACAACCCGAATCGCAACGCCCGGCCGGTGGCACGATCGCGCCGCTTCTTGGATGCGTCCGCGCGCCCGACGCGCACGTCACCGGACTGGGTCTAGCGCGAGTCGCGCTTGGCCTGGGTTCGCTTGTTGCGCGCCGAAACATGGCCCTGCACGCGCGTCGTACGGCCCGTCGCGGCAAAACGCTGGGCGGTCAGATTGCCTGCGGTTTCCTTGGCTTGCGCAGCGACTTTCTTGCTGGACGAGGACGTTTTTCGGCGTGGTCGTTTTCTTTGAGCGGTCATGGGAATCGTTTTCGCTACTTTTCCAGTCGTTGGCGGATCCGCTGCAGTTCCTTGCGGCGTTCGGCACTCGTCGTGGGGTAGGCCATGTCCAGGCCGCGAAAGACATCGAGGATGATCTCGGAGATGATCAACCGGGCGTTCTTCTTGTCGTCGGCGGGCACCACATACCACGGCGCCTCCTTCGTGCTCGTGGCCTGCAGGCAGGCTGCATACGCGTGCTGATAGTCCTGCCAGAATTTTCGCTCCGCCAGATCGGCAGAGCTGAATTTCCAGTTTTTGTCCGGCTCATCGATCCGCGCGAGAAAGCGTTTGCGCTGCTCCTCCTTCGAGAGATGCAGGAAGAATTTGATGATTCGCGTGCCATTGCGGTGGAGATGCGCCTCCAGATCCACGATGGAGCGATACCGCTCCGGCCAGATCGCCTTCTCGTCGAGCAACGAGTCGGGCAGCCCCTGGCTTCGCAGAATCTCCGGGTGGACGCGCACGATGAGCACCTCTTCGTAATAGGATCGGTTGAAGATTCCGATACGGCCGCGTTCCGGGAGCGCTCGGGTGGTGCGCCAGAGAAAATCGTGATCAAGTTCCGTGGCCGTCGGATGCTTGAAGCTGAACACCTGGCAGCCCTGGGGGTTGACTCCGGACATCACGTGCCGGATGGCGCCATCCTTGCCCGCCGCATCCATGGCCTGAAAAATCAACAACACGGCGTGGCGGTCGGTGGCATAAAGCAGCCGTTGCTGATCGCTCAGCTCCTCGACCTGGTCCCGGAGACATTGGTTGTAGTGCTTCTTCGAACGGTAGACCGGCTTCACGTCGGTCGGCCATTTCGCGAGGTCAACTTTGGCGCCCGCCGGCACCCGGAAGTCCTTGGGATTGATTTGCGACTTCATGCTCGGTGAGAGGATTGCGCACTGAGAGCAGCCGCTTCTCGGTGAAGCGGAGGCACAACCGCAGGATCACTGTGCGCCGGCGTGCGCCGCTTCGCCATGGGGTGATGCCCTGACTCGTGGATACGAACGGCCGGCGGCCGGAAATCAGTCACGCGGGGCCCCGGCTGGCAGACCACACCAACCCGTGTAGCGCGGTGTGTCGGTGGTGCGTGGCTTGGCTCTCATTCCGGCCATGCTGTCTTCGGCCCATCGCCATCGCCGGGTGCGCCCGGGAAAAGATGTTCAGGCACCTCCAGGCAGGCGACCCCGATCAGCCATGCAAAAATGGATATCCATGCGATCGGGCAGACCGAGATGGTCGATCCCTGTGGGCAAGACGACGTTGGGAATCTCGCTGCCTTCGCTCTCCAACGTCATGCAGGCGCTGGCCCACTCCGCGTGGTTCGTCCTCACCATGCGCGGTGCGTGAAATGTCCGCGCGACCGCTGTGCTGGCCGGTTAGTGACCACTCGGTTTCGCCGTGTCGAATGAGGTAGAGGCGCAGGGGCAGGGATTGGCGAGTGATCATCGTCGATCAACCTCCATGGCAGGCGTGTATTCACCACGGCACGCCGCGCGATTGCACCGGGCACGATGCGCCAGTGCTTGTTGCGCTGCTCTCGCGTTCGCCTCCTGGCCGGACCATGTCTCCAGCGCCGGCTGTTGCAGGGCGCGGCCGTATGAAAACGACAAGGCCCAGGGCACGCGCGATTTGAATCGGACGTTCATGGCATTCAGTCGCGCCGAGGCCAGCTCGGCCGATTGACCACCCGAGAGGAACGCGATTCCCGGCACGGCTGCGGGAACGTTCCGCAAGAGACACTGCACCGTGGCATCGGCGATTGCTTCGTCGGATACCTGCTGCGGGCAGGTCAAACCCGGCAGCACCATGTTTGGTTTGAGAACGATTCCTTCCAGCATCACGCGCTGGCAGTTCAGCTGGATGAAAACATTTCGCAGGGCTTCCTCCGTGGCTGTGCGACACCGCTCCAGACTGTGTTCACCGTCCATGAGGACTTCCGGTTCGATGATCGGCACGAGCCCGACCTCCTGGGACAACGCCGCATAGCGAGCCAGCGCGTGTGCGTTGGCTTCGAGGCAACTGCGACTGGGGATGCCTTCGCCGACGACCAGCACCGCACGCCACTTGGCGAACCGCGCCCCCATCTCAAAATAGTCCGCAAGGCGTTTGCGCAGTCCGTCCAGACCTTCGGTGACTTTCTCTCCGGGATGAGCGGCGAGGGCTTTTGCTCCCATGTCGACCTTGATCCCGGGAATGATCCCCGCATCGGAGAGAACCTTGACGAAGGGAGTGCCGTCTCTCGTGTGCTGGCGGATCGTCTCGTCGAAAAGGATCGCGCCACTGATGGACTCGCCCAGGCCGGGCGTGGTGACGAGCAATTCCCGGTAGGCGCGGCGGGCCTCCTCGGTCTGCGGGATGCCCAGGGCGGCGAAGCGTTTGTGGCACGTGGAATGGCTTTCATCCATCGCCAACAGGCCCTTGTCGCCGGCGACCATCGCCTTCGCTGTGTCCATCAAGAGTTGTGTGTTCATGGTGTGTTCCTCCATTTCCAGTTCCGGATCTCCGGCAGGTCCTCGCCGTGTTTCTCGATGTAGTGTCGGTGCTCGATCAACCTGGCCTGGAGCAGCCGCTTGAGCGCGACGCCTTGCTCGCCGGTTTGCGGAAGGCGGTCGATGGTGTCGATCGCGAGGTGGAAGCGGTCCAGGTCGTTGAGCACCGTCATGTCGAAGGGCGTGGTGATCGTGCCCTCTTCCTTGTAGCCGCGGACGTGGATGTTGGCGTGATTGGTGCGGCGATACGTGAGTTGGTGGATCAAGGACGGGTAGGCGTGGAAGGCGAAGATCACCGGTTTGTCACGGGTGAAGAGCGCGTCGAATTCCGCGTCACTCAGGCCGTGCGGGTGTTCGCGCTCGGGCTGCAGGCGCATGAGGTCGACGATGTTGACCACGCGGACTTTCACCTCCGGCAGATGTTCCCGCAGGATCGATACGGCGGCGAGCGTCTCGAGCGTCGGGACGTCGCCACAACAGGCCATGACCACGTCGGGGTCGACGTGCTTGTCATGGCCCGCCCAGGACCAGATGCCGATTCCGGCAGCGCAGTGCTCGACGGCGGCCTCCATCGTCAACCACTGAGGCGAGGGGTGTTTGCCGGCGATCACGACGTTGACGTAGTGTCGGCTGCGCAGGCAGTGATCCATGACCGAGAGCAGGCAGTTCGCATCCGGGGGAAGGTACACGCGCACGACGGACGCCTTCTTGTTCACGACATGATCGATGAATCCGGGATCCTGGTGCGTGAAGCCGTTGTGGTCCTGGCGCCAGACGTGTGAGGCCAGCAGGTAGTTCAACGACGCGATTTTCCGTCGCCAGGGCAGGCCCGCTGTGACCTTCAGCCACTTGGCGTGCTGGTTGAACATCGAATCGATGATGTGGATGAACGCCTCGTAACAGTTGAAGAGTCCGTGCCGGCCGGTGAGCAGGTAGCCCTCGAGCCAGCCTTCGCATTGGTGCTCGCTCAGCATCGAGTCCAGCACGCGTCCGTCGCGCGCCAGCCATTCATCATGCGGCACGGTTGCTGCATCCCACTGGCGTGCGGTCGTTTCGAAGAGGGCAGCGAGACCGTTGGAGACCGTCTCGTCCGGACCAAAGACGCGGAAGTTGCGTTGCTCTTGATTCGCCTTGGCGACGTCGCGGAGGAAGGGCCCGAGCACTCGTGTGTCTCCGATCCCCTGTATACCGGGCGACGGCACCGCAGCCGCGTAGGCGCGGAATTCGGGCATGCGCAAATCGCGCAGGAGTTTGCCGCCGTTGGCGTGCGGATTGGCGCCCATGCGCCGATCGCCTTTGGGCGCGAGTTCCGCCAGCTCCGGCCGCAGGCGGCCCGAGGTGGCGAAGAGTTCTTCCGGCCTATAACTGCGCAGCCAGTCTTCCAGCAGCTGGAGGTGCGCGGGATGCGCGTTGGGGTTCAGCGGCACCTGGTGCGCGCGGAACGTGCCTTCCACGTGCAGCCCATCGACGATCTCCGGTCCGGTCCAACCCTTGGGTGAATCGAGGACGATCATCGGCCAGCGCGGGCGGGTCAGCTTGCCGAGCACGCGGGCCTCGCGCTGGATCTCCTGGACGCGCGCGATCGCGAGGTCGAGTGTCGCGGCCATGGCCTGGTGCATCGTCGCATCGTCGTCGTGATACTCGACCACATGCGGCTCCCAGCCGTAGCCGCGGAACAACTGGTCGAGTTCCTCGCGTGTGATGCGCGCGAGCACGGTGGGGTTGGCGATCTTGTAGCCATTCAAATGCAGAATGGGGAGCACCACGCCGTCGGTCACGGGATTGAGAAACTTGTTGGAATGCCACGACGTGGCGAGCGGTCCCGTCTCCGCTTCGCCGTCACCCACGACGCAGGCCACGATGAGATCCGGGTTGTCGAACACCGCTCCGAACGAATGGCTCAACGAGTAGCCCAGCTCGCCGCCCTCGTGGATCGATCCCGGGCACTCAGGCGAAACATGGCTTGGAATGCCGCCGGGAAAGGAGAATTGGAGAAACAGATTCTGCAATCCGGCTTCATCCTGCGTGATGTGCGGGTAGACTTCGCTGTAGGTGCCCTCAAGGTAGGTGTTGCCCACAGCCGCCGGACCACCGTGGCCCGGACCGGACACGAAGATCATGTCGAGGTCGTGCTCCTTGATGATCCGGTTCAGATGGACGTAGATGAAGTTTTGTCCGGGCGTCGTGCCCCAGTGCCCGAGCAACATGTGCTTCACGTCGGTGAGGGCGAGCGAGCGCTTGAGCAGCGGATTGTCGGCCAGATAGATCTGGCCAACCGAGAGGTAGTTGGCGGCGCGCCAGTACGCGTCCATCTTGCGGAGAAGCTCAAGCGTCAGCGAATTCGTTTTCATAAAGATGGCAGGTTAGCGCGTGATGAGGATCGTGCCCGGTGTTCGGGTCGTTCTCTGTCGCCAGGTCGCGGATGTGGATATCCGGAGCAGAGTATTGTCGATGCGACAGATTCGCGAACCCTTGGAGGTGACGCGCGCGAGCGAACGTCGCGGTCACGTCCTTCATCGGACTGACGGATTCACGGCGGCGACCTCGCCGCGGATCGTCTCGACGGTCTTGGCATCATAGGGACGGTTTGCATGGACTGGCACTGGCCGAAGGCCACGCAACCCATGTCAGGCAGCCAGGCTTCGCCGGAGTCGGACCCGCGGCGGCCGCGTTCAACGTGCGCGGAGTTCGGCGGGAGAGGATACTGCCGATGCATTCTCCCCACCGGCCACGTGGCGCCGACGCGGCAGCCGCGGTTTCTGGCGAAGAGAATCGCCATCGCGCCAGCGGACGGGAACCAGGGTCAAGGAGACACTGTGCGGGATGCCCCGCTGGTTGCTGCGCGAGAGGGTCACGACCTGCTCGACGGCCAGCTCGCCGGCCCGCTCGTGGTCTTCGATCAGACAGGCGACGCCGGGAGGGGCCCAGATCCCGTTCAGGCTCGCCCAGGCGAGTCTGTGGCCAAGCGCGCGATTGACAGACGCGACCACAGCGGGGAAGCCCGCCCAGTCGCTCAGCACCGCATCGATCGCATGGGCCTGTACCCAGCGTTCCACGACGGAAACTCCCGTCGTTTCGTCGGCAACCAGCGGCGGTATGTGCGGCAACGTCCGCGACCAGCCCACCTCGACCAGGTAGCCGCCCAGGAGCATGTCGTTCCTCTCGGTTTCGGCGGATCGATTGAGAATCAGGCCGATTCTGCGGTGGCCAAGGTCCCGTGTCCTTTGCATGGCCTGTCGCACGCCGGAGAGGAGGGCGCCCCCGATCGTGTCGCAATGGACGTCGAGATCGAAGCTGTCGATCTTCACCGTGCTGTAACGGTCCCACGCGACATTCAGAGGAGGCGTGCCGGCACTCAGCGCCGCCGCCACCAGGCAATGGATGCTGCGCGCGTGGAGAATCGAATCCAACCGCTCTGCCGTGAGTGCGTTGCGTCCGACGAAGAAAAGCTCCACGCGGTGGCGCAGCGTTTCAGCTGTCTTGACGGCACCGCGCCACAACGCGACGTGACGTGGCGACTCTTCGAAGGATTGGCGCGAGTCGAAATCCAGCACAAATGCGATAACGGGCTCCACGCGACGCCCGAGGTGTGTCAGCCGCTGGGAGTTGAATGCGTCCAGCAACGGATCGCGGCGATAGCCTGCTTTTCGGGCCACGTCCCGGATGCGTTGGCGCACTGCCGCCGAGATCGAGGGGTCATTGCGCAGCGCGAGCGACACCGTCGACGGATGAAACCCGCCCGCGAGCCGGGCGATGTCGCGCATGGTGACGCGCGCAGTGTTGGATCGAGGTTTAGCCACGTTGTGGAGCGGACGCACCATCGCACCATGTTCCCCGGACATAGGTGCTGGTGGGCGATTCGGGAAGGCCGTATCTTTCGGAGCGCAGCGACGCCACGAGCAAGCCGATCACCTGGCGCCCGACCTCCCCCAGATTCGCCAGGACGCCGGCCGATCGGCTGGTCTTCCGGCTCATGCACAGGCAGGCATACGCGACGTCCTGAGGACAGCGGATGCCCATGTTGGTCATCAGGCGCGGAATCGACGTCCAGTTGGACATGACCACGTCGACTGACTCGCGGCGAATCCACGGGCCCAATACCTCCTTGACCTCGGCATCGCGGGCCGCGGACGGAAAGAGCAGGGGTTCGACGCGTTCGCAGGGTGGGACGGATGCCTGCTCGAGTTGCAGGCCGCACACGTGCAATCCGTCGGTGGCAACCTCATCGCTGGCGCCGATGGCGAGCCCGATGCGTCGATAGCCCAGCGCACGCAGTTTGCGAAATGCAAGCCGGACATAGAACAACTGGTCGTTCGAAACAAACGTGCATGCAGGCGGCATGTGGCGGGAGTCGATCTTGACCACACCGAACTCCTCCCAGGGCAGTTCGAGGTCCCGGCGTGTCGGCTCGAACGCGCAGATGATCACCCCCTTGACGCCGTTGTCCTTGAGATAGCGATACAACGACTGCGAGTCGTGGTAATCCTGGTCAACGAACAGGACCTCGAAGCCGTATCCAAGGGCTTCCGCATGTTTGCGGGCGTCCTGCTCCATCCGGCGGAAATAGGTGAGTGTCGTGAGCCCGTGATCGAAGGAGCGGTTGGCGACCAGCGCGATGCGCGGGCTTATGGTCGCTTCTCCGCCCGCGGTCCGGCTTCGACCCAGCGCTCCCGACAGGGCGGTGCGCCGATATCCCACACGCGCCACGGCTGCGAAGATCCGATCGCGGGTTTCCGGCCGCAGGCGGGGATCCCCGCGCAGGGCCATCGAGACCGTGGTGAAGTGCACGCCGGCCAGATGCGCGACGTCCTTGATGGTGGGTATGTGAGTCACTGGATCGCGTGCGGCGTGTCGGTCGTGCCGGGGTGCTGCGGTGTCGGCGGGCCATGGAATCCCCCATCCGTGATCGCCGGCTCGCGCGAGAACAACTGAACGGGACTCATCGCGGCGGATATCACCTGCCGCGAGGGTCGCTGTCAATCCTGCCGCCTAACGTGTGAGTCCCGGTGCCTAACGTGTGAGTTCTGCCGTGGTTGTTGCGCCATGCCCGCGGGGTTACCTGCGCTTCATCCGCGGCAATCTTCGGTTCCCGCCAGTGCTCCCTTCTCGCGGAACACCCCCATGCCGGAGGCCAGCCGTGTTCTTCCCAACCAGCCAATGACCCAAACGCCCCCCGCGGGGTGCACCCATCGCCCCAGGTTCAAACCGATGAATACGAGAACGCCTTCAGCCAGGTCGCATGCCCCTCTTTTCGGGGCGTTGCTGTTGCTTGCCGGACCCGCAGTCCATGCCCAGAGTACGGCCACTCCCCCGGACGCCGAGTCCACTCTGAAGGAGGGCGACGAAGTGGTCGTCCTTTCTCCGTTCGTGGTGAGTGCCGAGGAGGATGCTGACCGCTACCAGGCGAAGTCGACGTTGGCCGGCACGCGTGTGCGCACGGACCTGAAGGATGTCGCCTCGTCCATCGCCGTCGTCACGAAGCAGTTCATGCGCGACACGGGCGCGACCAACAACCAGACCTTGCTGCAATACACCACCAATACGGAGGTGGGCGGCATCTACGGCAATTTCGGCGGCGTCGGCACCACGTTCGTGGAGGGTGCGAGCGAGGGGAATCTCGTGAATCCCAGTATGAACACCCGCGTGCGCGGACTCGATTCGGCCGACAACACGCGCGACTACTTCCTCACCGACATTCCGTGGGACAGCTACAATGTCGACCGCGTCGACCTGCAGCGCGGGCCCAACTCCATCCTCTTCGGCATCGGCAGCCCGGCCGGAATCGTCAACTCCAGCGTCAACACCGCTGGAGCGAAGAACGCCGGCACGATCGAGAATCGTGTGGGCAGCCATGGTTCGATCCGGACATCGCTGGATATCAACCGGGTGGTGCTGGACGACGAGCTGTTCGTTCGGCTCGCGCTTCTCGATGACAACACGAAGTACCGGCAGAATCCAGCGTTCAACCGCGATCGCCGCCTCTTCGCCGCCGCCCGGTGGGATCCACGCATCTTCAAGGGCGGCAATGCGCACACCACATTGCGCGCGAACTTCGAGCGCGGCGAGGTGAAGGCCAACCGGCCGCGCATCCTTCCCCCGACCGACATGATCACGCCGTTCTTTCTCCCGGAGGCGCAGGGCGGACTCAACCGGACTGCGATTGACGGCTATTACGCGTGGCGCGCGGGGATCGTCCCGGGCGACGTCGGCACAGTCGCGATCGAAGGCGAGACGATGAACTACTGGTTGAACCAGAACTACGCCGGAGCCGGCGGCGGCAACGGGCCGCGGTTTTTCTACGACAACCTTTCCTCGAGTCTGAATGGTTCGCCCAGCCCGTCGACCGCGTATCTGGCGCTCGGAAATGCGCCCGGCGGGTCGGGCCTGCTCACCGCTTTCGGGATCGGTGCCTCCGGCAACATCGATCGACAGATCGATGGCTATCCCTTCGCGGCCGTGGTGGGCATCGGCACATTTAACCAGATGACAATCTCCGCGAACCGGTTCGACCCGAGTTTGTATCCGGGCGCTGGATCCGGGTTCTATAAATCCACCTCGATCACCGATCCGACGATCTTCGACTTCCACAACAATCTCATCGACGGCCCGAACAAGAAGGAATGGCAGGGCTGGTCCGCGGCCAATCTTTCCTTCGAGCAGACGCTGTTCAACAACCGGATCGGGCTCCAGCTCGTGTATGACCATCAGTCCTACAACGACGGGCAGCAGGGCAACGTCAGTCCGTTCATCAGCGTGGACGTCAATGCAAACCTGGCTTCACTGCCGTGGGCCTACGAGGGCGCCGTGGCGAAATATGCCGGATCGGGCACGCCCGGAACCAACCCCAATGCCGGACGCGCCTACATCGGCAACCGCGACAGCGGCACCGGCAGTTCGTCCAGGAGCACACGTGACAGCTTCCGCGCCACCTTGACCGGCGAAGTGCGTGCGGAGGACTTCGTGCGACGGTCCTCGTTGAGCAGTATTCTCGGCCGTCATGTGTTCACCGGCCTGGTCTCAAGGGATGCCTATGAAAGCGAATCCCGGGGCTGGCTCCAGTACGCCCTCGACGGAGCGTGGGACGACACCATGGGATTCGGTCCCGGCCCGAACGGCTCGGGCAGCACGGCGTTGACGAACAACAGTCGGGGAATCGCCTCGACGATCTATCTGAGCGATCCCCTGTTCGACGTCACCTCGGCGTCCGGATTGCGCCTCAAGCCGATCAGGACCGTGCAAGCGCCCGCCGGCTTTGCGAACATCCGCTACTTTGACTCCCATTGGCGGTGGCCCACGGATCCGGCCGCACCGACTTATGTGGATCCTGCGGCGGTGTGGACAAATCCGACCGTGATCAGCGGCGCATCGCAGGCTTCGACGCAGTCGGAGAATCCCGTCAACTACGTGGGCTGGACGCAGGGCAGCTTCCGCGTCCTGAACGCCGACTCGGGTGACATCGATTCTCTGTACACCCGGGGTGCGAAGCGTCGGCTGGAAACGCGGTCGGAGGGGCTGACGTGGCAGGGATACCTGTGGGATGATACCGTCGTCGCCACCCTGGGCTGGCGCCGCGACACGCAGTCCCAACGCTCCGGAAACGCCACGATCAGTCCCGTTTCGGGAGCTGCTGACATGAGCTACGACCTGGCACCGGGAGAGGCAGAGGAGACGGGATCCAGCCGCAGCTGGGGCATCGTACTGCACGAACCGAAGGCCATGCGCGGCAAACTGCCCCTGGGCTCCTCGTTGAGCTTGTTCTACAGCGACGGCCGCAACACGCGCGTGCAGAACCGCTATGGTTTCGACGCCATGCCGCTGCCGAATGCCACGGGCAGGACCAAGGACTATGGGTTCGTGGTCAACACGCTCGATGACCGCCTGAGGCTGAAGGTCACCTGGTACGAGACGACGGTGAAGAATGCCAACCTGTCGAGCGTGCTTTCATCGGAGAGTACTCTCGGAGCGAACGCCTATACGCAGTGGGCCCATCCCGCGTGGGGGCTGGGCAACGTGCTGCAGGCGATCGCGGGTATGGCCGGCGACCCTGCCGCCGACGGGTCCGCGTACAACTGGAACTGGGCGGCGACGGCGCATCCGGGCGAGCCGATCTACAACGACGTTACCTCGCCGGAGTTTCTCAACGATCCCGAGACCATCAGGGAAAAGGCTGCGATCACCTCGTACCTGGCTCAGCTTGACCAATATTTCCCGCAGTCGTGGTGGGATGCCTACGGCATTCCAGTCAACGTCGCGGAGGCGAAGCTCGGCAACTACCAGAACGCGATCGCAGGATGGGACGTCAGCCAGGGAAACTGGAACATCCGGTCCGCCACCGGTGGCACAATCAACGGCTCGGCTCCAGTTGGTACCGTCGACAACCAATCGAAAGGCGTGGAGTTCGAGGTCACCGGGCAGCTGACGAAAAACTGGAACGTGTCGGCGAATGCGTCCAAGCAAACCGCCTCACAGGTGGCGCTCGGATCCGCGCTGACGAACTTCATCGGGCAGCTGTCGGAGTTTTATTCCAGCCCCGCGGGCGACATTCGCCTGTGGTGGGGCGGCGATCAGGGGCTACGTGACTACTTCGAGCAAAGCATCGGCGCCGCCTACCGCTTCCAGGCGCAGACCAACGGGAAATACGTTCCGGAGATGTCGCGATGGCGCGCCAATATCGTGACGAACTACGCCTTCGACCGCGGATTCCTTCACGGGGTCAACATCGGGCTCGGTTACCGCTGGCAGCAAGGGACGATTCTGGGCTACGCCCTCAACGCGGCTCAGGATAACCTTGATGTCGACCGTCCCTTCTGGGGCAGGAGCGAGGAAGCGCTCGATCTATGGCTGGGGTACGAGCGAAGGCTCACGGACGACATCGGTTGGAGGATCCAACTCAACCTCCGTAACGTCGGAGACGACGCGTCCCTGCAACCGATCAGCGTCCAGCCGGACGGTACACCGGCGCTGTATCGTATCCGCGATGGCATGATCTGGACACTGACCAACACCCTTTCGTTCTGACCCCGGGATGGAGGCGCACGGCGACGGCGTCTGCCGCCTCGGCTCGTTCAAGGAAACCGCATGCTCTCTTTGAAGCTCCGCTCCCACCGTTCCCAGGTCGCCCTTTGCGCGTCTCTCATGCTGGCGTGTTGTTGTGCGGCCGCGGCACCTGAGGACGTCGCGCGGGCGCTCGCGCAGCGCGTTGTGCCGTCAATCACCGCGGAGATCGTGCTGGAGACGATTCCCCCGGACGGAGGGAACGATGTGTTCGAACTGGAAGGGCAGAACGGGAGGATCGTTCTGCGCGGTAGCAGTGGTGTCGCCCTCGCGTCGGCGCTGAATCACTATCTCGAGGAATATGCGGGATGCGATGTTTCCTGGAATGGCGGCGGTGAGATCGTCGTGCCGCGGCCGCTGCCCGAGGTTCCGCGCAAGGTCCGCATTGTCAGTCCCCACGAATACCGTTTTGCCTACAACTATTGCACGCATGGATACACCATGGCGTGGTGGGATTGGCCGCAATGGGAACGCGAGCTGGATTTCCTCGCGCTGAAGGGCGTGAATCTCGCCCTCGTCATCCAGGGGCAGGAGCAGGTATGGATCGAAGCGCTTGCGGAGTTTGGCTATGCCGGCGATGCCGTGCGTTCGTGGCTGTGCGCACCCTCGCATGTGCCGTGGCAGTACATGTCGAACCTCGAGAACTATGGCGGGCCGCTCTCGGCGGCGTTCGTCGCAAAGCGTCTCGCCCTTGGCCAGAGGATTGTCGGACGCATGCGCGCACTCGGAATCCAACCGGTGCTCCAGGGGTACTACGGCATCGTGCCGTCGGATTTCAAGGACCGGTATCCGCTGGCGAAGGTACACACCCAGGGCGATTGGGGCGGACTCAAGCGTCCCGATATGCTCGATCCGCTCGATCCGCTTTTCCCCCGGCTCGCCGCCGCGTTCTACCGCGCGCAGACCCGGCTGTTTGGCGAAGCGAGATTCCTCGCCGCCGATCCCTTTCATGAGGGCGGCAGGCTCGAGGGCATCGATCTCGCAGCCAGCGGCCGGGCGATCCATGGAGCGATGCTGGACAGCGACAGCTCCGCGGTTTGGGTGCTGCAATCCTGGGAGGAGAATCCGCGCCAGGCGATGATCGATGGGCTCGACAAGGCGAGTTTGCTCGTGCTCGACCTGCATTGCGAAGGCAACGAGAACTGGCGCCAGCGCAACCAGTTCGGGGGGACTCCGTGGCTCTGGTGTACCATCCAGAACTGGGGAGGAAACGTCGGCCTGTGGGGCGACCTTGAAAGTGTGCGAGTGAGGCCGGCTCGCGCCCTTGCAGAGGCCGGTCCGGGCGCGGGGCAGATGCGGGGCATCGGCGCCCTGATGGAGGGCAGCCAGACGCAGCCCATGATCTGGGCGATGTTCTTCCAGAATGCATGGCTCCGCGACGCACCCGACCGCGACGCCTGGGTGCGAAACTACGTGAGGCGGCGGTACGGGACCGATTCCCCAGCCGCGCTGCAGGCTGCGCACATCCTACTCGAGACGGTGTATTCGGGTGGCGGTGACATCGAGTCGGTGGTCTGCGCACGCCCGTCGCTCGAGCCGTTTCCCAAGGCACGCCTATGGGGATCCACCGAACCGCACTACGATACCACGCGCCTCGTCGAGGCGTGGCATCTGATGCTCGAATCCGCGGAGGCATGCGGAAGTGCCGACGGATTTCGTTACGACCTGACCGACGTGGGCCGGCAGGTGCTGGCCGACCTTGCCGGCCGCTATCACCGGCAGATTCTCGAGGCGTATCGGCGCAAGGACGCGCCGGCCCTGGCGCAACTCAGTCGCAAGATGCTCGGCCTGCTGCGAGACCTCGATGCCCTGCTCGCCACGCGGAAGGAATTTCTCCTCGGTGCCTGGCTCGCGGATGCACGTGCATTCGCCACGACCCGCGAGGAGCGGGATCGCTTCGAGGTCTGCGCGCGTGAGCTGGTGACGATCTGGAGCAACCAGGGAGGCGACCTGGTGGACTACGCCAACCGGCAATGGGCGGGTCTTGTCGGCACGTTCTACTACGCGCGGTGGCAAACCTGGCTTGCCGCGCTGCAGGCCGCACTCGAGTCGGGACAGCCGCTCGATGTCGCGGCCATCCGCGCCCGGATCGACGCCGCGGATCGTGCGTGGACCCAGCAGCACGACGAGTTCGCCGCCGAGCCGCTCGGCGATGGGATCGATCTCTCACACCAGCTCTTCGCGAGATATTCCGAGGATGCGCGCGTATCGCTGCCATGAGGCGCAGTCCTGCACGCCTGGGTTTCGTCCGTAACCAGCCGTGCCGATCCGGCGATGTGAGCGATCGGCGTCAACTTCTCGTACCTTCGAGCGCATGACAATCCCCTGCCAGCACGCCTCACAGCGCATGTCGACCGCGCATCCAGACGGGCATTGGCGGCATGGTGTAGCCTGACCTGCTCATCATGAAGGCGACGTTCGTTGCTGGATTGATCGCGGTGAGCACAACGATGCAGGCGTCCACGGTGGAAGTTAGCGACGGCCAGGATCTGCAGGCTCTCATCGACCGCGCGGGAGGCGGCGATGTCCTGGTGCTCGGTTCGGGAACATACTCCGGTTTCGTCTTGGCCGACCGCCACTTCACGGCCGAACAGCCTCTCGTGATCAAGGCCCAGCCGGGCGCACGGCCGGTCATCCGCGGCAACGACTATCGCGGCTGGCTCGCAAGGCTGAGCAACGTGAGCTATGTTGTCCTTGATGGGTTGACCATGGAGAACGGTAACCAGGCGATCTACGCCACGTCCGTTGACCATTGCATCTTTGTTAACCTCGAGATCCGCGGCACAGGCCAGGAGGCGGTGCATGTTCGCGGTAACTCGCGGCACATAGACATTCGCAACTGCAGGATCCACGACACGGGTAACGCCGAGCCGAAATGGGCGGAGGGCATCTACCTGGGGATGGGACAGCGGCCGTATGAAAATGTGGAAAACGTCTGGATCGAGGGAAACGAAATCTTCGCAACCGGAAACGCTGAGGCGGTCAACGTCAAGGCGCGGAGTTACCACATCACCATCTGCGAAAACAGGGTGCACGACATCGCTCCAGGGACCACAACGCAGCACAACGAGGCGGCGATAAGTCTGGAGGCGGCGGACCTGGAGTTCCGCCCCGGGGTGGATCCGGATGTATGGATCGAACGGAACGAGATCTACGCGGTGCGCTACGGCCGCTGGGCCAATGGCATCAAGGTATCCACGATGGGGGCACGGGTCGTCAGTAACGTGATTCGCGACTGCCAGCAGTTCGGCATCGAGTTCAACGACTACGAGTATGGCCCGGGCGTGTTTCCCACCGTGCTCCATGGCAACACGATCACAGCGTGCGAGGCCGGTGCCATCAACGATACCATCCTGCCCGTCAGGCACGAGGATCCAGGCCCCAATCCGAACCGCCCACAGACCTGGTATGCCGCCGGCCCGTGATTCCTACGGGGATCGGGTGGCGATCTGGCCGATGCTGAGCAACCGATGGGGAACCGCAGACTCCATTCAGTGCGTGTTGAACACTGCTTGGATTCTCGCGAGGTGACTTCGCACCGCCGCCTTCTCGGCGTCGGTCGGATGGGCGGGATCCGCCGCCGGCGGCGGACAGCCGAAACGCAGCAGGCACGCCATGAGAAGGACGCGCGCCTTGCTCGCATTCAGGTTGCTGCCCTCGATCGCGAAGTTTTCCTCAACTTCGCCGAGGATCGAAGCAGGAGTGCCGCGCGACACTTTGACGACGACGAAACCTGAGAACGCCACCCGATCTATCGCGAGCGCGTCGTTTCGGTCGAAATGACCGCTTGTGGGCGCCTCGCCGACGAGGCCGCACAGTGGCGCTTCGTCCAGGCAACGTGCAATCATCGACTGGACTCGCGAGTCGACTGGATCCCTTGCGCCTGGCGGATTGGAGGTCATCCATGAGTTGAAATCAAGCAACTCGACCGCTGGAATCGCCTCGCCGCGTAAGTGGCCCGCGGCGTCCTTGACTTCGACCTGAACGTGTTCGATGCGGCCTTCGGACGTGCGACGCAGGCCCGATACGATGCGAGGAATCGCCGAAATGCGCACCTCGGATGTGCGCCCGTGCCGGTTGAGGGGGAGAAAGGTGAGTTTTGGTCCGGCAGTTGTTCCGATCACGCCGCCGAGGCCGCCCAGTGTATCGAAACCGCCGGGACGCGGTGCGATCTTTATCGCTTCGCGTGCCGCGGTGATCCGCTGATCCTGCACGATCACGTGGCCAACGCGGTTGTGCCCGTCGGCGTCCCGCCACACATCCGAGAGAACGAAATCCACCGCGTCGACGACAGTCCACGGTGCATCGGGCGACAGCATCCGGCTCGGGCGGTTGGCAACCACGCCGACGAGCATCGCGTCTGAGTCAATGGTGAGATTGAACCAGTAGATCGTGTCCTCCACGCGCGGGCTGCCTTCGAGCCACAGCCCGCCGCGGTAGGTGCCGCCCGCCAGCGTGTCCTGCATGATATTGGTGATCCTGGCGAGTAAGGCGCGCCCGGGATTGAAGTTGGTGTAGGTCGGGTTCGCGGCTTTGTACGTGTAGGGGAAGTAGTCCACCCCGGCCTTTTCGGGAGGGATGTCACCGGCCCCGGCATCCGTGCGCAGCGCCTCGGGAAGCCCGTGCACGTAACCCGCGGGTGGGGCGGGTCGGAAGAAATCGAATACTGCGCGGCCGCGCAGGTTTCCCATGCTCTCCGAGCCCATGCGTTCGATCTCGTCGAACAGACGCGACGCGTCGGGATAGAACGGCTGGCGTATCAACCCGTTGGCTCCCGGTGCAGGCTCCCAATCCTCCCAGGCGCTGCCGTCGGCGCGACGCCCCATGTAGGGCAACGGATAAAGTCCATCCTCGGGTTGCAGGATGATTTCGTAGACGGGACGGTCGCTCGGACCTGTGCGCTCCGTGTGAAAGGCGTTGTTCGCGTCGAGGTAGCCATCCGGTGGTGCGAACAGCTCGGCGGAGTCGCGATCGAGCGGAAGCGCGCTGAACTGCTCGACATACACGGTGGCAGGCGCCGCGAGGCGCTGAAATGTGAGTTGGTCCTGGACGACCGTCCGGCCGTGCCAGTCCCGCAGCGGCGGCAGGCCGAATTTCTCGCGCGCCTTCTGGCTCGTGCGCGGGCCGGTGAGCGTGTTGAGGACCGTTGCCGTTGGACCGGCGAAAACCGCGAGGCGCGGCAGCGTCGACGCCTCAGAAACCGAGTTGGCGCCGGATTGTGCGGGCGCCGATGGGTCGGTTGCGTTCAATCCGGTTGCGCTCAGAACAGTCATGGCGGGAATCGTGTACCATCTCATGGGATCAGGTCGGTTGGATGCCGAGCGAGCCGGCCAGAGTATGGGCCCCGGCAGCCCCGGCAACTGCAGGTCGGCTCACTCGTTAGGCACCGGGGAAGAGTCGTGACGATCAACCGGCCTGGATCCGGCCCTTTCCGTCGAGTCGATCGAGGGACAGTCCAGCCGACCCATATCGGAGCCTGGCCTTCGCACTCGGCGGGATTTTCTTGCTGGTGCGCACAACGCCGGGCCGCGGGGGAGTGGGGGATCGACACCAGGTCAAAGGAAGAGAGTGGGGCGTTTCTATGTATCCTCTCCGCATTACGCCGGGCAGCACGCCCGATCGGCTCGCGATGGTGCGGATGGCGGATGAGCACCGTGGCGGCGAGCGCTTGCTTCGTGCAATCATCAGCGAATCTACTCAAGGCAAAGGCGTGCGCTGCATCGCTTGACTCTCCTCTGTTCGCGAGCGATGTTTTCGCCGAACCTTGGACACGATGAACCGCCGGATAACACCACTCCTGATTTGCGATGACGTGCTTTGCGTCATCTGTCCGGTCGTGGCCGGTTTCGGGGTCTGAGCACGCGCGGTAGCACCGGCGGGGGCTCGGCCAAGACCCGCGGAACCGGCGTCAGGCTCTGGCTGGTTCAGATCCTCGGGCAGGAAGCACTTCCTGCGTCATAGACTCCGATCTGCCCTCATGCGCATCTGTGCCTGGCACAGGTGCTGATCAGCGTCCGGCTGCAGCCGATCCCGGCCGACGCAACTTCCCTCGCGGCTTCCCTCCGGTAACTGCGGCCGTGCGCCGCGTCATACCCATGCACCTACGTACTCTCGGCCGTACAGGCCTCAAGGTTTCGGAACTCTGTCTCGGCACCATGCACTTCGGCTGGCGGACGGACGAAAGCGCCTCGTCGGCGATCCTCGACACCTTTCGCGAGGCAGGCGGCAATTTCATCCAGGCGGCATCGAGCGCCGGTTCCGATGGCGGCTTCGATCGGCTGGCGACGGCCCTCTCCGAGGAGCACGTGGGTTGCTGGATGGCCAAGCGCGAGGTCCCGCGCTCGTCGATGGTGCTGGCGACCCGGCTGGTCCTGCGCGACCGCGGGCCCGTCGGATCGTCGCTGGCCCGGATGATACGCGACCAGTGTGAGGCTTCGCTGCGGCGCCTGCGCACCGACCACCTCGACGTGTTCATGCTCGAGTGGGGCCCGGCCCTGTTGCCGCTGGACGAGACGCTTGAGGCGTTGGTGCCCCTGGTTTGGGAAGGGCTGGTGCGTGCAGTCGGCGCTTCCGGATTTCCTGCGTGGCGCCTGATGGAGGCCCGCGGCCATGCAACCGCACGCTCCATTCCGGGATTCGATGTGGCGCAGCATGACCATTCCCTCGTCATGCGGCGTCCGTTCGAACCCGAGTTGGAGGACTTCTGTCGCGAAACGCGCACCGGCTTTCTCGCCCGTTCGCCGCTGGCGGGTGGTTTCCTGCTCGGCGAAGCACCGGGCCGGCGCACGTGGATCCATCCCGGTCGGACCGCCTGGATGCGGGACCGCGACGTGCAATGTCGTAGCACCAGCGTGCACGACGTCCTTCAGTCGGTTGCCCGACGTCGAGGCGCCTCGGCGGCTCAGACGGCGCTCGCCTGGGTTCTTTCGCGTGAGAACGTGACAGCCGCGGTCATCGGCGTGTCCTCGCCGATGCAGCTGTGCGAGTGGGTGGATGTCACGCGGGTGTCGCTGCTTGAGAGCGACCTTGCCGAGTTGGAAGCGATATCGCTTCAGGCGTTGAGCGCGGGCCATCCCAACGGCCCCGGGCTGCGCAATGGCCCAAAGTCGAACCGCACCCCTGCGGGGAAACGGAGCGTGGATGCGCACCACTGACCTCCCGAGATACAGCCACGAAGATCCTGCGCGTGACGGATCGGCCTCTCATCGGCGGATCGAACGACGCCAGGCCCCGAGACCATCACCTGCAACTCGCGACAAGCGGAGATTACACCATGACTGACACGCCGATCTACCTTTCCCACTACGATCACAGCCGGCTGCGCGACCTCGTCGCGTCGGCGGAAATCTCTGCAACCACGCATGGACTGGCTGGCGAACTCGGCCGTGCCGTCGTGGTGCCCACGCACGCGCGCATCCCATCGACCGTCGTCACCGTGGACTCGAGCGTCCTGATCGAGGACGTGCGCACCGGCGAGATGCGCGAGGTGGTGCTCGTGCTTCCGGGCCGCAGCCATCACGCCGATGCCGCCGTTTCAGTCCTCACGGAACTGGGGACGGCTCTGCTCGGCTGCAGTGTTGGCGATGTCGTCACAGTCAATGAACGCGGGCGGACCTCCTCGATGAGACTGCTGCGCGTGGTGCAATCCTCTCTGGCTGAGGCGGCCGCGCGTCTGCCGGTCAATTGATTCGCCCGCGGCGTCTTGCTGGCGATCCGGAAAACGGCTCGGCAGGCGGCGACGCACCGTGGGCTGGATTCGAGTTGACCCGCCTGGAGAGGTTATTTCGAGTCCGTAATAATGGCGTCAGACCTGCAGAGACGTTCGGGTGGGACGATCCTCGAAGATCTTCCGTTCTGCCTCGCACGCGTCGGCCTCGCGTTTCGCCGATTCAATGAGCGCACGCTCCGTGCCGTCGGCCTCAGGTCTCAGGCTCCCGGCATGGCGAGCGTGGTGCATGCGCTGCGCGAGCAGGATGACTGCCCTGTCTGTAGTCTGGTGGAGCGCACGCACCTGCCCAACGGCACGCTCACGGGACTGCTCGATGCGCTCGAAGGGGAGGGATGCATCCACCGGACGCGCGACGCCGACGATCGCCGCTCCTGGCGCATCCGCCTGACCGCAAAGGGAAACCGTCTCGGCGCGAAACTCGAAAAACGGCATCGCCAGGTGATGGCGGTCCTCAGTCAGGCGCTTTCGGCAGACGAAGTTGCCGAACTGCAGCGGCTGATGGCGCGTGTCACCGATCATCTCCGTGCTCACGATGCATGAATGACGAATTGCTCCTGCGCCCCTTGCGAAACCCTGACCCGGTTGCACTTGGAGGCGCGAAGTCCCGCGCCCAGTCACACCTGCCACAGCGCCTACCATCCTTTCCATGAAGCTATCCCACCTTGCCTCCGTCCTTGCCCTGTCGCTCGGTGCCTCCGTCCTCGGCGCGTCCGCCTATGGAGCCCAGGCCTTCAACCACGTTGTCGATCCTCAGACGGCGGGCATCGAGCCGAACGCGGTCGCGGAGATGGATGCGCTGCTCCAGTCGTTCGTCGACGAGCAGAAGGTGAATTGCGTGACCGGCTTCGTTGCGCGCGGAGGCGACGTGGTTTACCGGAAGGCGTTTGGATGGAAGGACGTTGAAAACCGGATACCCGCAACGGTCGACGACTACTACGTGCTCTTCTCCCAGACGAAGGCGATCACGACCGTGGCGTTCATGACGCTCGTTGAGCAGGGACTGGTGGCGATCGACGATCCCGTGGCGAAGTACTTCCCGGAGATTCCCGATCGCGTGGTCACGGCGGTGCATGACGACGGCACCTACGAGACGCGGCCGGTGACGTCGCCCATGACCTTCGTGCACCTGATGAGCCATACCTCCGGGCTAGGCGCGGGACTGGTGCGTGACATCCGGCGGGCTGAGGGGCGGGGAGGGGACGCGCCTTTGGGGTTCGGAGGGCCGATCCCGAATCCTCCGCCTGCGGGTCAACACACCGGCGGCGGCGATTTGAATGCAAAGTATCTCGAGGACGAGATGCGTGCGCTTGCCCGGTATCCGCTGGGCTTTGACCCGGGCACGCGCTGGGAGTATCACATCAGTACGAACATGCTCGCCTACCTCATCGAGCGGATCTCGGGAAAGCCGTTGCGCGAGTATGTGAAGGAAACCGTGCTGCAACCGCTCGGCATGAACGACACCGACTGGTACTACGAGCCCGCGGCCCTGGCGCGGTTCGTCAAACCGTACCGCGTGGTCGACGGGAGCCTCGAACCCGGCTCAACCCTCTACAGCGAAGGCACGGTCAGCGCCCAGCAGACCTACGCGGAAGGCGCGATCGGCCTAAACGGGCCGATCGAGGACTATGCCCGGTTCTGCCAGATGCTGCTCAACAAGGGTGAGTTCAACGGCCACCGCGTCCTCAAACCGGAGACGATCGAACTCATGACCACAATCAATCGGCTGCCGGAAAGCAGCGGCGCGGAGAATGGCTTTCAGTTCGGGCTCGGTTTCGAGCTGCATCGCGCAAAAAAGCCCGTGCCCGCCGTGTCGGACTCCGCCTTCGCCTGGGGTGGAATGTTCGGCACCGGCTACATCGTCGATCCCACGCACGACCTGATCGCGCTGTTCTACATCAACATGTACGGCGCGGCGCCGGTGTATCCGAAGTTTCTCGACCAGGCTTACCGCCTCGTCGGGGCGGCGACGTCAGCCGCGCCCGAGCCGCCTGCCCAGGTCGTGCTGGAGAACGGCGGCACGGGGCCCCATCCGGCCATCGTCACGCAGGACCCGGGCCTTCCCGGGATGACAATCTATCGCCCGCGCGACCTGTCGCCATTTTCCGGTGACGCGAAGCTGCCGGTCGTCCTCTGGGCCAACGGCGCGTGCGCCAACACCACCTTCGAGCACAAGAACTTCCTCAACGAGATCGCCTCGCACGGCTACGTCGTCCTAGGCATCGGTCTGTTGAGCGAACTCCAGGAGCGTGGAGAGGCGTCGCGGCAACCCACGCGCTCCGGCCAGCTGCTCGCGGCGCTGGATTGGATCCTGGCTGAGAACGGTTCCGACGGGAGCGTCTTCTCGGGCAGGATCGACACGGCGCGGGTCGCCGCAGCGGGGATGTCCTGTGGCGGTCTGCAGGCCATCGAGATATCACGCGACCCGCGCATCGGCACCACCCTCGTGTGCAACAGCGGCGTGCTGCCGGCGCCGTCCCCCATGAAGGTGATGCCGTCGGTCACCAAGGCCGACCTGCTCAACTACCACGGCCCGGTCCTATACATCATCGGCGGGCCATCTGACATCGCGTACCCGAATGCCATGGACGACTTCGCGCGCGTGGACCACGTACCGATCGTCATGACCAACCTCGACGTCGGCCACGGCGGCACCTACCATCTGCCGCACGGCGGGGAGTTCACAAAGGTGGCGCTGGCCTGGCTGGACTGGCAGCTGAAGGGAAACCAGGAGGCGTCCGCGATGTTTCTCGGCGAAGACAGCGAGCTGAGCCGCGATCCGCAGTGGACGATCGAAGTGAAGAACTTCCCGGCCGACTGACGATCACGCGTGCCCGGGGCGGTGGATTCGCCGCGCCGGCTCGAACCTGTTCTGCGCTGCCCCGGGGCGGAGACATCGTTCAAGCAGATGGGCCCGGTTGCGTCGCAAACCGGGCCGCAGGCAACGATCCGACGCCGCCGGCGAGCCTGAGGTCGACATGGTTGCGTTGCCTCTCGCCTTTCGGCGCGGGATCGCTTCGTCAGTCGGGATCTGGGGCGGGTTGAAAAGAGGCTGCACCGGGTCCAACGCACGGTGGGCGGTGTTTCCCTCTTCGGCCCTTGTGCGAAAAATCGCATGAAGCTTGAATCTGTGGGAGGAACCGGGCTGGCTGTTTGGCACCCCTATGTCCGCGACGCGAGATGACGCGCGAAAACACGTCCAGGCCCTCGCGGCCACCCTGTCGCCGGAGGAGTTTGCGGCGCGGTTGTCGCCGAAAAAGCATGACGGACTGCGGCGCGTCCCCGGCTCGACGCAGCTCGATCCCGGGATCATCGCGCGGCGCTGGGCCCTGCTGACGCATGCGCCGGAGGCGCAGAAGCAGGTGGCCGATTCCGCCACGATCGACCAGCATGCCGCCTACGCGCACAACATCGAAAACTTCATCGGCACGGTGAAGGTGCCGGTCGGGTTGGTCGGGCCGTTGCGCGTCAACGGCGTTGCCGCCCAAGGCGACTATTATCTTCCGCTCGCCACGACCGAGGCGGCGCTGGTGGCGAGCTACCACCGCGGCGCCACCGTCGCGACGCACGCGGGCGGTTGCACGACCATGATCCTCAACGAGGGGGTCGGTCGCGCGCCGGCCTACGCGTTCCACACGCTCGTCGAGGTCGGGAACTTCGTGCAGTGGTGCCTGGCGAATTTCGACGCCCTGCGCGCCGCCGCCGAGGCGACGACGCGCCATGGACGCTTGCGCGACCTGCGGTTTACCGTCGAGGGCAACCATGTCTACCTGCTGCTCGAGTTCACGACGGGTGACGCGTCGGGGCAGAACATGGTGACGATCGCCACCCAGGCTGTGTGCGACTTCGTCGCTGCCAGCTGCCCGATCAAACCGGCCTATTTCTTCGTCGAGGGAAACATGTCCGGCGACAAGAAGGCGACCGCGCAATCCTTCCTCAGCGTGCGCGGCCGGAAGGTGTCGGCCGAGGTGCGCATCCCCCGCACCGTCGTGGCACGGCACCTTCACTCGACGCCCGAGAAGATGGTCGACTACTGGCGCATGTCGGCCCTGGGCGGTGTATTGAGCGGCGCGATCGGCGTGCAGGGACACTATGCCAACGGTCTCGCCGCGCTCTTCATCGCCTGCGGACAGGATGCCGCGTGCGTCTCGGAGGCTGCGGTGGGAGTCACGCGTTTCGAGGTCGGTGCCGAGGGCGAACTCTATGCGGCGGTGACACTCCCGAACCTGATCGTGGGGACGGTCGGCGGTGGCACCGGTCTCCCCAGCCAGAGTGCGTGCCTGGATATCCTCGGTCTGCGCGGCGCGGGTCACGCGCGCGCGTTCGCCGAGGTGTGCGCCGCGCTGGCGCTCGCGGGCGAACTTTCGATCATCGCGGCGCTGAGCGCGCATCAGTTCACCCAGGCCCATGCGCGTCTCGCGCGCGGGCAGGACACGAAACCCGCCTCCGGAAACGTCGAGCCGGCATGAACCGCTGGTGGGTTTATCAGCGGGAACGCTTTCCGATCCTCGCCCACGGGCCATTGGTGGCCGCGTTCAGCGCCTCCGCGGTTTGCTTCTCGGCGCAGTTGCGCGGCTCGCTGGCGCCGTCGGCGGTTTCGTTCCTCGTCGCGTTCGTGGGCGCACTCGCGTCGTTCCTGCTCCTGCGCATCGCCGACGAGTTCAAGGATGCCGAGGAGGATGCCCGGTTTCGCCCCTACCGGCCCGTGCCGCGGGGTTTGGTGACCCTGCCGGAACTCGCCCGGATCGGCGTCGTGCTGGGCCTGATACAGCTGGCGCTGGCCGCCTTCATCGGCGCACGGCTCATCGGCCTGCTGGTGATCATCTGGGTCTACTTCGCGCTGATGAGCCGCGAGTTCTTCGCCCGCGCGTGGCTGAAGGCCCGGCCGGTCGTGTACCTGTTCAGCCACATGCTGATCATGCCGCTGATCGACTGGTTCGCGACGGGTTGTGACTGGGTGCGCGCCGGCGCGGGCATGCCGCCGGGGCTTTTCTGGTTCCTGGCCGCAAGCTTCTGCAATGGCGTGGTGATCGAGCTCGGGCGCAAGATCCGCGCGCCCGAACAGGAGGAGACGGGGGTGGAGACCTACAGCTTCCTGTGGGGCCGCCCCGTGGCTGTCGCCGCGTGGCTCGCCGCGCAGGCCGCGACGCTGGCCTGTGCCGTGGTGGCCGCGCGGCAGATCGACTTCACCCTGCCGCTGCTGCTCGTGCTCGGGACGGCCTGGCTCGCAGGTGTCGTCCTGGGTGTGGCTTTCCTCCGACGCACGAGCGGGCGCCTGGCGCGGGGCATCGAGACGTTTTCCGGCGTGTGGACCCTCGTGTTGTATCTCACCATCGCCGTTGCGCCGCTGGTTCTACGGAGGCTGGCCTCATGATCTCCGGAATCGTCCGGCACGACGATCCGCTCCCGCCCGGGGTGCGCCTCGGCGGCAAGGCGGGCGCGCTGGCCGCGCTCGGCCGGAGCGGGTTGCCGATTCCGGAGTGGTTTGTGATCACCCCGGACGCGCTCGATGCGGACGGCGCCGGTCCCGTCACCAACGCGCTTGCGGCCTCGATCGAACGCACGGCGCGCGAGGTCGCGCCCGGCGCGGAGTTCTTCGCCGTGCGCTCGTCGGCCGTCGACGAGGATGGCGTGGACCACTCGTTCGCCGGGCAGCTCGACAGCTTTCTCTTTGTACCCGTGGCGCGGTTACGCGACAAGGTCGACGCGGTCCGGCGGTCCGGCGCGAGCGATCGCATCCTGGCGTATCGCCGTGAGCGCGGACTCCTGGGTGCGCCGCGAACCCCGGCGGTGCTTGTGCAGCGCATGGTTGACGCGGAGGTGGCCGGCGTGGCATTCAGCGCGGATCCCGTCAGCGGCCGTCGCGGCCACGCCTGCGTATCCGCGGTGTTGGGACTCGGCACGGCGCTCGTCTCGGGCGAGGCCGACGCCGACACCTTCATCGTCGACCGCGGCGGTGCTGTCGTGTCGCGCCATACCGCCAACAAACGCGCCGCCCATCGTGCTGCGCCGGATGCCGGCGAGGGCGTGGCCGCCGTGCCGATCGCGGAAGGCCGGGCGGAGCAGTCCGCCATCACCGATGCGGAGGCGGTCGCGGTGGCGACGCTGGCGCGCGCCACGGCGCGTCATTTTGGCCGGCCGCAGGACATCGAATGGGCGATGGCCGGCGGGAAACTCTGGCTGCTGCAGTCGCGACCCATCACCTCGCTGGGTTCGCTTCCCGACCCGGATGGTGAACTCAACCTCTGGGACAACGCCAATATCGCCGAAAGCTACAGCGGCATCACCACGCCGCTGACCTTCTCCTTTGCACGCGGCATCTACGAGGCGGTCTATCGCGAGTTCGCGCGCCTGATGGGCGTGTCTCCGGAGCGCATCGAGGCCAACCGCGACCTGTTCCCCCGGATGCTCGGGCTCGTCGAGGGACGGATCTACTACAACCTGATCAGCTGGTACCGGCTCCTCGCGCTGCTGCCGGGTTTCTCGGTCAATCGCGGGTTCATGGAGCAGATGATGGGCGTGAAGGAGGGCCTGCCGCCGGAGGTGCTCGCGCGCCTCACGCCGGCCACGCGCTGGGCGCGAGTGCGCGATGCCCTCGCGCTCGCGGGCGCATGCGTGGGTCTGCTGCGCAACCATCTCACGCTCACGCGGCAGATCCGGCGCTTCTACCGGCGGCTGGACGCAGCCTTGCGCCAACCCGATGTTCCGCTGGAGGGGATGCGTTCCGACGAACTCGTGGCGCATTACCGCGACCTCGAGCGCCAGCTCCTGCTTCGCTGGGATGCGCCGCTGGTGAATGACTTCTTCGCAATGATCTTCTATGGATCCCTGCGCAAACGCACCGCCGCGTGGTGCGGCGATGCCGACGGGACCCTGCAGAACGACCTCCTGTGCGCCGAGGGCGGCATGATCAGCGCCGAGCCTGCGAAGCGCGTGCGCGAAATGGCCGCGCTCGCGGCCGGCGATCCGGCAGCCGTGAAGACGTTGTGCGAAGGATCCCTGCGCGAGATCGACGCACTGCTGGCGCGCATGCCGGAACTGCAGGCGCGTTTTCGCGCCTACCTGGAGAAGTTTGGCGACCGCTGCCTGGAGGAGCTGAAGCTCGAGAGTCTCACGCTGCATGAGGAGCCGCTCACGCTGCTGCGCTCGGTCGGGCAGTTCGCGCGCCGCCTCGGCGGCGGAGGCCTCAGCGCCGAAAGCCGCGCCGAGGCGGGCGTGCGGGCGGCCGCCGAGACTCGCGTGCGCTCGGCTCTCGCGGGTCATCCCTTGCGGCGGTTTATCCTGTCATGGGTTCTCGGGTACGCGCGCATTCGCGTGCGCGACCGTGAAAACCTGCGGTTCGAGCGCACGCGCTTGTTTGGTCGCGTCCGTCGCATCTTCCTCGAACTCGGCAAACGGCTTCATGCCGCAGGACGACTCGGCGACGCACGCGATGTGTTCTACCTGACCGTCGAGGAGGTGACTGGGTTCGTCGAGGGCACCACCGCGAGCACGGACCTGGCGGCGCTGAGCGCACTGCGGCGCAAGGAGTTTGGCGCCTTTCGCGACCGCGTTCCGCCTGGCGACCGGTTCTCCACCCGCGGCGCCGTGCACCTGGGCAACACCTTCCAGCCGGACACCCCGGCGGTAGCGCCCTCCGGCGAGTCGCTGCAGGGCATCGGCTGCTGCCCCGGGATCGTGCGCGCACGGGCGCGCGTGATCACCGATCCGCGCGATGCGGCGATCGAGGTCGGCGAAATCCTGGTCGCGCCGCGCACGGATCCCGGCTGGATCATGCTGTTTCCCTCGGCGGCTGGACTGCTCGTCGAGCATGGCAGCCTGCTTTCGCATTCCGCCATCGTCGCGCGTGAGATGGGCATTCCCGCCATCGTCTCCATCGCGGGGGTGACCGCGTGGGCCCGCACGGGCGAATGGCTGGAGATGGACGGCTCCACCGGGGTGGTACGACGGGCGGAGGCTCCCCGCGAGCCATGAACGCCACGACCGAAGCCGCCACGCGGGTGGACTTTTCCCGCATCCGCTACGCCCAAGTCTGGGAGGATGCGGACGTCCTCATCGCCGGCCTCGATATCCGGGCGTCGGATACCGTTGTTTCCATCGCCTCCGCCGGCGACAACGCGCTGGCGCTGCTCGGCGCGGGGGCGGACCGCGTGATCGCCCTCGATCTCAACCCGGCGCAACTCGCGTGCCTCGAACTCCGCGTGGCCGCGTATGCGAGTCTCACGCACGAGGAGCTGCTGAGGCTCGTGGGCTCGCGGCCGGCCGCTTCGGGAGAGCGCCGCGAACTCTATCGGCGCTGCCGGTCGTCGATGTCGCAGGCGGCGCGTGCCTTCTGGGATGCCAATCCCACGGGGGTGGATGGGGGCATCGGCGAAGCGGGAAAGTTCGAGGCCTACTTCCGCCTTTTTCGCACGCGCGTGCTGCCGTTCGTCCATCGTCGCGCGACGGTTGCGGCGCTGCTGCGAGGCGGCACGCCGGATGAGCGCGAGCGCTTCTATCGCGAGCGCTGGGACACCTGGCGCTGGCGGCTCCTGTTCGCGGTCTTCTTCTCCCGGTTCGTGATGGGCCGCCTCGGCCGGGCGCCGGCGTTCTTCAAGTATGTCGAGGGTTCCGTCGCGGATCGCATCCTCGCGCGCACGCGGTATGCGCTAACCGCGCTCGATCCGGCCGAGAATCCCTACCTGCACTGGATCCTCACGGGCACGCATGGGGAGGCGCTGCCGTGGGCCCTGCGTGCGGAGAACTTCGAGCGGATACGGTGCCGGCTCGACCGCCTTTCGTGGCACGAACTCACTCTCGAGGCCTTCCTGGAGCGCAGAGATGGTCCCGTCGACAAGTTCAACTTGAGCGACATCTTTGAATACATGTCGCCGGAGAACAGCGCCCGGCTTCTCGGGCGCATCGCACACAACAGTCGGCCCGGTGGCCGGATCGCGTACTGGAACATGCTGGCGCCGCGCGCACGGCCGGAATCTCTGGCGCACGTCCTGCGCCCGCGCGAGGATATCGCCGCCCCGTTGTTCGCGATGGACCGTGCGTTTTTCTACAGCGCCTTCCGCGTGGAAGAGGTGTTATGAGCCCGATCGCCGGACTGGTGCTGGTGCTCGTGGGGCTGGCGGTCGCCGTGGGATTCGCCAAGGCCCTGGGCTCGCGCGGCGCGCTCGGGCCGGAGGCGTCCCGGAAGTTCGTGCACGTCGGCATGGGCGTGGTGTGCTTGACGTTTCCCTGGCTGTTTCGTGACGCCTGGCCGGTGTGGGTGCTCGCGGCCGTCGCCGCACTGGCACTCGCGGCGCTGCGCTACCTGCCGCTCCTGCGGCGGCACCTTGGTGGCGTCCTGCACGGGGTGGACCGTGTGTCGTGGGGCGAACTCTACTTTCCGGTCGGGGTCGCGCTCGTGTTCACCCTCGCGGGCGGGGACTGGCTTCGGTTCGTCATCCCGGTGGCCGTGCTCACCTTCGCCGACGCGGCCGGCGCCCTGATCGGGAAGCGCTTCGGCCGTCGCACCTACGAAACACTCGAAAGCCGCAAGTCGGTGGAGGGTTCGCTCGCGGTCGGCGCAGTCGGCTTTCTCTGTGCCTTCCTGCCGCTCGTCCTCGCGGGGCACCCGCTGCTTCCTGCGCTCCTGATCGGCGCCCTGATCGGCCAGTTCTGCCTGCTGGTGGAGGCGATCTCCTGGCGCGGGATGGACAACGTCTTCCTGCCGCTGGCGGCCTACGCGCAGGTGAGCATCTATATCGGGATGTCGGATACGCTGCTCCTTGGGCGGCTCGCGGCCCTGGTTACGATCACGATCGCCGCGTACTTCTGGAGGCGGGGCGGGTTGGTGGACGACTGTGCGCGGCTCGGGGCCGCGCTGGCGCTCTACTTTTTCTGGGCCGTGGGCGGATGGCCGTGGATCGTCGCGCCGGTCGTGCTGCTCACGAGCTACGTGCGGTTGATGCCGACCGTGCCCGGCGGCGTGCCGATCCACAATCTCGTGGCCGTCATCTGCATCTCATTCGGCGGCCTCGTCTGGTGCGTGGCGCATGCCGTCGCGCCGGAAGGACCCTGGTTGTGGGCCTTTACGCTTTCGATGGCCGCACAACAGGCGGTGATCGCGACGGTTCGGTTTTCCCAGGGGCGCCTCCATTGGCCGCGTCCCGCGTGGTGCGCGATGGGCCTGGCGCAGGCGGCGAGCCTGCACGGCGCGGCCTTCTGGCTGGTCGACCGCGGGGCGACGATCGACGCCGCGGGCTACGCATGGGGCGGGGCAGCCCTGGCGCTGGCGACCGCTGGATTCGTCGTGTGTGAGCGCCGGCTGCAGATGCCTGAGGACCTTTCGGCGCGCTGGTGGAAACAGGGGGCGACCGCGGTGGTCGCGTCGTCCGCGGGTGTCGTCCATCTTTTTACATGACAACGCCGACATTTGACGAGGACGATCGTATTCACTGCTCGGACACAGACGGCTCCGCGGAGGCGGGACTCTGGTGGACGCACGTCCCGGCGCTGCCGGGCGAGCGGCTCGGCGTGATCGGCGGGTTCTCCGCGGATCATCCCGTTGCAGCGCGCGAGGTCCTCGTGCGTGCGCTCGAGATGCTGCGCGCCCAGGGGTGCACGCGGGCGGTCGGCCCGATGGAGGGCAACACCTGGCGCCGCTACCGTTTCGTGACCGGAGGCTCGGCGGAGCCGCCGTTCTTCCTCGAGCCGACAAATCCGCCGGAGTGGCCGGACTGGTGGCGCAGTGCGGGCTTCGAACCGCTGGCCGAGTACTATTCCACCGCGACCGACGACCTAGCTGCCCGCGACGCGCGGGTGGCGGCGGTTGCCGCGCGGCTCGCGTCGTCGGGCGTGGCTGTTCGCCCGATCGACCTGCAGCGATTCGAGGGCGAGCTTGAACGCATTTACGCCGTCTCGGTAGTGTCGTTTCAGGACAACTACCTCTACACGCCGCTGCCACGAGAGATGTTCCTCGCGCAGTACCGGGACATCCGGGCACGGGTCAGGCCGGAACTCGTGCTCATCGCAGAGCGCGAAGGGGAACCGGTCGGCTACGTGTTCGCCACGCCCGACCTCGCGCAGGCGCAGCGCGGCGAATCAGTCGACACAGTCATCGTGAAGACGCTGGCGGTGTTGCCGGGCCGGCCCCAGGCCGGGCTCGGTGCGTGGCTGCTCGACGAGGTGCATCAGGCGGCGCTGCGGCTCGGCTACCGGCGCGCGATTCATGCCCTCATGCACGAGAGCAACCGCTCGCGAAACCTCAGTGCCCACTACGGCACGACCATCCGACGCTACACGCTGTTTTCGCAGCGGCTCGCTCCATGACGCTCGGCGATCTTCTCGTCCAGATGGCCCGGCAGCGGCCCGATGCGGCTGCCATCATCGATGAGCACGCCGGCGCGGGCCGGGCGCGCCGCCTGACTTTCGCGGAACTTGAGGCGGAGGTCTCGGCCGCGGCCGCATGGCTGCACGCGCAGGGGCTGCGCCGGGGCGACGCGGTGCTCGTGTTTGTGCCGATGTCCGCCGCGCTCTACGTGGCGCTGCTGGCGATGTTCCGGCTCGGCGTGGTGGCGCTCTTTCTCGATCCCGCGGCCGGGCGCGAGCACATGGATCGCTGCTGTGCGCGCTGGACGCCGGCGGCGTTCCTCGCAGTTCCCAAGGCACATCTCCTCCGACTGCGCTCCGCGGCGTTGCGGCGGATTCCGCGCAAGTTCGTCCTCGGCCGGTGCTGGCTGCCCGGGGCACGATGCTGGCTGGGCGGTCGGAACTCCGAGGCGATCCGGCCGGACGAGGTCCAGGCCGCCGGTCCGGACGATGCGGCGCTCGTCACCTTCACGAGTGGCAGCACGGGCGTGCCGAAGGCGGCGGTGCGCACGCATGCCTTCCTGCTCGCGCAATATCGCGCGCTCGCTCCCAGCATCGAACTCGTCGCCGGCGAAGTGGACCTGGCCACGTTGCCGGTGTTCACGCTGGCGAACCTTGCCGCGGGCGTGGCGACGTTGATCGCGCCCGTCGACTTGCGGCGCCCGGGCGAGGTGGATGCGGGTGCCGTATTCGCTGCGGCCCGACGCCACCGCGTCGATCGCATCACGGCTTCCCCGGCGTTCTTCGAGCGGCTCATCATCCACGCTCGCACTTGCGGGGAAACGCTCCCCGGGCTGCGCAAGCTTCACACGGGCGGCGCACCGGTCTTTCCGCGGCTGTTGGAAGGGCTGCGCGAACTGGCACCCGATGCGCGCGCGGTCGCGGTCTACGGGTCCACCGAGGCCGAGCCGATCGCGCACCTGGCTCGGGAGGAGCTCTCGGCCGAGGACCTCGCGGCCATGCGCACGGGCAAGGGTTTGCTCGCGGGGCATCCGGTGGCGTCGATCAAGGTGCGCGTCCTTCGCGACCGCTGGGGCGAGCCGCGGCCGCCGACGGACGCGGCAGGACTCGAGGGCGAGACCCTGCCGGCCGGCGAAGTCGGCGAGATCGCCGTGGCCGGGGCGCATGTGATTTCTGGATACCTCGGAGGCATCGGGGACGCGGAGACCAAGTGGCACGTTGAGGGCGAGGTCTGGCACCGCACCGGCGATGCCGGGCATTTCGACGAGCAGGGGCGCCTCTGGCTGCAGGGGCGCTGCGCCGCGCGCATCGATGACACCCACGGCCGCCTCTATCCGTTTGGCGTCGAATGCACGGCGATGTCGTTTTCGGAGGTGGTGCGGGCGGCCGTGGTGGCGCACGCGGGCAGGCGCCTGCTCGTGGTGGAGATGAAGCGTTTGCAGCCGGGGGCGGAGGATGACCTTGTCCGCCAACTGCGCGAGGCGACGGCCTGGGCGCATGTCGCCGCCGTGCACCGGATCGTACGGATGCCGGTGGACGGCCGTCACAATGCGAAGATCGACTACGTGCGGCTCCGGGCCTGGGTGGAGCGCCTGTGAGCGCGTGGAGCCCGCAGGCTCGCGGACCGCGGCGCTGTGCGGAAGGGGTGGATACGCTTAACCGACCGCGGCGCGGCGGGCGGCCAGTTCGCGTTCGATCGACTTCACCTGCGGCTCGTCGAGCTTGTAGAAGAAGATCGCCAGGCCGGCCAGAAGCGCGAAGCCGCCGGGCAGGAGCGCAAACAACACTGTGATGCCGAAGAGCGCACGCGGGGTCTGCTCCACATTCGGGATAAAACCGAAGTATCCCAGCAGCCAGCCCAGCATCGCGCTGCCCAGCGCAAGGCCGACCTTCTGCGCCAGCACCGTGGCGGAAAAGACGAGGCCCGTCGCCCGGCGGCCGAATTTCCATTCGCCGTAGTCGGCCGTGTCGGCGTAGAGCGACCAGACGATCGCCGGAGTCGGGCCCGCGGCGAATGACGCGATGATGTTCAGCGCGTAGAGCAAGGGAAGATTCTGCGGATCCACGAGGTAGCATGCAGCCATCCCCAGCGCATTCAGGATCGTCAGCCAGATCATCAGCGAGCGTCGCGAGAAGTACCGCGTGAAGAGCTTGGTGGAAAGCGACCCGAGGATGAAGCAGAGGAAGCCCACCAGGTTGAACGTCCCCACGGCAGCCTCGTTGCCGACACAGTATTTGAAATAGAAGATCCCGGCGCCGCTGCGCAGTCCGACGTTGGCGAGGTTGAGGAAGGCAACGAGGAAGAGCACCAGCCAGGGACCGTTGCCTGCGAGGTCGCGCACGTCGCGCGCTGGCGAGGAGCGCTGGGCCGGTGGAGGCGCCACGCGCTCCCGGGTCATGGCGAACGTGTAGAGAAACATCGCGACCGAGATCACGGCAAAGATCATCATGGTGCGGCGAAAGCCCTCGGCGGGATCGCCGCCGTCGCCCGCCAGGGCGTCCTTGAGCCACGGCACGAGCCAGCCGATCAGCAGCGTGCCGGTGAAGGCGCAGGCGAACCGGTAGGAGGCGAGCGAGGTGCGGTCCTCGGAGGACGGCGACATGACGCCCATGAGCGCGCCATACGGGGTGTTGATGGCAGCATAGGCCACGAGCATGAGCGAGTAGGTGGCGTAGGCGAAGAGGAGCTTCCCGTCCGTGCTAAGGGCGGGGTTGGCAAACATCACGTAGCCAAGAATCCCATACGGAACCGCTCCCCAGAGGATGTACGGCCGGAACTTGCCCCAGCGCGTGTTTGTGCGGTCGGCGGCCGCGCCGATCACCGGATTGAGCAGCGCCACCAGGATCGGTGTCACCGCCATCAGGGTACCCACCGAGGTCGAGGCGAGCCCGAAGATGTCGGTGTAGTAATAGACCAGGAAGATATTGAAGGTCTGGAAGTAGAAATTCGACGCGGTGTCGCCGAGTCCATAGGCGAACTTCTCGGCAAACCCGAGGCGCGCGGCGGGAGCGGAAGGGCTGGTCATGGGGAGGAGGCGGCGGGAGCGGCGCCGCGGGGTTTTGCCGTGCCAGCGTCTGCCACGGAGCCCGTCTCGCAAGTCGAAAGTGCATAAAAGTGCATTACCTCGGAGACCGCTGCCGCGCTTGTCAACGGAGTGCGCAGGCCGAGTGCAGGCTCGCTGTGATACGCCACTGGCGGACCTCTCGCGCCTCCAGCCAGACCAATCGGCGAAGACGGGTGTCGTCCACCACATCGCTCAGCCGATCGACCGGCGCGTTGGTCGGCTCGACCGCCCAGTGGTGAAGTCCTTTCCACCCGCCGCGCGTGATCCAGATGCCGGCGTACGGCAGCCATTCCGCGCGCCACGTGAGCGCGAGGCCCGCGCCCGTGCGCGTCCGAATCGTCGCGCCCGGCTCGACGAGAGGGCCCACGAAGACCTTCGCACAACGGGACGCCGCGCCCGCGAGATCAGCCCGCGCCAGGTCGCATCCCGGGGCGGCCTCGGGCCAGGGCAGGGGCTGGCCGCCGGGCGCAAGGCAGGTATCGGGCTCGCCCGCGATGCGCAGCTCGTCACCCGCCTCGAGCGTGAAGAGCGGATGCCACGCCCACTGGAACGGCGTGGGCACGTCCGCGAGGTTCTCGAGCCGGTAGTCAAAATGTACCCGGTTGCCCACCACGCTGACGACGCGCATGAAGCCCAGCGGCAGCGATCTCAGATTCCAGGAGGTGGTGGCGGACGTGCCGTCCGCGCCGAGATGGACCGGAACGGGGCGGTTCCAGAGTTCGCCATGGTCGCCCAACGGCCGACCCATGACCTCGCAGGGGAGCACGGTCGGAAGGCACTCGTCCAGTCCCGCGCCCGGCCCCGTCGCGTAATCGCCCGGGTCGGTGGGCTTCCACAGGCGTCGCGAGGCTTCCGGTGCCCAGCCGTCGAGCCACTCGCGGCCCGTCACGCGATCGCGCAGTGAGACCACACGCGCGCCGAGTTCCGGGGCGAGCGTGCAGGAGACGGCATGGTTGCCGATCGTGTGGACGGCGAATGCGGTGGATGTGTCGTTGTGAGCCAGCACGGGAAGCTTATGGGATGGGGCGCTTGGCTAGCGCCGGGTGATGTAGAGGGATGTCCGCGCCGCGATGACTAGGGTGCGCCGATCGGGGCCGGCGAGCACGACGGCACTCGGACGCTCCGGTACCTCGATCCGGTCGATCTGGCGACCTGCGGCGTCGTAGACGAATACGTGCCCGGCACAGATGTAGACATGGCCCGCATCGTCGCTGGTCACGCCCGCCTCGCCTTCCTCGGCGAACAGCTCGGCGTCCGCCAGCGCGCCATCGGGCTGGACGGAAAAGCTCCAGGTGGTTTGTCCGAACTCGTCGGCCGCGTAGAAGCGATGGCCGGGTCGCGCAGGCCCGAGCTGATAGGTTCGCGCAAGGTCGATCGTCCCCGCGCCCCAGCCGCCACGGGGCCGGGTGAGGCGAGGGAAACTCTCGGGCGCGGGGAGAAACACCGATCCGTCGGATGCCGCGTAGTGCAGGGGCTCGCGCCTCGTGCTCACGGCCCGCCAATCGTGTCCGTCGCGCCAGCGGTTGGTCGGGAGCCAGGCCGTCGCGCCCGCGCGCGGTTCGGTGCCCACCGGGTCGAGAGCGCGGATCGTCGCTTCGGAGTCACCAGGCTTGAACGTATACACATTCCCATGACGCGCCACGATGAGAAGTGCCCCGGACGCGTCGACGGCCACGGCGACAGGGTCGGCGATCGCATCGGTCTCGAGCGTGAGGCCGGCCAACGGGGACCATGAGAAAATGCGGCCGGGATGCGGATCCACAAGATACACCGTGCCGTCGGGACCTGCTGCCAGGCCTGTCGCGTGGGTGAAGCCGGAGGCGACCCGCTTGACGCGCGAGCCCGTGCTGTCGGCCGGCCATGGCGCACTCGGGGGTGGGGAGGTGACGCGCATCCGCGCGATTTCGCGCGAGCGCACTTCGAGACCGGAAGTCTGGTCGATCAACGTGTTGTCGAAGCTCAGCTGGCCCGGGCTGTAGACATGCACGCCGCGGAACTCGACGTCGGCCGACCGCGTCGTACGAATGCCGGCGGGAAACGGTGTGGGCATGTCGACGCGGTAGATGAAGAAGTTCGCGATGAGCAGGTCGCGGCAGTCGATGATCTCGAGTGGCAGGGCATGGCCGCTCTCGCCGCGCTCTTCCTCGGTCTGGAGCGCGAAGAACTGCCAGTTGGCGGTGCGCCGGAGCATGACCTCGGTGCGCACGTGATGCTCGCTGGAAAGGGCGTAGACGCGTCCCGGCGTCGATGTGTCCGACACGTACATGCCCGCGGCAGCGAACGGGCTCGGCGTCCAGATCCCCTTGAAAACACCGCCTCCGCCGTCGGTCACCCAGAGGCTCCAGAACTGCGAATCCCAGCGGCGTGCGGGATCCGGATCGCCGGTGCGGGTGTCGTTATAGATTTCCGGATACCGGCCGGCCGCGTCGTAGGTGCCGTGACCGCCATGGAAGCGGACGTCGTTCACGAGGGATCGCTCCCCGGCGCACCATTTCAGCGCGACGGCGCGGTTGTTGATGCCGCCGGTGTCGAGTCCCAGCCCGGTTAGGATCGTAGTGCCGCCGCGCGGGGCCTCGACCATCGCCTTCGGCGCGCCCTTGCCCGTGAACGGCGGGATGCGGCGCCACGCCCGCGGCACTCCGGGAAGGTCCGGCTCGACCGGGCGTTCGGTCGGACCGTTCGGCCCCTGGAATGCGGGGGTGTAGTCGGCGATCACGAGGCGCGTCGTCGACGGGTGAAGCCCGACGAGGACGGAGTCGGGGCGAAGCGTGATCGTGTCGGTCACGCGATAGAATCCGGCCGGGAAGAAGAGCGTGCGGTGCGCGGCCACGGCGGCCCGGAGGGCGTCGGTGTCATCGGTCGCGCCGTCGCCCACCGCACCCAGCGAACGAACGTTGACCCAGTCTGCGGTCGGCGGCAGCGGCGCGAGATCCGTCGGCACGTGTTCCGGGGCGGTCGCGAGCACCTCGTGGTCGAAATCCGTGCCGATCGACGGTGTCGCGCCGAGCCCGGTCAGCTGCAGGCCGTGCGAGAAATCCGTCACGCGAAAGATCGGCGCGGTTCCGGCCACCGTCCTCCCGCTTTCGCGAAAGAGCGCGAGCAGCGGCACGTCGACACAGACCACGTTGCGGAGGTTGATCTGCGTGCGCGCACTGGTCTCGTCGCTGATCACGAGGGCGGGGCCGGCGAGGCGCTCGAAGCGCGAGTCGTGCACATACAGCTCCTCGGAGCGGTCGGGCCGCACCACGACGGCCGAGGGTGTATCATGTATCCAGGTACGGATAAGCGTGAGGCCGCCCTCCTCGGTCTCGATCGCGGCACGGCGCTGGCCGGCAAATTCGCTGTCAAGCAGGGCGAAGGGCCAGCTTGGCGAGGGCTTGTGCATGATGATGCCGTACTCGCCCCCGAAGAACCGCAGGTGCTCGAACTGGTTTCCGACTTCCTCCACGCCCGCGCGACCCTCGCCGATGCGGAAGTCCATGTGGGCGAGATACCCGTGCTGCGCGAAATGCGAGCGCACGCCGACGGCGGCGGGGTTGCCGCTGCCGATCTCGATGTCGATGTTCGCCATCGCCGAGTAAAACGTGCCGGGATTCGCGTCGCGCACCGGTTCATCGGCACGGGCGGGGCGTTCGGCGACGAAATGCACCAGGTATCTTCCGTCGCCCGTTTGGTATCCTGGCGTCGACGGTCCGAGGACGAGCACGGGGCGGCTCGCGCCAAATCCGATAAGCCGGATCCCGCTCCAGACGAGCAGTGGCCGCGATAGGCGGTAGCGGCCTTCCGGAAGGAGGACCACGCCTCGCCGGGTCGTTTCCTGCACGCGATCGATCGCCGCCTGGAGGGCCGCCGTGTCGTCCGCCACGCCATCGGCCGCAGCGCCAAAGGCGTCGCGCGTGACCGTCACGGCGGCAGGATCGTCGGGTCTGTCGCCATAGATCGAGGAGGAGCCGTTCGCGGCGCGGGCCGGCGAGACGAGGAGCATGAGCGCGGCCGCGTATCCGAAGCAGGCGAGCACTCTCGAGGCGACAAGCGGACGGGTGGGATCAGGCATGGCGTGGCGGAGTTGGAGCTGCGCGGCGGCCCTCCCGGCGAGGCGAACACGCCTCCGATCAGCAACCGTCGATGCGATCGCCACCGCAGAATACTGTCCGGCGAACGTGCATAAACGTGCAGGATAGGCGAGCAAAGATGGCGACGGTTATCGGGGCCGGGCTTGGTGGCGCGGTACCGGGTTCGATCGGGCCTATCGCGGTGGGGGGACTGCCGCTTCGGTCGGCCCGCCAGCGGCATGATCATGCGCGCCGTAGCCACGGGAGGCGGCGTTGACGAGCCGATCGGCGGGAGCGGTGCGGGCCGACACCTCGACGGCGTCAGCTCCAGCGGGACAAACGCGGCGTGCAGCGAAGTGCATTTGGATTTACAGGGACGACGTCGTTTGCGGTGTATGAGGCGTGGCCTCAGTCAACCAGCAGCGTATCGCCGATGAGTTGAAGATTTCGCGCACGACGGTTTCGCGGTCGTTCTCGAACCATCCCGCCATCAATCCGGAGACGCGCGCCCAGGTGCTGAGCCTGGCCGCCCGCCTGGGCTATCGCTACGCCGGGCCGCGCAGCGCCGCCCGGCGGGAGTCGCGGCGACCGTCCACCGTGGGGGTGTTGATCGGCGCCGCACCCGGGGCGCTGGGAGCGTCGGAGACTTTCCACTACGTCCTCAAGGGCGTGACCGAGAAGGCGGCCGCGATGGACATCCAGGTGGACGTGAGCTTTCACGATCCCGCGGCGTTTGACCCGGAGAAGGGTCTCCCGGGCGGCATACGCAACGTCGCCTGGCGGGGGGCGATCCTCATCTATCCGTTTCCACCGGAGGCGATCCACGCCCTGGTGGGCCGGATATCGGCGGTGTCCGTGATCGAGGACTATCGTGAGCCGGGCCTCGACTGCATCGACACCGACCAGAATGACGGCATCGGCCGTCTCGTGCGGCATCTCGCCGATCTCGGCCACCGTCGCATGGCGTTCCTGGCCTGGCCCTACACCATCCCCACGCCCTGGGTGCAGCGGCGGTTCGGCGCATTCGTCGAGGCGCTCTACGGGCTCGGGCTCGATTTCGACCCCGCGTGGGTGGTCAATGTCCACCGACAGCATGGCCGCCTCGAGGTCGCCGAGATCGCAGGCTGGGCGGCGAAGCTCGTGCGCGAGCAGGGCGTCACCGCCTTCGTCTGCGCCGCCGACCACCAGGCGTATCCACTTATAGGATCTCTGCGGGAACTGGGCGTGCGGGTTCCCGAGGACTGTTCGGTCACGGGATTTGACGGCATCAAGCCGCCCCCAAACCTCCCGCAGCTCACGACCATGCGGGTGGCCTACGAGGAGATGGGCAGCGCCGCGCTGACCCGGCTGGTGGATCGGGTCATGCATCCCTCGGCGCCGCGGCGCCATATCCTCATCGGTGCGCGGCTGATCGAAGGAAGCAGCGCCGAGGCGCCCGGCACGCATACCGGAACCGCCCGCTGATCCTTCACTCATGCCGCACGCATGCGGCATGCAGGCAAAGGTGCACAGTAATGCACGTGCGCCCCCGTTTCTTCCGAAATGGTATCGGACGAATCCGTAAGCGACTATACGTCAGAATGTTAAGACCGAGCTAGGAGGTATCCATGGAGGCAAACGCCGATCGCGTAATGCACTATTATGCACAAAACGGCTTTACATCGGGGGAGAAACGCCCAGAGTCCGGCCTCGACTCAGCCGCCCCCTTGTCCCCATGTCCGTTGCCCCGCATCGCTTGCACGACCGTGTTTCGGCCGCCGCCCCCGAGAGGCTCTGGGCGGGGGAACATCCGATCCCGCCTTTTCCCGAAGCCCGGGAGATCAACGGCGGGTTCGTGACCCTCGACGGGGATCGGTTTTACCGCATCAGCCAGTACGACGCCTTGCCGCCGTTTTTCATGACGCTGGTGAGCGCTTTCGATCACTGGCTGTTCATCTCCAGCACAGGTGGACTGACGGCCGGGCGGGGGGATCCCGAGCGCGCGATCTTTCCCTACGTCACCGTCGATCGGATACACGATGCCGCGGGAAGCACCGGTGGCTTCACCATCCTGCGCGTCACCCGGGGCGATCGCACGTCGCTGTGGGAGCCGTTTGCGCCCGCCGGGCGGACCGTCTATCGCCTGTCGCGCCACCTGAGCAAGAGCGTGGTCGGCCACCGGCTTTGCTTTGAGGAGATCAACCACGACCTCGGCCTGACCTTCCGCACGGAGTGGTCCACGTCAGGGAAGTTTGGTTTTCTCAAGCGCGCCTCTGTCGTCAACGACGGGACGGATCGCGTCGCCGTGGGCGTTCTCGACGGCATGCGCAACCTCGTGCCGGCGGGCGTGCCCGCCCGGTTGATGGAAAGCATGAGCTGCCTGACGGACGCGTACAAGCTCGCCGAGGTCGTGCCGCAGACATCGCTCGCGGTCTACGCCATCACCGCCGGCATCACGGATCAGGCGATCGCCCAGGAGGCGTTGCGTGCCACGGTCGCGTGGAGCGATGGGCTGCCCGGCGCGCGCGTGGTGCTCACCGAAAGTCAGGTGGCGGCGTTCAGGCGCGGGGAAGTGCCCCGGGCGCTTATGTCCGCGCGCGGTGTGCGCGGACTCTACGGCGTCTGCGCGACGTTTGACCTTCCCGCGGGCGAGGCGCATCGCTGGCTCGTTGCGGCGGACCAGGGGCTGGATCAGGTGGCGGTCGCTGCGCTCGCGGAGCGTCTGGCGCTCGGCGGGGCGGGAGTCGCGGCCGAGGCGGATGCGGCGGAAAACGCCCGCCGCCTGCGCGCGATCGTCGGTTCCGCCGACGGCCTGCAGTGCGGCGGCGACGAGATGGTGGCGGCCAGCCACTTCGCCAACGTGCTTTTCAATGTCATGCGCGGCGGCGTATTCGTTCGTGGATACGCGCTGCCGGCGGCGGACTTCGCCCGTTTCGTGGAACAGCGCAACCGGGGCGTCGCCGCCGACCACCGTCCCTGGCTGGACGGCCTCGCACGCGATATCGGCGTGCAGGCGCTGGCCTCGGAGGTGCGGGCGCGTGGGGACGCAAACCTCGAGCGGCTGTTTCTCGAGTATCTTCCGCTGGGTTTCAGCCGGCGCCACGGGGACCCGAGCCGGCCCTGGAATCGTTTTTCCATCCGCCTGTGTGATGCCAGCGGCGCCGAGTTGCTCGAATACCAGGGCAACTGGCGCGACATCTTCCAGAACTGGGAGGCCCTGGGCACGAGCTTCCCCGCTTTCCTGGGCCACATGGTGGCCAAGTTCGTCAACGGTTCCACCATCGACGGCTACAACGCCTATCGCGTGACGCGCGGCGGGGTGGAGTGGGAGGAGCCCGCGCCCGAGGACCCGTGGGCGACGATCGGCTACTGGGGGGATCACCAGGTGATCTACCTGCTGGCGCTCCTGGAGTGGGCCGAGCGCTTCGCCCCCGGTCGCTTTCACGAGTGGCTCGAGCGCGAGGTGTTTGCCTACACCGCCGTGCCGTACCGGATCGCCGGGTACGACGCGATGCGGCGCGACCCCCGGGCGACCATCACGTTCGTGGCGGAACAGCACGAGCAGATCCGGGAGCGCGAGGCGCGCGAGGGAACCGATGCGAGGCTGGTGCGCGGCCCGGACGGACACATCCTGCACGTCAACCTCACGGAGAAACTCCTGCTCGTCGCGCTCGTCCGCCTCGCGAATCTCGTTCCCGGCGGCGGCATCTGGATGAACACGCAGCGCCCGGAGTGGAACGATGCGAACAACGCGCTCGTCGGGTTCGGCGTCTCGACGGTGACGCTGGCGCAGCTGCGCCGCTACCTTGTCTTCTGCCGGCGCCTCTTCGGCGCGCTTGGTGAGCGCCGCGTGCGCCTCTCGGCCGCCGTGGCGGAGTTTGCCTCGGACCTGACGGGCATCCTGGCGGGTTTCACCGGGCGCGAGGCCGCAAGTGCCGCCGATCCGGTCGAGCGGCGGCGCTGCGTGGATGCGCTCTCCGCACTGGGAACGCGTTATCGTGAGAGGGTCTACACGCAGGGTCTCGGCGGGCCGGCGGAGATCGAGAGTGCGGCGTTGCTGCGCATGCTGGATGTCTCGATACCCATGGTGGACGCGAGCCTCCGCGCGGCACGGCGGAGCGACGGTCTCTTTCACGCCTACAGGCTCCTGAGCTTCACCCGGGAGGACTCGCTTCCGCTGCGTGACCTGAGGCTCATGCTCGAGGGGCAGGTCGCCGTCCTGGGTTCGGGCCTGCTTGCGCCGGCCGAGGCGGTCGATCTGCTCGCCGCCCTGCGTCGGAGCGCCTTGTACCGCGCCGATCAGCACACGTATCTTCTTTATCCCGACGGGAATCCCGCGGGCTTCCTTGCGCGCAACACCGTTCCCGGCTCGTCCGTGGAGCGCGTGCCGCTGCTCGCGGCCTTGCTTCGTGCCGGTGACGATCGTCTGGTGCGGCGGGATGTCTCGGGCGTGGTGCGCTTTCATCCCGACCTGGTGAACGAGGCCGCGCTCGAGGAGCGTCTTGCGCGGCTTGCGGCCGAGGCGTCCTGGGCTCCGGGGGTTGCGGCGGACGCCGACGGCGTGCGCGCGGTCTACGAGGAGGTCTTCCAGCACCACGCCTTTCTCGGCCGAAGCGGTGCGATGTTCGCCTATGAGGGGCTCGGGAGCGTCTACTGGCACATGGTTTCCAAGCTGCTGGTCGCCGTGCAGGAGTGTCATGCTGCTGCACATACGGCGGGGGATCCTGCCGCCGATGCGCTGGCGGCCGCCTACCATGATATCCGTGCCGGGCTCGGGTTTCACAAGAGTCCGTCGGAATACGGCGCGTTTCCGAGCGACCCGTACTCGCACACGCCGGGACATGCGGGGGCGCAGCAGCCCGGGATGACCGGCCAGGCCAAGGAGGGCGTGCTCGCGCGGCGGGGCGAACTCGGCGTGTACGTGGACGGTGGCGCCTTGCGCTTCGCGCCAACGCTGCTGAGCGCCGCGGAGTTCTCAACCCGGCCGCAGACCTTCCGGTGGTTCGATGTCGGTGGTCGCGAGGTCGCCACCGAGCTTCCGGCGGATACGCTGGCGTTCACCATCTGCGCGACACTCGTCGTCTACCACGCAGTCGACCGCGCGACATCGTCGACGATCACGCTCCTTGACGGGAGCATGATCCGGTTCAACGAGCGAACCCTGCCGCCGGACCACGCCACGAGTGTATTCCTGCGAGCTGGAACCATCGCCCGCATCGATGTGGAGGTGGAGCGGACCGAACTCCACGGCGAGATGCACACTGCTGCACATACTGGCGCCCGCCCGCACCCCGCGACCGTGGAGGCGAGGTAAACAGCCTGGGTAAACGGGTGTTGAACGCGACGATATCGTTTTCGGATTGAAATCCCAAGAAAATGCACCTTTATGCACGTGCAGAGTTGATCCCCCCGCCTTCTTCCCGCGTTTCCCTGCGCGCATGAGTCATCGCAAACCTCTCCTTTGGCGTTCTTCCTGCGGCGCACTGGCACAGCAGGCGTGACGTCGGGCAACCCAAACCATTCACCCCATGAAAACCAGGACATCGAGTGTTGTTCGCATTCGCATCCCGACGATGCTGGCCGCGTTGGCCACGGGACTGCCGTTGACTTTGGCCCAGCAAACACCGCCGGCCCCGACCACCGAGGCGGCCGAGGAATCGGACGTCGTGGTGCTCTCGCCTTTCGAGGTCTCGACCAGCAAGGACAAGGGCTACCGTGCGACCAACTCCATCTCGGGCACGCGGCTCGACACGCCGATCAAGGAGATGCCGATGCCGATCGAGGTGATCACGGAGGACTTCCTTCGTGATACCGGTGCGGTCGACCTGCGCCAGAGCCTGCGCTACAGCGCGGGTATCACGTTGCAGTCGCAGAACGATCAGGGAAGCAACGCATTCTTCGGCGCCGGCGGCGTGCACAACCCCGAGGGCGCGACCGCCAACAAGACGCAGTCGACCTTCAAGATCCGCGGCTACATCACCGACGTGGTGCAGCGCGACGGCTATCGCCGTCAGAGTTCGACCGACTCGATCAACATCGGGCGCGTCGAGGTGATCCGCGGTCCGTCCGCGCTGCTCTACGGCATCGGCAGCTTCGGGGGCATCGTGAACTATCTCCCGAAACTCCCCGCCGCCGAGCAGCACACGTGGTTGACGGCCACCTACGGCAGCCACGACTTCATGCGCGGCACGTTTGACACGACCGGCCCGATCGATTCCGAGAAGAAGCTCGGCTACCGGTTCACCGGGGCATGGCAGGACACCAACAACCACACGGAGCTGTATAGCGAGGATCACTGGTTCCTCTCGCCCGTGTTCAGCTACCGGCCGTTCGCCAAGACGCATATCCTGCTGGATTTCGAGATCGGCGAACAGCAGGAGGACGGACTCGGGTTCCAGAGCGTGCGCGCGCGGGCCGACATCGACGGCATCGGCCAGGCCGACCGCCTGCAGAGTGCCGGCTTCGTGCAGTTTGAGGGCAAGGACAACCGCACCTTCCGCTGGTCCGGCCCGGACACATACCGGAATTCGGAGCAGAACAACTTCCGCGTGCAACTCACGCAGGAACTGCTTCCCGGCCTGAATCTGCTCGCCGGATACAATCGCTCCAGCGTCGAGTTCGACGCGCGCGACGTGAACGGATCGATGCGCCAGAACGTCGGGCCCGCCTGGGCGCGTGGCCCGGTCACCGTGATTCCCATCGACGTGGCCAACGGCAGCGGCGACAGCGGCTTCGAGGCCGGAGTGGTGCCGAACACGGCCTTTGAGTACAACTGGTCCGATTCGACCGAGGAGAACGACAGGCAGCAGGCGCGTGTCGAGCTGAACTACGCGTTCACCTTGTTCGGCGACAGCAAGTGGGGCGCGATCGACAACAGTTTCCTCGTGGGTCGCTCGATCGAACAGGCGGATAGCACGACCACGCTCCGCCGCACGGAGAACACGCTCTTCAACTACAAGAATCCGACCGACACGTCCTACATCCGCTTCGGCCGGCAGGGCGACGGCTCGCCGGACGAGCCGATGGCGGACATCAACCGCATCGACTCGGAGGCGGAGAACATCGGCGACTATCTCGTCTACCAGGGCAAGTTCCTCAACGACCGCGTGATCACGGTCCTCGGCCTGCGTCGCGATGAGAACGACAACGACGTCGACACCGAGATCTACCATCCCACGCCGAGTTCGAGCTCGGTTTCGCGTCCGAGCCAGCGGGAGACCACCGAGCAGTATGGCGTCACCGTGCGCATCCTTCCGCAGTTGAGTGTGTATGGTCTGCGTGCGGACGGCATCCAGCCGAACTTTGACGGCAAGCGCGACGCCGCGGGGAACCCGCTCGGCCCGGTGACGGCGAAGAGCGACGAGATCGGCATCAAGCTCGACCTCTTCGACGGCCGCGTCTCGGGCACGGTCAGCAAGTTCAAGATCACGCGGTCCGGCGTGCCCTTTGGCCAGTGGTGGATGCCGACGCTCAAGGGCACGTTCGACGCGTCCAGCCCGATCGTCTACAATGTCGGAAACTTCAGCCCGAGCACGGTCGATGGCGGAAGCAACGGCGGCAATGGGGCGGCCGATGCCGCGCTTCCGGAATGGAATGCGGCCGTATCCGCGGGGTCGATCTACCAGCGCGACGTGAACGGCACGCCGAACTGGTATGTCAATGCATCGCAGGCGACCGGCGCCGCATATCTCGATCGCGTCTTTGACCTGACGAAGTCGACCCATCCCGGCTGGCCGGGCTGGCTCTACACCGCCGACGCGAATACGAACAACGGCTGGGAGGATCGCGGCGACGGCAACGGCTATCAGTCGTATGTGCAGCAGGAGGACGAGTCCGACGGCTGGGACGCGCAGATCATGTTCAGCCCGACGGACAACTTCCAGCTGCTGATGACCTACGCCAACACGAAGCGGGTGATCACTAACCCGGGCAAGTTCATCCGTTACCCGCACCCGGAGAACCGCTGGGCGATCTGGTACTTCCCGGACAGCAACTGGGGACTCACCGGCTACGACCTCGATGAGGTCTACACCGACCCGTCCGACACGTCCACATGGACGGGCATCGGCTGGGGCGCGGGGCAGAGCCGCGACGACACGCCGCGCCACGCCGTGAGCGCCTGGATGAGCTATCGTTTCACGCACGAGTCGGTGAAGGATCTGACCATCGGCTTTGGCGGCCAATGGGAGTCGGAGCGCGAGTACTTCTCCGGCATCACAGTGGCCGGCCAGAAGCAGACCAACGGCAACGGCGAGCTCACGATCCTCAAGCACGACCCGCGCCTCAACCTCGACCTGATGGTGCGCTATCCCTTCAAGATCCGCGAGAACGAGGCCTATGTGCAGTTCAATGTCTACAACCTGCTCGATGACGACGACCTCTACGGCCTGATCTATGCGCCGGGCCGCAGCATGCGTCTCGAGTTCGGATTTGGGTTCTGATCAACGTCAGTGCGCTGGCCGGCGGCACCTTGCGGCGCCGCCGGCCAGACATTTGTTGCGCTCGCTGCAGGCGTACCCTATTTCTCCCGACAGCACGCGGGGCAACATCCGCGACGCATCCGCCATCGCCGATAACGCTTCCGAGACGTCCGTCGCATGCGCGTGCACCACGGGTGGCGAGCGGATCGAGATTTTCATTCCATCCCATGCGCTCCAGACCTACGTCGTGGTCTGCCCCTGATCCGAAGCTGACCGCGCCTGACGTGCGTCGATTCGGGCTGCTCTTGCTCGTCGTGCTTTCCCTGGCTTCCGGCGCCGGCGCGAACGAGCAGTTTGCGGTCGACGGCAGGCGGCTGCTGCGGGGTGGGGTGGCGTTTCAGGTGCGCGGCGTCTGTTATCAGCCGACGCCGATCGGCGATGACCCCGCTCGCGCGGCCCCGCGGGGCGACTACTATACGCCGGAGTACGCGGCGCTTTGGGCGCGCGATCTTCCGCTCCTTCGAGCGCTCGGAGCGAATGTCGTGCGCATCTACGGCTGGAACCCCGCCGGCGATCACCGCGCCTTTCTGGACGCGTGCTACAACGGCGGTCGTGATCCGCTCCATGTGCTCGTCAATCGTTGGATCGAACCGTCCACGCCCTGGGATGATCCGCGCGCGATCGATCGGCTCACCGCGGAGTTCCTCGAGATCGATGAGCGGCTTGGCGATCATCCGGCTGTGCTTGCGATCGTGATCGGCAACGAGAGCAACGCCCACCATGGCAACGGTGAGAGGCCGGCATTCCGGGCGGGCGTTGGCTCGATCGAAAATGCCATCAAGCGCCAGTCGCCGCGCCGGCTTGTCTCGGCCGCCATCACTGATGCGATCCCGCAGATCGCCGCCCACGATGCCGCGCTTGCCGGCCTCGATTTCTGGTGTGTCCAGACCTACCGCGGAGAATCCATGGGGTCGCTGTTCGATGAATACGCGAAAGCCTCGCCGCGGCCGCTCGTGCTCACGGAGTTTGGCGTCGATGCGTTTGACCACGCGTCGGGCAAGCCGTACCCGGAGAATGGAGCAATCCCCGCGGGCATCATCGCGTCACTCTGGCGGGAGATCGCCGCGAACGGCGCGGTCTGTTCGGGCGGTTGCGTCTTTGCCTTTGCGGACGAGTGGTGGAAATCGGGCGGCGCGACAACGCATGATGCGGGTGGCTTTCCGCTCGGCAGCCTGCCCGACGGTTTTGCCAACGAGGAATGGTGGGGCCTCTTCGCCGTCGCGCCGGACCCCGGTGGACTCGATCGGCTCATCCCGCGGGCCTCGTTCGAGGCACTCCGCGCCGCGTGGTCGCCCGTGCCGTCCGAGGTGCCGCCCCACGGCTGAGGCGGACTCCGCTACAACCTGTCATGACCCCGCGGAGACGACTTCGCAGGTAGGGCGCGCTTGGTCCGGTTCGGGGCACGACCGGTCTTGTCGGCCGCAGGCGCGGCCTCGGAACCGAGCGTCCCGAGTAGTCCGATTCGCATTCGCGGCAGGTTCGGAGAATCCAGCCGACCTGGGAAACACCGCGCAGCGACATTCATGAGCGTCTAGTCGTCGATCGCCGCGTGCACCAGCCGGCGGAAGCGTTCGCCGGTATCGTCGCCCGAGTCCCCCTGCGTCTGCTTGAGCAGGATGCCGATGATCCCTTCCGTCGGGTCGGCAAAGTACTGTGTGTTGAAGTAGCCGCCCCACTCGAAGGTCCCCGCACTGCCGAGTCCGCCCTTGGCCACACCCGGATCGGAGACGACGGCGAAGGCGAGGCCGTGGTGCTTTTCGGCGCCCCCCCACGTGCCGCCGTCCTGCTCGCGCATGATCGTATCGATGGTCGTCCGGCTGAGAAAGCGAATGCCGTTCAACTCGCCGCCGTTGAGATACATCTGCAGAAATGTCGCATAGTCGTATGCGGTGCTGCTCAAGCCCGCCCCGCCGGAGAAGAAGGAGCGGGCGCCTTTTATCGGGTAGTCGGGGTCGTAAAAGGTGCGTGGATACGGCGTCCACGCTCCGCCCTCGCGATGCTGCAGGGCCACCAGGCGTCCGGCCTTGTGCTCCGGGAGGAAGAGGGCGGTGTCGGCCATCCCGAGCGGCTCGAACAGGCGCTCGCGCAGGAGCACGTCGAGGGACTCGCCGGCTACGAGTTCGGCAAAGTATCCGAGCACGTCGAGTCCCTCGCTGTAGGTGAACTTCTCCCCCGGGTGGTGATGAAGCGGCATGCGGGCGAGGCGCTTGATGCGTTCGCCGATGGTGGTCGGTGTGTCGGCGAAAAGGTTGATCAGTCCGTGCTTCTCGTAGATCTTTCGGAAACGCGGGTCCCGGTCGATGGCGCCATAGCCGATACCCGACGTATGGGTGAGCAGATGTCGGATGGTTATCGGCCGACGCGCGGGTTCGGTGGTCCATGTGACGTTCGCCTCGTCGAAGGCCGTCAACACTCCGGGATCCTTGAATTCGGGGATCCATCGCGCGATCGGCTCGTCGAGCCCGAAGCGCCCCTCCTCCCACAGCATCATCACGAGCGTCGCGGTGATCGCCTTGGTCTGCGAGGCGATCCGGAAAATCGCATCGGTGGTCATCGGGCGTCCGGCAGTTGTGTCGGCCATGCCGTAGGCCTTGAGGTGGACGAGGGTGCCGCGTCGCGCCACGAGAGCGACGGCGCCGGGGATGCGTCCGTCGCGGATGGCCTCTTCGCAGAGCGTATCGATGCGGGCGAGACGCTCAGCCGACATGCCCACGCTCTCCGGCGTGCCTTCGCGGAGCCGGGACGATTCGGGTGACGCGAGTGGAGGGCTTTCGGACGCGTTCCTGCTTCGTGCCGCCTCATCGACCCGCCCGGTCGTCTGCTCCGTGCGGCTGAGGCTTGCCTTCGAGTCGCGCAGCGCGCCGTCGCCCGGGAGACCGCGTTCGAGCGCCTGGGTGGCGTTCGGCGGAGAAGACCCTGCAATGCCGGGCGTGCCGGCAGTCGACGCACCGGAGGTGCCGGGCCCGCCCAGCAGTGCGGCGAGAAGCCCGAGGTGAAAAATGCGCCGTGACGGGCGTGAGGGAACAAGGGCCATGAACCCAGCAAAACACCGCAAGGCGCGCGACGGAAGCCGGTGACGCACCAAGCAACCGGAAAAACGCGTCGGGCCGGCTACGGGCGGCGGGGTCGGGCCGTCGTGTCGAGCATCGTGCGGACGGTGAGGCCCAGCTTTCGCGGAGTGAAGGGCTTCGGAATATAGTTCACGCCATCCTCGAGCTGGAGGTTGCGGCCAGCGGTCTCGGGGCTGTAGCCGGTGATGAAGATCACCGGGAGATCAGGCCTGTCCTCATGCAGGCGCACAGCCAGGTCGCGACCGCTCATGCGGTCGGGCATGACCATGTCGGTGAGCAGGAGTTCGATCCTGTCGCGATGCTCGCTCCACACGCGCAGCGCGGACACGCCGCTCGGGGCCTCGAGCACGGTGTAGCCGAGGCGGGTGAGGATGGTGCGGATCAGGTGCCGCAGGGGCGCCTCATCCTCCACGACGAGGATGGTTTCGCTGCCCGTGGGCACCGGTGCCGCGGCCGCGCCCTGGATCTCGGCCGGCTCGGCCGCACCGGGTGTATAGGGAAGATAGATACGAAACTCCGAGCCGCGGCCGGGTTCGCTCGTCACCCCGATCCAGCCCTGGTGCTGGCGGACGATGCCGTAGACCGTGGCGAGCCCCAGGCCCGTGCCCTTGCCGACGTCCTTGGTCGTGAAGAACGGTTCGAAGATGCGGGCGCGCACCTCCGGGGTCATGCCGAGGCCGGTGTCGTTCACGATCAGGCACACGAACTCGCCGGCATAGGCGTCGGGGTTGGACCGGGCCGTTTCCTCGTCGACCTCCGCCAGTTCGGTCGAGATCTCGAGCCGTCCACCGTCGGGCATCGCGTCTCGCGCATTCACGACAAGGTTGAGCACGACCTGGTCGAGCATGGAGATGTCGGCATGCACCAGGGCGGGCAGCGACGAGAAATGCAGGTGAACACTGATGTCCTCGCCCACGATGCGCTGCAGCATCTTCGTGAGGTTGGCGACGACTTCGTTGAGATCCACGTCGGCGGGCCGCAGGGTCTGGCGTCGGCTGAAGGCGAGGAGCTGGCGGGTGAGATTGGCCGCGCGCTGGGCGGCGTGGATGATTTCCGTCACCGCTTCGTGCAACTCGGGCGCCAGCGACGGGTCGGCGTCCATCAGCGAGGCGTGGCACTGGATGACCGTGAGGATGTTGTTGAAGTCGTGCGCGACGCCGCCGGAGAGCTGCCCGATCGCCTCCATTTTCTGCACCTGGCGCAGCTGCGCCTCGACCGACTTGTGCGCCTCCTCGGCCTGGCGGCGCGCGGTGATGTCCCAGAAGAAGCCCTGGACGCCCACGATATGGCCCGAGGAGTCGCGGACCGGGCCCTTCACCACCTCGACCTGCCGCGGCGGGCCCCCGGGGATCTGCACGGCCGCCTCGAAATGCGAAAGCTCGCCCGTCTCGATCACGCGTTGGTCATCGGCGTGGAAGCGATGGTTGAACTCGGGATCGGCCGGATGCAGGCCGGTGCCGCCGAGGATCTCCCCCGGTGCAGCACCGCGGAAGGCGCAGAACTGCGCATTGACAAAGACGAATCGGCCCTCGAGGTCCTGGCGGAAGACGCCGGCGGGCAGCGTATCCACGAGGGAATGATACAGGGCGCGCGACTGCTCGAGCTCCAGCTCGGTCCGGCGGCGTTCGCGCCGCTCGGAGGCCTCCTTGATCTCCCGCTGCGTCGCAGGCACGAGCCGCGCGAGGTTGTCCTTGAGGATGTAATCGTGCGCGCCATGGCGCATGAGCGCGACCGCGGTCTGGTCGGGGATCGTGCCGGAGACGAGGATGAACGGGAGGTCCTGTCCGGAAAGGCGCAGTTCGTCGAGCGCGGCGGCCGCCCCGAAACCCGGCATCGAGAAGTCGCAGATGATCGCGTCCCACGCGCGCGCAGCGAGCGCCTCGCGCATCGATGTGGCGGATTGCACGCGCCGGTGTTCGAGGGTGAATCCCGCACGCGTGAACTCGCGCAGGACCAGCGCCGCGTCGCTCTCGTTGTCCTCGACGAGCAGAAGGGCCAGCGAAGCCTGCGGGTGTTCGGACATGCGGCGGCGGGCGCCTAGCCCGGCGGCTGCTCGTTGAGCACGAGCCAGTAGAGCCCGATCTGCCGGATCGCCTCGACGAACGCGTGAAAATCCACGGGCTTGCGAATGTAACTGTTCGCTCCGCCATCATACCCCGCGGCGAGGTCGTCCTGCTCCTTCGACGACGTGAGGATCACCACCGGCACGCGCCGCGTGCGCGGATCGGCCCGAAGGCGGTTGAGCACTTCGATGCCGTCGAGCTTTGGAAGCTTGAGGTCGAGCAGGATCAGCGCCGGCGGCTCGGCGGGATCGCGGTCCGCGTGGGCGCCCTCACCCAGAAGATAATCAAGGGCCGCCTGGCCGTCGCTCACGACCTTGAGTTCATTGGCGATGCGGTTGCGCGCGAAGGCGCGACGCGTGAGGTCGACGTCGCTCTCGTTGTCCTCGACCAGCAGTATGACGCGTTCATTCATGGGGTGGGGCGAAGCCTAGCGGACGTTGGACGCGAAGGAGAGTAAAAAGACGCCGTCGCAGGAGGCGCTGATCCCCGAGGTGAAACACCGTAGTCATTCGGGTGGACCATGGGGCTCGCCCTGAGGCGAGACCTCGAACGGAGGCGTCTCCGGCAGGGTGAAGAAGAAGGTGGCACCAAGGCCCGGGGAGGCGTCGGCCCAGATGCGGCCGCCGTGGCGATGGACGATGCGCTGGACGGTGGCGAGACCGACGCCGGTTCCGGGAAACTCGTCCTGCGCGTGCATGCGCTGGAAGACGCCGAACAGCTTGCGGGCGTGCCGCAGGTCGAAGCCGGCGCCGTTGTCGCGGACGAAGTAGGCGGGCCCGGATTCGGTGTCTGCGCGACCGAACTCCACGCGAGGGGAGGGTGTATGGCCGGTGAACTTCCAGGCGTTGTCCAGAAGGTTGGTCAGGGCGGACTCGAGCAGGACGGGATCGCCGTGGACCTGGAGGCCGGGCTGGCAGATGAACTCCACGGGCCGGTCCTGCCGCATGTCGGCGATGCGCCGCGCGATCGTGGCGGCGAGCCCGCTAAGGTCCACCGGCACGGGATGAAACTCCGCGCGCGTGGTGCGTGAGAGCGTCAGCAGGTCGTCGATCAGGTGACCGAGCCGCTGCGCCTCGCTGCGCACGCGGTCGAGGTAGCCGCGCGCCGTCGGGTTCAGCGTCTCGCCGAAATCGTCGAGCAGCGCATGGCTCCAGCCGTCGATGCCGCGCAGCGGCGCGCGAAGGTCATGAGAAACCGAATACGAGAACGCCTCGAGTTCCCGGTTGGTCTCGTTGAGCCGCTGGTTGGTGCGGTGTAGTTCGCGCGTGCGTGCGTCGACGCGCTGCTCGAGTTCGTGGCTCAGGTGCCGGTACCGCTCCTCGCTCGCCTGCAGGTCGGCCGTGCGTTCGGCCACCAGGCGCTCCAGCCGCTGGCGTTCGCGCCGCGCCATGTAGGACCAGGCGCGCGCCACCGCCGTGACGATCGCGATCAGCGCCACGACCGCCGCGAAGTAGGCGTGTGTCGTCAGGTACCACGGGGGGAGGATGGTGAAGGCGACCGTGTCCGACGCACCGCGAACGCCCTGCGACACGGGACGCACGTGGAGGATGTGCCGGCCCGGTTTCAGGTCGTTGAACACGGCGGATCCCGAGCTGCCGGCGTTGATCCAGTCGCCTCCGCGGCCCTCGAGGCGGACGTCGAACGTCACCGGCGCGGCGAAGCTCTCGACGCGTGTGGCGAAGTGGACGATGAGCGAATTCTCCGCGCTCGCCAGGTCGGGAAGGGTTTCGCCGGGGCTGAAGAAGTGCAGGTTGCGGCCGGGGATGGAAACGTGGGTGATGGTGGCGACCGACTCCGGGATCTGCGGGAGCGGCATGGCCGGGTCGTAGCGGGCGAAGTGGTGCTGGGCGTGCATCCAAACGACACCGCTGGCCTCGAAGGTGAAGTAGTAGGGCTGAAAGCCCGGTCGAACGGGGCGGCCCGCCTCGCGCCACGCACCCGCCTGCCGGCTGAACACACGGACGACGGGCCCCGTCGTCACCCACAGCCGCCCGTCCGGGCCGCTGCCCGCGCGGCCATAGGTCTGGTCGACGCCAGGCAGGCCCGCGGGAAACTCCTCATCCGGGACGAAACGCCGTGAGGCATCGTCGAAGCGGTGGACTGTATCCGCAAAATTGACGCGTATCTCGCCCTCCAGCAGGAACGCCTGCGGCCACCTCGGGGGCAGCCCGTCGCTCTCGTCCAGGACTGTGACGACGGGGATCCCGGAGTCGAGATGCACGCGCCCGACGCGCCCCGTGCCCAGCTCGAACCAGATGCGGCCATGCCTGTCGTGTAGGGGTCTGTTGAATATGTTTGTGAGGCCCGGGGCCGGCCGGCGTTCGCCGATGCGGATCCCCGTCGCCGTGCGCTCGAGCCATCCGACCTCGCCGAGTGCGGCGTAGAGCCAGCGGCCGGAGACGGGCCGCGGGTCCAGGATGTGTAGACTGGTCACGTCGTCGGCGAATTTCGTCCAGCCCGGCTCGTCGCGCGGCCGGATCCAGGCGCCGTCCTCGGTGCCGGCGACCAGCGGGCCCATCGCATCCGAGAAGGAGTTGACGAACGTGTGCGGTGGCGAATCCAGTTCGAGCCCGGCCATGCGTCCGCCGTCGTCGTAGACTGCACGGTGCAGGCGCCCGTCGGCCAGCATCCACAGGCCGCCGTCGATCCGGCGCGGATGGACGGTGGTGACTCCGGGACCGATGTAGGGCTCGAAGTAGGACACGGGGTTGGGGAAGGCGATGCGCACCAGCCCGGCGTCGACCAGGGCCCAGACCGCGCCATCGGCCGTGGGCAGCAGGCGCTTCACGCGCGTAAGACGGCTGTCCACGGTGCGGTCGAGCGTCTGGACCACACGTCCGTCGCGAGAGATGAAGACGACGCCGAAGTTGTCGACCGCGACGGCGAAGAAATCCCCCTCGGTCGCGCAGATGTCCTGGATGCGAGCGCCGGTCGCGAGCAGGGTGCCGGCCGGGAACGGCCGGACTCCCGTGCCGTCGAACAGTTTGAGCCCGCTGGCGTACGTGCCGGCCAGCACGACGCCGGGTGCGAACGGGGCCGTGCAGGTGATGGCTCCAAGCGTTCCGGATTGCAGCACGACCTCGGAGCGGCCGTCGCGCAGGCGCGTGAGCCGGCCGCCGAACCGCTCGCTCAGGTAGGATTCGCCGCCGAGCCGGAAGGCATGCTCGACGACGTTGGCGGTGGAGAGCACGAGCGGGGTGCTGCCGGGTTTCCACGCGATGACGGCCCCCGTGAGACTGTGCCAGAGCCAGGTGTCGCCCAGGTCGTTGACGGTGGCCTGGGGCAGGGTGATGGCGGCGTTGACGGTCTCGCCCCAGGCGGCCTCCCGGACAAGGTGCCATGTGCCTTCACGGGAGAATTCCACCCGGGCGGCGCCTTCGGCTGTACCCACATAAAGGGTACCATCCTGATCCACGGCGGGGCCGAGCCCCGCCTCGGCGGGATCGTCGTCGGCCTGGTGAAGCACCTGCCAGCGCACCCCGTCCCCCAGGGCAAGCTGGCGCGGAGCTGTGAGCAGAAATCGGCCGTCGGGCAACCGGGTCAGCGAGGTCGGCGGCGCAGTCAGGCCCAGCGTCTCGACGCCGATGGCGACGAACGGCGGGGCCCCCGCCTCGATCCCGGGAGCGGAATCGATGTGCACCTGCGCGGAGGCTTCCGGGGCGCTGGTGGTCGCGGCGCCCAGGAGCATCGCCATGCCGGCGCGGCGCATGAAGGCCGCGAGGCGGCAGGCCAGTTCGCGATGAGACGGTGGCATCACGGTTCCGGTTCAGGAGGGTTCATCGCTTCCGCCCGGCTTGCCGTCGGCCTGGTCCTGGCTCCGGGACGCGGGTACACCGGGCAGGGTGAAAAAGAAGGTGGCTCCGACGCCGGGGGAGGCGTCGGCCCAGATCTGGCCCCCGTGGCGACGCACGATGCGCTGCACGATCGCCAGGCCCACCCCGGTGCCGGGAAACTCCTCCTGCGTGTGCATGCGCTGAAAGGCGCCGAAGAGCTTGCGCGCGTGTCGCATCTCGAAGCCCGCGCCGTTGTCGCGCACAAAGAACGCCGGCCCGCGCTCGGTCTCGCCGCATCCGAACTCGACGCGCGGCCGCGGGGCCTTCGAGGAGAACTTCCACGCGTTGTCCAGCAGGTTGTAGAGTGCGGCCTCGAGCAGCGTGGCATCGCCCACGGCCTGCAGGCCCGGCTGGCAGACGAACTCCACCGTGGTGTCCGGCCAGCTTTCCGCCACGCGCTGCCCGGTGGCCGCCGCCAGGGCGCTGAGGTCGACCGCGCCGACATGAAGCTCGGCGCGGGTGGTTCGGGACAGTCGCAGCAACTCGTCGATGATCTGGCCCAGCCGCTGGCTCTCGCGCCGGACCCGGCCGATGTAGTCGGCCGCGGTCTTGTCCAGCTGTGGGCCGTAGTCCTCCATCAGGGCGAGGCTCCAGCCGTCGATGCCGCGCAGCGGCGCCCGAAGGTCATGAGAGACCGAATACGAGAAGGACTCCAGCTCGCGGTTGGAGGCCTCGAGTTCGAGGTTGGACGCCCGCAGCTGGTGGTTGGCTCGGTCGAGTTCCCCGGTGCGGGCGTGCACGCGCTGCTCGAGTTCCTCGTTGAGCCGCCGGTAGCGTTCCTCGCTCTGGCTCAGCTCCGCGGTGCGTTCGCCCACGAGCACCTCGAGGCGCTGGCGCTCGCGTCGCGCGAGATAGCTCCAGCCGGCCGCGCTGGCGAGCAGCACGACGAGCGCGATGAGCGCGTACCCGGCGTAGGCGAGGGTGGTCCGATGCCACGGCGGCTGAAGGACGAAGGCGAGCGAGGCCTCCGGGCCGGTCCAGCCCGCGGTCGTTGCCCGGACCTGGAAACGATAGGCGCCTTCGCGCAGGCGTGTGAAGACCGCGGCGCCACGCGGGCCGGCCTGCGTCCAGGCCTCATCGGCCCCCTCGAGGCGGACCTCGAAGGACGCAGGCGAGCCGACCGGGTCGCCCGGTGACAAAAAGTTGAATACAAGTGAGTGATCGGTGTGGCTGAGCGGACCGATGCTGCCGCCGGCCGGATAGAGGATGCGTCCGGACTCAGGCAGGCCGACGTGCGTGATGAGGGCCCGGGGCTGCGGCGGTGTGGGTTGGGGCATGCCGGGATCGTAGCGGATCAGGCGGTGCTGGTCGTGGATCCAGACGACGCCCGCGTCCTCGGCGGTCAGGTAGACTGGGACGATGCCGTGCGGGGGGCGCTCGTCCAGGATCACCGCGGGCCGGCTGCGGTCATCGAGCACGAGAAGGCGTTCCTGGGTCGCGAGCCAGAGGCGGCCGGCCGCGTCGCGCCTGGGCCGCCCGACGATCTCGCGGATGCCGGGCAGGCGCTCCAGGAAGGCGACATCCGGCACGATCCGCCGGATCGCGCGGTCGTGGACGAGGATCGACTCGGCGACATTGAAACGGACGATGCCGTCGACCTCGAACACCTGTGCCCAGCTGTTGGGTACGCCTTCATCCCGGCCGAACACCTCCAGCTTCAGGCCGTCCGGCCGCACCTCGATGCGACCAAGCCTTCCGGTGCCGAGCTCAACCCAGGGGACCCCGTCGCTCCCGGTCTCGCAGCCGTAGACATCGACGATGCCGGAGACGGGAAAACGCTGCAGCGCGACACCGGTGCCGCCGGCCGGCGCGATCCAGCCGATCTCGCCGCGCGCGGCGTAGAGCCAGCGCCCGTCGCGCGCATGGGGCTCAAGGATGCGTGCGTTGACCAGCTGGGGCGCGACGTTGCGCCAGCCCTGCGGTCCGCGCAGGTACAGCCCCGCCTCGGTTCCCGCCGCGAGCATGCCCATCTCCGAGCTGAGCGCGAAGACGAACCGCCCCTCCGGCGTGTCGTGCTCGAGGTGGTCGAGCCGGCCGTCCTCGTCGTAGGCCCCGCGCAGGACCACGCCGTCGGCGAGCAGCCAGAGGCGCCCCTCGTGGCGGACGGGAAACGCGGTGTTGACGCTCGATCCGATCAGAAGGTCGAAGTTCGAGAACCGTGTCGGCGTCTCCGAACGGATGATACCGTCGCTGAGCAGGCCCCACACGCATCCGTCGCGGCCTGCGATGAGCTTGTGGATCCGGGCGATGCGCGCGTCCAGGGAGCGGCCGACGACCTGCCGCACGCGACCCGAGGAGTCGAAGAAGACCAGGCCGACCCGGTCGACCGCGGCGGCGAACAAGTCGTCGTTGACGCGGCAGACGTCGTTGATCCGCGCACTGCCGGCCAGCGGCGCGGCGGCGACCCAGGGCTTGAGCGAGGTGCCGTCGAACACCATCAGGCCGCGGGCATGCGTGCCGACGAGGACGGCGTCGTCCGAAAGCGGCGTCGAGCACGTCACCGCGAGCGAGGGGGTGAACGCATCGGGCGGCTGCACGGGCTCGAAGTGCCCTCCGTCCACGCGAAAGATCCAGCCGTCCGAGCGGTCGGTCAGGAAATGCTGTCCACGAAGGGCGAACACATGCTCGGGCGCGCCGGTCGAGCCGAGCATCGTGGGATCCTCGCCCCGCCGCCATCGGTGAATCGAGCCGCTGCCGCCATGCCAGTACCAGGTGTCGCCGACGACCTCGACTTCGCGCGGCGCGTGGCGCGGGCCGGTCGAGGCGGCCAGGGAGGCCTCCGGCACCAGCCGCCAATGGCCGGATGGCTCGAACCCGACGCGCCCGATCGCGCCGACCATGCCGGCGTAGATCTGCCCGTCGGCGGCGACCGCCACGCTGCGCCTCGGTCCGCTGGCCTGATCGGGCGCCTGTTGGAATGTATTCCACCGCGCGCCGTCGCCGAAAGCCAGCTGACGTCCGGCCACGACCAGGACGCGGCCGTCCGGGAGCAACTGGATGTCGGTGGGATGGGAGGCGAGCCCGAGTTCCGCGCGGCCGCTGACGGTGAACGCAGGGCTGCCCACTTCGGTGAGATGCGGCGCGGCTCCGGGCTGGAGTTCACGGGCGGCGAGTCGGGAGGCGGCGGCGAGTCCGGCGATGACCGCGAGCCCTGCGCAGCCGCGGACAAATGCCCGCCACGCGATTCGTCGTGCTGAGCATGGGTTGCGCATGGCCTTCGGCGGCGTCCGCGAGGTAAGGGCGGGATTCGCGACCGGATGGACGGACGGTGCGTGCATGAATACGTGTCTTGAGCGGGACCGCCGGGGCGTGTCGCGGCGTAGGATCCGGGAAAGGCCAGTTCGGTATGCCTGATTCCGGGCTGGCTCGGCGAGGCCGAACTCGTCCGGGCTGATCTTGCGCCGGTTCGCCCAGAGGCCACGCCGGCAGCCACGGGGCCCGGACAGTCCTGGGCCACGGACTTCGTCCAGAAGTGCCGCCGGAGCATGCATGGATGGGGAGTGGTCGGGCGAAATACCCTGGGAAGACATCCATCGACCCGTCCACCGGGGCGTTGAACGCTTTCTGACCGCGACACCGCCCGTCGCGGGCGGCCCGAGGACTACGCGGGAAAATGCTCACCCGTTGATGCGTCCCAGTCGCGGCCCGCGCAGGAGACCGATCCGCGGTTTGCCGGTTGCGCCGAGCCGCAGCGGTCATCGGCGTGGCGCCATCGGCCGACGCCTCGTTCCGCCCGACGAAAGGGCTGACCGTCGACTCGCCCCGGCCCAGAACCCAGTCGCCTTTCCGCCGGAGCGAGCCACGCTGCGCGGCATGATGCGCCGCGCCGTGCTCCTGGCCGCCCTTGCCATGTCCTCGCTGCTCCTCCCGTCTCAGCCTGCGTGCGCAAGGGATACCGTCCTCGCCCCGGAGCCGGTCACGCCGGGGTCGATGCGGGCGGACCGCGCCTGGAGCGCGCGCTGGATCGCGCCCCCGGAGGTCTCGCTCACGGACTACGGGGTGTTTCTCTTCCGGCGCGAACTCGTCCTGCCCGAGCCGCCCGGACGCTTTGTTGTGTCGCTCTCTGCAGACAATCGCTACCGGCTCTTCGTCAACGGCCAGCGGGTGGCGATCGGTCCGCAGGCGGGCGAGCCGCTGCACTGGCATTTCGACACCATCGATCTGCGCCCATGGCTCCGCGCCGGGGCGAACGTGCTCGCGGTGCAGGTCTGGAACCATGGGGAACATCGTCCGCACGCGCAGATGAGCGTGGGCACGGGGCTGATCGTGCAGGGCGAGGGCGCCGCCGGTCCGCTCGTGGACACGGGCGCCGCCGAATGGAAGGTGTTTGTGGACCGTGCATGGACGCCGCTGGCGATCGACCGGGCCGCCTTGCGGGCGTTCATCGTCGTCGCGCCAGGGGACGAGGTCGATGGCGCCGGACATCCGTGGGGTTGGGAGTCCCCGGGCTTTGACGACCGCGGATGGCTCGTGCCACGTGTCATGGAAAATGGGATACCCGTCGGGATGGGCACGGAGGTCGAGCGCTGGCTTGCACCTCGGACGATCCCGTTTCTCGAGGAGGTCCCGCAGCGCCTTCGGGCGGTGCGAAGGACTTCCGGCGGGGCCGCGCCGGAAGGGCTCGTCGAGGGCTCGGCTGCGTGGTCGGTGCCGGCCCACAGCGACGTGTGCGTGCTCCTCGATCAGGGGCACGAAACCAACGCTTTTCCGCGCGTGACCGTGAGCGGCGGACGCGGCGCGCTGGTCGAACTCGCCTATGCCGAGGCGCTCGTCGACGAAGCCGGTCGGAAGGGAAACCGCGACGATGTCGAGGGCCGATCGCTCGTCGGCATCAAGGACAGGTTCCGGCCCGATGGCGGCGCGCGCCGCACGTTCTTCACGCTCGACTATCGCACCTACCGGTATGTGGAGCTTCGGGTGAAGACCGGCGATGAGCCCCTGACGATCGACGAACTCGTCGGCGACGCCACCGGTTATCCGTTCCACCTGAACGCGACTTTCGGGAGCGACGAACCTTCGCTGGAGCGCATCTGGGAAACCGGCTGGCGCACCGCGCGCCTGTGCGCCTGGGACACCTACATGGACTGCCCGTACTATGAACGGCTGCAGTATGCGGGCGACACGCGTATCCAGGCGCTCATTTCACTCTACCTTTCCGGCGACGACCGGCTCGTGCGCAACGCCATCGCGCTCTTTGACCGGTCGCGCCTCCCCGACGGGCTCACGCAGAGTCGCTATCCGTCGAAAAGCCCGCAGATCATCAGCCCGTTCTCACTTTTCTGGGTCGGCATGGTGCACGACTACTGGATGCTGCGCGACGATGCCGCGTTTGTCGGCTCGCGCATGCGGGGGATCTCCGGGGTTCTTGAGTGGTTCGAGGAACACCTGGATCCGACGAGCATGTTGCTGGGCCCGCTTCCGTACTGGTCCTTCGTCGACTGGCCGGCGGCGTGGCCATGGGATCCCCAGATCCGCGCCGGGGGTGAACCGCCCGGGGCGCGCACGGGTGGCAGTTCCATCCTGTCGCTCCAATTCGCCATCGCGCTCGAGTACGGGGCTGATCTCGCCCGAGCGTTCGGGCACCAGGAGGAGGCCGATGCCCGCGCGCATCTTGCGGGCGCCATTCGTCGGGCGGTGATGGCGCGCTGCTGGGATCCGCAGCGGCAACTCGTGGCGGATACCCCGGCGCGGGACCGCTTCAGCCAGCATGCCAACGCACTCGCCGTGCTCTCCGGTGCCGTGAGGGGCGCCGAGGCGCGAGCGTTGATCGAGCGCACACTGGCGGACACGTCGATTGTCCCGTGCACGGTGTATTTTCGGTTCTATCTGCTGCAGGCGATGAAGCGCGCCGGGCTGGGCAACCGCTACCTCGACGAACTCGGTCCGTGGCACGACATGGTCGCCATCGGCCTTTCGACCTTCGCCGAGCGTCCCGAGCCGTCGCGCAGCGACTGCCACGCCTGGAGTGCCTCGCCCGTCTACGAACTGCTCGCGACCGTCTGCGGCGTCGAGCCGGCGACCCCGGGATTCAAGACCGTGCGGATCGAACCGCATCTTGGGCGGCTGCAGCGCGTGGAAGGAGCGATTCCGCACCCGCTGGGGATGATCCGCGTGTCGCTCCGGCGGGCCGGTGCCTCGCTCGCGGGCGAGGTCGAGCTTCCCGGCGGCGTATCCGGAATGTTCGTGCACGGAGACCGGGAGGTCCCCCTGAATCCTGGCAGGAATACGATCGAAAGGTAGCCCTTGGCCCGGGCACATGTGCGTCCGGGAATCGCGCACGCGATGTGGATCGATGCGGAGACGCACAATCCCGGGCGGTGCCGAAAGCGTGCGCAACGCGTCTCGGAAATGGGAAAGTTCCGTCCCGCTTGCGATACGTCCGCGGGGGACTGCGTGGACGGACTGGAGGAAGCCCTCCATGGCTTGATGTGCTCTACGCGTTGAAGGTTCGCGATTTGCGCAGGCGTTTCACGCTGCGGCACGGCATGTGCAGAGACATGGCCGCCGTGGACCGTTCGGTAAACGGTGTTCAAACGACCCATGAACGACCTACGGTTCGCGCTGCGCCAGTTCGTGAAGGCGCCCGGTTTTACCCTGATCGCCGTCCTGACGCTCGCGCTCGGGATCGGCGTGAACACGGCTGTGTTCAGTGCCTTCAAGGGGGTCGTGCTTCGCCCGCTCCCGGGAGTCGAAGGATCGCGCGAGTTGGTGACTGTCTTGTGGACGACGCGCGGCGGCGACAAGCTGACGCTCTCACGCATCGAACTGGAGGAGTTTCGCGAACGAACGCAGACGCTCTCCGGCCTGGAGGGTACCGCGGCGATGGCTTTCAGCCTGGACCATGCCGGGCGGGCGATGCGAGTGTGGGGTGAATACACGAGCGGCGGCCTGCACGGCCTGCTCGGCGTCAGGCCGGCTCTCGGCCGCATGCTGCGACCCGACGACGACATCTATCCGGGAGCCGAGCCCGTGATGGTGTTGTCGCATCGCTATTGGCAGAGCCAGTTCGGCGGCAACCCGGACGTGATCGGCCGCGGTGTTCTGCTCAATGGTCGCTCGTTCACCGTCGTGGGCGTGGCCGAGCCGGGTTTCATCGGCACGACCGTCGGCTTCGGGCTCGATGTGTTCGTGCCGGTGTCCGCAGCCGAGCATCTCCGTCCGTTCGGAGGCACCGGAAGCGATCTGTTCACGAAGCGGGGTTCCCGCATGCTGGCCTCGGTCGCGCGCCTGGGCCCGGGCGTATCCATGGAGCAGGCACGCGCTGAGATCGCAGCGATCGGCGCGGCCGTGGCGGCGCAGTTCCCCGGGGACTACGAGGGCAAGTCAGCCACGCTTGTCTCGATCCTGGACTCACCCTTCGGCGCGCAGACTTACCTGGGGCCGGTCTTCGGGATGATGATGGGGATGACCGCGCTCGTACTGTTGATCATGTGCTCGAACGTGGCGAATCTCCTGCTTGCGCGGGCGAGTTCGCGCTCGCACGAGCTGGCGATCCGCTCGGCCGTGGGTGCGAGCCGGATGCGCCTGATGCGACAACTCCTGACCGAGGGGCTCGTCCTGGCCCTGCTCGGCGGCGGCCTCGGCGGGTTTCTCGCGTGGGGCACGCCTGACCTCCTGCGGCGCCTCTGGCCCGAGACCCCGCGCATCCCGATCGTGCTCAACGCGGAGCCGGACGCGACCGTGCTGCTGTTCGCCTTGATGGCTTCGCTCGCGAGCGCCCTGCTCTTTGCCGTGATACCTGCCCTGCAGGCGTCGCGACAGGTCGTGCTGCCGGTCCTCAAGACGGGTCGCGCGAACGGATCGTCCGGACGGACCTGGGGGCGCAACGCGCTGGTGGTGGCCCAGATCGCGATCGCCATTCCGCTGCTCGTCGCCGCGGGTCTGCTCCTGCGCAGCGCCCAGCGGCAGCAGACGGCGAACCTCGGCTTCGATCCGGCGCATGTGGCGCTGATGTCGCTCGACCTGCGACCGAACGGATACGACCATCGGGCCGCAAACGCCTTTTGCGAACGCCTGATGCGCGAGTTCGGTGCGCTGCCAGGCGTGGAGTCGGTGAGCCTTGCCAATCAGCTGCCGGTCCAGACCGTTCCGCGGTTGCAGACTGCGATCCAGATTCCTGGATACACGCGGTCCGCGGAGGAATCGAACCAGGTCCTGCTCAACGCCATCACGCCGGATTACTTCCGCACCCTCCGCATCCCGCTCGCGGCGGGTCGCGAGTTCACCGGCTCCGACGATCTCGATTCAGCCCGCGTTGCCATCATCAACGAAACCATGGCCCGTCGCTACTGGCCCGACCAGGATCCGATCGGACGGTCTTTCGAGGCCTACGGCTCGGCCTGGAGGGTGGTCGGCGTGGCACGCGATGTGAAGTATCTCACACCTGCGGAAACGCCGCGACCGCACTTCTATCTTCCACAGGGCCAGTTCTACGCGTCCGATCTCATCGTGCAGGTGCGTACGCACGGTGACGCCCGCGCCGCGACCCAGTTGATGGCCGATCGTATTGCCCGAATCGATCCGCACCTGCCGGTGTTTGGCGTGGAGACGATGGAGGACTACATGGAGTTTGCGCTTTCGGTGCCTGCTTTCGCGGCGAATGGATTGGCGATCGCGGGAGCGCTGGGGCTGACGCTCACGGCGATGGGTATGTTCGGCACCGTGAGCTACACGGTCGGCATGCGCACGCGCGAGATCGGTGTGCGGGTGGCCCTGGGCGCGAAGCGGGGAGATGTGGTCCGCCTTGTCGTCGGCCAGGCGCTTGGGATGGTCGGACTGGGGGCCGCGTTGGGTCTGATGGCTGCGGCTGCGGCGACTCAGGTGCTGCGTGCCCTGCTCTTTGAGACCAGCACCTCGGATCCTGCGACTTATGTCGTGGTGCTGGCACTGGTCGGCGGGACCAGTCTGCTCGCCTGCTGGCTGCCGGCGCGCCGGGCCACGCGGGTCGATCCGATGGTGGCGTTGCGCGCGGAGTGAGCGTCCGGCGAAGGCCACGCGCTGGCCGGCGTGGCCAGCGCACGCTGCCTCAACGGTGCTCGTGAGGGGCTGAGGCCGTTTGGTTCGAAGCTGATTCTGGGACCAAGCCTTCCAGGCTTGAGCGGCCGCCGCCCGGGCCGTTCTCCCGGGGAATCACGCTGAAGGATCCGTCGGTTTCGAGCACCACCGCCTCCGCCTGGTCGACGTTGCCCAATCCCGCCGAGCGGAGCGCGGCCAGGACCTCGTCTTCCGTGACGCGCACACGTCGCAGTTCGCGTGGCAGCATCGTGCCCCGGTGGAGGAGCAGGGCGGGCTCCCCGGTCACGCCGCGACGTACCCAGCGAGCCCGCACGCTGGTCCAGCTGATCACGAACTGGAGGGCGATCAGCAGCGCCAGCGCGAGCAGTCCCTGAACGAGCGAAACGTCCTTGCTCAGGAGGATGCTCGCGAGCGTCGAGCCAAGCGAGATGGTGATCACGAGATCGAAGGCATTCATCTTCGAGAGAATGCGCTTCCCCGCGATGCGAAGAAACACAACGAGGGCGATGTAGGCGGGTACGCCCACGGCCAGTGTTCGCAGCAGCACGGGCCAGTCGTCGAAAAATACGTTGTTCATGTCCTGCCTCCCGCGGGTGGGCGCGGGGACTGTCGCACGCGCAGGGTGATCCTAAAGATGCGGTGGCGGCGTGCCTCTCGGGTGTACTCCCCTCTGGGGCCAAGGGGTGGGGCCTGAGGTTGGGACAAATCGCGCTCTGTGGTTTGCCGCGCCGGTGGAGCCGCCTACCGCTTTATGGCATGGCTGACAGGCTGCGGCTGCGGGATGCGCTTCTCGCCACGGTGTTCCTCGCCGCCGCCGTGCTGGCGCCGGCTCAGGCGGTGCGTCCCGACGCACCTCCGGCGAGCCCACCGGAGTCGGGAAGCGATCCGGTGCTGCGTCCCGTCGATGTCACGGCGGAGGTGGACGACACCGCGATCGCGAGTCGCCTGCGCAGCATCCTGGAGGCGACGGAGTGGTATGTTGCGCCCGAGGTACGTGTGGAGGAGGGCGTGGTGTTCATGAGCGGCGAGGCGGTGCGCGAGGGCCATCGCGACTGGGCCACGCGGCTCGCGCGCAACACCGAGGGCGTGGTTGCCGTGGTCAACACGATGCACGTGCGGCCACGATCGATGTGGGATCTCTCCGAGACGTGGGTGGATATCCGCACGCTGGCGCGGGAGGCGATCCGCCAGAGCCCGCTCGTTCTGCTCGCCCTGGTCCTGCTTGTCGCCTCGTGGCTCGTCGCCTCGACGTCCTCGCGCGTGTTTCGTGCCGCCATGCGCCGCCGCTGGACCAACGGGTTGCTCCGGACGATGGTGGGCAACGCGATCGGCGTCCTCGTCTTCATCCTGGGGCTGTATTTCGTGCTGCGGATCTCCGGGCTGACGCGCCTCGCTGTGACGGTCCTGGGTGGCACGGGCCTGTTCGGGCTCGTCGTGGGTTTTGCGTTCCGGGATATCGCCGAGAACTTCCTGGCCAGCCTGCTCATGAGCATCCAGCGGCCGTTCCTGACCGGAGACCTGATCGAGGTGGTGGGGATTCGTGGCTACGTCCAGCAGGTCAACTCGCGCAGCACGATCCTCATGACGTTCGACGGCAACCACGTGCAGATCCCGAACGCGACCGTCTACAAGGAAAAGATCACGAACTTCTGGGCCAATCCCCAGATGCGCTGCTCATTCCCCGTGGGCATCGGGTACGACGACGCCGTATCCAAGGCGCAGGAGGTGGGGGTGCGCGTCCTGCGGGGGCATCCCGCCGTGCTCGACGAGCCCGAGCCGGCGGTGCTCGTGGAGAGTCTCGGTGCCGCGACGGTCAACCTGCGCTTCTGGTTTTGGATCAACGTGCGGACACACAGCGAGATCAAGGTCCGGTCGGCGTTGCTGCGGCTGTCCAAGCGCGCCTTCCAGGAAGCGGGGATCTCGATGCCGGACGAGGCGCGCGAGATCGTCTTCCCGCACGGCGTACCCGTGAAGATGGTACAGGAAACCCCGGGCTCTCGCGAGGGCACAGGGCAGCCGGGCCCTTCCAAGGCGCATGCCTCGCCGCCGGAGGATGCGGCCGCCTCCGGGGCCGCCGAGGGTGGGGACGGAAGCGAGGCGACGGCGCTCGAGAATCAGGCACGCACCGCGCGCATGCCCGAAGGCGGACGAAACCTCCTCGAGGAAGACCCGGCGGAATAAACGCCGCCCACAGAGGCTGCACCGGAGGCCGCCGCGATCGCCCTGCCCGGGCCGGGTCAGGGCTTGGCCAGAACGGGCAGAAGCATCCACGTGCGGACAGCTGCGCCGCCTTTCTCGCCTGGCAGGAAACGATAGCGGTTCACCGCATTGCACACCTCATCGCGATCTGCGCGAGAGGACGCGTCCAGGCAGGCAACACCCGATGGTGTTCCGTCGGTTTCGACGACCAGCGAAACCAAGGCCCAGAAGGACGGCCGCTGCAGTGCGCTGAATCCCCCGGGAATCCAATCGACGCGCTGAGTCATCACGATGGGCGATCCGGGCTCGAGAGGACGCGCGACCGGGATGGTGGAATAGACGGCCTGGCCCTGAAAGGAGCCGAAGTCCTCCTTCACCACAAAAGACGGGGTGTGGGTGGCCGCGGGTGGAAGGTCGACCTGGTCGAGTGGCACAATCGCAGCGTCTGCGTTGGCGATGGCCACGAACTCCTGTCGCAGCTCGTCTGCTTCGGGCGGGAGTTTGGATGATTCCTGCGGGATTGCGCCGCGTGCGCGCAGCAATTCGGCAAGGGCCGGACGCTGCCATTCGAGTGCGTAACTCAACGCGTTGTTGCCCCGGCGATCCCTTCGCTCCACGGAGGCGCCGGCGTCGAGGAGGACGGCTGCAGGTGTCGTTTCCGCGTGCATCATCGCCGCCATGAGCGGGGTGATCCGCGTGGTGTTCTCGCTCGCGTCGACGGTGGCGCCGGATTTTTTCGTTGAGCAGCCCGACACGCCGATGATTGCGCCGCGACATGCTTTCTCTCGGTGGAACCCGATCTCCCGCCTTCGCGCCGCGCGCTACGGCGTGGCGACAATCCTCAGCGCCCGACCAAGCGGGCGGCGCAGGCGGACGGGCGGGTTGCTGGCGATGCGCGAGGCAAGGCAGGCCCGCACGTCGCGCCCCTCCCGCTTGAATGACTCGACGTCAGCCCGTTGTGCGACCGTCCATGCGGCGTGTCGACAACCAGCGCGGCCGTCTTCCCTTCCGTGCGTCCGCAGACCGGGGCCGCGGCAAACTAAGTGATGGGGTGCGCAGCCGTGAGCCTGATTCAGGGCACCTCGTAGACCTCGGCCAGGGCGATGCCGGTGGTCTCGCCCGCGCCGGAGACGATCATGGTGTAGGCGCCGACGGGGAGTTCCACGAGGAGTGCGGCGTCGGCGCTCCCGCTGGCGAGATGCA
>JAEWQP010000034.1 GCA_023399155.1 Verrucomicrobiota bacterium | reverse complement strand
CACCGCGCCTGTCAGGCTCTCAAACGAATCCGGCGAAAACGCCGACGTCCCCAACTCATCGCTGCCTTCTTCGCCCAAGCCGAACTGTTTTGAATCAATCGTCACTTCTATGGGTAAGTGTCAATAGATCGCGTCGTCGGTCGACGCGCTACCGTGGTGCTCTCCGGCCGCCAGGGCATCCGGCCCGACGTGATCATCGATGGGCGCCAAGGCCACCCGGTCATACACCTCCGCCGGCTCGGCGGCGAGCGTGGCATCGTCGGCCGATGCGATGGCAGCCGTCTGAGCGGCGCGGCTGGCGGCGATCCGCATGGCCACCGCGGTTCCAGCGGGCTCGACAGGGTTCCTCGCCAACTGCTTCGCCATTGTCCGCGTGGCCATCGCGATCTCCTCGAAATTGCCATGTCCGTCGCGACCGTGCGCCGACCAGCCAAAGACCCCCTTATAACCGTTGGCGGCGCCGCGTTCGTAGCTGTCGGCCACACTGCGTCCGGTCAACCAGCTGCGGCGCCCCTTTGTTTCGCCGATGATCACCGGCCGATCGACGCGCCGGAGGAATCGGCCCGGCCCGGCCTCGCTCGCGTAGGGGCTCCAGCCAAGCGGCGCCATCCAGTCATAGTAGTGCACCTGGAAGAAATCGAGTCGGGCGCCCGGGCCCGCCCCATGCGCCCCGAGGCTCGCGTCGCTCCAGGGCTGATCCCCGCGCACGCCACCCCGCCAGTGCTCGCCATGCCACCTCCAGCTGGCCGAGCCGGTCGTCACGGCGCCGGCGCCCGCCGCGTGGAGCGCGGCCGCGACATGGGCGTGAAAGGCCACCACGCGCGCGCGCGACACCCCGTAACGTCTGAACCAGATCCATTCCGGCTCATTGCAGATCTCCCAGGCCAGGAGAGCAGGATCACCGGCAAAGCGGCGGGCCAGAGGCTCGACGAAATGCCGGATATACGCCTCGCGGTGCACGTCCTCGTTGAAGACGCGGCGCCAGAGGGAGTGCCGGGCGTGGCTCGGCTTGACGTGGTCGAAGGACATCAACACCGCGAGGACGTAGACCCCGTGTCGCTCGGCGATGCCGAGCAGGGCCTCCACGTCGGCGAGAAACGTCGGCGCCGGGCCGACGATGAATCCGGCCCGATCGAATGCCACCGCCACCTCGCCGTCGCAATCGAGCCAGACGCGCGCGCAATTGATTCCGGCTTCGGCATAGCGCCGGAACTCCGCGTCCCAGAGGACGGCATCGAAGCGGTCGCCGCCGAAGTCGTTCCAGTGCATCCAGGCGGTGTTGATCCCATTGAGCCACACCGGGTCGCCGGCCTCCGTGCGAAACTCCGTACCCACAACATGGATGCGCGGCATGCCTCCGCCGCGCGCCGGCGAGAGCACGAGGCTCGCGGCGGTGGCGAGGACCGCGGAAGCGCCTCGCAGGTGGCGAAACGGGGAGAGCATGCCCTCGATATCGGCAGGGGCATACCAGCCTGAAACCCGCCGGGCGCGAATACAGTTGTCCTACGATTGTAACTACAAAACCGTCCCACGCTTTCGCCGCGACCCTACGGTGCCGGCTCGAGAGAGGAGGCCAGACGGGCGCCGCGGAGCCATGTGCGAAAGAAAAGGCCGCTCCCCGAGGGGAGCGGCCTTGAAGTGAATCGGCAGGCGTGAGCCGGCCGCGCGACGGGATCAGCCCGCCTCGCTGGTCGTTTCGGGCATCGGCTCGATGATATCGGCACCCATCGGCAGAGCGATGCGGAGGTTCCGATACTTCGGCAGGCCCGTGCCGGCGGGGATGAGGTGACCCATGATCACGTTCTCCTTGAAGCCGGTCAGCGTGTCGACCTTGCCGAGCGTCGAGGCGTCGGTGAGCACGCGCGTGGTTTCCTGGAACGACGCGGCCGAGATGAAGCTCTCGGTCTCGAGCGAGGCCTTGGTGATGCCGAGCAGGATCGGCTCCGCCTCGGACGGCTTGCCGCCGGCCTCGACGATGCGCTTGTTCTCCCGCAGGAAGTGCGAGCGCTCGATCTGCTCACCCCAGAACCACTCGCTGTCACCCGTATCCGTGATGCGGACCTTGCGGAGCATCTGGCGGACGATGACCTCGATGTGCTTGTCGTTGATCGTGACACCCTGCAGGCGATAGACCTCCTGGACCTCGTTGAGGAGGAAGTCATACAGCGCGGACGGCCCGAGGATCTCGAGGATCTCGTGCGGGTCGGCCGAGCCTTCCGTGAGGTGCTGGCCCTTGGAGACGCGGTCGCCCGGCTGCACGATGACCTGTTTGCCGTGCGGGATGAGGTGCTCCTCCTCCTGGCCGGCCTCCTCGTTCGTCACGACCAGGCGGCGCTTGCCGCGGACCGTGCCGCCCATGGAGACGACACCGTCGATGCGGGCCATCTCGGCAGCCTCCTTCGGGCGGCGGGCTTCGAAGAGCTCGGCCACGCGCGGGAGACCACCGGTGATGTCGCGGGTCTTGGAAGCCTGACGGGGCGTCTTCGCCAGCAGCGAGCCGGCGGAGATCTCATCGCCTTCGTTGACCACCACCTGGGCGCCGGTCGGAATCGCGTAGGTGGCGATCGACTTGTGGGTGCCGCGTTCGAAGATCTCGACCATCGGGTTGAGGTCCTCCTTGTGCTCGATCACCGTCGTGGCGATGCGGCCCGTGCTCTCGTCGAGCTCGCGCTTGATCGTCACGCCCGGGATCATGTCGCGGAAGGAAACGACACCGGCCTTCTCCGAGAGGACCGGCACGTTGTAGGGATCCCACACCGCGATGCGGGCGCCCTTCTCCACCACCGTGCCGTCGCCGACGAGCAGGACCGAACCCACGACGATGTCGTAGGATTCGAGCTCGCCGCCCAGTTCGTCCACGATCTGGATCGAGCCGGTCTTGTTCAGGACGATGTTGGCACCTTCCTTCGTCTGCACCAGGCGCAGGCCCTTGAAGCGCAGCGTGCCCTTGTTGCGGGCGGCGATCTCCGGCGTCTTGAAGATCTTCGAGGCGACGCCACCGATGTGGAACGTACGCATCGTGAGCTGCGTGCCGGGCTCGCCGATCGACTGGGCGGCGATGATGCCGACCGCGTCGCCGAGCTTGGCCACCTTGTTCGTCGCCGGATTGATGCCGTAGGACTTCGCGTCGATGCCGTTGGGCGAGGTCGACGTGAGCGGCGACATGACCTTCACGCGGTCGATGCCGGCCTCGTCGATCTTGTTCGCGATCTCCTCGGTGATGAGCTCGCCGCCGCGGACAAACGCCTCGGCCGGGTTGAGCGGATTGAGCACGTCGTCGGCGGCAAAGCGGCCGATGATGCGCTCGCGCAGGCCCACGATCTGGTCCTCGCCCTCGAAGATCGCCCTCTTCCAGATGCCGTCGCGGCTGAGGCAGTCCTCCTCCGTGATGATGACGTCCATGGCGACGTCGCAGAGCTTGCGCGTGAGGTATCCGGCGTCGGCCGTCTTGAGTGCCGTATCCGCCAGTCCCTTACGAGCACCGTGCGTGGAGATGAAGTACTCCTGCACCGTGAGGCCCTCGCGGAAGGACGACAGGATCGGGCGCTCGATGATCTCGCCGGAGGGCTTGGCCATGAGGCCGCGGGTGCCGCACAGCTGGCGGACCTGCTGCTTGTTGCCGCGGGCGCCGGAATCCATCATCAGATAGACCGGGTTGACGCCGGGCTTGCCGTCGTTGGCCTCGAGCTTCTCGAACACGGCCTTCGCGATCTGGTCGGTCGCGCTGGTCCAGATATCGATGATCTTGTTGTAGCGCTCGCCCGTGGTGATGATGCCGCGGCGGTACTGGGCCTCGACCTCGTCGATGCGCTTGCGCGCGGCGGCGACGATGTCGGTCTTCGACGCCGGGATGATCATGTCGTCGATGCCGATCGAGATGCCGGCCTTGGCGGCGACGTTGAAGCCGAGTTCCTTGAGGGCGTCGAGCATCTCGACCGTGACCGCCGGACCCGCCACCTTGTAGGTGTTGAGAATGAGGTCACCGAGCTTGCCCTTGGCCACCGGGAAGTTCACGAAGCCGAGGTCGCGCGGCCAGATCGTATTGAATTTCACACGACCGACCGTGGTGCGGATGATCTTCTTCTCCTTGATGCCGTAGACCGTGTCGCGGCCGTAGTCGGGATTGGGGAAGTCGATCCAGTCGTGCACCTTCACCGCGCCGTCGAGTTCGGCGAACATCACCTCGTCGACCGTGCCCATGAGCGGCACGCGGGTGCCCTTCGGGGCCTCGGTGCGGGGCTTGATCGTGAGGTAGTAGGCGCCCAGGACGATGTCCTGCGACGGCGTGAGGATCGGCTTTCCGGACGACGGCGAGAAGATGTTGTTCGTCGACATCATCAGGAGCTTCGCCTCCATCACCGCCTCGAGGGAGAGCGGCACGTGCACGGCCATCTGGTCGCCGTCGAAGTCGGCGTTGTAAGCGGTGCAGACGAGCGGATGGATGCGGATGGCCTCGCCTTCGATCAGCGTGGGCTCGAAAGCCTGGATCGAGAGACGGTGCAGCGTCGGGGCGCGATTCAGGAGGACCGGGTGCCCCTTGGTCACCTCCTCGAGGATGTCCCAGACTTCCGGGGACTTCTTCTCGATCATCTTGCGGGCACCGCGGACGGTGTGCACGAAGCCGAGTTCCTTGAGGCGGCGGATGATGAACGGCTCGAAGAGCACGAGCGCCATCTTCTTCGGCAGACCGCACTGGTGCAGCTTGAGCTCCGGGCCGATCACGATGACCGAGCGGCCCGAGTAGTCCACGCGCTTGCCGAGCAGGTTCTGGCGGAAGCGGCCCTGCTTGCCCTTGAGCATGTCCGAGAGGGACTTCAACGGGCGGTTGCCGGCACCCGTCACCGGGCGGCCGTGGCGGCCGTTGTCGAAGAGCGCGTCCACCGCCTCCTGCAGCATGCGCTTTTCGTTGTGGATGATGACGTCCGGCGTCTTCAGCTGCATCAGGTTCCGCAAGCGGTTGTTGCGGTTGATGACGCGGCGGTAGAGATCGTTGAGGTCGGAGGTGGCGAAGCGGCCACCCTCGAGCGGCACGAGCGGACGAAGGTCGGGCGGGATGACCGGGAGGACCTCGAGGATCATCCACTCCGGACGGGACTTCGACTTGATGAAGCCCTGAATGACCTTCAGGCGCTTCGCCAACTTCTTCTTGATCTGCTTCGAGCGCGTCGAGCGCATCTGCTCCTGCAGTTCGCCCACGGTCGACTCCATGTCCATGCGGGCGAGCGCATCGCGAACGGCCTCGGCGCCCATCTTGGCGACAAACGCGTCGTCACCGTATTCGTCCATGGCCTGGCGGTACTCGACGTCGGTGAGAAGTTGCTTCTCCTCGAGCGGCGTCCGGCCCGGGTCGATGACGAGGTAGTTCTCGTAGTAGATCACGCGCTCCAGCGAGCGCGCGGTCATGTCCAGGAGCAGACCGAGGCGGCTCGGCATGCTCTTGAGGAACCAGATGTGCGCGACGGGAACGGCCAGCTCGATGTGGCCCATGCGCTCGCGGCGCACCCGCGAGATCGTCACCTCGACGCCGCAGCGATCGCAGATGACGTCCTTGTATTTGATCCGCTTGTACTTGCCGCAGGCGCACTCGTAGTCGCGCACCGGGCCGAAGATCTTCTGGCAGAAAAGACCACCCGGCTCGGGCTTGAACGTGCGGTAGTTGATCGTTTCGGGATTCTTGACCTCACCCTTGGACCACGACCGGATGGTCTCCGGCGAGGCGACGGTGATGGAAACGCAGTCGAAGGATTCCTGTTCCTTTTCGACGCCGAGAGCCTGACGTGCTTCTTCGGTGCTCATATATTTCTGGAACGTGCTGTTAAGTGTTAGATCGCGGCGTCGAGCGCGTTGCGGCGCGCGAGGCGGACGTCGAGGCCGAGGGCCTGCATTTCCTTGATGAGAACGTTGAACGACTCGGGCGTGCCCGCGGAGAGCGACGTGTCACCCTTGACGAGCGACTCGTAGATCTTGGTGCGGCCGGCGACGTCGTCGGACTTGACCGTGAGGAGTTCCTGCAGCGTGTAAGCCGCGCCGTAGGCCTCGAGCGCCCACACCTCCATCTCGCCGAAGCGCTGGCCACCGTACTGGGCCTTGCCACCGAGCGGCTGCTGGGTGACGAGCGAGTACGGACCCACCGCGCGGGCGTGGATCTTGTGAGCCACGAGGTGGTTCAGCTTCATCATGTAGATGTAGCCGACGACCACGTCCTGGTCCAATTTCTCACCGGTGCGACCGTCGAGGAGGAGGCTCTTGCCGGAGTGCGGCAGCTTGCCCTCCTTGAGGTAGTCGCGAACCTTCTTCTCGGGGATGCCGTCGAACACCGGGGTGGCGACGCGCAGGCCGAGCTTGGAGCAGGCCCAGCCGAGGTGCGTCTCGAGCACCTGGCCGACGTTCATGCGCGAGGGCACGCCCAGCGGGTTGAGGCAGATCTCGATCGGCGTGCCGTCCGGCAGGTACGGCATGTCTTCCTCGGGCACGATCTTGGCGACCACACCCTTGTTGCCGTGGCGGCCGGCCATCTTGTCGCCGACCTCGAGCTTCTGCTTCGTGGCGACGTAGACCTTCACCTGCTTGATCACACCGGGAGCGGACTCGTCGCCCGTCTCGATGCCCGCGGTCTTGCGCTCGCGGTCGGTCTCCAGCTCGTCGAACTTCGACTGGTAGCTGCCGATGATCTCCATGATCTTGATACGAACCGGCGACGGATCGATCTCGATGTGCTTGGAGATGGCGGCGAGCTTGCGCAGGAGCGTCTTGGTGATCTTGCGGTTGGCCGGGATGATGACCTCGCCGGTCTCGCCGTTGACGACGTCGAGCGGGATCTTCTCACCGAGGAGGATGTTGGAGAGGGCCTCCGTGAGCGACTCACGGAGCTTTTCCATCTGCGTCTTGTACTCCTCGTTGATCTGCTTCACCTGGCGCCGGCGATCGGAGGGGCTGAGCTTCTCCTTCTCGAAGTCCACGCGGCTCGAGACCTTCACGTCCATCACGATGCCGTTGACGCCGGAGGGAACGACCAGCGACGTGTCCTTCACATCGGCGGCCTTCTCACCGAAGATGGCGCGCAGGAGCTTCTCTTCCGGGGCGAGCTCGGTCTCGCTCTTCGGCGTGATCTTGCCGACGAGGATGTCACCGGGCTTCACCTCGGCGCCGATGCGGATGACGCCGTTGTGATCGAGGTTCTTGAGCGCGTCCTCGCCGACATTCGGGATGTCGCGCGTGATCTCTTCCGGCCCGAGCTTGGTGTCGCGGGCGGTGACCTCGAACTCCTGGATGTGGATCGAGGTGAAGATGTCCTCCTTGAGGACCTTCTCCGAGATGAGGATCGCGTCCTCGAAGTTGTACCCGTTCCACGGCATGAACGCCACGAGCACGTTGCGGCCGAGGGCGAGCTCGCCCTTGTCCGTCGACGGGCCGTCGGCGATGATCTCGCCCGCCTTGACCTTCTTGCCCTTCTTCACGATGGGCTTCTGGTTGAAGCAGGTGCCCGCGTTCGAGCGCATGAACTTGCGGAGCTCATGCACCCACACGCCGGCCTTCGGGTCGGACTTCGGATGCTTGTCGAAGCGGGCCGGGAGTTCGCCATCCTTCGTGATGACGATGCGGCGGGCGTCGACCGAGGCGACGATGCCCTCATGATCGGAAACGACCACCGTCTTCGAGTCGCGCGCGACGCGCTCCTCGATGCCGGTGCCGACGAACGGCGCCTCCGTGCGGAGGAGCGGCACGCCCTGGCGCTGCATGTTCGAACCCATGAGCGCGCGGTTGGCGTCGTCGTGCTCGAGGAACGGCACGAGGCCGGCGGCCACCGAGACGAGCTGCTTGGGCGAAACGTCCATGAGCTCGACCTCCTTGGGCTCGACCTCGAGGAAGTTGCCGCTCTGGCGGACGACGACCTTGCCGAGGAAGTGGCCCTTCTCGTCGAGTTCGGAGTTGGCCTGGGCGATGATCTTGCCCTCCTCCTGGTCGGCCGTGAGGTAGGCGATCTTGTCGGAGGCGCGTCCGTCCTTGCAGAGTCGATACGGCGTCTCGATGAAGCCGAATTCGTTCACCCGCGAGTAGATCGAGAGCGAGTTGATCAGGCCGATGTTCGGACCTTCCGGTGTCTCAATCGGGCAGATACGGCCGTAATGCGAGGGGTGCACGTCGCGCACCTCGAAACCGGCGCGGTCGCGGTTGAGACCACCCGGCCCGAGGGCGGAGAGACGACGCTTGTGCGTCAGCTCGGCCAGCGGGTTGATCTGGTCCATGAACTGCGACAGCTGCGAACGGGCGAAGAAGTCACGGATGACCGTCGTGAGCGCCTTCGGGTTGATCAGCTTCTGCGGCGTGATCGAGTCCACGCTCTGGTCGAAGAGCGTCATGCGCTCGCGCACCAGGCGCTCCGTGCGGGCGAGACCCACGCGGCACTGGTTGGCGAGGAGCTCACCGACCGTGCGGACGCGGCGGCTGCCGAGATGGTCGATGTCGTCGACCATGCCCTCGTTGCGCTTGAGGCGGATGAGGTACTTCGTGGCCTCGACGATGTCCTCGGACTTGAGGATGCGGCCTTCCTCGAGGTCGACCGAGAGGTTGAGCTTCTGGTTGATCTTGTAGCGACCGACGCGGCCGAGGTCGTAGCGCTTGGGATCGAAGAACAGGCGCTTGAGCAGGGCTTTGGCGTTGGCCACGGTGGGCGGCTCGCCGGGACGGAGGCGCTTGTAGATTTCCTTGAGCGCTTCCTCCTCGTTGCGGGTCGGATCCTTCTTGAGCGCGCGGATGATCGCGCCCTCGTCGGCCGTCGTGTCGATCACGCGCAGGGAGTTGATCCCGTGCTGCTCGAACTGGCGGACGATGGCCTTCGTGAGCGGCTCGAAGGCGCGGGCGAGCACGATGCCCTTCTGGGCGTCGATGGCGTCCTCGACGAGGACCAGATTTGACACGTTCTCGAGCTCGAGTGCGGCCTTCGTCTTCATGTCCTTGACCTCGTAGAAGAGGCCGAGGAGATCGACGTCGGAGGTGAACCCGAGGGCGCGCAGCAGGGTCGTGATGAGGAACTTGCGGCGACGACGGCGGCGGTCGAGGTAGACGTAGAGCAGGTCGTTGTTATCGAACTGCACCTCCAGCCAGGTGCCGCGGTCCGGGATGATCCGGAACGAGTGCAGCAGTTTGCCGTTCGGGTGGGTGGCCACCTCGAAGCAGATGCCCGGCGAGCGGTGGAGCTGGGAGACCACGACGCGATCCGCGCCGTTGATGATGAACGAACCGCGGTCCGTCACCATCGGGATCTCACCCATGTAGATCTCCTCGTCCTTGATGAACGCCTCTTCGCGGAGGCGCAGCTTCACGTAGAGCGGCACCGAATAGGTGATGCCCTCGCGGTAGCATTCCAGCTCGGTGTTCTTGGGATCACCGATGGTGTAGGAGACGTACTCGAGCGTGAGGCGCTCGTCGTAGCTCGTGATCGGGAAAACCTCGCGGAACACGGCCTCGAGACCGACCGGCTTGCGCTGACTGGCCGGGGTCTCCTTCTGAAGGAATTCCAGATACGAGTTGATCTGGATCTCGATCAGATTGGGGGGCTGAATGACTTCCTTGAGCTTTCCGAAGTTGGTGCGTTCGACCATGGGAACTCCGAGTGGATGCGGATGCGGACGGTTGATGTAAAAACAGACAGCCGGGACTCGCCGTTTGACCGAAACGACGCCCGGGAATCAGAAATGGGCAAGACAGGCCCGGAATTTCCGGGCCTGTCTTGGAAAACGAGGGATGTAAGTGCGCGTACGCGGCAACTTTACTTGAGCTCGACCTTGGCGCCAGCGGCCTCGAGCTTCTTCTTGATCTCCTCGGCGTCGGCCTTGGCAGCGCCTTCCTTGACGGGCTTGGGCGCGCCTTCGACGAGGTCCTTGGCCTCCTTGAGGCCGAGGCCCGTGATGGCACGGACTTCCTTGATGACGCCGATCTTGTTGGCGCCAGCGTCGAGGAGGACGACGTTGAACTCGGTCTTCTCCTCGGCGGGAGCGGCAGCGGCGGCGGCGGGAGCCGCGGCGACCGCGACCGGAGCGGCGGCGCTAACGCCCCACTTCGCTTCGAGGTCCTTGACGAGGCCGGCGATATCGAGAACCGACTGGCTGGAGAGCCACTCGATGACTTGGTCTTTCGTGATGGTGGACATGACGGTTTCCTTGAATGGCTCGCGCCCCGGAAGGGGCATTTAATCCCGAGGACGTCGGGACGGGCCGGATTCCTTGGAGGTTTCTTTTCTGTGGTGGTTTCCGAAGGCCGGCTCGCGCCGGCCCTCGAAAGGGAGGGATCAGGCGGCGTCCTGCTTGGACTTGGCCTGAAGGACGTTGAGGAGTGCGGTGGGCACGCCGTTGAGGACGAACAGGAGCTGCTGGGCCGGCGTGTTGAGCAGGCTCAGGAACTGCGCGCGCATGACATCGAGCGAGGGCAGTTCGGAGAGGGCCTTGACCTGGTCGGAATCGAAGGCGCGCTTGTTGACCACGCCCATCTTCACGACGCCCTTGTTGGCCTTCTCAAAGAAGCCGCGGATCACCTTGGCCACGCCGGAGGCGTTCTGGCCGCCGACCACGATCGCGGTCGGGCCGGTGAGCCACTGGTCGAGTTCCGGGTATTCCAGCTTCTTGGCGGCGACGCGCAGGACGCTGTTCTTGACCACGTGGAACTCGGCCTTCTCGGCGGCGAGCTGGTTGCGCAGATTGGAGACGTCCTCGACCGTGATACGGTCGAAATTGGCGAGGTAGACGTAGTCGGACTTGCGCAGGTGGCCTTCGACTTCGTCGACGAGGAATTGCTTGGCGGTTCTCATGGCGTTGGGTTCCTCGTGGATTAAAGCTTGGAGTACTCGCTGGCCGCGAGCCGAACGCCCGGGCTCATGCTCGAGGAGAGCACCATGTTGTGGATGTACTTGCCCTTGAAGGTGGCCGGCTTGGCCTTGGACAGCGCGCCGAGGAGGGCGTTGATGTTCTCGAGAAGCTGCTCCTGGGTGAAGGAGCGCTTGCCGACGCCGACGCCGATGTTGGCGGCCTTGTCCATCTTGAACTCCACGCGCCCGGCCTTCACTTCCTTGATCGCCTGGGCGATGTTGTCGGAAACGGTGCCGGACTTGGGATTGGGCATGAGGCCCTTCGGGCCGAGGACCTTGGCGATGGCGCGCACTTCCTTCATCGCGTCGGGCGTGGCCACGGCGACGTCGAAGTCGAGCCAGCCCTCGTTGATCTTCTGGATGTACTCCTTCACGCCCGCGTGCTCGGCACCAGCGTCCAGGGCTGCCTGGGCGTTCTCGGTGAAGGCGAGGACGCGCACCTTCTTGCCACTGCCATTGGGCAGGGCGACGGTGGCGCGGACCATTTGGTCGCCCATCTTCGGATCGACGCCCAGGCGCACGGAGACCTCGACGGTCTCGTCGAATTTCGCCTTGGGCAACTTGTAGAGGGCGGCGACCGCGTCCTGGAGCGAGTATTCCTTGCTCAGGTCCACGGCCTGTGTGGCCGCCTTGTAGCGCTTGCTCAGTTTTTCCATGGTACGATGCAGTGCGAACGTCCGGGCCCGGGCGGACCGCAGACTCCTGCGGGTTTGGTTTTGTTTAGTCGACGACGTCGATGCCCATGTTACGGGCGGTGCCGGCGATGATTCGGATCGCAGCTTCGTCGCTGCGTGCGTTCAGGTCCTTCACCTTGACCTTGGCGATCTCGAGAAGCTGCTTCTTCGTGACCTTGCCGACCTTGTCGCGGTTGGGAACCGCGGAACCCTTGGCGATGTTGGCTGCCTTCTTGAGCAGCACTGCCGCCGGGGGCGACTTGAGGATGAACGTGAAGGACTTGTCGGCATAGACCGTGATGACCACCGGCAGGATGAGGCCGGCCTGGTCCTTGGTCTTGGCGTTGAACTCCTTGCAGAAGCCCATGATATTGACGCCATGGGCGCCGAGCGCGGGGCCGACCGGGGGCGCCGGATTGGCGGCGCCAGCAGGAAGCTGAAGACGGATGATGCCAGTGACTTTCTTGGCCATTGTAGGAAAAGGCTGAAGGACTGAAGGGCTGAAAGGCTGAAGGAGACCAGGATTCGAGAAAGGGAGACGATAGCGGGGCGCGAGTTCTGAAGGAGACGTGGCACCCGGCTTCTCAGCCTTCCGCCTTCAGCCTTCAGGGGTCCGAGCGCTAGCTGGTGGCCCTTTCCACCTGCCAGTATTCGAGTTCGACCGGGGTGAACCGGCCGAAGATGGAGACGGAGATCTTGAGTTTGCCGCGGGTCGGATCGATCTCGTCGATGCGTCCGGTGAGATTCAGGAACGGACCGTCGGTGATCTTCACTTCCTCGCCCACCTCGTACTGGACCTTGGGCGTTTCCTTGCCGGCGCCGGCTTCGACGCGCTCGCGGATATCGCGGATGTCGGCCTCGCGCAAGGCGGTGGGACGATCGCCGCCGACGAACCCGATCACGCCCGTGGTCTCCTTGACGAAGTACCAGGGCTTGTTGAGCACCTTGCCCTCCTCGTCGTAGAGCTTCATGTGCACGAAGACGTAGCCGGGCATCAACTTGCGCACCGTGCTGGTCTTCTTGCCACGCTTGACCTCCGAGACGATCTCCGTCGGGAGCATCACCTCGAAAATGAAGTCGTCGAGTTCCTCGACGCGCTTAAACTTCTCGATGTACTCCTTAACCTTGCCCTCCTTGCCGGAGAGCGTGTGGACGGCAAACCACTGGGCGCCGGTCGGCGTGGAGGTCTGGGACGACATGCGGGGCGTGGGTTGACTCAGCTCACCCAGGACGTGAAGAGATTCACCACCTGGTAGAGCGAAAAGTCCGCGATGCTGGTGAAGACGCCCAGGATGATGACCGCGACGATCACGACGAGGGTCGAGTCGCGAAGCTCCAGCCAAGTCGGCCACGTGGCCTTCTTGAGCTCTCCAGCCATTTCGGAGGAGAAAATGCGGATGGCGCGGAACGGGTTCTTCATGTGCTGCGGCGGCGAGAGTGGCAGGCCAGGAGGGAATCGAACCCCCAACCAACGGTTTTGGAGACCGCTACTCTACCAATTGAGCTACTGGCCTGTGAATTTCCTGAAATGGGGCAGCCGAGACCCCAACCTGGAGTCTCGGCGCGCCCTGGAAGACTGACCTTCCTTATTCGGTGATCTCCGTGATACGACCGGCACCGATGGTGCGGCCGCCTTCGCGGATGGCGAAGCGCTGGGTCTTCTCCATCGCGATCGGAACGATCAGCTCGATGTCGAGGTTGATGTTGTCACCGGGCATGACCATCTCCACGCCGGCGGGCAGCGTGCAGACTCCGGTCACGTCCGTGGTGCGGAAGTAGAACTGCGGGCGATAGCCCTGGAAGAACGGCGTGTGGCGGCCGCCCTCTTCCTTGGTGAGGACGTAGATCTCGGCCTTGGCCTTGCGGTGCGGGGTGATCGACTTCGGGGCGGCCAGAACCTGACCGCGCTCGATGCCGTCCTTTTCGACGCCACGCAGGAGCACGCCGACGTTGTCGCCGGCCTGGCCGCGATCGAGCATCTTGCGGAACATCTCGACGCCGGTGACGACGGTCGAAGCCGTGTCCTTGAGGCCGACGATCTCGACGGTGTCGCCGACTTTGCAGACGCCGCGCTCGATACGACCCGTGGCCACGGTGCCGCGGCCGGTGATCGAGAACACGTCTTCAACGGACATCAGGAAGGGCTTGTCGATCTCGCGGACCGGCTCGGCGATGTCCTTGTCGATCGCTTCCATCAGGGCCTGGATGGCGGCCTTGCCCTCCGGCTTGCCCTCGAGGGCAGCCGTCGCGGAACCACGGATGATCGTGATCGTGTCGCCGGGGAACTGATACTTCGAGAGGAGCTCGCGGATCTCCATGTCGACGAGGTCGAGAAGCTCGGCGTCGTCGATCAGGTCGACCTTGTTGAGGAACACCACGATCGAGGGCACGCCGACCTGGCGGGCCAGGAGGATGTGCTCGCGGGTCTGCGGCATCGGGCCGTCAGCAGCCGACACGACCAGGATGGCGCCGTCCATCTGCGCGGCACCGGTGATCATGTTCTTCACGAAGTCCGCGTGGCCGGGGCAGTCGACGTGCGCATAGTGGCGCTTTTCGCTCTGGTATTCCACGTGGGCGACCGAGATCGTCACGATCTTGGACGCATCGCGCACGGTGCCGCCCTTCGCGATTTCCGCGTAGGACTTGAACTCGGCGAGGCCGAGGTCAGCCTGGCACTTCAGAATCGAAGTGGTCAGCGTGGTCTTGCCGTGGTCGACGTGGCCGATGGTGCCGACGTTGACGTGCGGTTTGGTTCTCTCGAAGGTTCCTTTAGCCATGTGGATGTGAGGTTATTTGCAGATTGTGAATCCAAGTTTAGAGCCGTGGAATCAACGGCTTCCGAACCTGGAGCCCTCGATCGGATTTGAACCGACGACCTCGTCCTTACCAAGGACGTGCTCTGCCAACTGAGCTACAAGGGCTTTATAAATTGGGTCGGAAAGAGGAAAAAGAAGGTGGAAATTGAAATCCCCCATTTTGCCCGTCAACCGAAATATTCGGGAATCTGCTCGCCTCGCGCTCCGTGGAGTGACCGCGCGCGCTCCCTGCGGACTCCCGCTCAGGGTCCGACTGCGATCCGGTAGTTGCCCGGGCCGAGCCGCAAGTCCAGCCGCATCCGACGCCGGATGTGCTCGCGCATGAAGCGGTCGACGTTGTCCGAACCGGAGCCGCCGCCGAGCAGCAGCGGTTCGGACACCCGGCCCGTCTCGGAGACGGTGATGAAGACCTCGAACGGTCGCCAGTCCGGCCAGACGGTCGGCGCCTCGCGATCCGTTTCGACTGGGAGCGATTCCGCCAGCACCTGCATGCCTGAGTCCATCGAACGCACCTCCACGCGCGCCCGGCGGGCCTCAAAGCTGCGCTCGACCGGATCGCCCCGACCGAACCGATTGAAGAACGGCCAGCGAAAACTCTGCACCGCGATGACGGGGTTCACACCATCGACAGGCGCCGTCACCAAACCCGGCGGGCTGCGATCGGTCGGCATGGTCAGGACCGGCGCGAAGCTGGGAAAGAGCTCGCCCGGCAGCCCCGTTTCATCGCCCCGCCGACGGCTGCCCGCATAGTTTTCCAGCGTGACGAGAAACAGCGGCGTATCGTCGAACATCTTGAGCTGTTGTCCCTGGAGGCTGTCCTCGGCCAGGAGCACCCGGTCCCCCACCCAGGCGATGCGCGGATCGATCGCGTCGCGGCGCGGACGAGGATCGAGATCGATGCGCGTGAAAGCCGCCAGGACGACGTGAAACGCCACCGCGATGACGATGCCAATCCCCCAGCGCCAGCGCGCGGCTCGACGCCCACGTCGCTCATGCGGACGGTGTGGCGAGGGCGGCGGCTTCGGTCCGGGCGCTGCGGAGGCTGACATGACGCTCTAGTGAAATCCCGGGGCGGTCGTCCGCTCCGGTTCCGCCGCGATCTGCACCGCGGCGAATCCCGCCCGGGCTGCGAGTTCGTTGACCTGCACGAGCAGCTGGACGGAGACGTCACGCTTGAGACGCAGGAGCAGGACTTCGCCCGGACCGCGCGCGGGATGCGCGGCAAAACTCTGCGCCAATGTCTCGAGCGTCTGCACGCGATTGTCGTAGATGATCAGTTCACGACCCTCGACCTCGCCGACGGTCAACACGCGGCTGGTCGGGACGGCATCGGCCGCGGGATCCTCCATCGCCGGCAGGTTGACCGTGATGCCCGGTGCGACGACGAACGGCGAACCGAGCCAGGTGAAGAAGATCAGGATGAGGCAGAAATCGACGAACGGCACGATCTCGAATCCGATCGAGGTCTGCCGCAGCCGCGAGGTGAAGTTGAACGGCTGGACGATCATGGCTTCGCCGGTGCTGGCGCGCCGCGGGAGGCGGGTGGTTGCGCGGGGGTTCCTGGCGGGACGGGCGCTGCGCTGCCGGAGCCCTCCGCGCCGGCCGCCCCGCCGCGCTCGCCGACCAGGAAACGCAGCAGGTCGTTGGCGACCCATTCCATGTCATAGACGAGGGCGCGCATGCGGCCGGCCAGAAAGTGATGTCCGAGGCGTGCCGCCACGCCGACGGCCAGGCCCGCCGCCGTGGTGAGGAGCGCCTGCCACATGCCGGTGGAAAGCGATCCGGCGGTGGCGTAGGCTCCGCCGCGTTCGAAGGCCTGGTAGGCCTGGATCATCCCGAGGATCGTCCCCAGCAACCCGATCACCGGCGCGGTCTGCGCGATCACACCGATCGCCCCGAGCCGGCGCTCCAGCACGGGTATCTCGACCAGGGCCGCCTCTGTCATCGCCGCCCGGATACGATCCTCCGTCTCCTCGTAATGGAGAAGGCCGGACTTGACCATGGCCGCGACGGGCCCGGGCGTTTCCTCAGCCACGGTGAGCGCCTCGACCACGCGCCGCTTGCGCACGATGTTCTTCACGCCCTCCAGGAACTGCGAGGTGCGGATCTGGCCCCGATGCAGGAAGAGCGCGCGCTCGATGAAAAGCACGAGGCCGATCGCGCTCAGCACGAGCAGCACCCACATGACGGGACCGCCGAGGGAGAGAAGTTCGAAAAGTGACCGATCCGGGACGTTCATGACGTAAGTCTGGAGGGATGGGGCCGCATTGTGCCACTGCGCTCAACCGCCGGAGCCGGCCGGCGCAAGAATCTTCGCGATCTTGGCCCGCGCCACCTTATCTCCCGGCAGCCCGTGGTCGAGCAACGACTGGTAAAGGCGCCGCGCGTTGTCGAAACGGCCCTCCCGCTCCTCGATCTCGCCCAGCAGGAAGATGGCGCGCGAGAGCCACGCAGGCCCCGTGGCGCCGAGCCGGGCCACGACCTGCGCGTCCTCGACGAAGCGATGGTGTATCTCCCAGCAGATCTCCGCCGCCCGGGCGCCGTTGCCCTGCGCCTGCCAGCCCTCGGCCAGCCGCGAGCCGGCCTCGATGCGGAGGTCGGCGGGCAGGCTCTCGTTGGCCATCAGACGCTCGAAGCGCGAGACGGCCCCGTCGAACTTGCCGGGCTCGACCGTGGCCTGGGCCATGAGAGCCCCCGCGAGCGAGATCTGCACGATCGAACGGTCGCCATGGTTTGGATACTTGTCCTCGAGATCGCGGTAGATGGCCTCGGCCTCGCTGAACTCGCCCAGGCTGAGCTTGACCTCCGCCTGCTTCAGCCGCGCCTGAAACACGTAGTTTTCCTGGCCATACCGGCTGACCATCTGCTCGAGCAGGCGGTTGGCCTCCTCCAGGTGCTCCTTCTGGCCGCGCTGGATGCTCAGGAGGGCCGCCTGGTAGAGGGCCTCCGGGGCGTAGCGGCTGCCCTGGCGGGTGTCGGCAAAACGCGAGAGAAGCTGCATCGCCTCGACCAGCCGGTTCTCCTCCGCCAGGTAGCCCGCCTCGACGATGAAGGAGTAGTCCGCAGCCGGGCTGCCCGGAAAGCCGGCGCGCAGACGGTCCAGCGCCGCCCGCCCGCCCTCGCGGTCACCCGCCCGCAGACGCGCGTCGGCCGCGAGCAGGCTCGCGTTGGAAAGCACGTCGGCGCGCAGTTCGGCCGGAATCCCGGCGCCCCGCGCTCCCTCGACAAATTCTCGCACCCGCGCGAGACGCGCGTCGGTCTCCTCGGGCCGCCCGCCCTCGAGCGAGATCTGGGCCGCGAGCCAGAGAAAGCGCAGCTGCAGCTCCGCCGGGACGGCCACGGAGGGACCCATGGCGTCGGCGCGATCAAGGACCTCGGCACCGCGCCCGCGGATCTGCAGCTCGCGCGCCAGGTTCCACTCCGCCTGCCACCAGCTCTCTGCATCCACGCCGCGACGCGCCGCGGGATCGTCGAGGAGCCGCATGGCCGCCTCGAAATCCTGGGCGCTGATCAGGGCCAGCACCCGCTGGAAGAACACCACGCCCTCGCTCACGCCTTCCGGCATCACGCCCGCGGCCTGGATCGAACTGTAGGCTTCGGCGGCATTGCGAAAGTCCTCCACCGTCCTGTCCTGCCGGCCGGCGCGGAAATAGCACTCGCCCTGCAGGAGCGCCAGGCGCGCCCGCTCCTGCGGAAGCACCTCCGGAAGCGCGAGCATCTGGGCAATGAAGTCGGCGGTCGTGCGATAGCGCGGAGGCCGCTGCCAGGAGGAGCTCGCCAGGATCGCAAGCGCTTCGCGGCGCAGCCGGTTCGACCCCGGGAAACGCGTCAGGACGGCACGCGCATCGTTCTCCGCCTCCTCGAAGGCTCGCGCGCGCAGCGCCAGTTCGGCGCGGAAAAACAACAGGTCTTCCGTCAACGGATGGGGCGTGGGGCGATCGAGCAGCGTCGTGATCAGCCGCTTGAGATCCGCCGATCCGCCGGCCGAATCGAGCCGGGCCGCGCCGGCGAGCCGCATGAGCGCGATACGCTGAAAATCCGGGTCGCGCCCGCGCTCCAGCAGGTCGCGCATGGCCTGGCGCCCGTCCTCCGTGCCCACGCCCGCGATCAACCCAAGCAACAACAAGGTCTGGTCGCGCAACTGCACCTCCCTCGCGGGAATCACCTCGCGCTGGCGCTTGAGCACGGCCACCGCACGCGCCTTGTCGCCGAGCCGGTCGAGCACCACCGCGTAGGGCAGCGTGAACTGATAGCCCAGCGGCTTGCCCTGCTGCCGCTCGATGTTGGCCTGGAGCGCGGCGGCCGCCGACTCCGTCACCTCCGTCGCGGACAGGGCGCTCTGGAACCGCGCGAGCCGCAGCACCGAGCGTTCGGCCTCCGAGGCCGCCTCGTTGACCGCCCGCTCGAAGAATTGGTCGGCCTGGCCCTGCTCCCCCGCCCGACCGGCGAGGATGCCGCGCAGGAAAAACAACCAGGCCGCATCCCGTCCGAGCGGATCCGCCCGCAACTCGCGCACCTGCTCGCTCATGGCGTCGAGTTCGTGCTGCGTGTCCGCCGGCGAACGCGAATTCATCCCCACGAGAAAGTGCGCGATTCCGCGACGCAGCCGCCACCCTTCATCACGCGGCGCCTGGATCGCCTCGAGCGCCGCGGCTGCGGCATCGCCGCGCCCCTGACCGATCATCGCGTCAATGCGCCCGAACAGGGCGCGCCGACGCACGCCCTCGTCCAGGTCGGGGCGCTCGAGGACCTGCTGGAACAGGCGCTCGCCGAGGTTGTGAAAGCCCCCGCGCGACGCGCTCTCGGCCAGTTCGATCTGCCAGCCCACGTCGGTCCCGCGCGCCGCCTGGGCCGCGGCATTGTCCTCCGAGAAGGGAGCCGCCACCTGGGCACCCGCCGCAGGCTGCACGTCCTGCGCGCGCAGGCGGCCGCCATCCGGAATCCACGACGCAAGGCTGCCGGCCACGACCGCGAGCACAAGGATCAGGCGGGTCAGGCGGTGCACGGCCACGGCCGGCAGGTTCCGGCGGGCCCGCGAAGCGTGGGAGTAGAGCATCATCCGAACGAGCAGTCTGGAGGACACGCCCGTGCCCGCTCCAGTTCAATCACCGGCGAAACGCCTGCACTAAAATCCTCGCGCAGGCGAAGCCTAATCGCCATGAAGGCCTGCGCAGAACCCAGGGAGCACCCACGCCTATGATTCCGTTGCTCGTCTTTCTCGCTGTCGTCGCCGTCCTGTTGTTGTGGATCGTCGGGATCTACAACGGCCTTGTGACCCTGCGGAACCGCTTCAAGAACGCGTTCGCGCAGATCGATGTGCAGCTCAAGCGCCGCTACGACCTGATCCCGAATCTGGTCGAGACCGCCAAGGCCTACCTCAAGCACGAGCGCGAGACGCTCGAGGCCGTGATCCAGGCGCGCAATACCGCCTTCGCCGCCTCGCAGAAGGCCGCCGCCAATCCCGCTGACGCCTCGGCCATGAAAGGCCTGCTCAGCGCCGAGAGCGGCCTCACCGGCGCACTCAGCCGCCTCATGGTGGTCTCGGAGGCCTATCCCGACCTCAAGGCCAACCAGAACATGGCGCAGCTGACCGAGGAGCTCACGTCCACGGAAAACAAGATCGCCTTCGCCCGCCAGGCCTTCAACGACGCCGTCACCGTCTACAACACGCGGCGCGAATCTTTCCCGACGGTTGTCCTCGCCGGCATGTTCAACTTCAGCCCGGCCGAGCTCTTCCAGGTCGAAACCGCCGCCGAGCGGGAGGCACCGCGCGTCAGCTTTGGCTGACACGCGGTAAGCGATAAGCAGTAGGCCTTAAGCGGTAGGCGGTGAGCTGAGAACCTTTCGACCCGCCGATCCGACCGCGGCTCGAAGCCTATAGCTTACCGCTTAAAGCTTTCCGCTTCCTTTCCCATGGACTTCTTCCAGGCCCAGGATCGCGCGCGCAGCCGCACCTCGCTGCTCGTGCTCTATTTCGCGGCGGCGGTGATCGGGATCGTGCTCGTGCTCTACGTGGTGGCGCTCGTCGCCTTCGACCGGGTACAGGCCGAGATGTCAGGACCGGAAGGATACGCGACACCGTTCGCCTGGTGGGACCCGGCGACATTTGCCGCCGTGGCCGCCGGCACCGTGGCGGTGATCGGGTTCGGCTCGCTCTTCAAGTCCCTCGCCCTGCGCGCCGGCGGCAGCGCCGTGGCCGATTCGCTCGGCGGTGTGCGTATCGCTCCCAACACGACGGACTTGAAGGAACGCCGCCTGGTGAACGTCGTCGAGGAGATGGCCATCGCCTCCGGGGTGCGCGTACCGGCGATCTATGTGCTGCCGGACGAGAGTGGGATCAATGCCTTCGCCGCCGGATGGACGCCGGATGACGCCGCCGTCGCCGTGACGCGTGGCGCGCTCGATACCCTCACCCGCGACGAGCTCCAGGGGGTGATCGCGCATGAGTTCAGCCACATCCTCAACGGCGACATGCGGCTCAACATCCGCCTGATCGGTCTGCTCTTTGGCATCCTCGTGCTCACGGTGATCGGCCGCGTGATTCTGCGCACCGGTGGCGCGGGCACGCGCACCTCGCGCAACGGCAAGGGCAATGCCGCACCCATGCTTCTCATCGGCCTGGCGCTCATCATCGTGGGCTGGATCGGCGTGATCTTCGGGCGGCTCATCCAGGCGGCCGTCTCGCGCCAGCGGGAGTTTCTCGCCGATGCGTCGGCCGTGCAGTTCACCCGCAATCCCCAGGGCATCGGAGGCGCGCTGAAGAAGATCGGGGGGCTCGCCTCCGGTTCACGCGTGGCAAACGCGCACGCCACGGAGAGCTCGCATCTTTTCTTCGCCAACGCACTCGCCAGCGCTGCGGCCGGCCCGTGGGCCACGCACCCGCCCCTGGTCGAGCGCATACGTGCGATCGAGCCCGCGTTTGACGGCAAGTTCCCCGCGGTGCGCCCGCTCGCCCCCGAAGCCTCCGGCGCCGCGGCGTCGCCGCCGAACCCCGCCGCCCGGCGGCGCGGGGGTCTCAGCCCCGAGCAGTTTCTCGCCGTGCTCGCCGCCGGGGCCGATGCCGCACCCGCGCAGGCCCACCGCGTGTTCGAGGCGATTCCCGAGTCCGTACGCGATGCCGCCCACGATCCCGCCACGGCGCCCGCCCTGCTCCTGGGCATGCTTGCACACGCACCCGACGACGCCACCGCCAACCGCCAGCGCCTCATCCTCACTCAGGCACTCGATCCCGCGGCGATGGTGCACGCGCTGCAACTCGGACGCGCAGCCGCCGACCTCGGGGATGACGTGCGCCTCGCCCTGGTGGACTTGACGCTACCCGCTGTCCAGCAACTCCCGCCTGAGAGGATCCCGGCATTCCTGGCCGTCATGGACGAGATGATCGCCGCGGATTATCGGACCACGGCGTTTGAATTCGCGCTGGCCCGCATCATCCGCCGGTCTCTCGGCCGCCATGCGGGCGGCAGCGCGCAGCCGGCACTCCCTTCGTTTCCCAAGGCGCCCGCGCCCGATGTGGCGGCGTTGCTTGACGCCGTGGCTCGCGCGGGGAGCAATGGCGACGCCGAGCACCAGGGTCGCGCCTATGCGGCTGGCGCCCGGCGTTTTGGCCTGGTCGCGGATCTCTCGCGCGCGCCGCGTGAGCCGGCAAAATCCCTCACCGCGCTGGCGTTGCCGCTGCAGCGTCTCGAGCGCACCCCGATGAGCGAGCGCGCCCGCGTGCTCGACGCGCTGGCCCATGCCGCGGCGGCCGACGGCGTGGTCCATCCGGAGGAGCACGCCCTGCTTCGCGCCTTTGCGGCCGCCCTGGATTGCCCAGCGCCGATGATCGCCGAAGACGCCGGGTAGCGCAGGGAGGAACCGAGTGGACGAACGCGCGACGCGTCGTTTCTTCACCCCGGGTTCATCCACCCCGACTTCGTCACCATGTCCGGTCCGACTGCCCGCCGTGTAAACCGCCACCTCTGGCTGCTCGATCCGCTCCGCGCCCTGCCCGGGTGCGAGGTGCGGGCGATGTTTGGATCGCAGGCGTGCTATTTCAACGGACTGCTGGTGCTCGTGCTCTCCGACAAGGCCGAACCGTGGCGGGGCGTGCTCGTGCCCTGCGAGCGCGAACAGCATCCGGCGATCGTGCGCGAGTTCGCGACCCTGGCGCCCCACCCGATCCTTCCCAAGTGGCTCTATCTGCCGGAATCGGTCGCATCGTTCGAGCGGGACGCGGAGCGGATCGTCGCGCACATCCAGCGGCTCGACCCGCGGTTTGGCATCGTGCCGCCGGCCCGGCGCAGCGTCCGTCGCTCCCGCGCACCGCGCGCGACGTCAGGGTAAGTCGGCGACCCGGTCGCCGTTGCTTCCGCCGCGAACGCGGCGTGACGTCGCATGGCCCCGGCGGGCGGCTCGTGCAGTGTGCCCCGGTGGAACTCCGGCACCTCCGCGACTTTGCGGCCGTGGCCGAAGCCCTGAACTCCAGCCCCGCGGCCGAGAAACTGCGTGTGGCGCAGCCCGCACTCAGCCGCCAGATCCGCGTCCTCGAGCGCGAGATGGAGACTCTGTTGATCGATCGCGGCCACGGGCGCATGCGGCTCACCGACGCCGGCCGGGTTTTTCACGCGCACGTCACGCGACGGCTGGCCCAGGTGGACATTGCGGTGACGGCCGCCCGTTTGGCACCGGCAGTCTCGTACTCAGTGGACTCTTCGGCACGGACAACGACACCTGGTCCTTTCTCCCGGGCGCCACGTCCCCGTGCGGGCGTCGAAGATCGGCGCGGCGTCTCCTAGGAAACGCGGGTTTTCCGAACCCGCCGCGAGTGCGAATCGGCCTACTCGGCGCGCTCGGTTCCGAGGCCGCGCCTGCGGCCGACAAGACCGGTCGCGCCGCGAACCGGACCCAGCGCGCCCCACCTGCGAAGTCGTCTGCGCGAGTGGATGACAGGGTTTCGGCGACGGCATGTAAGTCAACAGCCCGGGATTTGACCCGCCGGCACTCCGTGGGAAGAATGCGCGTGCCCCTCACATGCCCGAGTTGCCCGACATCGCCGTTTACCTCGCCGCGCTCGAGAAGCGAATCCTGGGCCGCGTGCTTGATCGCGTGCGGCTGAACAACCCATTCCTCCTGCGCACCGTGGAGCCGCCGCTCGCGGGTTTCGGCGGACGCCGTGTCACCGCGCTGCGTCGCCTCGGCAAGCGCCTGGCCTTCGGTTTCGAACACGATGCGTGGCTCGTGATCCACCTCATGATCGCGGGCCGACTGCACTGGCACGACGCACCCGGGACGCCGCTCAAGGGCCGGGCTGCACTGGCCGGATTCGACTTCGAGAACGGCACGCTCGTGCTGACCGAGGCCGGCACGCAGCGGCGGGCCGCGCTCCATGCGGTCGCCAGCAGTCCCGAACTCGCACGGCACGACCCGGGAGGGCTCGAAGTGCTCGAGTCTCCGGCCGAGGCATTCGCCGCCGCGCTGACGCGCGAGAACCACACCCTCAAGCGCGCGCTCACCGACCCGCGTCTCTTCAGCGGCATCGGCAACGCCTATTCCGACGAGATCCTGCACGCCGCGCGGCTCTCGCCCGTGCAGCTCACGCGCAACCTCAAGCCGGCCGAGATCGCGCGCCTCCATACCGCGACGCGGGAAACCCTCGCGCTCTGGACGCACCGGCTCCTTGAGGCGTGCGGCGATGGCTTTCCCGGGAAGGTCACCGCCTTTCATCCCCAGATGGCCGCTCATGGCCGGTTCGGGAAGCCTTGCCCGGTCTGCGGCGCAACCATTCAACGGATACGCTACGCCGAGAACGAGACCAACTACTGCCCGACCTGCCAGACGGGCGGGAAACTCCTGGCCGACCGCGGCCTTTCGCGTCTGCTGAAGGAAGACTGGCCCAGGACCCCGGAGGCGCTCGAGGAACTCACGCTGCGCCTTGCGACGAAACCAGCCGGCCCGGAGCATTCCGGCGCCTGAAAGCGCTCACGGGGACGACACCTCGAGCGTCCCGCGGCCGACTGCTCGCGGGCGCCCGCGCGGCTCTCGCTTTCGGCTAGGTTTCCTCCCACCGAACTAGGTTCCGTCACTGCGGTCGCGGTGGCGCCGCGCTGCGGGTCGAATAGGTTTCTCGCCCACGCAGGGCGCGTCGCCCCGTATCCAGACGCGCCCTTTTCGCCACCTGCACCCCTGCGGCCGCCGGCCAGCCGGACCCGGCACCGTATCAGCAGTCCACCCCCCTGCACCCACGATGAGCTCACGACATTCCACCCCGTTTCTCCGTCGCCTCCGCCGCGTCGCGCCCCTCGCCTGCCTCCTGCTTCTGGCCTCCTCCGACTCCCGCGGCGATCACACCGCGCCTCCGGTCAGCGTCGCTCTTGTCGGCAATCTCCAGTCCGAACTGGGCTGCGCAGGCGACTGGCAGCCGGGATGCCCTGCGACCGAATTGACAAACCAGGGCGACTTCTGGGCCGGGACCTTCGCCGTCCCCGCGGGCTCATGGGAATACAAGATAGCACTCAATGACAGCTGGGACGAGAACTACGGTCTCAACGGCGCCCCGGACGGCGCGAACATCCCCCTCGTGCTCGCCGAGCCGCGAGCGATCACCTTCTTCTACGATCACGCCACGCACGCGGTGGGCGACGACGCCCCGCTCGTCCAGCCCGGGAGCGTCACGATCGCGGGCAGCCTCCAGTCCGAACTCGGCTGCCCCGGCGACTGGCAGCCGGAATGCGGCAGCTCGGGCCTGACATTCGACGCCGACGACGGTGTCTGGCAGGGCGTGTTCACGATTCCCGCCGGCAGCTGGGAATACAAGGCCGCGCTCAACGCGTCGTGGGATGAAAACTACGGCCGCGGCGGGGAGCGCGGTGGCGCGAACATCGGGCTGAACCTCGCCGCGGACCGCGCCGTGAAATTCTACTACGACCACGCGACGCACTGGGTGACCGACAACCAGACGAGTGTCATCGCGACGCTGGCCGGCAGCTTCCAGTCCGAACTCGGCTGCCCCGGCGATTGGGACGCGGGTTGCCTGCGCACCTGGCTCCAGGATCCGGATGGCGACGGGCTCTACACGTTCTCGACCACGGAGCTGCCTGCGGGAACCTATGAGGTCAAGGTCGCGATCAACGAGTCCTGGGACGAGAACTACGGCGCCGACGGCGTGCGCGACGGCGCAAACATGGCATTCACGGTGGCCGGCGCCGGCGAAGTCGTCGCCTTCACCTACGACGCCTCCACGCACGTGCTCAGCATCGGCGGCTCCCGGCCCCGGGGCGACCTCAAGCAGGCCAGGGCGTATTGGCTCACGCGCGACACGCTCGCCTGGAACGTGCCCTCCGGATCACGGGTGCGCCTGCATCACAGCACCGAAGGCGCCCTCGCGGTCACGAGCGACGGCGTGACAGGCGGAGAATCCATCGAGCTCGTTCCCGCCGGCACCGTGGGCGGCGCGAGTGCCGAGAAGTTCCGCCACCTCGCCGGCCTCCCGGCCTTCCGCATCGCCGCGAGCGACCTGCCACGCGTACCGGAGATCCTGAAACAGCAATTCGTGCTCGCGGCGCGCGACGTCAACGACAAGCCGATCGACGCCACCGCGATCCAGCCGCCCGGCGTGCTTGACGATCTCTACACCAACGAGGGGCCGCTCGGCGTGACATTCCGCGCCGGCGTCCCCACCCTCCGTGTCTGGGCGCCGACCGCACGTTCGGTGAAGCTCCACATTTTCGATACGAGTCAGTCGCCCTCGGCCGCGGAGGTCGTGACGATGACCGAGGATCCCGCCACAGGGACATGGTCGGTCGTCGGCGCGCCGGCCTGGAATCGGAAGTTCTACCTGTTCGAGGTGGAGGTGTTCGTCCGCCACACGGGACGCATCGAGCGCAATCTCGTCACCGACCCGTACTCCCTCAGCCTCTCGATCAACAGCCGTCGCAGCCAGATCGTGGATCTCGACGATCCCGACCTGAAGCCGCGGGGCTGGGACCGGCTCCGCAAGCCCGGCCTGCGCAGTCCGGTCGACGCGGTGATCTACGAGCTGCATGTGCGGGATTTCAGCATCAGCGACTCGCGCGTCCCCGCCGCCTGGCGCGGTACGTTCAAGGCGTTCACGCGGCCGACATCACACGGGATGAAACACCTGCTCGGCCTCGCCGCCGCAGGTGCGACGCACATCCACCTCCTGCCGGCCTTCGATTTCGCCACGATCAACGAGGATCGTGGCAGCCACCAGACCGCGCCGGACCTCTCCGGCTATGCCCCCGACTCCGACGAGCAGCAGGAGATCGTCTCGTCGATCCGCGCGACCGACGGCTTCAACTGGGGCTACGACCCCTTCCATTTCACCGTGCCCGAGGGCAGCTACTCCACGGATCCCGACGGCGTCGCCCGCATCCGCGAGTTCCGCGAGATGGTCGCGGCGCTCGCCCACCTCCGGCTGCGCGTGGTCATGGACGTGGTCTACAACCACACCAACGGCAGCCTCCAGGGCGACACCTCCAACCTCGACCGGATCGTGCCCGACTACTACCACCGCCTGAACCGCGATGGCGCGATCGAAACCAGTAGCTGCTGTGCGAATACGGCCACGGAGCATGCGATGATGGAGAAACTCATGCTCGATTCGTTGCGCACCTGGGCCACCGCCTACAAGGTCGACGGCTTCCGGTTCGACCTGATGGGCCATCACACCAGGGCCAACATCATGAAGGCGCAGACCATGCTCCATGCGCTGAGGCCGAAGGCCGACGGCGTGGACGGACGCGACATCTACCTCTACGGCGAGGGCTGGAACTTCGGCGAAGTGGAGAACGACGCGCGGTTTGAGCAGGCCACGCAGGCCAATATGGGCGAGGGCACCGGCGTCGGCACGTTCAACGACCGCCTGCGCGACGCCGTGCGCGGCGGGGCGCCGTTCGACACCGGGATCGACCACGTCGTCCACCAGGGTTTTGTCAACGGACGCTATCTTGATCCCAACGAAATGAATACGGGATCCGCCGACGAGCGCCAGAATCTCCTCTGGCTCGCCGATCGCATCCGCGTGAGCCTCGCCGGCAACCTCGCGGAGTACCGCTTCACCGACCGCAACGGCGACGTCGTGCGCGGCGCCGAGCTCGGCGGATACGTGAGCCAGCCGCAGGAATCGATCAACTATGTGGAGGCGCACGACAACGAGACGCTCTTCGACATCAGCCAGTACAAGCTCCCGCGCACGACCACGCCCTCGGACCGCGTGCGCGTGCAGAACCTCGCGAACGCGATCGTCGCGCTCTCGCAGGGCGTGCCGTTCTTCCACGCCGGCCAGGACATGCTCCGGTCAAAATCGACCGACCGGAACAGCTACGACTCCGGCGACTGGTTCAACCTGCTCGATTTCACCTACCGGCAGAACGGCTGGGGCCGCGGCCTGCCCTTCGAGGGCGAGAATGCCGCCAACTGGCCGGTCGCGCAGCCTCTGCTGGCCGACCCGAACCTCTCCGTCGGCCGGCCGGAAATCCTGCGGGCCGTGCGCCACATGCGGGAGTTCCTGCTCATCCGGCGCACCTCGGAACTGTTCCGGCTGCGCACCGCGGACGAGGTCCAGGAGCGTCTCCGCTTCCATAATACGGGTCCCGACCAGATCCCCGGGCTCATCGTCATGAGCCTGAAGGGCCGCCGGGGGCTCGACCTGGTCGTGCTCTTCAACGCCGATGTCGAGGCGCGCACGTTTGCCCTGCCCGAGGCCGGTTCCTCCTGGTTTGTCCTGCACCCGGTGCTCGCGCTGTCGGACGACGCGGTTGTCCGGGCTTCACGTTACGACCGCGCCACCCGCACCTTCCGTGTGCCCGCACGCACGACGGCCGTATTCGTGGGACGGTGACCTTGCCCACTCCGGAAGGCCGGGGCCTGATCCGCCTTCAGCCTCCCGCTGCGGATCGGAGCGAACGAAATGTGATCGAATAGCGCGGAGCATCGACCTCCGGGATGCTGTGTTCCCATTCCGCGCGTGCCGGTCCGCCGAGCAGGTAGGCCGAACGAGGCTCGAGCCGCACGCTGCTGCGCTCCCACGTGCCATCGCCGCGCCGACGGCGCAGGCGGAGCCGGCACGCCGAAAGCAGCGAGATGCCGATCACCTGGTCGAACACCGGCTTGTCGCGGTGCCAGCCTATACCGGCGCCCGGTCCATACTCGCTCACGAGCACCTGCTGCAGGGTATCCACAGACACCCACGCGAAGGCCGCCGCGATTTCACGCAGCGGGATCAGAAACGCCGGGATCGGCTCGGCCGCACGCAACTGCTCGCTCGCAAAGTCGTAAGTCCACCCAAATGACACCGTGCGCCGCCTGCCGGTGTAGCCGCGGAACTCGAATTCCCTGAGCGGCAGCTTCCTGATCTCCGTGATCAATGCATCCTCCGCGTCCGCCGCGAGAACTTCGCTCGCGTAACGAAATCCCTCCGGCAGCGCCGCGGTCGAGGTGCGGAAAAGATCGAGTTGATCAGGCATGGCGCAAATCGGCCTCGCGCACACGGTAGCCTGGTTTCCAGGCTTCCCCATCCGGTCCCACCCCGATTCCGCCTGCTGGAACTCAGGCGGAGGTTTGACGCACCCGCTCCCCGTGGGGAGGGTGTGTGCACCAAGCACGCAAGCTCCATGCCTCCTTTCGACCCGCCCCTCGCCTCGGTGACACGCAGCGCCACGGAAGTGCACCCGCGCCTGACGCGCCTGCGCCGGCTCGCGTGGTTGCTCGATGGATCGATCCCGCTCGGGCGCTACCGCATCGGCCTCGATCCGTTGCTCGGCCTGGTGCCGGGATTCGGCGACGCGATCGGCGCCGGCATGTCGATCATCATCCTTTATGATGCGGCTCGGCTCGGTACACCCGTGCACGTGCTCGTCCGCATGGTTGGCAATGTGCTGCTGGAACTCGTCATCGGCGCGGTCCCGATCCTGGGAGATCTCTTCGACTTCGTCTGGCGTGCCAACGAGCGCAACCTCCGGCTCGTCGAACGCCACTACGATCCGGTGCGCGCAGAGCGCCCGGCGCGGCGCATCGCGAACACGCTCGCGGTCGTCGCCGCCCTGCTCTTTTCCGGTGTCGTCACCCTGATCGTGTTCCTCCTCCACGCGCTTTGGAAGCTCATCTGGAACGCGCCCGTGACGGGAGCGTAACGGCCGTGACGGACGGCCGCGCCGCAGCCGAGCGCATGCACTCCGCGCGCGCCCGGCGGGGTGGCGGAGCCATCCGGCCACAGCCCCCGCCCCGCGCGCACACCTCCAAGCTACGCCTGCCCGGCCACGGAACGACGCGGACCACGATGAAAGATCGCGCGCTCGCGTCGCCGTCCGTTCAATACACGCCCGATGATCGTGGATCGCACAAACAAGTCATAGGTCAGCAGCGCCACCGCGATGGTGACGGCGGAGATGCCGGTCATCTTCAGCGACCAGTGAAACGGCAGTTCGGCGACCGCGACCTGCAGCCAGACCACGATCGGCAGGTGAATCAGATACATCCAGTAGGATGAGTCCGCCACGTAGCGCACGATGGCGCTCGGCCTCGCGCACAACCTGCGAAACACGCCGACGGTCAGAAGCACGAATGACCACATCATCGTCGCATACGCGACGATGTAGCCGGCACGCGCGAGAAGGTAGCGCGGGTGACCGGTGTCCGCCTGCAGCCCGACGAGGCTCACGACGACGGCCGCACTGACAACGGCGATGATCCAGCGAACCGCCGTCAGCCGTGAGAAAGCGGCGATGGCCCCGACATGCCGGTGCAGCAGCCAGCCCGTGACAAAGCAGCCGCCGTAAAGCAACAGGACCGGAATGTGCGGCACGAGAGATCGGTCCGGCGTATCCACACCCCAGTCGCGCATGAACCAAACGACCGCCGCGGTCGGGGCGACGAGGGCCGGCAGCAGCCAGCGCGAGCCACACAACCGCGCGATCACGGGATCCATGCCGCGGTGCAGCGTCTCGTGCCACCTGCCGGTCGACGCGACCGTCGCACGCAGCACCACCACGATCGCCGTGATCATTGCGAGGTAGTAGAGGAACCACAGATGCGTTCCCGTCAGCGTCTCGGACCGCAGCGTGACGAGCGACTGAAACCCCATTACCAGCGCACCCGGGATATCGACGTCGCCGCGCAGGCTCGCCCCGCCCATGATCCAGCCGGAGACGATGAGCGGCCGGAGGATCACCCAGCCCACGAGAAAGGGGACCACGATGCGCAGGAAGCGCGACCGGAGAAACGCCGCCGGACCCGAGCGATGGTAGCTCATGTGCGCGAAGAAGCCCGCCACCAGGAAGAACAGCTCCATGCGAAACGCGTGGCTCGTCAGCACAAAGATCGCGACGAGCGTGCTGGTGGACGTATCCATCACGGCCCAACCAATGAAGATGGGCATGAAGGAAAGTCCCGCGTGGAAAACGATGCCGAGGAGCAGGGCAAACGCCCGCACGGCGTCGAGGTAGGCGAGACGCGAGGACTCGATTACGGCCGCGGCCGGCGGCGCAGGCGCGACGGAAACGATGGGGTTCATGACGCAGGGATGGCTCCGGACGGGCTCAATAGAACCCAATCTCATCGAGGTCGAAGCCAAAGTCGCCCGACTGCATGCCGACAGCGGCAAGGCTGATGGAGGCGATCGTTTCCGGTCGAAGCGGCGTTGGCTCGGACCACATGCGCTTCATGTCGGCGAACGGAATGTGCACCTCCTGCGGGCCCGTGTGCGAGCGCGGCAGGAGTCTCGCATGGTAGTCGAAGTTGTCGACCTCGGTGCTGTTCGCCGAAATGGAAAGGCTTCCCTGCCGCACGTGCACCCGCAGCCGGATGCCCTGGAAACCGCTCAGGTCCACGGCGGTGCCGTCCGACGAGAGCAGCAGCACCAGCCCCGCCCAACCCGGCTGGCCCCGCGCCGGTTTGATCCCACCGTTGACCACAAGCACGCCGTCGGACGTCGTGTGGGTGAGGTGCGACGAACCGCCCACCGCGGCATCGTCGACGACGATCCGGGCGATCCCCGAAGGGGTGTTCTTCGGATCGCTGAAATCATCGAGAAGCGCGGGGACGGCGTCCGCCTGCGCCTGGAGCCGGGGAAGGCACGCAAGCACGAGCAGCAACGCGAAGGTCGGGAGCGCGCGAAAGCACGCGAGGAGGGATGACGGTGTATTCATAGGTGTGATATCCGGGTGTGCGCGCCGGCTGACACAGGAGGCGCCGGCCGCAGCGCGTTTCTCCATTTCGCCTGTAAGTGCACCGGGACGCCGGCCGGGTGACAGAAAATCTCGGGGCGGCCACGCGCCGGGCTGAACGGCCGCCAGGAGCCGCCCCTGTCTCGATCCGCGCACGCCGGGGTCACGCGGCGTCGCGACCGGTCGATGGCTTTTCACGCACCCTGAACCAGACCACGGGCTTGAAAACACGCCCTGATCGAGAAAGAGAACGAGTAAGAGTAAGAGAACGAGAAAGCGTCCGACTCCGGCGACATTCTACATTCTCCATTCTGCCTTCTCCATTTGCCGCCGGGCGTGGCGGCAGGAGCCCAGCCCTCCCTTTCAGAGGCTGGTCGATCGTCTTGAACCAGACCACCGGATTCAGAAAACGCGCTAGATATGTCGGGAGTCGTGCTCGTCCTTCCGCATGTAGCCGGCGTCCTGGCGCGCGTGGTTCACCTGGTTCTTCTTCACGTAGGCTTCGAAGACGTCGTCGGAACTCATGCCGAGCGCCTGCGCGGTGGAGATCAGGAAATGGAAAAGGTCGATGACTTCGACGCGGGCGTTTTGCAGGTCGAACGTCTGGTACTTGGCCCACCATTTCCACGGGACGGAGTCGACCAGTTCGGCGATCTCCTGCTGCATGGCGCGCGTGTAGTTCAAGACCCACTGCGTCCGTTCGGCCTCGTTCATCGTCCCAAGATTCACCCCGATGCGCTCGTTGAGCGCCTCCTGCATGCGAAAAATCTCCGCCAGCTTGTCCATGGCCGGCGACTGAGCCGCGTCGCGCCCGCCCCCGCAAGGGCCTTTTCCACGACCCGCCGGCGCTCGCCGTTCCCGGTCGGCACGCGTCCCCGCGCGGACTGCCGGGCGGCTCAAAATCGGTGTTGCTTTGCCGCATCCGGTTTTCCAACCTTCGCCCTTCCCGGTTTTCGGGCGATTAGCTCAGTTGGTTAGAGCACCTGCATCACACGCAGGGGGTCACTGGTTCGAGTCCAGTATCGCCCACCATTTTGGAATCGAGTTCCGCGGTGGTGGCACTCGGGAGTTGTGGAGACGGGGCGGTCCGTGCGGGAATGGCCGCACGCATGGCACCCCGGATCGGTTTCGACAACGAACTCTACCTCGAACAGCAGAGCGCCGCCATCCTCGAGCGCGTCGAGGGTTTCAACAGCAAGCTCTACCTCGAGTTCGGCGGGAAGCTGCTCTTCGATTACCACGCCTCGCGCGTACTCCCGGGATTCAGCCCGAACGTGAAGATGCGCCTGCTGCAGAAGCTGCGCACCCAGGCGGAGGTGGTGATCTGCATCTACGCCGGCGACATCGAAAAGAAGAAGATGCGCGCGGATTTCGGGATCACCTACGACACGGACACGCTCAAGACGATCGACGACCTGCGCGAATGGGACGTGTCGGTCGCCGCGGTCGTGATCACGCGCTTCGACGAACAGCCCGCCGCCGTGGCCTTCAAGAACCGCCTCGAGCGCCGCGGCATCCGCGTCTACACCCACCGGCCCACCCGCGGATACCCCGCGGACGTCGACACGATCGTGAGCGAGACCGGCTACGGCGCCAATCCCTACATCGAGACGGAGCGCCCGATCGTGGTCATGACCGGTCCCGGCCCGGGTAGTGGAAAACTGGCGACCTGCCTGAGCCAGCTCTACCACGAGCACAGGCGCGGGATGAAGGCGCACTACGCCAAATTCGAGACGTTCCCGATCTGGAACCTGCCCTTGAAACACGAGGTGAACGTCGCCTACGAGGCCGCCACCGCCGAGCTCAAGGACGTCAACCTCATCGACCACTTCCACCTCGAGGCCTACGGCAAGCAGGCGGTCAACTACAACCGCGACCTCGAGGCGTTCCCGCTTGTGCGGCGGATCATCGAACGCATCACGGGGGAACCCTCCTTCTACAAGTCGCCCACCGACATGGGCGTGAATCGCGCGGGGTTCGGCATCGTCGACGACGAGGCCTGCCGCGAGGCGAGCCGTCAGGAGATCATACGCCGCTACTACAGTTACGCCTGCGAGTACGCCATGGGCCTGGTCGACAAGGAGACGGTCCAGCGCGTGGAACTGCTCCTCGAGACGCACGGCCTCGCGACGAAGGACCGCAAGGTGGTCGCTCACGCCCACGAGGCGGCGCAGCTCGGCCAGCAGGCGGGCAAGGGCCGCGACGGGATCTGTTGCGCGGCCGCCATCGAGCTGAAGGACGGGCGGATCGTGACCGGCAAGAACTCCCCGCACATGCACGCGGCCGCGAGCCTGGTGCTCAATGCGGTCAAGCTGCTCGCCGACATCCCCGACCGCATGCACCTGCTGCCGCCCATCATCACGACGTCCCTAGCCCACTTCAAAAAGGACGTGCTCAAGCGCAACGTGATGAGCCTCGACCTCGAGGAGACGCTCATCGCCCTCAGCATCAGCGCCACGATGAACCCCGCGGCCGCGACTGCGATTGAGAAGCTCAAGGAACTGACCGGCTGCGACGTGCACCTCACGCACATCCCGACGCCGGGCGATGCCGCGGGGCTGCGGAAACTTGGCGTGCAACTGACGAGCGATCCCGAGTTCGCCACGAAGTTGCTCTACCTGACCTGAACGGCCGTCCGCCCCCGCCGCGCTCAGCTGACCGGCTCGCCGCCGACGAGGTGCTCGCGCAGGAACCTCACGGTCTCATCGACGGTCGGCCCAAACCATGGCTCGACCAGCCAGAAGACGTGCGGGGAATTCTCCATTGTGAGGACCTCCGACGGGATGCCGACCATCGTGAGCCGCCGGCTCATCTCCTCGCGTCCGGGGAGGATCGGCGTCGGCGCCGTGCTGTTGATGAACAGCGTCGGCGCACTGCGCAGCCCCACGTGGGTGAGGGCCGAGGCGTCCTTCCAGACGTCTGGAACTTCCGCGAAGGTGCCTCCCAGGAAACGCACCGGAGCACCCGGCTGCGTCCGCAGCTGCTCAAGCAGTTCGCGACCGGTGAAATCCGCGAGTCCATCGATGTTGACCACGGCCTGGACGACACTCGGGAACTCCCGGTGCGGGCCGTCCCCTTCAAAGCGCTCCATGGCGTTGGTCGCGCCGAGCAGGGCGACGAGTTGCCCGCCCGCCGATGCGCCCACCGCACCGATCTCCTCCGCGTCGATGCCATGCTCTGCCGCATGCGCACGCAGCCAGCGCACCGCTGACTTGAGGTCGTGAAGCGCGTTGGGAAACCTCCCGGCCGGCCCGAGCCGGTACGAGACCGGGACGGCGATGAAGCCCGCCCCCGCGAGGCGCTTCGCGAAGGGCCGCTCCATCTCGCGGCTGCCGGTCTCCCAGCCTCCGCCGTGCACGAGAATCACGGCCGGGAACGGTCCGTCACCAGCGGGCCGATACACGTCGAGTTGCAGTTCGACATCGCCCCGCGTGGCATACGCGAGGCCCTCGCGCGCCGTCACGCCCTCGGGAAGTTCGTCCGACGGCAACTGCGCGGCGGGATCGACGGCGCGGGCCTTCTCCAACGCGAAAGCACGGGTGAAAGCCGCGGGCGCGGCGGCCACGGGCCAGGCAAGGGTGACGACGAGTCCGAGGACGGCAGAAAGACGCAAATTCACGCCGCCACAAGACCGCACCTCGCGCACGCTGGCAACCCCCGTGCGCGACCAGGCATTCACAACACCTCGTAGATTTCGACCAGCACGATGCCCTCGGACCCCGACGCGGCACTGCTCACGACCGTGTAGATGCCCGGGTCGAGCGTGACGAGCAGCGCCGCATCCCGACTGCCGGCGCTCAGTCCGAAGGCACCGACCTCGCGGGCGGCCAGAGCGATCGCGGAGCCGCCATCCGGCGAACCCCAGTCGTCGTTGCTCGCAAGCACCTCCCCTCGATTCACCAGCGCGATCCTTGGGTCGGCCAGGATGCCGTCCACGCCGAGAGCCGAGAGCCCCGGGCCCACGGCCCGGATCAGGAACGTGCGCCGCGTATCGCCACCGACGACCAGGCCGGGAATGGCGAGACGGTCGCCCGAGCCCAGCCGCAAGCGGGTGGAAAGATTGACGAAGCGGCTGTTCCCGTCAGCCGACGCATCGTAGGCCTCGAACATGGCCACCGCATTCGCCCCCGCTCCGCCGCGCAGGTGCACGGTATAGGGCCCGGGTTCGAGCGTGACCAGCAGCGCCGCATCAAGGCTCCCTTCGGTGAACGCAAACGCACCACAGCGCGCCGCCACTGCGCGAATCGACGCCACCTCGGGACCCGCCCACCAATTGTCGTTGCTCGCCAGCGATTCGCCGCCGCGGAAGAGCTCAATCTGCGGGTCCGCGAGTACGCCCGGGACGTCGAGATTCGCGAGTTCGGGGCCCACGCCGCGCAGCAGGACCTGCCGGGGTTCGCTGCCCGCGACCACAAACCCACCGATCATCACGGAATCGCCCGTCTGCACGAGGCCGCGAGTGGAGAGATTGCTCAGGCGCGCCTCCGTCGCTCCGGCCGGCTGCGCGAGACGGTGTATCCACTCCCTAACGACCGAGGCGCCCAGCGGGTCCGCCTCGGAGCGGCCGAGTGCCGGCATCCGGTTCGCACCCGTCAGCTCGATTCGCACGGCGATCGCCGAATGCTCGGGATGATCCGGCGAAACCAGGCGCATGGCGGCGTCCCCGAGGGAGTTCGCCACGGCACCATCGATAAGTCCGCTCTGGGCCAGCGGTGTCGCCGACCGAAGATCGAAACCCACCGCCGCGCCGCCGCCCGGCTGGTGGCATCCGGCGCAGTTGACCTCGAGCCAGCCGCGGGCGCGCGCCTCCAGCGCGACCGTCGTATCCGCGAGACGGGGATGCCGCGGCAGCGATCCCGACGCCGGAGGCGCGCCGTCAAGCAGGCCGGACGCGGCGAGCGTCGCGATCTGGTCGGAGACCCCCGAACCGGCGGGGCCAGCGCGGTTCAGCTGGCGTGTGGTGAAGCCGAGGGCATGGCCGCCGGCGGCGCTGTGGCAGCTCGCGCACGAGGCCCGCGGCGGGATCCGCCACTCGCGCTCGACCGCCGCAGGACCGTCGCAACGCGTGTAACTCACCGTCGCGCCGGCGTCGGGCACGAGCTCGGCGTCCGTCTGTGCCTCATTCCAACGATAGCTCAGGCCGCAAACGCCGTCCGCCGTGCGCAGGAGCACGCGGGTTTCGAGATGGATCCGCGACCGCGGATCGCCGCACACCGTCTCCATGTCGAACTGCTGCACCCACAGCGTGCCCTCGGGAAACTGCCAGTTCCCCGCGGCCGAGAACCCCAGGCGGGACCCGGAGGGTGCCCGACGGACCCAGCGTTTCGTCTGCGCGTAGTCGGCCCAGGCGGGGAGGTTGACTTCGTACGGCAGCAGATCGGCCGCCGCAGTCAGCGTGTCCAGGTCGTGGAACAGACCGGAGGCCGAGAGCGTGGCCGGCGCGCTCACGCCCGGCACGATCGGATCAGGCGTCAGCGCCCGCGCGACGACCACCGATGTTTCCGACTCGTTTCCCGCCGCGTCACGGGCGCACACGCTGTAGCGGTAGGTGCGACCCGCGATAAGCCCCGTGTCGGTCCAGGCGGCCGTGGCGGGTGTGCCGATCGTGGCACCGTCGCGACGGACCACATACGCCACGACCCCGACGTTGTCGGTGCTGGCCGTCCATGTCAGGCGCAGCGAGCGGGCCGAGACTGGCGCGACGCTGAGGCCCACTGGAACCGTCGGTGCGGTCGTATCCGGCGGCGTGGTCACGGTCAGCGCTCCGCTCGGGTCGGAGGCGAGCCCCGCGCCGTTGACCGCGACCAGCGTATACGTGTAGGCGGTACCCGGGCTCACCGTAGTATCAGCATAGGAAGTCTGCGCGGTCTGGCCGATCTGCACGCCGGCGCGAAGGACCCGGTAGGCGCTGATGCCCGACTCAGCGTCGGTCGCGGCATCCCACGCGAGCGCGACGCGCACCGGCTCGACCAACGACGCGCGCAGTCCGGCCGGACTCGTCGGCGGCGACGTATCCGTGCCCGTCCCGGTCCAGCCGGCGAGCCGCGCCCAGAGCTGCCATGCGGCATAGGCCTTGCGGTTGCCGTTGAGCGCCTGCGAATGCGCCGCACTGCAGCTGTACCACTCGACATTCTCCACGTGTGCGGCCTGCCAGGCAGTCGCCCAATTGCGGTCGCGCGAGCCGTTGCCGTCGCTGTCGTAGTCGCAATTGTCGTTCCCCATCCGCTCCATGTAGTTCACCCGGCCCTCCGGATCGTAGCTCTCGATATCCGCAAAATCATAGAGCACCTTGCCGTTCACGCGGCAGTAGGCGCGTATTTGGTTGTTCCTGACGTTCACGTTGCCGTTCGCCCCGGTGCCATTGAGGTGGCCGGTCATGTAGACGAACCGCACGGCGGGAAACTCGCGCTCAAGGTCGCTCATCAGCGTGAGGTAGGTGGTGATCTCGGCCTCGCTTCCGTCCACCTGGCCGCACCACGACCAGATGATCACGTTGATCTCCGGACGGGCCCGCAGGTAGGTGCGCGTGGCGGCCGCCCACGCGGTGCGGTTCGGGTTGCCGAGGTCCGAGGCGCCGGAGAACGGCGTGTCGCGCAGGTCGAGGGCGCCGTTGCTGCCGCCGTTGTTGAAGGCGAAGGCGTTGTCGGGGAAGGCGTCGTCGGGCTTCGCGTTCATGAACGCGACCAGTCCGCTCATGCCGCTCACGAGTTGACTGCCATGGGAGGTGTGTCCGTAGGCGATGTGCAGCGTCTCCCGCGCGCGCTGGATGGCCGAGGCCGGCACGCCCTGGAGCGTCGCGTGTTGGTGATCAATGATGATCGCCTGGGCCGCAGCGAGGCTGCCAGCCGAGATCCAGGCGGCCAGGGCAGCCGCGATCCGCAGAAGCGTGGTAATCCGTGTTTTCATGGTGGAGACGACAAACGAGTCGGACGCGCCTGGGGAGTGGCTCTAGAACGTCCGGTGACCTCGCGTGCGCAGCCCCGGTTTCGACTTGTGCATGCATTTACATCGTTCTGGCGCGGGGCCTGTTGCTTTCCCCCAAGGCCGCGTGCGCCGGCACCCCGGCCACAGGGTGGTTCGCTTGAGTCAACATGAGCCGCGATGATCGCCCCGTGTAGACGGACTTCACGCTTCTCCGCTTGCCGGCGGCGGGGCGGGGTCGCAGCGTGGCGGGCATGGCAACGAAGAAATCCCCGCGCCCGCGGCGCAACACAGTGGTGGCCGGCACCGAGGTGCTGGTCACGGTGGGCGACTGGCTGCGCTTCGCCGTGTCGGCATTCGCTCGCGCTCCGCTGGTGTTCGCGCAGGGGTTGCACGGCGCGCAGGAGGAGGCGATGTTCCTTGTCGGCCGTTTCCTCGGCCTCGAGCAGGAGGACCTGCCCCACTTCACGCAGGCGCGGTTGACCCAGCTCGAATGCGCGGAGCTGCGCGAACTCGTCCGGCGCCGGATCGAGGAGCACGTGCCCGTGCCCTACCTCGTGCGCGAGGCCTGGCTGGGCGGGACCCGTTTCTATGTCGATGAGCGCGTGCTCATCCCGCGTTCCTACATCGCGGAGCTGATGCCGGAGGCGATCGCGGCGTTCGCGGGACGCGGTTTCGCGCCGCGCCGTATCCTTGATATTGGTACGGGATCGGGCTGCCTCGCCATCCTGGCGGCACGCGCCTGGCCGGCAGCAGCGGTCGACGCGGTGGACGTGGCGGATGAGGCGCTGGAGGTGGCCGCGGAAAACATCGCCGGGCACGGGTTGCAGGACCGCGTGCACCTGATGAAGTCCGACCTGTTCGCCTCGGTGCCCCCCCTGCCCTACGACCTCATTCTGGCCAACCCGCCCTACGAACCGGCGTGGCTGTGCGACGACCAGCCGCCGGAGATCGCGCGCGAGCCGCGTCTCGCTCTGGATGGCGGCAGCGACGGCATGGATTGCGTGCGCCGCATCCTGGCGGAGGCACGCGCGCACCTCGCGCCGCGCGGTGTGCTCGTGCTCGAGCACGGCGACCTGCGCGAGACCATCGCCGCGGAGTTTCCCGGGGTGCCGCTGCATGCCTTCCCGCTGCGCGACGGCGCCGACGCCGTGATCGGCGTGCGGGCGGGGGACCTGCCGGGCGGCCGGCGGCGCCGGATTGCCGGTTGACAGCGCGCTGCGTGCGGGCACACCGCAGGGCATGGCCACTCCCGATCAACCCGCCCCGGAGGGGATCGTCGCGACCACCGAGTTCGTGCGGCACCGCAACGTCCTCGTTTCCCGCGCTCGGCTGACCGATCTCTACCTCGATTACTACCTCCATCTCGCCGACGGCGGGATGCACGTGGCAGAGGAGCACGACAAGCCCTTCAAGGACATGCTGGCCGCCTTCGTGCTCCACTGTGTCTCGCGGCCGCGCAACGAGCTCATCGCCTGGACGGTCAATCTCCAGTCGCCGCGCCTGAATCTCTTCGCCACGGCGGACAACGAGCTCGGCACCGTGGTCGGCCGGGTGTTCGTCGAAAACGTGAAGGAGGGTTCGCACAATCTGTTCTTCTGCGAAACGATCCGGCAGCTCCAGGGCCAGTACGGTCCACCGCGCCGCAGCACGGTAAACTTCGAAGGTCCCGACATCTTCGGCGCGGCGGAACTGTTCTACGAGCGGAGTGAGCAGCGTCCCGGCCGGTTCTTCGACCTGGGCGAGGAAAACTTCGTCCTGCTGAGCGCCCATCCCGACTGCGATCTGGACTGGCTCCGCGGCGTGAGCCTCGACGAAGTGCGCGAGATCTCCACGAAGGAGACGCTCGCGCCGATCGAGCGGCGCACCTACCGCTGGCGGTGCGGTTGTTCCGAGGAGCGCATCATCAAGGTGCTGGCGCCGACGATGCGGCAGGATCCGGACGGGCTCTTCCAGGGCGAGGACGCCATCGCCACGCAATGCCCGCGCTGCGGCGTGCTCTACCGGATCTCGCGCAAGGCGATGGAAGCCTGGCTGGCCAAGCACCCGGCCAAGTAGGACCCCATCACCGGCGCCTACTCGCCCCCTTTACTCTTTCTCTTTCTCGTTCTCTTTCTCCTCGGAGCCGGAGCCGGAGCCGAAAGGAAGAAAGAGAAAGAGAACGAGAACGATTCATCCTGAGAACCCCGGCCTCTCGCTTCCGTCCTCAGTTCTTCCGTCTTCAGTCCTCCGTCCTCTAGCGGCGACGCCAGAAGAGGCCGGCGATGAAACCCAGGCCACAGACGAAGAGCAGAAAGATCGAAAGCGGCACAGCCGCGTCCCACAGCACGAAGCGGACGGTCACCGAGCGCATGTTCTGGAGCACGGCGATGGCGACGAGCGTGGCGATAACGGTCAGGACGATGGTGCGAGTCTGCTTGGTCACGACGAGTCGGGGTGCCGATCGAGCCTGCGACGCGCGGACGCGGAGTCGAGGCCGGAGGCGGTCGCCGTCGCATCGGGGCGGCTTCCGCGGACCGACGAAGCGAATCGAATGGGCGACGCGGCGGGCCGCGGGCGGGCGACGGCGATTGGCGATAATCAGGTCGGCGGCGATCCCCGGTCAGAACGGGAACGAATCGAGCACCCGGTCGCGCGGGACCGGCTCGCCTGGTTGGTTCCCCCGGACCGACGGTCGCTGGCACCACACGTTTCGCAGTGCCATCCTCTCCTGAAACAATCGCCGAAAAAGCTCTTGCCTTTGCCCCGGAAATCCTGAGTTTTCCGCCCCTTCAGACCTCCGTGGGGACGTAGCTCAGTTGGAAGAGCGCCACAATGGCATTGTGGAGGTCGTCGGTTCGATCCCGATCGTCTCCACCATTTTCCAGAAGGCCCCGTGCAGGGGCCTTTTCTGTTGGCGGGTGTCTTGTGCGGGCTGAAGACGTCCGGCCAGCCGACGCACTGGTCAGTCCTCGTTGATCCGGAACGTGTAGCGCAGGTGTAGCGGCTTCCCCTCGGGCGTCTGGCCGGCCGTCCCAAGCGTGCTGAAGGACTCCACCACCGAGGCATCAAACATCGTGTGGCCGGAGCTGCGCGAGATGCGGATGCGCGAGAAACTCCCGTTCGGCGCAACGTGGAACTCGACGTCGGCGGCCGTCGCGGCCGGAAGACCGCCGGGCTTGGCCCAGCACAAGCGCAGGGCCTCGCGCAGGCGCGCGATGTAGTTCTGAAGCTCCGACTGTTCGATCTGGCTGAGGCCCGCGAGTGTGTCGACGTTCACGACGGTGTCGCGCAGGTTTACGTTAAACCGCGTATCGATTCGCGGCACCTTCACGGGCTTGGGAGGCGTCGCGGTCTTCGGCTTGGGCTTCTGCGGATTGAGCTTTCGAAACTCCTCGATCGACATCGGCTTCGGCACCTCCACCGGCTTGGGCGGCGGCTTCGGCACCGGCTTGGGCTTTTCGACGGGCTTCGGCTTGGGGGGCGGCGGCTTGGGCGCGGGAGTCGGCGTGGGCTTGGGCGGCGGCGGCTCCACCTTCGGCTGCGGAATCGGCACCGGCTGGGTCGGCGCGGTGAAATCCAAGGCCGGTTCGGTGGATGGAGTATCCGGGGCCGACGGCGGCGGAGCCACCAGCTCGAAGATCATCTCCTTGGGCTTCTCCGGCGGCTTGAAGATCGAAATCAGGAACGCCCCCACGATCACGCCGACGTGCAGCAGCACGGAGAGGACAAAGCCCTGTTTCGTTTTACCCTGCATGGAGAAACCGCGGCCGCGCGCAGGTGCTCAGCGGCGCGATTGGGTGTCGAGGTTGATCTTGGTGAGGTTGTTCTGCTTCAACATATCGAGCAGCGTGACGACTTCTTGATACGCGACGTTGCGATCGGCGCGAACGCTGATCACCGGCGGGTTGCCCGAAAGCGTATAGCCCCGCAGCTGCACTTCAAGCTGGTCGCGCGAGAACGTCGCGCCGTCCACATTGTAGCCGCCCGGGATGATGGTGATGTCGACGAAGCGCAGGTCGGTGTTGCGACTGACTGATTCCGACGAGTCGGGCAGGTCCACCGGGATCGCGCGCTCGTTCTCGATCAGCGGCGTGCTGATCATGAAGATGATCAACAACGAGAAGCCGAGATCGATCAGCGAGGTGACGTTCAGTTCGGAGACTGGCGTCATGCTGCGGCGGCGGTGGAAGGAGCGGGCCATGGAGGGAAAGGCTGAAGGACTGAAGGGCTGAAAGGCTGAAGGAGGAAGTGGCGTGAACGATTCCGGAGCGGAACGCAGATCGAGCGATCGGGTGTATCAGGATTTTCGGTGCACGATTGAGGAAGCGGGAGCCGGGGGCCCTTTCCGATCGCGTATTCAGCCCTTCAGCCCTTCAGCCTTTCAGCCTTTCTTCTCTCACCGGCTCTCGAGTTCGATGCGGTCGGCCAGGGAGCTGGCGAAGTTCTCGAGGTCGGTGATCATGAGCTTGGTGCGGGAAAGCAGATAATTGTAGCCGAACACCGATGGGATGGCCACGAGCAGACCGGCCACAGTGGTGAGGAGCGCGCCGGAGACGCCCGGGGCGAGGGTTTGCAGGGTCGCGACCGGCTGGAGCGCGACGGCACCGAAGGAATCCATCACGCCCCAGACCGTGCCGAGCAGGCCGAAGAACGGCGCGCCGGAGACGATCGTGGCGAGGAAGATCATGTTGGATTCGTACCCGAGGGACTGGGCGGCCACGGCGCGCTGCAACGCGTTTTCCGCATGCTCGAGCCGCGCCGCCGAAAGACTTTCGTCCGTTTCGCCGCGCCGCGCCTCGACGCGCCAGAAGGCGTCGACCGCCTCGCGAAAGAGCGCGCCGTACGGCACCTCGATCGGCACCCTGAAACCCTCCGGCAGGTCGAGGATCGAGCGCTGCTCGCGCAGCTTCTGCTGGAAGCCCAGGTTGTAGAGCTGGGTCCGTCGCAACTCGAAGTACTTGCCGAGCATGATCGTCCACGCGACGAGACTGAACACCGCGAGCGCGAAGATGATGGCCTGGCCCGCGCCGTTGGACTGGAGAAAATACTGGACCAGGCCGGGCTCGGGGGCGGGTGCGGCCCCTTGCGCGAGGATCGACACGAAGGACATGGCCGCCGATGTTGGTTCGCACACGAGGACGGCGCAAAGGAAAAGGCCGCGCGGCATGGTGCGAGTGGCGTGAGGAATTCGCGAATGGGGTTGCCGCTCGGTGTGTCCGCCGGATTGTCTCCGTGCCGCCGAAGGCGCCCCCATGCCGCATCGATCACGCACGCTCCAGGAACTGAAAGCCCGCGCGCCTCAGCTCGCGGCGCTGCGCGGCGTGGTCGGGCTGGACGGTTTCGTCGATCGCATCGTGCACCCCGTCTCGCGCCGCCACGGGCAGGGCGCGGATTTCACGCCGATGACCACGATCACGGAATTCGGCCAACGCATCCTGGGCGCGGCGGGGAAGAGCACGAACATCGAGCTCTACCCGGTGATGGAGAAACTCGGCGGCAACGGGCCCCTCATGGCCAACGGACTGCTGGCCGGCGGGCTCGCGCTCCGCTATATCGGCGCGCTCGGCACGCCCGCGATCCACCCGATCCTGCAGGCGTTTGCCGCGCGTTCGCAGGCGATCTCGATCGCAGAGCCGAGCGAGACGATCGCCGCGGAGTTTTCCGACGGGAAGATCATGCTCGGCTCGACGGTGAGCCTGGACGGGATCACGTGGGATGCGATCGTGGCCGCCATGGGCGAGGACGCCCTGCGCCGCGAAATCGAGGGCGCGGCGCTGGTCGCCCTGGTCAACTGGACGATGATTCCGAACATGACCGCGCTCTTTCGCGCGCTGCTCGAACGACTCCTGCCGACCCTGCCGCCGCGACCGGACCGCATCTGGTTCTTCGATCTCGCCGACCCTGAGAAACGCTCACGGGAAAACCTCGTGGAGGCGCTGCGCGTGATCGCGCGCTTCGAGGGGCACGGCCGCGTGACGCTCGGCCTCAATCTCAAGGAGTCCCAGCAGGTCGCCGCCGCGCTCGGCCTCCCATCGCACGAGCCCGGTCCCGCCGGACTGCGCGCCATCGCACGGGAGATTCGCGAAGCCCTCGGTTTCTCGACCGTCGTGGTGCACCCGAAGGAATCGGCCGCCTGTGCGAGCGCCGATGGCGATGCCTGGATACCCGGCCCCTACACCGCCAAACCAAAGATCACGACGGGCGCCGGAGACCATTTCAACGCCGGTTTCGTCCTCGGCCAGCTGATCGGCCTCTCCCGCGAGGCCTGCCTGACACTGGGCGCGAGCTACTCCGGTTTTTATGTGCGCACGGGCCAGAGCCCGACACTCAATGAGATTGAAGCGTTCCTGCGCGACTGATACTCCCCCTTCCGCCATGGGTGCCACCACATCCCCCAAACCGACCAAAGCCGCCAAGAAGAAAGCGGCGATAAAGCCGGGCCTGCTCATTTCCTTTGAAGGCTCCGAAGGCAGCGGGAAGACGACGCAGATCGAGATGCTCGTCCCCCACCTCGAAAAGCTCGGACGCGAGTTCGTCGTCACCCGCGAGCCGGGTGGCACCGCGATCGGCGAGGACATTCGCGACATCCTCATCCGAGGCAACGGGAGCGAAGCCATGCATCCCGAGACGGAGCTGCTTCTTTTCGCCGCCAGCCGCGCCCAGCTCGTACGTGAGGTACTGCTCCCCTCGCTGCAGGCCGGCAAGATCGTGCTGTGCGACCGCTTCCTCGATTCCACCACGGTCTACCAAGGCGCCGCCCGCAGCATTTCTCCCGGCCCGGTCAACCAGATCAACCAGTTCGCCGTGGGCAATGTCCTGCCCAATCTTACCATCGTCCTGGACGTGCCCGCCGAGGTGAGCATCCAGCGCGTGCGACACCGCGCCAGCGACCTGCCCGACCGGATCGAGCGCGAGACGATCGATTTCTACCGGATCGTGCGCGAAGGTTATCTGCTTCTGGCCAAGGAAATGCCGGGACGCTTCCACGTGATCGACGGCACCCGGCCCACCACCGCGATCGCCAAGGAAGTGCTCAAGGTCGTCACGCAGCTGATCAAGGCCGCGGGCGAAGCCTGAGCGGCCCACCCGCGCTCCCTGAGCCGCACGACCGGCACGCGATGCCCGGAAGCGACAGCATTTACGCCGAGTCCGTCGCCGGGCAGGTCCTCGACCGCGCCATCGACCGGGGGCGGCTCGCCCATGCGATCCTGCTCCACGGCGGCGACGCCGAATCGCTCGAGGCCTTTGCCCGTCAACTCGCCGCACGGCTGCTGCAGCTGCCCGCGGCGTGGGCCTCGTCCGGGGCCGACCACGCCGACCTCGTGACGCTCCGCCCCTCCGGCAAATCGCGCCAGATCCGCATCGGCGAGGACGCGGAGGAGGCGAACACGATGCGCCACTTCACGCGGCAGCTGGCCCAGTCGCCGCTCTCCGGCGACCGCAAGGTCGGCATCGTCTTCGACGCCGAGTGCCTCAACGCCAGTTCGTCCAACGCGTTTCTCAAGACGCTGGAGGAACCGCCGCTGGACACGACGATCCTCCTGCTCACGACGCGCCCCTATTCGCTGCTGACGACGATCCGCAGCCGCTGCCAGAGCTTCAAGATCCCGGCTCCCGCCATCCTCGCATCCGATCCCGAGGCGGCGTCATGGCTGCAGGACTACGCCGAGTGGCTGCGCCACCTCGCCTCCGGCAGCGCGGCCTCGGACCGCGATGCAGCCGCGCGCCAGGTCATCAGCGTCTACGCCCTCACCGCCCGCTTCAATGCCTGGCTCGAGGCAGCCGGTGCCAAGGCCCTCGACGACCTGAAGGCGGCCGGCGCGCTCGAGAACCTGGACAAGGATGAAGCCAACGCGGTGAAAAGCATCGCCGCCATCGGCGTGCGCCAGCGCTTCCTCGCGGAGATCGAGAAGATCACCTGTGCCGTTGCGCGCGAGCGCGCGGGCACCCTCGCCTCGGCCGCCGCGGTCTCGACCGTGCAGGCGCTCGAACGCGTCACCGGCCTCCTGCGCGCCAACCTCAACGTCGGCACCGCGCTCGAGGTCTTCCTCCTCACCACCCTCCGCGCCTGGTCGCGGCGCGAGTGAGCGGTAAGGACTGAACGGCTCAAGGATCGGAGGTCGGGCGAGGCCTCCGGCCGAGCCGCTCGTGGATCTGAATTGAACCACAGAGGACACAGAGGGCACAGAGCGAAGACCAGACCCCGAGCCGTTGCCGAAGAGGGCGCCGCCGCGCCAGGCAGCGAATGGAGAAGGCAGAATGGAGAATGGTGAATGCCGCGGCCGGCCTGACTCGTTCTCGTTCTCGTTCTCTTTCTCTTTCTCTTTCTCGTTCTCTTTCTCTTTCTCGTTCTCTTTCTCCTTATCGATCAGGTCGTGTTTTCAAGCACGTGATCGGGTTCAGACGATCGCCGTAGTTGATTACCCGCTACATGTTGTCCGATCTCCCGAAGGTCACCGGGGCCTCACAGCCGCGTGTCGCCGAAGTTGCCCAGCCTGGCCCTCGCCGGCTCCACCCCCAGGGCCTCTTCCCCTCCATCCGCCCTCCGTATTCTCTGTATCCCCCGTGTCTTCTGCGCCCTCAGTGGTTCACTCCACCGACGCCACGCCGCTCAGGCCGTCTCGAGCCCGAAGACGGCGTTGACGTAGTTGTCCACGGAAAACGGCTGCAGGTCCTCGGGCTGCTCGCCAAGTCCAAGGAAGAAGATGGGTAGCTTCAGCTCGCGGTAGATCGCGACCAGCGCACCACCCTTGCTCGTGCCGTCGAGCTTGGTGACGACGAGCCCGTCCAGGCCGAATTCCTTGTGGAACACGCGGGCCTGCTCGATCGAGTTGCTGCCCAGGCTGCCGTCCACCACGAGCAGGCTGTAGTGCGGCGCGGCCGGATCGTGCTTCTGCAACACGCGGCGGATTTTCGCCAGCTCCTGCATGAGATTGCTCTTCGTGTGCAGACGGCCCGCGGTGTCGATCAGCAGCGTGTCAAAGCCGCGCGCCTGGGCCGCCTGCCACGCGTCAAACGCCACGGCCGCCGCATCCGCCCCATGCTGCCCGGCGATGATGTCGAGCTTGAGCCGGTCCGCCCACGTCTTGAGCTGGTCGATGGCCGCCGCGCGGAAGGTATCGCAGGCCGCCAGCAGTACCTTGCGGCCGTCCTGCTGCAGGTCGTATCCGAGCTTGGCCGCCGTCGTGGTCTTGCCCGAACCATTCACGCCGATGAGCGCGATGACCGTCGGTGCACCCGGCACGAACTCCAGCCGACCCTCGGAGCCTTCGAGCGCGCGCCGCAACACGGTCGCACCGATGCGCCCCGCCTCCTGCCCGCGCAGTTCCTTCTCCTTCTTCATGGCGCGGCGGATCTCCCCGAGAATCTCGTCGGTGGTCTCGACGCCGAAATCGGCCGTGTAGAGCGATTCCTCGAGCTTCTCCAGCGTGGACGTGTCGATCGGCTTGATGCCGAACATGCCGCCGACGGACGCGACGATGGTCTGCGCGGTCTTGGTGAGCCCGTCCTTGAATTTCTTGAAGAGTGAAAACATCCGCCTCCTGCGTGGGGATTTTCGCGTCCGGCGCAACGCCGGAAGACGATCGCGCACCGGGGTGTCCGCCCGGCGCGGTGCATGGCGTGCCGGCGGCGCCACAGCGGCGAATCCGCCGCACGTCGCGGACGGCGCACCGCATGCGCAGCGATTCAGATTTTTTGACAACAGGGGCCGTCGGCATCTTTTCAGCAGTCTCGCTATGCACGTGATTCTCATCGCCGTGATCTCCCTCGATGGCCGGCTCACCCCGCCCGGGCAGGAGGGCCCCGGTTTCGCCTCCGACGAAGATCAGGCGTGGTATCGACAGGTGTTGCAGGACTTCGACGGCGCGATCATGGGGCGGACGACGTTCGAGACCGCGCGCGACGACATCCTGGCCAGCAATCGGTCGCGCTTCTTCCGGCTCGTCGCCACCCACGCACCCGAACGTTTCGCGGGCGATCGCCGGCCCGGCGCGCTGGAGTTCGCGAGCGGCACGCCGCGCACGCTGCTCGACACGCTCGCCTCCCGCGGCTGCACGCGTTGCGCGCTGCTCGGCGGCGGCCACGTCTACCGCGACTTTCTCGATGCCGATCTTGTCGACGCCCTCTGGCTCACGGTCGAGCCGGTGATCCTGGGCGGCGGCACGCCGCTGGCCGACGGCGGCACCGTGCGCGATGGACGCTATCGCCTCGGTGAGATGCGTCTCCTCGGTCCGGATACACTGCTGCTCAATTATCACCGGCCGGGACGCTCCAGGATCCCGCTTCCCCCCGCCTGAACCATGTCGCGGCTTCGCACCGGCTTCTTCTACTGCAGCTACGTCGCGCTCTGGTCGGCGTTGATCACGCTCGGCGGTGCCGTCGTCGGTGCGATCATCTTCCCGTTGGTCGGCACGCTCGCCGACGTCGCGATGAGCGCGCGCGACATGGCGCTGAGCGGCGCCCGGCAGCTGGGTTTCCTCGCCTTCATCTGGGCGGTGGGCATCGCCATCGTGATGGCCTTCCAGCACGCCCACCGCCGACGGCAGGCTCAGCGGCCGGCCGCGGCGCCCGTGGACCCGTCGCCCGCAAAGGACGGCTGACGCTGCTCCTGGGCGATCACGACACAGTGCCGCACGATGCGGTCGAGTACTGCGGCGTATTCACTGAACAACAACGCCAGCTCCGACGGAATCTCACCCCGAGTGAGGCGGTCGCGCACCTCCTGCTTCACCGGCACGGCCTCGCGGTTGTAGCGGTTGCGCGCCTCCAGGACGGGCCAGGTGGCCGCGTCGCGGTCGCGAGGCATCGTGTCGAATGAGCCGGCGACGCTGCTGACGACGGCTTCGGCGACCCTGGCGAGGCGCAGGACGTCGACCCGGATCCTTTCATCGAACTGCGCAAGTTGCCTGCCATCGCCGCGCCGCACGATCTTGGAGAGCTTCTCGATGTGGTCGCTGATCCGCTCCAGCTCGATGGCGCAGCGGTTGAGCGCCTGCGCCATCAACACCTCGCGGCTGCCGAGGTCGCGCCGTGCCAGCGCCTGGAGATAGGCGCGCACGCTCGTGCGGATCTCGTCCACGCTCGCCTCATCGAGCGTGGCGCGGCGCAGCGCGCGCCGATCCACGACATGGAAGGCGCCGTTGATCACGTGGAAGCAATCCTCGCAGATCTTCGCACAGCGCCCCAGTTCGCGCATGGTGAGGTCGAGCGCCGCGGCCGGCTCGTCGAGCTTGCGCACGTCGAGGTGGCTGCCCGGCCGCTCCGGTCCCTTCTCGCGTACCAGCCGCTCCAGCAGCCGGACAAACCATCCGGTCGCCGGCATCACCACGAGCACGCCCACGAGCATGATCGCCGTGTGGGAATTTGCCGTCTGGTGCACGAGGTCGGACGCGCTGCGCTCCAGCAAGGGTATGAAAAGCCGTGCCCCGGCCATCCCGATCGCCACGTTCACAACGTTGAAAACGAGGTTGCCCACCGCGACGCGTCTCGCGGCCGAACTCGTGCCGATCGACGCGATCAACGACGTCGAACTCGTGCCGATGTGGGCCCCCAGCACGATCGGATACGTCTGCGCCAGGGAGGTGACGACGCCGCTTGCCGCCAGCACGAAGCTCATCCCGATCACCGCCCCGCTGCTCTGCACGACCACCGTCACCACCGCGCCGACGAGCACACCCAGCGCGAGACCCGACCACGTCTCGGCGGAAAAGCGCGACAGCCAGCCCGCGAGCATCTCGCGGTGGGGCTCGATCGCGTTGCCCGTGATCTTCATGCCGAGGAACAGGAGCCCGAAGCCAAGGACCGCGCGGCCGACCTGCCGGAATGTGCCCTCGTTGGCCGCCAACTGGACGATCCCGCCCAGTGCCACGGCAACCAGCGCGTAATCCGTGAGACGCAGCGACACCAGCTGCATCGAGAGCGTCGTCCCGATGTTCGCGCCGAACACGACGGGCAATGCCGCACCGAGGGAAAGCAGGCCGGCATGCACGAACCCGACGGTCATCACCGTCGCGGCCGTGCTGTGCGCGAGAAACCCTGCCGTCGTGCCGAGCACCACGCCGCGCCAGCGGGAGCGGGTGGCTGCGTTGAGCCAGCCGCGCATGCGATCGCCCGCCGCCGCGCGCAGCGCCGCGCTCATCCACTGCATGCCCACCAGGAAGAGCACCACGCCACCGATGATTTCTCCGACGAGCAGGAGATTCATGTGCGAGGATTGAACCAGCGGCCTGCTGTCCCTGACGAGACGAAATCAAACGCGCCGGCCCTCGGGAGGCCGGCGCGTCGGGATGCGGGCAATGCCGCGAAAGGTGTTAGGATTCCTGCAGCCAACCGAGGACCATCTCCGCGGCGGCCTCGCCCTCGGCGATCAGGGTGCCCTTGGCATCATAGACTTGGAAGCTGGGGACCGAGCGCAGCTCATACTGCGCGACCACGGGCGCTTTCCAGTCGATTCCCCGCACGTCAGGCCGGTTGATGTCGACCTTCACCACTGCCACGTCGTCGCGCTGGGCGTGGAGTTCATCCAGCAACGGCGAGATCCTCTGGCAGGGCGGGCAGTAGGCGCTCGTGAAGTTGACGATCGTGGTCTTGCCCGGGACCAGGTATTCCTTCACGTCCACACGTTCGCCGTGGGCGATGCGGTCGGGCTTCTGGCCCTTCTTGCCCGGCTCGGCCGAGGCGAACGGGACCGCGAGGACGGTCAGGAGCAGGACACTGGTGATGATAGACTTCATGTGACTTGGAGGGAACGAATTCAGGAGGGACCTTGCCCGAAACCCGCGCCCCGTCAAATGGCGCCGCGATTCCGCCCCCATTCGAGACTTGCACCGCGGGAGGCTTTCCGCGGAATACCGTCCCTTCGCCACGGAGAGGTGGCAGAGTGGTCTATTGTACCTGACTCGAAATCAGGCGTGCCCGCAAGGGTACCGTGGGTTCGAATCCCACCCTCTCCGCCATTTATCGCTGATTATCAGCGACTTGGCTCACTAGAGCCTATTACTCATACTAATTCTGAGTAAACGCCAAACTTCCGTAAACCGCCGGAAATCGCCGGAAATCGCCATTTTTCGAGAATAGCACCTAATCGAGAGTTAGGTATGCCAAAGTCCTTGATTTGTTGTCGGGAGCGGACGATTGGATACGCGTCGAAGAGGTCCTTCTGGGTCAGGAAGGACGGTTTGTCGTGACCGACGATCCCGGATTCGACAAACAGCGCCAGGTTCTGCGGGAGTGCCAGCATTTCAAGCTGCCTCACGTTCAGCCGTTCTGGTTTCCCGTCGGCTGATCGAATGATATGCGCCACTTCGTCAGACGTTAGTCGGTTCAGCGTTACCGGCTTTTCGCTTCGCGGAAGCAGCAGACGAAATCGATGGTCGTTCTCAAAGTCGAACTCACGACAGGCGAGGATCAAATGAAGGACATGGGTTCCCCGCAGTCCCCGAACCTCTTCCACCAAGGCAGCCAGTGTGTCGAAAAAGTCGGGATGACGCCCAGACGTTGCGCTAACAAAGTCGAGTTGATCAATGATCAAGACAATGGGTTGCCCGGGAAATGCACGTGAAAGAACCAGCGCTGGGGATTCAGGTAACCCAATCTGTTGTCCAAGCGTGATGGTTGTCGGGCTCGGATTCAATCGATCCAGGCGGAATGCGAGAACGGGCCATCCGGCTGAGCGGATCTGCCAGCGGCAACACTGCGAGCGAAGCAGTAATCAAAGAAGCTTTCGTGGCCGAATCCGTAAACGCGACCGTTGAACGTCAACACGCCGCACGAGACTAGGCTGGCAACAAACCCGCTCGAATACGTGTCGAGAAATGACTTTGGCACGGAGAGTTCCAGGCGGCGGCTCATTTCGTCCGTGAGCGCCTTGAGCAACGGTGTCCATTCACGTGCTTGGGTACTAGTTCCAGCTTCGACCTGCCTCTTCTTGGCATCCCAATATGGGACACCGCGGAGATCCGACCCTCCTGCATGACGTGTATGCGGGCGTGGTCACCGAAGCCAAAGCGAAGGAGTATTTCGCTATCGCGCCCCAGCCCGCGGCCGCTGTTCCCGGTGGAGCCACTACCCAGACCGACAATACAAGCGAGCTAGGCTGACAACGCGTCGCCGCCGCTGAGGAGTGGTCCCATTCGCGCCGTGGTCGATGACCGCGGTCGGGCCGTCACGCCAGTTGCCGGTCAACTCGAGGAGCCGCACGTAGCGCGCGTACAGCGAACGCTCGAGCACGGAGCGCGAAGACGACTCGGGTCCCCAGGACTCAACCGACGCATTGACGTAGAGGACGCCATGATCGTGCGCCCATTGGAGGATCTCGAAGCAGTCAATGCTCCACGCAAGGTCGATGATCAGGCCGCCTTCGTCGACATGCGTCGCTAACAGGCCGGTAAGGTTGAGCGGTGTCACGCGTTCACGCACGAAGCGCAGTCCGCGTTTCATCCACGGACGCAAAACGCGTCGGCGATCCACGAAGTCGATCACCGTGATCTCCTTCGGTTCCATGCGCAGTCGCTTCTCCAACATAGGAAGCAATGCCTGCGCGACGATGCCGAAACCGGTAATGAGGACTCTTCGCTTTTCAGATTTCATGAGTGATTTTCTCCTAATGGCGCCCAACACGGGCAAACGGCACATCTGCCAGCGACGATCGAGGCCACCTTCGGCACGGCGCTCGATTGGATCGGCGTAGTCATGATCTCGCTCGGGCTGAGTGCCTGAACGCTGAGATCGACGACGACCGTCTCGGATGAGAGGCCACGTTCGCGCAGAAGCATTCCGATCGTCGAGCCCCGTAGCACCCGGTCGGTGGCGCTGCTTGGCGTAATGAATGCATGATACATCGTGCTGATTCTCACATTTCGATGTTGGGGATGCCGCACGTCACAGCAGCCAGCGCTGTGCGCACCAGCCCAGTATTCCCGCCACGGCCAGCGCACTCACAGTGATCGCCACTCCACGCGTAAGGCGCGGAAAGCGGCCGAGCCGCGCGACCAGCGGCAGGTTGACGCACGCACTCGTGAGAGTCGCGAGGAGCGCACCCGCGGCGGCGGACTCGACCGAAACCGCTTCCTGTGCTGCGAGGGTTCCGGCCGCCGCCACCGCCGACGAACTGGAGAACAATCCACCGGCGATGCTCACCGCGTAGAAGCCGACATCGCCCAGCGCGCGCTGCGCGATGGTACCGGCAACTTCAAGGACGAGAAAGATCGCGCCGAACCGCAACACCGCGAGCAACGAGAACGGTGAATCGAACTTCAGCGCCTCGCGCGGATCGCGCTCGTCAGGCTCGGCCGGCAGCCAGCGCGTATCCATGCGCCACAGCGCGACGACGCACGCCAGTACCATGGCGCCGAGCGGCAGCCCCATCGCGCCGAGCACCCGCGGCGAAAGGATGCCGGCGACTACGGCGTTGCGCACAAGCATCGCCATGGTCGCGAGCACGACACCCCGTCCGGCGAACGACGCGAATCCCGCGCCAAGCGAGCGCGTCCGCTGCGCGAGCTCCGCGACGGCGGCAGTGCTATTGACAAGTCCGCCAAGCAGGCTCGCGAGGTTCATGCCGCGAGCGCCGTATATCCGCCACAACAGGTAATTCGCCCAGCCCAGTGCCGCGAGGACGATGACTGCGACGCCTGCCGCGCGCGGATGAACGAGCGACCAGCGATCGACCGGCTCGTGCGGCAACAGCGGGAACATGACCAGCGCGAGCATCGCCAGCATAATTGCGGAACGGATCTCTCCTTCGGAGAGTCCGCCCGCGAAATCGTGCAACGACTGCTTCCACGCGAGCAGCGCGGCAGTGACCACGGCCAGCGCAATCGGAACAAAGGTATAGCCGCGCCCGATCAGGATGCCGACAAAGGCCATGACGAAAAGCGCGGCCGACGTCGTCAGCTCGATGTCCTGCCGCCGGACTAGCTGTCGAAGATTCAGCAACACGACGAGCACGCCGACGATGCTGAGCACAGCCCAACTGTAACCGTCGCCGAGCGCACCGCCGACGCCCGCCATTGCGCAGACGAGCGCGAATGTCCGGGCGCCGGACTTGCCGCGGCGCTCACGCTCGAGCCCAACGAATACGCCGGCACCCAGTGCCATTGCGAGTCGTGTGAACAATACGAGCGGCGGGCTCGCCGGTCCGATGATCAGTTCTGCAGACACGTCAGTGCGTGGGTTTAGGTGGAGCGAACATCGGCAAGCAGGCGCGCAAACGCCTCCTCCTTCGGATCGCCGAATGAGTCTTCCGCCATCGGATCGACCTCGACCACGAGCAGACGGCGCGTGCCGCCAGGCGTAGGCCACGAGACCTCATCACCCTCTCGGTAGCCGAGCAAAGCAGTGCCGATCGGCGCGAGCACGGAGATCCGCTCAACGCCGCCATCGGCGCGGTCCGGCCAAGTGAGCACGTATTCCTCAGCCACGCCCGTATCCACATCGCGGAACCGGACTCGGGAGTTCACCGTCACCACACCAGACGGCAAGAGTTCGCGTGCGACCACCGTCGCGCGCGCCAGCTCCCCGCGCAGCGTCGGAACGCCGTGGGAGTTTCCGTTCTTCGGAATGGCCGACGCGAGGATCGATAACCTCCGGTAGTCGTCATGGGGAATGTAGATCATGGAATTCATAGTCGTAATCATATGCTTCATTTCTTGATGTTTTCGTTGATGGGCGCGGCCGGTGCTGATCCGGGCCCGCGCCGCGAAGAGGCGTGACGAATCACACGTCGCGGGAGGACGCGCGGGCGGACGGCGAAGCCTGCGAAGGTTTCGTCTAGTTGGCGGACAATGCCGCTGCCGCCTTGGCCACCGGAGATTGCACCACGTCGATGAGCTTCAGTTCTCGTTCCACGTCCCCGACGCGGAACGAGATGATATCGCCTTGCATGCAACCCAAGAGCGCAGTGCCCAGCGGTTCGAGGACCGACACCTTGGTTCCGAAGGCGAACACCGTGTATCCGGGAAATGTCAGCACGACGTCCTCAATTTCACCGGTGTGCTGATCTCGTACAGTCACGTGCGTTCCGACGGTGACGACATGGGTCGGCACGCGCACATGCGTAGGCACGACAACGGCCCGCTCCAGTTCGGACTTCAGGTCGCTCCAGAGCGGACGATCTTCTGCCATGTCGATCATCTCCCGCAATCGGTGGTGGTCATACGCCGACAGATAGATAGGCGAGGCGTTCATGCTCCGGCCTCCTCAAGTTCCCGTTCAGGTCGACGGCTGGCGCTGTGTGCCGCCGGATCAGCAAGCAAGGCGACGTCTTCCGTGGACATGGTGTCCCCGGCCGCGGCAATGAGCGGCTCGAGTTCGTCGGATGACGTCACGCCGACGACGGCCGCCGAAACCGCCGGATTCGCGAGAACCCAGGCGAGCGCGGTCTCCGAGATCGTCGTGCCACGGGCGTGCGCGAATCGTTCAATCACATCACGTCGCCCGGGCCACGCCGACCCTGAATCTGGATCGCCGAGCCACATGCGGTCCCCGATGGACACCCAACCTCGCGACCGACTCGCGGCTTCAGTAAGAAAGCCGCCGGCCAACGGCGAACGAGCGAGGAAAACCGCGTCGGTGTCGCGACACAGGGCCGCAAGTTCCGTCTCGAACGGCATGCGGGCCGCCAGTGAGTAGTCGTCCTCCAAGACGCTCAAGCGCGGCAGCGAGTCGCCTGCTGAGACGCGGTGTGCTTCCCGCACGCGCCATGCCGGCATCCTCGACGCACCGAAGTGATTCACGAGCCCCTCGTCTTGGAGATAGCCCAGCACCTCAAGCAATGCCGAGACCGGCAACACCGATGATCGAAAGTCGAACAGCAGCACGTCCACATACTCCACGCGCAAGCGGCGCAACGAATCCTCGCAACACCGACGGACGAAATGTGCGAGCGCATTGCGGTTCAGCGCGGCCTCCGGCCGCACGGTCAACTTCGTCGCCAGCACGAGTTCCTCGCGCATGATGTCACGCCCTTCTATCCAGGAACCGACGTGCAACTCCGAGAGGGCCGAACCCAAGGCGTTGACGCTAGAGGCAGCTACCACGAAGTTCCCGCCATTGGAGCAGAAAGTGTCGAGGATAGCATGTGACGTCCTTTTGTCGGTGTTCCAGCCGAAGTTGGTGGCGTCGAGGCAAAGGTTCGAGATGACAAGATCGGTCCGTCCGAAGGGAATGAGTTTCATGCGTGGTGACGGCGCAAGGGCCGCGTTTGAAGAATTGGATAGGTGAAGCGCGCGGCGAGGCCGCGTGCATTTTAGGCGACAGAGAGTTCAGCATCCTGTTCGGCGAAGGCGCATGCCCACCGGGCCGCTTCGCTGCGGGCGCCGATCGGACTATCGAGTACGAGCCGCGCATCGTGCGTGGCCGTGTCGAACCGGATGTAGTTGGGGAAGCGCGCACCAGAAGTGTGTCCGGGATTCAGGTACATCACACCACCGCGGCGCTCGAACCAAGAGGTCGGCTCATGAACGCGTCCGGAAAACACGGCAGTCGGACGGTGAACGGCAGCGGCCAGGGCGAGCGCAGGTTCGCCGTGGTCTACTCCCAGATGGTCGCGCCCCACAACGAGACCTGACGGCGGTGTATGCGTAATCCAGAAATCCGCCGCCCCACCCTTCGGATACGTCGTGCGCGAAATGCTCTGGAAGCGATGACCGCCGAGTTCGAAGCGGTCGCCATCGCCCCACACGCGCGGCGACACGGGTCCCCTCAACCAGCGCGCGGGACGCCAGCACTCGTACTGGACGTCCCACTCGAGATCGTGGTTGCCACTGCACAGACACAACGGCCGCTTGATGTCACGCAGCCACTCGGCGACGAGACCGACCTGGTCGAGATGCAGCACGGGACTGTCGCGATCGAGAAGATCACCCGAGATGCACAGCAAGTCGGACACCGGCGCGGACTCCGCGAGCCAGCGAAACCAGCGTTCATTGAGATGGAGATCGGTAACGTGAAGAATGATCATGGCGGATTGCTTTCTAGTGATTTTCAGGTGCGACTCCTCCGGCCCGCTCGTACGCGGCAGAGCAGCCGTGCATCACGGCGGACAAACAGGATGGGGAAAAACACAGGGCGGGCCGTGTAAGGCCGCCGTGCGGGGTAATTTCCGCCAGCATGTGGCGGATAATGGACGACTCAGCGCCCAGCCGAACCGCGGGAGATCAGTCGCCCGTTAGCGCGCAGCCCCAAAATGTGCCGGTTCCACGGGCCTCGCCCGAGCGTCCGGCGAAAAAGCTTCGCGGGGCTCAGGCCACGGAACCGGCTACGACCGGACAGATGACACACAACATGTCATCGCAAATCACAATCGTTTTGGTTTCGGGAGTCATAGCGTTCAAGGGTCAGCGTGGACAACGACCGCTTCGCTGCATTTGTCAAGCCGTGGGGGGCGTGGGTAACTCGGAATGCTGCCACCCTCATTCTCCCAGCGCTCAAGTGCCTTCGCCTTGAGCCTCCCTGCATCTTGAACCACGCGCGCTTCGCGTCTCGGCGATCGGTATGACATCGGGATCCGGCTGCGTGAAGTGGTCGAGTGCATGCCGAGAAGATACCGCACAGCATTGAGTCGCGCTACTGCGATGACCGGATGCCATCCATGCGTACCTCGCATGCCCCTTCAGATTCAATCGGTTCCTTCTTCGTCGACTGACGAACATGCGACCATTCGCACGCCATCGAACGAGTTCCAGTCGAAGACGCAACCAAACCGAGCCAAGACCGGCTCGACGGAAGTCTCGCCCTGGCCTCGATGTCAGCGCCGGAATAGTAAGGACCGTCTACTCTGCCAGCGACACCGTGTGATCTCGGATGTCGCCGTCGTGCCGACGGCTCGTGAGCGCGGCCATACGTTTGCGCAGCATCCGATCAAGTCGATCGACGAGCATGTCGACCGACTTGTAGGCATCGTCGGACGCGACAGAAGCGACCAGATCCGGTCCGGCAATCTCGATATGTCCTTTCGCCTCGAAACGACGAGTGCCGCCGACGCTGACATCCTCAAGATCGAGGCGAACCCTGATGATTCGTGGTTCGTGGCGGAAGAGCCGCTCGAGCTTCTCCGTGAACGTCGCCTCCATGGCGGCGGTCAACTTCAGATTGATTCCGCGAAGCACAAGCTTCGCCCCGGGAAGTGCCGTCTCGTTGGTTTTCATGAGGTAGAAAGGTGAACCCGTTGCGGGCTGCGCGAATGTATCAACAGCACCACGCATGTCCAGTCATCCGAGGACATTACCCATGACACTGTCGACTCCTCCATGCGAGCAACCATCGAAAGACCCATGCGATCCGCGCATGGCCGCCTTGCGGCTCCGGGAGTGGATGTCCCGGTCAACAGGTGGTAACATCGCCGCATGAAATCGACTGCGTTCGCTACGCCGACGAGACAAGCATCGCCCTCCCGTCCGATCTCGGGCGGTGTCTCCATCGGGCACGTCCACTTGAAAGTTGCGAATCTCGAGCGGGCGATCGCGTTCTACCGCGACGTGCTCGGCTTCGAACTCACCGAGCGCCTAGGCCACGACGCTGCGTTTCTCTCAGCGGGCGGGTATCACCATCACATCGGACTGAATACGTGGGAGAGCCAGGGCGGTCCGCCTCCTCCGGCCGGCACGACGGGCCTTTATCACGCGGCAATTCTCTATCCGACACGAGCGGATCTCGCGGACGCCTTGCGCCGCCTGCTGGCACACGGCGTCCGGATCGATGGCGCATCCGATCACGGGGTGAGCGAGGCGATCTACTTGCAGGATCCCGACGGAAACGGTCTCGAACTCTATTGCGACCGACCGCGTGAGCAGTGGCCCCGCAGCACCGACGGCACGCTGGCGATGTTCAGCGAAGGCCTCAACCTGGAGTCACTTCTCAAGGAGCGTTGAATGCGATCCGTCGATGGAACGGGACGGCATTTCATTCGGTCCACCGTGACAACCTTGCGACGCCGAATCTACGGGGGCGACTGCTCCGCAGGGAACAACTCGATCAGCTTCTCGCGGATTCGGTCCTCGTCCGGTGCATGTGCGAGGACGGTGACCTGATCCCAGCCCTGCAATTGGGTTTCACCTTTCGGGAGGACCACCTCATCGGCGCGGGTAATCAAAGTGACGATCGCTCCTTCCGGCAACCGTAGATCGCGGAGGCGCGGACCAGGGACGCCTTTAGGTCCGGGAAGATCCACCACCACCATGTCGTAGTCGCTTTTCGCCATCGTGATCATCTCAAGGTTGAACAATGCCTTGGGCCGAGCGGGTTCGGAAAGCCCCAGCCACTTGGATACAACACCGAGCGTCGAACCCTGGATCACGATCGAGAGGATCACGGCGAAGAACACGAGGTTGAAGACCTCGTTTCCGATAGACAGGCCCGCTGCCGCCGGGTATGTCGCGAGTACAATCGGAACTGCGCCGCGCAGACCAGCCCAGGCTGTGAACACCTGGTTGCGGATACCCAGCCGCATTCCGATCGTGCCGAGGAAAACCGCCACCGGACGCGCGATGAATGTGAGCACGAGAAAGAGCAAAATGCCTTGCGGCCATACGTCGGCAAACTGACGAGGGAAAACGAGCACGCCCATCAGCACGAACATGCCGATATTCATGATGGTGGACAGGGCCTCCGAGAAGTTTTGCACGCCCTGCTTGTGAACAAACGAGCCGTTGCCCATCACGAATCCCGCCGTAAACACCGCCAGCATGCCGCTCGCCTGCGCCAACTCAGCGAGTCCATAGGTGAGCATCACCACCCCCAGAAACAACACGTAATAGTATCCACGGTCCTGTGGGGTGAGCCAATTGAACAGGCGAATGACAAGACGCCCCGCCACATAGCCAAGAATCGGCCCGGCTCCAAATTTCCAGAAGAAGAGCAGGACGGTCGACGCCTGGAACGATTCGCCCGACGCGAGGCTCGCGACTGCGACCGTCGTCAGCAGGATGGCCATTGGGTCGTTTGCCGCGCTCTCGATTTCTACCGTGGAGGAGAGCTTCTGTGGCAGCGACTGGCGCCGCAGAATCGAGAAGATCGCTGCCGCGTCGGTCGACGAGATGATGACGGACAGCAGGAGCGACAACTCCATCGACCAGCCAAGAACCCACCGGAGCACAGCAAATGTCCCGGCGGCCGTCAGCAATACGCCCCACGTGGCGAGTCCGCTGGCAGGAAGTGCGACAGCCCGGAAGTTGGCGCGCTTTGTCACAAACCCGCCGTGATACAGAATGAAAACCAGCGCGAGGTTTGCGACTTGGTTCGTCAATACCATGTCGTCGAAATGCCAAAGATTGAGCACGTCGCTGCCGCAGACAATGCCCGTGCCCAGCGCGACCAGGATCACCGGCACGCTCCAGCGGTCCAGCCATACGGAGCCAATGACGACCGCAACGAGAAGTGCCGGCAGAATCAGATACACGACTTCCATGGGGACCTCGGGGCCAGTCGAGTTCTGCAAGGCGCCAAAGGCAACATCGGAGGGAACTATGCTCGCCAACGAAGCGCCAAACACTCTGGACAGCTCCGGAACGATATCGATGCCACAAGTCACCCAGCACCTCGGCCGCCAGAACGGAAATACCTTCGACTCATCCTTTCATACGCAAGCGTCGCGGTATCGGCGACCCGGTCGAGTGTTGGAGTCGTACTAGGTGGCTGATGGTTTGATCGGAGCGGTGGACGGCTGGGATCTGGTCGATGCGGCCCGCGCGTGGCGTTTGAACGCTTTCTGGAAAAAGACGTTGTTCGGAACCTGGAGTGTGCCGCCGTCCTCCGCCCGGAGCGTCGTGTAAACGGGATTCAGATCGAGGACTTCACCGGTCACGGGGTCGTCGCCGATGACCTCGACGCGGTCGCCCACCCCGAACGGTCGGAACACCACGATCAGAATCGAGGCCAGCATGTGGCTCAGGATGCTCCACATCGCGACGAAACCGATCGCGACCAGGCTCAACGCTGCGACCAACGTCGACCAGAGACCCTCCAGGTCAATGCCGAGCGCAAGCAAGGCGACGATCGCCACCGCGCTGATCACGAGCCAGCGGACGACTCCCTTGGGAAGTCCGAGTCGACGCCGCACAAAGGCTGATCTACGCACCGGCGAACGACGAGGACGCGCGAGCAACACGATCGAAAGAATCGCAACGGCTGCAACGAGCGCGGGTCGAATCGATGCCGGAAATGAAAAGGAGAAGTTCTCGAAAAAGGTCATGGTAACGGAAATTGCCTGTGTAGGTACGTAATGACTGGGAGTTGGAACTGCAGGACTGCCACGGAGCGGACGGGCGATCTGCAACCTGGTGACCTCGTCGCGGTGAACGCGACGTCAGCTCACCGGGTTCAAGCGGACACGACCCGAATAGATCGTGCGAGGATTCGGCTGGGCGCCTTGGACGACCTCCCGGAGCGGCAGGTCTTCCGAAGTCCAAGGTCATGTGCCCGCAATCAGCGCGACGATGATAACGACGATGGCCAACAGCGCGATGGCACGAACCGAAAGGAGCAGCACCCAATTGCTTTCCGCGGGTAGCCTTGCGACCGTCACTGGTTCGACGGCGCGCCGACATGCACGCTGGAGGCGCATATTCCGAGTCAGGCCGGCATCGCGTGGCGATGAGTCGCCTCTGCAGGGCGTATGGATCGCCGGATCCCCGATGATCCGAGTCTCCCTTGAAAAGGGATCGGCATTCCGGCCAGTGCCATTGTTTCGGAGAGGGTGCGCGTTCATGGCGCGATGATAGCGGGATAGGCTCACGCCGCCTACTGCACGGGGAGAAACGTATCCATGCGCATTGCGCATGCCCACGGCTTGCGTTCGGTCTGGAACAACGCAGGATGCGGACCGTGAATCTCGACCTGCTTCGATCCTTCTTCGCGATCACCGAGTTCGGCAGCATGAGTAGAGCGGCCGAACAGTTGCACGTCTCCCAATCGACACTGACGCGTCAGATGCAGACGCTGGAGGCCGAGATCGGAGGCCAGTTGCTCGAGCGCAGCCACGGCGGCGTGGCGCTGACCGCAGCGGGCCATGTACTCCTGGAAGGCATGCGCCCGGTGGTTGCCAGAGCGGACATCGTCACCTCGGAAGCTCGAAAACTGGCTCGAGGGCAGAGTTCGTCCGTGCGTGTCGGATACTTGAGGTCGGCCGCCAGTGAGTATCTGAACCCGGCCCTCGCCGCGTTGCGCCGATCTCATCCTCAAACCAAGGTCCAGTTGATCGACCTGACTCCGGGCAAGCAGATCGCCGCCCTTCGACAGGGCGAGTTGGATCTGCTGATCTTGGGCAACATCAACGCGGCGATCTCCCGCGAATTCTTCGTTCGTCGGATTGCGACTTTTCCCGTCGTGGTTGCGCTGCCAGAGGCGCACGAACTGGCGGCTAACGACGATATCGCGCTCAGCGACTTGCGCAGAGCGATGTTCGTAGGCGCCGATCCAGAAGATATCCCAGGTTTCAACAACTGGATCACTCGGCTTTGCCGGCGCGTGGGGTTTCGTCCGAAGATCGTGGATAATGCGAGCGGCCTCACGCACATTCTCGCGCTTCTGGTCGCGGAGGACGCGGTCACCTTGCTTCCCGCCTTGATGCTGACATCCAAAGTTCCGGGCGTGACCTTCCGCCCCCTGCGCGGTGCGGCCGTTAAGTGGGACCTGCAGGTCGCATGGCACCGGGGCAAGATTACGGAGCCAGTTCGCGAACTCGTGGATCTCCTGACGCGAAAAAGATAGGTGGGCTGCTCAGCAGCGTAGTGCCGTTGAGTCAGGAAGGGCCGCTGGCGCTAGAGCCATCTCTTGTATTTGAATACAAGGTACGGCAAGACCGCCGCGATCAGCATTAACCCGAGCGCGAACGGATACCCCCAGGTCCACCGCAATTCGGGCATGTGCAGGAAGTTCATGCCGTAGATGCTCGCGACCAAGGTCGGCGGCAAGAGCACCACAGCCAGGACAGAGAAGAGTTTGATGATCCTGTTCTGCTGGCTGTTGATTGTGTTCTGGTCGCTGTTGATCAGGCCCAAGGTAGCATCCAGAATGAAAGTGACCTTGCTTGAGAGGAAGTTGGCGTGATCTGCAAGCGCACTGACATCCTTGCCCGTGATCCGCCAGTGTTCGTCCACGGGTTCCGAGCTTAGGCTTCCGCAGGTTTCGGTGAAAAAGCCGTGTACGCGCTGAAGACTAACCAGACTCTCTCTCGCATTCGCGGTGCGTGCCGCGTTCTGGCCGATCCGCCTCAACAGATTGTTGTAGTCGATGGTGCCTGGCTCCCGGTGCTCGCCCAAGAAGATGATCGTGGAAAGCGAGTTTAGGTCGGACGCAACGAATTCGAGGATGTCGGCGATGCGATCAACGACTTCATCGAACAAGCCAAGAAACAGCCGTTGAGCGGTCTGGAATGCCTCCGGATTGCGTTCGTATCGCATCGCGAATCCCGTGAATGGCATCGGTTCGTCGAAGCGAAGTGTCACGAGCCGATCCGGACGATAAGGACGGTGCTCCGGCCACACCTGCCATGACTTGGAGCGCAAGCGTCAGTGAAAAGAACTGACCGCTCATCGCTCCCACAGCCACGAGCGCCGCTCCTGCGGTCACCACGGCAGCCACGACCGTCACTGCTATCTTTGCGACATCCGATAGGCTCAAGTACCCGCTCGGGTCGGTCGCGTTGAGCGGGTTATTGTGGACATAGGAGTATCAGGTTATACCCCTGACTATCGCTTACCCCGTCGATGCTCGGATCCGCACTGAGGAACCTTCCCAGAACTGGATCGAAGATCCTCCCGTTCATGTGAACGGCCAGCTCTAGAGCGGTCGTATCCAGTGCAGCGTAACAGGTGGCGCGGGTTTTCGCCGCGAAGGAGAGGCCGGGCGCGAGGTCGAGAGGCCCGAAGCCAAGTCAAAGAGCAGGTGCGCCGCGCAACGGCGCGAGGATCAGGAGTGTTTTTCTCCGGGGTTGGGGTTCGGTTTGCTCGCGTGATCCGCACGCGTCAGGCGCGCGGCGAGCGCTTCAAGGCACAACAAAACGCCGCGCCCGGCAAGGCCGGACGCGGCGTCGATGCGGCTAAGGAAGAGGCTGCTACTCGACGACGTGCGGGGGCGCGAGCTTCGCGCCGGGGTGCGTGGCGGCGTGGACTTCCTTCAGCTTCCGAATCGAGACGTGCGTGTAAACCTGCGTGGTCTGCAAGCAGGCGTGCCCGAGCTGCTCCTGGACGTGGCGGATGTCGGCGCCGTGCTCGAGCATGAGCGTCGCGCAGGTGTGGCGGAAGAGATGGCACGAGCCGGCCTTGCCCAGCCCGGCCGCGTTGACGTAGCGCGTGACCATGGCCGAGAGGTAACGCAACGTGAGCGGCCTCCCCTGCTCCGTCAGGAACAACGCCCCGGCGTCATCGCCTGGCTTGGCCAGCTTCGGCCGCGCGTCGGCGAGGTATTTGCCGATCCAGAGCAAGGCGCGTTCGCCGATCGGGATCACGCGATCTTTGCGGCCCTTGCCCTGGCGCACGCGCACCGCGCCCCCGGCGAAGTCGAGATCGGCCGCGGTGAGGCGCGCGAGTTCCATGCGCCGCAAGCCCGTCGAGTAGAGCGTTTCCATGATGGCGCGATCACGCAGGCCCGCGGCGGGACGGCGGCCGTCGAGGTTGGGCACGGCGAGGATCTTTTCGACCTCGGCGGCCGACAGCCACGCTTGAGGCAACGGCTGGCCCACGCGTGGCATCACGAGTTCGGCCACGGGATCTTGCTCGATGAGCTTTTGCGCAAACGCCCAGCGGCCGAACGTGCGCAACGGCACCAGGCGCGTGCGCTGCGTGCGCGAGGACAGCGGTTGCCCGTCGGCTTTGCGATGCTGCGCGAGGTGGCGTTGATAGCGCGCCACGATCGGCGCCGTCACCTCGACCAGGAGCGACACGCCGCGCTCGCTCGCCCACGCACGGAAGAGCCCGAGGATCCACGCGCGCGAGTCCACGGTCGCGGGCGTGTAGCCCTGCGCGCGCAGGTGCGCGAGGTGGCGCGCGAGGGCGCTTTCGAGGCTGAGCGTTTCGGAGGGCATGACCGGTTACGGTTACGCCGCCGCGTTCGCGCCGTCCTGATGTGCGTTTGCGCGTGTGGGCACCGTCGCGGGTGCGTTTTCAGAGGAGGAAACGGGGGCGACCGTGCCCCGACCACCCGCCGACCAAGCCCCGACCGAGGGCCGACCGCCCCCCGACCGCTCGTCATTTTGCCCCGACCGCCGCAGCGCTTCGACGTCGAGTAACCCGGGGAGGAAGCGGCGTCCGTCCTTGCCCGCGCCATCGTAAACCAGCTCGTAAACGTAGCCCTGGCCATGGTCGGCGCGATGGATGCAGAGGTATTCCAGTTCGGTCAGGCGCCCGAGATGCACCTTCAGTTGCGTGTCACCCCAGCCGGTGAAGGCGCGCACCTGGCGACGCGTGAAGAGCACACGCTCACGCGTGGTCTTCGCTGCCGCGCAATGCTCGGTGACCATGCGCTCGATGAGTTCGAGCAGGCGCCGCGTCTGCGGCGGCATGTCGTCGAGGCAGCGGCCGAGCACGTCGTGCGCGAGGCGGTTCGCAGCGGCGATGTCGTCGAGGGTGGCCTCGATGTATTCGAGGGTGCGGCCATCGCGCTCCACGGTACGGATCGGCCGTTGATGCTGGTGCAGCAGAGCAATCGTACGGATCAATCCTAGGTATTTTGTATGATCGCGTCGGGTACGCGTGCGGTCGTCCAAAAAGGTCAGTTGCTCGGCGAACGGGTTGACCACGCGCAGGGACCGCAGGAGCCGCTGCGCGTTGCGATGCACGGCGAGCACGGCTGCGCGTGCATCGGCGCGCAAGAGCCCGTCGAGTGTCTCGCGCTCGCGCTGCGTGCGATGGATCGCGGCCGTCTGCGCCCGGCCCTCGTCCACGCTGAGGACAAGACAGCGGTTTAACAGCTCTTCGTCGATGTCTACCGCGGTCGTCGTGAGGAAGATCATCACCGGGCCTTCGACGCGGTATTCCTGGGTCGTCATGCGGCCTGTGTGCGGGTCCTTGCCCGTCGCCGCGATCGTCAGCTCGCCTTCGGATTGCAGCAGCTTCAAGGCGTAGGAGGCGCGCTCCGCGCCCTCCTCCTCCACGACGGCGAGGATCTTGTGCCGCAAGTCGGCGTCCGAGAGGTAATAAAGCGCCTGCCCGGTGAGCGCGGAGTACTTCACGCGCTCCTCCGGCGGCACGAAGGCAAGCACGGCTTCCATCAGCGCCGTCTTTCCCGCCGCGCTCGTGCTCTGCACGATGACGGCGAGCGGTTGCGCGAGCTTCCTGGATACCGCTGCGAGGTAGCCGACGAGCTTGTTTGTCTCCTCACCGACGACGCCACACGCGGCAAAGTCGGCGAGGATGCGATCGAGCAAGCGAGGATCGCGCAGCAACGCGAGGGCCTGGGCGCGATCGGCCTCGCTCATCTTCGGCGCGCTCGCCTCCGGCGTGACCTGGGCGCGTAAGCGCTGCTCCTGGATCTCCTCCAGCTTCATCAGCAGGCGGCCCACATCGCGCTTGAGCGTGTCGGGCTTGAGGCCGGTTTCATCGGCCGCGGCGGCGACAAACGCGGCGCGTTGTTTCGCTTGGGCAAGGTCGAGCGTGTCGAGGTGCCAGAGGTCGCCACAGGCGACGCGCAGGGACACTTTCAGGGCTTCAAAGCCGGTGTTCTTCGACAGGCCGCGCACGCGATACGTGCGCTGGTCGAGGGCAAGGATCGTTTCCTCGGCGTCGTGCTTCACCACGGTGAGCGCATCGAGGGGCGAAGCAGCAGCTTCTTTCTTAGCCGCTATAGCAGCTAAAGAAGAAGAAGCGGGCGCGCACGTGGGGGATTCCAAGGCCGGAGCCGCGACGGTGACAGGTCCGCCGATCTTCTTGGCCTGGTCGACGACATGGCGCAGCGCTGTGGTCGGGTCGTCGGCTTCCCGGGCCACGTCGTTGACGTCCTTGCCCTCCGGCAGCGCGGCCCGCCACACGGCAAAGCCCTTCGCGGCAAGTTCGTGGGCGAGCGCCTCGGTTTTCGCGTTTCCGGCCGTGTCGGCGTCGTAGCAGATGACGACGCGGCCCGGTCTTCGTTGTTCGATCAGCGCCCAGTGATCGGGGCCGAAGCCGTTGACCCCATAACTCGCGGTGACGTTGCGCCACCCGTGCGCCCACAACGTCAGCGCATCGATCAGCGCCTCGCACAGGAGCACGTCGGCGCCCGGCGACAGTCCGGCCGCGTTCCAGACGCCGCGCTGTGGCCCGGCGAGGTAGAGGTGTCGCGGTGCCTCCGGCGGCAGCTTCACCGCGAGCTTGCGGCCGTAGAGCTGCACGACGTGCCCCGCGGCATCGAGGATCGGGAAGACAACGCACCCGTTCAAGTGCTCGTGCCCGGTCTCAGCGCGCAGCACGCCCAGGCGTTGCAGCCGCGCTTTGAGGTCGCGGCCCGCGGCGGTTTCCTGCGGCGGCACGCGATAGCCAAGGGTTCGGTTCGCGTAGCCGAGTCGGAAGGTCGTCACGGCTTCCGGGTGGAAGCAGGCACGCGACTGGAGGTAACGCATCGCGGCGGGCTCGTTGCAAAACGTGCGGTGGTAGAAGTCGGCCACCTTCCCCAGCAAGGTCGCGTCCTGGCTCGCCTCCTCGGGCGTGGCGAGCGCGTCGTGGCTGGTGCCGATCCGCGTCGTGATCGTCGCGGCCGGCGGCGCGGCGCCGAGTCGCGTGCGGAGTTTCTCGCAGGCGTGGCGGAAGCTCACGCCTTCCTTCTTCATCACCAGCGCGATCGTGTCGCCGCCGCTGCCGCACTGCCCGAGGCAGTTCCAGAGGTTCTTGGAGGGGGTGACGACGAAGCTCGGCCCGTCGTCGTCGTGGAACGGGCAACGCCCCTTCCAGTCCTTGCCCGCGGGCTTGAGCTCGATGCCGTAGTCGCGGCACAGGTCGAGCAACGGGATCGCCTTCAGCCGGGTCAGCTCGTCGTCAGCGATGCGGGGCATGGGGTGGCCTCCCGCGGATCCCAAACTTTTTTGTGGTTTTCATCCGCGCCTTAATTGGCTGATATGTTTGCCAACATGCAAGGCTCAATCAGCCAACTCGCCTATCATTGGCCCATGCCCGGGGGTCGTCCTGCCACCAAACCAGCGCCAAAGTTCGGCCAGCGCATGGCCGCGTTCCGCATCGCGAAGGGATTGTCCCAAGAGCAACTCGCCGACGCGCTCGGCATGACACGCTCGCGCGTCAACTACTACGAGCGCGCGGCGAAGAACCCGAGCATGGAGGTCGTGGAGAAGGTCGCCGCATTCTTCGGCGTCACCGTCGGCGAGCTATTCAATGACGCGCCGCGCACGGCAAAGAAGCCCGGCCCGCCTTCGCAGTTTGCGCAGCTCGCCGAACGCCTCGACCAACTGCCGCGCACCCAACAAAAGATCGTCGCGCAGATGCTCGAAGGCTTCCTGAAGCAGGCCGGTTGAGCCGCCACCAAAACAAAAACGGCCTGCGATGAGTGTCGCAGGCCGTTTTGTTTTTCGCGACTGGACTAAAAGTCGATGTCGTAGCCTCCCGGATAATTCTCACTGGGCGGCGGCTCGGGCGGCCTCTCCGGCTGTTTCGCGGGCTCACGCAACTGCTCCGGAGACAGCTGCATTGCATCATCAGCCCGGGCTTCGACCGGGTCGCCGGATCCCGGCGATTTGTAGCTGAAGCTGCCAAAGTCCCAGTCCGTCGCGAACAACTCCAGCTTGCCCGGCAACGGATTCTGGGCGGCCACATCAGCCGCAAACTTCTCTGGCATCGTGAACCCCGGCAAGGGGATCACCCGGAAGGAGCAAGCGAAAGGATCGTTGCTCGGGATCGCTACGCCGGAAAAGACGTAGCAATCGGATTGCTGCTTGGGGTTGAGGTGTGGTGGCGCCACAACGACAAGTCCCCTGTATTGTTTATTCTGCATTGGTGGATTCTCCGTTCGGACTTCAGTGTCCGAGGGACGGAAGTTCAGGTTCAGGAGCTGGATTGACCCGCTCCTGCAGTTTCGCCTCCGCGGCCTGGAGGGCGGCCAGTTGCGCCGCGGCGTGCTGGCGCTCCAATTCCGGCACGCGCTTGGCGTAGGCCTCGCGGTAGGGCTGTAGTTCCACGCCCAACACGGCATCGGCCGCCGCGTCGAAGGCGCGGGCCAAGGACACGTCCAGCGGCACCGCCTCCGCCCCGTAGCGGCTGCGGAAGTTGGCGACACTGCGCGTCAGCTGCCGGCGCTTGTCCTCGCGGATCTTCGCTCCGGAGCGCACTTGTCTGTCTGTCGAAGTACACCAGGGCCCCACCAGCTTGAGCCCCGTTTCGCCGATGCGATCGCCCTGCCCGGAGCTGCGACTCAGGATGACGTCCATATGTGGGGCTGACGGCGTGTCGCAGTGGAACGCATACCCCAAAACGTAGCGCTGTCCGGCAAACGCCTCCTGAGCGGATTTCAGCCACGCGTTTCGGATCAAGGCCAACTTCGGCCGCGGATCGCGCTGGGCTGCGATTTCCGCGGCTGTCCAGTCGGCCAGCCACGGCGAGAAGGTCGTTGTCACCACCTCGATGGGCGTCGCCACCGGGCGTTTCATTTTCACCGGCACGCCCTTGCGTTGCGTCTGGTCCATGTACCAGTTGCGCCGCTTCGCCTCGGCTTCCAAGTAGTCCGCAAACTCCTCCTCGCCCACGCAGCGTTTCCACGTCGAGCCGTCGAAGGTGTACTCGTGGCCCTGCAGTGGAGCAAAGGAGCGCTCCGGCCTCGGGTGCTGGGGTGCCTCGACAGGCACCCACTGCTTTTCGCGCCGGGCCTCGCCCTGGCGCTTGTCTTCTCGATGGGAGCGGCAGCGGCTGGCGGGATGCCGCAGCTGCCGTCGGGTTCGCGCGCGTGTATGGGTTGACATAAAGAGGATGCGGCAGGCCAGCGCGCGCCGTGTGGGTGGGGTCCAGGGCGAGGGGCGATAAGCCCCTCCCCTGGCGAGGGCAGTTTTGTGCGCACAGAATCGGGGTCCGATTCGTGCGCACAAAACTGCATCTCGCAGCGCGTGTGATGATGGCGGATACACATACCTGCCCCGCCGCTGGGCCCACCCGCCCCGCGGGTAGGCATCGCAATGCGATGCCGTCGCCCAGCTCGCCCAAACCCTGGACCACGCGCGCGCTCATGCGGCCACCTCCGGCCGCTCGGCCTCGCAAGCACCAGCCTCACGCAGCACCGCGCTCACCGTGGACGCGGCCAACCCCACCGCCGCGGCGATTTGTCGCAGGCTTTGGCCCGCCTCGCGCAGGCTGCGGATTTGCTCGCGATGGGTCGGCGTGGCCTTCACCGGTCGGCCGATCTTTGCCCCACGCGCACGCGCGGCCTTCAGGCCCGCGACCGTGCGCTCGCGGATCAGGCTGCGCTCGAACTCGGCGACCGCCATTAGCACACTCAGTTGCAGCCGGCCCACCGGGTTGTCGTGGCTGGTGTCGATGCCCTGGCTGGTGCAGATGATCGGGACGTTCAGCCGCGACAACTCATCCACGATCAAGGCGAGGTGGATCAGCGAACGGCCCAGCCGGTCGAGCTTCACGCACACGATGGCGCGCACCTGGCCACGGCGCACTGCCTGCAGCATCGCTTCCAGCCCGGGCCGCGCCGCCTCCGCTCCGCTCTGCACGTCGCGGAACACCACCGGCTCCCAGCCACGCCCCTGGCAATACGCCGCAAGGTCCGACTCCTGACCCGCGAGGGTCTGGTCGGCTGTGCTGACGCGGGCGTAGATGGCGGCTTTCATGGTCCTTATCTCAATGTAACAGGAAAATCGAAGTTCTAACGCGGAAGGCCTGTAGTTGGCCTACCATGACTATAGCCGTGCGGACGGACCTTCGGCGCTCTTTCGCAAAGCCGCGTAAACCATTGGATGCTCGCGGGTTGATTCGAAGGATCCGCTTCGGCCTGGTTTTTGACGATTTTGCTCCACTGAGTGGATACACTCATGCCGTCGTAAAAAGTGGCCATCCCCGCGCCCCGCTCCTGATGAGTGGGCTCAGGAAACGCGTAATCTCGGAAGTGATCGGCTGTGCGTGGCATGATATGACTATAGCCAATCGCACATGACATCCCCGAGAGCGGCGGAACAGCTGCGCACCTCCGCGCTTCGGTTCTGATGCGTGGGCGCCAGAAACGCAAAACGCCCGGGGCATGTCGCCCCGGGCGTCGTTCGAAAATCCCCCCGCCTTTTCGGCGGGTCAGTCCTCCTCGATGTCAGGACTCTTTAACTACGTGTTCGATAAACGGTCCGTTTCTGAACACATGCCCCAAAAGCCTCACCCCGTTTCGCTGGCCGGACCGAGCGGAGCCGAAGCCCAGCGAGATGTTTGCCGCCCAATTGCTCAATCTGTGGAAAAACCTCTCTGGAGCTCTGCTTCGAGGTTAGCCACCAGTTCCTCCGCTTGGCGCAAAGGAAACTGCATCTCTCGGTCTTGATAGAAGTGAAACGCGAGTGCATTTGCCTTGTGCAAAGCGGTCACGACAAAGGCACGGACCTCTTCCATGCTCATCGCATTCACCGGGAGCGGAACCTGAATCAAGAGAAGCTTCTGCTTCTTTGAGAACGTACTTTCGCGTATCTCGGCGAAATCAGGCTGCTGTAAACTTCCCGGAACGAAGAACACGACATTCACCGCGGGAACCGATCCGACGGAGAATTGGCCTCTCAAGTTCACCACTGCCTGTGCAATCCTTCTGAAAAGCACCGCCACTGGCGACTCGTGGAGTTCCGGTCCTCCCAAGACTGATCCTATGTAAATCATGCTTAGCGTGCAGCTCCGGCCCACGGCTCAAAGTTCAAGGGACCCGGCTGGGCCTCGGTTAGCGTTCTCTCGAGGCGCAGCATCTGTGACCGCGCACCACTGTCAATGATCGTCATTTGTTTATCCAGCATGAAGGTCCCTGAGTAGCGCTTGGCTGGATTTTGCGAGATTCCCCACTTGAGGAACTCCCCGGCAGAAGAGTCCAGGCGGTACAGATACGCCAATCTGGAGCTCATTGCAGAGTTGCCATGGATGCTCTCGACGCTTCGCGCCCAATCCGCATAGCCAGACCAATAACCGCCGCTAACACCTCCATATTGTCGCTGGGTGGCAGATACCCAACTCTTCATGTCCAGCGTTCCTCCGTTCGCGACATAGGATCTCCAAGCATCAAGACGCCCTGCCAATCGTGGATTGATAGCGACGCTTTCAACGGAGATCACACTTCTCCCGGCACCCAGAATCTTGCCAACCGATGCTTCAATGCCGCCAACCGCGGCAAACCCGTCAAATGCTCCGCCAGCAAGCTCTGCGGTCGCACCTCCGGTTGGGAAGCCAACATATGGCGCAGCAGCCTCCGCTAGGTCGGCGACGGTTGAACGGACAAATTCGAACCCTCGCGCGATCGGCTGAAAAGTCTGTTGGGCACCGTAGTTGAAGTCCGCGACAAACCAGTTCCATCCATCAACAACGTAGTCGAGGGTAACACGCTCGGTCGCTTCGCTCGCACGATTTGCCGCAGCCGTCATCCCGGCCATTTCGTATTGAGCATCGAGATTGTTGGATAGAGAGTTCCATGCGTGCCAGTAAATCTGCTGGTGCTGTGCTTGGGTGAGAGTTCCGTTTGCTGCGGCGGTGCCCAAGCCAAGCGCACTGACGGCTGACTGAATAGCCGTCCCTACTGCTGCTTGATTGACGCGCTTTTCTCCCGCCTCAATCTGGCGGTTGTACCAGTTCTTCACCGAGCCCCAAACTTTCTCCCAGAAGAACCCTGAAGGATCTACAAGCGAAAGCGGGTTATTGTTAACGTAGGTATATCGGTTATACGACTGCAGGTTTCCCGGGGCCTGCACTACGATGTCCGCGCTGAGCATGCGCCCAATCAGCGGGTCATAGATGCGACCGTTCATGTGGATCAGGCCGAGATCGTGCAGGTGCTCGTGATCGGCGAAGCCGCGGCGGAAGCCCCCGTTGTTGCCCATGTTCAGGCCAAACCACCTCGCGTCGTTCCTCGCGCCGAGCCATCGGGTCCGGCGGGGGACATTCGGCAGTTCTTCACGCTGCCAATCCCGAGGCACTAGCAGCAACGCCCGATGCTCAAACTAAAGTTCGTGGGATTCGTAGAGAAGCGACGGGGTTAGCTCTCCCATGAACCTCGAGATCTTGGCGGCCGAGGTGGTCCGAAAGTTCTGAGGCAGGGGACACCACCGTCGTTCAACCGGATGAACCGACGCATCCTCGCGCCAAGCTCCGCCTCCTACAGCACTCATCCTACCCGTATGATTGCCGCACGCTTGAGTATCATCATTCGGCGTCCCGGACTGTGGGCCGCGCTGACACTCGCGGGAGCGTGCAGCTTCTGCTCCTCCGCCCACGCGGCTCCGAACAGTCCCCAGGAGGTGCGCGCCGTCGTACGGCCGGAGGTGCGGCACCAGACGATTGAGGGATTCGGCTGTTCGATCAACGCCTGGACCGCGCCGCACTATGCCCTTTTCTACAGCGACGCCTTCGCCCGTTTCGCGGTTGAGGAACTCGGCCTGAGCATGTTCCGCCTGGACATGTGGGGAGGAGTCTCGCCCGCGGAGATTTCCGATTGGCGCGACATCACCCACGAGAAGTTCCGCTGGACCGGTGAGGGCATGCGAGGCAAGGCCAACGTCGACTGGGCGAAACGCCTGGTGACCTTGAAGCCCGAGGTTCGCGTCATCGGTTCGGTTTGGAGTGCGCCGGCGTGGATGAAGGAAAATGGCAGTCGCATGGGCACGCGGAGCGGCTACCTGCTCGATTCCAATCGCGACTACGACCACGACAATCGCCTGCGTCCCGACCGATACCGGCACTTCGCCAAGTGGATCGTGGAATGGGCACGCCACATGGAGTCGCAGGGCACGCCGTTCTTCGCCATCAGCCTGCAGAACGAGCCGCTTTTCACGCAGTGGTTTGAGTCCACGCTGTACACGCCCGATGAATACGCCAGGATTGTCGAGGTCACCGGCGAGATGTTCGCGGCCGAGGGCGTGCGCAAACCGCTCTTCTTCGGACCCGAGGACATGACCCTGGCGCACTACGGCGACTCTCAGCGCCACCGGCCCTACGTCGACGCCCTGATCGGTTCGGGAGCCGCGCGCTATTTCGATGTCCTGGCGACTCACGGGTACAGCGACGGGGTACGGGCGGATGGGAACAACGATGCCGTCGCCTACTGGCAGTCGGTCAGGCACCTCGGCCTGCCCTACTGGATCACCGAGGGCGGCTCGGGCGGCCACGCCTGGCCCGAACCGGTCACGACAGGCATCGCTCCGCGCCTGCATATCGCCCTTTCACGGGCCAATGTAAGCCTCTTCACCGGCTGGCAGCTCGCCAGCAGCCCCGGGCAGCCATCGGACCACGATTTCATGGAATGGACCCGCGCCACGCCGAAGACGCACGCGGCGATGCACTACTGGCGCCATATTCGGCCCGGCGCGATACGCGTGGAGGTGGAGATCCCCGATGCAGGGGGTCTGCTGGTGAGCGCCTACCTCCACGTCGATCGTGATGAGTTGGTCCTGGTCGCGATCAACCCGACCACCGAGCCGCACGACCTGGCCGTCGAGTCTCCCTTCATCGAGGCTTGTCGCTCCTACCTCACGGATGGGAAAGCCATGCATGCCGAGATCGCCCCGCCCGGATCGGGCGAAGGAATCGTGCGGATCAACCTCCCGGGGCCGTCGATCGCGACGCTGGTCGGCCGCCTCCGATGATGGAACCCGGCGGCGGCAGCCGTTGCGGCTGCCTGACCGCCAGCAGCTGGGCTCAGCGAAGCCCGGACGTAACGGCAGCACGTATCCGTCTCAGACGGACGAGCGCCTCAAGAAGGTAATAATCGCCATAGGCGAGCGGCACGTCGATCTCCTTGTCCACGGGCAGGAATCCAACCCCGTGCCTCAGGAGAAACCCGCCGTTCTCCCCAACTGCCGCGAGATAAGACGGGGAAAGCAGGGAACGAAGAATCCGCTCCGCGCACCGGATCCACACACGTGCGCTGCTGCCTGCCCCATTCCCGGCAAGATGGACAAAGGCCGATGCCGCCACGGCCGCGGCGGACGAATCGCGCTGCGCGTGTGGGATGGCTGGGTCGTCGAAATCCCAATACGGCACCCCGTCGTCCGGAAGTCGCGGATGTTCCAGCCAGAAGGCAGCCGTGCGCTCCGCCCTCAGGCGGTATCGGTCGTCGCCTGTCCATCGATACATGGCTGAGAATCCATGGATCGCCCACGCCTGACCGCGCGACCAGGCGGAGGTGTCGCTGTGTCCCTGCACGGTCTGCCGCGCCAACAGGTTCCCCGTCTCGGGATCAAAATCGGCAAGGTGGACGCAGCTTCCGTCCGGGCGAAAGTGAGTCTCCATCGTCCGGTCGGCGTGTCTGCGGGCGACCTCCCGGAGCGCCCCGTTCCCGCTCAGCTCCGCGGCCTCGAACAGCAGCCCGAGATTCATCATGTTGTCGATGATGACCGGGTAGCGCCAGTCACCAAAATCCCACGACCGTATCAGGCCGACCCGGGGATCAAAACGTCCGGCGAGCGAATGCGCCGCCTCGACCATCGCCGCCGCATCAGCGGTATCACGCCTGAGCCGCCAGGCGTTTCCGAAGCTGCACTCGACCATGAATCCCAGGTCATGCGTGTGCTTCATCCGCGGCACGTCGCGGAGGCGGTCGGTGAAGCGTCGCGCCGCATCTGCGAGGTCGATCTCGCCCGTGAGTTCATGCAACAGCCAGAGACAGCCCGGAAAGAAGCCCGAAGTCCAGTCATCGGGCGGGACGAGATCCAGGCTTCCATGCCGGTGCGACCGCGGTAGCAGCCCGGGAGCAGCGTCGAGGACGCGAATCAGCGTCCGATATTGGGAGGCTGCATGGACGCCGAATCCGTCCTTCCCAACGAATCGGCCGAGAACGGAAGCGTCATCACCTGGGTCCAATGCCATGGAGCCGGGCAGCGTGCGCGGACCCCGCCACCGCGCAAGAAGCCCCATGGTTCAACCCGATGATACCGCGGTTCGCCGTCCCGATCGCGTCCCGCAGCGTAATCCTGCGGGCGCCGTCATCATTCCGGACGAGATCGTACCCAGTCAGGCACCACATCGAACTGGATGCCAAACACCCAGGACCCCAGGAAAACGACCAACAACACGACCACGGGCACCAGGATCACATTCAGCCAGATTCCCGCGTATGCCATCTGAGGTATCCGGAGGACCCCGCTGCCGAAGACGATGGCATTGGGCGGGGTACCAACGGGCATCATGAACGAGCAGTTGGCCGCAAGCGCCGTCGGTATGAGGAACAGCAGCGGATCCTGGTCGAGACTGATTGCGACCGCGCCGACGATCGGCAGAAATGTCGCAGCCGTGGCGGTGTTGCTGGTCAACTCCGTCAGCATCAGGATGCCAAAGCAGATCGCAGCCATGGTCAGCAGCACCGGGCCATCCCCGAACGCCGCGCAAAGGGACCCCAGGTAGGCAGACAACCCGTGGGCCTGGATCATGCCGGCCAGGCTGAGACCTCCGCCAAACAACAGGAGCACGTCCCACGGCAATCCCTTGGTCGCCTCCCAGGTCATGACGAACTCGCCCCGACGAAGGTCGACGGGAAGGAGGAAAAGGACCACGGCTCCGGCCATGGCAATCGTTGTGTCCGACATCATCGGCAACCACCCGTCAACCATCGGCCGAAAAATCCATCCGAGCGCGGTCAGCACGAAGACGCACATCACGAACATCTCCCCGCGTGAAAACGGACCGAGGCCAGCACGTTCCCCGCTGATCAACCGGCCCATGCCGTGCAACGGTTCGCGACCCAAGCGGAATGCAATCCGGGTCAGGACAAGATAGACCAAAGGTAACGTCACCAGGGTCACGGGCACCCCGATCAACATCCACCGCCCAAAGCCGAGTTCGTATCCATAGACTCGGTTCAGGTAACCGGCCAACAGCGCATTGGGCGGCGTGCCGATGAGCGTGGCCATCCCGCCAGCCGTCGCGCCGTAGGCCACGGCAAGCATCAATGCGGGGCCGAAGTCACTCCCCGGGCCGCAGCCGGTACTCTCGCCGTCCCGGGCCAGATTCACCACGGAGATCGCGATGGGCAGCATCATCAGGGCCGTGGCCGTATTGCTAACCCACATACTGACGAGGGCCGTCGCGAGGATAAATCCCCCCACGATACGATCCGGACGCGTGCCCATCGTCGCGACCAGACCGAGGGCGACACGGCGGTGGAGGTTCCAGCGCTGCATCGCCAGCGAAACGATAAACCCTCCCAGGAAGAGAAAGACCAGAGGGTTCGCGTATGACTCGGCGACGTCCTGAATCGGCCCCAAGCCGAGGACGGGAAAGATCACAAGCGGAAGGAGAGCCGTGACCGGAATCGGCACCGACTCGCAGATCCACCAGACTGCCATGAGGGCCGCCGCTCCGGCGGTGCGCCATCCTTCCGGCGTCAACCCTGCCGGTGGATCGCACAGCAGCGTGACAAGTGCCGCGGCCGGGCCGAGGATCAACCCGATCCATTGGCGGAAGCCGTAGGCGTGGGGATGCGTTACGTTTGACTGTGCCATGGTCGTGGAAGCGGGGAGCGCGTCGATGCGCCGATCATCCGGATCTGTCGCGAGGCATCATCATGAGATGCGCGCGACCCAAAAACGAGCGTGCTTCTCCCGCCACCCCGGACCATAGGAAACCCCAAGGAGCCGTGGCGCCGCCACGGTGACGGCAGGCGAAGCGGGGGAGCGTTTGGCGCACCTCCCCCGATCAGTACCTCGAAGTCGCGGCGTCGGAGAGGATGTCTTCCCGGCGATCCGGCGCGGTTTCGGTAAAGGTGAGAGTTTCCGCATCTCTTCGTGCGACCACAGCCGCGTGCGCGATCTCACGAAGCGATCCTGCCTCGGCCGTGGACAGGCGATCGGGATGCCACGCAGCCTCACGCACATCCACGCCCGTCAGCGCTTCGAAGAATACGCAGGCACCGAGGTACTTTCCTGCCACATTCGCATGCTTCGCATCGAGAGCGAGCGACATCTCCCCGCTCTGACGATCGGCAAGCCAGAACCAACCGCCGATGAGACTGCCCTTCTGGCGTGGCAACGATCCCGGGGCCGGGTTCACGTAGTCGAAATCCGGATCCGGATGCGTGAAGCGCCATTCGGACGTGGCACGGGCCATTTGAAACGCGTCGCCCACAGGCACCAGCAGGACCCCGTATCGCGCGGCCACCTGATCGTAGGCCGACCGCAGTTGTTCATGCATCGCCCGCTGGGTAAGCGTCCCGGGAGCGTGCACGGTGTCACGGCTTCGTTCCCACACCACGCGCTCATACGCACTTTGCAGTTCGCGTTGGGCAGGAAGGAAAAGGGGATGATCGCTCCGGTAGGCCCACGTCTGAAGCACGACGATCCTCGCTGTGGGCGCATGCAAACGGATGGCAGCGATGAGTTGACCGACATGAGGCTCGTAGGTCTCCGGCCTGTGACTGAAGCCGCTGAACTGATTGAGTGTCACAAAATCCCAGGGCCCCGCCCCCAGGATCTCAACGAGGCTGTGGCGCGTCCGTTCAGGATCGCTGCCCTCCATGTACGGCCTGCCATCCGGATCGTTCGTGTTCTCCAGCGACGCCTGAAGATGACGGGCGTGCCGGGCGAGGTCCGACCCGCCGATGTTCGCCTGCCGGACAGTGAGGGCGACACCTCGGCTTCGAGCCAACTCCGGGAGGAACTCCGTCGCATTCTCCGCGAAACTATTGCCTACGGTCAGCACCCGGATCGCCTGCCCTGCCCCGACAGGGCCGGCCAGGCCGACCACACAGACCCACAGCAGCACATGCGACCAACGGTGCGCGCACCTGGCTGCACAGGTCGTCGAGGACAATACGTTGGGGGATCCCGGCATGAGATTTCGATCGAGCCTGTGGCCGTCGCGCCTCACTCTCACATCCCGCGGGCATCCAGCAAGGCGACACGCTATTCAACCCGATGACCTGGAAGTTCGGGTGTTCACCGCCGCGCAGCCCGCCCGGGCCCTGGCGACTCGAAGAACGCGCCCCGTGCGATCCCAATGTGAAAAGAGCGCGAGGTAGGCAAAGCCCGCGATGCCCATCACAAACAGATAGTGGTAGGCGGCCATGTAGTTGTATTGCCCCTCAGGCAGGCCATAGAGCCAGCGGGAACTGAAGGAGATCCATACGCCCATGGTGTTCGTCTGGATAAAATTGGACAGGCCAAACACCATGCCCATCCCGCACGAGAGTGCTCCCAGCCGGTTCGTCTCCACGTATTCGAAAATCAGTGGCACCGCCGCCACCGCCACGAAACTGGCAACCGCGCCTCGGATGAGCCCCATACCCACCACGGCGACGAATGGAGGCACTCCACCCGGTGCGACATACTCCGCGTAAACATAGAACAGGCCCTTGAGCCCGAGCACCATGACCAGTCCGGCCTTGAGCGCCACCAGGCGGTCCATGCGATCAGAAATCAAGCCGGCGAACGGAACGACGGCCACCGTTACGAGAACCCCGTAGCTGAGCGCTCGTCCGTAGTCGGACTTCGAAAAGCCCCACTGCTCGGTGATGAGGAGCGCCTCAAACTGTTCGAGACCGATCCACACGTTGACCATCACAAAGGCCAATCCGAAGAGCGGCAGCAGGTCGCGGGTGAACAAGCCCTTGAGCACCTGCCACACCGGCAGATCTCGAATCCGAAAAACCTCCGCGCCGGGCGGCCTGACCTCCTCGACACCCAACCAGATAAGCAGGGCGACACCAAAAATCACACCCGCGTGCACGGTGTAGATCACCGTCTCCCCCGTCAGCACCAGCCCGCCCGGCAACTCGTAACGTTCGTCGAACCGGCCAATGAGCAGGTATAGAAACGATACCGACGCGCCGGCGATCAACCACTGTCGGATGGCTCCAGCGCGTCCGCGTTGCGGATCGGGAATGACCTCCATCGTGAGCGGCTCGAGTGTCGTGTTGAAATCATACAGCGTCTGATAGGCCAGTATCAGCCCAGCCAGAATCCAGAACGTTCCCGCATGGGGGATGCTGAGCGCCATCAGGCCGGCCCCAAGGCAGCCGATGATCATGAACGGCCGCCGTCGGCCCCACCGCGTCCAGATGCGGTCGCTCATCAGCGAGACGAACGAACCGATCATCAGTCCGCATCCGTAGTTCAGGCTGCCGACAAACCCGATGATGCGGGGGTCGTCGGTGTACTTCCGGAGGCTGAAGGTGATGGCGGCGCGGCTGATCTCCGTATGCAGGCTGTACATGAACCACGGCAGCAGGATCACCGCCACAGCCCACCAAGAGGCCCGGGGTTGCTGGGTCAGTATCCGGGGGAGATGCATGGGGCTGCGAAGTTCACGGAGCCACGCAGACCGCCACGTCGCCACGATCCGAGGACAGGATCAAGCCGAGGCCCATTCAAGCAGATGAGCGGCGAGAGTCTGTGCCGGAAACCAGTCAAGGCGGACCAATCTCATCGGCGCGCCCGCCAAGTCAACGACGCGCTCGAAACCGGTGATCCGCCGACATTCATGCGGATGAACACCCGGGCGATTGTTGACGCCCTTGAGAACCGCAATCCTCGGTCCCTCACCCCAGATGCCATCCCGGATCGAACCACCGAACCTGCTCATCATCCTGACCGATCAGCAACGCTACGACGCGTTGTCTGCAAACGGCGGTTCACCTCGCACGCCGCATATCGACAGCCTCGCAGCTTCAGGCGTGAATCTGCAGAAGCACTACGCGCAGGCCCCGGTTTGCGTGCCTTCCCGCAGCACGCTGTTCACCGGCCGGTACCCTCGCGCTCACGGGGTGATGGAGAACTTCGTCCGCATCCCGAACACGGAGATCCACCTGTTCAAGGTACTTCAGAAGGCGGGTTTCTGGCTCTCCTATCACGGCAAGAATCATCTCCTGTCCGCCGAGGAAATGACCGCGAACTTCCAGCATTTCTCCGATCCGGAGTTCGTCGACCGCGGTGATCCGCACCGCGCAAGATACATCGCCCTCGAACGGGAGATGCTCGCGCGCCTGTCCACGCACGGCAGCTTCGCCTCGGCCTGTTTCCATGATTTCCCAGACGAAGTCACGACGAGCGGCGTCATTGCGACGGATGTGATCTCGACCTTGGACCGGGCTCCGACGGATCGCCCCTGGTGTACCGTGGCCTCGTTCTTCGATCCTCATGTTCCGCACCTCGCGCCGCGGCGCTTTGCGGAGATGTATCCGGCCGGATCCATGCGTGTGCCACCCTTGCCGCAAGGGGACATCTTCGCGGGCAAGCCCGGTCGACTGCGCATCAAGCACCAGGCGCAACGAGCCGACCGCGCCACAGACGCGGAAAAGCGACACTACCTTTCGGTGTATGCAAGCATGGTGACGTTTGTCGATGAGCAGATCGGGCGAATCCTGGGAGTTCTCCGAGAGCGACCCGACGCCGACCGCACCCTCATCCTGTTCACCTCGGACCATGGTGACTTTTGCTGGCACCACGGGCTCTGCAAGAAGGACCTGGTGCTTTACGAGGACCTCCTGCACGTGCCCGCCGTGATCAACTGGCCCGGCGCACTGAAGCCTCAAACCGTCGACTACACGTTCACTGAGCATACCGACTTCATGCCGACCTTGCTGGATCTCGCCGGACTGGAGGTGCCTCCCGTCTGTCAGGGAAGGTCATTTGCGCCGCTGCTCCGAGGCGAAGCGTCCTCCTTCCGCGACGCCACCTACGCCGAGGTGTGTTTCTCATGGATGCGGAATCCATTTCCGGACTACGCAGCATTCTGCGCCGCCTGGGAAAGCACGGAGCCCACCCAGGTCGCGAGCCGCAGTGGCACCAACTACAACATCCCCGGCGATCACACGAAAGCGGTGCGCACGGACGGCTGGAGCTACATGTGGTATGGCGACGGGTTCGAAGAGCTCTACCATCTCGAGAACGATCCCGACGAATGGTACAATCTCGCGGAGAACCCGGCGTACATCGGGATGCTCCACGCCATGCGGAATCTGCTGCGATCCGAGGAGGCGAAAGCCAACGCTTGTCCCGGTCCGGAGAGCATCTCTCCCACAGCGTCGAGTTATCCCGACTGGATTACTGTTCCCACGCAGACCCGGTCGGGGGCTGCCAAATAGGGAGGAGAGCCCGTCCCGACTCGTAGCATAGTCGCCGTTCGCCCGATCGGCCCTGGGCGAGGCGCAATTCTCAACATGGCCAGTACGAAACTTATCGTCCCCCTGTGCGCATGTGCGTTTGCCGGCGCCCTGCTCTCCGGCGCAGTTCATGAGATCGGGCACGCCGCGGTTGCCAAGTTCGCCGGGCTCGAGGTCGTGCGCATCCAGCCTTGGTTTCTCCTTGGCCGACCGCATGTGCAATGGCACGGCACCATCGCCCCGGAATGGCGCGCCGCGGTGAACATCGGCGGCATGCTGGCGTCGGTCTCAGTCGGGCTGCTCGGGTTCCTCCTGCTCCAACGCGTCATACGTCGAGACTCTCCTCTCATAGTCACGGCGCTCCTTCTCCTTCCCATGGTTTGCCAGTCCCTCGCCTGGCTGGTGCTGCCGCTGGTTCTGATGCTCGGCGGAAGCGCCCCTCGCGATGATGTAACGGCCTTCATCAAGAACACGAGATGGGGACACCTGCCGGTCGCGCTGGTCGGTCTCACCCTGACGTCATTTTCGGCGCTTGTCGTGGTGAGGACGTACCGCATTTGGCGCGCGGACCCGCAGATTCGGGAACCGCATGTGAACGAGCAATCGGGGCAGCACGCTCCGCAAGGTCCCGGGCTGCACCGAAAGCCCAAGTGAAGATCGTCGTGATCGCATCGCTCTGACGAACGCCCTCTGGGGCTGCGCCTCACGAGCGACCCCGTTCCGGACTAGCTGTACCCTCGGCCGGATGCGCTCCTGGCTGATACCCCTGGCACTCCCGCGCGATCACGGCAAAGCCCAGCTCAAGTCTCCGGGCTGAACTCGGAGAGGAACACCCGTTCGTCGCCAGGCAATCTGACTTCATCGGGATGAACAACTCGGGTGGTTGCTTCGCGGGCATTTCGGCGGCTGATGCTGCCGATGCCCCATGCCCGATCACCGGAGCCAGCCCGTCTCGTCGGTTTCTCCGCTGGTCCGTCCACCGCACCGGTCACCCCGGAAACCTCGACGCCGGAATCGCTCCGACGTCTCATCACAGGAACTACAGGACATGAAAGTAAAGACAGTCGTAAACCCATATCGACAGTCGCGCGGATGCCCGCATCCGCTGGTCTGGATACTCTGGCTCCTCCTCCCCGCCGCCGCGCTGGCGCAAAGCTACCCTCTCGACTCCAGTGGCTGGAGCATCATCAACCCGTCGTCCGACTCGCGGCTGATCTACGTCAGCGCGGCAGGCAACGACTCCACCGCACAAACCTACTCGGTCGCGCAGGTGGGCACGAATCCGCGCAGTCCCTCGATTTCCGTGAATGCCTACAGCACGCTGGCGGCGGCCTACGCGCAGATGCGCGCCGGCTATCCTGACTGGATAATCTTCCGGCGCGGCGACACGTTCACCGATTCATTCACGTTCGGCGGCAATAGCAAGGGAGGACGGAATGCCACGGAACGATGGGTGTTCACCCACTACGGCACCAACGGCAACAGACCCCTGCTGACCGCGGCAAACTGGGATTTCTATGGCGTCTCCGCACACATCGCGCTTGTGGGCCTGGATGTCCATTACCGGCGCCGCGATCCCACCTCCTCGTTCTGGGTCAATTTCTCCGCTGAGTTCAAGGTGATCTTCAGTGCGGCGATCAACAGCAGTGCCGGCAACATCCTGCTCGAGGATTGTGTGTTTCGAAACGGCCAGGAGAATCTCGTCATCCAGGGAATCAATAGCGGCACGAGGCTTCCGAACGTCGATGTGCGACGCTGCGCGGTCTGGGATGCCAACGATGGCACCGCCTCGACCGCTCATGCGGACCGCTCCCAGGGCATCTACAGTGCCTGGGTGCAGAACCTGGTGATCGAGGAATGCTTCTTCGATCGCAATGGCTGGAACCAGAATGCCGACGGTAGCCTCGCGGGCAACGGACGCTCCATCTATAGCCACAACATCTACCTGCAGAACGGGAGCCGGAACACGACAGTGCGGGACAACCTCGTCTCGCGCGCAGCTGCCGGCGGTCTCCAGGCCCGCGCCGGAAACTACGTCGAGAACAACCTGTTCATCCTGAATCCGGTGGGACTGTTCTCCGAGGCGTCCACCGCGCAGGATGAAGACCCGGACAACGTGGTGATCGACAACGTGCTGGTCGCGGGCGACGACATCGCGCCCACCGTCTGGAGCGGCAGCGACGCGGGGGCCCGCGGCTGGGGCATCGAAGTGCACCGCATGCCCGAGGGCTTCTACGAAGGCAATATCCTGCTGGACGAAGTGAGCACTGCCAACCCGTTCGCAATTCGTCTCAACGCAGGTTCCGGATCGCAGCCCATCCTTATCAGCAACAATATCATCCGGAACTGGGGGATCGGTATCCAGAATCAGGATCCAGGCTCCTATACGTTGTCGAACAACATCGTCAACGGCGTGAACCTCAGCACGGGTCAGCCCGTCACGTTCGTCGATGGAAGCCGCACGCTCTCGAGCTACCTCACATCGATCGGCTCGTCCGGCGACAATCTGGCGTTTCTCGCCCAGGCTCGCGCGGCCTGGCTCGGCGCGCCGCGGTCCTATCCGGCCAACTATCGCGCTGGCACGGTCAACAACTACTTCCGTGCCGGCTTCACCCTGGCGGCTGGTAACTCGGTCCCGGCCATCACCACGACGAGCCTGCCCGCGGCGACGCAGGGCAGCGCCTACTCGCAAGCCCTGCAGGCCAGCGGCGGCAATGGCGCACTCACCTGGAGCCTGGCCTCCGGCGCGCTGCCGGCCGGTCTTAATCTGTCGTCCGGGGGCGTCATCTCCGGCACGCCGACGGGCACCGGCACCAGCACGTTCACCGTCCGCGTGGCCGACAGCGACGGCATCACCGGTGCCAGCGACGAGGATACGCAGGCGCTCAGTATCC
>JAEWQP010000031.1 GCA_023399155.1 Verrucomicrobiota bacterium | reverse complement strand
GCCATGTGCCCAGGGGAGGTGCACGATGGATGGTGGTTCGGACCGGTCAGGGGGAACCGGTCAACTCAGTATGTCGACGCCCGCGAGCACCGGTCAACCGGGGACTTCATCCTTGCGCGCTTTTTCGATGGCAGCTGGGCACGGCGGGGGAAAGGGATTACAGGGGGAAGGGACTACAGGACCACAGGACAACTGGACAACTGGACCACGGGTTCCAGGGTTAACGGTTATTGGTTATTGGTTATCGGTTATCGGCTGACGAGGGACAACGGGACCACGGGGGAAAGGGGACTACAGGACCACTGGACAACTGGACCGCGGGGGAAAGGGGACTACAGGACTACGGACAACTGGACCACGGGACCGGGGACTGGGGGGCGGGGCGGAATTTGGCGAACAAATGAATCCGACTGATGTCCTCGGCGTCCAAAATGCCGGCCCGGTCATGGGGCTTGGCTCATTTTGACATTCCACCATCTCGGGATTCTATGGGTGCTTCAGCCGGTCTTCCCTCACAAACCCTTCAATCGCAGCGATCCTTGGGAACTCTCGATCCATTCTCGCGTCCAAAGGAGGCGGAATCCATGTCCTCCAAAGCGCAGGAAGTTGCCATCGATCGTATCCTCGTCGACCGCTTCAAGGCGGGCGATCAGGGTGCGTTCGACGAAATGGTCACGCGTTACTGGGACCGTATCTACGGGATGGTCAACCAGTTGCTCCGCAACCAGCAAGATGCGGAGGAAGTGACGCAGGACGCATTCATCCGGGCCCACCGCGCCCTCGGCAGCTTCCGCGGCGAGTCGTCGTTCTCGACCTGGCTCTACCAGATCGCAACGAACCTCGCCCGCAACCGGTATTGGTATTGGTGGCGCCGCAAACGCGATCGTTCGATCTCGTTTGAGGCCCCCTTGGGCGCGGATTCCGAGACCACCCTGGCGGACGTTTTCCCAGCCGAGGTGGTGAGTCCCGAGGACGCGACCGTTACCCAGGAATTTGTCGATCGCGTCTCGGCGGGCATGGAGCAACTCAGCGAAAAACACCGCGAGATCCTCATCCTGCGCAATGTGCAGAACCTGTCCTATGAGGAGATCGCGGATATCCTGAAGATAAGCGTGGGTACGGTCAAAAGCCGCATCGCCCGCGCGCGCGAGAGCCTGCGCGAGAAACTCGGTGGGGAAACCCTATGAACCACAAGACATTCATCCAGCTGCTGAACCTCTACGTCGACGGGGAGGCGTCTCCGATCGAAGCCCGCGAGGTGGAGCGCGAGATCGAAAACGACCCCGGCCGCCGTCGCATCTATGACGAGTATTGCCGCATGCAGGCAGCCACTCGTCTCGTTTACGCTCAGTTTCGAACCGCCGCAGCCAGCACCCGATCCCAGCCGGTGGTCGGTGCCGCTGGCCGCGTACGCGCCGCCGTGGCGCTACCGGGCCGCGTGCCCGGTCCGCCCTTTCGTCGCGTCCTATTCTGGACGAGTGGCGCCATGGCCGCCTGCCTGGCGGTCGCGCTCGCATTCTGGTCGATGCCGCACGTCGGCCCGTCGGAGTCGCAGGTGCAGACCGCCGAGTCGTCGGGTGTGAGCGTTCCGACAGTCGAGGCGGTGTCCGTGATCGCGGCCGCCGCTCCGGCGCCGAGTTCCTATGCGGCGCCCTTTGCCGGCCCGGCCCGGGGCGACTCGCTGGTGCTTCAGTCCAGGGAGAGTTTCGTCGACCCGTTCTCCCTCGGCTCCGGCAGTCGGGCGCCTTCCTTTGGTGACCCCGAGTTCGTCCTGAGTTCGCTGCCATCACTCGACGCGTCGCGGATCGCGCCGGCTTCGACGAGCCCGCTCGACGCCCGGGTGGCCGAGCAGAACCGCAAGCTCCAGGCCATCCTGCGTGCCGGCTTTGCCCCGAAAAACGGCGCTCAGGCGACGCAGTCGCCCGAGGGTGCCGTGGTCCCGGTCAACTTCCAGCCCTAGCGATTGCGGCGCAGGCGCGGGGGAGGCGCGGGAACCGTGCGACTCCCCTGCGGGATAAGGGGCCTTCACGCGCCTCGCGTGGGGAGTGGCGGGGCAGACGCGCTTTTCCTGCGGAAAACGCGGGGGACCCAGACGCGCTTTTCCTGCGGAAAACGCGGGGGACCCAGACGCGCTTTTCCTGCGGAAAACGCGGGACCCAGACGCGCTTTTCCTGCGGAAAACGCGGGACCCAAGCGCGCTTTTCCTGCGGAAAACGCGGGGGTTATGCGCGGGCGAGTGTTTCGCGGACGAAGTCGGAGAGCGCGTCGACTGTGAACGGCTTTTGGATGTGCGGGAGGTCGCGATCCTGATCGTTGAGTTTTTGGGCGAGCACTTCGGGATCGTAGCCCGTCATGAGGGCCACGCGCTGGCCCGGTGATTCCTCGCGAAGTTTGCGGGCGAGTGCCCGGCCGGAAATCCGCCCCGGCATGACGATGTCCGTGAGGACCAGGTCAATGCCGTCGCGGTTTTCCGCCCAGGCTTCCAATGCCTCCTCCCCGTCAGAGGCCTCGATGACGGAATACCCGAGGCGCTCGAGGGTGCGCTTGGCCACGCGGCGAACACTGGTCTCATCCTCGACGAGGAGCACCGTGCCCTCGCTGCCGGGCGCGACGGGAGCGGGCGGACTGGCGGTGGCCGGGCGCGCTGCGGGCTCGAGACGGCGCGGAAGGTGGATGTGGAAACGGGTGCCCTGGGCGGGTGTGCTCTCGACCTCGATCCATCCGTGATGTTGCTGGACGATGCTGAGCGAAGTGGCGAGGCCGAGGCCGGTCCCCTGCCCCACGTCCTTGGTGGTGAAGAACGGCTCGAAGATGCGGCCGAGGATCTCGGGTGCGATGCCTGAACCGGAGTCGGCGCAGGTGAGCACGACATACTCGCCGGGAGGGCCGCGCATGGGGCGGCCCGGGGCATCGCCGACGAGCGTAGTGCGGGCTGTGGAAATCGTCAGGCGACCGCCGGTGGGCATGGCGTCGCGCGCGTTGACCGCCATGTTGAGAATGACCTGACCAAGCATGGCCGCATCGCCGTGGACGGACACTCCCTCGGGGCAGAGATCGAGTTCGAGTGTGATGTGCTCGCCGATGACGCGGCCGAGGAGGCCGGCGACATCAGTTACCATCGCATTAAGGTCAACGGGTGCGAACTGCATTTCCTGTCGTCTGCTGAAGACGAGCAGCTGGCGCGTGAGGTTGCGCGCCCGCAGCGATGCCTCGCGAATCTCGCGGAGGGCATCCGTCCGCGAGTTGGACGACGGGGGCGCATCGAGCGCGAGTTCAGCCTGACCGAGGATGACGGAGAGGACGTTGTTGAAATCGTGGGCGACGCCGCCGGCGAGCTGGCCGAAGGCGTCCATGCGCTGCGACTGGCGCAACTGCGACTCGAGTGTCCGCCGGCTGGTGATGTCCTCGCACACGATGAACACGACCGGACCTCCGGGGCGGATGACGGCGCGCGCGAGTTCCTTCACCCAGAAGCTGCTGCCGTCGTGACGGATCTTGCGGAGCTCCCACGTGAAGAGACGACCCGGCTCGGACGCGCAGGTCCCCAGCTGGCGGGCGGCGGCCGCGCGATCCTCGGGGTGAAACAACTCGACGACGGGGCGACCGACAAGTTCCTCCGAGGTGTAGCCGAGCTGTTCGGCGCCGAAACGGTTGACGGAGAGGATGCGCCCGGTGGAGCCGACGGTGAAATACATCGCCGGGTTGTTCTCGTAAAGTTCCCGATACCGTTCCTCGCTGGCGCGAAGCGTGGCCTGGGTGCGCTCGCGGCCCTCCGCCTCGTCGCGCAGCTGCTGGTTGGCGCGCCCCAGTTCCGCGGTGCGTTCGCGCACGCGCGTCTCGAGGTCCTCCTGGAGCCGGCGCAGGGCCACGTGTGTGCGCACGCGTGCACGAAGCTCCTCGGGGTGCACGGGTTTGGTGAGGAAGTCCACGCCGCCCGCGGCGAAACCGGAGATCATCGTCTCGGGCTGGTCGAGCGACGTGAGGAAGATCACGGGTATTGACGCCGTGGTTACATCGTCCTTGAGCCGCCGGCAGACCGTGATGCCGTCGATGCCGGGCAGCACGATGTCGAGAAGGATCAGGTCGGGCTGCACCTCGCGTGCGCGCTCGAGCGCATCGTCACCGTCCTCGGCGAGTTCCACAGCGTAGCCCGATGATTGGAGCTGGGACGCGACGAGGTGCAGGGTCGCAGGGGTGTCATCAACCACCAGAATCGTGCCGGGCGCCGACGCGCGGCTGGAATTTACCGGAGTCATGACTTCGCACGACAACGACTGAAATCCGGCGTTGTGGCAAGGATGGCCGCAGCGTCAGCGCGGCCGGCGCACGCCCGCCCTGGCGGCAAGCGTGCGCGAGCGAGCGGGCCTATCCCCGGGCCGACGCCGAGGCGGGCTCCGAGATGTCCTCCCGAGCGGGTCGACGGACGCACATCACGACGGAACCGAGCAGGGCGACCGCACCTGACCACAGCCACCAGACATCCCCCACCCGGCCGTAAAACCAGACGCCAGTGCTGCCGGCCATGCCGGCGATGCTCCACACCACCGTCGACCACCCGAAGTAGCGACCGCGAAAGCGCGCCGGCGCGAGCTGCGACGTGTATCCAGCCGCCACCGGCAGCGAAAGCATTTCCCCGAAAGTGAACACGGCCATGGCCGCCACAAATCCCGGGAGCGACCGCGCGAACGCGAAACTCGCGCAACCCACCGCGATCAGGGCGTAGCCCACGCGAAGGACGACCTGTGGCCGGAAGCGTTTGACCCAGTGCGAGAGCGGCAACTCTGCGAACGCGATGAACAAGCCATTGGTGCCCATCAAAATCCCGTAGGCCACAGGGTCGAGCCCGCGTGCTGTCGCATCGAGGGCGAGCACCGTGAAGACCTGTTGGAAAGCCACGGCCATCAGGAGTGAGCCGCCCAGCAGTTGCAGGAACGCGCCATTTGCCAACACATCGCGGGTGGCCTCCACCCAGCTGCGGGCGACCACCCGCGCGGACGTCACGCGGCCCTGCACCGTGCGCAACCCGTGGGGAAGCAGGGCCCACGCGAGCCCGGCGAAGATGAGCGTCGTGAGTGCGTCGCCGACGAATATCAGCACCGGCGCACGTGTGAACAACAGTCCCGCGACGGCCGGACCGGCGGCAAATCCGGCGTTGATCGCCAGGCGCAGGAGTGCGAAGGCGGTCACGCGCAACTCGGACGGCACGAGGTCGCTGATGAGCGCATTGGCCGGCGGCGCGAACATTGAAGAAAGGAAACCATAGAGCGTCGCGACGATTACGATCTGCGGGTAGCCCTCGGCAAAGTAGAGCCCGAGGAGCGAGACCGCGCCGCCCGCAAGCGAGATCACGATCGTATCGCGGCGACCGATCGCGTCGGTGAGGTATCCGGATACAAACGGGGCGACGAGGTGTCCGACCGAGATGGCAGCGAGGATCGAGGCGATCTCACCCATGCCGAGACCTCGGCCCGCGAGATAAAGCGAGAGAAACGGCATGACGAAGCTGCCGAACCGATTGATGAACTGCCCGCCCACGAGCACCCAGAGGCCCCGCGGCATGGCGCGCAGGTCTCGGATGAGTTCTCGGCAAAAGGCATTCATGGCGTCAACGTCAGCGCCATCCCGAAGATGGCGCGAAAGGGACAACGACCGACTCCGGCCCGCTTTCAAGCCGCGACCATGAACGCATCATTTCCGGCCCCGCAACGACACCCGAGCCACTGATCCGCCCGAACGCTCATCGCTTGCCGCTGAACCGACCGCGTCGAAGCGCGCCTTCAACCCGCGAACCCCGAACACGCCGCGCCCCGACGCGTCTTGCTCGGCGCGCATCCGGCAACCCGCCGCCCGGGTACCGGTTCTTGCCCATCGTGCCGGGGGTTGACGCGTCGCCGCACGCGGTCAGTTCCGCGATCGAGCCGGCGCGATCCAGGTCGCTGATTGTCGTGTGCAGGCTGCTGGGCGAACCCTACGGCGTGGAGCCGCCCGAGCCGGTGACGATCTCGTAGTGCAGGGTCGCATCCTCGGGCGAAACGGAGAAGCGGACCCCACCCCCGACCGCTTCTGTCACCACGCGGCGCGTACGCGTGCCGTCGGGAGCGAGTGCATACACCGTGCGCGCGCCGTCGCCTTCGAGTGTCACCGTGGCGGGCACGCGTTCAGCGATCGTGGGTGCCCGGCCCCACCCCGCGCCGACCGACGTCCGGTCTTTGTTCCAGGTCATCCCCGTGTTTTCGCCACGAGCGGCGAGCGTCACGAGCACGCGTGCGGACCTGGCGAGAGGCGCGTCGTCGAGTGCGATGGCCGTGATGGCGGCGAACCCGCGGCCGAAATCCCGGCACGTCACGTGCAAGGCACCGGCGTCGGCCGACGCACCGCCGATCGCGCCAACAATGGCCGCAGCGGCGGGCGCCGCGACGATATAGAGCCTCCCCGCGTCGCCATCGATGACGGACACCGGGCCGGGGCGGACGTTGCCCTCGCGTGCAACCCTCGCCTGCGTATCCGCGGCGGCATGTCGGTCGCTCACGCCCAGGCGCTGATCGAGAAACGGAATCGGCCCGGCGGGAAGGAGCTTGCGCCAGAGCAGGTCCGCGTGGGGCTGCTCCTGCCAGACCGGAGAGGCGAGATGAAGGACGGCCGAGGACTCCGCCGGCGCGACCAGCCCGCGCCGGAACACGCGGGTGGCGAACGGTGCGAAGGCCCATTTCGCCGGATGATTGATCTGGTCGAAGAAGTTGCTCAGCGCGCCGTCGGGATTGCGCGAGCCGTACTCGGCTATCGCGAACGGGTAGACGGCGTCCCAATCCTGGCGGCATGCGAACGTCGCCAGCGTGGCGTACATCTCGCACGCGAAGTCACTCGGGGCGGCATGGTCGTATTCGCTCACGGAAAAGGGCTTGCCGGCCACGCGCGTGAAGGCGAGCACGCCGAGAGCGGCAAAACTCCGCGGCGAGAACCCGGCAATCTGAGGCGAGTTCACAATCGACCACCGGGCGGCGTCCCAGTCGGCACCGGCGGCGAAATCGGGATGCTGCCAGTAAATGTGCGCATCCGCAAAATCCATAGGCTGCTCCCGCCAGAGCCCGGTGAGGCCGCCGTAGTCGATCTGTGAACACGCGATGGGCGCCCTGACGCCGATCTCGTCCCGAAGCAGCGCGCGCATCTCGTCGGCAAACGCCCGCTCCGTATCGGCGAGGAAATGTATCCAGTCCGCCCACTGGCGGGCCGAGAAGGCGACGGGGATGGGCACGGATCCGGCACGAGGCGACTGCCCGGCCTGCAGGCCCGCACCGTGGGCACCCTTCGTGAGGCGCAAGCCGCGGATCTCGATCCAGCCGGGAGCGGCGGCGGCATTGAGGCTCAACGCGGCGGGATCGTCCGCGACGGAATGCGCGGCAAACACGAGGCGGACCGGGTGCCAGGCCGTGCCGATCGTGGAGGGATCGAGCAGACCGAAGCTGCGCCATTCCTCACCCGGTCGTGCGTCGCCGTCGAGGCCGACCCCGACTTCGAGCGATCGCTCACGATCGGCACGGGCCTCGAACTCGACCGTGTAGGGATGGCCTTCCTCGATGGTCAGGCCGCGGAGGGAAAACTGCGCGTGCCAGGGGATGCCCGAGGACCGCTCGATCGAGATCCGCAGCGAACGCGCATCGCCATCGGTCCCGAGGCGGGCCTCGGTGCCGGGGCGCAGCTTCGTGGACCACGCCGCATCGGCGCGGACGAGCGACGCGGGCGCCTCGCCCGCCTGAGGGTCGACCCAGGTCCGGCGCAAGGCCTCGTCGTCGGCATAGCGGCGTGCAAGCCATGTGTTCCACAGCCCCTGGAGTTCGGAGCGGAAAGGTTCGGGCAGCCGGTGAAGACCGCGGCCGAGGTCGCGCGTCCAGTAGCCGAGGAGTGAATTCTCGTTGTTGATCTCGACCACGGCCACGGCGGGGTCGGCGGCGAGCGAGAAACCGGTGTAGGGGTTTTCTGGAGTCAAAAGCTGCCGCGCATAGTCCTTCTGGAGGTCGATCATGCGGCGCTGGAAAATATCGACCCGTTTCTGGAATCCCGGCAGCTCCGCGATCGTCGGCGGGAAACCGTCGGCGGTGGAGAGCGATTTCGACACCTTCAGGTTCAGGTTGACGTAGATGCCGTGGCGTTTGAGCGCGGCGACGAGGCGATGGAGCACCTTCAATTGGACGGCATCGATCCGGTCGCGGGAGTCGCGGTCCTTCGGCCACAGACTGCCGCCGGAATCGATCGCCCAGGTGTTGTCGAGGTGATGGAGCCGGACGATATTCACTCCACCCTTGGCCAGGCGGCGCGCGAGGAACTCGGCATCCTCGGCGCTGGGAAACGCCTCGGCCGCGCTGATGTTCGCGCCCCAGAATCGGATGGGTTCGCCGTCGCCGGTGACGAATCTGCCATCGCGCACGGCCACGCGTCCGCGGGAACCGGCGGGCAGTGTCTCGGAGGTGCGCGTGTCGAGGGCGGTCCCGTCAGCGGGCTCGACGGACGGCCAGTTGAACCAACCCTCCGGGGCCGGCTCGGCCGCCGGGCCGGCGGACGCGATGACGGCGGCAATCAACATGAAGGCGACAAAACGGAAACGCATGGGGTATGGGGACATGATCGCGACTCCGGCGACCTTTGCGGCTTGCCCGCGGCGACGGAATCCGAAAACGAGCGCGGAGACCCATTGGACGCGCGATCTCAAGCGCGGGAGCGGCATTCTCAAGCCGAGGCCAGCCCCGGGATCGTCGCGGGTCAACCGACGTCGCAACGAGCCTCGGTGATCCACCGGAGACGGAAATGCCCAGGCGATGCGCCCGGTTTCACTTCAGCCGGGAGCAGGCCGGTGGAGTCCACGGCTTCCCATGCACCGCGCAAGAATCCGTCATGAACTTCGCTGCGCGGTGTCTCCCAGGTGGGGCGGGTTCTCCGAATCCGCCGCCAGTGCGAATCGGTTTTCTCCGCGTGCTCGGTTCCGAGGCCGCGCCTGCGGCCGACAAGACCGGGCGCGCCACGAACCGGACCAAGCGCGCCCGACCTGCGAGGTCCACTTCGGGAGTGCATGACACGTTCTATCGAGGGCTTGTTCGCGCGCGAAGTCGTGCGGTCCGGACGGGTCCGTGAATCTTGCGCTTGCCGAGACACGGAGGATTGCCCAAATACCACGCTTTCGCCGAACACGGCGAGGGGTCGATAGCTCAACGGTAGAGCAGTTGCCTTTTAAGGTCCGAGGCTCGGTTATCTGACGTTTTCAGGGAGCGGCGCGGGTTTCCGAAAGTCCGCTTTCCATAGGTAAATCGCAGGCGGTTGTTTTCGGACACTTTCAGGAGGTTCAGAAAGCGGACCCGCGGGTGGTATAACGAGGGTGGTATAACGGCCAGGCGGGATGGCAGAGAGCCAAGCGGTGGAATGTTGCCGCCGTTTCCGGATCAGGTATTACCCTATTCTACGGACTCTCTCTCCAGGTGTAAGCTCACCGCTAGAGGCCACCCCCCTGCCTTGGAACCCCGAACCCCATGGCTAATATTGAGAATCTGACGATTACTCGTCTAGTCGCGCACGAAGTATTCACCCAAAGCGAGATCGCTGAAGGACGTAAGCCGGTGCTCAGTGAAGCGCTGATCACGCTGGATGAGAACGGCAAGGACCTGGTTGCCCGCCGAGTGTCCGAGGCACTTGGGCTCGAGAGCCGATGCTTGGAGGTCGAGCTTGAGGATTCAGGGCGCGGCTCAGCATTTGAGGCGGCCAAGCGACTGTTCGAATGCACCGACGCGGACTTCCTACAGATATCGAGCGACCTGGCGAAGAAGCTGACAGCGGTTCAGAATCTCGGCTCAATCAAATCCGGCCTGCTCGTCGTGTTTCAGGCGACAGCGGGCAACTTCGCGCAGCCGCATCGCATGATCGGAATAATCAAAGCCGAAAGCGAATCCGCCTTCAGCAAGAAGGCCGGCGGGAAAGTAGTCTCACTCGACTTCATCAAGGACATTGTATTCGGAGAGCAACAACGGCTGTTCAAGATTGGGGCGTTCATCGAGCACCAACCGCACGACCCTGCACGCTCCGGCCGAGAGCGGTTCCCTGAAGACTTCCTCATCGTTGTTTATGACCACATGATGAACATCAAAGGCGAAGGGAAGCCGGCCCGATACTTCTACGGCTCCTTCCTTGGAACCACGATCACCAAGAGCGCCACACTGCTCAATCGCGTCTTTTTCGATACCACTTCGGATTACATCCGGAAGACACGCAAGAAAGGTTCGATTGAGCGGTGGACGCTACAGTCACATCTGGTGAGCTACTTCAGGAGCAACGAAGCCACGATATCCGGCCGCGTATTTGCTGAGCGCTTCCTTGAGAGAGCGGAGCGGCGTGCATACTACAAAGCGCTTCGCCTCGCGAATTTCCCTCGCAATGCCGTCGCCAAGGACGTGCGCGCGATCGAGTCGCAACTGCGCACAAGAAAGCTGAGGTTCACGAACCGCGTCCAGATCGTCGTGCCGGCTGACGCGCTGGGTAAAGCTGTAACAATCATCGCAACAGAACCTGAGCACACCGATGTCCGGATAGCCGGACGGCTCGAGAGCGACAGCGCGTGACAACTGAATCTGATCTCCGGAATGGATTCGAATCGCTGGCGCCGGCTTTGGATCGGTGGGGCAGGTTCATACGGGATTGCATCACCAACAAGACGATGGAGCTGCTGCGCGAGCGAGGCGACTCGAGGAATCTTAATGAGTTCTTCAAGATTCCGCCTTCATATCGCGTCAAGAAGACGGAGTCGTTCCTTGAGAAGGCGCTGCATCGGAAGAAGAAATACACCGATCCATTGGTGGAGATAACCGACAAGGTCGGCGCTCGCTTCGTTGTTCTATTGGGATCGGAAATACCTGTAGTAGTTGATGCGATACACGCATGTGATGTCTGGACGTCGACCAAGGACCGTGACTATGTCGTCACGCGCCAGGAGAGTCCCTCCCTCTTCGATTACGAGTCGGTTCACTTCACGCTGAGAAGCAATGGGTGCATTAGCATCGAAGGTATGGAGATCCCTGGAGACCTTGCCTGCGAAGTGCAGGTTCGCACGTTGCTCCAGCATGCATATGCGGAGCTCTCCCATGATCGCGTCTACAAGCCGGATGTGTCTGTGCCCGATGATGTGCGACGCCAGGTGGCAAGAGGATCCGCGCTGCTTGAAACCACGGACGAAGTCTTCGAACAGGTCAGCTCGAAGCTAGCGAAGGCACTGAGCACTCGCAATGAGCTGCATCGCGCGGCGGTGATCGCCTCGGAGAAGGCAGGGGTGACGATGAGTTCTCGCGATCCAAAGCTGACCTTTTCGCTGATCGATGCATTCGCGGCCATGTTCGAGGGTGCGAACCAAGAGACCTTGTCCGAGTTCGTCGCCCGACGTGACTGGCTCGCCGATCGAATGAAGAAACGCAGCCGCGACGGAATGCTGTTTGAACATCCTGCGGGCGTGCTCGCATACTGGCTCGTGGATCAGTTCGAGCACGACGCGATCCCGAAGTGGCCCTTCCGGTCTGACCTGCTCGAGTCCATCTTTTCCGATCTCTCAATCTCCATCCACGGAGACGCATAGCGCCATGGGGCCTTGGTTAGCTTGAATTGCGTCGGAACGAATGAGCCCCCGGCGTCCGTAGACAACCGGGGGCTCCGAACCCCTACTGCTGAGATTCCAGTTTAGCTAGCGTCGGGTGTTGATGTCAACCGGCGCGATCGAACACGTTGCGCGGCTCCGGCCAGATTTTCAGAGCGTGAGATTTCTTGGCTCTGACGACACGCCCGAGCCATTCGGGCCAACCCGGAAGCCTTCCGTTGCGTTCGCCACCAGCTCGGCCAGCACCCCGCGGATTTCGGCCAGTCCGCCGCCAACCAAATCGGACCACGCCGCGAGGCTGAATGCTTCCTCTGCGGTATCTCCGCTTGCGGCGAAGATGCCCGTGTCATCAACTCCGGCCACTGGTCCGACATAAAGCGCACCCCTGCCATTCATGTGCGGATGCGGACCGAACCAGAAATCGAAGTCTTCGAGGCCTTGGATCGAGACTCGCTCCCAAGCGCCCGAACGCTGGACGATCTGTGCGAGCTTCGCAACAGTTGCACTTTGCTTCGCGTTACACCCGGATACCTTCCGCTCTCTCGCCGTCCGCCGTTTCCGGGGCTCAGGCGTCTGGCGAGGATCCGAGGAGCCGACGTCGCCGGCAGCGCCATGTTGCTCACCGAATCCTGGCCAGCGGGCGTCGTCGAGAGTGGAATGGCCGAGAAACGATTCGATATGGTGCCGTTCCCAAGCGCATAGCAGGATTGAGATTACACACTTCAACTTGGCGGGATCATTCGTCTCGGCGACATAGTCTCGGATTTCCCTTACTTCAAGGTTGTATCCGCCCGAACGTACCGGCGGCACTATCCTGTAGCTCTTCGTATCCATAGTCTGATTTTCCTCTATGCGCCGCGCGCTTCGGCTTTCCACGGCTTCGCGCCCGGCAGGGTGAGACCCCGGCGGAACGTCGGGTGGAAATTGGGGGATCAGACGGAACCCCCTCCGATCGCCCCACCGGGGCAACTGGCGTCTTTCTTGGCTTGGGCTTTCCACGGCCCGGAGCTATGAGGCCACACTTCCCGGTCTACGGCAAGACGGAAGCATGCATCCCCGCCAAGGCGCCGCAGGCTGCCGCCGCTGGCCTGCCCGCGCGATACAGCGACCCGCCCCGATGGGTTTGCCCGGCCGGCGCGACACACCGGAGAATCGGGCTACATGGCCCCTCAGGACGCCCGCCGGCGCACCTACCGGATAGGTGGCGGCGGTTGAACCTGCGGCGCGAGTTTCGTTTTGCGTGCCCTTCTCTCGCGCTCCGCTGGGGATGGGGGTGCCGCGCTTCGCCGGCCGCCCATTCTCGACTCGCGCTCGAGCCCGCCGTAGATCCGATGCATCGGCAACGGTTGCGTTCGGAAGCGCGAACTCCCCAACGCGCCGCTCACTCCCGGAATGCGTCTGGAGAAAGCCGGACATAGGTAGCCGCCTCCTGCGTTGAGACGATCTTTTCATTCAGCGTCGTGCGCTGCCTGATGATCTCCGCAGTCGCCTTGAGCAGTTCGCCGAACTGACGCTCCAAGTAGATCGCAATGGACCTCATGCCTCGCACCTCATCGAGGCTCTGGCTGATACCGGTCAGGTTGTGCTGGAGACGATGGCCAGCGACGACAGCACCATTCCAGGACAACCGCATGAACCTCGAGTCGCGGATAGCGGAAACCGATTCGGCCATTGTACCGATAGCCTTCCCTATGATCTCGACCCTGCAGCTGAGCGCGGAGACCTCACCGCGCAACTACTCGGCCCATTCCGGAGCATTGCCTGAGGACATGGGCGGAGCCTACTCAGTCGGCCGATTCTGGCCATCTTCTGTCTACAATCCAGAATGCATTAGCCGCCTCATTGCTCGCTGCTTGCGGCGCTTGCTGATCGTGCGAGCGCTGACTCCGAGGATCCGAGCCTCAACGGCAATCGGCATCGCCTCCTGAAACAACTCGAGGTGATCGGACTGGCGGTCGACCGCATCAGCCAGGCGCAACACCGCCCGAGCAAGCTGTTCCAGGATCGCGAACGCATGCCCGGGACTCGGGTTGTCCATGACGCGCATTGGAACCGAAAGAGGGACGCGCTCGATCAGGACTTCTCGCTTCTGGTCATATCGGGATTTCTTCATCAGCTACGATGCACCGATTGGCAAAGGTGCAACGTGCGGCCAGGCAACACGACATGAGTCCCCGGGCTTCGCAATCGTCGTGACCCTGCATGCCTCATCGCCTGCGCGCCGGGCCACGCTATGGAGGATCAGAACTGCCGCCCGCGTGTAAGCCCACCGCCAGCACCAAAACCGTCCTTGCGACGTCGAACTGCGTCGGCAATGCCCCGGCGCTGGCGCCGCTCCATGTCAGCCATCTGAGCCGCGAGTTGCGAAGCTTGGAAGCCGCTGCTGAAGTGGTTTGTGATCTGGATCACGTCCCCCGTTTGCGTGGCGTCGCGGCCGCCGCCGCGCACGATCTGCCCCACGTAGCCGCCTGCCGCGTAGCCTGGCGCCAATCGCAGCGACGAGAGCAGGCCGGAAAAGAAGGGTGCGCCGCCATGGCGATCGAGCGTCGGCTTATCGATAACGCCCTCGCCAGCATGCACCACCCCAGCTACCCGCATACGCGGCCCGGGACCAGTGTAGCGAGAGCGACCATACCCACCGTCGGCAAAACCGCCGAGGAGGCCCTGAAGTAACAAACCATGGATCCCAGGCCACCCACCACTTGCGCCCGTAAGCGTGCTTCCGCCTCCCATGATGGAAGCGAGGCCACCGAAAGGATTTCCGCCCGCGCCCATTCCGGTTCCGTATCCCATTCCTTGGAGCCCCAGAAACTGGCCGAACTCCGGCGCTGCACCCATAATGGACTGAAAGATAAGCGCCTTGATGGTCGCCGCTGCGATGTCCGCGGCTATCGACTGGAAGACGTTGGCGAGGCTGCTGCGGAGATCCGTTCCGCGCACAGCCGCATCGGCGAGCGCACGTGAGACCCCATCGATGCCGCTGCTCAACTGCTCAGCAAGGCCAATCTGTCGTTCCCAACTGACTACGCCTGGCTCGATGCCCTTGCCGATCGTCTGCATTTGCTGTTCGAGCGACTGGATATCGGCCTCGAGCTGCACACGCTCGGCTTCGGTTGCCGTGGCAAGCGTTTCTCGCTTCAGGCGCAGCATGTCGGCAACAATCGCACGCTGCGCTTCCACGAGCGCCTTGATCTGCCGCTGCTTCTCGAGTTCGGAGATATCCTGGCGATCCGCGATCTGCTCGCGCTCGAACTGCAGTCGATCGAGCACGAGTTGCCGGCGCTGGATCTCTACCGCCAGCGCCCTTTCCCGCTCTCCCTGAGCCTGCTTCTCGGAAGCCTCGATAGACTTCTGGACGCTCTCAATATCTTTCATTACGGCGAGCATGCTCTCGGAGTACTGCAGCGACGTCGCCTCTCGCTCGGCCTGACTGCCGGCGGCCTGAAGGGCAATCACGCGCTCATCATCGAGCACGCGCAACCGGATCTGCAATATTTCGAGCCGCTGTCGGTCCGTTGCGAACGCCTCCTCACCAGCCTGCACGCGCTCGCGCATGCGCTTTGCCTCCTCGCTTCCGAGCCAGATTTGCGCCTGCTCTTCGCGAAGACCAGTCGCATCCGGCACGCGCCCTTCTATTCCCGACGACTGTAGCGACTGCATAGGAGCATTTAAGAGCGTCGCATTCCGTTGATCCTCGACCCACGCCCTGAGCCGACTCGTCTTGCTCGCACCGTCGAGAGCATCCACGGCTGGCGGGATGATTCGCGCCATGAATACCTGCCATCTGCGCTCGGCATCCTCAAGCTGCTGTCGCGCCTCGGTCAACTGAGCGACGAACTCAGTCTTCATTACCTGCCCGGCCTTGTGCGCGCCCGCCGCGACCCTATCGAACAGAGCAAGGTCGCGCAGTGTGTCGAAGAATTTCTGTGAGTCGCTGCCCGCGATATCGACCGCGGCGGCGTAGGCCTTGGCGTCGCCTTCTGTATTCAGAAGCGCACGACCGAACGTCTGCATTCGTCGTTCAAATGGGAGCTTCAGGAGTTCGCCGATCGACAGCCCGAGCGCCCCAAAATCCTCTGCGGCGGACACGCCCCCGGCAGCGGCCTCCGTGAGCTTATCCTGCAACTTGTCGGCAAAACTCGCAAGTTGGTCGACTGACTGACCGTTTCGGCGGGCTGCGTAGTCGACGACCTGGATAGCTTCTTCCGTGGTGTCGAACCGTTTCGCGAGTTCATCGAACTTCTGGGCTAGCTCGATCGTTCCTGATATGGAACTTCTGATGCCGGCCAAGAGTGTCTGAAATGACAAATGCACGCCACTGATCACACCTGCGACTCGGGCGAGCGAGCCGAACGAGCGAGAGAGGTTTGCGACAGCCCGCTGCGCGGAAGTGACCTCATCAAGCTTGGCATGGAGCCGTAGAAGAATGTCGATTACGTTTTGTGCCATCGTGAACCTTGTCTAGTTTTTGAGGGTGTCCTCGCGCTGAACCAGGATATCCGGATTCCCCAGGAGGTACGCGCGCGCCGCGAATGGATCGCTGTGACAGAGCCGGATGAACTCATCGCTCTTCGGGCCGTGCCGAAGGTCGAAGCCCATATCCCTCAGTTCGCCAAGCATGATGAACATGCCTGCGGCTAGGTTGGCTGTCGCGGTGAGTTCAGCGAGGCTTTGTGTTGTATCCATGTATCAGATATGAGTCGCTCGCGATCATCGGTCTGACCGCCTTTTTGGATCTTACGAAGCGCCCGACGTGTGATCCGGTAGATATTCTGTCTGATTGTCCCGCAGATGGAGGCCAACTCTCAGCCCGTATACGTGAAGCCCGGTTGAGGCCTCATCGCCTCCAGCACGGCAAGCTCGTAGCCGGCTAGCTAGGTCGGTCAGCGGTATCAGCCGCTTAACGACCTTTTCCGCGGCACACCATTCCTTTGAGTAACGTGGCATCAGAGGTTGTATCCGGTTCAACTACGCTCGTGTGTGCGGCGTGGCCAGGTCCGCGCGACCCAGAGGGCAGCGACACATCTCAGCGCAAATCGAGTCGACAATCACTCGGCAGATCGCGACGACCTCCTCCCGGGTCTTCATTACAAGTCGATCCGGGCCTTCATCCTCGAGAAAGCGACGCAGGATCTCTTTCTGGCTGAACGCTAACTCGCTGACGATCCTGACGGCTTCGTCCTTGGGGATGAACTTCCCCTCCTCCAGGTCGTTTTCGAACCGCAGTCGGCGAAGCTGCTCCTCCTGCACGAGAACTTTCCGACGCTTGATCTCGGCATCGAGCTTATCAGATGAGGCGATCTCACGCTCGATCGCCTCGACCGCAGCATCATTGGCCTCGATGTAGGTCCGAAGCTCCTCGACGTGGACTCGTGAGCCCCGGAATGCCGGGCAGCCCATTGACTTGAGCCGCTGTAACACCTCGACATCGCGACCGAGCATGCCGGCCGCAGCATCCATGGAATCTGCAAACGTTGGGTGTGCGTCACTCACTGCGCGTTTTCCCGATTTCCAGTCCCCCTTCGCGTGGTCGAACCAGGCGCCTCCGCGGAACCTGTCATGGGGACCAGGGCGCAAGGAGACTCCCTACCGGGGGGTGGGCGCGGGCATGCCGACCGGGCGCTCCCTCCGGTCCCCACACCGGTGGTCGGTCTGTCTGGACGCCCACAGCAGGGACCAAAACTTTCACTCACCCCGACCAGCCGGCGAGGCCGAGGTGCGGGGTCAAGGTTCCACAACCCCCTTCTAAAGAAGGGGGTTGTGGACCTTGGTCCCTCGGCTATCGCCGGGGCCAAAATAGATATGGGCCTTGTGGTCCTTGGCTTCATTGGATCACAGCCGCCCCTTCAGGTAGCGGCCTTCGAGCCTTCCGCTCGCGCGTAGTAGATCCCGACCTGCTTGATCCGCTTCGCTGCCTTCAGCTCGGCCAGCAGCCGCTTGAACGACGTCGGACTGACGCCCCGATCCTCACATCTCGACGACCAGGCCGAGAACGTCAGACAGTCGTCCCCGAGCACATCCAGCAGCTTGTCGGCCGTGTGCGACTTCGGCCTTCCTGGTTCCCTGAGCGCTGTCGGGCTCAGTCCCGGTGCTGACTCGAAGCACGGGAATTTCCAGCGCAAGACGAACGGGTCTTTCGCCCGGCAATTCCGAAGGGTGAACTCCGCGGCAAAGCATCCTTCCTCTTCGTGAGGCGTGAGCGTGATCAAGGCGTCTGGATCTCGAGTCCATGAGCCGGCGCCGGATACACGATCGCGAGTGTCTTTGCTTGCCTGGTTACCCTTGGAGAAGTGGTGTCCGAAGGCGATGGCCGCCCCGGTGCGCACTGCGAGTGCATCCACTTCGTTGAGGAGCTGAGCTACCTCACCGTTGCTGTTTTCGTCTCGATCGCCGAGCGCCTTGTAAATCGGGTCCAAAATTATCAGCCCGATTTCGGCCCCGGCGGTGCGGGAAATTAAGTACGGCATGAGTTCGCGCAGATCGCGCGCATGGCCGCGAAGGTGCCAACTCGTGAAGTGGGGCGCGTCAGGGATCTCCTTCGCCTTTGCGATCGCTCTGACGCGCTCCTGGCAGAACTCGACCTGCAGCTCGAAGTTCACGTAGAGCACGGACGTCTGCGTGGTGCCAATCCCCCACCACGGCTTTCCCGTCGCGATGCTCAGGCCCATGTCCAGCAGGCACCACGTCTTGAAACTTTTCGCGCCACCACCAAGCATTAGCTTGGAGCCCCGGTGCAAAACTCCGGCGATGAGTTCTTGCGGTCGTTGCCGCTCGGTCTTCACGAATGCATCCCAACCCATTATCGGAGGCAGGGCCGAAACTCGTTCATTCCGCCCGACCAGCTCCGAGAGCTTGCGCGCTTGCTCGATCACGACGCTGTGGTCGTTGACTGCAAGCGCCGCATCTATCGTCCGCGCCCGGCGCTGAACCTCGCGATCGACTTCCTTGCGCTTGAGCGCGAGGACGGCCTCGACGAACCCTGACTTGAACGAGAGTGGAGTAACCCGCCCGGCGACATCGTTTGCCAGCCGCTCGACAGAGGCAGGCCCACCTGCAGCGGCGATCGCGCCGCCGTCGCTGAGCGCAAGGAGCACAGCGACCACGCTCACACTCTTTCCCGCGGTCACCAGCTGTTCGATCTCGCACCACACTAAACGATGAGCGGCGCTGAAGAAAGATTCGTGAGAGATGCCAGCGTCCAGAGCGACGCGCAGCAATCCGGGGCCATAGTCATCGCCAAACGCGAGTAGCGTCCCGACGACGGTCCGTTCGGCGAGTTCATCGCAAGGGACCCCAATTGCGCCGTTCGTCTTTTCCATGCGAGATCGGGCGTCGGACATGTCGGGCCTACTATCGATCACCCGGGCACTGAGCCTGTTTGCGGTGCGCATCGACGGGTTCTCAGCGCACAGATAGGTAGCGCTCTTCCAGTTTCACGATCAAGCGGCGTAAGGATACCGGCTTGCCCCGGGAAAAACGCTTTCCGCAGGCAAGCTTGCTGAGGGCTGTGCCTCGGACCGCAACACGGCGCTCGGGCTGAGTCGAGCGTAGTGGACGCTCAACCACGAGGGCATGATGGTCTGGAAGGCGCATGTTCGACGGTGGACGGTCAAACAGTCAGCAGCTCCGGGACGCGATCGACTCCGCCGAAGAGAGCCGCGGCCTGGTCGATGGATTCGATTTCGATTCCGCCCATGCCGGCGAACGCCGCGACCGGGAGTCCCTCGCGCGCCGCGGCCGCGGACCGCTTGGCGGCAGCCCCGGCTCCATGCTTCCATCGAATAGTCGGTTGGCTGATGACTCCGATGAATTCGTCAACGGCGAGGGCACGCACGAGATCGACAGTGGCCCGCCGCGTGCCCCACCAAAGCAACCGCATCTGAGTGGCATTGCGCTGATCAGGCGCTCCAAAAACGAAATAGAGGAACCGCTTCGAGCTTTCCGCGTGGGTCAGTAGGCAGTTGGCTTGATCGTCGTTGTCCACCTCGATCGGCAGATCCGCAAAGTCGCCGACAGGAGTTCCCGGATACTTTGCGGCGAGTTCTGCGCGGCGAGCCACGGCCCGCGAATTATGCCTCCAGCGAAGTTCGGCGAACTCGATGACGCCGACATACTCGTCGGAGGCCAGCTCCATGGCGTGCATCAGCTGGGAGCGCCGGTCCCCGAACCAAAGGAGTGTGGGCATCGTGGCGCCGAGATGATCCGGCCGCCCGAGAAGTAGATACATGACGCTGCGCATAGTACGTAGAAAGTTGTTACTGACCTTGTGTACGAAGAGAATAGGGGTGCGGCGCACAGGGGAGGCACTCCCATGCCCACAACTGCAATGCTTGCTAGTATCCAGTAGCCAACATCGCGCGCCGCACCCCGCAGTTTCTAGCCGCGGCGCTGCGCGCGTCGGTCGCATGAAACGGACGCCAGGCGATCGCGAACGCTCCGATCCGGTTCAAGTCGAATGGCGGCGGAGAGCTCCTCATCCGACAGCAGATCGAGGATCGCCTCGACTCGGAAAGCTTCGACGTACCGCCGCAGGGCCTCGCGGCGCCGCTCGGGATCGCGAGAGTATCGCAGGTCCGCGACCAAGGCGTCCGCTGCGGTGCCCGGCCTGGACTGCAGTTCAACCGGCTGCTCGATCGGCGGCGGTTGGTTGAGTCCGAGCGCAGCGGAGGTTGGTGCGGTCGCGGCCGACGTGGAAGGTGTCGAAGGTTTTTGATCAGTTTTCATGGAAGAGGATGGGGGTCGCGTGCCCGGAGACGGGGTGCCGGCGGCCAGGCGGACGACGGCCTCAAGCTCGCTGGTTGCCTCGCGGGCGGTGACAGAAGGCGAGAGCCCAAGCGAAGCGACGACCGCGCGCAGGCGCGTGACTTCGTCCACGGGCCCGTTTTCGGCAGCCTTCGACGACGCAGCGACGACAAGAGGAGCGCTGGCCGGTCGCGCGCCCGGACGAAGATTACCCGCGACCCGCCGCGCTTCCGTGCGGGCAGCAGCGACCGCATCGCTTGCACCCGGCTTTGCTTCGAGTTGGGAGATGAGTGGCCCGCCCGACGAACGAATGCCGAACCGGGCGGCGATCGGCTTCAGCAGAGAAAGCAGCGTGGAGAAATACCCGAGCCGCGATGGAGCGGTCGGTGACATTGAGACCGAAGAGGGCGAGTTCATTGCAGAGGTGTAGTTAGGTATTCGTGACAGGGGCAGAAGTTGTGATTAGGCGCCGCCCGACTTGACGAGGGCTTCCAGATCGGCGGCCCTGTACCTCAGCGTCTTCGGCCCAAGGCGTATCGGCACTAGCGCGCCCCGAGCCTCAAGCCCGCGCAGAACACCCTTCGATCCCGGAGCAAGTGCCAGAGCCTCCCGAACAGCGGAAGGCGGCAAGAGTTTGGGGGCGTCGATACGAGACTGGCGAGAAGCCGCGGATGGATTTTTGCAGTTCGACATGACAATGGTCTCCACCAATAGGCACGGATGGGACCTTTCAGGGCCAAACTCGACATTTTGGATTCGATCGTCTGATGCCTTTCTCCTATGAGAAATCGGGCACGGCCACCGATCCTCCCGAGCCACAGAAGGACGTTCATGCGCCTGCAAGATTGCCGCTGAGCGCCTCGCTTCTGATCCGATCCTGTCGAGAAAGGCATCACTCAGCCCTGAGTGAATCTCCGTAGCGCTTCGACCGAGTATTTGCCGCGCAAACCAGGAATTTGCTTCACCAGGCCCTCCTGCTCAAGGCGCCATAATTTGGTTGCGGATACGCCAAGAAGTCGGGCCGCTTCCAGACGACCGACTGCGAGCGGACCCATGCCGCTGGCACCAATACCGGTTCGAGTTGCTGAGCTTTCGCCTGCGTTCATGCGAATAACACGAACACAGCGGCACAGCACCGACAATCCTTCGCGAGTCGGATTTTCCGAACATTCTGCTTTTGCCCTATCAACTGTTCCACCTGGAACAGTGTGCCACGTGGAACACGCTCTGCCCTAGCGGGCCTTCATCGAACCTGTTGGCCGTGCGTCAGGAACACGGCCGCCAACCGCATCACCGAACGCGCCCTAGGAACGTCACCTTGCGAGCTTGCGCGATCGAATGCTCAACGCGCAGATGCCCGTAAACGCGCATGGCCAGGGCGCCGCCGTCCTTGTGTCCTAGCCACCTGGATACAGTCGGGATATCGACTCCGCTCTCGATCGCGGCCGTCGCAAAGAGGTGCCGCAGATCGTGGTGACGAAGACGCGTGAGTCCGACCGACTTGCATGCCCGATCGAGTGTCTTCTGGCATTCGCGAATACGAAAAACTGGGCCTGTCACCGGCCATTCCCTCGCTTCACGACGCGCACGCATCCGATCCAGAAGATCCTGCATGGGCGGGATGATCGGCACCCGACGCCCCGCCGAGGACTCAGTCTTCGTGCCGTGGACGATGAAGGCTTCCCCGCGAATATCCTCCCAGGTGAAGCGTGCCGCCTCACTCAATCGCATGCCGGAATAGGCCAGGCCGCGGACCAGCTCGCCGGCGTCCCTGGCATCTTCGCGAAGCTGGTCGGCGATCGGCCGAGGCACGTCGGGATGGATCACGGGGTTATCGATCGCGGCAAACACACGCTCGCAGGCCGACGGCTCCGGCAGGTTGATCCTTCGTAGCGGGACGGCCTTGCGCGCGCGTGCATGGCGGCCCTTCAGTAAGTCGAATGGGTTCGCGTGGACGGCGCCAGTCTCGACAGCCAACGTCAGGATGCGGCGCAACGCGTCGACCGATTGGTTGATGGACGCGGGCGCATATCCCTTGCGCCGCGTCTTCGTGCCCGGCGCGGGCTGTACCGGGGCCTCGGTGTGCATCCGGTTCGACCAGGCAATGATGGACTCGCGTGTCACGGACGCAGGTTTGAGTTTGCCGATCTCGGGCCACGTGCGCTCCAGCCGCTTCACGGCGTGCTCGCGTGCTCGCTTTCCGCCGGTCGACAGGCCCGAATCCGCATCCACGAGCTCGCGATAGCGCGCGATCAAATCCGACATCACGGCTTCTCCGGACTCCAGCCGTGGAGCGATGAGGCGGCGGGCCTCAATTTCGGCCAGCTTCTTGTGCAGCCGGATCTTCGCCACCGTGATCTTGTCCGTCTTGAGAGCCAGCATCTTGCGCTTGCCCCCGATCGAGAACCGCGCGTAATACCGCCCACTTTGGCGATGCCTCAGGAGATTCCCAACGTTGGTCTTATCCCACATTTTCAGAGCGTTGCAGCGCGCCCGCTGCTCTCTGGTATAAATGGCGGGTATAACGATTCAACAACGGAGTCCGATATTACTGAGTAACAACGCCTTGGGTCGATAGCTCAACGGTAGAGCAGTTGCCTTTTAAGCAATTGGTTCTGGGTTCGAATCCCAGTCGACCCACCATTCTGTGAGGGAGCGATCAGCTGTCGGTTTGCAGCCGTCAGCTTTCGGCTCTCAACTGAGGTCTCAGCCGTCAGCCCTCCGCTTTCAGTGATCCGTTGTGGTCCGCGGCTGTGGCCCGGCCGGCTGCGGCGACGACGCGGGTCGAGACGACCACGCTCGAGAGGGCCATGAGCAACGCGGCAAGGACGGGATGCAGCCAGCCGGCCGCGGCGATCGCCATGCCCGCGGCGTTGTAGGTGGCGGCGAGGACGAGGTTGGAGCGGATGGCACGGTGCACGGCACGGGCGACGAGAACCGCCTCGGGAAGGCTCGCGAGACTGTCACCGGCGAGCACCGCCATGGCACTGCTGCGCGCGAGGTCCGCGCCCTGGCGGATTGCGATGGAGCCGTCGGCGGCCGCGAGTGCCGGAGCGTCATTGATCCCGTCGCCCACGTAGATGACGGTCTCGCCACGGGCCTGGCGCGCGCGCACCTCCTGGGCCTTTTCCTCGGGGGACATGCCGGTGGTGCGCGGCACCTCCGGCCAGGCGGAGTCCGGAAAACTCCGGTCGCCGGTGAGGATCGCGCAGCCAACCCCAAGCTCGCGCAGGCGCGCAAACACCACGGCGGCCCGCTCGCGCGGCGTCTCATGAAGCTCGATGCGCCCCGCCGGACGTCCGTCGACGGCGACCGCGATGACCCGGCGCGCTGCGCGCCGCGATGGCACGGCCGTCCCCGTCTCGGAGGCGATCCAGCCGGGCTCACCCGCGAGCAGCACATACTCCCGCGCCCCCGCCGCCGCGGCGACCCGGGCCCGTATTCCCATGGCGGGTACGATCTGGGTCTCGATCTGGCGCCAGTGCCGGCGATCGTCATCGGAGCCGAGGCGGCGCAGGGCACTCGCGACCGGATGGGGCACCCCGAGCTCCGCTGTCGCGAGCGCGGCGCGAAGCTCGCTCACGGCGAGCGGCGACCCGGGATCCACCTCGAGCGCGCCGACGGCGAGTTCGGGTTCGCACAACGTGCCGGTCTTGTCGAAGAGCGCGGTCGTCGCGCGCGCCAGCGTCTCAAGAAAATCGCCGGTCCGCGCGACGAGCCCGAGGCGGCTGAAGCGCACCAGCCCCGACCAGACGCCGAGCGGCGTCGCCAGGCCCAGTGCGCACGGGCAGGCGACCACCGTGACAGCGAGGCTGTTCACGATCGCCGCGTCGAGCGAGTCGAACGCGAGCCAGGCCGCAAACGTGCCGACGCTCGTCGCGACCACGATCGGCACGAAACGCGCGGCCAGGCGGTCGGCCTGCTGCTGGATGCGCGATGGAGTCAACTGCGCGGCAGAGATCTCGCCGAGCACGCGGTCGAGCCGACGCCCGCCGCCGCCAGCGGTGACCTCCACCACGAAAACGCCGTCGACCGAACGCATGCCGGCAAGCACAACATCGCCGGGGCCAAATGCCGTGGGCTCGAGTTCGCCCGTGAGCGGCGTCGTCACCACCCATCCCTGCCCTTCGGCGATCCGTCCGTCGACGGGGATGGCCGCTCCGGCGGGGATGCGAACACGCTGGCCGGGGTGGACGTCGGCGGCGGGGGTCGGGACCTCGCATCCCGCGGAGTCCAGCACCAGGCAGGTGTCGTGCTCGGCGCGCCAAGCCTCGACCGCCGCGAGCGCGCGGACGCGCGAGCGGGCGCCGAGGAGTTTTCCGACCGTGTAGATCGCGAGCAGGATCGCGACCAGCTCGTAGTAGACCGTCGGCCGACGTTGCAGCGAGCCGAACACGGACACCGTGAACGTACCGACCAGTGTCACCAGAAAGAGCATATCCACCGTCACACGCCGGGCGCGCGCGGAAGCCCAGCACTCCCGCACGAGCGGTCCGCCCAGGAGCGCGAACACGAGCAGCGCGCTCGCGCACAGCCCTGCCTGCAGGAACCAATAGGCCGAGCCCTCCGGAGGCGACAGGTTCGTCGCGAGTGTGAACGACATCGACTGGCCCGCGATCACGAGCGCGATCGCCACCCTCACCCACCCGCGGCGCCAGGCCGGACCGGCGGCATCCACGCCGGGTCCGACGTCCGCCGATGAGGCGGACTCGGGCAGCGGCGGTGGCGGGGGCGACGTGGACACGCGCGCAAGCAACCGCCTCGCGCTTGCCCCCGCAATCCACATCGCGAAGCATCGCCGCATGGTCGTGATCGTCATGGGAGTTTCGGGCTGCGGAAAAACCACGGTGGGCCGCGTGCTGGCGGACCGGCTGGGATGTGCATTTCTCGACGCCGACGACTTCCATCCGCCGGAAAACGTCGCGAAAATGCGCGGCGGCGTGGCCTTGGACGACCATGACCGGGCGGGATGGCTTGACCGGCTGCGCGCCGAGATCGAACGGCACCTGGCGGCGGGCACCTCCGCAGTGCTCGCGTGCTCGGCCCTGCGCGAACGTTACCGGGCTCGGCTGCGGCACGAAGGCGAACCGGTGCACCTGGCCTATCTTCGCGGCGATTTCGAGACCATCGCGCGGCGCCTCGAAGCCCGGGCGGGCCACTACATGCCCGCGGCGCTGTTGTGCAGCCAGTTTGAGACGCTCGAGGAGCCCGCCCACGGGGCGATCGTAGTCCCGGTCGCGCTGCCGCCTGCCGAGGCGGCGGAGCGAATCGCGAATGCGTTGCCGCCATGACCGCGGCTTCTGACGCCAAGAAACGCGCGCCCGGATGTCGTTCGTGCGAATCCTGCATGAACGCGCGATATCCGGGTTGATTCCAGCTGCCCGGGCAGGAACGCTGAGGCGATGCATTTTCGCCACTTCGGCAGCGATCCGTTCAAAGTCTCCGAGATCGGTCTTGGCACCTGGCAGCTCGGCGCCAACTGGGGCCCGGTGGACGACAGGACGGCCGAGGCGGCGCTCGCGGCGGCGGTGGATGCCGGCGTCAACTTCCTGGATACAGCCGATGTCTACGGCGACGGTCGCAGCGAGGAGCGGATCGCGAAGTTCCTCAAGGGTCGCAAGGAACGCATCTTCGTCGCCACCAAGCTGGGGCGCCGCGGCGATCCCGGATGGCCGCAAAACTTCACGCGCGAGGCGATACGCCGCCACACGGAGGACTCTTTGCGCCGCCTGGGTCTGGAGGCGCTCGACCTCACCCAGCTCCACTGCATACCCACCGAGGAGATGCGGCGCGGCGACGTATTCGAGCATCTCCGCGAACTCAAGGCCGAGGGGAAGATCCGCCGGTTCGGGGCGAGCGTCGAGTCGATGGAGGAGGCCCATCTCTGCCTCGGGCAGCCCGGGCTCGCGTCGCTTCAGATCATCTTCAATGTCCTGCGTCAGAAACCGATCGATACGCTGTTCGGTGCGGCAAAGCGCGAGGGCGTGGCCCTGATCGTGCGGCTGCCACTCGCGTCGGGGTTGCTCGCCGACAAGTTCACAGCCAAGACCACCTTCGGCGCTTCGGACCACCGCAACTTCAACCGCGACGGCCAGGCGTTCAACGTCGGTGAGACGTTCGCCGGCATTCCCTTCGAGAAGGGCGTCGAGATCATCGCGGAGCTTCGCAATCTCGTGCCGTTCGGCATGTCGATGGCCGATCTCGCGCTGCGGTGGATCCTCGACCACGAGGCCGTGAGCGTCGTCATCCCGGGTGCGAGCAGTCCACAGCAGGCGCGCGCGAACGTCGTGCCGAGCATGCTCCCGCAGCTCGACCTCGACCTGCACCAACAACTCGCCGAGTTCTATCGCACCGAGGTGCACCCGCACATCCGCGGCCCGTACTGAGGCGCGCGCCGGCGGCTCAGGGCCGGATGGGATTGCGAAACTCGAAAAGCCACGTGCGCTTGTCGCCGGGCTGCGCCACGCGTTCCTGGTTGTTGCTGTCGATCAGTACGTAAATGCAGGCGTCGGTCAGCGCGAGACCCTCGGCCTGGCCGAAGGTCATGTCGGTGAAGCAATGCTCGGGGGCGTTCTCGGCGGCGGCAAAGGACCACGCCGCGCCCTCCTCCCAGCTCCCGTCCCGGGCCCGGCGCAGTTCCACGACCAGCTGCTGGTTGCGCGCAACCGCGAAGACACGGTCCCGCCAGACGGTGAGGTCGGACCAGTCGAGGCCGCGATCCCCAGGCGGCGGGTGGCGGCTTGTATCCATGTTCTGGACCGCGATACGGTGCGGCTTCCCGGGCCCGGCGATCTCGATCAAGCCGCGCGGGCCGCGCTCGCAGGCCAGCAGGAGGCTGCCGTCACCCAGCGTGGCGATGCCCTCGAGCGAGGCGTCGCGCGTCGCGAACAGCCCCACCGACCCGCCGGCTGCGCGTAGATCGGGTGCGACCCACCGGGCGACGCCGCCGCCAGGCGGCACATGCAGAGGCGCGAAACCCCACTCCGAAGCGAGGTAGAAGCCGCCATCCTCCGCGGGAGAGATGCCCTCAAGGTCGAGGTGGTTATTCGGTGGATACGGCTCGGGCCCGCTGAAGTTCACGAAGGGTTCGGCACGCGCCGCATCCCCATCGAAGCGAAGGGCGAAGATCGTATCGTTATGGCGATCGCTCACGACGAGGAACTCGCCGTCGCGGATCAACAGTCCGGAGGCGTCGAACCGGCCCGGGCCGGCCACGCTCCACGTCCGAAGATGCTCGAGCGCAGGCGGCTCATCAGCCGCAACGGCGCCGATGGCGGCAAGGACCGTACTCATCACCAGGATGCAACGCGTGAGCATGAAGCGTTGAGCAAAACACCCGCCCATGCCGGGTCAATCCAGAGACAGCGCGCGGCGCGCGCGGGTTTCGCCGGACTCGAGCAGTCCAAGACGGCCCAGAGAGCCCGCCCTATCGGCGAGCCGCACGCGAACCTTTGTGGCACGTTCTGCCTCGCGGCCTGCACGATCCCTCAGAAGCGGTGCACCGGACAAACGAAGGAAGCAACGCGTGCTCATTCTGCAAGACCACGATCCGCCGAGCCGAGCGCGGTGACGTTACGCGCGAACGACGAGCGCGCCCGCGGACCACGCTTCACCTCATCCCCCGCACGAGCCGGGCTCGGGCGGGAGGCACGCGGCGTATTCGGCGAGCACCACAGGCGACGCTTCGCGGCTGCGAAGGATTTCCGTGCGCGCGCCGGCCTCGTGGCGGTCGAGCAGCCGGAAGAGCGCCCACACGGCGTGGGCACGGACGATCTCCGATTCATGCGCGCAGAGCCGCTCGACGGCCCGGATCACGATTGCTCGATCGGCGGCGGCGCCGAAGTGCCATCCCGGCGTGACATCCCAGTTGCCCGCGGCGATGCAGGCGTTGCGCAGGAGTCCGGCGAGACCGGTGCGCTTGATGGCCGTGCGACGGAAGGTCGCTCGAAAGCGCTCTTCCGTCATCTCCAACAAGTCGACGAGCGAGAGCCCCGCGATGTCGTCTCGCGCGGTCAGCAGGGCGCTGCGCCCGGCCTGCGCGAACCGATTCCACGGGCAGACATCGAGGCAGACATCGCAACCGAACACGCGGCCGCCGAATCGTGGGCGAAGCTCGCGCGGGATGACGCCGCGATTCTCAATCGTGTGGTAGGAAATGCAGCGGCGCGCGTCCACCCGCCCCGGCTGCGGGAATGCCGCGGTCGGACAGGCATCGAGGCAGCGCGTGCATGAGCCGCAGAGAAGGCCGATGGGCGACGCCGCCGGCCGCGCGAGGGGCCGGCGCAGCGGTTCGTCCGGGGGCAGTTCCGCCCGCACGAGGATCACCGCGAGGAAGAGCCAGTTGCCGTGCTCACGCGAGATGAGCATCGCGTTCCTGCCCTGCCAGCCGAGACCGGCGCGGGCGGCCCATCCGCGCTCGAGGACCGGGCCTGTATCCACATAGCCACGATAGTCCTCGCGCGTCAGGCCGAGGCGCGACTCGAGCACGCGCCCGGCGGCGTGCAGGCCGGCCTTGATCGTATCGTGGTAGTCCGCGTGAAGCGCGTATTTCGCCCAGCGCTGCTGCGCGGCCGAGTCCGGATGGGACGGCAGATAATTCACGCCGAGCGCGATGATCGAGCGGGCACCTGGGAGGACGAGGTCCGGGTCGCGGCGTTTCTCCAGTCCGCGCTCGAGCCAGGCCATGTCGGCGTGATCTCCCGCCGCGAGCCAGGCGGCAAATCCGTCGGGTGATGGTCCGGGTGGCGGCGATGCGGGATCGCCCGCAGGCTCAGGATCCAGCGCGGCAAACCGTACCGCATCAAAACCGAGTGCGGCGATCTCGCGCCGCAGCAGATCCGCGTCCCCGGGGTTCACGTGGGCGTTCCGGTGCCGCGGCTCACGCGGGCATGGGCGGCCGGAACTCGCGGGCCTCGCGCAGGTAGACGCGCTGCACGTGAGCCACGACCTCGGCGAGCGGCCGCATGTCCGTGAGCACCTGCGTGCCGGCGGCGCGGTAGGCCGGTTCGCGCTTGGCCAGCAGTTCGCGGATACGCCCGATCGGGTCGTCCGTCTCGAGGAGCGGGCGGTTGCGGCTGGATTGCGTGCGGGCCAGGATCGTCTCGGGGCGTGCCGTGAGGCAGATGATCACGCCACGGCGGCGAAGTTCCTCGATCATGCCGGGCTGCGTCACCAGGCCGCCGCCGCAGGAGACAATGCAGCCGCTGTCGGCGTGTCCGGCGGTGATGAACTCGCGCTCCAGCTCCCGAAAGGCGGGCTCACCGCGCTGCGCAAAGATCTCGGGTATCGCGAGCCCGGCTCGCCGTTCGATTTCCGAATCGCTATCGAGCATCTGCATGCCGAGACGCACAGCCAGCGCGCGCGCGACCGTGGTCTTTCCCGTGCCCATGAAGCCGACGAGATAGAGATTCACGTGTGGAGCGGGTGATGGCGGGTGCATCGCGGTGCGGAACTATGCTCACGATGGCGCGGGTTGCCACACGTTTTCTACGATCCATCCGACGCCGACCCACTGAGGGGCCGCACACGCCGCATCAGGAAGCGGAGACCGCGATCACCACGACCGTGATGTTGTCGGGACCGCCGCGCTTCAGCGCCGCGGCGATGAGTTCATTGCACGCTTCCTGTGGGCCGGGATAGTCGGCACAGACGCGCACGATCTCCGCCTCCTCCACGACATCGGTGAGGCCGTCGGTGGCGAGCACGAGCCGGTCGCCCTCGCGCAGTTCCTCCTCGTAGAGATCCGCCTGGATGGGTTCGGGCTGACCGATCGCGCGTGTGAGCGCGTAGCGGTAGGATGGTGGATGCGGTGCGGCGGCGAAGATATCGGCGCGCTCGTTCTCGACATTGTGCTCGCGCGTCACGGCGCGGCAGCGTCCGCCGCGGACGAGGAGCGCGAACGAATCGCCCACATGCGCGATGCGGGCGCGCGTGCCGCTGACGTGCGCGAGTGTCAGTGTGGTACCGATACCCTCGGGCCCGAAGCGGTTGCCGGCCTGGCGCACGACCTCGTGGATGTGCTGCACGAGCGCGGGCAGATCGCCCAGCGTGGCCGCGGGATCGTGCGCGAGCGCCGCGCGCACCGTCTGGATCGTGGTGAGGCTGGCGACGTCGCCGCCGGGAATGCCGCCGATGCCATCGGCGACGGCAAAGACGTTGTGCGTCGCGTCGACGAGCAGGTTGTCCTCATTGCGACGCCGCACCAATCCCGGATCGGTGGCTCCATGGACACGGAGAATCATCGGATGGGTGAGTGGGCTCCAGAAGGTCCGAATCGGGGCGCGACGAAAAGCCACAAACGCAGCAAACGCCGGCTACTCATATGGCCGGAAGTTCGTTTCGCGGCTCACCACGGTCAGTCGCGTGAAGCGCTCGGTGGGCAGGCAGGCGAGAAACTGGCGGCCGTAACTCTTGTGCAGCAGGCGCGAGTCGAGGATCGTGATCAAGCCGCAGTCGTCCTGCCGACGAATCAGCCGGCCGATGCCCTGGCGAAACTTCACGAGCGCTTCGGGAAGATTCAGTTCGGCGAAAGGGTTGCCCCCGCGGGCCCTCACCCACTCTGCGCGCGCCTCGGCCACCGGATGCGTCGGCACCTCGAAGGGAAGTCGCGTGATGATCACCTGCGACAGCGACGGACCCGGGATGTCGACGCCGGTCCAGAAGCTGTCCGTGCCGAAGAGCACGCCATTCTCGGCGGCGCGAAACTGCGCGGCCATTTCCGAGCGCGAGAACGTGCGACCCTGCACGAACACCGGCCGGCCCGCGCGCTTGAACGGCTCCTCCAGCACGTCGGCGACCCGCCGCAGATCGCCATGACTGGTGAAGAGTACGAGCGTACCGCCTTTCACGCGGCTGACGCAAAAGTTCACCCAGTCGATGAGTGGATCGAGCGCAAGCTTCGCATCGGCCGCGCCCGGCTGTGGCATGTCGGCCGCCACATAGACGCGCATGTTGTGGTCGAAGTCGAACGGCGAGGCGACGATGCGCGTGCGGGCGCCGTCCGCGCCCGCGCGTTGCTGAAACGGCTCGATCTCGCCCGCGACCGCGAGTGTCGCGCTCGTGCACACCACGGAGGTTGAACGCCGAAACACCGACTCGCGCAGGTAGGGCGCGACATCGATCGGCGCGGTGCGCAGTGCCGTGATCTGCCCCTTGCGGCCGCCGCGCTCGACCCAGTGGACGTGCTCCTCCTCGGCCATGGCGAGGAAGGCGCGCACGCGATCGTGACAGCCGCTGACGCGCGCCTTCTGCTCGAGCACATCGTCGCGCAGGTGGCCCTCGTCGAGTCTGGCCTGGATCTTCTCCAATGAATCAACGAGCAGGCGCAGCGGCTCGAGCAGCACGGGCTCGCAGAAATCCGGCTCGCGCACGCGCGCGACCGCGTGTTTCGCCAGCAGGCGATCAGCCACGAAACCGAAAAACTGTTCCGACGCGTCGATCGCATCCAGCACCCGCTGGCGGTCGGCGTCGCTGCCGAGCTTTTTCAGCAGCCCGGTGCGCCGGCGCGGGTTGTAGAGCGTCTTGAGCATGCGATCCACCGCGTAACTGCTGATGTGCATGCCGAAGTGATCCGTCGCGACATCGGGCATCGTGTGCGCCTCGTCGATCACGACGAAATCGTCGGGCAGGAGCACGCCGCGCGCGCCGGGCATGAGCCCGCCGGCGTTGACCAGCGCGAAGAGCAACGAATGGTTGACGATCACCACCTGGGCGCGGCGAATGCGGGCGCGCGCCGCCTGGTAGGGACAGTTCTCCGACGAGCAGGTGCGCCGATTGCACGACGAACTGTCGGCATTCACCCAATCCCAGACCTCGGGAAGCGGCGGCGGCTGCAACTCCTGAACCAGGCCCGTCTTCGTGCGCTGCGACCATTCGGCGATGCGAAGCAATTCATCCTGCTCAGGACCGCCGAAGAGGTCGGCCTTGCTCTGGATCGCCTGCACCAGCCGGTGACGGCAGAGATAGTTGGCTTTACCGAGAAGTACGGCGGAGTGAAAGGCCTCGTATTTGCGCAGTTCCGGGACGGCGGAGAAGAGCCGGCGGCACTGCGGCAGGTCCTTCAGCTCGATCTGCTCCTGGAGCGAGATCGTGTGCGTGGAGACCACGCATGGGCGGCCCGTCTCGGTCGCCTGGATGATGGCGGGCACGAGGTAGGCCATGCTCTTGCCGACGCCGGTGCCGGCCTCGAAAAGCAGGGGTTCGTCGCTGAGCATCGCGTCGGCCACGGCCAGCGCCATCGCCTCCTGCTGGGGACGGTGCTCAAGCGCGAGGGCGCTCTGCAGCCAGCCTCCCTCGGCGAACGCCCGTGCCGCCAGGTCGGCGCAGGCGTTTGCATCGCCTGCCCCAGCCGCGCCGCCGTGGTCGTCACGCAATCCGATCATCCGAGGCTCCGTCCACGGCCGCGGGGCGTTCCGTATGCGCGCGACGGCATTGCGGCAGGCGATACGGGCCCGCGGCCCGCTGCGAGCGCGCGTACGCGGGCAGGCGCGCAAGGTCGCGCGGGAGGACCGACGCGCGCGGGCCGGCTGCCGTGCGGTCGAGACTGGGCCATGGGAATCATCAAGTTCGGGATTTCTATGGTTCGGCGGGGAAAAATCGACCAATCTCCGCATCTTCATGCCGACCGTTGCTCAAAAAGCGGACGCCGCCGCGAACTGGGCCGAAAGTCTCGCGCAGTTTCTCGCGCGCGAGCAGGGCGTCGAAGCCGTGCGCGTCGATCCCGGTGCCGGGCGCGTCGCGATCGCGACGCTCGGTCCAGTGGATCTGGCCCGGCTGCGTGCCAAGCTCGCCGACGTGATCGAGGCGCATCGGGAGGAACTTCGCCCCGACTCGGTTCTCGGCGCCGCCAACGTGCCGCGGGGGTTCTCCCTCCGCACCGGAACCGATGGCACGACCCTGCTCCGCGACACCTGTGCCACTGCGCCCAAGCTCTGGCGATGGCGCGAATTGGATTGGCCGACGGAGGAGCGTCCCGATGACACAGAGGCACCGGAGTGGAGGAAACTCGCCGTGCTCGCGGGCTCCTGCGGCATCCTCTCCATCCTCGCGTGGTCGCTCGACCAGGCGGCGCTCGGCCCGCCGTGGCTCGCGCCCGCGATCTTCGTGGTCGCCATGATCGCCGGTGGATGGGACGCACTCGGTGATGTGCGCGTCGGCCTGCCGAAGGGCGAGGTCGATATCCACTTTCTGATGCTCGTGGTCGCGCTGGGTGCGAGCCTCATCGGTGCGTTCGGCGAAGGCGCACTCCTGCTCTTCCTCTTCTCGACCTCGAGCGCACTCGAGGACTACGCCATGCACCGCACGCGCCGCGAGATCGACTCGCTGTTAAAGGCGGCGCCGAAGCAGGCGACACGCGTGCGTGGCGACGGGTCGCACGAGGAGATCGCGGTCGGCCTGCTCGAGGTGGGCGACGTCCTGCTGGTGCGGCCCGGCGAGCAGTTCCCGGTCGACTCGATCGTCGTCTCGGGTCGTACGGCGGCCGACGAATCGAATCTCACGGGCGAGGCGCGTCCGGTCGAGAAGGCCACGGGCGAGGAGGTCTCGGGCGGCACGCTCAACCTCTGGGGCGCCGTCGATGTGCGCGTGCTGCGCCTGGCTTCGCAGAGCGCCTTGCAGCGCATCATCTCGCTGATTCGCAACGCGCAGAAGCTGCGCGCGCCGAGCGAGCGGTTCACCGACCGCTTCGGCAGCAGCTACACCTACATCGTGCTGGGCGTATCCGCGCTGGCATTTCTGGGCTGGTGGCTGGTCTTCCGCATCCCGCCCTTCGAGCATACGGACGAGGCCGGCTACTCGGCATTCTACCGGGCTATGACGCTGCTCGTCGTGATGAGCCCGTGCGCGCTCGTGCTCTCGATCCCGTCCGCCATCCTCGCGGCGATCGCGTGGGGCGCGAAGCACGGCATCCTTTTTCGCGGCGGCGCGGCCGTCGAGAAGCTCGCCGAGGTGAGCGTGGTGGCTCTGGACAAGACGGGAACCCTCACGACGGGCGAACTCACGCTCGCGCACGTCGAGAGTTTTCCGGCGGGCCGCGAGCGGCGCGTGATCGAGGTCGCCTATGCGCTCGAAAGCAAGTCCCACCACCCGATCGCGCGCGCCATCGTCGCGCACGGGCGACGCGAGGGCCTGAGCGCCGCGGCGGTGGAGGATTTTCGTTCACTCACGGGCAAAGGCGTGCACGGCCAGGTCGACAATGCGCAGGCGCTGCTCGGTCGCCGCGAATTGATGGACAGCGGTCCGCTGCGCGACTGGATCCAGTCCGTTCCCGCGCCCGGACCCGAGATGACCGAGGTGTGGATCCTTCATGGCGACCTCATCGGCCGCATCCTCCTGCGCGACCAGCTGCGGCCCGAATCCCGAGGCGTATTGGAGGAACTGCGACGGCGCTCCATCCGCTCCGTCATGCTCACGGGTGACCGGCGGCATACCGCCGAAGCGGTGGCGCGTGAACTGGGCGTGGACGAGGTGCGTGCCGGGTTGCTCCCCGAGCAAAAGGTCGAGGCGATCCAGGAACTTGGCGCCGCCGGCGCGAAGGTCGCGATGGTGGGCGACGGCGTGAACGACGCCCCATGCCTGGCCGCGGCCCACGTGGCCGTGGCCATGGGGGCACGCGGGAGCGATGCCGCACTCGAGCAGGCCGAGGTCGTCCTGATGCACGACCGGATCGAGAACTTCCTCGCCGCATTCAAACTGAGCCAGCGTGCGCGGCGCGTGATCCTGCAGAACCTCGTCATCTCGCTCGGCACGGTCGTGGTGATGGCCGTGGCCTCGCTCTTCGGTCTCGTCCCGCTCACCCTCGGCGTCGCGGCGCACGAGGGAAGCACGGTGGTCGTGTGTCTAAACAGCCTGCGGCTGCTTTTCGCAAAGCGGTAGACTGCGGGTCGTTCCGGACCGCCGGGTGGCCGGCTCGGCCGGAGGCCTCGCCCTACCCCGTAGCCATCTTTCTCTTACTCATACTCTTTCTCTTACTCGTTCTCGTTCTCCACTTCGCCACGCTCTCGAGGCGGGCGTCGTGGCCCGAGGCGCAATTGGGGCAAGGTTCATTGGGTTCCGCGCCTGACGTGACAGCGGAGCACGGGGCGGAGCGGACCGGGCGCACCGACATGCTTGACACCCTCCGCGCTCAGCCGCGGCTCGGCCGGAGGCCTCGCCCTACCCCTTAGCCATCTTTCTCTTACTCTTACTCTTTCTCTTTCTCGTTCTCTTTCTCGTTCTCGGTCTCCACTTCGCCGCGCTCTCGGGCGCGATCGGAAACGAGAGAATGAGAACGAGAACGAGAACGATCCTCCGGCGAGCGCCGGTCAGTTGGAGATGCCGGCGAGAAAGGCCTCCATCGAGGAGTATCCGGCCAGCAACTTCGCCGCAGCGGCGCAGCGCTCCTTCGAGGCCAGCCCGGTATTCCCGGCCAGGAAGATCAGGTACGAGGCGACGTTCCTGGCGTAATTGAGCCGGGCTTCGTGACTGATGGCGTAGAAGCGCGCGCGCTGACGATAGCCGGCGGGCGAGTGGTCACCGAGTGCTGTCTTCTCAGCGCGCCCGTCACCGGCGAGGACGTAGAGGAAATTGTACTCGAACCAGAACATGTGCTCGGGGCTGGGCGGAAGCGCCTCGAGCGCGGCGCGCGTGGCGGCCTCGCTGGAGAAGACGTCCGTGGGTTTGCCGCACGTCCCAAGCGCGTCGACGATGAAGGAACGCGCCATCTTCTGCTCGGTGGCGTCCGCCGAATACGCGCCTTTGAGCGCCAGTTCGACCGTGAAGCGGTACCAGTCGCGCCAGAGCGCCTGGTCGGCTTGATCCTTCGAGGCGAACACGGCGCGGCCCATCTCGTAGGTGTAGCGTCCGCTCGTCTTGATCTCGAGGCGGCCACCGGTCACCTGGCCCATCACCTGGTAGTTTTCCGCCGACTTGCCGGAACCGGAGTGAAAGCCGATGCTTGACTCGAATTGCCGGCACACCGCCCACTGCTTCTCAATCAGGGCGCGGAGTGCGGCGTTGTCCGGATACGGCATGTTCTTCTGGAACCCGAACGCCGGGGCGACGAAGTGAATCTTCATCCCGAGCGCCTCGCAGAGGGCGAGCATGATCGCGGTCGTCTCGGGTGTGGTGAGGCCGGGGAGTTCATCGATGGACAACTCCCGCAGGTAGTCGCGCCCGACCTTCGAGGTGAAGAGTCGCGCGCGTGCGGCCGCGTACTTCTCGTCGCGCCGCTTCATCTTCTCCATCGCCGGCCAGACGTAGGCGAGCAGCCGCGCCAGGGCCGCGTCATCGAGAGTCAGTCCAGCCTGCGCGACCCGACCTCGAACCGTCGCGACCAGTTCGGCCGGGACGTGGGCTTTGACCCAGGCGGCCGCGTCGTCAGCGACCTTTGTTTGCGCCAGCTCCGGGGAAAGGTCGAACGTGATGTAGCTGGCGAGCACGCAGCCTTGCACGAGCTGGTCCTCGCGCGAGTCGAACTTTCCGCCGATCGGCTGGTGATCGGCATTGAAACTCCAGGGAATGCCGCGGCGGTGGAAGCCGGTCTTCAGCTTGGAGATCACACACCCGTGGCTCATGCCCTCGACGCTCTGGCCCTGGTGGCCTTCGGGCACGTTCGTGCCGATGAAAGGGAACGGCACCGTGTCGAGGCGGCCGCCGAGCATCGCGTCCACATCATAGACCAGTTCGCGCGGAATCGAGTTCTGGTTCGCGGTCATCCCGATCTCCAACGCGCTCATGGCCCATTCGACAGCCGGCCAGTGCAAGGTCGTGAACCGTGCCCCCACGCCGAGCGTGCTTTGCCCCAGACGCGCGGCGGCGGTGGGAAACACCGTCGAGGCCGGATCAAAGGACTGCACGAGGTTTTTCAGCACGAGGAGGTTCGCAAACGTGGCAGGGAAAACCGTCGTCGCGTCGGCGAGCGTCGCGCCCTCCTGCAGCCCTTCGGGGTTCGCACCAGGGGACGCCGGCGAAAACTGCCACGCGCAGTCGCCGGTCGACGGGTCCTCAATCAGCGTGAAGCCCCCACCCGCGACCTCGATCCGGCTCTTGGCGTAGCTCGTGAGACGTGCGCCCTGCTGCAACTTCTCCAGGAGCGAAGGCCAATCCAGGCAGAAATCCGGGCTGACGCAGGGGTTCTGGGCGATCCGGAGCTGGTTTTGCAGGAGAAACTGGTTGATTGGGGACATGGTGGACCGCCCGTCTTAACCGGTTTTCCGGCTCGCGCGAGGCAAATTCGGACACGAGTCCCAATTTGGTCCCGCCGCGCCGCGCCCTCACCGGCGTCGCGTTCACGGCGCTTCCACGGCGACGACGCCGAACCCGTTGCACGAGGCGGTCTCAGCCGGACGCATGCGGTTGACGTGGATTCTGAGCTGAATCCCAGACACCTGACGATGAAACCGACCTCCGGGCGGGTTGCTTGCTGTACGAGGGCAGAGAGTGCGCGCGGATGTCGCGCTCCACTGTCGGCCACTGCTCGAAGCCGTCCCAGCTCAGCGGCGGCGCATTCGCCGACGCCGGGCTGCCGCACGCGCGACGATCTCGAGCAGCCGGACGGTCTCGCGCCAGCCCAGGCATGCATCGGTGATGCTCTGGCCGCGGGTGGGCGGCCGGCCGGCAACGAGTTCCTGGCGACCGCCGACGAGATGGCTCTCCAGCATGATCCCGAGCATCGCAGCCGAGCCCTCGCCCACCTGCGCGGCCACGTCGGCGGCCACGGCGACCTGCCGCTCCGGGTCCTTGCCGCTGTTCGCGTGGCTGCAGTCAATCATGACGCGGCCCGGCCGGCCGGCCGCCTTGAGCAGGCCCACCGCGGCCGCGACGGCCGGCGCGGCGAAATTCGGCCCCGAGCGCGATCCGCCCCGCAGCACGAGGTGAGTGTCGGCGTTGCCCGTGGTGCCGAGCACGGCGGGCGCTCCCTCGCGCGTGAGCGACGGGAACCAGTGCGGATGCTGCGCGGCCCGCATGGCATCGATCGCGACCGCGACATCGCCGTCGGTGCGATTCTTGAATCCAACGGGCATGGACAGGCCGGAGGCGAGCTCCCGATGGATCTGGCTCTCGACGGTGCGGGCCCCGATGCACCCCCAGCTGATGAGGTCGGCAAAATACTGGCCGATCGTCGTATCCAGAAACTCATTCGCCGCCGGAAGGCCGGCGCGATTGACCTCGAGCAGGAGCCTCCGGGCGGTGCGGAGCCCTTCGTTGATGCGAAACGTCCCATCCAGGCCGGGATCGTTGATCAGGCCCTTCCAGCCGACAATGGTCCGCGGTTTCTCAAAGTAGACGCGCATAACCACGAGGAGATCGTCGGCAAGTCGGTCCGCCACGCGTCGCAGGCGGCGGGCATAGTCGAGCGCGGACGCCGGCTCGTGGATCGAACAGGGGCCCACCACGACGAGCAGGCGCCGGTCGCGGCCGGCGACGACGTCGGCCACGGCGCGGCGCGCCTCGGCGATGAACGCGGCGCCAGGCGCAGCAAGCGGCAGCTCCTCCTCGAGCACGGCCGGGGCGATGAGCGGGCGGACGGCGGCGATGCGCAGATCCTGCGTCGCCGTGGAACGAGAGCTGGGTTTCATCCTAAAGGAAGCCGTTGAACACAGAGATCACAGAGGGTGGTGTCGAGCGTTGCAGCGGATTCGGTCGCTTCAACGCATCACCTCGTGGCGTGAATCGGCGAAGGCGTGATCTTGGTTCGGCAAAAACCGCTCTGCGAACTCCGCGACGTTCTCCGCCCGCCGAGCCGAAGCCTTGGCGAAGGCTGGCCCGCTTCGGTGACGTGATTCTACTGAGGGACTCAGGTTCATGCGGTTGAAAGGATCGGGCCCGACCGGCCGGCGTGGACCTGGCGGAGTGCTTCGTAGGTCGCGATGCCGGCGGCGGTGGACAGATTGAGCGAACGAAGCCCGGGCTGGAACTGCGGGATCCGGACGCGCTGGTCCGCGCCGACGGCGGCGTGCAACCACTCGGGCGCGCCCTCCCCCTCGTTGCCGAAGACAAGTCCGTCGCCGTCGGCGAACGCGACGTCCCACATCGAACGCTCGCCGCGCGTGCTCAACAACCACAGCCGTCGTGGGCGCTCCGGGGAGGCCTGAAACGCCGCCCAATCCCCATGATGATGCAGGTCGAGCGAATGCCAGTAATCCATCCCGGCGCGTTTCAGGTGTCGGTCGGTGATCTTGAAACCAAGGGGATGGATCAGGTGCAGGCGGCACCCGGTGTAGGCGCACAGTCGGCCGACATTGCCGGTGTTTGGCGGGATCTGGGGCTGAAACAGCACCACGTGCAGCATCCGCGACCGATGAGCGCCCGGCTCCAAGGCGTCAAATCGCAACAAATCGCTCGCCCCGGGCTCAGGCCCATCCGAGCTGCTCCGAAGGACAACGCTCCGCACCCGCACACCATCCGCCCTCCCTTGACCCAAACGCCCACCAACGCGACCTCCGCCCCCTTCATTGTCCTCGTCGACGATGAAGCGGTGTTTGCCGACCTCATGGGAACCCTTCTTGAGCACGCGCTCGGGGTGCCCACCCGTATCTTCCACGATCCGCGCCAGGCGCTCGAGGCAATCAGCGGCACCACGCCGGCGCTCGTCATCGCCGATTACCGGATGCCCGGCCTGGACGGCTTTGATTTCATTCGCGAGGTCGGGACGCGCTGCCCGGGTGTGCCCGCGATCCTGGTGACCGGCAACCTGCTCGAAAACGAGACGATCGCCCGGCGCAAACCGCCGTCGCTGCTCAACGTGCTGTTCAAGCCGCTCTCGTGGCGCGATATCGCCGCGGTCATCCGCGAGCACGATCTCCTGCCCTCGGCCGCTTGATCGATCGCGCGGTGCGCATCGGCACCTCGCCCTCGCTTCACTTCTTCGACCGGACGAGAAACGCGTGTGAGACGCCCGCGATGGCGGCGCTGGTCAGCTCCTTGAAGCCGAACCGGCCCAGGAACGGCAGGGCGGCCTTGCGGTCCGTTTCGGCCGCGGCGAGTTCGTGCGCGACGTCCACACGGCGGCAAAACTCCGTCAGGAGCGCCGTGCCCACGCCGTGACGCTGGCGCGCCGGCTCGACCGCGACGGGCCCGAGGTGAAAATGCCTCACCTGCGGATCGCGCAGCGCGAGGTCGGAGAGGAGTTTCTGGAACGACACCGACCAACCCAGCGACACGGCCGAGGCGGCGGCGCGGCCGACCGCGAGCTTGTCGAGCGTGCCGAGCTGGCAGCCGCCGGGCTCGCGTATCACACAGACCCCGACAAGCGTCGCGCCGTCGAGCGCGCCGAACACGCGACCGTGGCCGGCCTGGGCCTTGAGCAGGGCGGCGAACACCTGGCCGAGCGCGGCGGTGCGCTTGCCCTCATTCGTTGGATACACCTCGCGGAGTGACAGGCTGTCGGCCATGGCACGGCCGACGACCGCGCCGGCGGCCGGCAGTTCGTCAGGGCGGAGGTCGCGAATCTGGACGGGGTTCATGGCCTAGTTCGAGGCTGCCCCGCGGGCCCGGGCTGCGACGAGTTCTACGAGACGCTGGTTGAACGCGCCGATACCCGCCGAAATGGTGGCGGCGATCCGCTCCCGGTGGGCGGGCTCGTTGATGGCGCGCGCCTCATCCGTGTGGCTCAGGTACCCGCACTCGAGAAGCACACCGGGACAGGACGCAAGGTCGCGCAGGACGACAAACCGTGCACGCTTCAGCCCGCGGTCGGGCAACGCCAGATCCCGCACGAGCTGCCGGTGCATGACATAGCCGAGATTTGCGTTCCAGCGGTCGTGGGCATTGCCGGGCACGAGCACGGCATCGCCGGCATCGAGCGAGTCGCTGCCGGTCGAGCGCTGGTTCTGCGGGGTGAGCACATAGGTTTCGATGCCGCGCACCGCAGGCCCGGCGGCGTTGAAATGGATGCTGATGAACAGGTCGGCGCCCGCGCTGGCCGCGAGCTTGGGCCGGTCCGTGAGCGGGACGTAGGTGTCGTTCGTCCGCGTCAGAAACACCTTGAACCCGCGGGCCTCGAGCATCGGCTTGAGGCGTCGCGCGATGTCGAGGGTGAGGTCCTTTTCATCGAGCTTGAAGGCATCGCTGCGCGTACCGCGGTCGCGCCCGCCGTGCCCGGGGTCGAGTGCGATGATGCGCAGTGGCGCCAGGGCGGGCAGCTTGTGCGGCGCCAGGATGGGCAACAACATGCGGTCCCGATCGAGTTCCGAGATCATCAAGGTGTTGCGGCCGGGTGTGGCCGCATCGCCCAGGAAAATCCGGAGGCCGTTGAGCTTCACCTCCCGCTTGTCCGCCTCGAAGACCAGCTCGTTGAGGCGGCTCTTGACTGAAAGGACCTTGTCCGGCGTGAGCCAGCGGTGCTCGAACCCGATCGACTTGGCAAACGCCGACGCGGCCACCCTGGGATGGCTCGCTGGCGTGGCTGCCGTGGGCCGGGCCGGCGCGACGCGGGCCAGGGTCTCGCCCGGCAGCGTGGCGACACCGGAGATCGCGAGCGCCGCGAGCATGCTCGCGGCGCGCAGGAACCGGGGCGCCGCCGATCGTCCGCTCACTGTTCCGTCGCTTCGTCGGAAGACTCAGCCTTGGACGCAGTTTCAGAATCGGCCGCCTCCGCCCCCTCCTCCTCGATATTGTACTTCAGCTTGCGCTTGTTGGCAGGAAGCGGGGACATCATCACGATGATGTTCCGGCCCATCAGCTTTGCCTCGTTGTCGGGATGGCCGATGTGGCCGAGGTCGGCGACCGCGCGCTTGATCGTCTCGAAGCCGATGGCTGTATGAGCCATTTCACGACCGCGGAAGCTGAGGGTGAGTTTGACCTTGTTGCCATGGTCGAGGAACTCCTCGGCGTGGCGAAGCTTGGTCATGTAGTCGTGCGTCTCGACGCGCGGCCGGAACTTCACCTCCTTGACCTTGGCCGAGCTCGCCTTCGAATCCTTCGCCTTCTTTTGCTGCTCGTAGATGTACTTGCCGAAGTCCATCACGCGGCAGACCGGAGGCGTGGCATTGGCGGCCACTTCGACGAGGTCCAGCCCGGCGGCCTGCGCGATCGCAAGGGCCTGTGCGGTGGGCATGAGACCGGCCTGGCGGCCATCGGGAAGGATCACGCGAATCTCGGGCGACTTGATCCGATGATTGCGGCGGATGTGGGCGTAAGGGTCGGTATTACGACGAAAATACGGAGTGCGACCCCTGGCAGGCTTGGATATGGCCATTCAGATGTACTTGGTTGGTAGAGATAAAGTGCTGCCTGTGTGCCCGTTCGGCCCTCGCGTTTCAACCCCATTTTCGCAGGGTCGTGGCGGGGCGGTCCTCTTCGCGGAAACGCTCAGATGCTGAAGCTCTCGCCGCACGAGCAGCTGGCCTTCGCATTCGGGTTGGAAAACTTGAATCCGCCCGCCACGAGCTGGCTGGAATAGTCGAGGACGGTTCCCTTGAGGTAGAGCGCGCTCTTGCTGTCGACGAGCACGGTCACGTCGTCGAAACGCACGACGATATCGCCGCGCCGCGGCTCCGGCGCGAACTTGAGCTTGTAGGAGAGCCCGTTGCAGCCGCCCCCGGAGATGGCGATGCGCAGAAAATCGCCGGCGCTTTCGCGCTGGCGCAAGGCCCGCACCTTGACGATCGCGTCGGGCGTGAGCCGCACGAGGCGCTCGTCGCCCACGCGCACACCGTCGGGAAGCATGGTCTGGGTCTCGGTCATCCGGTTCAAAAGAGGCGCGACTATCCGTAGGGCGCGGCAATTGGCAAGCCGTCCCGCGTCCTCAATAGAGCGGGCACGGCTCCACGGCCTGATGACGCGCCAGCCGCGCGGCGACGCCGATCGCCTGGGCGAAACTGCGCGGATCGGCGGTCCCCTTCCCCGCGATACCGAAGGCCGTGCCGTGATCGGGACTCGTGCGGATATGCGGCAGACCGAGCGTGACGTTCACGGCGGTGTCGAAATCGATGGTCTTGAGCGGCCCCAGGCCCTGGTCGTGGTAGAGGGCGACGACCACGTCGAATTCATCGCGAAGCGCACGCGCGAAGACCGTGTCGGCCGGCAGGCAGCGCGAAAGCCCGGGATGGCTCCTGCGGAAGCCGTCGAGCCAGGGATCGATCACGTCGCGCTCCTCCGTGCCAAGCATGCCCTCCTCACCGGCGTGGGGATTGAGCCCGCACACGGCGATGCGCGGCACTGTCGCGCCCTCGGCCTGCGCGAGCCACCGGGCGCGTCTCACCGCGCGACCCACCGATTCCTCCGTGAGGTGCCCCGGCACCTCGCGAAACGGGATGTGCCAGGTGACGAGGACCACGCGCAGCCGGCCGCCCGTGAACGCCATGGTCGGCGCCCCGCGCCAGCGGTCGGCAAAGAATTCGCTCTGACCGGGAAAGGCGTAGCCCGCGCGCTGTAGCCAAATCTTAGATACGGGCCCGGTGACCACGGCCGCGAAACGGCGGTCGCGACAGCCGGCTGCCGCCTGCTCCATCGCGGCCATCGCCACCAGCGCGCCCTGGACGGTGGGTTCACCCTGCACGGGGACAAAATCCGCCGGCCCGACCGGCAGGCGGTCGATGTGGGACATGGCGGGAATCGACTCGAGCCACGAGGCCGGACCGATGAGCGTGAAGCGCTCCACCTCCGCCAGCGGACGCGCGACGAGGCGGGCGATGATTTCCGGCCCGACGCCCGCGGGGTCGCCGCAGGTGATGGCCAGGTTTCCCGAGGTGCGACTCATGGGTGACGCGTCACAGGGTCTCCACCCCGGCCTCCTCCTGCGCCGAGACGGCGCGCGCCGGGCGTGCGATCCCGCGCTTGCCCGCGGCGAAAAACTCCAGGAAGAGCCGGGCCTCCGCGCTCGCCACCGCGCCCTCGGCGAGCGCGGCCGCCGCCTCTGCGCGCGGGTTGCGCGCGGCGTAGATGCGATGAAACGCGGCCTTGATCTCGGCGACGACCGCACGCGAGAAGCCGCGGCGGCGCAGCCCCACCTGGTTGACACCCGAGACCTCGTCGCGCTCGGCGACGAGGAGGAAATGCGGGAGATCCTTCGTGATCCGCGCAAGTCCGCCCACCATGACCGACTCGCCGATGCGCACGAACTGGTGGATACCGGCGCCGCCTCCGACGAAGCTGCCCGCCCCGACGGATACGTGCCCCGCGAGCATGGTATTGTTGGCCAGGATCACGCGGTCGCCGAGCACGCAGTCGTGCGCGACGTGCGCCATCGCCATCAGGAAGCACTCGGCGCCGAGCACGGTCGCCCCGCCCGGCTGGGTGGACCGGTTGACCGTAACGCCCTCGCGCAGGACCGTGCCCGCGCCGATGCGCACGCCCGAGGGTGTGGCTTCGTCCCACTTCAGCATCTGGGGCGGACCTCCCACGACGGCTCCGGGATGAACGTGTACCCGAGGACCCAATACCGAGCCGCCGCGCACGGTGGCGTGCCCGTGCACGACGCACCCTTCGCCGAGTTCGACCCCCGCCTCGACGATCGCGTACGGGCCGATGGAAACACCGGCACCCACGCGGGCTTCGCTCGAGACCAGAGCGGTCGGATGGATCATGGACCGATCATTTTCGCGCGCGCTGCCGTGTCGAGCGAGGAGCGAGCGCGGACGGGCGAAGCGAGGGCCGGAAGCGGGGGGAGAAAGAGAACGAGAACGAACGCGCGAACCTGGAGGATCTTCCCGGGGATCAGGCCCTGTCGGAGGGGCGCCAGGCGTGGAGTTCCATTTGCAGGTACTTGCGGCCGTTGAAACGGTTCCACTGCACCTGATAGGCGATGTCGACGGGGCGGCCGACAGGCGGGATGTTGTCCTTCATGCTCCAGGCCACGCCCGAGATCCGGCGGCCGGTCAGCGTGTGCACTTGGAAGCGGAAGTGCTGCTCCTTGAACACCTCGGGCGGCGAATCGAAGATCACCCCGCGTGTGCCGAAGATCGGCTCCGGATTGCCCTGACCGAACGGGTGCATGCGCTCCACCTCGTCGACCATGCGGTCGCGCACGGCATCGAGCGAGATCCAGGAGGAAATCTCGATGAATGGCTCGCTGGCCCCCTGAGCCGGCGCGGAGGAGACGGCCTCGCTGAAGGCCGCCTGAAACTCGGCCATGCGCGCGGCGTCGAGCGACACGCCCACCGCCATGGGATGGCCGCCCCAGCTATCCAGCATCTCCGCGCAACGCCCGAGCACCTCGACGAGATTGAACCCGGGGATGCTGCGGCCGGAGCCCTTGGCCATGCGCCCTTCGCGCCCGAGCACGATGCAGGGCCGGTGATACTTGCGAATGAGCCGGCTCGCCACCACCCCGACCACGCCCGGGTGCCACTCCGGATCAAAGACCACGATACCGGCCGATGACGCGAACTTCTGCTCGATCATGGCAAACGCCTGCTCGGTGATCAGTCGCTCGATGTCCTGCCGCTCGCGATTGAAGGTATCCAACCGCGCCGAGGCGTCCGCGCAGAACCTGGGGTCGTCGCTCAACAGCAGCTCGACGGAGACCGCGGCGTCGGCGAGGCGCCCGCTGGCATTGATGCGCGGGCCGATCCGGAAGGAAACATCAACGGGTCGCGGCTCCTCACCCGGCGTCATGCCCGCGACCTCCATCAGCCGCACCAGCCCCGGCCGTTGCGTCTTGCCGAGGATGCGCAGTCCATGGCTGGCGAGGATGCGGTTCTCCCGCAGCAACGGCACCAGGTCGGCGACAGTCCCGAGGGCGACGAAATCGAGGTAATCCTTCAGCGTGATGGCGAGCGCGCAGGGATCGGAAGCCTCGCGCCGAACCTTGAGCAGTCCGTGGACGAGCTTGAAGACCAGCCCCACGGCGCAGAGATCGTTCAGACCGTTGTCTGTATCCTCATGTACGTGGGGATTCACGAGGATGCAATCGTCGGGGATCGCGTGCTTGGACCGGTGGTGGTCGACGACGATCACATCGATGCCGAGGCTGCGCAGATAGGCCGCCTCGGCGACCGAGTTCGTGCCGCAGTCCAACGCGATGAACAGCGCGGGCTGGCCGAGCGCGAGCGCCCGGTCGATGGCCTCGCGGCTCAGGCCGTAGCCTTCCTCGAGACGCCGCGGCACCACGAAACGCGGCTGCAGGCCGAGGCGCCGCAGCACGCTCACGAGCAGCGCGGTGGAGGTGACCCCATCGACATCATAGTCGCCGAAGACCGTGATCGCCTCGCCGGCGTCGATCGCGCGGTTGAGGCGCGCGACCGCCCGGTCGAGCTGTGTCAGCGCAAACGGGTCGCAAAGGTCGGCCAGGCGCGGCTCCAGGAAGGAGCGCGCCTCGGCTTCCGTGCCCACGGGCACACGCAGCAGGAGTTCAGCAAGGATGTCGCTGACGCCGAGCTGCTGGCTGAGGGCACGTATCCGGTTGGCCTGGATCGGGTCGTGCCGCCACTGCATCGCGGCTTACTCGGCGGCCTTGCTGCCTGCGGCCCATTCGTATTTCGGCGCGATGTCGTGGGACTCCTCGACGTGCTTCCGATCACCCTTGTGCCACCAGTAGAAGATCGGGCTGGCGATGAAGAGCGAGGAGAACGTTCCGGTGATGATGCCGACGATGAGGGTGAAGGCGATGTCGTTGACCGCACCGCCGGCGACCACGTAGAGCGTGATGGCCGTGCAGAACGTCGTGCCGCCGGTGATGATCGTGCGGGCGAGCGTGCGGTTGAGCGACAGGTTGATCACGTCGCGCAGCTTCATGTTCGGGTTGAGCTGCAACTCCTCGCGGATGCGGTCGAACACGACGATCGTGTCGTTGATCGAGTAACCCGCGATGAGCAGGATCGCGCCGACCATCGCGCCGTTGAACTGGTTGCCGAAGGCCACGAACACGCCGATCGTTATCAGCAGGTCGTGGATCGTCGCGACCACGGCGCCGATGCCATAGCCCATCTCGAAGCGGAAGGCGACGTAGAGCAGGATGCCGACGAGCGAGAGGCCGATCGCGGCGAAGGCGTTCCACTGGATCTGGGAGCTCACGCTGCCGCCGATCCGTTCCTCGCCGAGTACAACGGTTCCAGCGTCCGGATACAGCTCCTGGACCTTGAGCACCACCTTGTCGCTCTGGTCGAAGGGCGTGACGACCTTCATGACCTCCTCGCCCGTTCCGAGCAGTTTCTGCGGCGCGGGATTGATATCGGTCACCCCCACCTGTGCCGCTGCGGCGCGCACCTGCGCGACGTCCAGCGGCGTGCCGGTAAAGGAGAGCGTCACCTCGTCGCCGCCGGCGAAATCGATGCCGTAGACGCGCCCGCCCTTGTAGGCGACCACGGCCACGCCGAGACCCACGATGATGAACGAGGTGATGAACGCGGGCTTCGCGTACCTGAGGAAATCAATATTGGTCTCCGGCAGCGCCTGAAACATCTTGATCCGCTTCGCCAGGCCGGTGTGCACGACCAGTTCGAGCAGCAGTCGGGTCACGACCAACGCCGCGAACATCGTGGAGAAGATACCGATCGTCAGGGTGACACCGAAGCCCTTCACCGGGCCGGTGCCGTAGATCCACATCAGTCCGGCGGTGATGAGCGTCGTGACGTTCGCGTCGAAGATGGCGGAAAACGCCTTCTCGTGCGCGGCCTCGAGCGCGGCCCGCAGGTTCTTGCCCGCCGCCACCTCCTCGCGCAGTCGCTCGAAGATCAGGATGTTCGAGTCGACGGACATGCCCAGGGTGAGCACGATACCGGCGATGGCCGGCATCGAAAGCGTCGCGCCGACGAGATCGCTGGCCATCACGCCGAGGATCACCAGCACGTTCACCGACATCGCGAGCACCGCGAGAATACCGGCGGACGTGTAATACACCATGATGAAGGCCGCAGTGATCGCCGTGCCGATGATGAACGCCTTCCAGCCGCTGGAGACCGCATCCTCGGCGAGCGACGGGCCGACTTCCGACATCGACACCACGCGAAGCGGCACGTCGAGCGGGTTGTTCAGCACGTTGGCGAGTTCGAACGCCTCGCGATCGGAGAAGCTGCCGGTGATCTGGGCCGAGCCGCCGGTGATCGCGTCGTTAACCGTGGGCGCGGAGTAAAGCTTGCCGTCGAGCACGATGGCGAGGCGGCCATTGCGCGGACCGTGCTCCTGCACGATCTTGCGCGTCACATCGCCGAAGCGGTCGCCGCCCCTGCTGGTGAACTTGAGACCGACCTCGGCCTGGCCGTAGTCGTTGCGATAGACGTAGGCGCGCTCCACGGCGTCGCCCGTCATCTCCGGCACGCGCTTGACGAAGAGTTCCTCCTCATAGCTCTGCGCGCCGCGCTCGACATTGAGCACGAGCAGTTCGTATCCGGGAGGAAGATCGCCCGGGCGCGTGGGATCGGGCCGGTTGCGCATGTCGACGAGGCGGAACTCGAGGCGGGCGGGCTTTTTCAGCTCGTCGACCACATCGGGGTTGTCGCGCGTGTTCACGCCCGCGATCTGCACCTCGATGCGGTCCTCGCCGACCGGGCGGATGATCGGCTCGGAGACGCCGAGGCCGTCGATGCGCTCGCCGATGATCTCGATCGCCTTGTCGAGATCGGCCTTCTGCTGGGTCTCGTCGCCGGCGGGGCGATCCACCTCGAGAAGGAACGAAATGCCGCCGCTGAGATCGAGGCCCTTGCGCAGGCGGGCCTGGGAGCGCTTGAGCATCTCGTCGAGGAGGATGCTGTTCTTCTTGCGAAGATTCTTGAGCGACTTCTCGAGATTGACCTGCGGGAAAAACTCCGAGAGGTCGACGCCGTCGGCCTCGGCCGCGCGCTTCAGGGCGACATAGAAGCTCGGGGCCTCGCGGGCATCGGCGCTCTGCTTCGCCTTGAGCATCACGGCCTCGAACTTCGGGCTGCTCGTCGCCTCCTGTCGGAGGTATTCCTCGAACGGAGTCGTCGAGATCGGGTTCAGGTTCCATCCAGCCCAGAACATCACCACGAGGGTGAGAACGAGCTTCCAGGTGTATTTGCCGGACATGGGGTTTGTTTGGTTAAAGTCGGTGGTGGGGCCGCCCGCGGAAAGGGGCTGCCCCGCCTTCCGACGTCCGGCCACCTGCGCGCGAGCGGCTCAGCTCGCGCTCGAGGTCTTCTTCACGCAGGTGTTCACGAAGCCCTTGGCGATCTCGACCTTCGCGCCATCGGCGATGCGCACGACGAATCGATCGTCCTTCACATTCGTGATCACGCCATAGATGCCGCCGGCCGTCAGGATCTCGTCGCCGGACTGCAGCGCGGCGAGCATCTTCTTGTGCTCCTTTTCCTTTTTACGCTGCGGGGCTATGGTGAGAAAATACATGCCGACAAACATCAGCACCATCACGATGAGGAACATGTTGCCACCCGGCGCACCCGACGGGGCTGGGGCCTGCGCAACTACCGGCGAGACAAAGGCATGAGGGAGCATGTTCTGCATTGCGTCGATGAAGGTTTTGTCGATGAAAGGGCGCAACAAAGAATCCGCGTCCCTAAAACGCAAGCCCAGAGCCTCCCGGCACGAATCCCGCCGCGCCACCCCACCCGATCCAGGCCGGCAGACGCACCAACCCACCACCCGTTTCACACGCCTTGAAGACCCGTACCGCGGCCGCCTGGTCGCCCGCCAAATCCGAGGAGCTCTACGGTTTCAAACGCTGGGGCGCCGGGCATTTCTCGATCGATCCCAAGGGTTTCGTCCAGGTTCACCCCCTGGGTGACAATCGCGCCATCCGCATCATGGACGTGATCGACGAGGCCAAGGGCAAGCGCCTCGGCGCGCCGCTCGTGATCCGTTTCCAGGACCTGCTCCGCCACCGCGTGAAGCTGCTCAACGAGGTGTTCGCGCGCGCCATCCGCGAGGAGGGCTACCAGGGCTCCTATCGAGGTGTGTTTCCCATCAAGGTCAACCAGCTGCGCGAGGTGGTCGACGAGATCCTCGCCGCCGGGAAGGACTACAGCCACGGCCTGGAGGCCGGATCCAAGCCCGAGCTGATGATCGCGCTCGCGGTGCACGACAGCAACAACCGCCTGATCATCTGCAACGGCTACAAGGACGAGGACTACATCCGCATCGCCCTCCTGGGCCGCCGCCTGGGCAAACGCGTGATCATCGTGGTCGAACAGCTCTCCGAGCTGCAGCCGATCCTGCGCATCGCCCAGGAGATGGGCGTCAAGCCGATGATCGGCCTTCGTGCCAAGCTGAATACGCGCGGCGAGGGCAAGTGGGCGATGTCGACCGGCGATGCCGCGAAGTTCGGCCTGACCACCGCCGAGATCCTCACCGCCTGCACGACGCTGAAGGAACTGCGCATGCAGCATTGCCTGCGCCTGCTGCATTTCCACATCGGCTCGCAGGTGCCCAACATCATCACGATCAAGAATGCGGTGATCGAGGCCTCGCGCTACTACTGCCAGCTCGTGAAACTGGGCTTCCCCATGGGCTACCTCGACGTCGGCGGCGGCCTGGGGATCGACTACGATGGCTCGCGCACGAATTTCGAGAGTTCCACGAACTACTCGATCGACGAGTACGCGCGCGACGTGGTGTTCAATGTGCGGGAAGTCTGCACCGCGATGAATGTGGCGGTGCCCGACCTGGTGTCCGAGAGCGGTCGCGCCGTCGCGGCGCCCCACTCCGTGCTCATCCTCGAGGTGTTCGAACGGATCTCGCGCGAGGAGGCGTTGATCGAAGTGCCGCCGGGCAGCCCCCGCCACAAGCTGGTCGAGGATCTCGAGGCGCTCCTCCATCCCACGTCGAAATACAGCCGGCTCGAGCGCTTCCACGACGCGCTCCAGAAGAAGGAGGAGGCCGCCGCCCTCTTCAACCTCGGCTTCCTCGATCTCCAGGGCCGCGCCCAGGCCGAATCGCTCTTCTGGCAGATCTGCCGCCAGATCGACGCCGAGGCTCCAGCAAGTGGATACGAACCCGAGGAGCTGCGCGACCTGCGCAAGATGCTTGCCGACCAGTACGTCTGCAACTTCTCCGTCTTCCAGTCGCTCCTCGACCACTGGGCGCTCAAGCAGCTCTTTCCGGTCACGCCGGTCCACCGGTTGACGGAGAGACCGTCGGTCAACGCCACGCTCGTCGACATCACCTGCGACAGCGACGGCAAGATCCAGCAGTTCATCGACCTGCAGGACGTGCGCGACTTCCTGCCGCTGCACCCGCTCAACGGCCGGCCCTACTACCTCGGGGTCTTCCTGGTCGGCGCCTACCAGGACATCATGGGCGACCTGCACAACCTCTTCGGCCGGGTCAACGAGGTGCACGTCTTCCTCGAGGACGACGAGGAGGACGGCTTCTATATCGAGGACACGATCGCCGGCAGCCGCATCGCCGAGGTGCTCGACGGCGTGCAGTACGATCCCGACGACCTCTGCCGCCTGATGAAAAAGCAGATCGATCTCGCGATCCGCAAGGACCTGGTGAAACCCCGCGAGGGCATCGGCCTGCTCGAACTCTACGAAAACCTGGTGCAGGAGCACACGTACCTGCGCATCAAATACGAAAAGAAGAAGCCGGATCCCGCGGCCCGGAAGAAGCCGAAGCGCAAGGCCAAACGCGCGAGCCGCGGAAAGTCGTCGTCGAAGTAAGCAGAGGTGGAACCCCATCTCCCGGCTTTGCGCCAGGCACCTGCGTGAGGCGCGCGATGTCCGGCCGCGCCGCAGCCGTAGGCGCAGGAAGCCGGGCGGAGTCGCTCCGGGAGCGTGCGCCGGCCGCCGCGCGGATCGGCGTGGGGGCGCTCACACGCCGCACAGCGCGCTCGGCGAGCGGGCTCCCGGAGTGCGGCGCATGGGAGAGCAATTAAGGGAGTGCGGCACGGCGGAGGGCGGTTTCGTCGGAGGATTTGCGTCCTGTGATCTGCAGGGTGGCGTGAGCACGCGTGACCCAACCCCGCAGGGAAGCACTCTCGACGTTCGCACGCCGCACAACGCGCCCAGGGAGCGCGTTCAAAACGGGCGGAGCCCGCTCTCTCAGTTCGCGGCGGGCGCGGGGGTCGGCGCCGGGACGGAGTTGGCGCTGCGGGCCTTCTTCGCGGGCGTGATCGTGACGTTTCGGAACGAGATCGAACCGGCGCCCGAAATCACCTCGGTCTCCTCCACTCCGCTGAACGTGCAGTCCTTGAAGCGAATGTTGTCGATCACCGCACCCTCGAAGCCGGCGATGAACATCACGCGCGGGCTGGCGGAGGACGTGACGTTCTCAATCTGGACATTCCGCACCACGGGCTTGTGGCTGCCCTTCGCGCCTTCCTCATAGAGCAGATCGATGGTCAGCACGGCCTCGGCGACCCGGCCGATCCTCACGTTGCGCATGAAGACATTCTCGAGAATCCCGCCGCGCACGGCGTTGTTCTTGAAGCGCAGGCCGCGGTCGAGATTCGGGCTGTCCATGACGCAGTTCTCGACAAAGACATTGCGCACGCCGCCCGAGATCTCGCTCCCGAGCACGACGCCGCCGTGGCCGTCCTTCATCGTGCAATTGCGCACGACGATGTTCTCGGACGCCACACCCACGCGGCGGCCGTCGTTGTTGCGGCCCGACTTGATCGCGATGCAGTCGTCGCCGGTGTCGAAGAGCGTGTCCTCGATCAGCACGTCCTGGCACGACTCCGGATCACAGCCGTCGTTGTTCGGCCCGTGCGTGACGATCCTGAGCCCGCGCACCGTGATGTTCTGCGACAGCACCGGGTTGATCTGCCACATCGGCGAGCGCAGGATCGTCACGCCCTCGATGAGGATGTTGCGGCAGCGGTAGGGCTGGATGAAGTTGGGACGCAGGTAGTGCCCCGGACCATACACGCGCTGCTCGACCGGGACACCTTGCTCGCCCTCGGCGAAGAGTTTGTTGCGGTCGGCCACCTGCCGGGTGGGCCGGCCGGCGTCCTTGTTGTTCCAGCCCCACCAGTTGTCATTCGTGGCGCCCCCGTCCAGCGTGCCCTTGCCGGTGATGGCGATGTTCTCCTGCTCCCACGCGTAGATGAGCGGCGAGTAGTTCATGCATTCCACGCCCTCCCAGCGCGTGAAGACGACAGGATAGTTCTTCGCCATGCGCTCGGGAGCGGCGTCGAAGAGCAGCGTGGCGCCCTCGGAGACGTGGAGGTTGACGTTGCTGAGCAGATGGATGGCGCCGGTGAGGAACGTCCCCTGCGGCACGACCACGCGCCCGCCGCCGGCGGCGTGACAGGCCGCGATCGCCTCACGGATGGCGTCCGAGGCGTCGCTCGCACCGTCGGGCTTGGCGCCGAACTCGGTGATCACGAAATCACGGGCGGGAAACTCCGGCGCCTTGATGCGGGCGAGCACCGCCGGATACGACTCCCAACCGGTCACGCGCAGCGGCGCCGGCTTGGTGAGGTTGGCCAGCGTTTTCTCGACCTCGATTCCCGCGAAAATGAACGGCCCGACGCCCTTGAGGTCGTTTGAGATCACCGGCTCGCTGATATAGTACTCGAAGGATCCGTCGCGCGGCATGCCCTTGGAGTTCGTGTAGCCCAGGCCCGCGACTTCGCAGCACTGCGTCAGGTCGATGCGTCCCTGGCCATCCGGACGGATGAAATCGCGGATGATACCCTCGTAGCCCTTGCGCAACGCCGGCAGGTAGGTGTCGCGCGGCAGGTAGCCCTTGTTGATGCCCTTCGCCAACACGTAGCAAAACATCGACGACGACGTGGCCTCGAGGTAGTTTCCCTGCCGATCACCCTGGTCGGTCACCTGCCACCACAAGCCCGTCTTTGCGTCCTGATAGCGCACAATCCCGTCGGCCACGCGGCGCAGGATGCTGACGACCGACTCGCCCTCGGGGTGCGTGGCGGGGATGAAGTCGAGACAATCGACCAGCGCCATGCCGTACCAGCCGATGGAGCGGCTCCAGAAATTCGGCGACGTGCCGGTCTCCTTGTCCGCCCAGGACTGCGCGCGCTTCTCGTCCCAGGCATGATAGTGCAGGCCCTTGGCGGAGTCGTAGCTGTGACGATCCATGAGCTTGATCTGGTGGACAACCTCGTCCAGCAGATCGGGCTTGCCCAGCATCACCGCGTATTCGGCGAGGAACGGCGAACCCATGTAGAGCCCGTCGAGCCACATCTGGTCGGGATAGCGCTGCTTGTGCCAGAACCCGCCCTCGCTCGTGCGCGGCTGGCGGTCGAGCTGCTCCTTGAGCAGTGCGAGCGCCTTCAGGTAACGGTCGTCGCCGGTTTTCCGGTACAGGTGGAGCACCGTCCGGCCCGGCGGGATGAGGTCGATGTTGAACTCGTCGATCTTGTCCTCGCCCCGGCTCGGTGCACGATAGGTCGCGATCTCGCCTTCCGGTGTCACGAAGCTGGATACGAGGCGTTCGCCGTAATCCAGGATGTCGGACTCGCCTGAGGCAGTGCCGAGGGTCACCAGCGCATGGGAGAACAGGCCGTGCGTGTACTCCCAGCGGGCCTTTGAGCCTTCGCGGTAGAACATGCTCCCACCGCGGCGATCCATTTCCGAGCGGGCCATGCGGATCGACCATTCCAGCGGTGTCGCCTCGCCGATGCGCGGCGCGGCGGGGGCCGCGTCTGCGGCTCGCAGGAGACCGGGAACAAGCAGGACAGCAGCCAGGGCGGACGTGAGGGCGAGGGCGCGAATCGGAAGACGGGAGTTCATGGAGGTTTGGTCTAGATCAAGGCATGGGTCACAGAGATCACAGAGAGAAAGCCCGAGGGCACAGAGGAACACCGAATCGGCGCCTGCCGCCCGTCTCCACCGTGGGGATGTACAATCAGGCATGCGATCATTGCTGCACGACAAGCGCTCTGTGAACTCCTTCCGTGCTCTGTGTCCTCTGTGGTCCCTTCTGACGGCTTGAAATCAGGTTGATCGAAAAGCGTACGAGGCGCTACGGCGCCGTTGCGACGGTAGACGTAACCGGAGAACGGAGACGCTTGGCGAAGGCGCCAAGGTACGCCTCCCACGCCGCGACGTCGGCGAAATCGCCGCTGCGATCCCAGCCGGCGCCCGCGAAGTAGCGGAGGGGCACGCCCGATTTCACGCGGGCGAGGATCAGGTAGTTCTGCGCATCCTCGGCGAAGCCGGCGAACTCGACCTCGGGAGAAAGCACCACGCCAAGACCCAGAGAGGAGGCGCCTTTCTCGTAGGTCTGCCAGACGGAAAGGACGCGGGTCGCCTCGTCGCGCGTGACTTTGGCCACCTTGGCGTCGCTCGGCTTCCCGATGCCGATCGCCACCACGACGTCGGCGTCGCGCTGGATGGAAAATGTACTCACGATCTCGTCGAGGTTTCTCCCGGCATCGACGGTGAAGCGCTTCGACTCGGTGACCCAGCGAGGCCCGGCCTGCCAAGTATCGTAGCCGAGTTCGAAGATCGCGCGGATCGGGCCGTTGGCGAGGACGCGCTGCGTGTGCCAGTTGCGCGAGACCCAGAGACGCTCGCCCTCCCAGATGCCGGTGCCGCCGCAACCGCGTGTGGTGCCCACACTGTAGAGATCCTGGCCCTCGCCGGTGTCGACGTGATAGGCATCGTGCCCTTTCGTGTACCACCGGTCGACGATCGGGTAGCGAACGCGTTTGGACCACACGTCGATCCCGCTGCTGACCATGCGGGTCGTCGGACCGGCGGCCGCGGTCATCAGCGCGGGCCCATACACGCGATGCCCCACGTGATCGTTCTCCCAGGCAAAGTCGTCGAGCCGTTCCGGCACGTGGCGGGCCGAGACCAGCGCGGGAAACGGCGGTACCGGCGCCTCGGTTGACTCCAACGTGAAGACCACTTCCTTCTCGCCCGCCGCAAAATCGTGCTGAACCACGAGATCATCGTAGAGCGCGCGCCGGTCGTCGGGGTTGAAGTTCGTCACCTGCGCGGGGACGAGGGCGCCTTTCGCGTCCTTCACCGCGAGGTGATACATGCGAACGTCGGGAAGTTGCCGACGAATGTCGGCGAAGGGCACTACGATGACTTCGGCCGGACGCGCCCCGGACGGATCCGGGTTGGTCACACGAAGTGTGGCACGCGAGGCGCCGGAAGCGGCGACCGCAGCCGTCGCGACAAACACCAGGACCAAGGCTTGGGCGAGAAGCGGGGTGGCTTTCATCGAAAATCGGGGGTGAGACCTCGGATGGATCAAATTAGGACACGTGTAGCAATCCGATTCGAAAGGGTCGGGAGCGATCAGCTCGCTGCGGTCAGCGTTCCGTGGGCAAAACCGCGCACGAGTCTTCTGAAAAGGCGTCGGGGCGGGTTGTGGGTGGCGCCAGAACCGGAAGCTGCACCTGCGCCGAGCGCATCATTCGGACCGAGCACGGGCGCCTAGTCGCTCATCGCTGGTCGCGTGGCTGATCGCTGACAGCTCGCCGACCCCGAACCGGCCGTGGCCACGCGCTCTCGATTTGCGCCCACCCCGCCGGCTTCTACGCTTCGGACCCGCATGTCCCCCGTTGCTGCTGCCGAGCCCATCTTTCGCGTCCGCGGCCTGACCAAGGTCTACGGCGAAGGCGCCACGCAGGTGCACGCCCTGGCCGGAGTGGATCTCGATCTGAACGCGGGCGAACTCGTCGTGCTCCTCGGACCTTCGGGCTCGGGAAAGACGACCCTGCTCAATCAACTCGGCGGGCTCGATGTACCCACGTCTGGCACCCTCGCCTACCGCGGAACGGATCTGACCCATGCCGACGAGGAGGAACTCACGCTCTATCGCCGCGAGGCCGTGGGTTTTGTCTTTCAGTTCTACAACCTGATCCCGAGCCTGACGGCGCGCGAGAACGTGGCGCTGATCACCGAGATCGCGCACGATCCGCTCCCGGCCGAGCGGGCCCTCGATATGGTCGGACTCACGCCGCGGATGGACCATTTCCCCGCGCAGCTCTCGGGCGGTGAACAACAGCGGGTGGCCATCGCCCGCGCGATCGCCAAGCGTCCGGCCGTCCTGCTCTGCGACGAGCCGACCGGCGCGCTCGACGTGCGCACGGGGATCCTCGTGCTCGAGGCGGTCGAGCGCGTGAACCGTGAACTCGGCGCGCTCACGGTCATCATCACGCACAACGCGGTGATGGCCGACATGGCCGACCGCGTCATCCACTTCGCCGACGGCCGCGTCCAGCGCGAGCGGCGCAACGAAAAACGCGCCGCGCCGTCGACGCTGAACTGGTAGGACGAGCGATCAGATTTGAACCACAGAGAACACAGTGCGCACAGAGAAGACAAGGTAGGGCGAGGCCTCTGGCCGAGCCGCATCCATCTGACCACGGCTCGGCCAGTGGCCTCGCTCTACCCTCGCAACCGGCCTTCGGCCCTTTTCCCCATCGCTCACTTCACGCCCGCTGAGTTCTCTGGGCTACCATCGCGAGAAGCCCTCAGCTTTCAGGCATCAGTTATCACTTTCTGGACAGCTCCAACCACCGCGCCGCGTCGCTTTTCCGTCCGGTCCCTGACCACTCGTCTTCCTTGCCTTCAGCCGCTGACCTCCGATCTCTCCTCCGGCTGTCCTCTGTGCTCTCTGTGTCCTCTGTGGTGAAATCTGGACCGCCCGCATGCTTCCCCACCTCGACCGCAAGCTGCTCCGTGACCTGAAGCGCCTCAAGGGACAGGCGGCGGCGGTGTCGCTGGTGATGGCGTGCGGACTCACGATGTTGATCATGGCGCGCAGCCTGATCCATTCGCTGGATACGACCCGCGCCGACTACTACCAGTCCAACCGCTTTGCCGAGGTCTTCGCCTCTCTCAAGCGGGCGCCCAATCACCTGGCGACGCGGATCGCGGAGATTCCCGGAGTCGCCTCGGTCCAGACCGACCTCGCGGCCCCCGTCACGCTTGACCTGCCCGGTCTGGGCGAGCCCGCGAGCGGACTCGTCCGGTCGCTGCCCGACTTCGGTCCGCCCGCGCTTAATCAGCTGTTCCTTCGGCGCGGCCGATGGCTCTCCCCCGGTTCGCGCGGGGAACTCCTCGTGGGCGAGGCGTTCGCCGAGGCCAACCGTCTCGGGCCGGGTGATACGCTCACGATGGTCCTCTATGGCCGGCGCGAGTCCTTCCGGATCGCCGGCATCGTGCTCTCGCCCGAGTACATCTTCGAATCCAGGCCCGGCGCCGCGCTGCCGGACAACCGCACGTACGGCATCTTCTGGATGCCCTACAAGGAGGCGGCGACCGCATTCAACCTGTATGGAGCGTTCAACCACGTCTCCTGCACGCTGGCTCCGGGTGCGGACGCCGCGCCGGTCATCGCGGACCTCGACCGGCTCCTGCGCCCCTACGGCGGACTCGGCGCCTACGGCCGCAAGGACCACCCGTCCCACATCCGCGTGTCCGACGAGATCCGCGTGCTCAACATCCTCTCGATCGGTTTTCCGACGGTGTTTCTGATCGTCGCCGCCTTCATGACCAATGCCGCCCTCTCGCGCCTGCTGAATCTCCAACGCGAGCAGATCGCGATTCTCAAGGCGTTTGGGTTCACGAACCGGCAGATCGTCGTTCACTACCTGAAGTTCGCCTTCGTCATGGTCTTCGCAGGCCTGACGCTGGGTGTCCTCGGCGGGTACGCCCTCGGGCACAAGCTCGTCGGGATGTACGAGCTGTTCTTTCGTTTCCCCGAGCTCGTATTCCGCCTCGATGCGACTTCGGTGGCGATCGCGCTCGCGGTGGGTCTCGGCGCCATGACAGCCGGCGTCTTCGGCGCGGTGCGCAAGGCGGCGCGTCTTCCTCCGGCCGAGGCCATGCGCCCGGAGCCACCGGCGGATTTTCGCCCGGCGTGGATCGAGCGCACCGGACTCGCGCGGCTCTTCTCGCATTCGTTCCGCATCAGCGTGCGCAACCTCGAGCGCCGTCCCGTCCAGGCGCTGTTCACGATCGCGGGCCTCGCGCTGGCGACAGGCCTCCTCGTGCTGCCCAACACCTTCAAGGCCGGGATCGCGGAGATCCTCGACTTCAAATGGGACGTCGTGCAGCGCCAGGACCTCGACCTTCGCCTGATGGAGCCGTCCTCGGCGCGAACGGCGCACGAGTTGGCGCGGCTCCCCGGCGTGGTCAGCCTCGAGCCCAGCCGCATGGCGGCGGTGCGTATCCACTACGGCGGACGCTCGCGCCAGATCGGCCTGCGCAGCCTCGTGAGCGGGGGCATTCACAGCCGTGCGATCGATGCCTCCGGCCGCGAAATCCCACCGCCGACCGACGGCCTGATCGTCTCGGCCAAGCTCGCCGAGGTGCTCGGTGCGAGCATCGGTGACATGCTCGTGCTTGAAGCGCTCGAGGGTAAGCGCCCGGTTAAGCCGGTCCCACTTGTCGCGCTGGCCGAGGATTTCACGGGCATCGCCGCGTACATGGAGATCCGTGCCATCAACCGCTTTCTCGGCGAGGGCGATGTCATCACGGGCGCCAGCATCACGCTCGATGCCGCGCACCGGCCGGAGTTTCTCGCCGCGCTGAAGGAAATCCCGCGCGTCAGCACCGTGGCGATCAAGGAGTCGATGCGGAAAAGCTTCCGCGAAACCACGGCGCAGAGCATGGGGTTGATCCAGACGATCTATGCGACCTTTGCGATCATCGTGGCGTTCGGCGTCATCTACAACAACGCGCGCATCTCGCTGGCCGAGCGGGCACGGGAGCTGGCAACGCTGCGCGTGGTCGGCATGACCCAAGCGGAAGTCGGCGCGGTCATCGTCATCGAACTCCTGATACTCGCCGTGATCGCCGTGCCGCTGGGACTCGCGCTCGGCACGGGCCTGGCCACGGTGATCATTTCGTCGGTGAACACGGAGACCGTGCGTCTGCCCCTTGTATTCACTTCGTACACCTATTCGTTCGCGATCTTAGTGGTCGTGATCGCCTCCGCGCTCTCCGCGCTCGTCGTGCTGCGCAAGCTGCACCAGCTCGATCTTATCGCCGCGCTGAAGGCGCCTGAGTGAAAAGCAAGCCGTCTTGAACCACAGAGGACACAGAGAGCACAGAGAAATGGAGGATGAGCCGCAAAGAGGCACAAAGGGCGCAAAAACGATCCCGGGCATTTCTTTGCGCCTTCTGCGTCTCTTTGCGGCCATGATTTCCGAGATTCGCCGCCCGGTACTTGTCAGTTCTCCGCCTCTTTCCCTGCATGCCTCGGTCTGCTCTGTGCCTCAACGTTTCTGGCGAGCGCCAAAATGCCCGACGTGGTTCGTTCGCGGCGAAGCGTTCAACTCCCGCCCGTCAGATTTCTGACTTCGGCCACTCGAGATCCGCGGCGCGAATCTCGATGACATTCGCGCGTCGTTCCCAAACCCGTCGCTTCGATCTCCGTTCGGGAATCTTGCGCCTTCTGCGCCTTCTTGCGGCAATGATTTCTATCGGTCGATGGCTCGGGCGGACACCCCGGCCCACGGTGCGCGCGGCTCGGCCGGAGGCCTCGCCCTACTTGAAAGGATTCGCTTCCGCTCTCTGTGCCCTCTGTGTCCTCCGTGGTTCCTCGTCAGGCGCTGACTTCCGACCTTTGATTCCCGCTTTCTCCGTGCTCTCTGTGCCCTCAGCGTTTTTGCTGTTCGGCAAAAAGCGCGAGGTGGTTCAAGCTCTGGATTCCGACCCATCTCGCCCACTCGCGCCCTTCCATGCCGACACCTGCTCGCACCAAACGACGCCGTTGGATTCCCTGGATCCTCGCCCTCGCGCTGATCGTCGCCCTCGGCTTTGGGCTGCGGCCCCGACCGGCGCAGGTGGAAACCGCCGAGGCGGCGTACGGGCCTCTGCAGTCCACAGTCAGCGAGGAGGGGAAGACCCGGATACGGCAGCGCTACGTCATCGCGTCGCCGGTGAACGGGCAACTCCGACGCGTGCCGTTCAAACCGGGTGCCGCGATCGGCGCCAGCGATGTCGTAGCGGTGATCGAGCCGATGGCGGCCTCACCCCTGGACCTGCGAAGCCGTGCGCTGGCCGAGGCGCGACGTGACGCCGCGGGAGCCGCGCTCGAGAAAGCCCGGGCCGCGCTCGAACTCGCGGGCACCGAGCGCGCGCGTGTCGAGAACATGCTTCGCGACGGAACGGTCTCGCCGCAGGAGTTGGATGCGGCACGGCTCCGTGAAACGAATGCCGCGCGCGATGTCGTGGTGGCGGAAGGACAGTTGCGGTCGGCGGAGGCCGAACTCGTGGCCTCCACCGCTTTCGTTGCGGAGAGCACACCGATCGCGGAAGTTCGCCCGCCGCCTCGTTCGACCTCGCCCGCGGCCTCCGCCGCGTTGGAAGGCCAGCCGACGCCGCCCGTTCCGGCCCAACAACCCGTCACGCTCACGTCGCCCGTAGCCGGGCGTATCCTGCGCGTCTTTCAGGAGAGCGAACGCCCTGTTTCCGCCGGAACGCCGATTCTCGAGGTTGGCGACCCAAGCGACCTCGAAGTGGTCATCGAACTCCTTTCGCGTGATGGCGCCGCGCTTCAGCCGGGGGCGCGCGTGATCCTCGAGCAATGGGGCGGCGAAGAGCCGTTGGACGCGCGCGTGCGCCTGGTGGAGCCCGCGGCGTTCACCAAGATCTCCGCCCTCGGCGTGGAGGAACAGCGGGTTTACGTCGTCGCCGACATCACCACGCCGCTCGAGGAACGCGCCTCGCTGGGTGATAATTTTCGCGTCGAGGCCCGTGTGGTCGTCTGGGAGACCGACCGCACGCTCAAGGTACCCACCTCGGCACTCTTCCGTCGCGGCTCGACGTGGGCGGCCCTCGTCATCCGCGACGGTCGCGCCGTCCAGGTCCCTGTCGAGGCCGGCCGCTCCAGCGGCACCGAAGTGGAAGTTCTCTCCGGCCTCGCGGAAGGCGAGAAAGTCATCCTCTACCCCGGCGACCGCATCAAACCCGGCCAGCGCGTGCGGGAAATGGATGTGTGAGTCGGGTTCGCGGGCCCGTGCTTCCCAGGGGCGACTCAGGCAACGGTTGCGTTCTGTAGGATAGGCGGAGCATCACAGTCACAAGGGTACTGTGGTCGGCGTTTCGCCGTCTGTTTTCAGAGCTTACGCTGCACCCCCGCAAGCCTGTGCCGTCGCGGCGCGGGCCGACCCGCGCAGCTCGGCCATCACGCCTGAGCGGCGGCGACCCTTTCTGCTTGGCGCCAGGTGACTGATCCGAGCTACTGAACGGATGCCCCGCGCGTTCATCACCGGCATCACGGGCCAGGATGGCTCCTATCTGGCCGAGTTGTTGTTGGAACACGACTACGAAGTCCATGGTCTCGTCCACCGGCCGGAGGCACTCGCGAAGAGCAACATCGCGCACCTGGTCGCAAACCCGGCGATTCTCGGCAAGCGCCTGCATCTGCACAACGGCTCGTTCGAAGACGCGACGCATCTACGACGGATCATCGCGCGCGCCAAGCCGACGGAGTTTTACCACCTCGCCGGGCAATCGAGCCCGCGCATCAGCCTGGATCTCCCCGAGGCGACCGTTGACAGCATCGGCATGGCCACCCTCCGGCTACTCGAGATCCTTCGCGATCTGCCGGAGCCGCCGAAGTTCCTCTACGCGTCGAGCAGCGAAGTGTTCGGCTCGCCGCCCCACTCGCCACAGGACGAGCTGACCCCGCTCAATCCCACCACGCCCTACGGCGCGGCCAAGGCATTCTCGCAGCAGATGGCGCGCATCTACCGCATCGCCTACAAGCTCCAGACCTGTTCGGCCATCCTCTACAATCACGAGTCGCCGCGTCGCAACGGCAACTTCGTGACGATGAAGATCGCGCGCGCCGCCGCACGCATCAAACGCGGGCTGCAGGAGGAGCTCGTCCTCGGCAGCCTCAGCGGCCGCCGCGATTGGGGCTGGGCGCCGGACTACGTGCGCGGCCTGTGGCTGATGCTCCAGAGCGATCCGGTGGACGATTTCGTGCTGGCGACCGGTCATCTGCACACCGTCGAAGAACTCGTGGACCTGGCCTTCAAAGCTGTTGACCTGGACTGGCACGACCAGGTCCGGCAGGATGCAAAGCTGGTCATGAACGTGGAACCCGTCGCGCCGTGCGGCAATCCGGCCAAGGCAAAACGCCTGCTCGGCTGGGAGAACACGGTGCCATTCGACGAGATGATCGCCCGCTTGGTCACCCACGAGTTGGATACAATCGGACAGTAGGTTCTGCCCGACCAGTTCCCGGTCCGTCCCAATACCACTTCGAACCCATGGAGGCGCGGCCTCCGGCCTGCCCTGGTTTCATCCTGGTTTCTTTACTTCAACCAGGTCACAGAGGGCACCAGCCTCCGTCGAGGCTTTGGCATGGCAGGCAGAGGACGATCATGAAGCTACAGAGCGGTTTTTGCAGAATCAGGATCACGCCTTCACCGGTTCACCCACGAGGTGATGAACTGAAGCGGCCGATTCCTCGGCAACTCCCCATGCCCTCGGCTCTATCCTCCGTGATCGCTGTGCCCAACTGCCCTTCTTGGGGTTCTTAGGCGCGCCGGTTCCTGTCAGTGATCGCGGCGGGGCGTCGCGCATCAATCATGTGGACGCCCCAGCACGTCACACTGCGCCTGGATCGGTGTCGCGCACGTGTCAGTCTGCCACAGCCGCCGCACCGCAACCCTGCTTTCGGCTTGGCGCTGGCGGCTGGTTCGGCGGGTATTTCCGGAATGAAACGAGCCCTGATCACCGGGATCACCGGACAGGACGGTTCCTACCTGGCCGAACTTCTGCTGGCGAAAGGCTATGAGGTGCACGGCGTGATCCGTCGTGCCTCCACGTTCAACACGAGCCGAATTGACCATCTCTATCGCGACCCGCACGTGAACGGCGTGCGACTCTTCCTGCACTACGGCGATCTGGCCGACTCGGTGCAGATGGTGAAGCTGCTCTACAGTCTGCAGCCCGATGAGGTCTACAACCTCGGCGCCCAGAGCCATGTCCGCGTCTCGTTTGATGTTCCTGAATACACCGGCGACGTCACGGGGTTGAGCGCCATCCGGATCCTTGAAGCGATCCGCGAGGCCGGCCTCGTTGAGAAGGTTCGGTATTATCAGGCATCGTCGTCCGAAATGTTTGGCAAAGTCCAAGAGTCGCCGCAGACGGAGAAGACCCCATTCTGGCCGCGTTCGCCCTACGGCTGCGCCAAGGCATTCGCCTACTGGCTCACGGTGAACTACCGGGAGTCTTACGGTCTGCACGCGAGCAACGGCATCCTCTTCAACCACGAGAGCGAGCGGCGCGGAGAGACGTTCGTCACTCGCAAGATCACACGGGCCGCGACCCGCATTGCCGTCGGCCTTCAGAAAGAACTGTTCCTCGGAAACCTCGATGCGCGCCGCGACTGGGGCTACGCTAAGGAATACGTCGAGATGATGTGGTTGATGCTTCAGCAGGACAAACCGGACGACTACGTCGTGGCCACGAACGAGACGCACACCATCCGCGAGTTTTGCCAAGAAGCGTTCGGCCTGCTCGGTCTCGACTGGGAGAAATACGTCCGCTACGACGCACGCTATGAGCGCCCGGCCGAGGTCGACGTGCTCATCGGCAACCCTGAAAAGGCCAAACGCCAACTCGGCTGGGAACCCAAGGTGCTATTCAAGGATCTCGTGCGCATCATGGTGGAACACGATCTCAAGCTCGCCGAACATGAGAAGGCCGTAGCCGCGATCAAGACGCCATTTGCGCCAGTGGCCGGCTAGCGTTCACGATGGATCGGTAAGGTCGGAGACTGCGTCTAGACGATCCCCCACCAATCAGCGATCCGCGCCTCTGTGGCTCCGTGGCAAATCTCTCCTATGACCCCTGAATCCACGATTTTCGTAGCCGGCGCGCGTGGCATGGCGGGATCGGCGATCGTCCGTCGAATGCGCGCCGGCGGGTGCAAGAACCTGCTTATCCCGAGCAGCCGGGAACTGGACCTCCGCGATCAAGCGGCGACGAACGCCTGGTTTGAGCGAAACCGCCCCGAGATCGCGATCATCGCCGCCGGCAAGGTGGGCGGTATCCACGCCAACAACACCTTTCCGGCAGAATTCATCGCCGACAACCTGGCGATGGTGCTCAACAGCATCCAGGCCGCCCACCGCGCCGGAGTGCCGCGCCTCCTATTCCTGGGGAGTTCGTGCATCTACCCGAAGCACGCGCCGCAGCCGATCTCCGAGGATGCCCTTCTGACCGGTCCCCTCGAGCCGACCAACGAGGCCTACGCCCTCGCCAAGATCGCCGGCCTGAAGCTTTGCCAGTACTTTCGCAAGCAATACGGCGTCCTCTATCACTCGCTCATGCCGACGAATCTCTACGGCCCGGGCGACAACTACCATCCGCAGAACTCTCACGTCCTGCCCGCGCTGATCCGCCGCTTCCATGAGGCAAAGGAGGCAAGCGCGCCTGAGGTCGTGATCTGGGGAACCGGCACACCTCGCCGCGAGTTTCTCCACGTCGACGACCTGGCCGATGCCGTCTTCTTCGCGCTGGGCCTGGAGAATCCACCCGATTGGCTCAACGTCGGCACAGGCGTCGACCTCAGCATCCGCGAACTCGCCGAACTGGTCGCGAAAACGGTCGGCTACACCGGACGCCTCACCTTCGACACGAGCAAGCCCGACGGCACCCCTCGCAAGCTCCTGGACGTTTCGCGACTCACCGCACTCGGCTGGAAAGCCCGCATTTCCCTAGAACAGGGCGTCCAACAGACCTGCGTGGCGTTCAGCGAGGAACTCGCGCGCAGCCGCCTCCGGTCGGTCTGATCCGAACCTTCCGATCAGCTTGAACAGGAGATCGCAGAGAGAACGGAGAACTGCAGCCGCGTTCAAACGGCCCCCACCTCCACCCGGGCAAGCGCGCCCTCTCGTTCACGCGCGCCTCGGAAGATTGGCAGATCAAACGCTCAAGACGGGTAAGCCGATTCTGATTCGGCGAGGTGACAGCATCCTTGAACTGAGAGAGAAACCTATCATCGAGCCGATCGAACACTATGCGGTTGGAGATCTCCCGGTCAGTGAGACCGCCTTGGCGCTCGAGAAGCATACGCCGGACGTGAGCAGCCCCGGACGACGAATGACTTCCTCCCGACCGAAGGCGACAGATTGGTCGCACGCTGGTCATGCGTTTCGCCTTCCTCTCTGAAGTGACTGACCACACAGGCCCAACACCTTGATTGGGTTCTACGGCTGCACGGGCCGACGTCGCCGGGCCCGAGCCTGATGCGTCACAACTTCCAGTGGTTTCCAGTGCGGATCGGTTTCGTCTGGTCGTGCGACGCGAACCGGCTGGCGAACTTGGCAAACGCGAGGTAATCCCGCACGGATACGGGTTTCCACCGGCAGGACGGCATCCGCACCTCGATTGAGGCTTGCCGCAACTGCTGGCGCTCAGTTTCGGTCAGCTTTGCCATAGTAGGTCTTCAGTTCGTCGAGCCGAGACTCCAGCTGAAACAGTTTCAGATAGTCCTCGACGAGGCACCAGTCAATCGAGACACCCTGCTGCTTGGCCGCCTCGAGGATCATGAGGATGTCCGCCCAATCCCGCTCAGCGCGTGACGGATCATTGACTAGCGCTTGGATCTTCAGGCCAATGATGTCCTCACGGTGCACGACGCGAATGGTGAGGTCATCCATGACAGGCAGGGCCTCAGCCCGTCGCAGCATGCCCAGCGTGGGTCCCCGGAATGCGTGAAGGATGTCGATACGACCCCAACATCCGTCCGCGGACTGGTATTGAGAAACGTTGGGCGAATGAAAAACTCGAACGTATCCAAAGCTCCGGATGATCTCGTCGGCCTTCGCCATGTCCTCGAGCATGAGGATGAAATCGAGATCCATCGTCGCCCGCTGGACACCTCGCATGGCCATGGCAAAGCCGCCAATCAGCGCATAGTGAACCTCGGCCGCCTCCAAAGCGCCAACTACTTTTCTGATGACAATTTCGAAATCCATTAAGGCGCTTTCGGACTGCGTGCAGCTCCTACCCGCCTATCGTCTCACCGCTGGCGAGCAATCCGGAAAGCGCACTCTGGTTTCCGACGTCGGTCCTCCGCAATCCGTCATCAGTCCTCCGCGCACCGTCCACCGTCCACTGCGCATCGTTCTGCGTCTTCAGTGATATGTCATCAGTCCTCTGACCTCAGTTATCCGTTCCCTCCGTCCTTCAACTTCCTCCCGGGCCCCCTCCATTTTCCCACGCTCCCGCGACGCGAGTGGCGAGCAAGGCAGGCACGTCAGCAATTCCGCGGACGCGAGATGTGCGAAAGCGGTTGTCGCCCGTGTTGCTGACTTTCCGCCCAGTGCAATTTTCCCTTTGCACGCTAGCGTTCGGGTCTCTGCAATCATGCGCTTCCCTTGCAGCCGAACCGCCAGCCGAACTTCTTTTCCCTACTGAATCCCGTGGTGCCTATCCGCACCCTGTGGATGCATCGTCAGCTGCTCTGGAAGTTTACGCTGCGGAATCTGGAAATGCGGCACAAGGGAAGCGTGCTGGGATTCGCGTGGGCGGTGCTGAACCCCCTGCTCATGCTCGCCCTCTACCTTTTTGTCTTCGGTTATATTTTCGGCGGAAGCTTTCATGGCGAAAGCAAGTGGGACTACGGCCTCGGGCTGTTTCTGGGGTTGTCCTTGTTCCACTTGGTGGCTGAGTCGATCGCCGTGGCCCCGAACCTCATCACAGCGAACCCGAACTTCGTGAAGAAGGTCGTCTTTCCCCTGGAGATCCTGCCGGCCGCGGCCGTGGGCTCGGCCCTCGTTCACATGGTCATTGCCCTGCTGATGGTCCTTGCTGGCGTCTTGCTCTCCGGACACGCCCTGGATTGGTCGGCCTTGGCGATCGTGCCGGTGATCATCCCTGTCGTGCTCCTCGCACTCGGGCTCGCCTGGCTGCTCTCCGCCCTCGGCGTCTTCTTTCGCGACATCAACCAACTCGTCGTCGCGGCCACGACTGCGTTGATGTTCGCGAGCGCGATCTTCTATCCAGCCTCGCGGGTTGTCGAAAAGGCGCCATGGGCATGGCCCCTTGTGCGCCTCAATCCAATCCTGCACGCCGTCGAGGCCGCGCGTGACGTCCTGATCTGGGACCGGCCCTACGCCCAAACCCACTTCCTCTACCTCCAACTCGCCGGCATCCTCGCCGCCCTCGTCGGCTTCGCTGCCTTCGCACGAAGCAAGCGGGCCTTTGCGGATGTGATGTAGTCCGCCGAAATCGCTCTGCCGCCGAATTTACTCTGATACCCAAAGTTGCTATGAAGATCGCCATTGTAGGCCTTGGATATGTGGGCCTCCCACTTGCTCTCCAATTCGCGCGCTCGGGCGCCAGTGTTATCGGTATCGATGTTGACCGGGCGAAGATTGCCGCGATCAAAGACGGCCGAGGTTACATCAAGCACATATCGGGAGCGGCGATTGAAGAACAAACGCGAACCGGTCGACTCGCGGCGACCACCGACTTCGCAACGGTCCGCGAAGTAAATGCCACGATCATCTGTGTTCCGACGCCTCTGAACAAGAACCGAGAACCAGATATCTCTTATGTCCTCAACACAGGCTCAGCGATCGCACCGCATATCCAGCGCGGAAGTCTCGTCGTGTTGGAGTCGACAACCTACCCAGGAACGACCGACGAGGACTTGCGAAAAGTGCTCGAGTCTGGCTCCGGCATGAAAGCGGGTCTAGATTTTCATCTGGCTTTCTCCCCAGAACGGGAAGACCCGGGCAATCCACAGAGCGTCGTCAAGTCGATCCCCAAGGTTGTCGGAGGGTTGACACCGAAGTGTCTCGAGAAGGCAAAACAGGTTTATGGCATCGCCATCGAAAGGCTAGTGCCCGTCTCTTCGTGTCGCGCAGCCGAAGCAACAAAACTCCTCGAGAACATCTTTCGAAGCGTCAACATCGCGTTGGTCAACGAACTGAAGCTGGTCTATGGGGCCATGGACATTGACGTGTGGGAGGTAATCAATGCCGCGAAGACCAAGCCGTTTGGGTATATGCCCTTCTACCCAGGTCCAGGGCTCGGCGGGCATTGTATTCCGATTGATCCGTTCTATCTCACGTGGAAAGCCCGTGAGTATGGGCAGAATACTAGGTTCATCGAGCTCGCTGGAGAGGTAAATACGTCCATGCCTGCCTATGTAGTCGGCCGCGTCGGGGAAGCACTAAACGCGCAACGCAAACCGATCAATGGCAGCAAGGTTCTAGTCATCGGCCTCGCGTACAAACCAAATGTCGACGACGACCGAGAATCACCAAGCTACGTGCTTATGGACCTGTTGCATCAACGCGGAGCCGATGTGGCCTACTTCGATCCACACGTCCCCGTGGTTCGCCCCACGCGCGAGCATCCCCACTGGGCCGGCACGCGTTCCGTGGCCTGGAATCGTGAAACGATCGCTGCCTTCGACGCCGTGGTGGTCGCGACTGACCACTCTGAAGTGAACTATGCCGAACTCGCGGCTTGGTCCCGCTGCGTAATCGATTGTCGCAACGCGATGACGCGGGTCGAATCGCGCAAAGCGCAGATTTGGAAGGCATAGATGAGTCCGTTATGCTTAGAGGTCCATAAGCGAATTGAGACCATTGAATCGGAACACACGCCAGAAACTGAGACACTCGCGTTTGAGTTCTGAGCAAACGGTCGGTATCGATTCCCCCCGCCGAATGCGCCGAAACACAAACTGAAATGCAGTGCATAAATCCGCCGGAATGAGTCAATTCTTCCGGTCTCACCGTTTACAGCTCGTCCGGCGCGCGCGAACGTGTGCATAGAGAACAAAGCCTCCCACCAATAGCTCGGATACTCACCCAAACAGCGCCCGCCGGCATTTTCACTGCCATCGCGAGCAGCTATCCGCGAAAATCTCTCTCGAATGAACCACTATCGCTCGATCCTAAGCGCAATCAGTAAAGCTCCCAAACGGTGGCTGGTCACGGGAGTTGCCGGCTTCATAGGCAGCAACTTGCTCGAGGCCTTGCTCCGCCACGGCCAATTCGTGGTAGGAATTGATAACTTCTCTACTGGACATCCCGAAAATCTCGACGACGTCCGACAGACTGTGACGGCTGAAGAGTGGTCACGATTCTCTTTCCTGCAAGGAGATGTCGCATGCCTCGGAGATTGCGAGAAGGCATTCAAGCTCGGTTCCATGCAGGTAGATTTCGTTCTACATCAGGCAGCACTAGGCAGTGTCCCACGATCGATCGACGATCCAATAACCACCAATCGATCCAATATTGACGGCTTTCTCAACATACTTATAGCAGCTCGCGATGCAAATGTAGCACGCTTCGTATATGCCGCGAGCAGTTCGACCTATGGCGACCACCCCGGTCTGCCGAAACGCGAAGAGAACATAGGACAGCCGCTTTCGCCTTACGCAGTTACCAAATATGTGAATGAACTATATGCTCATGTGTTCGGCAGGATCTATCAAACTCAGAGCATAGGCTTGAGATATTTCAATGTATTTGGCAAGCGTCAGGATCCCAACGGATCCTATGCGGCAGTGATCCCGAGATGGGCAGCCGCCGCAATTCTAGACAACGAGATATCAGTGAATGGCGACGGCGAGACAAGTAGAGACTTCTGCTATGTAGACAACGTGGTGCAGGCAAACATTCTCGCAGCCCATGCCCCAGACAGTGCGACAAACACAGTCTATAATATCGCTTGCGGCGCGCGCACGTCACTGAATGAGCTTTACAAGCACATCGTCAATAACCTCAAGGACCATGGGATCAAAAGCAAGAGCAGCGTGGTTTATCGCGACTTCAGACAAGGCGATGTGCGCCACTCCCTGGCCGATATATCTAAGGCAGAGCGTATGCTCGGTTTTGCACCGGAGTATAGCGTTCACCAAGGCCTTGCTCTGGCGATCCCGTGGTACATTCGCCGCCACCGACCGGCACGCATGGCTCACTGACGCTCAACCCGGCCCGTGCGGGGGGGGGGCGAGCCAAGTATCGCGGAGCGCCGGAGGATTGAGCAATCCCATGGTAAACGTCAACGGCCAGCCCTTTGATTTCGCAGCACGTTCGACACGACTCTAGGACACTTCAAGCTGCTCGCGACTACTTCGCAAGCGGCTGGGGCTTTTTGTTGCCGTATCTTGCTGTCTATCTCCTGTACGCACACCTCCAATGGCCAATCCATCCCGACACCGCACTGGGCGGCGTGCACGATGTTCAGCAGGATTCCGGAATCGTTCGAGCCCCGTCGCTTCTGCACGTGTTTTGGACTCTGCACGCGCTCAACGTTGTCCTTCTGCTCGTCGTCGTATTTGCGTGGTGGAGCGCCCGAGCGTGCAAGACACAGAGTCGCGATGCACATGAAGCTGCTTTCGCCGGTAACCAAATCAGTCACAGGCTCTTCCCTTGGGTTCTCTTGGGCATATTGCTCTGCCTAGCCGGAGTTTACCTCGAATGGCCTGCAGATCCATGGGAACACTTGCGAAGAATCAACGAATGGCAGACTCACACGAGCGTGTCGGCGCATTCGCGGTGGGAGAAGGCGAGCTACTTTTTCACCTACAGTATCGTAGGCTTCGCCTCCGGCGACGCTCAGATTTGGTGCATGAGCTTCTATTCAGCAGGAGTCTCATTGCTGCTGTTGTGGCAATACTTTCGGCTAGCGCGCTCACTGGAGATACCATCGGGTGTTGCGCATTTGTTCCTAGTTGTGAACCTCCTTTCGTTTGGCAATAGTGCGTTCTCGTTTTACCGGTACTATGCTCTATCAAGCACCGTGTTCGCTCAGGTAGGAGCGATAGCGCTTATTCGCGTTTGCGTTGATGCGACGCGAATCACAACGCAACGCGTCAGCAGGATTGCGGCCCTATGTAGACACGCTTGCACTGGAATCGCGCTTATCATCTTCGTTGGATTCAACCACGTCCAAGGCTTGGGCATAGCCGCGTTGGGGGCTGCGTGTATCGTGATGTCTCGAATGGTCGCGTGGCGGAGAGCATTTCTACCGTTGATTCTGGCAACAGCGCTCGTGGCCAATATTTTCGTCTTTTTCTCGTTCTCCCGAGACCCGGCGTTATTCGAGTCCATAGTGAGTTCTGGCTGGTTGAATCAATGGCTTGGTTTTAATGTTTTTGAAATTGGATCTCCCGCGTTCGAACGAACCCTTCACATCCTCGGAGGAGTAATAGGAATTGCCAACCTCGTTGCAGGTGCTTGGCTTCTTCTCAGAAATGATCCCGTTGGTTGGCTGACGGTTGTCCCGCTTCTGGTTCTCGCCACGCCGGCTATGGGAGTCCCGTTTTCGCGTGCGATCACCGGAACTCTCGGAGTATCTGGGATGATCCTATTTCACCGAATGCTGTTCGTTATCCCGCCGGGGCTCGCACTCGTCCGCCTTGCTTTCTCACGTCGGTCGCAAACGCCGTTTCTTTCTCATCGTGTATACTGTGGCGCGGCGCTAATGCTGATCGTGACCGTGCTTCTCGAAAGCGGAAATCCGCGAATTGGGTCGGTGAGCGTATCAGACCGATTCTGGCATCTGCTCGCCCGAATTCCCGACGATTTACAGATGGCCGGAATCGTCAAGGCTCAGCCGACGCTTCGGACCGAAACGGCTGAGCGCGATCATACCATTCTCCAAACCATTCCCGTTGCCGCATGGGTTCTGAATAGCCTCAGCCCTCCTTCCCTCTGGAATCCAATTCGAAAGATAAGTACGAACAAAACTCCTGATCTTGAGCGAATTCTGGTAGGTATGACACCGGGCCGAGCTGACGTTCTGGACGCGCCTGGTTCTAATCCCGAGTGCGCACACTCCCTGACGTCCGAAATTTGGAACGTGAAATCACAGAGTGCAGTACCGACGCTGGTCGCAGATTTACTGCATGCACCTACAACATGGGTCGGAATCGGAGGTTCGGACCTGATAGTCGAGAACTCGCCCCAGGGTAGCCGAATCCGAAGCCGGGTTGGCGAAAGTTCCGCGGCGATTGGAGACATATTCATCCCCCTTGAGAGCGAATCGATATACGAGATCTCTATCGTAGCTCGATCGCGGGACGGAGCCGACAGTGTCAACTATTTCGGAATCGCATGGTATGATGTCACCCGGCGATTCTTACCGCCAGGCGAACCCGCTCCTGCCGGTGCCGGTCTGCCTTTTGGCTGGTCGAACGGAAACTTTAGCTACTTCGGTCTTATTGGAGGGGCGCCTCCTCCAACTTGGGAGATTTACTCGATAACATTTGGAACGGGCGCTACTGCCGGATTGCCTTCGAATGCAGCCTTCGCCCAGATTGGATTGTTCCTGAACCAAGGCCGCCAGCCCGACGAAGAGATTGAGATCGCATCAGTGACTGTAGTGAAGGATCCCAGTGTTCAACAGGTTTACATGGTGCCGGGAGAGTTTGGTGCTTTCTCTCCAGCGTCTCAGGCCGCACACCTATCGAAACACTGGATGCCAAGCGAGGTCTCGATTGACCATGCAGGAATACGCGAGTTTCGCGTTCAGAGCACACGATACTCGTCAGCCCTCCGGCTCCACTTTCGCTGGCATTGAACGTCGCGACCACCGAACAGGAGTTCAATCGCGCGTGTGCTGGCTTCCTTCGAACGGTCGCATAGTCGCTTCTCCTGGTGCGCTTATTCCTTGGCGGGATAGTACAGTCCACAGTGTCCGGCAAAGAATACGAATATCTAGCCAGAGATTCTGATTCTCGACATACCACAAGTCGAGTTGGAATCGCTCTTCCCAGCTCACACTATTTCGTCCGTTGATCTGTGCCCAACCCGTTAGGCCCGGAGCTACCGAATGGCGACGATTCTGCGCTGGCGAGTAAAGTGGCAGATACTCGGGCAAAAGCGGTCTGGGCCCGACTAGGCTCATATCGCCGGAGAGAACGTTGAGGATTTCCGGAAGTTCGTCTAGAGAAAGGCTTCGCAGCCACCGTCCAAAACCGGTAAGTCTCTGGTCGTCGGGCAATAGTCGCCCTGCCTCATCACATTCATTTGTCAGCGTGCGGAACTTCACCAGTACGAACAGCTTCCCATCAAGCCCAGGTCGGAGCTGCCGGAAAAGCACAGGTCTGCCGATAGCTATCCACGCCGCACAGCCCAGTAGCGCCAAGACGGGCAGCCAAACTGGAGAGGCACAAACGATCACGGATAGATCGAAAACTCTCTTCGTCGTTAACTTGGAGATCATGCTCGCCAACAGCTCCGAATACACTCTACCACTCGCAACAAATCCGAATCGCTCAAATTGGAGCCCGACGGAAGGCACAGACCGTCATCGAAAAGTCTGTCCGCAACTCCGGCGCCGTAAAATCGACAATCAGCGAAGATGGGCTGTTGATGCATCGGTTTCCATACAGGTCGGGATTCGATATTTGCTTCAGCAAGACGCTGACGCACTTGTTCTCGATTCACGCCCGCAATTTTCGGATCAATCGTAATGGCGGTCAGCCACCGCGTTGCCCGCCCATATGGAGCCTCGGGCATGAACTGCATTCCAGGTAGATCGCCGAGCGCCTCACTGTAGTACCTAAAGACTCGCCGCCGAGCCTCGACACGGTCATCCAGCACTGCCAACTGCCCCCTTCCAATCGCAGCAAGTACATTACTCAAGCGATAGTTATACCCGATCTCGGAGTGTTGGTAGTGTGGTGCGGAATCCCGAGATTGTGATGCCCAAAATCTGGCCTTTTCAATCAATCTACTGTTACTGCTTACGAGCATTCCGCCACCAGACGTCGTAATAATCTTATTCCCATTGAAGGAGTAAACGCCACACAGCCCAAAGGTCCCCGGCGCCCGCTCCTTATATGTTGCACCGAGCGCTTCCGCTGCGTCTTCGATGATTGGTATTCCATACGGAGCGCAGACAGCCTGAATTCCCTCGACGTCCGCACTCTGTCCATACAGATGAACGACTACTACCGCCTTGGGTACACGACCTGACTTGACTCGCTCGCGAATCGCGACCGCAAGCAGATCCGGATCCAGATTCCAGGATCTCTCCTCGCTATCGACAAAAACCGGAGTCCCACGCTCATATACGACAGGATTGACGGTCGCGGAAAATGTCAGCGTCGGACAGAGCACCTCGTCGCCCGGCTGAATCCCTAGCCATCGCATAGCCAAATGCAATGCCGCGGTCCCCGAGCTCAATGCCGCGGCGTGGCCGGCTCCGACCTTGGAGGCAAACTCAGCCTCAAAAGCGTCGACCTGCGGCCCAAGCGGCGCGATCCAGTTTGAGGCAAAAGCCTGCTGAACGAGGGGCAGTTCGGCCGCCCCCATGTGCGGCGACGACAAGTAGATACGATGCATTCGCGGAGATTCGATTTGACTGTCGGTTTCAGTCCCGCCCGCGAGCGAGGAAAGGCTCTCCTCTGACGCGACGTCTGATGATCCGTGCGGGAACGCCGTAGGCAACGACACCGTCGGGTATGTCCCTGACGACTACGGCCCCTGCTCCGACAACAGCATCCGAACCGACCCGTATGCGCTCGAGTAAGATGGCGCCAATACAGATTGATGATCTTGCCCCAACAACGACTTCACCACCCGTTGTTACACCTGGGCCCAGGCTTGAGAACTCCCGCAAAACAGAATCGTGGTCGAGTGAAGCACGCGTATTGATAACGCAGCCCTCTCCGACTGTGCAACCAGGGTTAACGACGGAACCTGCCAACACCACAGCGCCAGGGCCGAGAATGCAGTCGTGAGATACTGTCGCCGATGGATGCGCCACACTCAAGACACCGATTCCGTCGACCGATTGACGAAGCCTTTCATGTGCAAGCATCCGCGTCGAATTGTCGCCGATCCCCAAGAGCACGCAATGCACACAGTTTCCTCGATAAAGCTTGGGAAGATCCTCCAAAGTACCCAAGCCAACGACTCCATCAATCACGCGCCCCCGAATTGAAGCTTGGTCGTCTATCCATCCGATGACTGCGACTCCGGCGGCTCGACAAGCGTCGAGCACAACACGCCCGTGACCACCGCAGCCGTAAATTACACAGTTCTTCATTTCAAACCGTCATTCTCGTTAGGGGTTCTCAATGTCCAACGCTGCTATTACGCGTTCGTTCACGACTTCAAGCCAATAAACTCTAGAATCTGCCCCGTAACAAGTCGCACGTCATAGTACTCTTGAGCTAGGCGCCGCCCCTGGATTCCCATCTCGATTCCCAAATCGGGCTGCTCAACCAACATCTCCATCGCTGCAGCCAGAGCGCTAGCCGATCGTGACCGAACGAGGAAACCATTTGATCCGATACGAACACCTTGCTTCGATGGCGCATTACACTGAAATACGGTTTCCCGACAACCGGTAATATCGGAGGTGATGACTGGCCGACCAATAGACATCGCTTCGAGGACAGTTCGAGGAGTACCTTCACGATAGCTTGGGAGCACGTAGGCATGACAATCCCGCAGGTAAGGCCGCACGTCGTCCTGTGCGCCATGGTAAATCACTGCTCCTTCTTGTACCCATCGATCGACCTCGCGCCGCGATATCGCGGAGGGACTCGGATCTAGTGGACCAACGAGGTGAAACTCTGCACAAGTGCCTGAAGCCTTGAGGAGGCGAGCTGCCTCCACGTACTCGCGAACTCCTTTCTCACGCAGCAGGCGCGCGATCATCAGGAACCGGTATTGAGGCCGTAGACCTCCTCGAAGAAGCCCATCGGGTGACACTATCGGAGCGAACTCAAACGCAGCCAAATCGACACCTGAACCACGCACCACAAGTTGTGGAGTTTCCGGCCTGATAAGCTCCATTCTCTGGAACAGTTGACGGTCGTCTTCATTCTGGAAGATGACGCCGCAGAACACCTTGGCCGCTGCTCGATACAAAAGCTTCAAGCAGACACCAGCAACTCTCCGACGGGCACCCCCTTCCTCAATGAAGGCAAATCCCAATCCAGTAATCATTGCATAAACCTTTGGTGACCGCCCAATACATCGAGCTGCCAGTGCAGAATAAAGTACAGGTTTGTGTGTGTAACTAAAGACGAGATCCGGCCTCCACCGAACAAGGCAGGACCGAAACCTCAACCAAGCAATCAAATCGAAAAACGGGTTCAAACCGGAACGCTGAAATGGGATTGATTCATAGGAAATCCCCCACTCGCGCACGATTTGTGCCGCCCCGTCTTCTTCGGGCGCGATCGCGAACACCTCATGCCCTGCTGCGAGCATCGAGCGCAGAAGCGGCCCTCGAAAGTTTACGAGAGACCAGGCGTAACCAGCGATGACCAGAATCCGCATGTGAAATCCCCTCCTTTCACAGTTTGGAAACCGCATCAAAATCACAACGTTGAACAGACAAGTGCATAGTCATCCTCGCTGAGCGTCGATCCACGCCTGGAACATCAAAACATCCCACAGATGATACTGCCAATCGAACTCACCCGAGAGATGTTCCTTCCACACGCGCCGAATCGGTCCCGACCGTAGGAAGCCTTCGTTCTCAAGACGAGTCTCGTCCAGCAAGCTTTCTGCCCAGTCGCGAAGGGGCCCTCTCAACCAAGCGTTGATTGGTATGCCAAACCCCATCTTGGGACGCTCGAAGAGGCTGTTCGGCACGTAATTCTCCAGCAGACGACGCAGTATCCATTTCCCAGTTCCGTCGCGCAGCTTCATGGAGAATGGAACGCGCCACGCAAACTCTACAACCCGATGATCGAGAAACGGAACCCGCGTCTCGAGCCCGACCGCCATGGCTGCGCGGTCCACCTTAGTTAAGATGTCGTCCGGCAAATAGCTAATCGTATCCAGCGCCATCATCTCCTCGACTGGTTCACTGCGCGCAAAGACCAGATCGCTAAATACCGTAACAGGCTCAAGACCGCCCAACACAACCGTTTCTGGTGGGTCCCAGTGAGACACAAAGTGCCTATACATCGAGCCGCAGCCCGTGGATCGAACCAGTGAATGAAACTTGGCTACGCGTCTGAATCGCCCATACGCCCCTCCGAAAGCTCGCAAGTACGATGCTGACCCAATACACTCACGAACTAATCGCGGGATCCGGCCGACCCGCTTCCACCACCGACCTGCGGTCAGATAACGAGTATAGCCTCCAAAGAGTTCATCTCCAGCGTCGCCAGAGAGGGCCACCGTTACGTGGGCCCGCGTCAGGGCCGAAACAAGATACGTGGGAATCTGCGAGGAATCGGAGAAGGGCTCACTATATATACTGGGCAATTTCGGAATCACATCCAGAGCATCCCGAGCCGATACATACAGCTCGGTGTGCTCAGTGCCGAGGTGCGAAGCAACTGACTTGGCAAACTCCGCTTCGTTAAATGTGCCTTCTGCAAAGCCAATGGTAAAGGTCCTGACTGGACGTGTCGACTGCGCCTGCATCAGTGCGACGATGAGCGACGAATCGATGCCGCCCGACAAGAACGCACCGATGGGAACATCAGCAAGCGACTGTCGACTCACCGCGTCGCGCAGGAGACGCTCCAACTCACAGACAGCTTCGCGCTCGCTCATCGACGAGGACTGGTTCCCATCTCCCCCGATCACGTCCCTGAGCGACCAATAGGCGCGGCTTTCAGGTGTCGCGTGCTGCGAAATCGCCCGTGCAGTAAAGGTCAGAAAATGTCCTGGCCTGAGCTTCCAAACACCACCGAAAATTGAGTACGGCGCTGGAATGTAGCTGTGCCTCAAGAGCAAGCACAGCGCATTTCGATCCACATTTCCTTCGAATGCGGGGTGCTTGCGCAATGCTGCCAGCTCTGATCCGAAAACCAAAACAGCCTCGTTTCCTTTTGCCTGCCAGCCATAGTACAGTGGCTTCTCCCCGAGTCGATCGCGGGCTAGAACAAGCTCGCGCAACTTCGTGTCCCAGAGTGCAAAGGCGAACATTCCCACTGCTCGTCGAAGCGCCGTCTCTACGCCCCAATGGGAAATCGCTGCGAGTAGTGTCTCCGTGTCTGAGTGTCCACGCCAATGCACCCCGCCTAGGCTTCTCCTCAAGTCCGTATGATTGTAGATTTCACCATTGAATACGATCACGTATCGACCTGAACACGAGATCATGGGCTGATTTCCGGCGGGACTTAAGTCCAAGATTGAAAGGCGCCGGTGGGCCAACGCAATACCTGCGCTGGGTTCCAACCAGATCCCGTCCGCGTCCGGCCCGCGGTGTGCAACAGAGGCCGACATAGCCTCGATTGCGGGTAGCGCAGATGCGGTTGTGAATCCGCTCGGGGCGAGAAATCCGACTATTCCACACATTTTCTGCCCGCCTCCAAGAGTGACATATAGAAGTCCTCGTAGCGCCGCACTACGTATTCAATATCGAAGTTCACACGCACCCGATCCCTAGCTCTCCTTCCCATCATCTTACGTTCTCGCTCAGGAAGACCCAAGAGGTTCAGAACCGCTTGAGATAATCTTTCCATTTCTCCTGCAGGAACCACAAGTCCCGTTTCGCCCACGATCTCTGCGCAATCCCCGACGTCGGTTACCACACACGGTACGCCACAGGCCATGGCCTCGCCAATTACGTTTGGAAAGCCCTCGCCATGAGAACTTGATACGGCGAGGTCTAGCGCGGCCATGAGTCTGGGCACATCGTCGCGACGCCCCAGCAAGTGGAACTTCTCGGGATGGTTCGTTCGCGAAACTGCCGCTACGAGCGGCCTGTTCTCGTTGTCCAACGCATTACCCACGAGCAGGAACTCGACGTTTGCACGCTCTTGCAGCACACGTCCAGCAGCGTCAATGAATCCCTCAATATTCTTTTGAGGATGGTAGCGTCCCACCAGCCCAACAAGGTCGGCTCTGTTGTCCAAGCCCAACTCAGTTCGCACAGAAGGAGACGCTGTCGGATCAGGCCGAAAACGCGTTAGGTCAAATCCGTTTGGTATTACGACGATCTTATCACCCCTGTATCCCACGAGCTCGTGAACATGCGCACTCCTCTTGGAACATGCCAATATCCGACGCGGCACAGATCTCGAGATCCGGGCGCACATCTTGACCACGGAAAGCGTCGTCTTCGCGTTGAGGTTTGGATCCAGGTTGCTGTGGTGCACGCCCCATCCAACTGCGCGCACACCAGCCAGACGTGCCGCAAGGCCGCCAAGCAAATCCGCATGGTACATCCAGGTTTGTACGATGTCTGGCCGCTGCCTCCGCACCAAGTTGAGCAGCTTAAGAAACCCCAACAGGCTTGCGCTGCCCCGTCGCATTCCGACCGAATCAACAGCAATTCCAAGTGCCTCTATTCGCGGGCCAATCTCGCCCTTGTCCAGCAGAGAGATAACACGAGGTGCAAAACGCCTGCGGTCGATGCGTTCCAAAACCTTCAGAAGCATCATTTCAGCACCACCCGTGCCCAGCCCAGTGATAATGAGTGTTAAGTTGGCCATTCCGCACCTCTCGTCGCTTGGCATCGAGCCTGAACTTCAATCAACAGCGATTCATATTCGGCTACGATCCGGTCTCGACCGAACCTCTCTACGGACTGTAAAGAAACTCGTGCTCGTGGTCCGGCAATCCATCCCTGGATCGCTGAGGCCAATGACCGGGCACTAATCGCCTGAGCCACGACGCATCCTTCTACTCCAGCCAGTATCTCGCCAACACCACCTCGCGCCGGCGTCGCGATCACAGGCGTACCACACGCCAACGCTTCCAGCACGACGTTCGGAAAGGAATCGTAGCGCGACGAAAAAATCACGGCATCCGCTCCAGCTATCCATGGGTAAGGGTTCGACTTGAATCCCAGAAATCGCACTCGATCGACGACCCCATACTCAATAGATTGCTGTCGAAGTGCATTCTCCAGCGGACCAGCACCCAGAATGCAAAGTTCGAGATTGATATGCGGGAGCAACTGAATCGCTTTCAGGAGCAAATCAAAACCCTTTTCGAAACTCAGGCGGCCCACTGCAACGATCGAGATAAGCCCTTTGGGTCGGCTAGTGTATACATTCTCAGTCCGAGCCAACTGACGGATAACTTCTGTATCGAGAGGGTTGTAAAGAACGCGCATCTTCTCAACTGGGATTGAAAAGTTCCGCTTGAGATCCTCTCGCATCTCCCAAGATTGGCAAATCACGACATCGTGAATTGGGTAAAGCAAACGATATAACACGCTCCAGACCGCCCGCCACCGATTGCCTGCTAAGCTACTACCTATAATATTTGTCTCGCGAGCTATCGTACACATGGAACGGGGAAGAACGAATCGCAATGCGGCAATCGCGAGATTCAGATGTCCGAGCGTCGAGAGAATAACATCTGGTCGTTTCGACCAGACCAAGGCGACGATCCTGGGCATCGCCCGCAGCACCCCGGTCGACGAACAATCCACAAGATCGATATCATTCGGCAGCTCCTTGTGGAATACAGCGCCACGCATGCTAACCACCACAAGAGTTATACGAAAGGTCTCGCGGCTCAAGCAGCGCGCAAGAGTGCTCATAACTCGCTCTGCCCCACCTCCTCTGAGACTGGGCACCACAAGCATGAGAGAGATTCTCGGCCGCAGCGGCTCCAACTCAGGCCTCATGGGAAGGAGCGCGGCCCGAGTAATCATCACCGGGTGTTCTAGCGAGGTCGGAAATCAGGGTCTCCCAGCTCGCGGCAATCGTCTCGATGGAAAAGCGATCTCGAACCTCGACCGCCCGGCCGCCATATTGCGTCCGAAGAGTTTGGTCCGCCATCAGTTCGCTAAGGCATTCCTTCAGCGCGTCAAAATTGCCATTAGCAACGAGCCGGCCGTCGACGCCGTCTGTGATAATGTCACGCGGTCCGGTGAGGCAATCAAAGCTGACTGGCGGCACACCGCAAGCCATTGCCTCCAGCAAAGAGTTCGGAAAACCCTCGAACCGAGAGCAGAGCACATAAAGATCAGCAGCGCAGTACCATTCGTCCACATTTCCAACCCTTCCCGGCAGGTGAACCCTCCCGACCAGACCGCACTCAACGACCAGCGCCTGAAGTCGCCCGAGCATGAAACCATCTCCGATGATACAGAGCACCCAGTTCTTGTGCTGGTCGGCCAGAGCCTGGAATACGCGAATGAGCCGATCAAACCTCTTCTCCTCCGACAGCCGGCCCACCGCGAGAAGCATGCGAGTCTCCATGCTGACGAACTTCGAAGGCGTTAGACGCGGTGGTTGGCTCGCCAACGGCCAAACCACGGAATTCGGAATAACACTCACGTGTTTCGCCTGCGTGTAGTCAACAAGCCACTCCTTGGCTGCCTCAGTTAGCGCGACGACACTGTCAAGCGAACCATATGTCCAGCGCCGGAGGATCGTCCACCACCACGTTAAAGGCAACTGCGGCGGATAGCTTCGCTCCGCGCCAATGCATATCATCTCGGACATTCCCAAACGCGCAAGAGCCAACGTGACGCCCGCTGAACTCATGACCCCAAGAGCAGCATTCGGTCTCTGGTCTTTCAAGAATCGCCGTAATAACAACACGCGCCTGACGGCTCCCGCAAGTCCTCCGCCTGCTCCTTTCATCGTCTTGGCACCGCCAATCACTACACGAGAGACTCTTGGATCCAACTCGTAAAAGTCTTCCGAAACAGATGCCGTAGTAACCACGACTACATCCCAACCGCGAGACGCCCACCAGTTCGCCATCACTGAAACGAAACGCTCGGCACCTCCACAGGCGAGTGAATAGACGTAGAGTGCGATTTTCACGTTCTTCAGCTACTTATTCAGTCACTCGCAGCGGATGCGTCACTCCGCTACCGCCGTCCCGCCCAGAGTCGTGTCCTCTCCCGTCCATCGAGCCGGTCTCAGAACGTAGTCGGATAATGCAGATTACCGAAGGCAACAGAATCGTGAGAGCTATGATATCCACCGAAAAGCTGTAATCCAAGCTACCCGTATTGATCGGCAACAGCGCCACAAACAGGATAACCGCGAAAATGGCAGATGCCTGCAAATCAATAACAAAAAGGCGGCGCACCCTCTCGAGCAGCCCTAGCAACAGACCACACGCTACACCGTAGATAGCAGGTCCAAACCACCGAAAATCCAGCCACATCATTCCGATAAACCCAGGTGGAACATCTGCTGCGTCGGCATCGACGAAGATTTCGGTCGTGTAGCGGACAATTCGGGCGGGGAAAGGATCCTCAAATCCCAGCGCTCCCTCCGGAACGCGACGCGCGATCGAAAGCGCATGGTCGACCCCTACCCGTGGAGGCATCTCCGCAAGTGCAATTGTTCCGAGCGACTCCACAGAAGAAATTCCGATATCCGATGCTAAATAAAGCATATTCTCGGCAGGAGACCTCACTGGCACGATAAATGTGGAGGTCTGGCCGCCGATATGAGAGAGCGCCTGTTTGCCCCCGAATATAACTACACCACCGATCGCGCCAAGCAATGCAACGTGCCATACCCGGGCAACACGTCCTGCCAATAGACATGCAAAGAGGAACAATATAGGTGGAATCAAGATACTGCGTCGCGAGGCACATGCGAGGCCAAGCAGGATTACGACACCGCACCAAAAGAGGAATCGGAGACCACGGAATCGTCCACGAGACGGAAGAAACAGTCCCAGAAAGCCCAGCAATAGAAATGTCTGCGTAAGCGCAAAGAGATTGGCTGTAAGCGCCGTGCGTTCAATCTCGGGCGCCAATGTTCTGAACCGGATCAAATTTCTATATCCATCGATGATCGACCCGTCACTCGACAACGAAAAGACGAGCACGAGGTCCAGAGCGATGCCAATTGCTACGAGCCCCCGCAACCGCCAAGGAGCAATTCGCAAGGTCAATTTCGCGGGTCGGATGCGAGCCATTGAGGCTCCACACATGGCGCGAAATACGATGAAAGCCAACGCTAAGAAGATTGTGCTGAACGCACCCATAATAAGCGCATCCGAGGCACTTGCCGCATTATACACGCGGTCGAAAAATGGGTTGCCGACTTGGACACCTTCGATGCCCCGAAACGCCAAGATGAGAAAGATGACACCGCTTGGAGCAAGGACCTGGAGTAAATAGATCACCAGAAACACCGAGAACGTATCGAATGCCCGAAAACGCGATCTCGCCGCCTCGATGACGAAGATACCCAGACTAGAGACGGCGACGATCGCCGCCGCAATGAGAAACCCGTACGACATCGGTCACCCCAGTGTATCGAATCTTTCATTCGATTTTCGAGCACCGCACTGAATATACGAAGAAGAGGGTTTGGTCGAAGACAGAACTCCAATGGGTTCCCCGATGAACGAAAGCGATTCTGACACACGTGTGGGTTCCGTCTTGGCATTGCAGCAACTTAGCCAGTCCTCACGGCTCCATGCCGGCGTTTCAACGCGTTTCATTTCATGTTAAGTCTCCAGAACATGTACGACGACGTAGCCAAATAAACGAAAGCCGAGCTGTAGGCAATCCCCTCTGCTCCGAATGCCGGAATGAAGACCCAGTTCAGGGCAGGCTTTAGTGCGATGCCGACCATTCCAGTGACGAGCATCACGCCGTAGTGCGTGTAACTTGAGAGCGCCGAAGTCATAACGAGGCCCGCAAAGTAGAACGGCACCTGCCAGAGGAAAGCGCGCAGTATCGAAGCAACCTGGAGCGCTTCACTTGAAGTAAACTCACCACGCAGATAGATGATCCTGACGAGTGAATCGGAGCCAATCGCAATCGCCAGCGACACGACGATTCCCAGAACAAACATTGCGATCGTCCATCGTTTTGCGATAGCCTTGATTGAATCTCCTCTGGCCACCGCTTCGGAAAACACCGGGAGCGTCGCGCGATTGGCTGCAACAGCCCCGACCCCGAGCACAAGTGCAACGATCCGGCTCGAGAATCCAATTCTCGATATCGCCCCAGTACCGATACTTGCGGCAAAGAATTGGTCGACGACGACCGTAAGCCCCAGGAGTAGTTGCCCTGCCGAAACGAGCAAGATGCCGCGAGAAAACCGTGGCCAAGCACACGATCGAAAGCTAATGCGAGGCCACGAAACTTCCTGCTCCCGGATGAGGTAGAACAACAGAAGCACGAGCTGTGCCCCATAGCCAGCGACCGTTCCCCACACAAGCGGAAGAGCGTCGCCACGTTCGACCACAAGCATGGCAATAAGGATCGCAAGTGCTGGGACAGATTCAAGCAACGTGTTCCGATGTCTGCCGCAGGCCAGCGTCCATACAGAAAAGAGACCCACGAACACTCCCAACGGTAACAACCAAACGATTGCCGGGATCATCGAGCACGCGGCGCTCGCGGCATCTGGCGCCAGCCCGCTAAGTCCACTATGCAATAGGCTAGACAATCCGAGTGCACCCAGAAGAAGAGTTCCTCCTGCGAGAACGAGCGCAACAAAGAGGAGTTCTGCCCGAAAGAGCCTCCATTCGCTCTCTCTTTGCTGTCGATACTCAATGCGGAGTGGGACCACCACGGAGGTTAATACTCCGATCCAGACAGCCGTCGGAAATCCTACCAGAGCCAACAAGAAGACGTAAGCATCAATGGTAGGTCCGACGCCATACCGCCAAGCAACCGCCATTTCTTTCCCCGCCCCTGCGAGTTTCCCTAGCCCGACAAAAAGTCCGACCCATATAACCCCCAACGCAATACGTTTGTGCTGCAGACCCGGATCGCTGTCGCGATGCGGCGAAGATACCCCACCCATGGAGCCACGGGCTCGATCCGGCTGTTTTCCTTCGTCTGCCATACTCAAAAACAGAACTCGACGTGTAGCACGCTGCTGAAGAAGCCACTCTCGAGAGGTACCCGAAAAAATTGCATACTGACGGTAACAGCTTGCACTCGTCATTTTGCGCTAAATGCAGTTCAGCAGCTTCGTGGTGATCCACTGGCGGGATCGGCCGCCACCCAGTTGCGCGACTGTTACATCCGCAGATAGCGAACCTGCCGAGCGCACCGTCACGTCAGCGGAGACACCTGTCGCTGTTGCGTTCATGGCTTTCCCGATCCAAGAAGCGCGACGATCACGGGCAGGACGATCTTCAGCCGTTTCCGCCACCCGTTCAGTTGCGTCGCCCGGCTCACATAGAACTCGCGGCCCGCACCGTTGCCCTGCCTTGCCAGATCACGCAAACGCGAGAGGCGATCCGCTCCGTCCTCTGCCAGTGGAGCGATCCGCTCGCTCAAGATGCCGCTCACGAGCCTTCGCAGGCTCAACTCCGGCTCATAAATGACTCGAACTTGTCGCGGTCCACTGCCCGTTGAAGGATCCGCAGCGTCCTCCGCCCGCTCCTTGGGTTCAACCTGATTAATCGCGCCGAGCGCCTTAAGTAAGGTCAAGCCCTGGCTTACAGAACCCTTGCTGATATCCAATCGTGCAACGATGTCCGAAAAACCCAGCGGTCGGGGCGAGGCATAGAGAATACCGTAAATCTGCCCGATGGACCGGGGAACAGCCAGCGCGGACGCCAAGGACGAGAACAGCTCCACACATTCATCCTCGAAGAGGGGATTGTGGCAGGTTCTGGACTGAAGCGAAACGTGGAGACCCTTCGACAATACCCCCTGCTATCAGATCGAAGCCGCCGGAGTTCAAGAGAAAATGAACCGTCACGCGATTGATCTCCCCAGCTTCTTGCTTCAAGGTCGACACGACAATGGCTCAAGATAAGCGTTTCCCCTGCCCTACTACGATGTCGATTGCACGAATGATGCGAAATCTCACCGCCATTGCCAGCAGCCAAGCGGCTACTATTGACACTTACCCATAGAAGTGACGATTGATTCAAAACAGTTCGGCTTGGGCGAAGAAGGCAGCGATGAGTTGGGGACGTCGGCGTTTTCGCCGGATTCGTTTGAGAGCCTGACAGGCGCGGTG
>JAEWQP010000007.1 GCA_023399155.1 Verrucomicrobiota bacterium | reverse complement strand
AAAACTCCCTGAAGATAACTCGCGCAAAGACGCAAAGGCGCAAAGGTCGGAACTCGACTCTTCCCTGCCTCTCGTTGGCGTCTTCGCGTCTTGAGGCCGCCCCGCGGCCGGGCGCGAGCTTCTCTCCGTCCGCTCACCTCACGCCGCGAAAGACATCCTCCGCAGACCGTGCCGCACCCTCACTTTCAGCCACAACCCTTCCTGAAGATATCTCGCGCCAAGACGCCCAGGCGCAAAGCTCGGGAGCCCGACCCTTCCCTGCCTTTCCTTGGCGTCTTGGCGTCTTGAGGCCGTCCCGCGGCCGGGCGCGAGGCATCCTGGGAGCTCCGCGCGCCTGGCGCGCGGTCTTCTCCGCGTCCCCGGGGCTACCTGTGTTCTTCGTAACGGATGTCGATCGTGGCGGTGAAGGCGTCCTTCTTGGCGGCACCGTGGAAACGGATGCTGTGCGCGCGTTCGTCGTAAGTGTATCCGTTTTGAGGATCCGCATGCACCTCCTCACCGTCGACCAGCACACGCAGGCTCTTCTGGTACAAAGTCGCGCCGCTCTCGACCGGCTCCAGCGCCACCGCCACGGTGTCGGCGATACGATCGCCGAGCGCCGCCAGCGGGGCGGAGAAGTCGCTCTCGATATTCAGCACCGTGCCACCCGTGATCTCGGCCGCGCGCCGATGCGAGATGTTGTCCGGTGAGACCACCGCGTGCATCTCGAGCCTCCCACGCTTGTTGCCCTTCGCGATGACGAAGGGCCGCACGACCCACTGGTTGATGTATCCATCCAGCGTCTGCCGCGCGCGCGGGTTGCGCGCGTTGTACTGCTTGAGCAGATCAGGGAGCGTACCGTCCTGGATCCACTCAGCCTCGCGCGACCCGTCCCGCTGCTCCTTCCAGAGCGCCATGCGCGTCTCCTCCTCGTCCATGAAGAAGACCACGATCGTCGTGGCTTCCGGTCGCAGGAAGGCGTGCTGCTTGTTGTAGTAGCCCGCGACAAAGTTGTAGACCGCTGTGAAGGCCGTGCGGTTGCTGTCGCCGTTGGTGCCGACCTTCACGAGTTCCGCAAAGATGCCGTCCGCCGTTTTCGGCGTAACCCACGGGTTGTCCAGCACCGGGAGCCTCACGAGATGGCCGTTGCTGGCGACGCGCTTGGTCGCCGTCCTCGGGCGGCCGTTCCGGTCAAGCACGGGGTTGCCCGCCTTGTCGAGTTGCACGGAGCGGACCTCCTTGTAGTAGGGCTGATCCGCGCTCCGACGGCGGGCGTCCGCGCTGACAAAGTCGGTCGTCAGCACACCGATGCGATAGTCGAGATCGCGGGTGTGGAAAAGCTCGCGGAAGCGGCTGAGGTTGGCCGCGATCCGGTCCTGATGCGCCGCCATCGAGGGCGAATTGTTGATCACGAACACGAGATCCACCTCGCGACTGCGGGAACGATCAACCGACATCTGCTTGACGGTGCGGATCGGCTCGACCTGGACCCTCACGATGTTGTCCACGCCGAGATGCGGGTTGTTCTCATCGACCGTGTAATACCGGAATCGATCCTCGCCGATGAATCCCGGATTTGGCGCATAGGTGAGTTCGCCGGTGATGCGGTCGAGCCTGGCCGAACCGTTCTGCGGCCTGCCTCCGTCGTCCAGCAGGTAGGAAACCTTCGGATCACTGATGGCGGCACGATCCTCGGCCGCCATATAGTCCGCGTGGCTCGGCACGATCTGCGTGACCGGCGTATTGGGCCGGGTCGTCAGCATGACCTCGTGCGCATTGAGCGCACGTTCGCGGGTCGCACTGATCTCAAACTGGGGCAACTCCACCGACTCCTGCGGCTTCACCGTGATCACGACCGTGTTCCTGAACTCCATCCCGGTCGTTTCATTGCGCACGGTGTAGCTGAACGTATCCTCCCCCTCGAAGTCGTCGTCCGCCCGATACGCGAAGTAGCCGAGCCGGGAGCGCTTGGTCGCGAAGAAGTCCGCGTCGTCGTCGCCACCTGCGAGTCCCACGCGCCCGCGCCCCGGCTCGCCGGTGATCGAGTAGACCAGATCGCTACGGGTGCCGGGAGTCATGATCTCCTGGTCCACGACGAGTTGCCCGTAGACGCCGCCGTCCTCGGTCTCGACCGCCATCGGCGTGGTCGAGACGATCGGCTCCACGTCATCCGGCGCCGGGCGGCTCGCCGCGGCGGCATCGCTCGCGGATGCTGTGCCAGACGCGGGATCCGCCGCGTCGGCAGCGAAAGCCAGTGCGACGACCAGCGTCAACATGAACCAAAAGAGTCGCGCACCGGCGCGGAGTGGGTGTTCGCGTTTCATCGAAAGAGAGCTGCGTGCGTGGCCGCACCGACGAGTTGTGAAACCTGGGCGGCCGTTAGGTTCCGGCAACCCTGGCCCGGCCGCTGGCAAATCGCGATACAAGAAGAACCCCCCGCCGCACAGATCAACCCAGCGGTCGGACCCCGGCGCGACCCGTTGCGCAGGTCCGGCGCCGCTCCGGGACAAATGCCGTCCCGGGGCCCGGCAGAACGCCTGCCCCCACGCCTATTCCCGGGTACCTCCCCAGGCAATCTCCTGCTTACCAAAGGTCTCTGCGTCGATGACCCAGAACCGCGTCTCAGACCCCCGCCCGGTTTCCACGAGGAGCTGATCGCGCGAGAGTGCGCTGAAACTCTCGGCATCCTCAATGCGCAGGTCGTCGCCGGACAGATCCGGGCGGACCAGAATGAGCGTCGAGCGGTCCTCGTGATCCAGCATCCCGTTCTGGTTGGAGTCCGAGAGCACGCACTGAAAAACGTGGGCAGCGAAACCGGGCTCCTTCGTGTCCTCGCGAGCGATCGCCTGCCGCAATACCATGCCGTCGTGGGCGAGGAGGTTCCGGCGCACCGCGGCTCCATCCGAGAACGCGATGTTCAGGACATAGCCCCCGCCGCCGTAATAGCTTGAGGCGATCTTGCCGGCGAACGCGGCGAACTCTGGCTTCTCCGTACCGACATAGTCCCGTCGGATCCCGAAGATGAACAGGCCGTGGCTGCGCGCGACGAAGTCAACGGATAGGACCTGCGGCGGTGCGGGAGCATCGGCTTCGCGCATCACAGGGACTCCCTCTGATCGCCTCGGACGAAGCTCGCCGACGAGCACAATACCCAGGAGAACGAGTGCGGCGAGCGCGCCGAAGAAAAGCAGCACCTGATTCGCTGCGGTGATCAACGCAAAGAGTCGTTTCATAAGCAGAAGATTTCTGTGATGATCTCGCATGCATGTGCATCGTTCGAGTCAAAATCATGGGACGGCCGCACAGCCGGAAACACGCGTGGCGAACTTCGTCCGCCGCGACCTTCCGGAGAGCCACGCCGACGAGATCCGCCTTCGGCCAGCCAGGCCCTGAAGCCGGTTCTCCCGGCCCCGAGCTGAAGCGATATCGCGCGGCGCTTCCCGTCACGGATCCTCCCGCCGCGCCGTCCACGCGTGGATCAGGAGGCTCTGGAAGAAAAGCGCCGGGCGGAAAAATCCGGCTTCCGCGAGGATCGCCGCCACATCGGCGGCAGGCGCGACCGCCACGTGCTGCCGCAACGAGGCGAGCATCGCCTCGATCTCGGCCGCGGGTGCATCGCAGGAACGCAGCAGGCGCTGCCACGTCGGGAACAAACCCTGATCTTCGAGACTCGTCGCCGGACCGCTCGATAAATCCGCCGAAACCAGGCACCCGCCGGCAAGCAGCCGCCGGTGGATCTCGCGAAAGAACTGCACACGCTCCGCCCGCGGCTGGACGAACTGCGAAACTAGGATCGAAGTGGCGGCGTGATAGGCTCGTGTATCCGGCAGGTCACTTGCAAAGCCGGCGTGAAACTCGCATCGCCCGACCAACCCCGCCTCAGCCACGCGCCGCCGGCAAACGGCAAGCATGGCCGCCGACGGGTCGACGGCCATGAACCGCCACCCCGGAAAGCGCCGCGCGAGCGCCAACAGCTCGGCTCCGGTGCCCACGCCGACACACAACACGCGCGCGTCGTCCGGCAGCGGCTCGAACACGATGGTCATGAGCAGATGCAGGGCATCACGTAACGGAACGAGCTTCGCGAACCGCGCATCGTACGAGGCAGCGCGCTCTTCGTCGAAAGGGACGCTTGGATTGGCTTGGGTCATGCGCCGGACACAGGAAGCGGCTCGACGCGGAAGGCAACGAGCCGGACCGGAGTTCTCGGACGTTTCAGCCTACCCGTCTCAGTCGAAGAGCCCCGCGACCCGGGCCAGCTCGGCCTCGCAGCATTCCCTGAGCGCGGGCATGAAGGCCCGGACTTCCTCGCCGCGCGCGCGGAGTCGCTCGTCATCCCCGATACCGAGCGCAGCGAGGAGCCGGTCGTATCCGTCACGTGATGACGCGCGGAGGCTCTCGCCGCCATCGTTCTCAACGATGCCCTGCGCCACCGTCCGCACCAGCAGGAGCTGGAAGAGTGCTTCGCGGTGCTGGCCGGCATCGATCATGTCCCGAACGGCGGCGCACTCCAGGTCGCGCGCCTCGGGTGACACGTTCCAGTCCATCGCCACCGGCGTCCGCCGCACCGCGACCGCCGCGTCGTAGGCCCGCTCCGCCTCCGAGGCGAGGGCCTCGACCTCGGGGCGCGACAGCGCGAAGCTGCCCAGCAGGCGCAGGAGTGCGTCGGCGTTTTCCTCCCGCCCCGCGCGCCGCAGGATCTCGCGTGCGACGACCAACGATCGTCGCGTGGTCGGGGGCGAAAGCCCGGCCACCAGCACCGCGATGGCGCATCGCATGACGCAGAAAGCATGGGCAGCGTTGCGCCAGCACGCCGCGCCGAGTGCCGGTCCGTCGGGAACTGCGGCGTAGGGATCGCCTGGCGACGCCCACTCCAACGCCTGCGCCAGTCGTCGGTGCGCATGACGGCGTCGGAGGAACTCGGGAGCCACGACGGCGGCGAGCGATTCCAGCCTTCCGGATGGATCCAGCAGGATGCAGGGCTCCGCCAGGACCGGCGCGAGGTGCATGTCGCCGGCCACCTCCCGGGCGTCGGCAATCCGTCGCGCGTCGTGAAAAGACGGCTCCACGATCAGGCCGCGGAAGGCCAGTTTGCGCGGAGCGAAGCGACCGTGTGGCTCGCAAATGTCCGATGGCACCCTGGCGTCGACGAAGATGAAGATGTCGACGTCCGACCCAGCCGGGTGCGGCAGATCCGAAGCGCGCGCACGGGTCGACCCGGCCAGGACGGCACCGACCAGTTCCGGGAAACGCCCCAGTTTCTCGCGCACCCACGCCTTCGCCACGAGTCGTGCGTCGCCCGTTGTCATCGATGTTCCCCGAAAGCGGTCGGTCGGCTGCATCGTCAACGACGTCCACGATGACATCTGTGCGTCGTGGGTGTGGCCATCTTGAGTCTCCCGCCCGTTCTGGAAGCATCCCCCTCCGTCGATCGCCGCCACAAGGCCCTCACAGCGCTCTGTCAGTTCACGTCCATGGTCACAGGCTGTTGTGGAAGGCTCGCCACGGCGAATCCATCTGAAGTGCGCCCATGGGCGTTGGATTCAGGCGCCGATGAACCTCGACGAGATCCAGCTCTCCGGACACGAGGTACCCTTCGGCCAGGAAGGCCAGTTCGTTCATCGAGCCCACGACGGAGCGATCGCGATTTCTCGCAATGACGCACTCGCCCAAATGCGGCGCCAGCTTCTGTTCGAACAGTCCTGTGTGCCCTGTTGCGCCGAGGGAGGTCCAAAGCGAGCCGCGCAAAGCCTGGAGCAGCGTAGGGACGTTTCCAATACCACGTCGTGGCACAACGGTTGAAAAAAGCGATCTCGTGTGGGAAAAGAGCAGGTATCGCTGCCGCCCCACCTGGAATGGCCGCACACCAGTCCGTAGACGGATCCTCCGCCGGATACACCTCGGCCAGAGAGGCGATCCCGATCTGCGCCGCCAGTTTCAGCGTGGGACGTAGCACGATCACGACCGGGAAAGAACAGATTCCGGTCCTCCCGGCGACAGCATAGCGCGCAGCGACGACCCGGCATCGCCACGTGGTCTGACGAGCCCCCGGACCGCTGCCCATCCTGAACGTGCCTGATACCGCGGCAGTACTGGCGCCTGATGCAATTCCGTCGCGCTTTGGTGCATGCTCACGGGGATGAATCTTCTTTTGATTGTTCTGCTCCTGTTGGTCCTCTTCGGAGGCGGAGGGTATTACCTCGGCGGTCCCGCCTACGGAGGTGGCGGCCTCGGACTCATCCTGCTTGTGGCGCTGATCATCTACCTGGCCGGCGGATTCCGACGGCGGCTGTAGCGGACTCGAGCCTCAAAGCCGCGCGCGCCGGCTCCGTGCGCGCGCGGAGTCCGGCGTCGCGATGCCCCGACCGTCGTCTAGACGAAGGTGCGGCATGATCGGCGAGTAGAACGAGGCTTGCGGCTTCGGGTTCCCACACGGTGCGGCATGCCCTACGTGATCGGCGTGGGTCTCGCGATGTCAGTCTGGCTCCTGCCCCGCGTGGCCGGACTGGATCGGGACCGGGCGTTCTATCCAACGGTCCTGATCGTGATCGCCTCGTTCCACGTGCTCTTTGCCGTGATCGGAGCGAGTGACACCGACGACGCTCGCCGTGGAGTGCCCGGTCGCCGCGGGGTTCTGCGCCGTTGCGCTCGCCGGATACAAGCGCAGCCGCTGGCTGGTGGTCGCGGCGCTCGCCGGACATGGCATCTTCGACCTCTTCCACCGTCACGTCCTCGCGAACCCGGCGTGCCTGAGTGGTGGCCGCAGTTCTGCCCGGCCTTCGACGGGGTCGCCGCAGCAGGGCTGGCCATCGCGCTGCGAAGCAAGCGCGACATCGAGGCTGCATCCCGCTCGGCATGATCCGGCTGATTAACTGCGCATTGCGGGACTTGGAGTAGGCCTCGCACCGAAGGGACCGCGGGAAGGAAGCATCCTAACTGCTTCGCCAGAAGCTGAAGCAGGCCGATCCTGAAGCGTACTTCGCTGAGACATAGCCGCGCAAGGTTCAGGACCATGTCGCTCGCCGCACCCAAAATACATCTACCCATGTACGGCGACAGTCGACTGTGCTTGGCGTGCCAGGAGCATCACGAGACGGACCTGAACGAGCAGCACCACGGGGATCACCGAGACGTTCTTTAGGAACAGAAACGTAGCCGAGCGTGCGGCCTCCGGAGTTTCCACGAGCGTCTCCATTCCCGCGACGACGGTGGTAAGAGCGGCTAGATGTCCCATGAGCAGATTGAGCAGGAGGGCGATCAGGAGAACCCCTACCCCGTCGACCAGAAGCCGCCGCCACGAACTTCGGGCTGCTCCACCAGACGGACAAACCACGCCGCGCGGTCGGATTCAGGTTGCGCAACGAAAGCGCGCACCGCCTGAATGCCCTGCCGGAGATCGCCCCCGCCTACCGCGATGAGCACGAGAGCCAGTCGAGCGACAGCGACGACGAGTTCGAGGGCGAGCGAGCCCCCGGGCGGTAGCGACTCGGCCCAGCCGGCCTGAGCGAAGCGCGCTGCAGCTGCCAGCATACACACCCCGGCGACCGGCGCAGGATGCGCGCACATGAAGCGCACCGTATCCACCACTCCAGAACGCGCAGGACGTTCCGGCGGCCGCAGCCGCACCCTCATGGCGGCGTCGCGCGGCCCCCACTCCGCCGATGATGCCGGATGATCGCGCCAAGCAGCACGATCGCGCCAGTCGAGAACACGAGGTCGCCCGCGATGTTCACGGCGGCCGACGTCGTCCCTATCGACGGAGCCTGCACGAATCCGTACCACACATACGTCAGGAGGAAACCTGCTGCAGCGGCCAGCCGGTGAGTCGCACTCCAGCCCGCCCGGTGCGAGGCCATCGCCAGGAAACAACCCGCAATGCCAGGCACGGCGATCATCGCGGTCACGCTCATCGCCGCAGGCAGCGCATCGTGGATGAGCGCCAGCAGCATGAACGTCGAGCCCAGACCCAAAGTCGCAAGCCCCACGAGCCAGGCAGGTGGAGCCGCCCGCCTGTGCCGTGACGGGTTCGCCGGACGCTGGCGCGGGAGCCGGAACGCCAGGAATCCGAGCGACACGACGATGAGTCCGCTCACCACGCCCTGTGCGGGCGACACACCTACGCTTCCCGGCGGGTGTACCGCCGTTGTCACGACACAGCCCAGGACGAAGAGCAACGCGAATACGGTGAGACCGAACCTGCCGAGCCAGGGCCGGGTCCCAGCCGGTGCTGTCCCGGACCAGCCTTCGATCAGCGCGATCGGGACCGCCGTGCTCCAGATCGTATGGATGCCGAGAACGAACACCGTCCACCAGGCCCCAATACCGAGGCTGGGAATGTACCCGAAGTCCAGCAGACGCAGGCCGACATAGTCGGGATTGAACAGTGACTGGGTGACAAACGCCTCTTCAATCCATGCGTAGGCCAGGCCGAGGAGAAGCATCGTCGGCCAACCCCGTCCTGCCCGCCGCGCGAGTTCGCGTATCAGGACAGCCGCGCCCCCGTAAAGCGGTGCGAGCGTGACGAGCGCACCGAGCCAGGTCACCGGCAGGTTCCCGAGCAGGAACTCACCGATCAGGGGCGCCAGCAGGAAGAGCGCGACCGCCAGCCATGGCCGGCGGGACGAGGATTGCTCCTGAGGGACATCCGCGGTAGTCATGATTAGACAAATATCTTACCTCGTGAGATAAAACAAGCCACAGTCGTCGATTAGTATGCCTGAATCTCTCGCCATCCTTCGCCAGGAACTCGCCGCCGCGAGCCGCGCCGTCAGCACCGCCACCGTTTTGTTTCACCAGCTCATCGCCGAGGCCGTGGGATTGAACAGCAGTGATCACAAGTGCCTCGACCTGCTCCTCCGCGAAGGAGTAATGACCGCGGGCGAACTCGCGGAGCGCAGCGGCTTCACCACGGGCGCGATTACCGGGATCATCAATCGTCTGGCAGCGCGTGGATTCGTGCGGCGCGTGGCGGATCGGGAGGACCGACGGAGCGTGCGACTCGAGCCGGTGCCGGATCGCGTCCACAAAGAGATGGGGCCGCTCTTCCAGCCCTTCCTGCAGCGAACCGCAGTGCTGCATGCGCACTACCGCACCGCGGAGCTGAAGGCGATCACCAGGTTCCTCCGCGAATCCGAGGCAATCCTCCGCACGTCCAGCGAAGAACTCGCCGCGCGACGGGATGCCGCGAAATCGTGATCGGCTCGAAAGCAGCCGGCGCTCGCTTCAGCGCCGCAGGGAAATTGGTCCCTGCACTCGCGACACACGCATCAATCCTGATCGGGAGGGTGACTCGCAGCTCACCGTAACGGTCGCCCCTGCCGAACGAGGAAAATGCCCGACAACTTCATTCTCCGCTCCGCAAGAAGCTGGCGAGGCGCACCGCCGTGCAGTGGCCGCGGCGATGGGGGAAAGGAGCTTCGCTCCATCTCTCGCTTCTTGCTCCGCAAGAAGCTGGCGAGGCGCATCGCCGTGCGGTGGCCGCGGCGATGGTGGAAAGGAGCTTCGCTCCATCTCTCGCTTCTTGCTCCGCAAGAAGCTGGCGAGGCGCACCGCCGTGCAGTGGCCGCGGCGGTGGGGGTGGTGGGCCCTCCGGGATTCGAACCCGGAACCAAGGGATTATGAGTCCCCTGCTCTGACCATTGAGCTAAGGGCCCGCAGTCTCCGCCTCCTCCTTGTTCAGCTGGCAGGCGGTCCGCGCACATTGCTGGGCGGCGTCGCGGATCTCAAGCACTTCTGCGCATCCCCGGCGCCGTCGGCAATGCCGTCCCATGCGGTCCGCCCTGCGGACCGCGGGCACCGCACTCGGGATCTGTCCCGGCCAAAATACCCGGCCGGGCCGCCTCAGAGGTCGACGGCGATAGGCTCGGCGAACTCGAGCGGCTCCCAGCCGCAGCGTATCCAGAATTCTCGGCCGGCGGGGTTGTCGCGCGCGACCAGTCCGAGCACGCGCGTGACGCCCTGCGCCTTGAGCGCGGCGAGCGACCGCGCGACGAGCTCCCGGCCCACGCGGCGTCCACGGTGGGTCGGCGCCACGGCGAGATGGTAGACCAGCCCGCGCCGTCCATCATGACCCGCGAGCACGGCACCGACCATCCGGGGCCCCTCGATCGCGACATGGCTCGACCCCGGGTTGCGCCCCAGATACACGACGAGTTCCTCCAGGCTGTCACCTTCGGCGAGTTCGACGCCTTCGGCGCTCGCCCACAACTCGCGCGCCGCAGGAAGGTCGGCCTCCGTCATCGCACGCACGATGACCACGTCCGCCCGCTGGGGTGTCGACGCGTTCATCCGCAGCAACAGCTTGAGTGGGTCATCGCCGGCTTGCGCGCCGTTACCTCGGCGGCAAACACCTGCTTCTCGAGGCCGAGCGAAGCATCCCAGCTTCCGATCACGGCGTCGCTGTTCCCGCGCGGACGCACGAGGATCTCGGTGAAGCCCGTCTCGGAAAGGATCGCAAGCAATTCGTCGTGCGGCGTCGCCCCCGCCACGCACCCGGTGTACCGCGCCAGATCGTCCCGGACTGCTTCCGGCAACGCGGCGCGCGCGACCACGTCGGACACGGCGATCCGCCCGCCGGGCTTGAGCACGCGGAAAGCCTCCCGATACACGGGCCGCTTGTCGGGACAAAGATTGATCACGCAGTTGGAGATGATCACGTCGACGATTCCGTCGGCCACCGGCAACGCCTCGATCTCGCCCAGGCGAAACTCGACGTGGCCCAGACCCGCGGCCTTCGCGTTGGCGCGCGCCTTCGCCAGCATCTCCGGAGTCATGTCCACGCCGATCACCCGGCCCGCCGGGCCGACGGCCCGAGCCGCCAGAAAGGCATCGAACCCAGCCCCCGAGCCGAGATCGAGCACGGTCTGCCCGGGCTGGAGCGACGCGATGGCGACAGGATTGCCGCAGCCGAGCCCGAGGTTCGCCCCCTCCGGCACGGCGGCGATCTCCGCCTCGGAGTAGCCGAGGGTGCGCGCCTGCTCCTCGGCGGTGCAGCCACAGGCGCACGGTTCCGGTGCGGCAGCGTCGCCCGCCGGCCCGCTGCAACATGAGCCGCGGTCGGCCGGCTGACCGGCGTCGCCAGGACTCCCGGCGATCGCTCCATAGCGACGCCGAACTTCGGCGCGAAGCTGCTCAGGATCTTTCGTATTCATCAGGTCATGACCTCCCATTTCAACCCTCGCGCGTCGTCAACCTCGGGGCGAGCGACTCCGGGCAGGTGCGACGCGCCTTTGCCGCCCGGAGCAGGTCACGCGCGTACGTCGCGTCCCCGCGCGCGCAGTCCTGCAAGCTGTCGAGGCTCGCTTTCATGTTCCGCGGAGCCCGGGTCGGAATCCGGTAGATCATCCACGCACCCTGCCGCTCCGCCTCGACCATCGCGTGTTCCTTCAGGTAGCGCAGATGCTTCGAAATCTTCACCTGCGGTTCGCCCAGGATGTCCTGCAGATGGCAGACGCAGAGCGGTCCCGCCGCAAGGACGTTCAGGATCCGCAGCCGCGTGCGGTCACCGAGGCATCGGTAGATCTCGACGAGGTCCACGCCGGTAACATGCCTGTTGAGGAATATCCGTCAACACGCATGTCACCGACGTTGCGCATGCTGGCTCAGCCGGCGCTGCAGCACGAGCCCGCAGCGGGCCTGTCGGCTGCGTCATCCTGCGTCAGGCGCGCCGCCAGCGACAGAATGTTTCGGTGCGGGGTCGCCTTGACGTTCTCGGCGACGCGCACGGCGGCGGCCATGTCGGCGCGCGAGACACCGATCTGCTCGGCGAGCCGGGTATGGTAACGCAGGCACGGCTCGCAGTGGGCGGCGACAGCGGCGCCGATGGCGACGAGTTCGGACACCTGCTGCGTGAACAGCGACGATGTCGGCGCCGGCGCGGCGCACGCGCAGCTGCCGGAAGATTTGGATGATGGCGCGGTGGTATTCATGGCTTCTCTTCTGGTTTCGTTGGGAAGGAAGACTTCAGCTGGGGCAGGAGCCGCCCACGCTGCAGGGGCCCGGGTCGGATTCATCGGATAATGGCTGCTCGAGGCGACCCCGCACCCAGTCCGCGACGTCGCGGGCCACAGCGGCCCGCTCCTGCTCGGGCACCGAATCGATGTCGAAGCGGTCGAGGTAGCGGCGGTGGCGCGCGAAAGCGTCGAATGTTCGCAGACGCTCCGGTTCAGCCAGATGCTCGACGATGCGCGCGTGACAGTGCAGGTGGCAGCCGTCGATCACCACGATCTCCGACGCCTCCGCGACCCAGCGGGCCATGGCGGAGTGCGGGACCGAGAAAAGCTCGCCGTGGCAGGCCCGCCGAAAGCCCGGCTGCCGGGCGAGTTCATGGGCGGCGAGCCGCGCAATTTCCCCGCGGATACAAGCGCCCTCGCAGGAGAGCACCGGGATGGCGCGTTCCGCGATATTGCGCTCGCCGATTGTCTCGCCAATGGCGCAGACCGCGGGCGTGCGGGTGATGTCGACCGAGAAGTGTGGTTTCTGCATCTCATAGGGCAGGGATCCGCCGGCCCCATGCCAGCGTTCCGCCGCACCTACAGACGAGACCGGTTGCGCGGGAGATACTCGGAAACCAATGTCAATGCGGACAGGAACACGGATGCCTGCGATCGCACGCCAGCGTGTTCTCTTCGGTGAGATACAACTCACAGCCGGCCTCGAGCTCCTGTTTCAATGCCGCACGTGCGCGATGCAGACGGATCTTCGCCGCGTCGACGCTGATGCCGAGCCGGATGGCGATGGCAGCGTTGGACAGGTCTTCGAACTCGCTCAACGCGAGGATCTGCGCGTAGGCGTGGGGCAGACGGTCCACGAACTCGCGGACGCAGGTGCCCATTTCCTCGCGATCCATGCTCCTGTGCACGCCTTCGCCGGGGTCCTCGAGTTCGGGTGCGCCGACGCCGCATGCGCCCTGTGCTTCCTCGCTCGCCGTGACAGTCGCTCGAGTCTCGCGATGGGCCCGGCTGCGCAGGTGATCGATCGCGGCGCGCGTGGCGATGCGAAAGATCCACGTGGATAGACCCGACTCACCGCGGAAGGTCTCGAGGGCGCGAGCGACCCGCGCGAGAGTCACCTGCACCAGATCCTCAGCCTCCCCAGGCGGGGCGATTCGCGAGAGATGCCGGATCAGCGGGTCGCGATACCGTGCGACGATCGAGTCGATCGAGGGCGGCTTACACGCGCAGTTCGTGTCGGGTTCCGGGCTCATCGTAGTCGTATCTTCGGTACTTATCAGGACGTGCTTTTCAGGTCTGATGCAACTGGCGCGGCTGGCAGAAAGCACCCGGGCGGGCTCGCAACGCCATGCCATTTGTTCGAATTGTGTCGGAACTTCCGAAGGCTGATTCGGCTCGGGGTTGCTGTAGGACGTGGTGACTGGATCAACGGAGATGCTTCGGAACTGCAGGCAATTCATTACTTCGTCTTTTTGCGAAATAACAAGCGGAAAGCGGACCGCTGTTCCCGCCGGCCCGTTCCTGTTCCCGCGCAAAACAGGCAGAATAACTCGATGTGACGGACCATGTGTCCCCACAGATTCGCAGCTCGCCCGGCGCAAGACGCACGCGGGTGTCGGAGCCAAAGAGCTTGGCTCGTCGCGGGCTGACGACACTGTCGTCCGCACCACCCCGTCCCAAACGATGAAACGCACCCCCCTCGTCCTTCTCTTCGTCCTGATGCACGGCAGCTTCTCCGCCCCGGCTGCCGACCCGGCTCCCGCCGCGCCGGCGCCAGCCCCGCTGGCCACGCGGGTTTCCGGCGTGATCGCCCGAGCCGCCTACGAGGAATACGTCGCCGAGGTCCTCGCGACCGCGGAGCGCCAGGGGGCGGAGTTTGCCGCACTTCCCAAGGACACCTCCGCGCTCACGGCCGAGCAGGCACGCGCGCAACTGGCCTTTCTCGAAACCATGAATCTGACGCGCAGCCAGCTCTCGCACAGCCGGCGCGCCGTTCTTGCCTGCCCGCAGCTTTCCCGCGCGGAGGCCGAACTCCTCCTCGGTGAACTCGGCGCCGCAAAGGCACGCTGGGACAAGCTCCTCGCCGAGGAAATCCCGGCCCGCAGGGCCGGGCTCGTCCGGCAAATCGAGATCGCCGCGGTCGCGGTGAGGGCTCCCGCGCCGGAGCAACCCGCGGAATACACGCCTGCGGAGGTCCTTCAGGCCGCCAGCCACCGGCTGCGCCCAAGCGGCATCGCCTCGATCGGCGGCGAGTACCATATCATGCTCGACGGACGCCGCATGCGCGCCGGCGAAACGATCAAGCTGACCCTCGATCGCGAGTACGTGGTGAGACTCGCCTCGGTATCCAAAAACTCCTACACCCTCGATCTCGACGGCGAAACGCTGGTCGTGCCGATGGAGTGACCGCGCGACACGGGGCCGCGCGACCGGTCAAGCAATCGCGGCAGGCGGCGCATCGATCCAGGCGCCGACCTCGTGGATGCGGGCGACGTCGGGGCTGTATTCGGGAATCGGTGCCAGGTCCCAGCGCCACGTGCGGTCGGGGCGGCGCAGAGGCAGGCGTGCGATGAGGTTCTCGCGCTTGCGCTCGCGTCCGTCGGAACCGAGATCGAGCCGTGCGGTGTCCGCGATCAGCACGCGCACGGCGGACGCACGCCCCGCGAGCCAGGCGAGGTGCTTGCGCGCGGCTATCGCACCGCAGCGGTCGGGCAGCGCGTCGTCCACCGCGGCTGCCGGCAGACCATGGCTCGGGACGAGGCCCAGCTGCGACATGCAGTTGGCGGAAACGACCAGGTCGGGCTCGCCTCCGGGCGGCATCCCCGGCTCCGCCTCCTCGAAAATCCGGCGGGCGCCCGCCGAGACGATCGAGTCGCGGGCCCGTGCGAGTTTTTCCAAGGCGCCGGTGGCATCCCAGCACACGCATCGCACCCGGCCGCGGTGCCGACGGGCCAGCGCGCGCGCCACGGGGCTGATCACGATGTCCGCAAGCACCACGGTCTCGAAACGCGCCGCGAGCTCGTCCACCGGCACGTCGAGGCAATCCCCGGCGCCGATGACCAGCGCGCGGACGGTCGAACGGCATGACGCCGCCCCCTCAAGGATCACCTGCCGGCTGGCGGCGAGGTGCGAGGCCCAGGCGTGGCGCATGCGCCGGTGGCGGCCGGCGATCGCCGCGTGCTCATAGACGAGCCCGAGCCGGCGTGCCCAGCGCGGGCAGTCCGCCCGCAGGCTGCGGATGAGTTCGAGAAGCATCGGCGCAACCATGGCATCTGCCCGGAGCACGTCGCGCGCGAAACAGAAACCCGCTCCGGATTTTCCACCGTGGCGGATCCGCGGCTGTTGGTTCGGGATGCCATGCGGCGTCATGTCCCCTGCAGCTGTGACCCCGGGAGCGCACCTCTGCAGGAACCGGAGGACGATCGCGCGGCTGGTCCGTGCAGTCTTGTGCAGATCCTCTAAACTGGATTCGCGCGACGGCTACGGTCGAAACCGCGATTTCGCCGCGCGCGTTAAAGACCCGTGAAGGCGCGACGAACTCGAGACGTGCACGCAGTGCTTCTTCCTGTTCCACGCCGTCGCTCCGCTCGACGCCGCACCCGGCGGAGCGGGGTCGCGGCGCGCGGCCCCGCGACACTTCCGCTGGCATTTCAAACCGATCGACGCAGCCGCCCGTCGGGAGTGCGACTTCTGGGTGTGTGGGCCGAGTGCCGCCGAACGGACGCGGCGGGACGATCCGACGATCTGCACAGGCTTGAAACCATCGCTCACCTCCTGCCGCAGCCGCTGCCGCCGGGCCATCCCGGGCTGCGCGTGCTCCTGGCCGAGGACGACACCATGGTGGCGCGGAGCACGATCGCTGTGCTTCGACGTCTCGGGCACACGCCCACCCATGCGATCGATGGCATGGCTGCCTGGGAATGCCTGACGGCGAGCCCGGGCGAGTTCGACGTCCTCCTGCTCGACATCATGATGCCGCGGATGAGCGGCTCGGACCTCGCGCGGCGCGCGCGCGCGGCGGGATTCGCGGGTTCGATCGTACTGTTCAGCGGCCTGATCATGCACATGGACGCCAAGGCGCTCAACCTCCTCGGTATCCGTCATTTTATGACAAAGCCGTTCCTGCCAATCGACCTTGAGCGCGTGCTGCGGGCGCCCGACGGCACGGTGTAGCCGGCTCTCCGAGAGTTGGGTTCGGGCGGCGCGAGCCCCCAGCCTTCGCGATGGCTTTGGCTGGAAGGCTGACCAGGCCGCGGCTCACGAGAACGCTGCTACGCTGTCGCTTCGCTACGCCCTTCCCCGACCCGCTGTCCAAAGCCGTTCACGCGGTCGGACAGCCTCCAGAGCCGGTCCGATCGAACCCACTCGGACGTCCCTGGGAGCAACGCTGTTGATGGTCGAAACGGCATGCGATTTTCCGAGGGGTCGGCAAACGCAGCCGCCGTCCGGCGAACCGGACGGCGGCGGAGCAAACGGAGAGGAAAGCGGGATCAGGCGGCGGCCATGGCCGACTCGAGCTTGTCGAAGAAGTGCCAGTCCTTCGTTTCGTCGAATGTGCGGGCGGAGGCGGCGAGGTCGGGCGAGCCGAGCAGCACGCAGCGCATGCCGAGGTCCTCGCACTTGCGAGTGGCGCTGATGACGAACTTGAGCACGTCGACGGTGAAGGTCTTCACCCCGTGAAGATCGAAGACGGCGAGGCCCAGGCCCGAGTCCGCGGCTTCCGTGGCCTTTTCCATCACCTGCACCATGGCGGCATCGAGCTGAGGCGTGGTCATCTCCTCGTTCAGGCGCACGCGCATGTGGTCCTTGGTGAGTTCGGCGGCGCGGAACACGCCCTCGAGCTTGAGGGCCCGGCGAAGCTTGGCCTCGAGATCGGCGGCGTCGACCGGCTTGGATGACACGCCGGCAAACCCCGATTCCTGGGCACGCTGGATATCCTCGGCGGCCGTCTTCACGGCGAGACCGATGAACGGTGTGGAGGCAAGCGCGGGGCGCCCGCGGAAGCTGCGCAACAAGTCGATGGCCGCGGCATCCGGAAGGGAGAGGCTGACGACCACCGCGGCGGGCGGCGTCTTCTCGGCGTACTGAAACGCCTCGGCTGAGCTGTTGAAGTGCTTCCAGGTCCAGGCGCTGTTCTTCACCGTCTCCGTCACCTGCGTGACGATGGCGGGCTTGTCCTCGACGATGAGAACGGTGCGGCTCGCGGGCGCGCCACCGGCGCTGGGCGCCGCGGCGGCTCCGGCGGCAGGTGCCGGAACGAGTGTCATGATGCGGCTGAGTTTCTCCACCAGCACCTGCTCGGTGAAAGGTTTCACGATGTAGTCGCGCACGCCGATCTTCGCGATCTTGAGGATGTTCTCGCGGCCGGCTTCGGCCGTGAGCATCATCACCGGGATCTGCTTGAGCTCGGGATCCGCCTTCAGGCGCGTCAACATCTCGACGCCGTCCATGACCGGCATCGTCACGTCGAGCAGGATCAGGTCGGGTTTCTCGGCTCGCGCGACGGCGAGGCCCTCCTCGCCATTCTGCGCTTCGCACACGACCATGTCGTACGGCTTCATCGCCTTGCGCACGATGAGGCGCACGGTCTTGGAGTCATCAACTGAAAGGATCTTCTTCGGCATCGGGAGGATTTTTAGAGGCTGGTGTGAGAAGGATCGATAAGCACGTCGGCGAGGAAGCGCTGGTCGGTCGTCTCGAACTCGAAAACGCTGCGCAGGGCATTGGCCACGGGCTGCACCCTGAAGTGCGAGCCACGCAGGATCGACGGGATCGTGAGGTGGCAATCGAGCCCGCGGTCACAAAGCTGGTTCTTGAACGTACCCACGATCATGTTCGTGAGTTCGCCGATGGCGTCGTTCACCGTCTCCGCGTCGCCGTCGCCCAGATCGGTCGGCTCGAGGCCAAGCATGTCACAGGCGAGGCGGGTGGCGAGCTTCTCGGGCAGGTAGAGGTAGATGACGCCGTTGATCTTGCCGATGAAGCCGACGGTGCCGACGACGACTGAGAGGTCGGTTCCCTCGAGGTCCGGAGCATGCGAGTGGTCGCGTGTTGAAACGAATTGGCGGATGAGATTCGCCTTCCGTCGGACCATGGTGCCAAACACCTTCTCGACGGCGTCGATCATCATCTCTGCAAGCAGGGCCTCGGGAGCGGCCGGTAGCGCAGTATCGGACATAGTAAGGCCATGTATCGTCACCTAGGCAGAATTATTCAGTGCGGAATTGCCCAGGAAAGTCCGGAGAGGGATTGCATGGGCGGCACCCCGGAATCAGCCTGAAATCCGCCCTGGTTCCGCCGATCAATACCTTACAGAGATCATGGCAACCGCCGACGAATCGCCCCCGAGGATCCTCCTGCTCGACGATGACGAGATCATCCTCCTCGCCATCAAGGAGACATTGAGCCGGGAGCACTATGATCTGGCGGTCTATTCCAGCGCCAAGGCCGCCCTCGAGGCGGTCCGAACCACGCCCTTTTCGGTCATCCTCTCCGACCAGCGCATGCCGGAGATGAGCGGGCTGGATTTCCTCGCCGCCTGCAAACAGCACCAGCCCCACGCCTCGCGCATCCTCATCACCGGGGTGCTCACGCTCAATACCGTGATCGAGGCCGTCAACCGCGGCGAGATCTTCCGCTTCCTCGCCAAGCCGTGGATACGCGAGGAGCTGCTCGCGACCGTGCGCAATGGCGTGCACCGCTTCCAGCTGCTCGAGCAGAACGAGCGTCTGCGGCGGGACACCCTCACGCTCAACGAACAACTCGTCACAGCCAACCGGCTCCTGGAGGAGCGGCTGCAGGAGCTCTCCGCCGGCAAGGCCGCACTCGACCGTGCGCACGCCGCGCTGCAGCGCAACTTCGAGCACTCGCTCGAGCTCTGCTACCGCCTGATCGAGACCTTCCATCCCGTCCTCGGCCGCCAGACCAGGGCGGTCACCACGATCTGTCACCAGATGGCGGATATAGGACCGTTCTCCCCCGAGGAGAAACACGTGCTGACCGCCAGCGCCTGGCTCAACAACATCGGCATGATCGGCCTGCCGCGCGGGCTCGTGACGCGTTCGCTTAACGAGGCCGAGAGCCTGTCGTCGTCCGAGCACGACCTGTTGCGCCACCATCCCATCTACGGCCAGACGCTCGCGTCGTTTGTCGACGAGTTGCGCGACGTGGGGGAGACGATCCGTGCGCACCACGAGCGTTTCGACGGCCGCGGCTACCCCGATGGCATCGCCGGCGAGGACATCCCGCGCCCGGCCCGCTACCTCGCCGTCGCGGTCGCGTTCGTGGAGAGCAACCATCCCCGCGACCAGGCGCTCGATTCGATCCTGCAGGAGTCGGGCCGCGCTTTCGATCCCGAGGCGGTCCGGCTCTTCCTCAAGGTGTCCCACTCGATGAACCTGCCGCGCAAGGTTCGCGAGGTGACGCTCGCCGAACTCAGCCCCGGACAGGTGCTCGCCTCCGGCATCTACAGCCCGTCCGGCCTGCTCCTGATCCCCGAGGACCGCGCGCTGGACGAAGCCCTCATCCGCAAGATCAACGAGCACAACGCCGTCACGCCCCTCACGCAGCGCCTTCTCGTGTATCTGCGCGACGCCTGAGGCGCCCCGCGCGACGCAACGCAAGCGAGGGCGAGATCGGGTCCACGCGCGTCCGCGGTGCTTTCCCTCTTCACGCCTCCCCGGTGCGCCGCGGCACGGCCTTGCCCCGGGAGCCGCTCCATCCGCGGCCCCCCATGCCGACCCCGAGCATCACCCTACGTGATACATGAGATTGCCCAGCTGCGGCATTCGTATTTTCTCCGTAACAAATTCACGCAAAACCCACCCTCGGACAAAAGTTGTATCGCGCCTGTCCGATGGAGAAGCCCGGCATGGACGCCGCCTCGAGCTTGGTGTCCGCCCCCGCAGACCTTCCAAACTCATGAAACTTCTCGTAGTCGACGACGATCCGGCGATCCGTTTCCTCCTGCTCACGGTGTTTGGCGATAAGCACGAGGTGTCGCTCCTCTGCGATGGTCACAACGCCATCAGCGTGCTCTCCGACCCCAACCACGGTTTCGACTTCGTGATCATCGACTGGAAGATGCCGCGACTCTCCGGCGAGAAGGTCATGGAATTCCTGGCCGACTGGTCGAACATCAAGACCAAGTTCATCCTCATCTCCGGCTACCAGTTCGAGAAGGACACGATGCGCTACCCGAACCTCGTCGCGTGCATGTCCAAGCCCTTCAGCGTGAAGGACCTGGTCGCCACGGTGGAGAAAAACGCCTCGGGCAAGGCGCAGCCGGCCGTCGCGAACTGACGCACCGGCCCGCCCTCACTTTACGCGGCGACCGCCTCCCGGGCGGTCGCCGCTTTGTTTTCTGCGGGCCCGTGGCGACGCCCAGGCGTGAAAACACCCGGACCGGACGGCCCATGCCGGCTTTGACCGGTTCTTTAAACTCATCGACGGGACAGCCGATTTTCGATTACTTCCTCCCCCATCGCCGGCTTCCCATGAAATCGCCCTCCGCGCCACCCCGCTCTTCCCGGAAGCCGTCGCGCCCGGTTCCCGCTCCGGCCATGCTCGACGCCATTCCGTTCCCGGCGTTGCTCGCGCGGACAGATGGAACGATCGTCGCAGCCAACGCGACCCTGTCCACACTCTGCGGCTGGTCCGCAGACACGGCCCCGGACCGGCCGCTGGCCGCATTGGTGCCGCAGGAGGTCGCCCAGGCCCTGCTCGCACCGTCCGGGACGCAGGCGCTGCCGGGCGTGCTCGCCGCGGCGGACGGACGTGCGCTCCCCGTGGAATGGATGTCGCGGCCGGTCGCCGGTGAGGATCAGGTCCTCGTCTGCGCACGCGAGTTGACGCGCGAGCGAGCGCTCGAGGACTACATCACGGCCAATCAGTGTTTCGAAGTCTCAGCCGCCATGTCAGGCGGACTGGCCCACGACTTCAACAACGTGCTCGCCGCCATCCTCGGGCTGGCCGAGCTGATCAGCCTCCGGCTGCCGGAGGACAGTCCGCTCCAGGGCTTTGCCACCCGCATCGGTGGAAGCATCGAGCGCGCGAAGGTGCTGGTGCGCCGCTTTTCGCAGTTCAGCCGCAAGGGCGCCGGTGTGGTCGAACCGCAACCCACCGCGCTGATCCTGCACGAGCTCAAGCCGCTGCTCGACGCATTCCTGCCCGGCAACATGCCGCTGGAGCTGGTCCTCGCCGAGGACACCCCCTGGGCCGTGGCCGATCGCCACGTCATGGAGCAGATCATCCTCAACTGCGCCAACTTCCTGCGCACCCGGCTGCGCAACGAGGGCGGCCGCCTCAAGCTAAGCGCACGGCCCGCCGCACCCGGAGCGGGACCGCGGATCGAGATCGCCGCCTCGGGCGACGAACTCGTCGGATTGAAGCTCGACAGTATCTTCACGTTGGATACGCGCCGCACGGCCACCGCCTATGAGTCGGGCGCGGGCCTCTTCGTCGCCCGCCGGCTCGCCGTGGAATCGGGCGGCGCGCTCGAGGTGCGACGGGCCGATCCCCGCACGATCGCCTTCGCCCTGACGCTGCCCCGGGCCGAGGATTGATCCTGAAGAGAGACGAACACGGAACTCACCGAGGATCGCGCCGAGGGCACGGCGAGTCGCGGAGGTTTCGGCCGCTTCAGCTCATCTCCTCGGGGGTGAACCGGTGAAGGCGTGTCCTTGGTTCTGCAAGGACCGCCCTGTGAACTCCCTGAGCAAGTCAGGGTAAACGTGTGGTCCGATAGGCCTCGCGAGGTACACCGGGGCCCGTCGTACCCACAAAACGGATTCGCGCGCCCGGTCCCGCGGCCCGGACGCCGGGGAGAACGCCCGTCAGCCGGAATGCGCTCCGGACCCGCCCGCGCCAGCCGATCCCGCTCCCGGTTTGCGCTACGCGTTCCCCGGCGGCATGCCGGTGCCACCGGCGTCCTTCGGCGCGTATTTTCCGTACGCCTTCGCGATGCGGCCGGGAATCACCGGCGCGTAGGCCGACCTGATCTGTGGTGGCAGCGAGGCACGGAGCAGCAACCGCTCATTTTCGCGGTCGAGCATGAGCAGTTGCATCAGTTTCTTGCGGCCGTCCTGCACCATGGCCTGCTCCTCGGGCGTGAAGCGCGGATGACCCTCGTTGATCTGCCGCAGCCGCTCCAGCGATGCATCAAGCTGTGGGAGAAAGTCCCGCTTGCGCATCAGCAGATCCTCCGAAGGCGGCGCGCCGCTGGTGCGCAGCACACGGTTTTCCTCGAGGAAGAGCGCGTGCAGTTCACTGCAGAGCGCAATATGGGCGCGGAGGATTTCGGCGGGAGTCTGGTCGGACGTCATCAGGGCGCGGGGTGTCGAACGGCCACGAATCGTGGTGCATCCGCCACGCCGCTGCAAGGCACAGCCGTGCCCGACCCGCACGAATCACACGTGGCTCAACCCGCTGGATCGTCGGCCGCGAGCCTCTCGAGCTGCCGGCCCTTGTCCTCGATCCAGGTGAGGTGCGAACGGCGCCAGCGCGCCATTTCCTGCAACGATGCAAGCGCATCCGGCAGCCGCACCCCCGGCGCTGGCGCCGCCTCCGGCGAAAGGATCGCATCATAGGCCTCGGCGGCGCGCTGCGGCATCTCCATGCGCTCGAAGCACAGCCCGATCTGGTAGACCGCCGGCCAGCGCCAGCCTGGATCCACGCTCGCCCTGGCCAGCGCCTGGTAGATCGCGAGCGCCCCGAGAAAGTCACCCTGTTCGTAGAAGCGGTTGGCCAGCTCGTTCGCACAGCGCCGCTTCCAATAGGCGGTCGAGCGCAGCGTCTCCTCGTTACCGGTGACCGGCATCTGGAGGAGCGCCACGACCTCGTCGATCGCCTCCTGCTTGCGCCCCATCTCGTCCAGCGCCCGGGCCCGCATGTAGCGGACCTCCGCGAGCTGCGGGCTCTCGGGGCTGGCGGCAATGAAGGCGGCGAGCGCCTTCTCCGCAGCCAGCCACTGCCGGAGCGTGAACTGCATCTGCGCGCCGCGCAGCAAGACCCGTTCACGGTCCCCGGGATCGAGCTCGAGCAACTGCAGACGCGAGAAGTACTTCTCCGCCTCGGTCAGGTTGCCCTGCATCGCGTAGGTCTCGGCGATCTCGAGACGCGCCTTGGTGGCGAACTTGCGATAGTGGGGCAGATCCTCGTCGCTCACGCGCAGGGTGGAGTTGAGCACCTGGAAGAAGCGCGAGGTGGCCATCGAATAGACGCCCAGGTCGCGGTACACGCCGCCGAGGTGCAGCAGGACCTGAGGGATGTCACGATCGGATGGATACGTCTTGATGAACTTCTCGAGCACCGCGGCGGCCTTGGGCAGCTGGTTGGCGGCCCGGTACAGCTCGGCCATGTCGAGGACGAGACCCCGCTTGCGCTCGACCGGGACGTCGGCGGTGAGCGCCCGCGTGAAGGCCCGCTCCGCCGCGACGTAGTCGCCGGCCAGCCAGAGGCGGCGCCCCGACTCGGCGAAGTCGTCCACCGGTTCCGGCCGGCCCGCGACGGATGACGCGGGCAGTCGCGATGGCTCAGACGACTGAACGACAGCCTCGGCGGAAGCCTGCGATATCGGGCGGAGGTCGGCCTGTTCCGCCGGCTCCGGCGTCGGAATGATGCCCGCGTCACCCTGCACTGGTTCAGGCGCGGCCGCCTGTTCCGGGCCGGTCGGAGCGGGAATCTCCGCAGGGGCCGCAGGCTGCTCGGCGGGCCCTTCCGCGACGCCCACGGAGACCGGGCCATCCTTGGCCGGCGCATCGACTGCAGCGCCGTCGGGTAGGTGGATGATGGAGACGTTTCCGCGCCCGGAACCGGCCGCAGGCGCCGTCGGCTCAGGCGATTCGTCGGAGCCGCGCAGCAGCGCGCCGGCAAAAATCACGCCCAGGAGGACCACGCAGAGGGTGCGGGCGAGGGTCCGCATCCGCGGCGTGTCCATGGCGCGCGGCACGGCCGAGCAAAACAGGTGGAGCAGGATCATGGCGCGACCGTCGCCGGCACGGAATCGAATGAGCGCGTCTGGGGCACCGCTGGGCGAAAGCCCTCCGGCACCGACCCGCGCGCAGTCGGTATGTCGTGCAGGGAGCGGAGCACCAGGTCCGTGGTGAGGATCACCTCGCCCAGTCCCGAAATCATCGGCCGCGGCACGATCTGCGGCGAGCGATACACGGCTGCGTCCGCGGACGACGCCGTGACCGTCACGGAACCGGATTCCGTCGGAGTCACCGACGGCACGGCGGGCACGCCCGCCGCATGCTCGGCGACGAGCTGTTCGCGGCGAATGGCAAAGTCAGGGTCGGGTGCGAGCGCGACCGACAGCGCGGTCTCGTCCGCCGACGCCATGCGGTCAGGCCAGGAGCGCGTCGCGGCGAATCGCAGCGGAATCGAACCGCCTGCCGGCAGATACGCGGAGTTTCGCGAGGTCGAGACTGTCGCGGGCGTTCGCGAGGGGGCTGTCTTCGACAACGCCGACTCGACGGTCTGGCGTGCAGCCGACTCCTTGCGCCACGGCAGGAAGTTGAGATTGAAATGCACCGGACCTGGCGCGGCGGCAACAGGAGCGGCACGTTCGTATTTTGAAGCTGGCCCCTGCGACTGTGCGCGGGACTCGGGTGAAGCACACACGGCAAGGAGAGCAATGAAGACGGATAGCGACAGCCCGGCGCGGCGAGAAGATTGCCCCGGATCCTTCCGTTTACGGCGACGGACCGCCTTTTCCCTCCTTGGAAAAGACATCACATCCCCTCATTCGGCAGATTGCCCGCCGGGGTAAAACACCCCCGGCGGGTATCACTGTAAAAACTCCGTCAAATCCGGGTCGCACCGCCGCGGGTCGCGACCCGGACCACGTCTGCTTCGATCAACCGTCGGCGCGCTGCGGCTGCCGCTCCGGGCCCGTCTGCGCCGCCAGGCCGCGTGCCTCCGCGCGCACCCCCTGTTCCAAGAATGCCACCCGCGAATCGTCGCGATCCACCTCAATCACGGCAGGACCCTCGCTCGCCCGGTCAATCCAGTCCATCGCGGCGGCGACCATCCAGCGTGCTTCGCTCGCTGGGGGCTGCGGCGACGTGCCCTCGTGGAGCACTGCCACCTCCCAAGCGGCCGGCGCTCCGGCCGGGGCGTCCACCAAGCGGGCCGTCAGATGCAGCAGCCGCGGATAGACGACCACGGTGCGTGCCACCTCGCGCCGGGCAATGACGCGCGGCGCAAGGATCGCGCTCGACGGGGCCTGCGGGCGTCCCGGCAAGCCCGAGAGCGACGGCACCAGATACACCGGCTCCGTGGTCGTGATCACGCGGGAGACGGCTGGTCCACGCTCGAGGTCCACCGTGATCTCCAGGTCGGGGCGCACGCCCCCGGGCGACTCAAACAGGCCGCGGCCCGACAGGGCGGTGCGAACATCCGCGAGCACGGGATCGGCCGCCGGTGCCAGCGACGGCCCCCCGGTGAGGCGGTAGGACCTCGGCTGCGTATTCGGTATTTCATGACGCACGGAGGCGACGGCAAACCGGCTCGAGGTGGCGCAGCCGCCCAGGAGCAGGGAAACGACGAGCACGACGGCGGATCGGGAAAGGATCGAACGGATGGGATTCATGGCGAAGTGATGTGGTGGAAAGTGCCGCACCGGGCGCCCCGTGCGCCCCGGCGCCGCACGCGAGCCCGGGCTCCTACAAAACCCATATTCCCCCGGGTCCGCGTGCAGCCCGGCACCGCCGCCCACCCGGCTCGCGCCGGAGGCTTTGGTGCTGGCAGGGCAGAGGATAGCATTGCCTCATCATTGAGAGAAATTAAACGTTCGCACCGTTATGTTGAAAACCGTTCAATCCTCTGCCGCGACCGACGAGCGCTATTCCGCCCTCGAGCTGCGACACCTGCGGCTGGTCCGGGCCGTGGGCGAGGAGCACGGGCTCACGGCCGCGAGCCGCCGGCTGCACCTCACCCCATCCGCGCTTTCACACCAGCTGCGGCAGGTGGAGACGATCGCAGGGCTGCCACTGTTCCGCCGGGAACATCGCGCGATGCGCCTCACCGCCGCGGGCGAGATCGTCTTCGAACAGGCGGTGCGCGTGCTCGCCGCGATCGACGACGTCGAGGACCGCCTGGGGCGCCTGCGCTCCGGCGCGGGCGGCACGATCCGGCTCTGCACGCATTGCTACACGGGTTACCATTGGCTCCCCGCGGTCATGCAGACCTTTCGCACGAGCCATCCCGAGGCGGAAGTCCGGGTCGTGGCCGAGGCGACCTATCGTTCCCTCGATGCGCTCATGGAGCGCGAGGTGGACCTGGTGATCACCGCCTCGGATATCGCGGACCCGCGCGTGCGCGGGCGACCGGTGCTTCACGACGAGATCTTCCTCGTCGTCGCGCCGGATCATCCGCTGGCGAAACGCCGCTGCGTGGAGCCCGCCCACCTTGCGGGCGAACACATCCTGCTTTATGCGCCGACGCCGGAGGAATCGGGGATCTGCGTGCAGTTCCTGCAGCCCGCGGGCATCTGGCCCCGCCGCTACACCAGCGTGCTGCTGACCGAGGGCATCATCGAGATGGTCAAGGCGGGGCTCGGTGTCTCGTTTCTCGCCGAGTGGGCGGTGGCGCCCGAGCTCAAGCGCGGAACACTCGCCGCCGTGCGGCTCGGACGACGCGGATTCAAGCGTACCTGGAACGCCATGACACTGGCCGAGACCGACGCAGACCATCCGATCCTCGACAGCTTCATCGACCATCTCGCCGCCGCGCTGCAGGCCGGGCGCTCACGCGGTCCGGGGCAACGCACCCTCGCCGCCGGATCGAAAAAGCGCTAGCCGCGCCCTCCGTGGTCCGTGGTCCGTGGTCCGTGGTCCGTGGCCCGTGGTCCGTGGTCCGTGGTCCATGGTCCGTGGTCCGTGGTCCCTCACCAACCTTCGATCCGTCCCTGCTTCGCGCGATAGACCTCCAGCAGGTCCTCGAGCGTGTGCACATCAAGCGGACCAGCTCGTGAATCCTCGAAAAGGAAGGCTTTCTTCTCGGGAGCCCAGGGATCTCCGTAGTTGCGGAGTCGATGCGCGGTCTGGGCCCAGGCGGCATAGGGTACGGAGAGCGCCTCTTCCTTCTCGATCGCCAGTTCGACAGCGCGATCGACCACGGCCGGTTCGCAGAGCGGCAGGTTGATGTTGAAGTTCACGTGCACGTCGCACGGGAAGTTTTCGACGATGTGCTGAAACACGGGCACGGAGGGCACGTTGTCCTGAGCCAGGGCCTCGGGTCGCCGCAGCACCGTTGCGCCAAAATCGCGCGCCACCCGCGCGATGAGTTCGCTCTCGGTGGAGACGACAATCTCATCCACGAGCCGCGTCGCGCGCAGGATCTCGATCCCGAGCCCGACAAGCGGTTTCCCCGCAAACGGCAGCAGATTCTTGAACGGGAGCCGCTTGCTCCCCAGCCGCGCGATGATCGATCCGACGACGTGCACGGTGGGAGCTTGGCTCAACCCTCGCGATCCAGCCAATCGACAAATGCCCGCAATCCGTCGCGCAGCGTGACGCGCGGCTGGTAACCGAGCAGGCTGCGCGCCTTCGTCAGGTCCGCCCACGTCTGCGGCACATCTCCCGGCTGCTCCGGCTGGTGGTCGAGGATGGCGCGGCGACCGAGCGCCGACTCCAGCTGGCCGGTGAGCTCGGCGAGCGAGACCGGTTCGTTGTGCCCGATGTTGATCACCTCGTACGGGGTGCGCGTGTATCCAAGAGCCGCGACGATGCCGTCCACGGCGTCGCCGACAAATGTGTAGTCGCGGCGTGTCGATCCGTCGCCAAAGAACGGCAGGGGTTTCCCTTCGCGGATCAGTCGCGAGAACTTGTGGATGGCGAGGTCCGGCCGCTGGCGCGGGCCGTAGACGGTGAAGAAGCGCAGCGCGAGGAAGCGGATCCCGTAGAGATGGGAATAGACGTGGCCCATGAGCTCCGCGCTGACCTTGTTGCTCGCATAGGGACTGATCGGACGCAGCACGGTGTCATCCTCGCGCCACGGGACATTCGGGTTGATCCCATAGACGCTCGAGGAACTCGCGAAAACGAACTGCGGTACATGGTGATGGCGCGCGAGCTGGAGAAGGTTCTGCGTGCCCGCGACGTTGACCTCCTGATACCCGACCGGGTCACTCATCGAGGGCCGCACACCGGCCTTGGCCGCGAGGTGAACGATGGCATCGAGCCCGCCGCCCGCCTGCCCGACCGCCGCCGCCAGCGCGCCCGCGTCCCGGAGGTCGATCTCGCAAAACCGGAACCGGCCGGCGGTCCGGGCGACGACAAGATTCCGCTCCTTCGCGGCCCGCGGATAGAATGGATCGAAGTTGTCCACACCGATCACCTCGTGCCCATCGGCCAACAGACGCTCCGCAAGATGGGAGCCGATGAATCCGGCAGCGCCGGTGACTAGGACAGTGGCCATGCGTGGTACGTTGGACCCGGATCTTCGGCCCGGGCCGGCCTCGTGCGATACAAATCAATACTCGGACCGGCTCGCCTGACGCCGCAAGGGGTGGGTCGTGATAAAATGGCCCGCCGCGTCCTGGAGGTTTCGCCTCGCGTCGAGGTACCCGGGAAATCGCCGCTCCGCATCACGCCAGCAAGCATCCGCGGCCTCGAGCCGGCCGAGTCGCGCGAGGACGACGCCCAGGTTGTTGGAGACCTCTGCGGTCGGCTCGAGGCCCTCGGCCCGCCGAAACTCCTGCTCGGCCTCATCGTCCCGACCGCCGATCAGTGCCAGGCAGGTCCCGCGCTGAAACGCACGTCGCCAGCCCTCGCGAATCGGCCACGGTCCATCGTGCTCGAGGACCTGGTCGGGATCGGCCCCGGCCGGCGAAGCCTCCTCGAGAAACCGCAGCGCCGCCTCCGGCTCGTTGCGAAAAAGCGCCATCGAGACAAGCACCCATGCGGCCACGCGTCCCGGCTGACCGGCCGCAAGGCACAGCTGACGCACGCGGGCAAACTCGTGCTTCCTCAGCGCCAGCGCCAGCGCGGCACGCTGCCGTTCAAGGTTGCGTGAGACACTGCCCGCGTAGGCGTACATCCGATACCCCGCGGCATCCCCATACGCGAACCTGGCGCCACCGACGATCGCGCGCAGGAGGAGGTCGAAGCTCTCCACACCGTAAACCCCCGGATCATACCCGCCGGCGGCGCGAAACGTCTCCACGCGAAACCCCACCTGCGTATCTCCGGGCAGGTGGTTGCGCTCGAACAATCTCGCGGGATTCCGCTCGCGCCGGACAAACCCCGGCACATCGAGCCTCCGCACGCTGCGCCCGCTGGCGCCGTCGACCAGATCGATCGCCTCGCAAAACACATCGGCACCGCCCTCGAGCGCCGCGAGGATGCGCGCGACACGGCCGGGCACCCACGCATCGTCCGCATCGAGCCAGGCCGCGTACTCGGTCTCGCAGGCTTCGAGTGCGGCCTGGCGCGCGCGCGGAATGCCTCCCGGCGCGGGGGACCTCACGACCACGAGTCGCTCACCGGCCACGTTGCGCGCAGCGTCCACCGTGGCGTCGCGACAGGCATCATCGACAAGGAGCAGTCGACAATCCGCTTCCCCCAGCACCGAGGAGACGGCACGCCCGATTGTCGCCGCCGCATCGCGAGCGCAAAGCATGACCGTGAGCCTCGTCATGGGGCAGCCACTACCTGGGGACACGGCAGCGAGCGGGCGACAAATACATCCACGACCCGCAGTCTCATCTCGTGGGCGAACTGCAACGAGCCGATCGCGATCGCGCATTCGCTGAAACGCACAAGGTCATCGGGGCCGCCGCAAGCCAGCCCTCGGTAATTCCATCCGCGCCGCGCCGGATCAGAATCGACGAGTGCAGCCACCTCGAGTCCGGCCGCGAGACACGCATCCACGACCTTGCGCCCGAACATGCCGGCGCCAAAGACAGCCACCGGTTTTGCGGCGCGTTTCGCTTGCTGCACGATGTCTGCCACTGCGGACGCCGTGTGATCGGGCGGCACCTTGGATGGATCCGGCGGCGGCATCGTCCAGAGTTCGTCGAGGATCTCGTGAAGTCGTCTGAAATGGATTTCAGGCGAGAATCGCATGCGAACCGTTTCGCGCGCCGCCTCGCCGAGGCGAAGAATCTGCGGCCGATCCCTCGACAGCTCAACCAACACCTCCACCATCGCCGACACGTCACCCTGCGGCACGACGCGCGCGTTGACCCGATCCACGAGCAACTCGGGCAGCCCGGAATCGACAGCCATCACGACGGGGCAGACGCCGGCCGACATGGCTTCGAGCAGAGCGAGTGGCATCCCTTCATACGCCGAAGCAAGGACACACACATCATGCGTGCGCCAGATGCCAGCCACACCGGCACGATCGAGCGCACCGGTGATGGTGACGCGCTGCTGCACGACCCCGCCCGCCCGCCGCAGTCGCTCCCCAAACTCGCCACGCGCCGGCCCGTCACCCGCCACCGTAGCCGAGAACTCGGTATCCGATGCCGCCAAACGCTCGAGCACAGCGGCGAGGCGCGAGACCCGTTTCTGCGGCTCCTCGAGCCGGCCAACGTAGGCGAGACGCAGGATCCGATCCTGTGCCGCGCCGCGGGAAATATCCGGTGTCGATTCGATCGGGTACGGGAGTTCGTGCACGCACCCGCCTTGCGGTCCAATGCGTCGCCGAAGTTCCTCCGCGCAACGCCGGCTCACCCCGACCCACACCGGCGCGATCGGAAGATATCGCTCCGCGAGCGCATACTGCGTCTCCATGTCGCTGTGCACGATGCCGAGCACGCGCACCAACCGGCGCGCCGGCTCCGGCATGCCGTCCAGCAACAGACGCGTCGCCTCCCAAGGCGTGTCCCCCGTGTTGGGAAGGAGCGTGACGCGCCCACCATCCGAAAGCATCGCCCGGAGGTCATCGGCGATCGCCCCGGCGTCATGGCTGCGAGACGTCGAAATATGTCGGATACGCCTCTGGTCGTTCCCGCAGGAAGCCGCCTCATCCACGTTCAGCAGCAGCATCGATGACGACTGGAGCGCACGAAGCATTGCCCGCCCGTAGGTCGCCACACCACTCGGCGCCTCGCCATCCTGGCAGATGTACAGCATCATGTCCGTGTCGGTTCAGCTGGCCACGAAATCCAGCTCCTCGATGAAACCCGCATCCACAAGCCATGCACCGATCTCCGCGGCGAACTGCGACGTGATCACAACAAACGGCTGGTCTCCGGCTGAGCGCATCGCAGACAAAGTCTCGGGCGAAAACACCTCCAGACCACGAAATCGTGTGCCGTGCTTGGCGGCATTGGAATCGACGAAGCCGGAAAGCCGCGTCGCAAATTGCGAATTCGAATTGATGAAGACCTCGCCAGCGAGGCTCGCTCCCCAAAGATACACCGGGCGACCGGCTCCAAGCGCCGACTCGAGGGCGCCGCGAACATTGCGACAATCCTGGGATCGGATCCCGTCAGGCCTCGAACTGCGTGGCGGAAGGTGCCATTCGTCTTGCGGAGGTGTGCTCACGGTGCGCAGCTCTTGGCCAGCCACGAGCCTCCTGAGAAAACCCGCCCAACGTTCCGCACATTGCTCGGCAGAATACCCGCGCGCGACGATCGTCTCACGTGCCGCAGCCGAAAGCTCCCGCCACCGTACCGGATCCATGGCCATCGATCGCACGGCTCGTACAAAGGCCTCCTTGTCGTCCGGATCGACGACAAATCCATTGACCCCATCGACGACGAGATCTTCGGAGCCACTGCGCATGCGGGCGATGATGGGAACCAGCCCTGACGCCATCGCCTCCATGAGTGCAATGGAGAGGCCCTCGAAGTCGGACAGCAGCACGAATGCCTGGGCCTTGAGCATGTGCTCCTGAATTGCATCCGGCTCCAGGATACCACCCAGTGCCACGCGTCCGTCCGGGGATGCGGTCTGGAGATATTGCCGGAGCGGCTCTCGTTCCGGACCGTCGCCATAAAGCGCACCTTCGCAGCCCTGGACCGCATCAACTGCGGCGACCATCGATTCGGCCACACGCCGCACACGTTTCTGCCGCTCGACCAGGCGTCCGCAATAGACGAGGCGAAAGGCGCCGGGATCATGGCGTGCGGCCGAGCGCGGCATCGGGGCTCCATAGGGCGCATCGAGGTAAGGGACGGCGGTCTTCAGCTCGCTCTTGACAAGATCTGCAAGGAAGCGGGACACGCCCACGAGGCCGGACAGGCGCCACGCAGCAGGACCGTTCGCGAACATGTCGAGGATGTCGTGGTAATAGGGATCGTCGGAATGGAGGACGCCGATCGTCACCACACCCGCCTCGCGCAGGAAACGCGCGGCAAAGTGCCCGGGCACCGAGTAGTTCGGCACGAACACGTGAGGGGGGTCATCCACGAGCGGACGGAGGATGGCTTCAATATTGTCCTCCAAGAAGCGCGTCAGACGCACGAAACGAGTCGGCACGCCGGCCGCCTCGAGACGACGACGGAACCTGCACGGTTTTTCCGGATACCAACTCAGGTAGTGAATCTCGGGATCGATGCCGTGTGCGCGCAAAAGAGGCAGATGCCGCGTGAGCCACACATTGGGCCCGTTAACCTCGTCGGGACCGTTCAGGCAGAACGTGGCTCGCATCATGGAGAGCGAGTCATGATAGGTCCGCGACGCGAAAATCTCGACCTCGCTCGAGCCCCAGGGATCGCAATTGGTCAGCGATCTCCGTGGCGTAAATACTGGCGATCACGATATAAGGTCTCGGTTCGTTGAAACGAAGGCTGCTCGGTAGAACCACCGTCAAGTGCTCCAGTCGACTTCCCTGTTTGGCTTTGTCGCTGTCCACACACGCTCGTACTAAACTCCCAAGCCTCGGATATCGTGCCAATGCCTTTCGGCCACCCGTGCCGGCACCCCATATATAAATCTCCCGTCCAGTATTGGCTGCCAGAGCGACCGCATCCTCCAAGAGGGGCTGACCGGAACGTTTCCACACGTCAGCCGAAACCAACGTATCGTCCCGCGCCCGGAGCAACTGAACAAAAGGAGCCGGAGGAGCAGCGTCTCCCCCCAAGACTTCCAACAGTCGCACGCGAGCAGTTTCTCGATCTCCGATATCTAGAAGCGCGAGGACTTCTGCATAGAGCAACATACTGCGGGCTTCACACCGAATGGATTCCATCCAGTAACGATATGCCTGCGCAACTTCAGCAGTACTGAAGTCGGCCGGCGTGTAGTCTCGCGACAGGAGGTCCTCAGGTATCGCGCCCTCCAACCGGAAAACAGTCGTCGAAGACTGTTCCAGGTCGCGTTCGATCTTCAGGTATGAACGCAGGCGATACGTAACCAGGTGAATCCAATGACACGCCCAGAACTTGAAATCCTGGTGCACAACCAAGCTGCGCCCGGGAATCAAATGCGGAAAGAAAACCCGCGATATCGCTGAGCACAACGACCAGGTCTTCATGGCATCGACCACCAGGAGTTCGATCGGCCCCTCGTGCCAGCTGGCCTTGTGCAGGTCGCCAGGGCGGGTCTCCACCCATCTCTCCGAGGGCCCGAGTCGACGCTTGAACTCCGGAAGAAACGAATCCCCCGGTTTGAACCTCCCGGTCAGTTCCTGCGCAAACGGCTCCATCCAGTCTTCCCAACGGAACAGATCGTACGCTCGAACAACTCCCGTCGCGCTGGGGTTCTGGGAGAGTCCTTGCGCCAGGGGGATCGCGGTGGAGCCCAGCCAGGAACCGAGGTCGACGATTGCGCCCGCTCCCGTGAATTGGTTTCGACCATAAGCGCGCAGGAAATCCTGCTCCTCCCGGGTCGTCATTCCAAGCAGCGGCTCACACGTCGGCGTACGCGTATCGGTGATACCTGTCGCCGTCTGGGATTCGTCTTGTGGGTTAGGATTCATGGAAAGTCTCGGTGATTGTGTCCGGCAACGCGAAGAAGTCCTCCTCCCGGCGTAAACCGAATGCCGCCAATTGCGCGCAAATCTCGGTCTGCGCCGACTTCGAGCAGATCAAAACGCAAACGCGATCAGCGTTCGAAAGCTCTCCATTCGCGAAAAACTCCTGCGGTGTCATCGAACCGCCTGCTCCAGATCGATCGATGGTACCGGCAGGAGCCAGGCCCCTGGCTGAGAGCAATTCAGCTACCCGCTGACCCAAGGAGTTCTTGCCCCAAATGAAAATGGGCCGAGCACCTTCACGGAGGTTCAACCGGGAAACCAGGTGGTTCGCCCTCCATTCTGTCAGCTCAGCTGAGTTCTGCGCCGCGATCTGCTGCTGTTTCAGGTGCGCGCTTTGGGGGATCTCGAAATTCCGCATGATTTCCACATTTGCGCGGCTGGTTTCAATGGCAGTTGCGACAGCACTTCGGAAAAGCTCGGCGCGCAAGATGCCCAGTTCGGGAGATACGAGATTGACGATGATTGGGAGCGACAGCCTCGCCGCGCCAGGAATCGAAGAAATCCACCTTCGGAGCGGCGTCCAGATCGGAGCATCCGCTTCAGTGAACGCCAACGGGATGTCAGCCAATCCCTGGAGCCCGTCAAAAACGCGTCCCGCCTCCGGAAATGCCGCCGAGAAGCAGGTATGCGCGCCACGATCTACCGGAAGTCGCGTAAACTCCGCCGCCTCAAACGAAGGCAGATGATCGGCAGGGCCCGGCATCGGTAGTCCGAGCCGCGAGCGGATCGCCTCGGCCAGCGTTGCCGGGTCGCCGAAAACCTCTCCCGTGCCGATGAGGAACTTCCGACCACGGTGCCCCGCCCAAACGCGGGCGATCGCACTGTTATACGCGGTCCACGTGTCGATGATGAGCGACTCGTCGCCGATCACCTGGAGTTTCTGCCGCCGAATGATCGAGGCATACACCTCGAGAGGATGTCGATAGGCGGCGATCAATGTCGCCCCGGGGTATCGCTCGAGCCAGTAGTCAAGCAAGAGGCAGGTGCGCGGGTCCTTCCAACCCCAAACGCTCTGGCCTTCACGGTCCGCGGTCAGCCGGACGGCGTGCTCTCTCTCCTCCGGGGTCAGCTCAATTCGGTCGACATGCCGCACGAGGATGTTGCCGAGCGGAGAACCCGCTCCTTGTTCTGGGACGACGCGCGTCAATACACCTGCCTGAAACTCGACAAAGTCGCGGTCCTCAAAATAGCCGCGCGGATTGTCGGGAGCCGCCTCCAGCAACGATGTCCCGATGTTCACGCCGATCGCACCCACGACACTCGCCAGGTACGAAGTCCCGCTTCGATGCATGCCCAAGATAATGATCGGCGACAACGGACCATCCGGTTCCCCAATGGCTGGTGGGCTCATGAAATCAACAACTGGAGTATCGGTTGAAGAGAACGGACCACCGTTCATCGATGGGCCTGGGACGCGGACTCGTTTCTGCACAAACCTGCATCAGGTGCGCGTTGCCAGCGCGATGCGAATCCGCCCGGGCAAGCCAGCGTGCAGTCGATGTGTCATCGCCCGCGATGCGCGAAATGAGGGCGGACAACGCCCATCGGCCATCGGCGGCGTCCTCCTGCAGGAACCCCGGCGCAACGGCAACGAGGCGGTCCAAGTTCGAAGTGAGGACGTCCTCCGCACAAAGCAACTCGGCGGCGACAGCCAGAACGAAACAAGCCATAGGCGAGCTTGCCGGCCTCTGAGCACGCGAACGCAGAATGCGAAGTCCGTCGTGGGCAGCACCGCGACGCCACAGCCCCAATGCGATAGCCCCCGGGAGCTCGCGCGCCTCCCCTCCGGTCATCTCAACAAACCGCTGGAGTGCCCAATCCGCACCATCTGCATCGCCTCGGAGCGCATACACGCGGGCAAGGAGATTAAGGTCTGCCTCATCAGCTGCCCCGATCAGCAGGAGGCGGCGCAAGACACATGCCGCCCGTTGCGCCTCCGCCCCGCACACCGCAGGAGGATGTGCGTGCCAGAGTTCTTCAAGCGCCTCGAAGAACCATCGACGAACGGGCGCGGATGGCGGGGTTCCCAACTCGGATTCACCCGCGGCGTATCGCATCGTGAACGCAACTGCATCCACAAGTTCTCCGCACGAAGTGGAAGGATTCGCGAGTGACTGCATCCATGCGACCCACGACCAGTCAGGGACGGCCTCTTGCCGCGGATCGGCGGCGCTGAACAGTGCCCGCACCATGGGTCGAAGCATCGGTTCCAATCGGCCGCCCGTCTGCTCGAGAAAGTCCGGCGTTCCCATCCAGGCCGGAATGCCACCCATGAATGCGCTGCGTAGACGGGCCCCAAGAGCACCGGCCAGCACCACTGCCCGTGAGCCTTGTCGGTTGGCATTGCGCAGAACTATTCCGGCAAATACCGGATCCACCTCGTACAGGATTACCCGACGCGCACGAGATATAGATCGAAACAAACGGGCGTCGTTTTCGACTTCAGCTACTTCGTGGACTTGTCCACCGAGAGCCTCAGCGAGCATGGATACGAAACTGCACGACCCATGCCCGGCGCTTCGCCGACCGCGAACCAAGACGGGTAACGGAGTCTCACCCGGTGCATCTATCTCGTCCGCCCATGCAGGCAACCAACCGAACGGCTGCACGGCTCTCCATTCGTGCCAAGATGCAGCGCCTACCTCATCCGGAAGTAGGTCGCTCAACACGACTTCGGGCCGCCAGACCTCGACAGCCTTGCGGGTCGCAACTGTCCATCTGCTGGCCGCACCTGGATAGATCGCCCACGTGCCTGACTGCAAAAACCTCCAGGCAGGCGGATCAGGTGGATCGGCCACGCAAAGCACTAGCCATAGGTCAACTTGTGATGGGAACGGTGCGGCGGGGACTGCCTGGTCACACGACCAAATTACCGCGTCGGCTGGAAGTTGCTCCCGACACAACGCCGCAGCGAGAGCAAGTTCCGACACTCCTTGCGGACACCACACGGCTACACGAAGCGGCATGACTCCGCCATCTTTCCGGTGCCGCCGGTCCAAGGGAAGAATGTTCCGATCCAGATCATTCTGCGGAGAACTCAAATTGCGCACCACAACCCCGACATTGAAAACCTCTTCTGGCCCCCCAACCGCCCGTCGTTTTAGAACTGTCGCCGCTTCTCGCGAACCAGGCCCCTCGCAACTGTAACGCGCCCTACCCCTCTGGGTGTGTAAGCAGAACGTCATTCCCCAGTTGGCGTTCATGTAGGGTCTACTCCCCACCGATACAAGTCCCCGGAGACAAACCATGGCCACCCCGCTTACCACACCCTCACTCCGGCCGCGCACGTTGATGTCGGTCGGGAAGAAGCAGACGATCATCACCGGCGGGGCCGGGATGCTCGGGCGCAATCTGGTCGCGGCACTCAATCTGCGCGATGAGACGGCGCTGCTCTTGGTCGACGATCTCGGCTCGGGCGAGAAGTGGCGCAACCTCCAGGGGCTCCAGTTCGACGATATCATCAGCACCGGCGAATTCCGCGAGAAGGTCCGCGAGAGTGGCGTCGCCGCCGGTTCCGTGGTGTTTCATTGCGCGCCTTCCGAGCCGCCGCCTTCAGCCGACGTGAGCGAGCTGATCGACTGGAATTACCGCTACGCTCGCGAGCTGTGCGAGGCCTGCGCCAAGACCGGCGCGCGGCTGATTTACACGTCCAGCGCCTCCACCTATGGCGATGGCGACCTCGGCTTCTTCGACAACGACAACACCACCCCGCAGCTCAAGCCGCTCGACCCCGAGGCATTTTCCAAGCAGCTCTTCGACGCCTGGGCCCTGCGCAATGGGCATCTCGCGCGGATCGCAGGACTCAAGCTCTTCGACGTGTTTGGACCCGCCGAGGACTACCGCGGGCCACACGCGTCGCTGATCAACCAGGTCTTCCACCAGATTCACGCCGATGGCGAGGCGCGCCTGCCCAAGAGCCGGCGTCCGGATGTGGCCGACGGCGACCAGTCCCACGATTTTATCCACGTGAAGGACGTCGTCTCGATGCTGCTCTTTCTCCAGGACAAGCCCGAAGCCACCGGCCTGTTCAACGCCGGCACCGGACAGGCCCGCACGTTCGCCGACGTCGCCCGCACCGTGTTCGCTGTGATCGGCGAGGAGGCGGACATCGTCTACGCCGACATGCCCGACGAGGCGCATTCACGTTTCCAATACACCACACAGGCCGACATCTCCCGGCTGCGCGGCGCCGGCTTCTCACGCTCGCTTTTCTCCCTCGAGGACGGCGTGAAGGACTACGTGGAAAAGTATCTGCTCAAGCGGTATCCGCTTGAGTAGGCGAGAGGCCAGGGGCAAGAGGCGAGAGGCTTCCGTCGTCGATCTCGGGCCGGAAGGTCGCTGCTTCCTCTCTAGCCTCCAGCTTTCAGCCCTTCTCCTCCGCTCCGGTGCGGATGTAGAAGTTGGTCATCCGGCCGGTGCTGACGAGTTTCCCGGACTCGACGTGGAACACCTCGATTGTGTGCACGACGAACGTGCGCGAACGCCGCACCACGCGGGCGATCGCGCGTATCGTTCCTCCGGTGACAGGACGCAGATGCGAGCCGTTGATCTCGGTCCCGACCGGCACGCGCTTGGTCAGGTCGACGCCCCAGCACGCGTGCATGCTCGAGGCCGATTCCATGAGGAACATGGTGATGCCGCCGTGGAGCAGGCCGAAGGGCTGCTTCACCTTTTCGCTGACGGGCATGCTGATCGTGATGGAATCGTCGTGGACGGCCTCGACCTTGACTTTCATCGCAGCGAGGACCGTGCCCGGCCCCATGGCCTCGTAGTCCGCGATCGACTCAATTTTCTTTGGCGTGAAAGTCATGGATGAAACCGGGATTGGCGTTGATTGTCGCGGATACTGATCCGACGACGACTCCGAAATCAGCCACGATGCGTGCAAGGTCGCGGTTCAACTCCAAACTGCCCGGACGGCCGACCAGAAGGCAACAACGCGACCAAAGGCCGAAGCGGTTGTGCGGAGATCAACCCCGCACCGATGCCTCCCCCGCAGGTGGAGCCATGCCGTGCGCCTCTTGACGGAGCGATTGTCGCACAACGAGGATTGGACACAGAGGTCACGGAGAATAGTGCCGGGGTCAAAGAACGTTGCAGACGATTCGGCCGCTTCAGCTCATCACCTCGTGGGTGAATCGGTGAAGGGGTGCTCCTGGTCCTGCAGACCCCTCGTGAACCCATGATCGCCTTCCACCCGCCAAGCCGAAGCCTCGGCGACAGGTGGTGCCTTCTGCGACCTGATTCAGGCGAGGAAATCGGGATCGTGTCTCGATGAGGCCCTTTGGCCTTTGTGTCCTTCGTTGCCTTCTGTGCGTTGCGAGCTCCGGGTTCAATCGCTCAGGCAATCTCTTCGCGGATGAGCGGCGTGAGTTTTTGCTTTGCCGGGGCGAACGTGAATGCACCGCGAGCGAGGGCGATCGCCTCGTCGAGATGGCGTTCGCTGTTCACGTGCAGGCGGCAGAGGAGGTCGCCTCTTGCGACTCGCTCCCCCGCTTGCGCGAGATCGCTCAGGCCGACGGCGGGATCGATCGTGTCCTCCACGCGCTCGCGGCCGGCCCCGAGTCGCAGCGCGCACTGCGCGATAGCCATGGCGTCCACATCGCGAACGTATCCAGCTTTCTCGGCGCGAATCTCGACCACGCGGCTCGCTTGCGGCAGTTGCGCATAGTCGTCGATCACGGCGGGGTCGCCGCCCTGGGCACGGATGATCTCGCGGAACTTCCCCAATGCGGCGCCAGACGTGAGCGCCTGCCTCACGCGGGCCCGCGCCCCCTTCGCGTTCTTCTCCAGTTTGCCCAGCAGCACCATTCTCTCGGTCAGCGCGAGCGTGACAGCCATGAGGTCGGCCGGGCCGCGGCCCTTGAGGCATTCGATCGACTCGATCACCTCCAAGGCGTGACCGACTGTGCGGCCGAGCGGACGATTCATCTCCGTGAGCAGCGCCACGGTCGGTCGCTGCATCGCCTTGCCGATCGCGACCATGGCGCGGGCGAGCCGGCGCGCCTCGGGCAGCGTCTTCATGAAAGCGCCGCGGCCGAACTTCACGTCGAGCACCAGGGCGTCGATGCCCTCCGCGAGCTTCTTGCTCATGATGCTCGCGCAAATGAGCGGGATGCACTCGACCGTGGCGGTGACGTCGCGCAGCGCATACAGCTTCCTGTCCGCAGACACGAGCGAGGCGGTCTGACCGGCGAGCGCGATGCCGATCGAGGCGAGTTGCCGGCGATATTCGTCCGTGCTCAGGCCGACCCGGAAGCCGGGGATCGACTCGAGCTTGTCGAGCGTGCCGCCGGTGTGTCCGAGGCCGCGGCCGCTGATCATGGGCACGCAGACGCCGGCGGCAGCGGCGAGCGGACCGAGGATGAGCGACACCTTGTCACCGACGCCACCGGTGGAGTGCTTGTCGACCTTGGGGGCGGCGATTTCCGGCAGCGTGATCACCTCGCCCGAGCGCATCATCGCGTCGGTTAACCACGCCGTCTCGCGCGGCGACATGCCGCGCTGGAAGATCGCCATGAGGAGGGCCGAACTCTGGTAGTCGGCAAACGTGCCGTCCACCACGCCGTGTATCCACGTTTCAATGGCACGTTGGTCCAGCGCGCCGCCGTCGCGTTTCTGGCGGATGATGTCCTGCGGGAAGAGGGCTTCGGGCATGGGCGAAGGGTGGCGCCTCGCGTGCACGGCGGGAAGGCGGAAGCTGGAAAGGCCACGCTCCGGCGCGCGGGCAGGTGCGGACCTCGGTATCGCCGAGAAGATCATCCGCGCAAGGCGCCTCTCGCAGCGCGCCCTGAGGTCGCGCTCCACCCCGGACGGCGCGTGCCAGGCTCGCGTCGCGTGGCGGCTCGGCCGGAGGCCTCGCGCTACACCGTGAACCCCAGCACCGCGGCCAGCTCGCGCAGGCAGCGCGCGTTTTGCGTCTCGTCGCCGACGGTGATGCGCACCCACTCGGGCATGGCGTAGCTGGCCATCGGGCGGATGATCACGCCGCGCTTTTGCAGCTCGGCGAAGACGCGGGCGCCCTCCCCCACGCGCACCGTGATGAAATTGCCCGTGCTCGGGATGAACTCGAGGCCGAGCCTGGCGAACCCGGCGGCAAGTTGCTTCAGCCCGGCGGCGTTGATCGCCCGGCTGCGGCGCACCCACGCCGTGTCGTCGAGCGCGGCTTCGCCCGCGGCGAGCGCGATGGCGTTGATGTTGAATGGCTGGCGCACGCGGTGGAGCAGTGCGATCAGGTCCCTCGGCCCGTAACCGTAGCCGAGGCGCAGGCCGGCGAGTCCGTAGATCTTGGAGAACGTGCGCGTGCAGACGATCTTGCGGCCGGCGGCGATGAGCGGGCGCAGATCGGCGGGGTTTTCCACGTACTCGGCATACGCCTCGTCATAGACAAAAACGACGTGCGGCGGAAGCGACCCGGCGAACGCAAGGATCTCGGCCGCGGTGTTGGCCGTGCCCGTGGGATTGTTGGGATTGGGCAGGAAGACGAGTTTGGTGCGCGGCGTGATCGCGGCGCGCATCGCGGCCAGGTCGTGCGCGTGGTTCACCAGCGGCACCTCGACGACCCTCGCGCCAAAGAGGAGCGTCACGAGCTTGTAGACGGCGAAGGCGCGCTCGCCCATCACGGCCTCATCGCCCGGGCCGAGGAAAACGTGGCCGAGCAGTTCGAGGATCTCGTTCGAGCCGTTGCCCACGACGACCTGATCGGGCGTGAGCTCCAGGTGGCGGGCCAGTCGTGCGCGCAGGCGCACGGCGCCACCGTCCGGGTAGAGCTCCATGCGCTCGGCCGCGGCCTTGGCGGCGGCGATGCCGAGGGGCGTGGCGCCGAGGGGATTCTCATTGGACGCGAGCTTGATGATCGTAGCCGGATCGAGTCCGAGCTCGCGGGCGACGTCCTCGATCGGCTTGCCCGGCTCGTAGACCGGCTGGGTGAGCACGGCGGGCCGCGCAAGCGAGGTGATGGAGATGTCCGGAGAGTCCATGGGCAGGAAAACGGTTTCGGTAGCGCAGTCGCGAGGGACTGCCAAGTGTGGAACGACTCCTGGGCCGCAAGCGGCAAGGGGAGCCCGCGCGCGGCATGTGCGACCAGAACAGTGTAACGCCCGTTACAGCAGAACGGTCAGAACCGGCCGGTAATTCGGCGCGCGCGGCGACCGTTTCGGTGTAACGGTCGTTACACCGGAACGGCGGCGGGCGATGTGCAACAGAGGTGGCCCTGTGAGGGAGTCGCGCAACGCCCATGTCGATTCGCTCGCATCCGCAGTTCAGCTCACGTTCAAGCGCCGTGCGATGGCTGGCGGAAACGCTGGCTTGTGGCTGGTTCAACCCAGTCAATCCCGCCCACGTGCGGCTGCTGGAGGAGGCTTGGATCGTGGCGGCCGGTGCCGCCGTACGGTCGCAGGATCCTGGATTCCCGCTCGCGCACATCGCGAGGCCCGAGATTTCCGCCCCGTTCCTCGCCTACCGTTCCGAACCGCCGGGCCGGCTGCGTCAGTCGCCCGTGCGACTGCACCAGAATCGGCGCCTGCGGCCAGGCAACGGCGCGATGAATGGCGCCCGCGAGGGGGCGGCCTACGGGCGGCGGCCGCCGAGCAGGATCGTCGCGCTCGCATCCTCACCCGCCGCGAAGCGCGGCGACAGCTGTTCGAGTTCGAGGAACGGCACGCCTGACCGGCCGAGGTACACCTGTGTGGTGAAGCCGTCGTCGATCTCGCCGACCACGCGACCGGTGTGCGCACCAGGCGCGAGCGCCAGTTCGACCTCGCCGAGTTTTGCGACCAGCGGCTGCGGCGCGAAACCCAGCTTCACCACCGTGCCGGAAGTCCGCAGCACAAGGCCGCGCCCACCCTCGCGGAGCACGCCAAGCGGCCAGGGAAATGTGCGTCGGACCTGATCCTCCGACCCGATCTCCAGCACGACGAACCCATGCGGCGTGCGGGCCTCCGGCCGGGCCTGCACCCGTACGGCGGCGTCGGCGCGCACCTGCATGATCTGGATCACCTGGGCTGCGCGTGCGCCGCCGCGGACCTGCACGGCGCAGGCGAGCCCGTCATCCTGCCATGAATACACCCGCGTGAGGCTGCCCCAGTCACCCGCCGAGGTCTCCATGCGCAGCTCGAGGCGGTCGCCGTCGACCGTGGCGGTCGCGGCCGCAGTCGCCTCCCACGCCGGGTCGGGCGGCCACACCGCCGGCCATTCCGCTTGCGGGCCGAGCCAGACGCGATGCCCGCCCCAGCCGTTCGGCCCGTCGCGCGTCGGAGGCGCAAAGAGGAGGTTTTCGCCGGTGTTTGCCGGGCCGAAATGCACGAGGCGGCCCCGGTCGACGGACACCACGACGCGCCAGCCGGCGCGCTCCGAGGCCCATGCGTCCTCCCCGTTCCAAGCCAGCGGCGCCCAGGAGCCTCCGTCCGCGGCGAGAGCCGGCACCACCAGCGCAGACGCGACCGCGGCACCGAGTGCACGAAACAAACGGACGGGCGGAATCATCGCGCGGGAAATCACTTCGCAGGCGCCTGCGCGGCCGCGGCGAGCGCGAGGATGAGATAATCCGTCGTGCCGTTGCCGAGCACGTACTCGGTCTGCTGCCACAGGTAGGGCCAGTCGAGAAGCTCCGGGAAGTCGGGCCGGATGAGCGCCGTGCCGGAGGCTGAGCCGCCGGGGATGTAGGACTCGTCTCCGCGGTTCATGCCGTAGGCGGTGGTTAGCGACTTCGCCCCCACGCCGGACACGAACGAGGCCGTATTCGGGCCGGGATGACAACCGAGGATGAAATTGAGCGCGTGCATCATGTACTCGTCCGAGACGATGTCCGGGAATGCGCGGTGCAGAAAGGCCTGTTCCGCGCCGAAACGCTGGATCAGCCAGCCCGCGCCCCAGATCGCAGGCTCATAGGGCACGCCGTAGGGCGTCTTGCGCGCCTGCTCGATCACGTGCGCCTGATGCGTCCGGACGGCGTCGCGGATCTTGCGGGAAAAGGTCTCGTCGTTCACCAGCGGGAGCGCGCGGCCCAGCATCCATCCGCTGAAGCGGAAGCGATTCGGCCCGTCGCTCGGATTTGGCGTGGCCGCCATGCGTGCGGCGATCTGGTCGGCGTGCGCCTTGAGCCAGTCCGCGTACTTCGCGTCGCGTGTGGTGATGAGCAGCTCGACCGCCGCGGCGGTGCGAAAGACCTCGTCGGGCACCGTCGTGCGCTCCCACAGTTCCGTCGCGGCCTGCAGGCATCGGGCTGATAAATCCGGATTGTGGATACGAAGTGCACGCGCGCCGGCGGCGAGGCCGGCGGCCACGAGGATCTCGCGCCGGGGATTATCCTCGGTGAACACCCAGCGGTCGTCGGGGCTGCCGGGCAGCCCGATGGCCGGCGTGCTGTCGGTCACCGTGCCGACGAACGGGACGTTGTCGGTGACCGCCGAAAAGTCGCCGAGGAGCACGTACTGCCGCAGCGTCGGCACGATGATCCCGCGGTAGAGGCGCCCGAGCGCCTCGTACCCGCCCACCACGGTGAGGGCGCCGTGCTCGATCTGCTGGAGAATGTCCGGCACGCCATCGGGCCGGTGGAGTTCCACGACTCGCGTCTCCTGGTCGACCGTGGTGTTGTCGTAGTCGACCTTGAACTCCTCCCACGCGAGCGCCAGGCCCCAGACCGTGTCGGCCTGCGATTCCACGCGGAGATCGTCGTCGCCGGCATCGTGCCAGCCGCCGCGGTCGAGCCCGGGCACGTGATCTCCCGGTTGGTGGGACGTGAGGGTGGACGCGCCCTGCAGGTAGCCGTCGAAGTGGTTATGATCGACAGGCGCCATGCGCGCGTCGTCGAGGTGGCAGAAGTCGTGCCAGACCCGGTACCGGTCGTTCACGCGGACGTGGCACATCTGCACGGGCAGGAACGTCTCGAGCGTGGGCTGCCACACATCGCGCGCGAAGACATCGGTTCCGATCTTGAACGGGGACGAGGCGACCGCGCCATAGCGCACGACATACATGCCCGGTTGTTTCACCTCGGTGAAGTCGAGCTGCAGATAGCGGTAGCGGAGGAAGCGCCCCCACGGCTCCACCGTCCGCTCGAAGACCTTCTCGAGCCCGCCGTCGGGGGCGACGCGCAGCAACTCGATCGGCAGCATCTGCTCCTCGCTGCGATCGAGTTCGACCACCGCGACCTTCTGTTGGGCGGGCAGGTAGCCGACCTGCGACACCTGCACCACCGGCGCGCTCTTCCAGCCGGGGATCGCGTGCGGCGAGACCTTCCATTCGATCGCGCCCTTCGTTTTCCCGCCGGGGACGAGCGAGCGCACGACGAACCACCCGTTGTTGTGCTGGCCGCGACCGTCGATGAGTTGAAGCGGTCCGCCGGAGAGCACCTCGATGCGCATGCGCTGCTCCTCCGACTCCCCCGCGATCAGGAGCTCGCGGCCGGTGGCCATGGGCGTGAGCTGGTAGTCGCCCTCGGCGTCGTGGAATCCCGGACCGTTGGCCTGGCGGGGGAAGATGCCGCGTTGTTCGCCGGATGCGAACGTCCTGCCATAAAGGATACCGGGAAAAAACTCCATGTTGAAGCCGACCTTGCCGACCCATGCCTCGGGCAGCGGCGCCTCGAAATCGACCACGATGCGAAAGGCCGCGCCGTCGGGACGCACGCGGATCGTGTAGGCGATGTGGAGATCCGGATAGATGACGGGATTGAACCCTTTGCGGTCCTTCTCGGGATCCGGGAACTCCATGCGCACGCTGATCTCGCCCGTGGCGCGGTCGATGATGCGTGTGCCCACCTTGGGCACCGGCTGCCACTGACCGGGCGTGGGCTCGAGTCGGATGTCGCCGTTCGTCGCCACGCGCAGGCCGTTCTGGATGATGCCGACACCACCCTGATGCCCCTCGGGATAGAAGTCGTGGGCGAGCATGACGTTCAGCCCCGGCATCTCGAGGTACTCCAGTTCGTTGAGCACGAGTTCGTCCGCGTGCGAGAGCGACGGTGCGGCGATCAACACAAGCGCGGCGGCACGGCACGCGCGACGAAGGGTATGGGCGAGGTACATCATGCGGGGTAAAAGACGGCTGGACCCGGCCGTCGGCTTCACGACCGGAGCGTCACGGTCGCGTAAAGCCGTGGGTCGGCAACCAAAACCCCATCCCTTTCAGGTCGAACCGTAGATTCCTGCCGCAGCGCGGCGTCACCGTAAAGGCGCAGCGTCCAGTTGCGACGGCACGCATGCCAGAAGATATCCGAGCACACGGGATCCTCTGCGGCGCGGTGCACGTTGTACACCTTCGCGCTCGGCGGCGACTCAGCCGGAGACCCCCGCCCTGCCACGAACCACGAAGGACCATCGTTCGCGCGGTCCCCGCGCCTCGCTGGACATGGCGCGCCGCGGCGTGACCGAGTCAGCGCCGCGGCGCCCATAACCAGAACCCAGGGAACCCGTGCCGCCCTGACCTCTGCGGCGCGGAAAGTGAGGAAAACTCAGAACCCGATACTCGCGCCTCCATCGACCGGAAGTATCACGCCCGTGACGAACCGGGCCGCGGGCGAGGCGAGGTAGACGGCCGCCCAGCCGATGTCCTCGGGCTGGCCGAGGCGCGCCATGGGCGTGCGCCCGACGACCTTGGACCTGCGCGCCGGATCCGACTCGAGCGCCTTGCGCGACATCTCGGTCTCGATCCAGCCGGGCGCGATCGCGTTGACGCGGACGCCATGTGCAGAAAACTCCGTCGAATAGCCGCGGACCATGCCGACCATGGCGGTCTTCGCCGCAGTGTAGGCGATCACCATCGGGATGCCGAAGAGCGAGGCCATCGAGGCCGTGAACAGGATCGTGCCGTGCTTGCGAGCCATCATCCCCGGCGCGACGGCGCGGGTGAGGGCATGCGCGCCGACGATGTGCGTGCGCAGCACCGATTCGAACTCCTCAGGCGTCGTATCCACTGCAGCCTTCTTGAGGTGGATGCCGGCGTTGTTGACCAGGCAGGTGACGGGCCCGACCTCCTTTTCGATACGCTCCACCAGCGCCGGCGCCTCCGCCATGCGCGTGATATCGTGGACGACATAACTGGCGGCCGGTCCGATAGCCGCCACCGCCGCCTTGAGCTCCGGTTCTCGACGGCCGACCAGCACGACCCGGGCGCCGGCCGCAGCCAGGGAACATCCGATCGCGTGGCCGATGCCGGTGCCGCCACCGGTGATGAGAGCGATCTCACCGTGAAGTGAGAACGATTCCGAAAAGGTCTTCATGAGCGAAGTGAGCCCTCGGTGTATCCGCCACCCTTGAACGCGCAAAGCTGCGCGAGCGAACGTTGACCAAGTACTCACCCGAGGGCCCGGCCCCTGATGCCGGCTGGGGGCCTCAGACCAGTGCCGGACTCTCGGCGACGCGGAGGCGATCGAAACGAAGCAGGCGATACTCGCGCGGTTCCTCGTAGCCCAGCTTGGTGGCGAGGCGGACGGACGGTTCGTTGTCCGCATCGCAGCTCCAGTACGTCGCAAAACCCACGGCCTCGCAGGTGTCGATCAAATGCGCGCACACCGCCGTGGCGTAGCCCCGCCCGCGCGCTGCCGGGTCGGTGGTGACCGCGAGCTCGACACGCTCTGCCGTCCACAGGCAGCCGTAGGCTTCGGCCAGGACGTGTCCCTCGTGGCACAGCGCGTAGCCGATGCCGTGCATGAGAAACTCCCGCTCGCTGCACATCAGCCGCACGATCTCGTCGCGCCAGCGACAACGGCTGAAAAGGGTCCCGTCGATGCGCCGGATCTCACCGAGCGCCGTCGACGTGCGCTGGATCGCCCGGACGCGCGCGCGCTCGGGATCGCGCCGGCGCGAGAACTCCAGGCGGTGGACCTCGCCGTCGGGAACCGGCCGGCGCGGGAGCCGCACACCCCTGGGCGCAGCCACCACGTGCAGCGCCTGCAGGCGGCGCAGTTCACGCAAGGCCGACTCATAAAAATGCCCGGAAACGTCGCCAGCGAAGAAGACGAACCGGTCGTGCACCGCGACCACGCAGGCCGTGGGCGCGCGCGCATCGTTGATATAGGCGTGCCCGGGTGCGCGTTGATCCAGAAACGCCTGGAGCATCGGCGCGTTTGCGGGCGGCCGGGGTGCGAAGAAGGGGCGGAGTTGAGCGACGTGCTCGGAGACGACTCGATACATGGGGGCGGGCGGAAGGTCCGGCGCTCTGGTGAACGACAAATCCCCGGCCGGCTTGAGCGCGCAGACCCGGCGCGTGGTCAGCCCGGTGGCGCAGCGCTCACTTCCACCGCGCCGGCTGGAGCGCGCGTCGCGGCGTAGATCCAGGCGGGACGCCACGGGTGCAAGGGATCGTCCGTCTGCACCGGCACCACGACCCGAAGGTAAACGGAATCGCGGCCGGGGGTCACCCCTTCCCACCGGTCCAGAGGCGGCCACGTGCGCCCGGCATCGGTGAAGGCAAGCACCTCCCCGCTGATCCAGGATTCGCCGGCTTGTTCGAGCGCGTTCACCGCCCGCTCCAGATCCTCAGGGACGAGCTCACGCCGTCGCCTTTCGTCCGCGGCCGCATCGCCTGTGGCTCCGCGAAGGATCGCGGCGGGCTGGATCACCATCAGCAGGTACCCCTCGACCAGCCGGAACAACCGCCCGCGGGCCCGCGCCGGTTGCCATCCCGTCAGCCCACGACAGAACCGCGCATGCTCCGGCTGATCGTGCCGCAGCGTGCCATAGACAAACAGGTCGGTTTCCGTGCGTGCCATCGGCATTTGCGGGAGGTCTCCCGCGCCGTTGTCGGGTTCCAGCACACCGCGGACCGCCCGGCCTGCAAGTCCTGTTCGCGGCACGATCCCGGTGCCGGGCCATGGGGCTGATCCGCGCGTGCGTTCGCCTCCGTCCCTATGCCGGCGGCGGGAGCCCCGCGGAAGTCGAGATCCCAGGGTCCGCCTCCGCCAGTGAACCCGTCCTGGCGGAGGACGCCGGAGCTGGAGCTGCGACTTTATTGCAGCCGCGTTAAAGGACTTTCGCCGGAGCCGCCGAGTTCGTAGTCTGCAGCCATGCCCCCCGAGTCTTTCGCGCCCGCGCCCGCCGTGTATCCATCCGTCCCGATCACGCCGCCATGCGTGGTGCATGCGGGCGGCGCGCCGCGCGCGAACGGGCGGGGCTGTGCGCGTCCGCGCGTCACCGCGGGCCGCTGCCCCGGCGCTCTCGCCCTCCGCTGAGTGACGCGCGGCTCGCGAAACACCGTCGTCACATGACCGCTCCGCACATCGAGCCCGGCCCGCGTCCGCAGCCTGTCGTGGAGGATTACCTACAGCTGCTCGATGCGAGTGAACGCGCGCTTCTGGTGCTCGACGCGGGCAACACCGTGCTTTTCGCCAATGCCCGGGCGCGGGCCTGGTTTCGCGGAACGCCGCTCGTCGGCCGGCCGGCGCCCGCAGGGGTCGCGGCTTGCGCCGTGGGCGGGCATACCCTGGCCCTCGGTGACGGCACGACGCTGGAGGTCCGCTGCAGTGTGGAACCGCTGACCTGGGCGGGATCGCCGGCCGTGGTGGTTTCGCTGGAGGACTTCGCCCGGCAGCGCGACGAGGAAAGGCGCCAGGGCGAGATCGCCCAGCAGCTCCGGCGTTTCCGCAGCCTCGTCGACACGGCCGGCGACGGCTTCTTCATCGTCGCGCCGACGGAGGAGTTTCGCCTCGTCTACGTCAACGACGCCGGGGTCCGGCATTCCGGCTGGTCCCGCGAGGAACTGCTCGGCATGCGCCTGTGGGAGTGGGACCCCAATTTCACCCCCGAGACCACGCATGCCTTCTGGCGGATGCTTCGGACACGCGGTTCGGCCATCTACGAGACCACCGCACGGCACAGGGACGGCGGTGGCACGCGCGTGGAAGTGGCGGCCAATCACGTCGTGACCGAGGACGGCGAGTTCCTTGCGGGCTCGGTGCGCGACATCTCGGCGCGCGCACGGGCGGAGGCGGAACTGCGCGACAGCGAGGAACGTTTTCGCGCGGTGTTCGAGGAGGCCTCCGACGCGCTCCTTCTGGTGGATCCGGCAAACCACCGCTTCATCGACTGCAACGCCAAGGCGATCGCCCTGTTCGAAGCGGCGACCAAGGCGGAGATGCTCGCGGTGCGCGGTCCGGAGCTCGTCGACGGCAGCCTGACCGAGGAGCAGGTCCTCGCCAACCGCGCCGCCATCGCGCGCGACGGGATATGGAACGGGCAGCTCGAGTATCGCACGCTGCGCGGTCGCCGCTTCTGGGGCGCGGTCGTGGTACGGCGGATCAGCGTCGGCGGCAAGGCGCTCCATATTATCCGCGTCACGGATACAACGGAGACACGGCGGCTCACGGAACTGCTCGCGGATACGGAGCGCCTGGCGCGCATCGGCGGCTGGGAGCTTCACCTCGAGGCGGAACAGATCGTATGGACCAACGGCAGCTATCTCATCCATGGCATCGAGCCCGGCACGGCGATCACGCCCGAGCAGGCGCTGTCGCTTTTCGAACCGGGATTTCGGGAGCGTTTCGATGCCGCGGCGCTCGAGGGACTGCGCACCGGTCAGCCCTGGACGCTGGAGACGCGGATCGCACCCCGCGGTGAGGAACGCTGGGTGCGCATCCTCGGCAATTCCGAGGCGCTGAACGGGGTCCTGCACCGCCTGCACGGCACGATCGAGGATATCACCGAGAGCCGCCTGGCGGAGGCGCGCCTGCGCGAGCGCGACGAGCGCCTGCAGGAGCAGGCGCTGCTGCTCGACGAGGCCACGGATGCGATCGTGGTGTGTGATGCGACCGGCCTGATCGAGGTCTGGAATCGCGGCGCCGAGCAGCTGCTGGGCTGGAGCCGCGAGGAGGCGGTGGGCCGCCACGCCGGCGCGCTGCATTTCGCCGATCAGGCCTCATTCTCCACCGTGCTGGGCGCAGCCCGCGAGGCGGGCATGTGGAACGGCGAACTCGAGTACCGCACGCGCGGCGAGACCCGCGTGCTGGTCGAGTCCCGCTGGACGCTGCGGCACGATGCCGGAGGCCGTCTGTGCCATATCCTGACAATCAATACGGACATCACCGAGAAGAAGCGCCGCGAGGCGCTGCGCCTCCGCGCACAACGCCTGGAGAGCATCGGCACGCTTGCCGGCGGCATCGCGCACGATCTGAACAACATCCTCGCGCCGGTCGTGCTGTCCTCCGACATCCTGCGGATGCGCCTGACCGATCCGGCGGACCTCGAGCTGGTCGGCGCCATCGGCACCAGCGCGCGGCGCGGCGCCGAGGTGGTCCGCCAGGTCCTCTCGTTCGCCCGGGGGGTGGAGGGCACGCACATCCCGATCAACATCCGGCACCTGTTGCCGGAGATCCGGCACATCGTCTCGGAGACGTTCCCGCGCGGCATCGCCTGCCGCGTGGAGGCGCCGCTCGATCTCTGGTCGGTCATGGGCGAGCCGACCCAGATCCATCAGCTGCTGCTCAACCTCTGCCTCAACTCGCGCGACGCGATGCCGGAGGGGGGCACGATCACGCTGCGGGCCGCCAATGCCAGCGTCAGCCCGGAGCAGGCGGCCTCCATGCCCGGCGCGACGCCCGGAGCGCACGTGCGCATCCAGGTCATCGATACAGGAAGCGGCATAGCACCGGAGATCCGCGAAAGGATGTTCGAGCCGTTCTTCACCACCCGGGGACCGGGGGGCGGCTCGGGGCTCGGCCTGTCCACCGCGATGGCGATCGTGCGCAGCCACCGCGGGTTCATCGCGGTCGACACCGAACCCGGCCGCGGGACCACCATCGCCGTGCATTTCCCCGCCGAGCAACCTTCCAGCGCAGGTGCGCCCGCGCCCACGGGCGGCGGCGCAGCCGAGGCACCCGGTCGCGGACAGCTCGTGCTCGTGATCGACGACGAGGCCAGCGTGCGCTCGATCACGCGGCAGAGCCTTGAGACCGCCGGCTACCGCGTGCTCACGGCCGAGGACGGAGCGCGCGGCATCAGCCTGTTCATGCAGCGTCGCGACGAGATCGCGCTCGTTCTCACGGACATGATGATGCCCGTGATGGACGGCGTGGCGGTGATCAAGGCGCTGCGTCGCGCCGCACCCGCGGCGCGCATCATCGCTGTCAGCGGCGCTGCCGACGTCTCCGGGCTGGGCCAGACTTTCCTGCCCGCGCCGCCGGTGGGCTTTCTGCTCAAGCCCTTCAATCTCGACTCCCTCCTGCGCGCCGTGCACGAAGCGCTGGGCTCGTCGCCCACCCCGTGATACGCGCCCTCGCCCGTTCCACCTGGCGGATCCCGACCGCCCTCCTTCTCGCGTCCATCCTGGCGGTGGCCGCGGCCGCTCAGCCGTCGCGACCCGCGTCGGGCTCGCGCGGACGCAAGTCGTCATCGCCGCCGCCCGCCCCGCCACCCCCGCCGCCGACGGAATGGACCACGGAAACAGGCCCGCGCCGCGCCGCGCCCGGCCCCGCCCGCGAGGAGCCGCCGCCCGAAGTCCAGCCTTCGGCGCCCGAGCCCGAAGCGGAGCCGCCGCCGCCCCCGGCACCCGACCCACTCTTCGACGACCGCCCGACCGGCTCGTTCGAACCGGTCACCTGGATGCACCAGCCTTCCGGCAGCGTTGTATCCACCGAGATGTACACTGAAGAGGCCTGCACGCGGCTGCTCGCCGATCCTTCCCTGCCCGCGGCGGCGCGGGCCTCGCTCCTCGGCGGCCGCGCCCGCGCGCGCATGCGCATGTGGCGGCTCGACGCCGCGCGCGCGGACATCCAGGACGCGCTCGCGCTCGACCCGCGTGCCGCACCGCTCCGCCTCGTCCACGCGGAGATCCTGGCGTGCCATGGTCGCACCGACGAGGCCGACACCGTGCTGCAGGATGCGTTCATCCTCGATCCCGAATCAACCTTCAGCGCCCGCGTGCTGGGCCTGCTGCGGTTCCAGCAGGGCAGCCTGGAGGCGGCAGCCGAGGCACTGCAGATTCACCTGGCGCACGTGGCGGAGGCGGGCACGGCCGCCGGAGACGCCACGCTGCCGCTGCTCCATGCGATCGCGGCGAACGACACCGGCGCGCTCACGCCCGCGGTCAGCCCCGAGGCCGCGTGGGTGAGCCAGCTCAGTGCCTTTCTCTCCGGCGGCATGGGGCGCGCGGAGTTGCTCGAGAGAGCCCGCGCGCCGCGCGGCGCGACGCCCGACGAGGCGGCCTGCACGGCCTGGTTCTACCTGGCCCACCGCAGCCTCGCGCGCGGCGAGCGCGATCGCGCGACTCTGGACTTTCTTGCCGCGATACGCACGGGTTGCACCGCCGTTCCGGAGTACCGGCTCGCGGTGGCGGCCCTGATCCGACTCCAGGTGCTCAGGGCCGAATCGCTGCCGGGCCGGCTGGCGCAATAGCCGCCGGCACACCGGTATCCGGATACAGCCAAAACTCCCGCGAGCGCTCGCGAAACGCGTGCGCCGCCTCGGACCAGGCCGACACCCGCGCGGCGACGTCCACCCTGGCCCCCTCGCGCACGAGCGCCTCCCACCACGCGGCGGAGCCGACATGGCGGAGGAAAATCTGCTTCTCACGCACCGTGGCGGCGGCGAAGGGATTCCGCGGTGCCCAGGCGCAGGCCAGGCGCATGAGATGAAAACTCAACTCCGTCGGTCGCAGGGCGTTCCAATCCGTGATGTCCACCAGCACGCCATGGATCTTCCGACCTTCGCGGTTGAGGCGCTCCACCTTGCGGAAGGCCAGGCCGGGGAGGCCAAGGGCGGTCAGCTCCTTCACGAGCGCGTCAGCGCTCCGCCCTGGATAGTAGAGGCCGCGAAACGGATCGTCCCGACCCACGCCGTGCGCCCACCCGCCCAGGAGACACCCGAGGCCGGTCATGGCGTACCCCTCCACGCTCGCGAAGTCCTTCACGTAGGGAGAAGTCGGGTACCAGGTCAGCCCTGTCTCAGGCCACCGCATGGTGCGCCTCCAGCCACGCATCGGCACGACCGTCAGGTGCGCGCGGGCGCGGACCTTGTCATCGATCTTGAGCACACCGGGCGTGCCGAGTGCGAGCCGCGCCAGCTCGCCCATCGTGAGGCCGTGGACGTACGGTATCGGAAACGCCCCGACATAGCTGCGCCACGCCGGGTCCACGTTCGGACCGTCGACCTTCCGGCCGCCCAGCGGATTGGGGCGATCGAGCACGATCACCTCGACCCCCGCGTTGAAGCATGCCTCCAGCGCCTCGCGCATGGCGGAGATGAACGTGTAGCTGCGGCTGCCGATGTCCTGCAGGTCGATCACCATCACGTCGATCTGCTTGAGCAGGTGGCTGGTGGGCCGGCGGCTCTTGCCATAGATCGAATAGACGGGAAAGCCCCCGGGCCCGCGCGGCTGGTCGGCGATCACGGCCGAGGCCGGTGCCAGCCCGGCGATCCCATGCTCGGCGGCGAAGAGCATCACAAGCGTCGCACCGGGCGCGCGGGAGACCACCGTCCAGGAATGTTCGCCCGCGCGGTTGCGTGCGGCCGCATGCGTGAGCAGGCCGACGCGCTTGCCGGTGATGGCGCGAAATCCCTGCGCCTCCAGAACATCCAGCCCCGTCATGACGGGGAACGGTTCGGGCGGAGGCTTCGGCTCCGCCGGCGCGGGCGGAGTTTCCGCGGCGGGACGCTTCACCTGGGCCGGGTTCGCGGCGCACGCGGTCAGGCACAGGCTGATGACCAGTGCTCCAAGCCAACGCAGCACCTCGCGACGCAAGGGATCCACGAGCCGCGAGGCTGCGTCGCTGGCCGGGAGGGTCGAGGGGAAAGCGAGCTCCCTCCCCTCCCCGCGCCACCAGACGCTCCCCCGCCGCTCCTCCTCTTTCTCTTTCTCTTTCTCGTTCTCTTTCTCTTTCTCTTCAATCTTTCGCCCGACCCGACTGCCAATCGCCCGGCCCGACTGAGACCCAAGCCAGAGGGGAAGAAAGAGAAAGAGTTGGGAGAAAGATTGGGGTGGGTCAGAGGGTGTGGCCGGGGGCCCCGGTGGCGGGATGGGCATCGAGGAAGGCGCGCAGTTCGGCCGCGAGCTTCGGGCCGATGCCGTCGACCTGCTGCAGTTCGTCCACGCGGGCGGCGCGCATGCGATCCATCGATCCGAAGTGCTTGAGCAGCGCGCGCCGCCGCACCGTCCCGAGGCCCTCGAACTCATCGAGCACCGATTCGCGGATACGCGCGGAGCGCAGATCGGCGTTGAAGGTGTTGGCGAAGCGATGCGCCTCGTCGCGCACGCGCTGCAGCAGTTGCAGGCCGGCGTGGGTGAGCTCGAGATTGAGCGGCGGCCGGCCATCGCTGAAGATGATCGTCTCGCGCTTCTTCGCGAGGCCGATGAGCGGCGGCGGCGTGAGCTCGAGCGCCAGGAATGCCTTCAACGCCGCGCCCACCTGGCCTTCGCCGCCGTCGATCACGACCAGGTCGGGGAACGGCTTGTCCTCCAGCGCGAGCCGGCGGTAGCGGCGGCCCACCACCTCCTCCATCGCGCGAAAGTCGTCATTGCCGATGAAGGTCTTGATCCGGAATCGGCGGTAGTTGTCCTTGTCGGGACGTCCATTGGTGAAGTGGACCATCGAGGCGACGACAAACGTGCCGGAGATGTGCGAGATGTCGAAGCACTCGACGTGACGGGGCGGCGCGGCCAGGCCGATCGCCTCCTGCAGCGCGCGCACCGCCGCCTCGTCGCCGCTGAGCGTGTGCGGCGTGCGCACGAACTTGCGGGTGCGCTCCAGGGTCTTTTCGAGCGCGAAGACAATGTCGCGCAGTTCGGCCGCCTTCTCGAACTCGTGGTCGAGCGCGGCCCGCTTCATCTCCTCGGTGAGCTGCGCGAGCCACTCGCGCGAGCGCCCCTCAAGGAACTCGCAGGCCTCCGGGAGACGGGCGCGGTATTCCTCGACCGTGACCTCGTTGACATGGCCGTAGATCTCCTGCCGGACGTCACCATAAAGCCGGTACCGGCCGTCCGGCAGGCGCTGCGGGCTGGCGTCGCCGAGGAGAACGCCGAATTTGCGGCGCATTTCCGCCAGCGTCTTGCGCAGGTGCCCGGAATGGGCGAACGGTCCGAAGTAGCGCGCGCTGTCGTCCTTGCGGAAGCGCACCAACCCGAAGCGCGGCAGCTCGGCGTGCTCGTCGAGCCGGACGAGCAGGAAGCGTTTGTCGTCGGTGAAGTCGGTGTTGTACTTGGGACGGTATTGCTTGATCAAGCGGCCCTCGAGGAGGAGCGCCTCAGGCTCGGAGCGGACCACCATCGTCTCGAAGTCGCAGATCATCGCGATCAGCGCCCGGATCTTCGGGTGCTGAACCATCGCCCGCGAGGGCTGAAAATAGCTCGAGACGCGCCGCTTCAGGTCCTTGGCCTTGCCCACGTAGATGATCGCCCCGAGGCGGTCCTTCATGAGGTAAACGCCGGGGGCGTGCGGCAGCTCGCGGACCTTTTGCTTCAGGCTGGTTGGTTCGGGGGCTGGCATTTTTCCAAAAGCAACGTAGTCTCCTTCCCCAGAAGAGAAAATCTCGAACATCGCCCAGCTGCCACCCCACGGCGCGGCTTCATCCTCTCCCTGTATGTCCGCTCCCAAGCGCGTCGAGCTCATCACGACAGGCGATGAGCTTCTTCTCGGTCTCACCGCCAACAGCCATCTCGGTTATCTGGGCGACCAGCTTCGCAGGCGCGGGGCCATGCTCACGCGCAACGTGGTGATCGCGGACGATGCCATGGCGATCGGCGTGCAGTTCCGGGAGAGCTGGTCGCGCAGCGATGTCGTGATCACCACGGGCGGGCTCGGGCCGACATGCGATGATCGCACGCGCGAGGTGATCGCGAATGCGCTCGGGCAGAAGCTCATCCACGATCCGGCGATCGAACGCGCGATCCGCGACCGCTTCGCGCGAATGAACTGGAAGATGAGCGCAAACAATCTCAGGCAGGCGCAGCGCCCCGAGCGTTCCGACGTGCTGGAAAACCCCCATGGCACCGCGCCCGGGCTGTGGGTGGAGCAGGACGGCCGCATCCTGGTGATGCTGCCCGGCCCGCCCAACGAGCTGGTCCCGATGTTCGAGACGCACGTGCTGCCACGCCTCGCCGCGCGCGGCATCCTGTGCCATGAGGAGACCTACGTGCAGATCCGCACGGCCGGGGTGGGCGAATCCGCCCTGGAGACGATGCTCCAGGCGATCTTCGCCGAGTATCCAGGCGTCGGAGTCGCGTTCTGCGCGCATCCCGGCCATGTGGACGTGCGCTTGAGCTCCCCCTGCGGCGCGCTCACGCGCACGCAGTTGCAGATCCTGGGCAACCGCTGCCGCGAGCGGCTCGGCATGGATTTTGTCTGCTTCGGGCACGATCCGCTGGTGAAGATCGTCTCCGATCTCCTGCGCCTGCGCGACCTCGACCTCGCCGTGGCGGAATCGTGCACGGGCGGGTCGCTCGCGTCCGCGTTCACCGACCAGCCCGGCGCCTCGAAATTCTTCGCTGGCGGCGTCGTGTGCTACAGCAACGACTGCAAGGTCCAGCTGCTCGACATCCCGGAGTGCATGCTCAAGCAGCATGGCGCCGTGAGCGCGGAGGTGGCGGTCGCGATGGCAACCGGCGTCGCCGAGCGTCTGTCGGCAGATTATGGCCTGGCGATCACCGGCTTCGCCGGCCCGTGCGGCGGCAACCAGGACAATCCGGTCGGCACGATCTACTTCGGCCTGCACTCGCCACACGGCGTGTGGTCGCGACGGATCACCGTGCCCGGCCCCCGACTTTCAGTCAAACAGCGCGCGGTGACGATCGCGCTGGACTGGCTGCGCCGCGAATTGATCCGGGCCCAGGCGCACGAGAGCCAGATCGCGTCCGATGAGCCGCACGACGAACCCGCGCGCAAGGAGGCCCGGCGCTTCATGGGTTTCGGCGGCTGCGAGATGTAGCGGGAAGCTATAGGCTAGCAGCTATCAGTTATCAGTTATCAGCTAACAGTTATCAGTTGTCAGTTGTCAGGAGATAGAAGAACGCGGGCGGGACAGCCGACAGAGGCCTTCTGCATTCCACATTCCTCCTTCTACATTCGCCCTTCACCCCTCCTCCGCGCGGATGTCCTCCCAGAGGCGCTGCTCGACGAGGAGGATCGGCACCATCGACCAGAGGAGGTCCAGGGGAAAGTCGCGGAACGTGTCGCCGTTGCGCACGACCTGCCCGTTCCTGCGCGTGAACCACGTGGCGACGCAGGTCTTGTCGTGGAAGCTCTCGGTGCCGATGAGCTTGCCGTCGCGGAGGTGGTCGATCGTCAGCTTGTCGTAAGCGTAGCAATTTCCCGGATACTCCATGCGCAGGAAGGTGAAGTAGTTTTCCACCCCGTTGATCTCGTCCCGCGTCAGGACGGTCTCGCCGATAGGCTCATGCTCGCTCGCGAGCTGCTTGCGCTTGCCGTCGTAGACGGACTCCTGCTCGAGGGCGGTGAACTTCACCGACTCACCCCCGTCGAGCGAGTAGATGCGGCGCAGGAGGTACCCCGGGCCCGCCGAGACGTAGGTGACGACGATGCGCTCGTTGGCCGCGAGGTCGCGGACGCTGAGCCGCTCGATGGATTTCGTCGCCGGCTCCCCGGCCGCGGCCGCGAGGCTGGATACAACGAAGCAAAGGAGGACGCGCGAAAGCAAAGCCATGCCTCTTTCCTTGGCGCAAAAGCGGAGCGACGCAACCCCGCAGCGGCGACTCGCGCTCGCCGGTTGACCCGGAGCGGTTTCTCGCGCGCGATGAGGCGCATGCCCCGCAGCGTGGTGCTTCACCCGACCGTGCGGTGTCCGGCCTGCCGGATGCCTTTCCGCTGGTGCATCTGCGCGGGGTTCGCCACGACCGCGACGCGCCTGCGCGTCGATGTCCTGATGGACCGCCTCGAGCAATACCGCCCCACGAGCACGGGCATGCTGATCCAGCGCGTGCTGCCGGCCTCGCGGCAGCACCTCTTCCAGCGCCAGGTGCGGCTCGATCCCGCCGCCGTGCTCGATCCCGGACGTGAGCTTTGGATCCTGCACACCCGCGGCGAGCCGATGCCGGCGCACGCGTCGCCCGAGCGCGTGCAGGTGCTCCTGCTCGACGGCTCGTGGCAGGCGGTCGGCGTGATGCTGCCGCAGATCGAGGGCTGGGGACGGCGCGTGCGCCTGCCGGTCGCGGCCCCGAGCCGCTATTGGCTGCGCGCCTCCAACGCCGACGGGCGGCTCTCGACGATCGAGGCGTTGATCGTGCTGCTGCGGACCCTGGGCGAAACCGCCCCGGCGGCGCAGTTGGACCTGCAGTTCGAGCTGCACGTGTTCGCGGGGCTGCTGGCCCGTGGAAAACGGGCGGAGGCGGAGTCGTTTCTCATCGATTCACCCGTGCGCGCGACGTTTCCCGAACTCGCCGCGCAGCTGCTGGCATCGCGGCGCGCCGGATGACGCCGCTGCCGGGCCGCGACCGGACTTCCGGGCTTGCGCGGGCCTCGTGCGCGCGCCTCACTTCGAGATCTCACCCGTATGGCCGATTCACTCTCTGAACACGTCAAGCGCCTCATCGTTGAGACCCTGCGCCTGGACGACGTGAAACCCGAGGACATCAAGGATGAGGATCCGCTCATCGGTTCCGGACTCTCGCTCGATTCCATCGATGCGCTCGAGCTCGTGGTGAAGTTGGAGAAGGTTTACGGCATCAAGATCACCAGCGCCGAGGAATCGCGCGCTGCGCTCGCGAGCGTGGCGAGCCTCGTCCAGTTCATCCGTTCGCGGGCCGATCCGGCGAAGCTCCCGGCCTGAGCGCCCGCGCACCGCGTCAGCCGCATAACACCCGCGCATGGGCCCTGTCGCAGCATCCGTCCGGCTGAGCGCGTGCGACTGCCTCACGCCGCTCGGCGATGCCCGGACGACACACGCCGCCCTGGTGCGCGGCGAGCGCGCGCTGCGGCCCCACCCCGTGCTTGGCGCAGGGGGAGGTGACTCCGTGCCGCTGGCTCTGCTGCCCGGGCGGGCGCTCGACGAGACCGAACCGCCCTCGTGGCACGCGCCGATCCGCGCCATGCTCGAACCTGTCGCGGATCGGCCGTGGGGGAGCGCGCGCTATCCGGTGTGCGTGACGAGCAGCAACTTCGGTGTCGGCAGCCTGTATGCCTTCCGCCACGGCGGGGCGGCGGATTTCGTCCAGCATGGCACACCGCATGCCTCGGTGGCGGCGATCGCGCGCGTCTGCGGCTGGGGGGACAACATCGCGGTGTTCTCGCATGCCTGCGTCTCCGCGCACCTCGGCCTGCTTCACGCCGCGCGGCTGGTTGCGGCGGGAGCGGCGGAGTCGGTGCTGGTCTTCACCTACGATTTCCTGAGCCCGTTCGTCGCGGGCGGATTCCATGCGCTCAAGATTCTGAATACGCAGATGCCCGCGCCCTACATGGCGCGCGAGAACGGCTCCATCGGCCTCGGCGACGGCGCCGCGTATGCCGTGATCACGCGCGACACGGGCGAGTTCGTCCTCGCGGCCCAGTCGCTTCACAACGAGATGCACCACTTCACCGCCAACCAGGCGGACGGCTCGGGCTTCGCCGCGGTCCTCGGGTGTCTCGCCGACGAGACCCGCGGGCTGCGGCTGTGGCTGAAAGGCCACGGAACCGGCACACTCGAGGCGGGCCGGCTCGAGGCCGAGGCCCTGACCGGCGCCTTTCCCGGCGCGCCGCTCACCGGCTGGAAGGGCAGCCTCGGGCATACGCTGGGCAGCTGCGGCCTCGTGGAGCTGGCCATCGCGATGCAGTCGCTCCGGAGCGGGCAGGCGCCGGGCACCGTCGGCAGCGCGTACCCAACATTCAACGACGCGGTGGCGCTACAGCCGTTCGCCACGAACGGCCATGACGGCGTCCTCTGCACCAGCAATGCCTTCGGCGGCGCCCACGCTACCCTGCTCCTGCGCCATGCTTGAGCGGTTCATCAACGCACGGCACACTGCGGATCCCGGACAGGAGGATCCCGCGGCCACGCGGCAGCGTCTCAAGGACTCCTTCCCTGCCGGGGCGGCGCGGCGCATGACGCAGCTCGGCATGCTTGTCGGCAACGCGATGGAGGCGCTGCAACCGCGCGCCGCCGACGCGATCGTCTATGTTTCGCGGTTCGGCGAGAGCCGCGCGCTGGAGGCGTTTCTCGACAGCTTCCCGGCGGCGAGTCCGACGTTGTTCCAGACGTCCATCCACCCAAGCGGGGTGCAACAGGGCCTGATCGCGCGGCAGCGTGCGACGCCCGAGGTGTTTCCCATGGCGGGTTCGCCCGCGCAGGTGGGCCATGCGCTGCTCGCGGCGCTGCTGGCGCCCGCGGCGCGATCGATCGTGTGCGGCGGCGAGGAACGCGCCACATGGCTGACTGAACGGCGGGCCGCGAGCGAGCGCACGTTCGCCTTCGCGATCGCCCTGGAAGCCGCGCCGACCGGATCCACCCTCGGGCACCTCCGGCTCGAACCCCGCGAAGGGGCGGGCACCCTGGAGCTGGAGGCGTGGTTCGACGTGCTGCACGGGCAGCGCGCGTTCACCGGGTTCGTCGCACCGGGCTGGCACTTGACGCTGAATTGGACGAAATAGCGTCATGCGCTATCCGAGAGAGTCCCGCCTCTGCTGCACGGCCCTGCTCTGCACGCTGGCCGGCTGGATCGGTGTGCCGGCGGCGTTGGGTGCCGCGGAGGACGCCGCGCCGGACACCACGTCAGTGGAGACAGGAGGCGGACGCCTTCTCGATCCCGCGGCCCTCGATGAAGCGTGGACGACGATCCTCGCCGCGCTTGCAAAGCCACACACGGTCAAGGCGGCATTCACGGAGCGGCGGTGGTTTTCCGTGCGCAAACAGCCCGTGGTGCTGCAGGGCGAGCTGCGGCGCAGTCCCGAGCACGGGCTGAGTCTGCGCTACACCGAGCCCGAGGAGCAGTTGATGATCATCGATGCCACCGGAGTGCTCCTGCGAAACGCCGCCGGGCGATCGCGCGCGCTGAAGGGCGATCCGCGCGCGCCCCAGATCGATGCCCTCCTGCTGCCGATCCTTCGTTTCGATCTCAACGCCCTGCACGGGCGTTTCGAGATCCGCGGCACGCTCGAGGGCGAACGCTGGCGGCTCGATCTGGTGCCGCGAGCAACCGAGTCGGCCCGAAGCATGGGCCATGTCGCGGTGGCCGGCGAGGGAGAGCTCGTGCGGCAGATCACCTTCTCGCGCGGTCCGAAGCAGCGCGTCGAGGTGGCGCTGGGTGAAACGCAGCTCGGCGTACCATTCTCGGCCGAGGAACTCCGGCGGTTCTTCCGTTGAGCGGCATGGACGTCCCGGGGCAACGTCGGCGCGCGCGCGTGCTCCTCGCGGTCGGACTGGCCTGCGCACTGGCGTGGCTGGCGCAGCTGGACTTCTCGCGCAAGATCACGACCGACCTGCTGGACCTGATCCCGGCCGACGAACGCATGCCCGAGCTGACCCTGGCGCGCTCGCTCGCCACGGCCGAGCATGCGCGCGTCGCGTTGTTCGCCCTGTCGGTGAATGACGCGGCCGACCTGCGGGTTGCGAACGAAGCGTTCGTCGGCGAACTCGGACGCTCGCCGGCCTTCGTCGAAGTGCTGGCCATGGATGATCCGTCGCCGCGCGACACGCTTGCGAGACACGTCTTCGAAAACCGGCTGGACCTGCTCGCGCCCGGATGGCTGGCGGCGCGGCGTGCCGCGTGGACCCGGGCGGGGGAGCCAGGACGCTGGGCGGACTGGCTGGCGGACCACGTGGCTGGCGACCTCGAGGCCTTCCTCGCCCGCGCGGAGGCCATGCCGTTCCAGGATCTACTGCCGCACGACCCGCTCCTGCTCATGCCCGCGCTGGCGGATCGGCTGGAAAACCTCGCGCAGGCGCCGGTCGCAGCGCCCGGAACTTCGCTCATCTGGGCGCGGACGCGCGACGATCCGCTCGACCAGGCGGGTCAGCAACCCGTGCTGGCCGCAGTCGAGGCGGCGCTCGGTGCCGCGCGAATGGCCGCACCGGATGCCTCGCTGCAGTGGGCGGCGATCAGCCGCTTCGCCGCCGAGAACCGGCACCGCATCCGCAACGAGGTGGAAACCCTCAACGTCATCTCCTTCCTCGCCGTGCTCGGCGTCGCCGCGGCCGGGTTGCGCCGGTTTCGCGCCGTGCTGCACCTGGCACCGGTGCTCCTGTGTGCGGTGCTCGCCGCCTGGGTGGGGGCGACGCTCGCCTTCGACCGCGTGCACGTGCTCGTGTTTGTCGTCGGTTCGCTCCTCGGAGGCGTGGCGATCGACTACGGGTTCTACCTCCAGCTCCAGCCGCCGCTGTATCCTGGTGAGCCCTACGCACTCAAGGTCCGCCGGCTGCTGCGGCCGCTGCTCGCGAGCTCCCTCACGACCGTGCTCGGATTCACGCTGCTGATCACCTCCGATCTTCCGCTCATCCGGCAGCTGGGGGTCTTCATCAGCGCCGGCCTGCTCGGCGCACTGGCGGCGGCGCTGCTGTGGTTCGCGCAGCTGCACACGGCGGAGGCGGAAACCCGCGCGTTTCTCCAGCGCCGGCTGCCGGGGCGGTCCGGTGCGTGGCGCGGCGCCCGACGGCTGCTGCTGGCCGCCGGTGCCGCGGTCGCGTTGCTCGGTCCCTGGCGCGTGCAGTGGCGCGACGACGTGCGCGAACTCGAGGCCCTGCCCGAGGCCATGCGCAAGGAAGCCGCCGAGGTGCGGGCACTCTTCGGGCAGGGCCCGGGCCGCTCCGTCACGGTCACGCGCGGGGCCACGCCGGCCGAGGCACGCAGCGCGCTCGCGGACTTTCTGCGGCGGCACGAGCAGCGCCATCCGGGAACCGGCGTGGCCAGCCTCGGGCTCGTCCTGCCCGAGCCGGCACACTGGACGGCGCTGGGCGAACTCATCGGCGGCCTTGAGGCGTTTCCCTCCGCGCTGACCGCGGCGCTGGAGCGGCGTGGTTTCGAGGCCGGGGAGTTCGTCCCGTTCCTCGACCGGTGGGCCTCGTGGATAGCGTCACCACGTGCTGAATACGACGTGCTGGTGCGCGACCTGCGCGGCGCGCTCCGGGGCCCGCTCGCGCTCACGCTCTCCACCGCGCCGGGGGCGAGCTGGTTCATGACGGTGGCCGATCACCCGCCGGAGCCGGACGCGGTCCAGGACGGATCCACCATCGCGCTGGACCGGCTGCAGTCGCTCAACGAGCTTTTCCTGCGCCACCGCGTCTCCGCGCTCACGCTCAGCTGCATCGGCCTCGGGCTGGTCGGGGCGAGCGTCCTGTGGATCTACGGGCCGCGTGCGGGCTGGCGGATCTTTCTCATCCCCGCGGCCTCGAGCCTGTTTGCGTTCGGCGTCTTCGGACTCATCGGAAAGCCGCTCAACCTGTTTCATCTGCTCGGCGCGTTCCTCGGCGTGTGCCTGAGCCACAACTACGCGATCTTCACGGCCGAGAACGCCCGCTGGAGCGACGCCCCGGCGCCGTCGGTGCGGCTCTCGGCGGCGACGACGGCGACCTCGTTCGGCGTGCTTGCCTTCAGCTCGATCCCGGTTGTGTCGGCCCTGGGGGCGACCGTCGCGCTCGTGGTGGTTTCCGCGCTGGCGCTGGCGGAGCTTGCGCCGCCCACGCACCGGGTTGCGCCCGGGCGCGATCCGGATTGAGTGCGCGCGGGCTTGCGGCCCGACGGCGCACGCGCCAACACCACCTCGCATCTCCATGGTCACGCCCCCCATCGCCCCTCCCGCCCGCGTGCTGCTGGTCAACCTGAACAGCTACGACCAGCCCTACCCGGTGTATCCGCTCGGGATCGCCTACCTGGACGGCGCCCTGCGCGAGGCCGGGCACGCGACGGACTGGTGGGATGCCCGGATGTCGGAGGAGACCATCGAGGCATGCCTCGCGCGGGTGGAGCCCGACCTCGTGGCGCTCTCGATGCGCAACATCGACAACGTCCAGGCGCACAATCCCCGGTCCTTCATCCACGCGCTCGTCGCCTTCTGCGGGCAAGTCCGCGCCGCGACCACGGCACCGATCGCGCTGGGGGGTAGCGGGTTTTCCGTGTTTCCGCGCGAGTTGTTCGAGCTCACCGGGGTGGACTTCGGCGTGCAGGGCGAAGGCGAGCGCACGCTCGTGGAGCTGCTCGGCGCGGTCCGGGCGCGGCGTTCGCCCGCGGGCATCCCGGGCGTCGTCTGCCGCGACGCCTCCGGCGCCGTCCACCACACGCCTGCGCACCCGGCCGAGGCCGCCTTCACCGTCGAACCGCGCCACGATCCCCGGCTGATCCGCGCCTACCTGCGCCAGGGCTCGCTTCCCGGCGTGCAGACGCAACGGGGCTGTCCGCTGCGGTGCGTCTACTGCACGTATCCGGTTATTGAGGGCAAGCGCAGCCGCTACCGCACGGGGGCGGAGATCGTGGCGGAGTTTCGCCGCATGGCTGAGCTCGGCGTGCAGTACGTCTTCATCGTCGACTCCGTCTTCAACACGCGGCGCGAGCACGCGGCGCAGATCTGCCGGGCGCTGGCGGAAGCGAAGACAGGCGTGGAGTGGGAGTGCTTCCTGCGTCCGGCCGGCGTGGATCGCGAGTTCCTCGAGCTGATGTACGCGGCGGGCATGCGCCACGTGGAGTTCAGCTGCGACAGCTTTTCCGATCCCGTGCTGAAGACCTACGGGAAGAGCTTCCGCTATGCGGATGCGGAGCGCGCCAGCCACCTCGCACATGAGATTGGCCTGCGCTACAGCCATTTCCTGATCTTCGGGGGACCGGGCGAGACGCCCGAGACGATGGAGGAGACGATCGCGCGCGCGACGCAGCTGCCGGGCGCGTACTATTTCGTCACGATCGGCATGCGGATCTACCCGGAGACGCCGCTGTGGCGGCAACTCGCGCCGGAGCGCCGCGGCGAGCGCGCAGGTGACTATCTGGTGGAGCCGCGCTTCTACATCGAACCACCGCTGACCACGGAAGGAATCTACGCGCGGCTGAAGCAGGTCGTGCACGCGCACCCCAACTGGACCGTCGGCGATCCGCCCTCGGTCTTTGTGCAGACCATGGCCCGGCTGCGCGAGCGCGGCATCCGCGGGCCCATGTGGGAGTACGCGGAGTTCCTGCAACGCATGCAGGCGGCAGCCGCGCCGACGGATGCGCGACCGTGATGCGGCGGGGGCCCCGCGCACGGCCGATTTTTCCTCGCAGCTGCCGGCGGCGCCGCGACACGCTGCGGCCATGGACGCCGATTCGCTGCTCGCCGCCTGGCAGCGCACGCTTGCACGCTCGCCCGACGCGCGCGCGCTGATCGACGGCGCGAGTGGCCGTGCCTGGTCGCGCAGCGAACTCGACCTCGCGGCCCGGGCATGGCTGACACTTTTAGGCGGCGGCGTGGAGCTCGAACGCCGCCGAGTCCTTTTTGCCGAACCGAACGGCGTGCGCTGGTTCCAGGTGTTCCTGGGCCTGCTTCACGCGGGCGCCGTGCCGGTGCCGGCCGATCCGACCGAGCCGGCGGAAAACCTCGTCGCGATCGCAGGCGCAATCGGTGCCGGCGCCTGGTGGCGCGACGGCTCCATGCGCGCCATGGAGCCACGACCGCCCGCGGCGCGCCGGCGCGATCTGTGCCTGATCAAGCTGACGAGCGGAAGCACCGGCCTTCCCAGGGCCCGCCTCTTCACCCATGCGCAGATGCTGGCGGACGGAGCGCAGATCTGCACGTCGATGGGTATCCAGGAAACGGATCTCAACCTCGCCGTCATTCCGCTTGGCCATTCCTACGGGCTGGGCAATCTCGTCGTTCCCCTGCTGGCGCAAGGCACGCCCGTGCTCTGCAGCGCGAGCCCGCTGCCACACGCGCTGGCGGCGGATTGCGCGCGCTGGCGCCCGACTGTCTTCCCCGCCGTGCCGACCCTGCTGCGTGCGCTCGCGCAGGCCGACGTGGCTCCGGAGGCGCTCGGCAGCCTGCGGCTCGTGATTTCGGCCGGAGCGCTCCTTCCGCCGGATGTGGCGCGCGCCTTCGCGGGGCGCTTCGCCCGCAACATCCACAGCTTCTACGGCTCGAGCGAGACGGGCGGCATCACCTACGATCGTTCCGGCGAAAGCGCGCTGAGCGGCCGGGGCGTGGGAACGCCGCTCGACGGCGTGCGCCTGACGTTTCGCAGGGGCGGGCGTTTCACGGTGGAAAGCGGAGCCGTGATGGATCCCGGCCGCTTCTCCCCGCCTGATCGCGCGCGTCTCGCCCCGGATGGCGAACTCGTGCTGGAGGGGCGCACCGGGCGCGCCATCAAGATCGGGGGTCGACGCCTCGATCCGGCGGAAGTCGAACGCGCCCTGCTCGCGCTCCCGGATGTCCGCGCCGCCTGCGTTCTCACGCATCCGGAACGTTCCGACGCACTCGCCAGCGCGGTCGCCACAGGCGCGACGCCTGCTGTCCTGCGTGCAGCCCTCGGGCGCTCGCTGGCGCCATGGAAGATCCCGGAACGCATTGTCGTGGTCGATGAACTGCCGGTGACGGCCCGTGGCAAGATCGACCGAGCCGCCGTGCTCGCCCTGCTGCGATGAGCCGGACCCGCACTCATCCCGTCGGACTCCATTCCGGAAAAGACCCGAACTCCGGTTAGGTCCCGCGTGTATTCAAGCGGGCGCGACGTCGAGCAAGGAGACCTCGATCTCCACGTTCAGCTCGCGCCGGCAGATGTCGGCGCGCACGTAGCTCACGCGATCCTCCGGCCGGATGAACGGGCCCTCGAGTTGCGCACGGGCGTGCCCCAGGTCCGCGGCGTGCCTCAGGTAAACCTTGATGTGCCGCCGGCCCGGGCGGGCCGAGGCGAAGTCCGGGCCGAGCCCGCAGGCGACGGCCAGTTCCCGCAGGTTCTCGAGCGTGCAGGCCAGCTGGGCCGGGGTGTCGCCGGGAGCGACGCTGGCGTGTCCGCGGATCGCCGAGGTGCCGGAGAGAAACACGGTGCGCCGCTGGTCCGCGCGCGTGACGATGGTGGCGCGTGAAAATGTCGGCGCCCGCGGGCCGTGCTCGGCCGGATAATCATAGGCCGGCACCTGGAGCGGGTTCTCGATGTGCTCGGCGCCGCCGGCGTGGGCGGCAAATACGATCGTGAGCACGCCTCCCTCGCATCCGACCGCCGAGGCTGCGGGCGCCCGTCCGGCGAAGGCCGGTCCGAACCGCTCCTCAAAGGCGAGCGAGCGGCCCCGGCAGAAGGCGCGGTAGTTTTCCATCCCCGACAGCGCGACGTCGTTGATCGACGGAACGTAGTTCCACACGCGCGCCAATGCATGCGGTCCCACTGCGCCGAAGAGATCGGCGTAGAGCCGGTGGGTGGCGGTTTCGGCGTCATCGCCGACCTCGCACTGCGCCTGGCCCAGCAGCCAATCCCCGTCGCGAAAGAGCCCGAAGGCGCCGGAGCGTCCGCACGGCTGCGCCGCCGGGAAGAGAGTCTCGACGGCCTCGCCCGCCAGGACGGGCGTGCCTACTGGCAGGCCGGGTGCACCGGCCGGGTCCAAGCGGACGAGAAGCCCGGGGAGATCGGGCATCGGGTGCGGGCGCGACACGTCTACTGGTTGGCGCCGTTGTGGCAGTCGCTGCAGAGCAGGCCCTCGACGTCGCCGGCGGGATGCTCAAAGGGCATGCCGAACGCCTCGATCTTGTGCAGCTGTTCTCCGGCACCCTGCGCGAGGAAGAGGTGGCAGGCGTTGCAGTCGTTGGCCTTGATCGTCTGCTTCGCGTCGGGCGTCTTGTGCTCGCCGTCATGGCAGCGGAAGCAGCCGACCCAGTCCTTGTGGCCGATGTTCTCGGGATACTTGTCCCAGCGCGCCTGCATGTAGGGGAAAAAGTTGTCGCGGTAGATCCGCTGCAATTCCTCGATGGCGCCCTGCACGGTAGCGCGGTCGGGGTAGGCCTCGCGCAGCGACCCCGCGATGCCGGCCATGGCCGCGTCCACGGTGGCGTAATCAGCCGTCAGCGCCTCCACGGCCTTCGGCTTGAACGCCGGGAGCGCGGAGTCCACCCGCCCGAGCGCCATGGCCTGCTCGACGAGGAAGTTCGGCGTCTTGTAGGTGTGTGCGGGACGGTTGTGGCAGTCCATGCAGTCCATCCGGCGCAGCTCGCCCTCGGGCGGCTTCGCGCGAAACTCCTCCGTGGCATAGATCGTCTGCCGGCCCTGCTCATCCGTCACGCGCACCCACGGGATGACCTGGCGCTTCTCGTCGGTCGCGATGTATTCAACCGCGTGTGACGTGCTGGCGTGCCAGTGGATGCCGCTGACCGGCCCCTGCGCGGCGCTGCCGCCGCCGACGCGCAGCGCGACGCGGACCGTGTAGGGCGTGTTCTCGTCGTCGGAGAGGAAGTGCTGGTAGGTCTTGACCAGGTCGCCGGAGAATTTCTCGGGCCAGTGGCACTGCTCGCAGGTGTCCTGCGCCGGGCGCAGGTTGTGGACCGGCGTCGGAATGGGCCGCTGGTACTTCTTCGCGATGACCGAGTAGACCTGGTAGGCGCCGGAGAGCTTCGACTTCACGTACCAGGTGGCGCCGGACCCGATGTGGCACTCCACGCAGCCGACACGGGCGTGAGGAGAATGCTGATACGTGACAAACTCCGGCTCCATCACCGTGTGGCACATCGTGCCGCAGAACTGGGTGGACTCGGTGTAGTGGTAGGTCTTGTAGCTGCCGAAGGCGGTGAGCAGCAGGAAGACCGTCGCGCCGGAGAGGAAGAGAAAGAGCTGCTTGCGGTGGTCGGAACGCGAAAGGTCGATCGAAACGGAGAGGGCGGGGAGAACACCGCCAGTGGAGCGCGCAAGGCGGCGGCGGTGCATCCACCAGCCCAGGAGGACGATCCCCATGCCGAGGAAGAAGAACGCCGGGGCCACGAGGTAGGCCAGGATGCCCATGTACTGGTTCCCGCCGTGGGCGATCAGGTCGATGGCAAACAGCAGGGCGAAGGCAAAGGTCGCGGCTACGGCCAGGACGAAACCGGCGAGCGTGACCCAGTTTCGGTAGAAGACGCTGACGAAGCCGTAGAACCGGCCGGGCTTTTCAGAACTCATGGGCGGGGATAACAGGCTGGGATCGTGGGGCGGCAACACCTGCGCCGGGGCGGCGCGACGAAAACGGGGACGGCGCACTCAGCATGCGCGCGTCCCCGCGGGAAACAAGTCAGGATCGGATCGCCGTGGAGCGCCTACTTCTTCATCGCCCGGATGTGGGCGACGAGCGCGGTGATCTCCTCGTCGGTCAGTCCCTTGGCGGCGTAACCCGGCATCTTGGTGTCCGGCACGCCGTTCTTCGTCGCCTCGAAGAGCTGCTCGTCGGTGAACTTGGCCTGGACGTCGGCGCTGGTGTAGTCGACGGTTTTCATGGCCTTCTTGCCCTCGCCAGTGGCTCCGTGGCACTTGGCGCAATGCTTGGTCCAGTTCTCCTCGGCGGTGGCACCAAGGCTGATCGAGGCGAGTCCAGCCGTGGCGAGCGCCACGACGCATGTCTTGAGCGAGGTATTCATAGTGATGAGGATCGTAGGATTTGCTGGATGAGACAGCACGCCCGCGCCGGTGTGCCCGACGCAGGCTGCGTGCCGGCTCAGAACCGCATCTGATATCGGCCGTAGAGCATCAAACTGTCGTAGTCGAGGTTGCCGCCCGACGACGGTTCCTCGTAGTCGCTGTAGACCAGGCGCAGGCTGAAGCTGCGATCCGCGCTCAACCTCCGGCTGTAGGTCGCACCGAGGACGGTCTCGGAGGCCTCCAGACCGTAGGGGAGCGAAACGGTGTGCAGTCCCTTGTAGTTGTCGGAATCGAACCCGTAGTAATCGAGCTGCAGGTCGGAGGATTCATCGAGCGCGATCATGACGATGGCGTGCAACGTCCGGTAGTCGCTTTGGAAGCGCCCGATGGACGGCGAGGTCGGCGAGACCGCGTTCACCGTCTCCGTGACCATGCTGTCGCCCACCTGGTTGACACCGATCTGCGTGGAGATGTTGGCGGTGGCGACCCAGGTGATCGTGGCGGAGATGATGTCGACATCCTGATCGGCCCGCGCCGTGCCCAGGAGCCCCTGTTCCGTGGTCTCGATCGCATTGCGCTGCCGGTCCCAGCGGGCGGTGAGCGACACGCCCGGGGTCGGACGGATCGTCGCCTTCACGTAGATGTCGTTGGTCGTGAAGTCCTGGTCGTCGATGAAGGCCGGGTAGCGATTGCCACCGACGGGCGGGGTGTTGTCGGCCACGGCGTCGTAGGAGTTGTTGCGTTCCTTGCGGTAGGCACCGACGGCGGTGTTGAACATGCGCGACGGATACCAGCGGGCGGTGAGGCCGTACTTGAGGTAGTCGCGCTCGTAATCGGTATCGCGGTCGATCAGCACGATCGCGGCCGGGGCGTGCCCCTCGATCTGGTGCTCGACGAGGTTGCCCTCGCCCGCGGCGTATTCAACGAAGGGTGTGAACACCCAGTTGCTGATGCCTCTGTAGTTGGCCTCGAGGGTGGCGAGGAACTCGTCGAACTCGCGCTCTCCCTCCTGCTCGAAAGGCTCCTCGAGCGGGTTGTTGGCGGGGCCGGCCGTCTCGAGGTATTCAGAAAATGAATCCTGCGTCTGGTTCTCGAAGCGGAGGCCGCCGTTGATCGTCCAGTTCTTCGCCGGAACGTAAACGGCGTTGCCGACAAGGACCCACTGGTCCCACTGGGTGTTGCCGTGCATGTCGTTGAATCCGTGGCCGGTGCTGACGCGCGGGAAGTTGGCCACATACGGGGCATCCGGCGTGGCGCCGAAGACGCGGTTGCCCGAGAGGGTCGTGTCGATCGATGTGGTGGAGGCCGCGCCCGAGAGGGTCAGGCGGTCGCCCACGCCGAAGACCGAGAACACGTGCCCCGAGAACAGGTCGGAATCCGAGCCGGTCTCGGTGCGCTGCCAGCGCTGGCCGGAGCCGGTCGGGTTGGGCTGGCCGGGGTTGCGCAGGCTGTAGGCGGTGTTGTCGATCTCGATGTTCTCGAAACGCAGGCCCGCGCCCGCCTCCATCGTCTCGGTCTCGTAGCCGAGGTCGAGGACGAGGCTGGTCCGCGTCTCGTCGATATCGAGCAGCGTCGGTACGATCTTGCGGCTGGCGGTGCCGACGCCCGCGAAGATCGTGTCGCCCCACATGGTGGAATCCTTCTCACCCTCGCGATAGCGGCGGCTGCCGCGGATCTTGAATGTCCAGGCGTCGCGCTCGTAGCCGGCCTCGAGCCAGTATTCGCCCCGATCAATGGCAAGTTGGTCGTCGATCGGCTGGATCCAGAGCGCGCCGGGCGAGTAGCCGCCCGAACCGACGTAGAACACGCGCGACTCGCGGAAACCGGCCTCGAGATACCAGCCGTTGTTCTCATCGCGCAGCACGGCACGGACTGCGTAATCGCCGTCGCCGACGACCGCCTTGCCATCGATGCGCAGGGTGCGGTCGTTCTCGAGCGAACGCACATAGCGGAATGAGTCCACTCCGCCGAAACCGGCACCTTCGTGCTGGTGGCGGCGCTGGTAGGATCCCTCATGGCCGTCCAGGCTGATGAAGGCGCCGCCGGAGAGGGAGAGCCAGTTCTCCTTCGTCGAGTTGGGGTCGAGTTCCGGAGCGATGGGCACGTCGTAGGCGCGGACAGGCGCGAGCGCGGCGAGGAACAGGGAGGCGAGAGTCCCGGTGCGGAAGAGCGTCCGAACGTGAAGCGAGGCTGTCATGGGTAGGTCCTCTGGTGTTTCGTGGTTCGGGGGGGATCAGAACCGCAGGGACGAACTCGCGTGGGATCCGTGGACTGCCTCGTGGCAGCCACTCGACCAGCAGGTGCCCTGCGAAAGGAAGGATGTCGCCCCGGAGCCGTGGTCGCGGCCGCCGATGAACACACCGTTGGCGGTCTGCTCCTGCACGTGGCACTGGAGGCAGAGCGTGGAATTGCGCGTCTTGAGCATCTTCTGGTTCACCGAGCCGTGCGGGTTGTGGCAGACCGTGCAGCCTTCGCGGGAGGCTTCGTGCTCAAAGACAAACGGGCCGGATTGCGCCGAGTGACACTGCACGCAGCCGTCGTTGACGGTGAGAAGCTGGGCGCCCCCATCCGAGGCCTTGCCCTCGTGCGGGTTGTGGCAGTCGCTGCAGCTCATGTCGCCGGACATCACCGGGTGGGCATTCGCGAGTGAGAACTCACCGCGCTTGTCCAGATGGCACTCAAAGCAGGTCTCGGGACTGCGGCCGGGGTTGACGATGTTGAAGAGGCCGCCGCCGTTCTGCACGTGGACGCTGGCCGGGCCGTGGCAGGATTCGCAGCCGATCTCCTCGGCGTTGCCACCCTCGACGTGGAGCTTCGCGTGCGTCGCGCCGACGAACTTGCGGGTGATCGACTCGTGGCAGGCGGAACAGTCGTCGGAGCCGACGAACGTCGCGCCCGGGATAGTCGGGGGCACCACCGTGACGCGGTTCACAGACGTACACGAGATGACTGCAACAGCCCATATGGCCACTGCGCCCGGAATCACGTAACGCGCCAGCCGGCGCTTGCGGATGTTCATGTTCGAAGTCTCCAAGGGGGACCGGCGTCGGCGCCGATCAGGGTTCCTGCAGGGTTGTCAGCGCCCGCCATGCATTGTCTTCCGCCCTCGCGCGATGCGCTCGTCGCGAGGGTCGTCCATCGCCCTTGGGTGGAGGGTCCGGAACGTGGAAGCATGCAGGTAGCGGATTGGTTCAGCCACGAATCCTCCCCGGGCGACCGGCCGGCGGCTAAACCAACGGCGTTCGTCAAGGCGGAAGTGCGGCTTGGGTGGGAGCTTAGCACGTGGTGTGGGGCATCACCTACCGTCCCTTGGCGACAATCAATCGTCTATTGACCGGCCAAACGGCGGCTAATGATCAGCTGGGTTCTAGATGGCAGAAGGTCTGCTCATGGTCACGCCGGAACGGTTGAGATCCGCAACCCACCTGATAGGCGCGTCGGGGCGCTCGCCGACAGTCTCGGTGAGGGCCGGAGCGAATGTTCGCCGCAGCCCGATTGGGGGCCGGCCAGCGCCCGAAAGGTGCCGACGGCATTTCCGATCCACCGGATGCATCGCGCGTTGCATTCAAACGAGGTGCCTGACATCCTCGGGACCCATGGACCGCGCGCGACTCTTCCTGCTATCCCTTTTCGCGTGCCTTGGCACGTCAATCGTCCATCCCCAATCCACCGGGCAACGCCCGCCCCTGTTCGGCTCCGACGCCGCCCTGACGATTCAGCTCCAGGGCCCGTTTCTCGCGCTCACCCAGCAAAATCCGGGCACCAGCGTCTGGCTGGATGCGACCCTGAAGTTCATCAATTCCGACGGCGCGGGGCGCTCGCTGGACGTCGAGATCCAGGCCCGGAGCCGCAGTCGCGCCCTGGGCGAGAATTGCGAGTTTCCGAGCTTCTGGGTCCGGTTCGATCGCGCGCAAACCGCGGGCACGATTTTTGAGAACATCGATCGTGTCGCCCTCGTGGCGCCCTGTCAGGACAGCCGCGCCGCGCTCGACCGTTTCATCTTCCGCGAGTACCTCGCCTACCGAACCTACGGCATGCTCACGCCCGCGAGCTTCCGGGTGCGGCCCGCGATGGTGGATTACGTCTACACGGATAAGTCGTCCCAACTGACCGACCGCCCGGCATTTTTCCTCGAGGATGACGAAGCGTTGGCCCAGCGCCTGGGAGGCACGTTGGTGGACAGCACCATCGTCCTGCCGGAGTTTCTCGATCCCGCCGCGCTCAATCTCGCGGAGGTGTTCCAATACATGATCGGCAACACGGACTTCGATTTCACGGCAGGCACCGACTCGTGCTGCCAGGGCGCCCGCGTCGTGGCGTTTGCCTCGCGCGAGGGCACGTTCATCCCGGTGCCCTACGATTTTGGCATGAGCGGGTTGGTGGAGGCGCCGAACGCCCGACCCGATCCGCGTGCCGGTGTCACGCGGGTCACCGACCGCGCGTATCGCGGCTTGGACACGCAGCCGGAAGTCGTCGGACAAACACTCGCGTTGATCCGGGCCCGTCAGGATGAGATCGTCACGCTGTGGTCGACGACACCGCTGCTCAAGGAGCGCGACCGCCGCGATTCGCTCCGTTTCCTGCAGGAGTTCTTCCGGGAACTGGACAAGCCCGAGGCGCTCGCCGCGCGTCTGGTCGAGCGAAGCCGCAGTCGCGAGGCGGTCCGTGCGATCCTGCAGCATCGGCACAAGGACGCGTTCGACGCCTGGAAGAAGAATTAGCCGCTATCGTCGGACCTCGCCGACGGCTGCGAGACAGCCTCGGGAGCCCGGCCCTTCACTTCAGAGGCTGGTCGATCGTTTTGAACCAGACCACGGGTTTGAAAACACGCCCTGGCCTCCGCGATCTCCAGATCCGGCTGTTCTCTCCAGGTTCAGAGTAGCGGTGCCGGCTGGAACTCGCGGGCGGCAGGGAACCGACGCACCCAGCCGCGCGCGGCGGCGCAGAACGCATCCACCTGGGTCGGGGCGGCGCCGACAAACCGCCGCGGGTCGGCCAGGAGCGCGCCAAGCTGTGTGCGCGTGAGCCCGAGCCGCGCATCGCCCGCGAGTCGCTCGAGCAGCCCCACCTCCGCCTGACCCGCAGCGCCGTCGCGCAGGGCCTTGGCGGCGGCCAGGGCATGCTCCTTGATCGCGGCATGGGCGGTCTCACGACCGGCGCCGCGCTTGACCGCCTCCATCAGGATCGTGGTCGTGGCGAGGAACGGCAGCTGCCGCTCATTCTCCGCGCGGATGGCCGCGGGGAAGATCTCGAACTGGTCCAGCACGGTGATCCAGGTCTCGAGCAGTCCGTCGAGGGCGAAAAATGCGTCCGGCAGCAGCACCCGGCGCACGACGGAGCAGGAGACATCCCCCTCGTTCCACTGTCCGCCCGAGAGCTGTGCGGCCATGGCGACGTGCCCGGAAAGGATGGTCATGAATCCGTGGATACGCTCGCAGTTTCGGCAGTTGACCTTGTGGGGCATGGCCGAGGAGCCGACCTGGCCCTTCTTGAAACCCTCCGTCATCAGGCCGAGCCCGGCCATGAGCCGAACGGTCGTGGAGAAGCTGCCCGCGGCGGCCCCGACCTGGTGGAGCGCGGTCACGGCGTCGAAGTCCAGGCTCCGCGGATACACCTGCCCCACCGAACCGAGCACCCGGCGCAGGCCGAGGTGTTTCATCAACCGCTGCTCGAGGCGCGCCGCCCGGGCGGCATCGCCCTCGAAGAGCGTGGTCTGGTCGAGCTGCGTGCCGACCGCCCCCTTGAGGCCGCGCGCCGGGTAGCGCGCGATGAGCTGGTCGAGCCGCTCGAGGCCGGCGAGGAGTTCCTCGCCCGCCATGGCCAGACGCTTGCCAAAGGTGGTTGGCTGGGCCGGGACGTTGTGCGTACGCCCGGTGACCATGACGCTGCGGGTGGACTTCGCACGCGCGGCAAGGCGGGAGAGCGCGGCCACGGCCTTGGTGCGGATGAGCTCAAGCCCGCGCAGCACCTGGAGCTGCTCGACATTTTCCGTCAGGTCGCGGCTGGTCATCCCCAGATGGATGAACTCGCGGCCGGCGCGATCGTTGAACTCCTCGATGCGCGCCTTCACGTCGTGCAGGAGCGTGCGTTCGCGGCGGTCGATCGACGCCAGGTCGACCTCGCCCTTCACGCGTTCGTAGTCGGCGATCGCGGCCGCCGGGATCTTGAGCCCGAGATCGCGTTGCGCCTTCATCACCGCGAGCCAGAGGTCGCGCTCGAGCAGGATGCGGCCTTGCGCCGACCATATCGCGCGCATGGCGGGCGAGGCGTAGCGTTCAGCAAGGACGTTGGGAATGGAATCGGACATGGAAAGAGGTCAGGGACGGCGAGGCTGGAGGCCGGAAGTCAGAGCCGGGGAGACTGACGGCACAAGCCCAGAGACCAGAAGGCGCTTACCGTCAATTTCTCGGCCCATCGCGCCGGGCCGCTCGTCTCAACTCCGCGGCGCACCGCCTGCCGCCCAGAGCATGCCGCGCTGCACGATGGTACGTGCCTCGGGGACGTCGAAATCGGCCACGACGTGTCCGAGCGAGCAGTAGAAAACGCGGCCGGCGCCATGCCGGCGTTTCCAGACCACGGGCATCACCGTGCCGTTGATCCACGGCGCCGAGTGCGTTTCGAAACGCGTGGTGGCGAGCACCTCGTTGGCGGGGTCGACGTGCATGTAATACTGTTCGCTGCGCATGCGGAAATCGCGCAGACCCGCGACGATCGGATCGTCGGGGCGCGTGATGTTCACCACGTAGTCCCGGATGTCGTCGGGATGGGCCACCCATTGGCCGCCCACCATGAACTGGTAGTTCGGGTCGGCACGGAATGCGTCGCCCATCGTCCCGTGAAACCCGGCGAGCCCCACGCCGGAATGCACCGCGCCCGAGAGCGCCTTCGACTGCTCCGGCGTGATCACACCCATGGTCCACATCGGCACAATCAGCGACAGGCGCGCGAGGTGCTCGGCGTCGCCGTAGGCCTCGGTGCTGTCCGCGATCTCGACCTCGAATCCCTGCGAGCGCAACCAGGCGCCCCAGAACTCGGCCTGCTGCCCGGGCTGGTGGCCTTCCCAGCCGCCCCACACAACGAGTGCACGCTTCATCCGTCCACGTGAACACACGGGACGTCCGGTGGCACGACCGAAAAACGGTCGCGTCGGACCGGCTGAGGCGCTTTCGTCCGGCTTCCGCGGGATCACACACGCCATGACGACCCTCATTCGCTTCTTCCAACTCACGTTCATTCCGGCCAGCGCGGACTTCGCCCTTCTTCTGCTGCGCCTCTGGTTCGGCGGTTCGCTGCTCGTGCTTCATGGGTGGGGCAAGTTGATCAACTATTCCGAACTCTCCGGCTCGTTCCTGGACCCGCTCGGCGTCGGCTCGACCTGGAGTCTGATCCTCGCGCTGTGCGGCGAGGTCCTCTGCCCCATCCTGCTGATCATGGGCTTTGTCACGCGCCTCGCCGCGGTGGGTTCAGCACTGACGATGGGCGTGGCGTGGTATGCCGTGCACAAGATGGCGCTCACCGGCCCGGGCAGCGGCGAACTGGCCTTCCTCTACCTGGCGGCGTTTCTTGCCCTGGTTCTTGCAGGTGCCGGCCGTATCAGCATCGACGGTCATCCCGGCGGCGGAACGAGCCGGATCAAGCCCCAGCCACCACGTCGGTAGGCAAGGCACGCGCATCGCGGGGGCGCGACCCGGACCGCGGGACCGGCGCGCGACGGGCGCGCGGTTCTCATCCCGCGCACGTTGACTCAAAGGAGCCACCCTCCGTGTACGTCCGGCACGCGCCGACGCGGCACAACGGCCTTGCCGCGAGCGGGCCGAGACGATGAATCAACCGCATGTCCCACCCCTCCTGGCGCCATTATGCCGGCTGGTACCTTGGCGTGCTCCTGTTTGGCGGCCTGTGCGCGCTGCCGATGATCTGGCCAGGCACGTTCTCGCGCCCGCTCATCAGCCACGAGGGCGCGCGGCTCATCGTGAAATGGTCGCTGCTGGTGATACCGGTGCTCTTCGTGACCGGAGCGATCTGGACCGAGCCGCTCGGGCGCCGCGGCCGGCTTGCGATCATCCTAGTGGCGCTGGCGGGAGCCTGCCTGTGCGAGAACATCCACTACTGGTACGTCGACAAGGGCCACTACCTGCCGCCCTCGGAGACGGAGAACAACACGACCTGGCAATGGTGGATGCACGGCGGGATCCTGCGCATGCAACGGGGTTTCACGCCGCATTCGTACCGGTTTCTCACCGACAACATCGTGGCGCTCCTGCACGGCGCCAGCGGAGAGTTCGCCTTCGGCCGCATCCTCTACCGCATCACGGCCAACGCGACGATGCTGGTGCTGCTCTTCCGCTACGCGCGCACCTACATGTCGGCGGCGGCGGCCGCTGGATGCATGCTGGCGTTTGTCGCGATCTATCCGTCGACGATCCAGCACTACGCCGGGCAGTTCGTGGACCCGGCCTCACACCTGACCTTCGTGTTGTGCCTCTTCTGCCTTGCGCGGCGCTACGAGCCCCCGTTCGGACCTGCGCTCTTCCTTGGCGTCTACGCCAAGGAGTCGGTGATCGTCATGGCCGTCTTGCGGGCGTTCCGCGACCGGATCACGCTGCGCTCGGTGGTCACCGCCGCCGGTTATCTCGCCGTGGCGGTGCTGCTGGCGGCGCTCATTCGCATTCGCCTGAGCGAAGGCCGCGGCGCCTTCACCGAGCTCAGCGGGGTTCCGCTCGGGCACGTCTGGGACAACATGACCGCCTGGTACCGGCACTGGCTCCCGCTCTATCTTCTCACGCTCGGCATCTTGACGCCCGGGGCCATCCTCGGGTGGCGCCTGATGGACCGGCCGTTCCAGTGGACCTGCCTCCTGCTGGTCCTCGCGATGGTCGGCTCGAGCGCGCTGTTCAGCTGGATGACCGAGGTGCGCAATCTCGTGCCGGCGCTCTTCCCGCTCATCGTCGTGAACCTGCGCTGGGCCGAGGAGGTCTTTCGCAGGAATGCCGCGGTCTGGACCGCACCGCCCGTCCATCTGCCCGGGCGCTGAGCGCGTTCAGCTCCTGCGCCCGATCCACTTCGCGCGCATCCGAAGCACCGAACGTTCGCGCGTGTAGCACTCGAGCTCGCCCAGGGAAACCCACGCCAGCGCGTGCGATTCCCCACTTACGACGAAGGCCTCGCTCGCCCCCTCGGGCACGCGGAAGGCGAACCGCACATCAAAATGCTCGTGGGCCGGAACCTCGCCGCGCGCAGGAATCGGGTGGATGTCGAGGTCGAGGATCGCCGTATCCACCATATGGAGCGAGGTAAGCCCGGTCTCCTCCTCCGCCTCCCGCCGCGCGACCCCCGCGACGTCCGGGTCGCCGTCGCAGTGCCCGCCGGGCTGCACCCAGATGTCGAGTTTGGCATGATGCGTGAGCAGCACCCGCCCGCCCGGGGCATCGACGATCCACGCCGACCCGGTCACGTGCCCGACGGCGAGGGCACGCTCGAAGCAGCGGGGCTGCGTCCGGACGAAGTGCGCGAAACGCCGCACACAGGCCGCGTCGTCGGCGTCGCAGGGCGCGTAGTCCTTTAGCCGCTCCAGCAGGGGACGTCGATGCATGCCACCCACTTTCCCTTCCGCCCCGCCGGGTTCAATCCCGCTCTCGCCGCCACAATGTCAATCATTGATTGACATTGTGGCGCGAGCGGAGAACAGCGGGAGTTCAAGCTGAGTCTCCTCCTCGGCGGATTCCTCCGCGAACTTCACGCCGACGCCGAGCAGGCGCACGGGCTGGCCGCTGCGCCCGAACCCCTTTTCCAGCAACTCCCGGTAGACGCGCAGCTCGGGTTGCGCGCCGCTGCGGGCCACGGTGGTGTGGGTGAAGTCCGCGAACTTGATCTTCACCACCACGCCGGTGACGCGCCTGACGCCCGCGTGCTTGCGCAGGTCCGCGACCATCTCGTGGAACAGCGGCTCGAGCGCGGCACGACATTCGTCCAGGGTCCGGAGGTCCTCGCGAAACGTGGTCTCGGTGCTGAGGGACTTGCGCTCGCGGTGGGCCTCGACCGGACGCGCGTCGTCGCCGCGACAGAGGTGATACAGTTCCGATCCCCAGCTGCCGAAGAGCTCCTGCAATCGCCAGACCGGCAGCGCCTGCATCTCGCCGCAGGTGCGCACGCCCTCGCGACCGAGGCGTTCCGCGGCGACACGCCCCACGCCCCAGATGCGGCCCACGGGCAGGTCGCGCATGAAGGCCGCGACGTCCCCGGCTGGAATCTCGAACTGGCCGTTTGGTTTCCTCCAATCACTGGCGATCTTAGCCAGGAGCTTGTTCGGCGCTATACCGGCCGAGGCAGTCAATCCGGTGGTTCGGTAGATGCGCCGGCGCAGCTCGCGCGCGATCTCCGCGCCGGATTCCGGCCGCGCGGTGACATCGAGGTAGGCCTCGTCGAGCGAGAGCGGCTCGATGATTTCCGTGAATGCTTCCATGAGCGTGCGCACGCGGCGGGACTCGCGGCGATACTTGTCGAAATGCACGGGCACGATGATCAGGTGCGGGCATTTGCGCAGGGCCATCAAACCCGGCATGGCCGAGCGCACGCCGAACCTGCGTGCCTCATAGTTGCAGGTGGTGAGCACGCTGCGCGGGCCGGCCCCGCCCACCGCCACCGGCTGCCCGCGCAACTCCGGCGCGTCGCGCACCTCGATGGCGGCATAGAAGCAGTCCATGTCGAGGTGGATGATTTTTCTCATGGTCGGCGGCGCAGTTCGATCCAAACAGGATGCCTGCGCGGGCGCGAAACCGAATCGAGAAGCGTCCACCCACCCAGGTCGGCACTTGGCCCATAAGCCGTGGTGCGGTGGCGCGTCACGCCGCCCGACTCGTGCTTATGCCTGCCGAAGCCGGGAGCCGAAGCGGTGCCAAACCGGTGGAGACGCCTTGCGCTCCGGCAAAACGCGTTCTTCTTTCGCGCCGTTTCGCTCCGGCGCCCCCGCTCCGGTGCAGCTGTCTTGCCGTGTCTACATCATCGTCTTCTCCGTCCCGGCCCGTCGCCTCGCGCCGCCGCTCACGCTTCGCCTCGCTGATCCAGTGGATTGATGCCGATTATTGCCCGGAGGGTGCCGCGCACGTGCGCGAGCAGCCGGACAAGGTCGACTGGGTGCGCTGCATCCCGTTCATCATCCTCCACGCGGGCTGTCTGCTCGTGCTCTGGCATGGCTGGAGTCCGGTGGCGGTCTGGACCGCGGTCGCGCTGTACTTCGTGCGCATGTTCGCGGTGACGGGCATCTACCACCGCTACTTCTCGCACAAGACCTACAGCACCTCGCGCCTCGGGCAGTTCCTGCTCGCGCTCTGGGGCGGCACGACGGTGCAACGCGGCCCGCTGTGGTGGGCGTATCATCACCGCCATCACCACCAGCATTCCGACGAGGAGGAGGACGCGCATTCCCCGCATGTGCACGGCTTTCTCTGGTCGCACATCGGTTGGATCACCAGCCGCCGCAACTTCCCGACCGACTACTCCAAGGTGCGCGATCTCGCGAAGTTCCCCGAACTGGTCTTCCTGAACCGGTTCGACTCGGTCGTCCCGGTGCTCTTCGCCAGCGCTGTATTCGGATTCGGGGTACTCCTCGAACGTTACGCTCCCGGCCTCGGCACGAACGGCTGGCAGATGCTGGCCTGGGGATTCTTCATCAGCACGACTGCGCTCTTCCATGGCACGTCCTGCATCAACTCCATGGCGCACCTGATGGGCGACCGCCGCTTCAAGACGAGCGACGACTCTCGCAACAGCTTCATCCTCGCGATCATCTGCCTGGGCGAGGGCTGGCACAACAACCACCACCGCTACCAGAGCTGCACCCGCAACGGATTCTACTGGTGGGAAATCGACCCGACCTACTGGGGACTCAAGGCGCTCTCCTGGACGCGGTTGATCTGGGGACTCAAGCCGGTGCCGAAATCGATCCTCGAGGAGGGCGTCCTGGCGGATCATCACAAGTCGGTGGCGGCCGCGGCCCGCTCGACGGCGCCATCGATGGACCTCGCCCAGTTGAAGAAGGTCGTTCCCGCCGCCGCCGCCATGGCCGTGGCGACGGCCACCGCGTCGCAGGCGAACCTGCCGCAGCGAACCGAGGGAACCGCGATCCACAAGGACGTGACCGAGCTCGACGGGCAGTCGGAGACGAACCAGTCGCCCGGCGAGCCTCCGCGGGCCTGAAACGCTGCGTGAATACGGGCACTGTCCAGGAGCGCGATGCTGATTCCGCGCCGGAAGCGCACTTTCACAGCTGCACCGGGACGGCCGCAGCCCCAAGCTCGGCGCCCGTGCACTCCGCGCTGGAAGCATCCACACGTCCGTCGTTCTGGCGGCGCCGCATCGTCGCACCGATCATCGCGCTCCTCACGCAGGGCGTGACGGCGGAGAAGGTGGCGCGCACCCTTGGCGTGGGCACGGTGTGTTCGCTGTTTCCCTTTTTCGGCACGACCAGCGCGCTCAACCTCGTGGTCGGGTTGTGGCTCCGGATGAACCAGCCGATCCTTCAGACGATCAACCAACTCCTCGGGCCGCTTCAGGTGGTGTTGATCCTGGTCTATGTACGCCTTGGGGAACAGGTGTGGCGGGCCGGCGAGGATCGTTTCACCGTGGCCGAGATGCTGCGCGTGTTTCGCGACGAAACATTCGTGGCGTTTCTGGACCGCTTCGGACGGGCGGGCTGGCATGCGTTCACGGGCTGGCTGCTCACTGCGCCCCTTCTGTTTGCGCTCGTCTATTTCTCCCTTCGACCGGTGCTGCGGCGCGTGGCCGGGCGCACAGGCCGAAGACCATCCGGCTCCCCGGCTGACGCGCCCGTGTAACGCGCGTGGCGGGCCCGGGCCTCGCGCAACGTTCTCGCGGTCGAGGTGCGCCTGTCCAAGCCTTGGGCCGTGCTGTCCAAGACGCGCTTTCAATCCCTGCTGCAGCTGACCCGCAAGAAGGAGCGGATCGCTCAGGGGCTCCTGCTCGTGGAGGGCTGGCGCTGGCTCGAGGAAGCCCTCTCGCTCGCCGAGCCGCCGGAGTGCGTCCTGGTCGCGACCGGCGCGCCCCGTTCCGAGCGGGAGGAGGCGCTGCTCGATCGCGCGCGCGAGGTCGCGCGCGAGTTTCTCGAGGCCAGCCCGGACCAGCTCGCACGACTCACGGACACCGTGCAGCCGCCCGGCGTGGCCGCGGTGGTTCCCTGGCGTCCGGCCGCATCATTCGACGCGGGCACGACCACCGCGCCGGCGCTCGTCGTGGCGCTCGACGGCCTGGCGGACCCAGGCAACGTCGGCACGATCATCCGCACCGCGGATTGGTTCGGCGCCGCGGGCGTGGTCCTCGGGGCCGGGTCGGCTGAACCCTCCAACCCCAAGGTGGTCCGCTCCACCATGGGTTCCTTGTTTCATCTACCGATCGCACAACCCGGTCCGCTGGCTGCGTCCCTCGCCGTGCTCGGCCGCAGCGGTTTCGCCGCGGTCGGGGCGGCGCTCGATGGCACCGCGCTGGAGGACTTTCGCTGGCCCGAGCACACGGTGCTCGTGATCGGCAACGAGGCCCATGGCATTCAGGCAGAAGTCGCCGCGCAGCTCGCGCACCGCGTACGGATTCCGGCCTACGGACGGGCCGAATCGCTCAACGCCGCGATCGCGGCCGCGGTCCTGATGGCGGACTGGCGGCTCCGCGGCCAGAACACGCGTTAGGCATCCAGCGAGAACGGCGCGACGCGGGGAGGCCCACGCCGGGGCTTTGGCGCCCGGTCCAGCAAGTCGAGGCCGCGCCCGAAGTGCGCGGCCGGGTACGGGTGCCCAATTGCATTTGCCGAACTGTGCACCTGAGGCTATCCTTCGAGCTGCTATGATCGATGCTATCAAGAAGACGATGCTGGCAGGCGTTGGGGCGGCTTTGATAACAAAAGACAGGGTCGAGGACGCCCTTTCCGAGTGGGTGCAGCGCGGCAAGGTCACGGCTGACGAAGCCAAGGCCATGGCCTCGAAAGTAGCGGACGACGGCCGTGCCGAATTTGAGCGGAGTTCACGCCAGGTGCAGGACGCGGTGAAGGAACTGCTGGAGAAGGCCGGCGTGGGCCAGAAGGACCGCGTCGAGTCCCTTGAAAAGCGTCTCCTCGCGCTGGAGATCGAGGTCGCGAACCTCAACACCCACCTGCGCGCGACCCAGGCGAAATGATCGGCCGGGCTGTGCCCGGCCAAAGGCTGGGGGCGAGGGGCGAGCGGCGCCGGGCCCGGGATCTGTCGGGCTCGAACAGGCCGTGCGTCACCCTTGGCCTCGAGCCTCCCGTCCGCGCGTTGCGCTCATGAGACCCTTCGACCTGCTGGCCAATGCGGGCCGCGCCCGCGAGATCGCGGCCGTGCTTTTCCGCAACGGCTTTGCCGACCTCCTGCAGAAGCTGGAGCCACCGGCCGGCTGGCTGCAGCGTCTCGTCCCCAAGCCGCGCGAGCGGCTCACGATCTGGGAGCGCACGCGAACCGTGCTCGAGGAACTCGGCCCGACGTTCGTGAAGTTCGGGCAGATGTTGAGCATGCGACCCGACGCGCTGCCCGAACCGCTGATCCTCGAGCTGCGCAAGCTGCAGGACGCAGTCACGCCGGTGCCGTTCGACGAAATGGAGCCGGTGTTGATGGCGGGACTGCCTTTCCCGCCGGAGGAGATCTTTTCGAATTTCGAGCGCCAGCCGATCGCGAGCGCTTCGCTCGCCCAGGTCTATGGCGCGACGCTTCGATCGACCGGCGAGCGCGTGGCCGTCAAGGTCCAGCGTCACGGCATCCGCAAAACCATCGAGGCGGATTTCGAGCTGCTCCTGTGGTTCGCCAAGCAGGCCCATCAGCGCGTGGAGGACCTTCGGCCCTACAACCTCCCTGTCATTATGGAGGAACTACGCGAGGGCCTCGAGCGTGAGCTGGATTTCCGCATCGAGGCGCGCAATGCCGCGCTGTTTCTTCTCCAGAATCCCGATCCGGCCGGCGTCACCGCGCCTCGTCCGTACGAGGAGTTCTCTTCGCGCACGGTGCTGGTGATGGAGTGGGTGGAAGGGCGACGACCCACGGCGCTCGAGTCGGGCTCGCCGGCTGCCCGGGAGATCGCGCGCCGCGGCGCCTCGTCGATCTTCCACCAGATCCTCGTCGACGGGCTGTTCCATGCGGATCCGCATGGCGGCAATGTCCTGGTCACCCCCGAGGGTCGTGTCTGCTTCCTCGATTGGGGACTGGTCGGGCAGCTCACGCGGCGGATGCGCTACACGCTTGTCGACCTCTTCGGCGCGTTCCTCCAAGGCGATTCCGCGCAGGTCGTGCGCGTCGCCACCGACCTGGGTCGCGTGGCCGGCAGCCGCATCGACACGCGGCAGATGGAACGCGAGATCCTCTACGCGCTGCGGGAGACATTCAATCCCGCCACCGGCACAGGCCAGATCGGCCGCGCCATGCTGCGCCTGCTGCACATATTCGGTAAGAACGGGATCGAGGTCGCGCGCGACTACGCCCTCGTCGCGAAGGCCGTGTTATCCGTCGAGGAATCCGGCGCCGCGCTCGATCCCGACTTCAGCCTGCGGGATGCCTTCCAGCCCGCGGTGGACGAACTCATGCGCGAGCGCCGCGATCCGCGCAATCTCTGGCGCTCCCTGCGGCAGTCGGTGGCCACCAGCATGACGCGCATCCAGGAGCTTCCGGGCGAACTCCAGCGGGTGCTGCGCCTGCTCGAGGAAGGCAGCACCACGATCAACTTCCAGCACCGCGGCCTCGAGGGCCTCGACGACTCGATCAATGATGCCTCCAACAAGATCACCATCGGCGTGATCGTCGGGGCGCTGATCGTGGGCTCGTCGCTGATCATGACGCGCGACATCGAGCCCAAGCTGTTCGGCTTCCCCGTCCTCGGGGTGCTCGGCTATGTCCTGTCGGCGCTGCTCGGCGTCTGGATCGTCGTTGATATCCTGAGACGCGGAAGACGGAAGTAGCGGGGAGCTGAAAGCTGTAAGCTGTAAGCGATAAGCCAAAAGCTTTGAACTGCTACCTGAGAATCAGCCGCGAACGACGGGCTGCAGGCTTGGTGGAAGATGGCGCGGCGTGCGTCATTACATTTCCGGTACGCGAGAAATCTACCGCTCATCGCCTACCGCCTACCGCCTATCGCCTATCGCTTACCGCTTACTGCTTACTGCTTATAGCTATTAGCTTCCCGCTTACCGCTGCCCCGGCTGGGGTACGAGCACGTAGTCCATGCCGGCCGCGACAGCGGCCTGGCGGCCCAGCTCTGCGTCCTCGAGCACGAGACACTCACGCGGAGACACGCCCATGCGTTGCGCGGCGAGGAGGAACATCTCCGGAGAGGGCTTGCCGTGCGTGACGTCCTCCGGCGTGACGACGATCGGAAACAGGCCATCGAGCCCTGCGCCCCGCAGGGCGGTGGTCACGACCGGACGCGGCCCGCCCGATGCGATGGCGACAGGAATGCCCTTCGCGACTGCACGTTCGGCAAATGCCACCACCGGCACGATGCGGGGCACGCCAGGCAGCATCTCCAGGTAGATGCGCTCCTTTTCGTGCATCACCGCTTCCGGGTCCATGTGCGTGCCATGCCGCTCGTTGAGGATTTCGACGATCCGCATGGTCGGCACACCGCCCAGTGAATAGAACAACTCCTCCGTGAACTCGTGCGCGAACCCAGAATTGCGCAGCCCGGCAGTCCATGCCGCGAAGTGCACGGGCATGGAATCGATGAGCGTCCCGTCGAGATCGAAGACGTAGCCGGCGTAGTCGCGCGTCGGGAACTGGATGACCATGGCGCGCGAGCAAAGCGGCGGTCCGCCCACCCGCCAGCCCCAAGTGCCTCCGGAGCCGGCATCGGGTCCGCGAGCAGGCAGCACCGGAACGTGACGCGATGCGCAGGCTCCCTCAATCCACCTAGGGACATTCCCGCAGATTTTACTAAACTTGCCACTGACTTATCCGGTCTACATTCCAACGCCCACCTTCGGCCCGCCACAGGCCGGAACCCCTGGTGTTCGCAACGTTCGTCCGACCATCATGCACCCTCTCGTCGCTTCCCTCGCTCGCGGCCGCGCTTCCCTCGGGGCTCTGGCCGCATGCACGCTCCTGGGCTCGCCCGCCGCATTCGCCGGCGGCATGGCCCTCACGATGCAAAACGGCGCCCACCTCGGCAACGCCTTCAGCGGTGCTGCCTCAGCCGAAGATGCGTCCACCGTGTACTATAATCCGGCCGGGCTGACGTTCCTGGAGCACGGCGAGGTGATCGCCGCAGCCTCGTACGTGATGCTCGATGCGCGCTTCACCAATGACGGCTCCACGACCGCCGGCCTGCTGCCGACACCCGGTTCGAACGGGGGCGACGCCGGCGTGGACAAGCTCATCCCGGTGGCCTACATGGCCTACCCCATCTCGCCCACCCTCACGCTTGGCGCGGGCATCAGCGCACCCTTCGGGCTGGCCACGAACTACGCGCCAGACTGGGCAGGCCGCTACCAGGCGCTCAAGTCGGAGCTCGTGACGATGAACGCCAGTCTCGCGCTCGGATGGCGCGTGACGCCGCGGCTCTCGCTCGGCCTGGGCATCGACCACCAGTCGGCGGACGCCGAACTCTCCAATGCCATCGACCTCGGCCTGATCGCGTACGGCGCGGGCATCGCCGGTTTCGCGCCCGGCTCATCCGACGCCGTCGCACGCATCCGTGGGGATGATACGACCACCGGCTTCAATGTCGGCGCGCTGGTCGAGATCACCGATGGCACGCGCCTGGGCGTGCACTATCGCTCGCGGATGGAGCACGCTCTCCGCGGCCGGGTGCGATTCACCGACGTGGCCGCGCCCTTTGCGCCCGTATTTTCGGATCAGGCCGTGCGCGCCCCGCTCACGCTGCCCGAGATCTTCTCGCTCTCGGTGGCGCATCACCTCACGCCGCAGCTCGCGATCTACGCGGATTGGAGCTTCTGGAGGTGGTCGCGTTTTCGCCAGCTCGCCATCGGTTTCGAAAACCCCGCGACGCCCGATGTGACGCAGGTGCACAACTGGGACGACGCCTCGATCCTCTCCGTCGGCGCACGCTGGCAGCGCGGCGATCGCCTGACCTTGCGTGCCGGCCTTGCCTACAACGAGACGCCGGTGCCTGATGCCGAACACCGCACCGCACGCATCCCCGATTCCGACCGGATCTGGACCTGCATCGGTGCCGGCTGGCAGTTCAACGCGGAGCTCCACGGCGAGATCGGCTACGCGCACCTCTTCATGGACGACGCGCGGATCACCAGCAACGACGGCGCCGGCCACCTCCTCGTGGGCCGTTACAAGTCCAGCGCGAACATCGTCAGCGCGCAGCTCAACTGGAGCTACTGAGCCTGTCCGCGCGCCGGCGCGCGCTACCGCCCCTGCCCGGCGGGCGGCTCGTCCACCCCGTTCAACCCCCAGGCCACGGCGGACTCCGGGTCGACCTGCAGCGCAAACGGATCGAGGCGGCGAGCCGCGCCATCGCTGGCGCGAACGATGTGTCCTCCCATGAAGTCGACGAAGGGCTGCGCATGCCGGCGCGTGGAAAACGAGAGGCACAACTCGCCCTCCACCGCCAGCGTCTCCACCGCCTCCGCCCCGTCGTCCTCGTCGCTCAGGACCACCCGCACGGCGTAGGTGATTCTTACATACAGCCCTTCCGGCGCATACCGCGCCTGCATCGCATCGAGGCGCCACGCCTCGCTCAGTCGATCGGTGAGTGCCTCGCTGTCGAAGTCCGGGCCGAACGCCTCGCGCGCGAAATCGCACCGCGCCGCGAGCACACCCTCGGCGAGCCGGGCGAGATTTTCGCCCGTCGCGGCGACATCCGGCCAGCGCACGGGCGGAAAAGGCGAAGGGCCGCCGCCCGCGCGGTCATAGCGCTCCACGGCCTCGCGCTCGCTCGACGGGTCCATGGGTCACGGGGCGCATTCAGGCGCCACGCTTCGGGGACGCCTTGGGCTTGGGAGGAGTCCAGAGGTTGAGCAGATGCTGGGCGAGGTTTCGCATGCTCACGCGGCCGTCGCCGAATGCGTCGCGCAGCGCCGGGTCCGCGCGCCCCCGCTCCGCGGCGTATTCGCGGAGTTGATCATCCAGTGCCGCCACGCGGTCGACCAATGAGCCTCCGGCGCGATCAGCCTCCAGGACCCGCGCGTGCCAGAATCGTTTCTCGTCGGCTCGATCGGATACGTAGCGGAGCAGGGAATCCTCGCAGCGGTTCAGACTCACAGGCGCGGAAATGCCGGGGCCCGGCACGCGCGCCAAGCCGCAAATCCGCGCACGAGTCATGCCGCCGGGCCGCGCGTCCGTGATCGCATCGCCCGTCCCGAACCATTGCCCGTTCGTCGGGGAACAGTTGCGCGCCTGGTGTTATGTCATCGTTTCCACTCCGAAGCATGACGTGCGCAGACGCCTCCTCTCACCGCCGACGCCTTCGCGACCGGTTGTCGCACGGCCCGCAGGCGGCCGCCAGCCCCGCGTGCGGCAACCCGGCCCGTTTTCGAGGCGATCCATTCGCATCCGCATCTTCTACGACACAGCGGCTCGCACGGCGGAACGGGGTGGCAAAATACGATCGCGCGCGCGGCGGCGACCTAGCGTCCCGTCAGTTCGGCGATGAAGGCCGCCGGGCCGGTTCCCGCATCATAGCCCAGGATCCGGCCGATTTCCTTTCCCTCGGGATTGAGCAGCACAACGGTGGGCAGTCCCTCCACCTCATAGGCTTTCCAAAGCGCCACCAAGCGCGCGAGCTCGGGGTCGGCTGCGATCTTCTCGGGCGTGCGCTCGCTCTTGCGGGGATAGTCGAGCGTGACGACGATCCGGTCGGCGGCGAATGCGGCAAACGCCTCGGTCGTCAGCACCTCGCTGGTCAGCGCCTTGCAGGCCGGACACCACGAGCGGCCGGAAAACTCGATCACGATCTGCTTTCCTTCGCGCGCGCCGCGGGCGAGCGCTGCGTCGAGATCAGCGGCAGAGGTGGCCCCGGCCGCACTGAAAAGGGGCAGACCGCTGATGAAACTGAGGAGGAGAGCAAGCATTCGCGCCGCACGCATGGTCCGATCCTGTCGGCCGCCGCCAGGCGTGACCAGTGCAGAACGTGCGTTTTCTTGCGCGCGATGTGGCCTCGCGGACGATGCATCTCAGGTAAAACCCCGGGCAGAAGCCAGTTGATCCAAGCGGCTCTTTCAGCATGCTCGGTGCGCTCGCCGCCAGGCCTCTCCACGAGCTCATGCCTCCCCATCTAGAATCCGTCGCACGCACCGCGACACCGCTCGTCGACCTCCCGTTTCGCTTCCGGCTGCACGAGCGCGTGCGGTTTCTGTGTGAATTCGCCCGACATCCGCGCTCCACGGGCGCCATTGGCCCGAGTTCGCCCGAGCTGGCCGAGGCGATGGTGCGTGACATGGGGATCGAGCGTTCGGACCTGGTGGTTGAACTCGGGGCGGGCACGGGCGCGTTCACCGCGGATATTGTCGCCCGCCTTTCGGCCCGCAGCAGTCTGCTTGCCCTGGAACTCAACCCGCGCCTTGCGGCTTCGCTCCAGGACGCGTTTCCATCGACGCGCGTGCGGATCGTCTGCGACTCCGCCGAGCGCCTGTGCCGGCATCTCGGCAAGGGGCGCGTCGGCCGGGTTGATGCGATCGTCAGCGGGCTCCCGTGGGTATTCTTCTCGGCCGAGCAACAGCGCGCGATCCTGCAGCAGATCCGGCGCGCGCTGCGCCGCGGCGGGCGGTTCGCGACCTTCGCCTATGCGCACGCGGCGTGGCTGCCCAGCGGCGTGAAGTTCCGGCGCGAGTTGCGCGCGGTCTTCCCGGAGTGCCGCATCCTGCCGATCGTCTGGCGGAATCTTCCGCCCGCATTCATCTACCGCTGCCGACGCTGAGCGGCCGGACGGGGCTCCAGAACGCGTTCGCATCCCCGACCGGAGTGCGCATGCTCGTGCCATGCCGGAATGCGTTTCCCTCGCCGACGTCCAGGCCGCCCACCTGCGTATCCGTGACGCCATTGCATTCACCCCGTGCCCGGAATCGATTCCGCTCTCGGAGATCACCGGGGCGCGCGTCTTCTGCAAGCTGGACAACTTCCAGCGCACCGGGAGCTTCAAGGAACGCGGCGCGCGCAACGCCCTGCTCACGCTCGGCGCCGACCAGCGCGCGCGGGGCGTGATCGCCGCCTCCGCCGGCAATCACGCGCTCGGGCTCGCCTACCACGGCTCGCTGCTCGGCGTGCCCGTGACGGTCGTGATGCCGCGCTTCGCGCCGCTCATCAAGGTCGCCACCTGCCGCCGGCTCGGGGCGAACATCGTGCAGCATGGCGACACGTTCCAGGAGGCGCGCGAGCATGCGGGGGCCCTGGCGGCCGACCGGGGACTCACCTATGTGCATGGTTACGACGACCCGGCGATCATCGCCGGGCAGGGCACCCTCGCTCTCGAAGTGCTCGAGCAGGTGCCGGATCTCGAGGCCATCGTGGTTCCCATCGGCGGCGGCGGGTTGATCGCCGGCGTCGCGCTCGTGATCAAGGCGCTGCGCCCCGAGGTGCGGGTGATCGGCATCGAGCCCGCCATGACCCAGTGCTTCCACGCCGCGAGCGCGGCGGGGCGTCCGGTGAAGGTCGCCATCCGGCCGACGGTGGCGGACGGGCTCGCCGTCTCGCTGGCCGGCGAAAACGCGTTCGCCCTGGCGCAACCGCGTATTGATCATCTGGAGACCGTCTCGGAGGAGCACCTCGCCCTCTCGATCCTCCGCATGGTGGAGCTGGAGAAGATCGTCGTCGAGGGCGCGGCCGCCGCGCCGCTCGCCGCCATGCTCTCCGGGCAGCTGCCGGAACTCGCGGGAAAACGCACCGTGCTCGTGCTCGGGGGCGGCAACATCGATCCCACCGTCCTCAGCCGGGTGATCGAGAAGGGTCTGGTCGCAGACGGACGGCTCGGCCGCTTCACCGCCACGATCAGCGATCGGCCGGGCAGCTTGGCCGCGCTGGCGGGCGCGATCGGCACCGCCGGGGCGAGCATCAAGGAGGTCACGCACGACCGCGCCTTCTCCGGCCCCGACGTCAATGCCGTGCGCGTGATCGTCACAGTCGAGACGCGCGACCGCGACCACTACACCTCGCTTCTGGCGAGCCTCGGCGCGAGCGGGATACCCAGCGTTCCTGTGTGATCCGGGGCCTCGATACATCCTGCGCGGTATGCCCGAGCCCAAGTGCCGCCGCGGGACGCAACATTCTTGAAAGGGGGGGGCCGCGTGCCCAGCGGGCCGCTCTCTGCAACCGGATGGATTGAGGACCCGAGCCTGAGGCGTGGGCTGAAGCGGCCGAATCTTCGGTAACGCTTTGTGCCTCGTCCGTTAACTCCGTCGCAGGCTCCATCCTCCGTGATCTCTGCGTCCAGTTGCCTCTTTAGGATGGGTCCGCCGGCGGAGTCAGTGGATGGCGAAAGCCGGATGCCGCCGCGCCAGCCAGGCGCGCACCTCGCGGCTGACGCGGTCCGCGGTCTCGCGCAAGGCCTCGGCGTCCTCGTCCGGGAACGAACCCGCGCCGGGGTGGTCGCGACGCTCACGGCACGCGTCCAGATAATCGGCCGTGACGGCGTGGGTGTTTCCCAGCACCAGCGGAAGGCTGCGAATGATCGTGTGGTGCACGTCCTTCACCGATCCCACGCGCAAGCCCTCGGCGTAAAGCACCACGAGGCAGGCTTTCAGCGCGGCGTTGTAGGCGTGCTCGAAACGAACCGCGGCCGCCAGGTCCGCCCGCGCCGCATCGCGCAGGTCGCCCATCAGGACGGCCCAGAGGTGATGCACCTCGTCAGCCCGGGTATCGTGGCGGCGCAGCCATCCGGCCTCCACCCATGCCTGGATCGTCATGGGGCCCACGATGGCGGCGCCGCGCAGCGAGGCAACCCTGCGCGCCGAGCCGCGGGCGCGCGTGCCGTCCCATTATGAGCGCGTCGCGACGCTGGCGCCACGATGCGAACCCGGGCAGCGTGACCCGATGCACTACCGCAAGCTCGGCCGGACCGGCCTCAAGGTATCCGAACTCTGCCTCGGCACCATGCAGTTTGGCTGGACAACCGATGAAGCCAACGCCTTCGCGGTCATGGACGCCTTCGTGGCGGCCGGCGGCAATTTCATCGACACGGCCGACATCTACACGATGTGGGGCCCGCGCGGCCTCGCCGCCGCGGGGGAATCCGAGGAGATCATCGGCCGCTGGATGAAAGAGCGGCGCAACCGCGACTCCATCGTCCTCGCGACCAAGGTGCGTGGGAAGATGTGGGAGGGCCCGGACGGCGAGGGGCTTTCCCGGGCCCGAGTCATCCGCTGCTGCGAAGACTCCCTGCGGCGCATGCAGGTCGATCACATCGATCTGTATCAATGCCATTGGGTCGACCTCGACACGCCGATCGACGAGACGCTCTCCGCGCTCGACGACCTGGTGCATGCCGGGAAGGTGCGCTACCTGGGCGCCTCCAACTACCCGGCGTGGCGGTTGATGGAAGCGCTCTGGCAGAGCGACAAGCACGACTACGCGCGCTTCGTGAGCTACCAGCCGCAGTACTCACTGATGGAGCGCTCCATCTTCGAGACCGAGGCCATGCCCTTGTGCCGGCACTACGGGCTCGGGGTGATGCCCTACTCGCCGCTCGCCTGCGGTTTTCTGACCGGGAAGTACCGCCGCGGTGTCCAGGTGGAGAGCATTCGCGCGGAGGAGGTCCGCCAACTCTACGCCAACGATCGTGGATTCGCCATCGTGGAGGAGCTTGAGCGCATCGGAGGGGTCCACGGCAAGACCGTCGGCCAGACCGCCCTCGCCTGGCTCCTTTCCAACCCGGTGGTCACCGCGCCGATCGTGGGCGCCAACACCGCGGCCCAGCTTCAGGAGGCATTCGGTGCGGTCGGTTACCGCCTCGGCGCGGACGAAATGGCTTCACTCAACGAGCGCTCGAGTTTCACCAGGAACTGGCGCCCGATCTGGGACTAGAAGCTGTCACGAACTTCGCTGCGCGGTGTCTTCCAGGTAAGGCGGGGTCACCGGACCCGCTGCGAGTGCGGGCCGGCCTATTCGGCGCGCTCGGTTCCGAGGCCGCCCCTGCAGCCGACAAGACCGGTCGCGCCGCGAACCGGACCAAACGCGCTCTACCTGCGAAGTCGTCTTCACAGGTGCATGACACGTTCTGGAGCCGTTTCAGAACAGTCGTCGCCGCGTGCGATGATGAATCCACAAGGCATCGGGCCGGGCTTCGGCGCTCAGGGCCGGCCACGACATTTCCAAAGCCGCTGTAGCGCCCGCCGAAATACGGGAGACCCTGCGGGGACGCGGAAAGTCGCCGCGACCCGGCGACATCGCCCGGCGTGCGACGGGGCTCCCTGGTCCGCTCGATACGATTTGTGCCCCGGTATTTGAACGCCCGCAGGCTGTCACGAAAACATGGGTACCCCGGCGAACCCGGTGCCGGCCCTGAGCATTCTTGAGCAGCCCCCCACCCACGCGGACGATCAAACGTTTGAACCATAACGCACCATCCGTAGGACAAACACATTACGGGCGCGGTGCAACGAGGAGCATGCCGCGTCTCCAAAAAAGCATTTCCAGCCGCGCTAACTCGAGCAATTACCGGTTGTCATCTGTCAAAAATCGGTTACACGACCCTAGCCGCGTTGGAACGCGGCCTGCTAGAAGGCCTCCTCGCCGGCCTCGTCGTTTTCTGTCCGACCGATTGAGTCCGGCACTCTGCTTCCTACAAACCCATGAAGAAAACATCCGCCCAAAAGACGATGCGCGGATTCGTCGCGTCCACTGCCGTCGCGATCGGAATCCAGCTTATCACTACAAACCTGAGCGCGCAGCAGACCGCACCCGCGTCCGGGGATCCCGGGGACGACGCCGTGGAACTCCCTGAGTTCACGACCACGGGATCGCGTATCAAGCGCCTCGATGCAGAAACCGTCAGCCCGGTCATCGAGATCCGCACCGCGGACCTCCAGAAGGTCGGCTTTCCGACCCTGGGTGACGCCCTGCGCTCGATGCCGTTCAACAGCGGCCAGGCGCTGACGCCGACCGACTCGGGAACGAGCTTCACGCCGGGCGTGAGCACGATCAACCTTCGCGGCCTGGGCAACAACCAGACGCTCATCCTCGTCAATGGACGCCGCACGGCGCCGTACGCCTCCCCGGGCTTTGACGGTTTCCAGACGATGTTCGACCTCAACAGCATCCCCGAGGTCGCCATCGAGAGCATCGAAATCCTGAAGGACGGCGGCTCCGCTCTCTACGGCTCCGATGCCGTCGCGGGCGTGGTGAACGTCAAGCTCCGCAAGGATTATGAAGGCGCCGCGGCCTCCTTCAAGATCGGCAACTACGTCGACACGAATGGCTTCCTCAAGCAGGGCAGCCTTCTCTTCGGCACGGCCAACGATCGCACGAGCATCACCACGACACTCGACTGGCAGGAGCAGGAGGCCGTCCAGGCGGCCGACCTGAGCTACTCCCGCAACGCCGACAAGACCAACATCGCCGGCCGGGCCAAGCCGAAGTATCGGGTGGACGGATGGGCGGATGCGGGCTTCTCCTCGGAGCAGGAGTATCTGGATACGAGCCTTCCGCTGATCGGCTTCACCGATCCGGTGAACGATGGCTGGTTCGACCAGAGCTCGTCGCGCGGCTATCCCGGCTACATCACCATGGCCGGAATCGGGCGGCGCACCTTTGCCGACCCCACGAGCAACCCGACGATCGCGGGCGCGAATGGCGGCGTGAACTATTACAACTTCCAGGAGACGGCCGGCCTTTTCCCGGAATACCGCCGCTACAGCTTCTACACCCAGCTGCGCCACGATTTCACGGACAAGCTCTATGCCTTCACGGAAGTGTCGTTCGCGCGCTATGAAACCGAGTCTCTCGCCGCGGCGACGCCGGTGGATATCGAGACCTCGCACGGCCTGGACTCGAAGGACCGGATGGTCTATCCCGGTTTCATCCCCTACGATTACGCAGAGGGCGAAGCGGCATTCCAGAATCCGTACAATCCCTGGGGCGTCGACGCCTTCACCGGCCGCCGCCGGCTGGTCGAGCTCCCCAACCGCATCAACGACATCACCACGGAAACCCCGCGCGTGCTCGTCGGTCTGGGCGGCGACCTCGGCGACGTCAACGGCCTCGGTAACTGGACCTGGGAAACCGGGGCCCTCTACTCGAAAAACACGGTCGTGAATCTCAACCGCGGCAGCGCGGGCGACGCGCGTATGCAGCAGGCGTTCTACGGCCTGACCCGGCTGGCCAACGGCACCCTCGCGTGGGACCCGACCACGCACCCGCGCGACCGCGTCTACTTCAATTGGTTCGGCCGCAACGAATCCGCTTTCGCGGACTTCCTCGAGATCGAGAATCCCACCACGGACAGCATCTCGCTCATGAGCTGGGACGCCTCGCTCACGGGCAACGCGTTCGAAATGCCGGCCGGCATGGCGGGCTTCGCCATCGGTGGCGAACTTCGCAAGGAGAAGCTCGAGAGCATCTCGACCGACCTCAACGCCACGGGCGGCATCCTCGGTGGTTCCGAAGGCACGAGCAGCTTCGGCAACCGCACGGTCTATTCGATCTATGGCGAGTTGAGCCTGCCGCTCCTCAAGGAGCTGGAGCTCACCCTCGCCGCCCGCTACGAGGACTACTCGGATCCGGGCTTCGAGACCGACATCCGTCCGAAGATCGCCTTCAAGTACCGTCCGACCAACTGGCTGATCGTTCGTGGCTCGTACAGCGAGTCGTTCAAGGCGCCGGACCTGGCCTACCTCTACACGTCCTCGACGACGACGTTTACCAGCGGTCAGATTCCCGATCCGGTCACCGGCAACGCGGAGCAGATCCAGACGCTGGTGGGTGGAAACCCGAACCTGGAGCCTGAGACGACCGACACCTGGTATGCGGGTATCGTGTATGAGGCGCCGAAGGGCTCCTTCCTGGAAGGGTTCGAGGCCTCGGTGGACTATCTGGTCTACGACCAGAAAAACCTCCTGGCGCAGCTGACCGACGTCTACGACTGGGGTGAGTTCCTCGAGCGGGCTGCCGCAGGCGACCCCGTGTTCGCCGACAAGGTCTTCCGCGATCCGGTGAGCAACGACATCCTCTACGTGCGGGACGACTACGCGAACATCTCGACCGGCAAGTACACGGGCTTCGATTTCGGCGTCCGGTACCGCTGGGAGACCGAGAACTTCGGCACCTTCAACTCGAGCGTCGAAGCGACCATGCTCGACGAGCTCCTGGTTGACGGCGACGACATCGTCGGCGGCTACCTGACTGCGAAGTGGAATGGCACGGCTTCGCTGTCCTGGACCAAGGGCGACTATGCCGCGAACGTCTACGGCATCTACCGTGGCAAGCGTGAGCGCTCCCTCTCGCTCGGCTCGGTCTACGACGAAGGTGACTCGCTCCTGATCAACTACACGGTGAAGCCGCAGACGACCTTCAACGCGTCGTTCTCCTACAGCGGCCTGCAGCAGACGGTGATCACCTTGGGCGTGAACAACGTGTTCAACAGCACGCCGCCGTCTGATCCGTTCGACGGCGTGGGCACGACCGCGGGCGTGAACGACCCCTACCCCTCCTTCTGGTGGGTCAAGGTCGACCGCCTGTTCTGATCCGGTCCACGCACGTTTCGCTTCCAGACGCGCAGCCTCCGGGCTGCGCGTCTTTTTTTCTCCCCGCGCGCCCGCGCGCGCCTAGACTCCCCTTTCGGAACACGACATCCGCCCCATGAAGCATCCCGTATCCACCTGGACCGCACGCCCGGCCCGCATCCTCGTCCTCGCGCTGGCCGCCGGCCTCGCGATCGTCGCGCGGGCGGAGCCCCTCCCGTCCCTCCGCACCGTGCTCACGCCGGAGGAATTCAGCCGGGCCGGCCTGGACAAGCTCACGCCCGAAGAACTGGCGTTTCTCAGCGAGCGGCTCCTCGGCCCGGGCGCGGAAGCCACCGGCGCGAGCGCGCCTACCGCCGTATCCGCGGCTCCGGCACACGCTCCGACCAGCCCGCCCGCCGGGGACCCGGCCACGGTGCCCGTCAGGCCGGCGGCGGCCTCGGCTCCCGCAGCGGCGCTGGAGGGCGACTCCGCGTTCGGCCAGGAGGACAAGCTGCGCCGTGAGGTCGAACGCGAACGCCGCATCCCGAAGTCTCTCGAGAGCAGCATCGCCGGCGCATTCCGCGGCTGGAGCGGCCGGACGATCTTCACCCTCACCAATGGCCAGGTGTGGCAGCAGGTCGACGACTCAACCTTCTCGGTCAGGCTTCAGGATCCGCGCGTGACCATCGATAAGGGCGCGATGGGCGCATTCTATCTTTCAGTCGAGGGGTACGGCTCGCGCGTGCGGGTCCGTCGCGTCAAGTAGATCCTCCGCGGAGACCGGCGTTGCTCGGGCAGAGCACGCCTCTCCCGCACAGCGCCACTCCGGATCGGGGCGTCAACTGGATCGCGGGAGGCGGCCGCGCCACGCGATCCGCCTGAAACCCCGACCCTCGAAATCGCGCCTCAACGGCCCGCCATGGGGAACCCCCCCTTGGCGGCCGCCGAGGAGTCGCTACTTCGCGCCAGGCTTCGGCCCGTTGTATTTGGCCAGGAACGCTTCCATCGCGCCGTAGAAGTCGAGTTTGTTCTTCTGGCGTCGGTAGCCGTGCCCTTCGTTCGAACGGATCATCACCTCTACGGGAATGCCGCGGCTCTTGAGCGCGCTCGCCAGGCGCGTGCCGTGCTTGAGATCGACGCGATCGTCGAGTTCGCCGTAGGCGAAAAGGACGGGCGCACGGATCTTGTCCGAATGCTTGAGCGGTGAGGTGGCCTCGAGTTGCTCGCGGTCCTGCGTCGGCTTTCCGGTCATCTCCTCGAGGGCCGCGCGGATGGATTCCCATCCCTGCGGGATTGTCTTGAGGAGGAGTTCGATGTCGGTCACGCCGACGTAATTGATGCCGCAGCGGTACAACTCCGGCGTGAAGGCGAGGCCCGCCATGGTGGCATAACCGCCGTAGCTGGCGCCGTAGATCGCGACGCGCTCGGGATCGGCGATACCCTCGTCGATCGCCCAGCGCACGCCGTCGGTGATGTCGTCCTGCATCGTGAGGCCCCACTGGCCGTAGCCGGCCTCGGTGAACTTGCGGCCATAGCCGGTCGAGCCGCGGAAGTTGATGCGCAGCACCGCGTAGCCGCGATTGGCGAGAAACTGGACCTCGTCGCTGAACTCCCACACGTCGCGGACCCACGGCCCGCCGTGGGGATTGACGACCAGCGGCACCCGCTCGCCCGCCTTGTGGCCCACCGGCAGCGTAAGATAGCCGTGAATACGCAGTCCGTCGCGTGACGTGTACTCGATCGGCCGCATCTCCGCCATTTCCTCGGGCTTGATCCACTCCATGCGCGGGACGAGCCGCTCCAGAGTGAGCTGCTTGGTGTCGAAGAGGTAGAACGAGCCCGGATCGCGATCACTCGAGGCGAGGATGACCACGCGAGAGAGGTCCTGGCTGAAGCTGTAGATGTCGTTGAGCGTGTCCGGCAGCTCCTCGTCGAGCATGGCCTGGAGCCTGGCGAGCGACCCATCCGTCCAGACCATCTTGGGCTTCTCCGCATCATAGGCAAAGCCGAGGAGGCGCTTGGATTGGGGTGCGAGGAGCGGGTAATCCACATCGTAGGTGGGATCGCCGTAGAGTTCCTTCACGATCTCGCCGGTGTTCGGATCCATCAAAGCGATTGCCATGGTGTCGCGGCCCAAGCTGCTCCCGACGTAGACGAGTTCATTGTTCTCATCGAACGCGATCGGCCGGATCGTTCCCTCGCGGAAGTCCCAGCGGCGCAGCTCCTTCCATTCGTCGGTGTCGCCGACGCGCGCCATGAGAAACTCCTTGCGGCCTGCCTGGCCGAATCCGAGTCGCACGCGTCCGGCATGGTCGGCAAGCCAGCCGCCGACCCCACCGGGGTTGCGCGCAACCATGGCGGTCGCCCCGTTGCGCACATTCAAGCGCATGACGTCGGGATCACGCTCACGGCGGCGGTTGGTGACGACCAGGATCTCGTCGGTGGAGTCCCCGTAGTTGTCCAGGTAGTCGGTATAGCGGAAGATGTAGCTTCCGCGGCGCCCTTGTTGCAGGCCGCTCGGGGCCAGCGTGGTCGAGTTCTTCCCATCAGCATCGATCGCGAAAATGCCCCCGGTCGCGTAGCCGTCCTCGCGACCCGTGAAGATCAGCCGGTTGTTGCCAATCCAGCGCACCTCGGCGACGTCCATGGTGGTCAACCCGGTGAGCATGCGGGGCTGCTTGGTCTCGAGGTCGATGACGTAGAGGTTGAGGTGATCCTTCCAGGTCGAGAGAGCGGCCACCTTCTTTCCGTCGGGGGAGAGCTTGATCTCCCCGAAGGAGGACGGCCGGAAGAAATCCTCGATCGGGATCTCGCGGGCGAAGGCGGCCACGGCTCCGTGGAGCAGCGCGACGACGGTGAAAAGGCGAACCAAACAATGGGCAGATTTCATGGGCTGAAGCGTCCCGGGCCAGGGAGGGGGCACCCTCACCCGGGATCAAGGTTCCAGAATGAGCGAGTCGGCTCGCCGCGACGTTAGCCGGCCACCTCCCGGCATCGAGCCGATTCTTGCCGCAAGCGAGCGGCCGCTCCACGGGAGCGAACCGCTCGGCCGGCGGGGCCAATTTGGGTTGGCGCCCCGGACGATCGGGATATCCTTCCTGCGTCCCCCCATGGATACGACTCAGCCTGACGTGCCGCGCAGCGGCGGGGTCACCGACGCCGGCGCGGCCGGTTCGGCGAAGGCCGTGTTGTATCCGGGCCCCGTGCCCACGAGCGGTTCCTCGGAATGGCCCGAGTTTCTGACCCGCCTGAAGACCGCGATCGACCTGCACTCGATCGTGGCTGCCACCGACGCGGGGGGCCGGATCACCTACGCAAACGACAGGTTCCTTGAGGTGTCGGGCTATGCTCGCGAGGAGCTGCTCGGGCAGAATCATCGCCTGCTGAAGTCCGGGCATCATCCGCCCGCCTTCTACGAGACCATGTGGCGCACGATCGCCCGCGGCGAGGTCTGGCGCGACTGGGTGTGCAACCGCGCGAAGGACGGCCGGCTCTACTGGGTGGATACGACGATCGTGCCGTTTTTGGATGCCCAGGGGCGGCCGCAGCAGTACCTGTCGCTGCGCACGGAGGTCACGCGCTTGAAGGAAAGCGAGGAGGCCCTGAGCGCACTGACCCACGATCTCGAGGCGCGGGTGCAAAGCCGCACCAACGAACTCGCGCAGGTCAACGCGCGGCTCCACCAGGAGATCGAGGAGCATCGCGCCGCCTCCGAAAAGCTCGCGCAGAGCGAGAGTCTTTACCGCCTGCTCTTCCAGTCGGTTTCCGACTACTTCTACACGGTCGAGGTCCGCGACGGCCGCGCCTGGCGCACGGAGCACACGGGCGGCTGCACCGCCGTGACGGGCTATACGCCCGAGGAGTTCGCGCGGGAGTCGCTCCTCTGGATCAAGATGGTCGTGCCCGACGATCGCACGGCGGTGGAGGCGCACGCGCGCGCCGCGCTCGAGGGCCAGGATCCGCCGCCGCTCGAACACCGAATCATCCGGAAGGACGGAGAGCTGCGCTGGATCCGCAATACCACGGTGATCCGCCGCGCGGCGGACGGACGCGTCGCCTTCTACGACGGGATCATCTCGGACATCACGCCGCAGCGGCTGGCCCAGGAGCAGATCCAGCGTCTCAATCAGGAGCTCGAACAGCGCGTCGCCGATCGCACCGCCGAACTCAAGGCGCGCAACGATCAGTTCCGGCTCCTCTTTGAGCACGCGCCCGTGGGCATCAGCTGGGTGGAATGGGGAAACCCCGACATCTACCGGCTCAACGAGCGGTTCTGCCAGATCATCGGGCTCAACGAGAAGGAGGCGGAGAGCTTCGAGAACCTCATGGGCGCCACTCACCCCGACGACCGCGAACGCCAGCGGCGGCTCGTGCAGGAGCTGTGGACGGGCTCGCGCGAACGCTTCGCGATGGAGAAGCGCTACGTGCACAAGGACGGGCGCGTGGTCTGGGCGAACCTCACCGTCGTGGTGCTGCGCGACGAGAACCGCCGCATCATCCAGCAGTTCGCGATGCTCGAGGACATCACCGAGCGGCACGAGGCGGAGGAGCGCCTGCGCCGCAGCGAGCAGCAGTTCCGGCGGTTCGTGGAGAATGCCAACGAGATTTTGTATTCAGTTTCTGCCGACGGCCATTTCCTCTACGTCTCCCCCACCTGGACGGCGAAGCTCGGCCACGCGGCCGACGAGGTGACGGGACAGCCCGTGTCGCGGTTTGTCCATCCCGACGACCAGCGGCTGTTCTGGGACTTCCTCCGCCACGTGCTCGAACAGGGACGTTCGACGTTCAGCGTGGAGTACCGCGCCCTGCACCGGGACGGGCACTACCGCTGGCATGCCTCGAGCGGCGCCGCGTATTTTGACGAGTCGGGCAATCGCGTCCTCATGGGCGTCGCCCGGGACGTCACCGACCGGAAACGAAGCCAGGTGGAGTTGCGCGCGGCCCTGGCGCATCGCGAGGAGCTGGCGCGCATCGTCGACCGCTCGCCCTCCGTCGTCGTGCTCTGGCGCGCGAACGACACGTGGCCGGTGGAATTCGTCTCCCAGAACGTCTCGCAGTTCGGCTACGCCCCGGAGGAGATTCTTTCCGGGCAGGTGACGTTCGTCACCATGCTGCATCCGGAGGATCGCGAGCGCGTGGTCAGGGAGGTGAAGGCCCACGCCCAGGTGGGGCACCGCGAGTACAGTCAGGAGTATCGCATTCTCGCACGCGACGGCTCGGTGCGGTGGATCGATGACCGCACGGCGATCCGCGTGGGTGACGACGGACGCGTCACGCATCACGAGGGCATCCTCACCGACATCACCGAGCGCAAGGAGGCGGAGCGACGCGAGGAGGAGGCGCGCGAGCGGGACCTGCGCACAGCGCAGGAGGTGCAGCGGCACCTCCTGCCGAGCGAACAGCCCACGGCCGCGGAGATCGAAGTGGACAGTCTTTACGTCCCGTCGCGGCACATCGGCGGCGACTATTTTGATTTCTTCGAAATGGGCCCGCAGCGCTGGGTCTTTGTCGTGGCCGACGTCTCGGGCAAGGGCGCCTCGGCGGCGCTGGTGATGGCGGCCTGCCGGATGGCGCTCCGCGTGGAAGCGCCCCGGCATCCCTCGCCCGCGGCGCTGCTGCGCGAGGTCAACCGCCTTCTGTATCCAGATGTCCCCGACGGAATGTACATCTCCATCGTGATGGCGCTCCTCGACATCCCGGCTAGGCGGCTCACGATCACGCGCGCGGGGCACGAGGCGCCCATCGTCATTCACGGCGAGTCGGGCTCCGTCGAGACGCCCTGTCCATCCGGGCTCGCCGTCGGGCTCGATGCCGGGCCGCTGTTCGACGAGGCGCTGGAGGAATGCGCGGTTTCATTCGAGCCGGGCACGCTTCTCGTGCTCTACACCGACGGCATCACGGAGGCCGCCAATGAGAACGATACCGAGTTTGGGCGTGAGCGGCTGATCGAGGTGGTGGCGAGTGCGCGCAGTCAGCCGACGAAGGGCGTCGTCCGCAGCGTCGATGAGGCGCTCAGCCGCTTCATCGGGGAGCGTCCCGCCGGCGACGACCGCACGCTGGTGGTGGTCCGCCTGCGGGCGGGCTAGAGCTCCCGCGACTCGAGCGTCGATAGGACGAGGTCCGCAAGGGCGCCCGTCTCGTCGCGCCATGGATCGATCGAGATTCAGCGCCCGCCTTCCTTCGAAGGTCCGTCGTCGAGCTCAGGTTTTCAGCAGCAGGCCTGTGGATCGAGGACGGCCCGACCCCTCTGACTCAGCCGGGCGTTTGGTTCCTCGTCGACATGCACCCGGAATCATCCGGGGCAGAACTCGAACCCCGCCGGCGCGGGCGACTCGACGCGCCGGCGCGTAGCATTCGATGTCAGCCGACCCTGCCGGGCGGCGAGTCATGGTAACAGCGCCGCCTACGCGCCCACCAGCCGCAGCACCCGGCGCTTCTCCGCCGCGATGATGGCGCGCATCGTGTCGAAGTCCTCGTCGGGCGACCGGCTCCGCACGCAGAAGTCGTAGCTCGGCCACTGCTCCATTTCGCGCAATGCGGTCTGCATCCGCCGTTCAATCTCCGCGTCGGAATCCTGCGCGCGCCCGCGCAGGCGGCGGCGCAGTTCGTCGAGATCGGGCGGCATCAGGAAAACGGTGACGAGTCGGCGCGCCAGCGTGGCATCCGCCGCCGCCACGCGCTGAATGCTGGCCACGCCCTGCACGTCGACATTCATGCAGAGATCGATGCTGGCCGAGAGCTTCTCATCGATCGTGCGCCGCAACGTGCCGTAGCGCCGGTCGTGCCCGTGCACGCGCGCCCACTCCAGAAAGGCACCCTCGGCGACGAGCCGATCGAACTGCTCGTCGGAGAAAAAGTGATAATCGCGGCCATTGACCTCGCCGGGGCGCGGGGCGCGCGTGGTCGACGTGACCACGCGCTCGAAGCCGGGGCACTCGCGCACGAGGCGCTCGCACAAGGTGGATTTGCCGGAGCCCGCCGGACCGGCGAGAATGACCAACAACGTCGGCGGGACGGAAGAGGGAGTGCGGAGATCGCTCATGCGTGAAGGGTGAAGGCGGCGGCGACGAGCAGTACGCCACAGAAAGTGAACGCGCCGCCGAGGCCGCGGGCGCGGGTGCCGCGCGCGAACAACCACTGGACGAAGTCGCGCATCCGGAAGGGCGCCACCGCCAGATAGAGCGCGAGGAGGACCATGACGTAGAGCAGGGCCTTGAACACAAGCGTGAGCGCCTCGTAGTGGCCGTAGGTCGCGGAGAGAAGCAGCCACGCCACCAGCAGCACCAGGGCACATGCCCCGCGCACGGCGAGGAAGTCCGGCGCGTACTTGAACGAGAGCACAGCCACAGCGGCGAAGCCGGTGAAGATGGCGACACGGTATTCACCAAAGTCCGACGGCCCCAGCTGTGTCACGTGATAGAGCGTCCACAGCGAGGCCGTGCCCAGCGTGAACCAGGCCGCGCGCTGCGAGCGCGGAAATCCCCGCAGCATCGTGCTCACGCCCGGACCGTTCCAGAGAAGCAGGGAGCCGAGCAGAAGGAATCCGACGGCGGTGAGGATGATGGCGGTGAAGGGTGTCATGTGGATATTCGTTCTCGTTCTCCTACTCGTTCTCGTTCTCACCTGCCCGGCGTGCGGATGCTGATGGCGCATATGCGGACGAATCCTCCGCGACCTGCTTCTCCGAGAACCGCGCTATCAAACCCGCGACAAGACTGACAACGCCGACGAGGATCTCCTTCCCCTGGGCGGCCACGTCGGCCGTGACCTTGCCTTTGACAATGAGGACATCGAAACACGCGGCACTCTCCAGCGCCGAACCTCGGGCAATATCAAGGAATCGACAGCGATCGGGGAATCCGCGCTTTCCATTTCCCTCGGCGATATTGAGCACGACGCTTGTGGAAGCTCGGTCGAGATTGTCCCTCGCGGCGAGCTTGGCCGGAATGGATTCGAGGATCGGCTGAACCCACGCGACGAACCGGAGAGCCTCCTGATAGGCGCGCAGTCGTTCGTGGTCGAATGCCGGTCTCATGAAAAACGATTACGAGAACGAGAAAGAGAACGAGAACGATACAAATCCATCCACGCCCAATCACACCACGCGACCCACCAGACTCGCTGCTGAGACTTGCTCCACGCGCACCTGGATCAACTCGCCGACCAGGCGTGTGTCGCCAGCGAAGTGCACCAGGCGGTTGCCCGCGGTGCGGCCACTGAGGCGGCGGCCCAGCTTGTCCGGGCCTTCGACGAGCACCTCGACGGTCTTTCCCAGGAGCTGCCCGTTGCGCGCAAGCGATTGTTTGTGCAGCAGGTCGAGTAGAGTCTGGTTGCGACGTTCCTTGTCGTCGTCGGAAACCGCACCTGGCATCTCCGCGGCCGGGGTGCCGGTCCGGATGGAGTACTTGAAGATGTAGGCCATGTCGAAGCCCACGCGCTCGAAGAGTTCGCGCGTCTGGTCGAAGTCCTCCTCCGTCTCGCCCGGAAATCCCACGATCACATCCGTGGAGAAATACATATCAGGCACGGCGCTGCGCAGACTTGCGATGATCTCAAGGTATCGTTCGCGCGTGTAGGGCCGGTTCATCAACCGCAGGATGCGGTCGCTGCCGGACTGAACCGGCAGGTGCACGCACGGGCAGAGCTTGGGCAGATCGCGAAAGGCCTGAACCAGGTCGTCCTTGAAGCCGCGGGGATGCGGCGAGGTGAAGCGGATCCGCGCGATGCCCGGGATCTCGTGCACGCGCTCGAGCAACTGCACGAACGGACTCCGCCCCTCGCGAAAAGGAAACTCCCGCCGGCCATAGCTGGTCACGATCTGCCCGAGCAGCGTGATATCCCGGACGCCGCGCGCCGCGAGGTCCTCCGCCTCGGCGACGATGTCCTCGACCGGCCGGCTGCGCTCCTCGCCCCGCGTTTTCGGGACGATGCAAAAGGAGCACGCCATGTTGCACCCCTGCATGATCGAGATGAACGCGCTGACCTGACGCGTGGCCGCGGCGTGTCCATTCGGCGCGGATGGCGCGTCGTCGCCGGCGAGCAAGTGGTCGCGGATGGTGTTCTGCGAACCGTCCTCCGCCTCGAGATCGATGATCGTCGACGGCCGCGGCCCCTGCGCGCGCAAGGTGGCCATGATGTTGTCGAGGTGATCCGGGACCTGGTGAAACTTCTGGGTCCCCACCAGCAGGTCGAGGTCAGGCAGACGGTCGAGGAGCTCGACGCCGCGGTTTTGCGCCATGCAGCCCATCACTCCGAGCACGAGGTCCGGGTTCCGGCGCTTACGCGCGGCCAGATAGCCCGCCTTGCCGATTGCCTTCTGCTCTGCCTGATCCCGAACCGAGCACGTGTTGAGCAGGATGATGTCGGCTGAATGCTCCTCATCGACGATCACATAGCCCCGAGCGCGAAGCATCGCCGCGACCGCTTCGGAGTCGCGCTCATTCATCTGGCACCCGTAGGTCTTGATGTGGACGCGATTCATGCGCGCTGGCGTACGCGATCGCTCCGGCCCCGCCGAAGTCCCAGCGGAGGAGGGCAGCCGTGTGTCTTGATGAGTATCCGGTTCATGCGACCGTCCGCCCACGCTCGGGCGCAAAAGGCGCTACGGAGCCATCACCACGGTGGGGGGTCAAATGGGAAAATCCCGCCGGCAGCGCAAGATCGGCTCTACTGCGACAAGGCCTTGTCGCGCAGTCGCTGGGCGACCGCCTCCACCCACGCCAATACCGCCTCGTGATCGGCGGGTGCAGGCTCATCGAAACCCGTGCCTCGAAAACTGAGCTGACTCGTCCCGGAATCCGCACCCGTCGCGGCCTCCGCCTCGGTTGAAAGCTCGAACGCTTCCAGCCGGTCGAGCCAGCCGTAGAGCGCCTCCAGCTCCGTCGCGTCCAGGACCACGGCGGCGATCGGCACGGCACTGCCCTCCCGACAGCTTCGGGCCGAGGCCGCACCCGTGCGCGAGACCTCGACGACATCGCAGAGGTCCCCGCGCTGCTGTATCCATCGCAGGGCAAGGGCTGCCTCCGGCTCCTGCGCGCCCGCGCGTGCCTCGAGGCTCACCAGCCGCGCCCATTCCGCGATCATCCGCTGCTCAGTCGCGGAAGCGCGCGCCCCGCCCACACCGCGCAGGGCGATGTCCCCCGCCTCGGTCCGGGCCTGAAACGGACTGAAATGCGCCAGGAAGCCCTGCAGTTCCGTCGCGCGCGTCGGCACAGCGAGCGGCGAGGCGATCATTGGCCGCCCGCGGCGCCCGATGGCCACGCGTTGCGTCCCGACGATCATCATCGTGAAACTCCGCGAATCCTGCCACGTGACGAGCGGATCACCCGTGCGTGCCGGCGGCGCGCTGGCGAGGCGCACGCGGTTGCCGGTCAGGTCCGTCCGAAAGTCGTAGGTGTCGCTCCCGACACGAGCCGTGATCGCATACCCGGGCGTCAGCGCCATCGAGCAGTTCTCGCCCTCCGCCGGCAGGCCCAGGCACCCATCCGGCCATTCCGCAGTCGTGACCGAGGTCACCACGACACCCTCGGGCGCAAGCAGCAGCTGGGTCGCCAGACGCTCGACGACGGCCGCGGCAGCCGGATCCAACGGCGCACGCGTGAGCGTGTCGACACGAGCAGGCGATTCCACCCGCGCGGGAGGACGCGTCGCGACCGCCGGCGCCGACCGCGGCCGGGGGGCGGCCTGCTCGCGTGGGCCCGCGGCGACCGGCGACGTCGCGGGGGCGGGGGTGCGCGGCGAGGTGCAACTCGTCAGCACCAACACCAGGACACACGCGACGGAAAGTGGGACGGGGAGCGTTCGCGCGGGGGACATCAGCTTAGAGACTGCTACGGCCACCGCTCGGTCGGGTCAAGAAGGGCAACATCACGTTCTCGGGCACACTGTTGAGCGACACGCATTCGCGAGGTGGGTTTCACGGACCACTGCCGGCAGATGGGCACGCCCTCGGAGCCGTGAAGAAAACGGCACTCGCTTTTCCGACGGCTCCGCCTACAGTATGCGACGCCGGGGCGAGAGCACGTAGTCCAAGTTTCCGGTGTGAGGATCTCTGTCCGGAGGCGTCAGGACTTGCCCACCGCCCACCGCCAAATCCCGCCTCGCGGGAGCGCCCATCCTCGATGTGCCCGCCCCGGCACTTTTCTTGCCCGCGCAGTCCGTGGCCGCATGCAGCGAAGCCCACCGTGCGGCGCAGGAGCCATTATTGAAACTACTCACCACGCGTTCGATTGTGATGGCGGGCAGGGCTTGAAAAAACGTGTTGTGGCACCGCGTCTTCGCCCGTGTGCTGCACGCCGCGTGTCGGTTCCCCCAGCCCTCCGTGGCGACCCAACGGGTCTCCGCTCCGTTTCTCGTCCTGTCCCCACATCCTCCCTCACCCTAGCATGAACGCATATATCGCAGAAGTCCTCGACGTCGTCGGGCGGCGCAATGCCGGCGAACCCGAGTTTCTCCAAGCCGCACAGGAAGTGCTCGAGACCCTGGGGCCCGTCGTGGAACGGCATCGCAAGTACCGCGACGGACGCATCCTCGAACGCATCGTGGAGCCGGAGCGCCAGATCGTGTTTCGCGTTGCCTGGCAGGACGATGCCGGTCGCGTGCAGGTCAACCGCGGCTTCCGCGTGCAGTTCAACAGCGCGATCGGCCCCTACAAGGGCGGTCTGCGTTTCCACCCGAGCGTCAACCTCGGCATCCTGAAGTTCCTCGGCTTCGAGCAGATCTTCAAAAACTCGCTCACCACCCTGCCGATGGGCGGTGGCAAAGGCGGTTCCGACTTCGACCCGAAGGGCAAGAGCGACGCCGAAGTGATGCGCTTCTGCCAGAGCTTCATGACCGAGCTCTATCGCCACATCGGCGCCGACACGGACGTGCCGGCCGGTGACATCGGCGTGGGCGGCCGCGAGATCGGCTACCTCTTTGGCCAGTACAAGCGCCTCAACGGCGGCGAATTCACCGGCGTGCTCACGGGCAAGGGCCTCAAGTGGGGCGGCTCGCTCGTCCGCCCGGAGGCGACCGGCTACGGCTCCGTCTATTTCGCCGAGGAAATGCTCAAAGCCCGCGGCGAAAGCCTCGCCGGCAAGGTCTGCGCCGTCTCCGGCTCGGGTAATGTCGCGCAATACACGGTCGAAAAGCTGCTCCAACTCGGCGCCAAAGCCGTGACGCTCTCCGACTCCGAGGGGTCGATCCACGATCCCGCCGGCATCACGGCCGAGAAGCTCGCCTGGGTCATGGATCTCAAGAACGTGCGCCGCGGCCGTATCCGCGAGTATGCGACGCAGTTCAAGTGCACGTTCCTGCCGAACGAGCGGCCGTGGTCGGTGCCGTGCGATTGTGCCTTCCCGAGCGCCACGCAAAACGAGATCACCGGCTCCGACGCCGCCGCCCTGCTGAAGAACGGGTGCAAGCTCGTGTCCGAGGGCGCGAACATGCCGTCCACGCCCGAGGCGGTGAACGCGTTTCTCGCGGCCGGTATCAGCTATGGCCCCGGCAAGGCCGCCAATGCCGGCGGCGTGTCCACCTCCGGTCTCGAGATGTCGCAGAATTCCATGCGCCTGAACTGGAGCCGTGAGGAGGTCGACCAGCGTCTGCACCGCATCATGGTCGATATCCACCGCGTCTGCCGCGCGACGGCCGAGGAGTACGGCGCCCCGGGCAACTATGTGCTCGGCGCGAACATCGCCGGCTTCACGAAGGTCGCCGACGCGATGCTCGACCAGGGCGTGCTCTGATCGCATCCACCCACAATCCCTGCCGGTGCGCCCAGCGCCGGCAGGGATTGTCGTTTCCAGACACCGGAGTATTCTCCGAGGCGAAACCACCCCGTGTCGTCGCATGCCCGTCGGCGCCACGGCCCCCTCCGTCCACCACCACTCGCCTTGCCTGAACCTGATTTCCTCACTTGAAGCAGGTCACAGAGCGCACCAGCCTCCGCCGAGGCTTCGTCTTGAAGGCAGAGGACGATCCTGGCGTTCACCAAGCGATCGTTGCAGAACCAAGATCACGCCTTCGCCGGTTCACGCACGAGATGATGAGCTTGTAGGGGCGAATCCTCGACAACTCTCTGTGACCTCGGCTCCACCCTCCGTGATTTCTGTGCCCGATTGCTCCTCTTAGCCTGACGCCGCTGCGGTGCCGCATCCCACGCGCCACGCCAACCCCGATCTTCCGTGAACTCTTCGCGCCCCATCCCCCGCCCCATCGTGTCCACCGGCCTCCCCGGCCTCGACAAGGTGCTGCACGGCATCGAACCCGGAGACAACATCGTCTGGGCCGTTGACTCGATCGAGGATTACCAGGAACTGGTCGTTCCCTACGCGACCGCAGCGCACACTTCGGGCCGGCGCCTCATCTATTTCCGTTTCGCGTCCGCCCCGCCCCTCATTCCCGAATTCACCGGCGCCGAGATCCACCACGTCGACCCGGCGCAGGGCTTCGAGCGGTTCGTCCGCCGGGTGCACGAGGTGATCGAGGCCGCCGGACGCGGCGTGATCTACATTTTCGACAGCCTCACGTTCCTCGCCGATACCTGGGGCTCGGACCAGAGCATGGGAAACTTCTTCATGCTCACCTGCCCACGGTTATGGGACCTGGAAACGGTCACATACTTCGCGCTGCACCGGGATCACCACTCGCTCTACGCGCTCGAACCGGTGCGCAAGACGACGCAGTTCATGCTCGATGTCTTCCGCCTCGACGGGCGGCTCTACATCCGACCGATCAAGGTGCAGCGTCGCTCCGAAGAGGCGATGAATACCATCCATCTCTGGAACGATGAGTCGTTCGAGCCCGTGCGGCAGAGTGCGGTCCTCGCCCAGATTCTCTCTCGCACGCAGTGGCCGCGGCTGCAGAGCGACCGCCGCATCGGCTACTGGCACCGGCTCTTCGCGGAGGTCGACACGTACCTGCGTAACGAGCACGAGGGTCGCGGGTCTCCCGAGGCCCGGGCTGACTTGCTGCGGCGTGTGCGCTGGGCGCTGCGGGTGCACCGGTCCGGCATCGCGGCGCTGGTCGAGCAGTATGTCACGCTCGAGGATTTTGTCGCCATCCGCCATCGCATGATCGGCATAGGCTCGGTCGGCGGGAAGACCCTGGGCATGCTCGTGTCCCGCGCCATCATCCGCGAGCGCGACCCGCAGCTCGCCTCCCGCCTGGAGGTGCACGATTCGTTCTTCGTCGGCGCCGAGGTGTTCATCTCGTTCCTGGTCGAGAACGGCGTCTGGTGGCTGCGCGAGCAGCAGAAGCGGCCGGATACATTCCTGCAGGGCCTCGACGAGGGCCGCCGCCGGGTTCTGGCCGGGCAATTTCCCGACACGATACTCGAGCAGTTTGCCGGCATGCTCGACTACTTTGGCGAGTCGCCCTACATCGTGCGCTCGAGTTCGATCCTGGAGGACGCGCGTGGCAACGCCTTCTCGGGGAAGTATGAGAGCGTCTTTGTGGTCAACCGCGGCACGCGGGAGGAACGCATGGCGGCGCTCCTCGACGCAGTCCGCCAGGTCTATGCCAGCGTGCTCGACGAGGAGGCCCTGAAATACCGCCGGCGCCGCGGCCTGCTCGACAGCGAGGAACGCATGGCCCTGCTTGTCATGCGCGTATCCGGCGCGCCCTACGGACGCTACTATTTCCCCCAGGCGGCCGGGGTCGGGCTTTCCTACAACCCGTATGTGTGGCATCCCGACATCGATCCGCATGCAGGACTGGTGCGGCTCGTCTTCGGGCTCGGCACGCGCGCGGTGGATCGGAGCGACGACGACTACACCCGGCTTGTAGCACTCAATGCGGTCAACCGACGGCCGGAGGCGAGCTTTGAGGAGGCCTGCGAGCACACCCAGCGCCGGATGGACTGCCTCGACCTGGCGGAGGGCGGTCTGGTCTCGCTGCCGTTTCACGAGGTGGTCTCGGACCACTCCGACATCCGACTCGACCTCTTCCTCACGCGCACGGAGAGCGGCTACCCGTGGATCACGTTCGACCATCTGCTGCGCGACACCGGGGTCGCCGCCGACCTGCGTCAGATGCTTGATCTTCTGGAGCAAGCTTTCGAGCAGCCGGTGGACACCGAGTTTGCCCTGAATTTCCTGCCCGACGGCACCTACCGCATCAACCTGCTGCAGTGCCGCACCTTCCAGTTCCAGCGCGAGCACGGGGTGATGCCGGCCGCTGCCTCGGGCGAACGGCACTCCATCCTGACGGCCCATGGCGCGGTCATCGGCGTGAGCCGCGAACAACGCCTGACGCGGATCGTCTTCATCGTCCGCGAAACCTACGCGCAGCTCGCGGAAGGCGGACGCTACGAGGTGGCCCGGCTGATCGGCCGGCTCTGCATCAAGCATCCCGCCGAGGACCGCGGCCTCATGCTCATCGGCCCCGGTCGGTGGGGGACGCACAGTCCCTCGCTCGGCATCCCCGTGTCGTTTGCGGAGATCAGCCACGCTTCCGTCATCTGCGAGGTGGTCGCGATGCATGAGCGGCTCGTCCCGGACGTGTCGCTGGGCACGCACTTCTTCAACGACCTCGTCGAGCATGACATCCTTTACGTCGCCTATTTTCCGCAGAAGTCCGGCAACCGGCTCGATGCGGACTGGTTCCTCGCCGCACCGAACCGGCTTCTGGACCTCGAACCGGACGCTGCCGGCATGCAGGACATCGTTCGCGTGATCGATTGCGAATCCGCGGCCGTGCCGGTGTGGCTGCGCGCCGATGCGACGCTCCAGGAGGCCACCGTCTTTTCGCTGCAGAATGGCGACTAGGGCGTGTTCTCAAACTCGTGGCCTGGTTCAAATCCAGCCTTTGTAATCGAGGGCTGGGCTCCTCCCGGCCGCGATCGTCTCAGGGTACGCGTCCACCGCGGCGCATGCGCGGCGGTGCGGGAGCTCCGCCCTCCACGGGACCGCTCAGAGGTCTTGAAAAACACGCCATAGAGCGATTTCAGAAGCGTTGAAGCCGCCCGGGATGACTGCTCTACGAGGCCTCGGGCCGGGCTTCGCCTGGCTCGAACGGTACGACATCTCTAAAGCCGCTGCAGGTCGCGCCGTGGCTGCGCGCACGGACAGCCGCTGCGCCGGGCTTGCGAATCATCGCTCGCGGGACGAGCCTGTCGTCGCATGCCTCGTTCACGTCAGCTGCTCGGCTTGTTTGGCTGGATCCTGCTGAGTCTGGCCGCGTCGATCACCGGAGTGTTTGTCTCGACCCAGGGGTGGTACGCGGCGCTGGCCAAGCCGGCGTGGAATCCTCCCTCATGGCTCTTCGGGCCCGTCTGGACCACGCTCTACGTCGCGATGGGAATCTCCGCATGGCTCGTGTGGCGACAGGGTGGATGGAGTCAACAACGCGGCCGGCTCGCGCTGTTCCTCGTGCAGTGGGCGCTCAACGCGCTATGGACGCCGCTCTTCTTCGGTCTGCACCAGCTCGGTCTCGCCGCGGCGGAGATCGTCGTGCTCTGGGTCGCGATCGCCGCCACCCTCGCGAGTTTCGCGCGCGTGAGCCGGATCGCCGCCGTGCTGCTCGTGCCCTATCTCGGGTGGGTCTCGTTCGCGAGCGTGCTGACGTTCACGATCTGGCGGATGAACGCGTGAGCGCGGGGGCAGCCGGAGGGAGGAGCGGGTTCGGCATGCTCAGCATGCTTGGCATGTTCGGCACGCGTAGCTCGCGTTTGCTCGGGATCGGTGATTGAACTCGCGCGCTTTCTCGCGTCGCCGAGGAGAACGAGAACGAGAACGAGAACGAGAACGAGTAAGAGTAAGAGAAAGATTGGGGCGAGAGGCCGCGGGGCTGCGCGATCAGCCTGATGTCCAACTCTTGTTCTTAGGATCAGGGAAGGTCGGTCGAGCCCATCAGGTAGCGATCGCACTCACGGGCAACCCCGCGGCCCTCGTTGATCGCCCATACGACCAGGCTCTGCCCGCGGCGGCAGTCGCCTGCGGCGAAGACGCCCTTGAGGTTGGTGGTGTACTTCTCGTGCTCGGCCTTGATGTTGCTGCGCGGGTCGGTCTCGAGTTTGATGTCCTTGAGCAGGGCCTGCTCCGGCCCGAGGAAACCCATCGCCAGCAGCACGAGTTGCGCGGGGCGGACTTTCTCCGAGCCGGGAACCTCCTGGGGCACGAACTGGCCCTTGTCGTTCTTACCCCACGTGATCTCGACCGTGACGAGTTCCTTCACCTGGCCGTTTTCATCGCCGACAAACTTCTTCACCGTGGTGAGGTAGACGCGAGGGTCGGCGCCGAACTTCGCGGCGGCCTCCTCCTGGCCGTAATCGACCTTGAGCGTCTTCGGCCACTCCGGCCAGGGATTGTCGGGCTGGCGTTCGAGCGGGGGCTTGGGAAGGATCTCGATCTGCACCACGCTCCTGCAGCCGTGGCGGATCGAGGTGCCCACGCAGTCGGTGCCGGTGTCGCCACCGCCGATCACCACGACATCCTTGCCTTCGGCATGGATCGGCGCGGTACGGCGATCGAGCAGCGCCTTGGTGTTGGCGGCGAGGAACTCCATGGCGAAGTGGACACCCTTGAGCTGGCGGCCCTCGATCGGGAGGTCGCGCGGCTGCGTGGCACCGGTGCAGATCACGGTCGCGTCGTACTCCTTGAGCAGCACCTCGGGTTCGACGTTCTCGCCGACGTTGGCGTTGCAGATGAACTTCACCCCTTCCTTCTCCAAAACCTCGATACGGCGGAGGACGACCTCCTTCTTATCGAGCTTCATGTTCGGAATGCCGTACATGAGCAGGCCGCCCGGCCGGTCGGCCCGCTCGAAGACGGTGACGGTGTGCCCTGCCTTGTTCAGCTGGGCGGCGGCGGAAAGGCCGGCGGGACCGGAACCGATCACGGCGACCTTCTTGCCCGTGCGCACCTTCGGCGGCTCGGGCAGCACCCAGCCCTCGTCCCAGCCCTTCTCGATGATCGAGTACTCGATGTTCTTGATCGTGACCGGCGGGTCGTTGATCCCGAGCACGCAGGAGCCCTCGCACGGCGCGGGACAGACCCGGCCGGTGAACTCCGGGAAGTTGTTCGTCTTGTGCAGCCGCTCCAGCGCCTCGCGCCAGAGGTTCCGATACACGAGGTCATTGAACTCGGGGATCAGGTTGTGCACGGGGCAGCCCGAAGCCATGCCGCTGACCAGCTTGCCGGTGTGGCAGAAGGGGATGCCGCAATCCATGCAGCGCGCGCCCTGGTTGCGGAGTTTCTTCTGCTCCATGTGCAGATGAAACTCGTTCCAGTCCTTCACGCGCTCGTTCGGCGTGCGATCGGCGGGAACTTCGCGCAGGTACTCGAGGAATCCGGTAGGCTTGCCCATGGGAAGAAGCGGTAGGCTATAAGCGCTAAGCTATAAGCTTTTCAGAGGATTGGTGGTTTGTGCGGTTGAGGCCTAAAGCTTATCGCTTTGAGCGTGCTGCTTAATTTCCTCCCACGCGCGAGAGGTCGCGGGCGTTTTCCTCGAAGGCGGTCATGATCGCCTCCTCGCCCGTGAGGCCCTGGTCGTGGGCTCGCTTGATGCAGGCGAGCATGCGCTCGTAGTCCTTCGGGAGCACCTTGACGAACTTCGGCACCATGGCGTCCCAGTTCTCGAGCACGGACTTCGCCTTCTCGCTGCCGGTGTGGTTGAGGTGGCGCTGGATCATCTGGCGGACCTCGTTGATCTCCTCGGGGTCGTCGAGCGCCTTGATGCCGACCATCTGGGTGTTGATCCGCGTCTTGGCGTCGCCGGCCTCGTCGAGGATGAAGGCCACGCCGCCGGACATGCCGGCGGCGAAGTTGCGACCGGTCGGCCCGAGCACGACCACGCGGCCGCCCGTCATGTATTCACAGCCGTGGTCACCCACCGACTCGACCACGGCGTTGACGCCGGAATTGCGCACCGCGAAGCGCTCGCCGGCCATGCCGCGCAGGTAGACCTCACCGCTCGTCGCGCCGTAGAGCGCGACGTTGCCGGTGATGATGTTCTCCTCGGCCTTGAAGGGCGAGTCCTTCGGCGGATACACGACGATCTTGCCCCCGGAAAGGCCCTTGCCGAGGTAGTCGTTCACGTCGCCCTCGAGCTCGAAGGTCATGCCCTTCGGCATGAAGGCGCCGAGGCTCTGGCCGGCCGAGCCCTTGAACTTGATGCGGATGGTGTCCTCAGGCAGGCCCTTGGCGCCCCACTTTTTCGTCACTTCCGAGCCCGTGATCGTGCCGACCACGCGGTGGATGTTTCGTATTGGCAGCTCGGCGACAACCTTGTCGCCCTTCTCGATCGCGGGCCGGCAGATCTCGAGGATCTGGGTAAGATCGAGCGACTTGTCCAGACCATGGTCCTGCGGCATCTGGCAGAAGCGACCGACGGACTCGGGAACGTCCGGCTGGTAGAGGATGTTGGAGAAGTCCAGGCCCCTGGCCTTCCAGTGCTCGACGGCCTTCCTCGGCTCGAGGCGGTCGGTGCGGCCCACCATCTCCTCGACGGTGCGGAAACCGAGCCGGGCCATGATCTCGCGCATCTCCTGCGCGATGAAGCGCATGAAGTTGATGACGTCCTCCGGCTTGCCGGTGAAGCGCTCGCGCAGGCGCGGGTCCTGCGTGGCCACGCCGACCGGGCATGTATTCAGATGGCAGACACGCATCATGATGCAGCCGGTCGCGACCAGCGCGGTCGTGGCGAACCCGAACTCCTCCGCGCCGAGGAGCGCGGCGATGACCACGTCCCGGCCGGTCTTGAGCTGGCCGTCCGTCTCCACCGCGATGCGCGAGCGCAGGTTGTTCATGACGAGGGTCTGGTGGGTCTCGGCCAGGCCGAGCTCCCACGGGAGGCCCGCGTGCTTGATGGAGGTCTGCGGGGAGGCCCCCGTGCCGCCATCGTAGCCGGAGATGAGGACCACGTCGGCGTGCGCCTTGGCCACGCCGGCCGCGATCGTGCCCACGCCCACCTCGGACACCAGCTTCACGCTGATGCGTGCATCGCGGTTGGCGTTCTTGAGGTCGTGGATCAGCTCCGCGAGGTCCTCGATCGAGTAAATGTCGTGGTGCGGCGGCGGCGAGATCAGCCCCACGCCGGCGGTGGTGTGCCGGGTCTTGGCGACCCAGGGATACACCTTCGTGCCGGGCAGCTGGCCGCCCTCGCCGGGTTTGGCGCCCTGGGCCATCTTGATCTGCAGCTCCTTGGCGTTGACCAGGTACTGGCTGGTCACGCCAAAGCGGCCGGAGGCCACCTGCTTGATCGCGGAATTCTTCGAGTCGCCGTTGGGCAGCGGGATGTAGCGCTCGGGGTCCTCACCACCCTCGCCGGTGTTGGACTTGCCGCCGAGGCGGTTCATCGCGATCGCAAGCGTCTCGTGGGCCTCCTTCGAGATGGAGCCGTAGGACATCGCGCCGGTCTTGAAACGTTTGACGATGCTTTCCACCGACTCGACCTCCTCGAGCGGAATCGGGTCGCCCGCCTTGAAATCGAGCAGGCCGCGCAGCGTCGCGAGGTTCCTGGACTGGTCGTCGACGAGTCGTGTGTAGTCCTTGAATACGGAGTAGCTGCCGGTGCGCACCGCCTTCTGCAACCGGTGGATCGTCTCGGGATTGAACAGGTGGTGCTCGCCGCCGTCGCGCCACTGGTAGTCGCCGCCGACGGGGAGCGTGGTGTTGTCGACCGGCCGGTCGGGAAACGCCGCGCGGTGGCGCGCGAGGACCTCCTGCGCGAGAGCCGCCACGCCGATGCCACCGACGCGCGACGGCGTCCAGGTGAAGAACAGGTCGACCACATCCTGGCGGATGCCGACCGCCTCGAACACCTGCGCGCCGCGGTAGCTCTGGAGCGACGAGATGCCCATCTTCGAGGCGACCTTGATCACGCCCTTGGAGGCGGCCTTGACGAAGTTCTTGCAGGCGGTCTTGCGATCCACGCCGGTGAGCAGGTCGTCGCGGATCATGCCGTCGATTGTCTCGAAGGCCAGGTACGGGTTGATCGCAGAGCAGCCGTAGCCGATGAGCAGCGAGAAGTGGTGCACCTCGCGGGCCTCGCCGGTCTCGAGCACGAGCGAGATGCGCGTGCGCAGGCCCTCGCGGATGAGATAGTGGTGCAGGCCGGCGACGGCGAGCAGCGCCGGGACGGGCGCGAAGTCCTTGTTCACCCCGCGATCGGAGAGGATGATGACGTTGACGTCCTCCTCCTCGATCATCTTGCGCGCCAGGAGCGAGAGCTCCTCCATCGTCTTGCGCAGGCCCTTCTCGCCGCGCGCCGTGCGGAACAGGATGGACATCGTCCCGACCTTGAGGCCGGGCAGCTCCATGCGCCGGATCTTCGCAAACTCCTCGTTCGTGAGGATGGGCCATTCCAGCTCGAGACGGCGGCAGTCGGACGGCACGGGCTGGAGCAGGTTGCCCTCGGAGCCCAGGCGCGTCTCGGCCGAGGTGATGATCTCCTCGCGGATGCAGTCGATCGGCGGATTCGTCACCTGCGCGAAGAGCTGCTTGAAATAGTCGTAGAGCAGGCGCGGCTTGTTCGAGAGCACCGCCAGCGGGGCGTCGTTGCCCATCGAGCCGAGCGCCTCGACGCCGTCGCGCGCCATCGGGAGGACGAGCTTGCGCTGGTCCTCGAACGTGTAGCCGAACGCGAGCTGGCGCTGCAGCAGCGTGTCATGGTCGGGCTGCGGCACATTCGGCGCATCCGGCAGGTCCTCGATGTGGACGAGGTACTCGTCGAGCCATTCCTGATAGGCGCACTCGCCGATGATCGCCCGCTTGATCTCCTCGTCCTCGATGATACGTCCCTGCTTTGTATCAACGAGAAACATACGACCGGGCTGCAGGCGGCCCTTGCGCACCACGTCGGCGCTGGGGATGTCGAGCACGCCGGCCTCGGAGCCCATGATCACGAGGCCGTCCTTCGTCACCCAGTAGCGCGAGGGGCGCAGGCCGTTGCGGTCGAGGATGGCGGCGATCTGCGTGCCGTCCGTGGCGCAGATCGCAGCCGGGCCGTCCCACGGCTCCATCAGGCAGGCGTGATACTCGTAGAACGCGCGGCGCTGCGGATCCATGCCGGGGTTGTTCGACCACGGCTCGGGAATCATCATCATGAGCGCGTGCGTGAGGGGACGTCCCGCGAGGACGAGCAGCTCGAGCGCGTTGTCGAACATCGCGGAGTCGGAGCCGTTGGGATCGATGATCGGCAGGACCTTGCGCATGTCCTCACCGAACAGATCCGAGGAAAAGAGCGCCTCCCGCGCGTGCATCCAGTTGATGTTGCCGCGCAGCGTGTTGATCTCGCCGTTGTGGGCGATGTAGCGGTAGGGGTGTGCGCGGATCCAGCTCGGGAACGTGTTGGTCGAGAAACGCGAGTGGACCAGGCCGATGGCCGACTCCATCGCCGGGTGCGACAGGTCAGGGAAGTACTTCTCGAGCTGCTCGGTGAGGAGCATGCCCTTGTAGACCATCGTGCGGCAGGAGAGGCTGACCACGTACCACTCGGCCGCGCCGCTCATGGTCGAGCAGCGGATCTCGTTGTAGGCGCGTTTGCGGATGATGTAGAGCTTTCGCTCGAACTCGAGGTCGCTCGTCATCGCCGGGTCGCGGGCGATGAAGACCTGCCGCATCGCCGGCTCACAGCCCTTGGCTGTCTCACCAAGGCTCGAGCTGTCCGTCGGGACCGTGCGCCAGCCCAGAAGCGTCAGGCCCTCGGACTGCACGATATTCGCGAAAATCTCCTCCAGGCGCCGGCGCGTCTGCAGGCTCTTGGGCAGGAAGATGATGCCCGTGCCGTAGTCATCCGTCTCGGGAAGTGGAATACGCGCCTTGGCGCAGGCCTCCCGATTGAACGCGTGGGGCACCTGCATGAGGATGCCGGCGCCGTCACCGGTGTTGGGCTCGCTCCCGGCCGCGCCGCGGTGGTCGAGATTCGTCAGGATCTGCAGCGCCTGCTCGATGATGCGGTGGGATTTGCGGCCCTTCATGTCCACCACGAAGCCGACGCCGCAGGCATCGTGCTCAAACGCCGGGTCGTAGAGGCCCTGCTTGGCGGGAAGGTCGGAGTGTTTGCTCCGGGCAGGACCGGACGACTGGGCCTTGCTGCTGGGCTGCATGGTCTCGAGGCGCGCTGCTTTCGACATGGGAGGAATCTGAGTGATGGGCGGAATTGGCGAACCCGCTCCGTCCGGACGTGAGTGCCCGGGAATCTCTTGGGTAAACGGGCGTACGAACAGAAAAATCTTCAGGATCCTTCGGTTCGGGGCGCGGAAAGAAGCACGAGCCCACCTCGCGCCTGAGCAGAAAAAGGGCCGGTCTCGATTCCGAGAGAACCGGCCGGCCTAAAAGAACTCGAGCTGGCGTATGACCGCTGCGTTTCGGCCTAGAAGAACCGAACCGGTTTCGCGGTCATGCGGGCGTGCTCCTCGTCCGTGCAGCCCGCGTTGGTCGGCACCTCCGCCTGCACGTCGGTCGCCTTCGCGAGGTCGTTGCTCAGGAGGTAGTTTTCCACCTCCTCGCCGCTGACGTCGGCCAACATCACCCCGTCGATCTCGACACAGGGTGAAAGGGGCTGGCCGGACTTGCGCACCATCTCCGCGTAGCTCTCGCGGTTGTTGATGATGTCGATGTCCTCGAAGGACAGGCCATGCTTGCGGAGAATAGCGCGAACACCGTTGCTCCATCCACAGGAGGGCTTCAGGTAGGCTTTTATAGTCATCTCAGGCGGGAGTGTATGGGTTGGGTTGTGTGGCAGAAGCTGTCGTCTTGTCAGTACGCGCAACCCGCGCCTTGGCAACAGGCATGGGGGATTTGTCGGAATGGGAAACACCGTAGAGGGTCAAGCGTTTCTTCGGACGGTTGACCGGGTACCCGCGCCCCGCCCGCGCGCCGCGGATACGAAGGTCACGCTGGACCGCTCCAGGCCGGCAGGACACCTTCCGGCGAAACCACACACCTCGGGCCGCTGGTCGCGGGCATCCGAATTCGCTTTGCGTAGCCGCGCCGCCACGACGCAGAGTGCGCCCCACGCTTCCCTGCGTGTGCGATGCAAACTGTCCTGCTCCTCGTGGCCTCCAACGTATTCATGACGCTGGCGTGGTATGGCCATCTCAAGTTCAAGTTCCTCGCGGGCAAACCCCTGCTCCTTGTCATTCTCGTGTCCTGGGGGATCGCCTTTTTTGAATACTGCCTGATGGTGCCGGCCAACCGCCTCGGCTACGGCCGCTTCACCACGTTCGAGCTGAAGATCATCCAGGAGGTGATCACGCTCGTCGTGTTCACGATCTTCGCGGTCACAGTGATGCGCGAGAAGGTCGCCTGGAACTACCTCGCCGCGTTCTTCTTTCTCATGCTCGCCGTGGTGTTTACCTTCGGCTTCAAGCCCGCGCCCGGCATGGGGCACTGAGCAGGTCCCGTGGGGTCTGCGAAGCCCCAGCGCTCCGGGCGCGGCTTCCACCCTCGCATTGCCAGCACTCCGGGCGTCAGTCCGGCTCGGTACGCGCCGGCCGGTTCGTTTGGAGGCCGGCTCGACGGATCGTTACGCGTGACGGAGACCTGACATCGGCAAAGACCGGAGGCGGCATCTTCGTGCTTGCGCTGGCCGACGCGACGGTCACAACTACGTGGACGGGTGTTCACTGCCCCGCCGCGAGGCCACGCAGCCGGCTCCCGTCCGATTTCAACACCAAGTCCCCCTCGAAACGACCCATCCCTGCCATGGCCAAACCCGCCGCTCCTGCCAAAGACACCGCCTCCGAAGCCCGTCAGAAGAACATCGATCTCGCCGTCTCCTCGATCACCAAGCAGTTCGGCGAAGGCTCGATCATGCGCCTCGGCAGCGCGAGCAAGATGGAGGTCAAGACCGTCTCCACGGGCTCCCTTGCCATCGACCTGGCGCTCGGGGTGGGCGGACTCCCCGAAGGTCGCATCATCGAGATCTTTGGCCCCGAATCATCGGGCAAGACGACCCTGTGTCTGAGTGTGATCGCCGAGGTGCAGCGCCAGGGCGGCCTCGCCGCCTTCGTCGATGTCGAGCATGCGCTCGACCCGAAATACGCACGCGTGGTCGGCGTGAAACTCGACGACCTCCTCGTCTCCCAGCCCGACAGCGGGGAGGATGCACTCAATATCACCGAGACCCTGATCCGCTCCAACGCCATCGACGTCATCGTGATCGACTCCGTCGCCGCGCTCGTGTCGAAGCAGGAACTCGATGGTCAGATGGGCGATGCCACCGTCGGGTCGCAGGCTCGCCTGATGAGCCAAGCCATGCGCCGCCTGACCGCCGTCGTGAGCAAGACGAAGTGTATCTGCATTTTCACCAATCAGATCCGCGAAAAGATCGGCGTGATGTTCGGCAATCCCGAGACGACTCCCGGCGGCCGTGCGCTGAAGTTCTTCTCGTCCATTCGCGTCGATATCCGCCGCATCGGCCAGATCAAGGACCCTGCCGGCAAGGTGATCGGCAACCGCACCAAGGTGAAGGTCGTGAAGAACAAGGTCGCCCCGCCCTTCACCGAGTGCGAGTTCGACATCATGTACAACGAGGGCATCTCCAGGACCGGTTCGATCCTCGACCTCGGCTTGGAACAGAAGGTCTTGGAGAAGAAGGGCGCCTGGATCTCGTTCGAGGGGCAGCTCATCGGCCAGGGTCGGGAGGCCGCCAAGCAGTACCTCGCCGAGCATCCGGATGTCGGCGAAAAGATTTCGGCGATGGTGATGGGCCGGGTCCAAGTCGCCGGAGGCACAGCCCTCGCCGAAGGCGTCGGTAACAACGATTCGGCCGAGTAGCCCGGTCCCGCGCCGGTCCCCCGCGGGCCCATGCGGGCGGCGGCCGCGCTGCGACTCGCAAGCGCGATTCGTGCGCCCTCGGGGGTACTTTCTCAGCCGCCGATGTACGACATCTCGATCCGCTCGGGGTGCTCGCCGCGTGCGAGCAACTCCGCGCGTTCGTCGGAATACCGGTCGACCCGGGCCCCCCACACGCGGCAGATCAACGCATAGAGGGCCTCGTCATCCATGCCCGACCGCATCGCCGCCCGCAAATCGGTGCCCTGGTTCGCGAACAGGCAGGTGAACAGCTTGCCGTCGGCCGAGAGGCGCGCCCGATGGCAGGCACTGCAGAATGGCTCCGTCACCGAGGAAATGATACCGATCTCGGTCGTCGTGCCGCTATAGCGATAACGCGCCGCCACTTCGCCGTGATAGCCGGGATCCACCGGCTCGAGCGCGTGCTCGGCGTGGATCATGGCGATGATTTCCAGCGCGGGCACGACCTGGTCCATGCGCCATCCGTTGCAGTTGCCCACGTCCATGTACTCGATGAAGCGAAGCGTGATTCCCCGTTCGCGGAAGTGCCGGGCCATTGGCAGGACCTGCGTTTCGTTCACGCCGCGCTGCACGACCATGTTGATCTTCACGCCAAGGCCTGCGGCGATCGCCGCCTCGATGCCCTCGAGCACGCGACCGGCACCGAAACGCCGTCCGTTCATGCGGCCGAAGATGGCGTCGTCGAGCGCGTCGAGACTGACATTGACGCGATGCAGTCCGGCCGCGGCCAGTTCAGGTGCCAGGCGCGCGAGCATCCAGCCGTTGGTCGTCAGCGAAAGATCAGCGGCCTCGGGGAGCTTCGCGAGTTGCGCAATCAACTCCGGGAGCCTCGCCCGCATGAGCGGCTCACCCCCGGTGATGCGCAGCTTGCTCACGCCCGCGCGCGTGAACGCCCGGGCCAGCCGCAGGATCTCGTCGTCGCTCAGCACGGCATGGTCGGGAAGAAACACGTGGTCCGGCCCGAACACCTCCTTGGGCATGCAATACGCGCAGCGAAAATTGCATCGATCCGTGACTGAGATCCGAAGGTCCCGCAACGCCCGCCCGTAGCGGTCGCGCGGGCGGGTGTCGTGATTGGGAAGATTAGGCGGGGGGACAGGCACTGGGAGGCGCCTCGAAGGAATAGGCTGTTGGAGGGAGGTCAACTCCGCGCCCGTCCCGCCCTCCCCTCGTCGCGCGGTCCGCCATCGGGTCCTCCCCCATCGCGCCGCTCCCGCAGCCCCGCGCCCGACCGCCCGCCCTCGCGCGCTCAGTCCGCCGCTTTTCTGCTCCTCCTGTCCGGACGCATGTAACGACCGTTACATACCCGTGGTCACACCGGCGGATCCGCGGAAGGCGAAGGGCCGCTGCTTCGGGCCAACTTTCGCGGTCGCCTCGCATGCGCGGACGGCACACATTCGCGTGGATGATCTCCGTCGACGAAGCCATGCGCCTGGTCCTCGACTCGGTCGGCTCCCTCCCCTCGGAACGCTGCAAGCTCCACGCCGCCCAAGGCCGGACGCTGCGCGCCGCCGTCCGCGCCGACCGCGATGGGCCGCCGTTCGACCGCGCGACGCTCGATGGCGTGTGCCTGCGTTTCGCGGAATGGGAAGCCGGGCGTCGCGAGTTCACCCTCGCCGGGACCCAGGCCGCCGGCGCCGAGCCCGTCGCCGCCCCCGGCGAGGGCGCGTGCCTGGAGATCATGACCGGCGCGCCCGTCCCGGCGCCGTGCGACGCCGTCGTGCGCGTCGAGGACCTCGAGCGCAGCGGCGACCGGATCCGCATCCGGGATGATGCGAAGTTTGCATCCGGCACGGGGATACACCGGCGCGGCAGTGATTTCGCCGCCGGCGCGACGCTGCTTGAGCCCGGCTGCCGGCTGACCGGTCGCGAACTTGCCATCGCCGCCTCCTGCGGTTGCAGCGAACTCGAGGTCACGGTGGAGCCCAGGATCGCGGTGCTCACCACGGGCGACGAGCTCGTCGACGTGGACGACGAACCCAAGCCTCACCAGATCCGTCGTTCCAACGACCTCGCGCTCAAGGCGGTGCTCCAGTCCGCGGGCTTCTCGCGCATCGAGCTCAACCATCTTCCCGACAATGCCCAGGCCATCTCGTGGAACATGGAACGGCTGCTTCAACAAGCGGACGTGGTCATCGTCACCGGTGGAGTCTCCAAGGGCCGCTTCGACCATCTGCCCGCAGTGCTGGAGGACCTCGGGGTGACGAAGCATTTTCACGGGGTGGCCCAGCGCCCGGGAAAGCCGATGTTCTTCGGCACGTTCGCCCGGCCCGGCGATTTTCTCCATCCGGAGGATACGCGCGTCGTGGCGGTGTTCGCCCTGCCGGGCAACCCGGTGTCGTCGTTCACATGCGCCCATCGCTACGTGCTGCCCGGCCTGGATCGCATGAGCGGGCGCCGGCCCGCCCCGGCCGAGACGGTCGCGCTCGTCGCCACAACAACCGCCCATCCGGAGCTGACGCTCTTCCTGCCCGTGCGCCGATCGTGCGGCGACGACGGCCGGGGACTCGCGGCGATTCAATCCACGAATACGTCGGGCGATTTTGCCTCGATCGCGACCACCGACGGTTTCGTCGAGGTTTCGGCCGGCACCCCTGCGCTCGCGGCCGGTTCGGCCGTGCGTTTCTTCAGCTGGACCTGATCCGCCATGGCTCGCGACACGCGCGACGACGACGAGCGCCCGCGTTGGCGCGATGCCGACGAGGACGACGAGCTCCGCGATTGGGAGGTGGAGCCTGAGGAAGAAAAGGAGGACAAGCGCCCGGTGCTCGGCGGAAGCGAACCGGTGGCACGGTTTTTCTTCCTCGTCATTCTGGGGTGTGTCGTGCTTGGCGCCGTGATCGCCGTCATCCTCGGCCTCGGTCGATGGCTCTCGCGGTGACTCGGCCCGCGCGCCGAGCTGCGAGCAGGGTTGAAACACAGGCACAACCCGCTCACGTTGCGCCGATGCTTTCCCACGTGGACGCCAGAAATCGCCCCGTCATGGTCGACGTCGGCGGCAAGGCCGTGACGCGACGAGCGGCGCGGGCGCGCGCACTCGTGCAACTCACGCCGCAGGCCGCGGCCCTGTTTGTTGACGGCGAGTTGCGCGGCAAGAAGGGTCCGGTTCTGCAGACCGCCTGCCTCGCGGGGATGATGGCCGCCAAGCGCACCCACGAGTTGATTCCGCTCTGCCATCCGCTGCCGCTGGACGCCTGCCAGGTCGAGGCGCGACTGATCGCCGACGGCATGGTCCTTGTCGAATCGCGTGCCGCCGCGGAGGCCCGGACCGGCGTGGAGATGGAGGCGCTGACCGCGGCCAGCGTGGCTGCATTGACTGTCTATGACATGGTCAAGGCCCTCGGGCTCGGCACCGTCATCCGGGAGATCGCGCTCGTGGAAAAAACCGGCGGCAAGAGCGACTTCCGTGCAGTCGAAGCTCCAGCGCGAAAGCGCCCGGCCGCGCGTTCCCGGAAACCAGGACGATGAACCAGCGCATTCAGGTGCAGTACTTCGCGCTGCTGCGCGAGCAGGCGGGCCGCTCCGAGGAACAGGTGGAGACGGCGGCGGCCAGTCCGGATGCCCTCTATGCGGAACTGCAGGCAAAGCATGGGTTCACCCTTCCCGGGCGCATGCTCAAGGTGGCCGTCAACGACGACTTCGCCCCGTGGGACCAGCCGCTGAAGCCGGGAGACCGCGTCGTGTTCATCCCACCGGTCGCCGGAGGTTGACAGCGGGCCGAGTCAACATGCCGATCCGATCCGTGTCCCGCTTCTCCATCAGTGCCGCGCCCATCGACCTCGCAGGCCTGCGCTCCGCGATGGCCGACGAGCGCGCCGGCGCATTCGTCAGCTTCGAGGGCTGGGTGCGCAACACCAACGAGGGACGCGCAGTCGCGCGGCTCGAGTACGAGGCCTTCGCTCCCCTCGCGGACAAGGAGGGATCGCGCATCCTCGACGAGGCGATGCGTGTTTTCCCCGTTTTTGACATCAGGTGCATCCATCGTGTGGGCACGCTCGCGCTCGGAGATCTCGCCGTCTGGGTAGGGGTTTCCTCCCGGAATCGTGGCTCTGCGTTCGATGCCTGTCGTTACGTGATCGATGAGGTGAAATCCCGGGTTCCGATCTGGAAGAAGGAACACTACGCGGATGGTGACTCCGGTTGGATCAATTGCCAGACGGCCCCAAAGTGAGCCGGTCAGGATTCACACATGATGGTCGATAGTACTCAGCGAGGAACTGCGCCCCCGCATGAATTCACTTCTATCCGTCAACGAACTTGTGACCAAGCTCCCGGAGAGTGATTGGCTCCGATTCGGCATCCTGTTGTTGGCCCTGCTCGCTGTCCTGCAGTTGATGCGCCTGGTCGGCCGGACCAATCGCACCTTCCTTCTCGTCGTCGTCGGCATGGGTATGTTCATGCTCTTCGCGAACTGGGTGCGCCATCGCAGCGAGCCGACGTTCCTGACGCCGGTGGTCGATGTGATCGCGCCCTATTTCCCGAACACCCTTCGGGCCGTCGAGATCTGATCCGGTCCGCTTCGCGGGCTCACCGCTCACTGCGGTGGCGCGAAGCGGGGGAAACTGCCGCCGCGGGCGAGAGGTTATCTTTTTGCTGGGCACGGACACGTGTCCTCGCACATGGTCGGACAAGACTCGTCCAACCACCTATGCCCACCTCACAGTCTGACATCGGACTCATCGGCCTCGCCGTGATGGGTCAGAATCTCGCGCTCAACGTCGCAGACCACGGTTTCCGCATTTCGGTCTACAACCGTACGACCGAGACGATGCAGAGATTCGTCGCGGAAAACCCCGACACCCCCGGCGGTCTCGTCGGGTGCGCCTCGCTCAAGGAATTCGTCGCCTCGCTGGAGAAGCCGCGCCGTGTCGTGATTCTCGTCAAGGCTGGCGGTCCGACGGACGCCGTGATCGACAGCCTCGTGCCGCTGTTGGACAAGGGCGACATCATCATCGACGGCGGCAATGCGAAGTGGACGGATACGATTCGCCGCGAAAAGGATCTCGCTGCGAAGGGCCTGAAGTTCATCGGCTCGGGCGTGTCCGGTGGCGAGGAAGGGGCTCGTTTCGGTCCCTCGTTGATGCCCGGGGGTGATCCCGGCGCCTACAAGTTTCTCAAGCCCGTCTGGGAGGCGATCGCCGCGAAGGTCGATGCCAAGACCGGGCGCCCCCTCGAGGGCGCCGCACCCGGCAAGCCCGTCAAGGGCGGCGTGCCGTGCTGCACCTACATCGGACCCGATGGCGCGGGCCATTACGTCAAGATGGTGCACAACGGCATCGAGTACGGCGACATGCAGATGATCTGCGAAGCCTACGATTTGATGCGCGGCGTGCTCGGCATGAGCGCTCCCGAGATCGGCAAGGTATTCGCCAGGTGGAACAAAGGGATGCTCGACAGCTTCCTGATCGAGATCACAGCCGATATCCTGCAGCAGGCAGATCCCGTCACCGGCAAGCCGATCGTCGATGTCATCCTCGACACAGCCGGCCAGAAGGGCACAGGCAAGTGGACCAGCGTCAACGCCCTCGACATGGGCGTGCCCGCGCCGACCGTGGCCGAGGCGGTCTTCTCGCGCTGTCTGTCTGCCGTGAAGGAGGAGCGCGTCGCCGCGTCCAAGCTGCTCCAGGGTCCGAGGAAAAAGTTCCGCGGCAACCGGGCCGCATTCATCCGCGCCATCCACGACGCGCTCTACTGCTCGAAGATCTGCTCCTACGCGCAGGGATTTCAGCTCATGCGCGAGGCGCAGAAGGAGTACCAGTGGACGCTGAACTTCGGCGAGATCGCGCAGATCTGGCGCGGCGGCTGCATCATCCGCGCCGTCTTCCTGCAGAAGATCACCGAGGCCTTCCGCCGCAAACCGACGCTGGCAAACCTCCTCCTCGATCCGTACTTTCGCAAGACCGTGCAGAAGGCGCAGAACAACTGGCGCAAGGTCGTCGCCGCGGCGGTGGAGTACGGCGTCCCGGTTCCCACCTTCAGTTCGGCGTTGTCCTACTACGACGGATACCGCTCCGCCCGTCTTCCCGCCAACCTGCTCCAGGGCCAGCGCGACTACTTCGGAGCGCACACCTACGAGCGGACAGACAAGCCGCGCGGGAGGTTCTTCCACATCGACTGGCCCGACAAGACGCGCCCCCAGATCGAGGCATAGTGTCGGGGTCGTCCTGGTTCGGTAAAATTCAAAACGTAAGTGGAATAATTCAGTACGTAAGCCGGTAATATTAAAGTGTAAGCTGGTACTACTGAAACGTAAGCGGCGGATACTCCAATCGGGCTATCCGCCGCTTTATTTTCCGCTGCCTCGCAACTAGATCTCCGAAGCCTCGAGCCGCGCCTTCACTGCACGCCAGTTCGGAAACACGTGCCCCAGGAGCTGGAAGAAGGCGCGGTCGTGATACGGGTGCTTAAGGTGGCAGATTTCGTGTGCGATCACGTACTCGACACAAATCGCCGGCGCTTTCACCAGATCTGGATTGAGGAGAATACGTCCATCGCGGTGCGCACTACCCCACCGCTTCGGCATTCGAAGAAGTCGGACGCGGGGCTTCGGATACTTACGAGCAGAACACCAAGACTCCCACTTGGCCACGCGAGCGGAGAATTGCTCCAATGCCTTGGCCCTCAGCCAGACGTTGAGAGCAGACCTGACTTCCGATGCCGATCCGGTCGGCGTAGAGATCTGGAAATAGCCCTGCACCAGCCGCACTGAGGGCGGGCTGCCACGACTGACTTTCAACCGGTATTGGCGTCCCAGGTACCGGTGCGTGGCGCCAGATTCATAGCGAAGAGGCACCCTCTCTCGATTCATGTCAGCGAAGGCGGTTCGCTGCCGCACGATCCAACGCAGTCGCTTCCCAACCTTGGCAACGATGTCGCTTTCGCGCGCGAGGCGGGGCGCGACGATTTGAAGGATGCCGTCCGGAAGCACACTTATGGCGAGTGTGGCGCGTTCGGTTCGGCGCAACGTGGCCGGACCGGCAGGAGTGATGAGAGTGACCGCGTCAGACATCTGACCGGTTGCGGGCGATCCTCAGAATAGACTCAAGAATGGCATCCATCTGTTCAAAGGTCAGTGTGATGCCTTTCGTGTTCTGGAGGTCGAAAAGCAGATCATCGAGATCGTTGCGCATCGCGTTTTGCGCGTCGGTATTCTCCCGCCACCGAACGATGGCATGCAGACGGATGATCCGCTCAATGTCGCAAGCGACCTCCGCAAGCAGCTCTGCCATTGGCGGCGGCGATCCGGCAGGGGGTTCGGTGCCGGCATAGTGCGCGGAGTCCTCATTCACCGCCGCTGAATCGACCTCCGACTTCTGCGGCACTGCTCCGCCGAGTTGGCTGGTGAGTTCGCCGAAGAATGCCTTGGCCAAGTCGCTGCCGCGCACAGCAGCAGGGACATCGTCGTGCCTGCCGTCGCGGACTTTCTCCATGATGTCGGTGACCTTGGCGAGCAACTCGGCCTCGCTGATGCGCTGGGCCTTGTACTCATCGATGGCCTGCTGGAGCAGGATGGAGAACTTCCGATAAAAGAAAGGATCTTCGTCCATCTTCTCGGTGATCGTTTTCTTGGTCCGGTTGGCGATCACGTCGGCCTTGGCACGTGGCGAAGTGACCTTGTCGACCTCGGCCTTGAATGCTTCGCGCTCGAAAATGTTAACTGGCGCGACGACCTGGATGACTTCGTCGGCTTGCACATAGGTCGCGAGCATCTTCTGGATCTGCTTCTCGTAATCGCGATAGTCGATCTCCTCGGCGTAGCGGATTTTGACCGAGGCGCGGATTTTCTGAAACAGCACCGCGTCCCGCTTATAACGTTCGACCTTCGCGGGGTCGGCCGTGTTCAGCCATGACAGCGTGGAGAGCGCGAGTTTGAGCAGTCGGCTAAACTTCGAAACGCGGGCGTAGAACTCCTCGCGTTTGAGGTCGTCCTCCAGCGCGAGAACGTAGGCCTCATCATCCTGCTTGTTCGGAAGGTGCCGGAACATATCCCAAACTCCGTCATGGGCCGCGGGCAGGGATTTCAGCTCCTCGCGGACATCCGTGAGCGCGCCGTCGAGGTCCTCGGGATCGAAGAGCTGGCCGGCGAGTTTGCCGTAGAGTTCGAGCGCATCGTGCAACTCGCCGATGACGCCGTGGTAGTCGATGATGTAGCCGTAGTCTTTGCCTGGATGCAGCCGATTCACCCGAGCGATAGCTTGGAGCAGCGTGTGCTCCTTCAGACTGCGGGCGATATAGAGCACGACGTTGCGCGGTGCATCGAAGCCGGTGAGCAGCTTGTCCACGACAATGATGATCTCGGGTTCGTCGCCTTTCTTGAACGCCTCGATGACGTTCCGGTTGTAGTCCTTTTCGCCCCCGTGCTTCGCCATCTGCGTTTTCCAGAACGCGAGCACGCTCTCATCGGCCGCGGTATCTCCCTCGCCCTCCCGGTCGTCTGGAGCGGAGATGAGCACCTCGGCGCTGACTTTGCCCATCTGCTCGAGGTGACGCTTGATGAGCAGCGCCTCACGTTTTCCTGGCGCGGTAAGCTGGCCTTTGAAGCCTGTACCCTTCCACGTTTCGGAGAAGTGGCGAGAGACGTTCCACGCGATGAGATAGAGCCGGCTATCGATACGGGTGAGTTCGTCACGTGAGGCGAACTTGCGCTTGAGATCGGCCTTCTGTTCCACCGTGAGGCCCTCGCAGAGTTCCTCGAACATGCGATCCACGGCCTTCTGATTTACGTCCTGGAGGATGTGACGGCCCTCGTAAAGGAGTGGGACGACGGCCTTGTCTTCGACCGCGTCGCGAATCGTGTAGGGTGGCTCGATGATCCCGCCGAATCTCTGCGCCGTATTCTTTTCCTTCTTCATCAGCGGCGTGCCGGTGAAGCCGATGAAACACGCGTTCGGCAGCGCCTTCATCATGCGTAGGTTCGCCTCGCCGTATTGCGACCGATGGCTCTCATCGACGAGGACGAACAGGTCAGCGTTCAAATTGCGGAACGCGTCGTTGGCCTTCGCGGCAGCCCCGAACTTGTCGAGGACGGTGGTGACGACGGCCACGCGGTCGTCCTCCAGAAGCTCCATGAGATGCCGCCCGGTCTTCGCCTGCTGCGGTTCTTTTCCGCACTGGTGGAACGTCTTCGTGATCTGCTCATCCAGGTCGATGCGGTCAGTGACGAGGACGATGCGCGGATCGGGAATCGAAGGCTCCAGCGCAAGCGCCTTGGCCAGCATGACCATGGTGAGCGACTTGCCCGATCCCTGCGTGTGCCAGATGACACCGCCGCGGCGGCGGCCTTCGGCGTCCTTGATGCGGACCCGCTCCAACGTTTTGCGGATGGCGAAATATTGCTGGTAGCGAGCGATCTTCCGGACGGTGCCACCTTCGTCGAAAAGCGTGAACTGACGTGCGAGTTCGATCAGGCGCTCCGGACGGCAAAGAGCATGGAGCAAGCGATCCTGGCCGGTGACTTCGCGCGGACCGGCGGCGGCGAGTTCTTCGAAGAAGGCCCGCGCGTAGGCGAACTCGCCGGTGAAGAGCTTCTCGTGCTCCTCGCGACGTGGGGGCATCGCGAGCAGGTTTCGGATCGCTGCCGCGTCGTCCTCCAGTTCCCGCCATTCAGCCCAGAACTTCTCGCGGGTGCCCGTGGTGGCATAGCGCCCGTCGTCCTTGTTCAGGCCGAGAACGATGGACGCGTAAGTGTAGAGGTGCGGGATCTCGGCACCCTCTTGGTTGCGGAGGTGTTGCGTGATCGCCGCCAGCAGCGCGTCCTTCTCGTCGCGTCGTTTGCACTCAATCACGACGAAGGGGATGCCGTTGACGAAGCACACGATGTCGGGACGCCGCGTCTCATTGCTGGCCGTGCGCTCCACCTTGAATTCAGCGGTGACGTGAAATGCGTTGTTCCGCGGATACTCCCAATCGATGAAGCGGAGGCTGCGACCTTTGCTTTCTCCATCCACGGTCTGGTCGATGCTAATGCCGAGCGTGAGCAGGTCGTTAATCTTCTCCGCCGTGCGGCAAAGTCCGTCGAACGGCACAGACCTCAGCTTTTCCACCGCTTGTGCGATGGCATCCTCGGTGAACGGAAGCTCTCGCCCTTTCGTTCGCACGCGATTGATGCGGCGAAGTTGAGCCGCGAGCACGTTCTCGAGCAGAACATTGCCGAGTTTTCCGCGGCGCTCGACGGCAACTTCCTCAGGGCTCAAGTAGGCAAAACCCATCTTCTGGAGCAGCTGGACGGCCGGGATCTGACTGATGTGGGACTCGAGGAAATTGGGAGCGTTCATAGCTTACTTGGTCGGAGCATTCTTCACGAGGTCAGCAAACGCGTCTTTCAGGAGGTCAACGAACCGGTGCTGCTTCTCCGACAGAAGGCGGGTCAGCGGGCTGCAACGGGCGGAAGCAGCCGCTCCAGTTTTCTCTGCGCGTGCACTTCCTCGCCTCGGCTCTCATGCGTCGCGATTTCGGACACCAGGTTCTGCGCGCGTGTGATTGCGTCGCGACGATAGGCCGAATCTCCCCATGAGCTGTTGAGGCTGCGAATGAAGGTGGAAAACCAATCCCAGAGTTTCGCTTCAAAAAAGAGGAGCGTCAGGGGCGAGTGATTCACTACATCTTGCTCGAGGTTGTAAGACTCAAACGGATACTTGTTCATCGCGTTCCAATACTTGAGCACCCGTACTAGCGGTTTGATCAAGTTTCCGTTGTTCTTGTTCTTCTCAGTGAGCCGCTCGTTGAACCCGTTTGGCTCAGTGTCCTGCCACGTTTGGTAGCCGCTAGAACGCATCGGGATCTTCAGGCCACCCCAGAGGCCCTCAATCGCTGGCACCAATTCGAATTTGATGTGATCGAGGGAGAGCACGATGGTTGGCGTAGACTGGGCAATGTCGGAACGCGGATAGCGTGCTTCCACAAAGCGCCGAAGGCGGTCAAGGTAGGTCTGGGGCTTTGCGTCCGAGTCAGCGAAGACGACCATGTAGTCGATATCGGAAAGTTCGTCCATGCTCCGCGGTAGCATCGTTCCGCGGGCGTAGGATCCGAATGTGAAGTGTCTTTTGATCGGCTTTCCTGCCAGCAGCGTTCCTGCGAAGTGTGTATCGATCTTGGCTCGCAGGCTTTCGAGGGAACGCCGGATATTCACCTCTTCGAGTTCTCGAACTAAAGCGGTCTCAGCTAAGCGCGTCAGGTAGCCGTTGGCGTTCATTTCTTCTCTCCCGGTTGATTGTATGCGTGCTCGCCTGCCCGCACGCCACGGCGCGTGATCCAATACGCGGGAGCAGGGACGGGCGGTGCCAATTCTTGGTGCTCGTGATAGGCGGCGACCAGTTCGTCGAGTTCGCGACGAAGCGTTTGCGGGTCGGATTCGGCGAGGAGAGAGATATTTTGAAACATCCGGGCCTTGCGCTTGATCGTGCTGTAGAAGACCCCCGAGGCGTGATGCGGCTGGCCCTTTTCTGACGGCTTGAGAAAGGTGATTACGGCAGCCACGGCTGCGGATGCTGTCGCGATGGAAGAGGCGACTGCCGAGTTCTCGCCTCCGACAAACTCCTTACCAGCGACCGCTCCCAAGACGACCGCAGCGATGCCGAGCGTATAGTGCGCTACATTCCAAAGCATCGCAGCATTGAAATGGCCCTTCATGGTGTAGAGCGCATCCCACTCTAGGCGATCAGCCTCAGCTTTGAGTTCTTGAGTGACTGTATTCATGGTTCGGAGGTGGGGCGCGCGGAGTTCTAGGTTTCGACTGGAACGTTGAAGGCGAGCAGGGTCACCGTGAGGTGCCGCTGTGGGTCGTTGGGACTGCGCAGGACGAAGCGGAAGCCAGTGCTCTTCGCATACTCCATTTTGCGCACGTGGCTGGGGTGCCGGGCGAACACGTCGGGAATTTGCGCAAGAACGGCGGTGAAATCCTTCTTGCGGCTGAAGAGCAGGATGGCGGCTTTTGTTTCGCGCCACGTGGTGTAGCTGAGGAGCTGCGTGATCGCATCGGTGAGGCTCTGCGGCCCTTTCCAGAACTTGCACTCGGCGATGAAGAGGATGCGGTCCTGATGTTTGATCAGAATGTCGGTCTTTCCGGCGGCATTGAAAGTCTCGCCGCTCGCCATCCCTCGGAAGTTGGAATTGAGGGGAACTAGGAAGTGCGTGCGCAGCGTCTCCTCATCGATGGTCGCGAAGGCTGAGGGATTGCGTTCCATGACGACGCTCATACCGTCGAGCGCATCGATGATCTCCTCGTAGACCTTCGAATCCAGAGCTGGATCGGGCGCGGCAACCGCACCGGGCCGTGGTGGCGGCAGCGGTGGGATGACTTGCTTGCGTTGAATCGGCACCGAGTAGCTCGTAGGCTCGCCACGGCACACAACCTTAAAACCGAGGTCGGTTACCAGCTTCTTGTCGGCGACCAGCTTTTCCCGACGAGCGGCGACCAGCTGCCGCACGGCTTCGGGCAGTGCTTGGTTCCAACGGTCGATGTCAGGACGCTGCCACCCAATGTATTTCTTGATCCGGGAAAGTTGTTCGTCGAACTCGCGTTTGATCGCCTCGATGTCGCGATCGGCGCGGTGGAAAATGAGAACGACCTTGTGGTTATCGACCGTCGCACGCGGCGGATTGAAGTCGTAGGTCGAGGGTTTGCAGCCGAGCAACACGCTGTCGCCGACGAACGGAATTTCGAATCGGAACTGAAGTTGCTTCTGGCGATATGTGCCGCCGAAGTCGCTGGGGCGTTCGATCTCGATCTCGCGTGGCTCGATGAGCACGATGTGCTCATCTTGGATTTCGACCGGATTGATGGTGAAATCCGCGATGAAATGTTGGCATACGGTGGCGTCTTCAGCCGGCAGGAGCTGGTTCGGCGAGAGCGCGTGGATCTGCTGCTGCATCTTCTGGCGGTGCCCCTCGATTGAGGCGGATAGGTCACCAGAGACAAAAAGGTAGTCCCGGTCCCTCATGCGGACACCCTCACTTTTCCGGTCAGGATCTTTTGCATGAGGCCGCGCTTTTGTTCGTCGACAACGGCGCGTCGATCTCGAAGCAATCGGAGTTCTGCGGCGGCGGTATCTAGTGTTGCACCGATCGCACGTTGCTCGGCCACGTCTGGTAGATTCAGTTCAATGGCCAGGAATGCAGCTTTACTAAGGACCCGGTTCCGCCCAGCGCCACCTGGCGACGCTAGGCCACAGTCGAAGACGAACCGTTTTGTCAGGATGTAATGACGAATGAACGAAAGGTCAGCATCGGAGCTACTGACGCGAAATGTCGGAAACCGGTGCGACACCAGGGCGCCATTGGCTGACGCCGGAACCACTGCTGCGGCTCCTTCCCAGGCAAAGGTTATATTGACGATCAAGTCGTCTGTCTGGATTTCGAATAGCTCCTCGAGCGCGATGTCTTCGGGTTCGAAATCTGGTTTGAGAAATACTCCCTTGCCGTGGCTGCGAATCCCGGCGGCCATGAAGGAGTCTTTCGGCTTCGAAACGGTCCTCGTGACAGGTTTGACTATGTCGGCGAGCGTTCTAACGCGCCAACGCTTTGAGAAGCCACCCACACGTATCTTCCCGAAGAGCAGTTGCTGCATGAGGGCTTGGTTGCGGCGCTCTTTGGCGGCGATAAGTGCGTCGAGTTTCTCCAGCGCCTCGTCCCATGTGCCGAGGATGTCGGCGATCTTGCGCTGCTCCGGAAGTGGAGGAAGCAGAACGGGGAACTGTTTCAGCTGTGTCGAATTGATGCTCGCAAGGTTGGTGGACTGCTTAGAGCACGACTGGAAATACGCCCTGCCGTGCGCTCCTTGCGTTTGTAGAGCGAGGAAGCGTCGGTCCAATACGCTCGAGTTGGCGCGAACAACAAATATGTGATTCTGGTGGACGCATTCCTTGATGGCGCCGGTCCACAACGCGCCGCGGCCGAGCTTATCAAAGTCGCCTCCTTCAGTGAGGAGAAGATCACCCAGAACGACCCGGTAGCGATCTACAGCATCCTTTGGAACGTCGATTTCCTTCACTTCCGTTAGGTCGAACCGACCATCCTGAACGTTTGCTACCCTGAGATAAGGAAGCCGCACGAAATCGCCGACCCGAGATGCGCATTTCGAGAGCCCGGTCTGTATTTCGGCGACGTCTTCGAGCGTCTTGATTTTCCAGTTGTGAGGATGCTTCACTTCTTATCCTTCCTCTTCGCGATCTGTTTTTCTGCGTCCTCTAGATCGCGAATGTCATCCGCGTCGGCGGCCTTGGCCTCCGACGCTCGGCGCGCTTCGTCGAAGCGATCATAGCGCTCCTCAACGATGGCCTCGGCGCGCTCGTGGCTGATGCTTCCCGAACCTTCCAACACGGGGAATTCACTGAAGCGGATCAGGCTCTCCACGTTGCCGCGCCAGAAGTCGAGCGTGAGCGGCTTGCCGTTGGTGACGCGCAGCTCGGCTTGATCGAGGAGGAGCGAGACGAGGCGGTTGTCGGCCCCCCCGTCTTTGGCGGTGGCGATGACGATTTTGTCGGAGGTGTCGCTCATGTCAGGCAAAGTTAACGAAGCGAAGGCGCCAGCGTTCGCTCCATACACGGGCCACGTTGGCTGGCGGGATACCGATCTCGCGGAGGATCGCCGCCTCGACAACCCACCGGAGTTTTTCGTTGAAGGTGATGAGCTCGTCACCCTCCAGGATTTCGGAATCATCCTCTGGCGACGGCTTTCCGTAGTGCGTCCAGTAGTTGCGCGATTTTCGTAATGAGGACGCAAATACGTCTCGCGGACCGAGTAGGTTCTGAAGTTCCGCCGGACTCACATCCCACGCCTGCCCTGCAGCCGCAAGGAAGTCTACCTTCGCCGACTTACCCGCGCGTGCCCGATGCAACGACTCGATCGCCTGTGCGAGGAACAAGAACTGTTCGTTAACCCATAGCTCCCGTTGTGATGATATGGCGAAAAACCGATGTATGACGGCGGCCCATGACTCGGTGATGGCGCGCCATCGCGCAAACGCATCGGCAAAGCGCGCCTCGATGTGCTCAAACGAGAAATGAAACTCGTGCGATCGACGTTTCGGATGCACGAGCGTCGGGCCGACATTGCGCCCCAGCCAAGCTGGCAGAAGCTTCAGTTCCGACGGGTTTGATTCAGAAGGGATGTCTCCTCGCTTGAGAAAGATCTCCTGCTCGCCGATGTTCGATCGTGTGGCGATGCTGAGGAATCGTTTCCAGGCAGACAGTTCGGCTCGAATCTCGTCCCACGATTTCGCGTTTTCAAATAGCAGGTCGATGTAGGAGCGGCCTTCAAATGTATAAACGGTGTCGTGTGGCCCGATGCTCCACCACAGGGAGAATTGGCTCCGGCGGTATCCTGCGAGGTTGAGGTCGATCGATTTCGATTCGGCGACGGGTATCTTGAACATCCGAATCCCACCAAAGGTGTCGATGTCACGTGGCTCGTGTTCGACACGTCCGAGCGCCGACCGATTGAGCCATTCTTCCTGGTGATCGAGACGAAACGTTATCCCAGAAAACTTCAGATCACTTGATGCGAGATGTGCGCCGAAAATCACCGCTCGACAGGAAACTTTCCGGGTCAGGCGCGAACGAGTGCTGCTCGAGGCAGTCTCGTGGCAATCGATGAGGGTGAAAGGCCTTCCATGCTCATCGATTCCATGGATCACCCGATGTCCATCCTCACGCCGCCGGCCCTGGTCGCGACGAATGCGTTCTACAAATGCTGAGCGCTCCAGTCCGGTGAATTCTGCTAGTTCGATGTTCGGCTGTTTTCCGGCCTCCAGCCGCATGAATCCAAGTTGGCGCGTATCGTCGCCCGGTATCCAGAACTGGCCATGAACATCCGGGTGGTCCTGCGTAAGAATGAAGGCATCGCTCATGTTCCGTGCTCTCGCTACAAGCCGAGCTCCTTGAGATAGCCGTCCATCTTCTGACGCACGGTGACGAGCTCGCCTTCGATGCGGGCGATTTCCTTCTTCACCGCCTTCAGGTCGATCTCCACCTCCTCCTCGAACGTGTCCACGTAACGTGGGATATTCAGATTGTAATCATTGTCTGCGATCTCCTGCGCAGTGGCGCGGTAGGCGTATTTGTCGACTGTCTGGAACGCCGTGTAGGTGGCGACGATCTTGTCGAGATGTGCGTCGGTGAGCCGGTTCTGGTTTTTCGCGTCTTCGAACTCGCGCGATGCGTCGATGAAGAGGACGTCGCCGTGAGTCTTGCCCTTATTGAAGAGGAGAATGGCGGCGGGGATACCGGTGCCAAAAAAGAGATTGGCCGGCAGGCCGATCACGGCTTCGAGGAGATTCTCCTGGATCAGTTTCTGGCGGATACGGCCCTCGGCTGCGCCGCGGAAGAGCACGCCATGCGGCACGACAATACCAATGCGACCGACCTTTTCGCGGGCCGTCTCGATCATGTGCGTGATGAACGCGTAGTCGCCCTTGCCCTTGGGCGGGAGGCCACGGTGGTAGCGGTGGAACGGATCCGCCTCCGCCTCCTCGATGCCCCACTGATCCAGGGAGAACGGCGGATTGGCCACCACGATATCGAACTTCATCAAGCGGTCACCCTCGACGAGGCGCGGGTTACGCAGTGTATCCCCCCACTCAATGCGGAAGCTGTCCATGCCGTGCAGGAACATGTTCATCCGACAGAGGGCGTGCGTGGTTCCATTGCTCTCCTGGCCGAAGAGAGCGAAGTCGCGTTTGTCGGCCTGGCGTCCGACCTTGATGAGAAGAGAGCCGGAGCCGCAGGTCGGGTCGCAAATCGTGTCGCCCTTCTTGGGCTTCAGAAGACGGGCAAGAAGCGTCGAAACCTGCCCCGGCGTGTAGAACTCGCCAGCCTTCTTGCCAGCGTCGGACGCGAAACGTTCCAATAGGTATTCATAGACGTTTCCGATCACGTCCTCGTCGCCGATGGTGGTCGGCCGCAAGTCAAGACGCGGATCGGCGAAGACTTCAAGCAAGCCCTTGATGCGGGTGTTGCGCTCCTTGGTCTGACCAAGTTTTCCCTCGGAATTGAAGTCCACTTCGCGGAACACCCCCTCGAGTTTGGCTTTGTTAGCTTCCTCAATCTGCTCGAGTGCGATGTTGATCTGCTGTCCGATGTCGGCGTCGTTGCGCTTGGCGTAAAGGCTGTCGAAATCGCATCGAGCTGGGAGGAGGAATCGCTCACGGGACAGGCGGCGCGCCACGCGCGCCTCGTCGCCCTTGAACTCCAAGAGATACGCCGCGCGGTGGTCTTTGATGACGTCGCTGACATACTTCAGGAACAGCATCACGAGGATGTAGTTCTTGTAATCCGACGGATCGAGAGTGCCGCGGAAGGTATCGCACGCGCGCCAGGCTACGTTGTTGATCTCGTCTTGGTTGATGGTCGGCATGGGTGGAAAGAGGGAAGTCAGGCGCGGAGAGATTTGAGAATCGCGGTGTTGATCAAAGTGGTTCGCTGCCCGACAAGGCTCGCCATCAGCTGTTTTTCGCGGAGACCCAGCTCGTGCAGCTCAGCAATGGCTTGCTGTCGCGGAATTGGAGGTAGGGGAATTTCCAGCTCTCCGAGCGCACTGGCGGGAAGCGAACGCACGTAGGAGCCGCGAGCGCGCGCATTGAGGTTTTCCTGAGTAGCGGGAAGATTGAGAAACCAGCGCAGGTAGCCAGGGAGGACTACACCGCCGTGGGCGCGGATAACGACGAACTGACCGCCTGCCACCGCGGGAGTCCCGCCGGGGAAGATGGCCGCAGTCATCCGCGATCCCCGCGCCGCGAGCAGAACCTCGCCCTCGCGAAGGGCAGAACGCGACGCAGTATCGGTGTCGAGCTTGACGAGGTTTGGCTCGCTCACGCGCAGATAACCATCATCGGATATGTCGCCGATTCGGATCAGCTGATGCGTGCCTTCGGGGTTGTGGCGCGAGGAATCGGCGCCACGAAGCGTGAGGCCGAGCTGCATGTCAGCGATTTCCCTTAGCTGCGCCTGCGCTGGTTTCATTTCGATAGGCTTCCGCTTAGTGTTCGGTGTCGCGCGGCGGACAAGCGTCATGTCCGGGTGCGATCGTATCTTTCGAACGGATGCGGCCATCGCGCCCCTGAACGCTCAGCTCGCCCCCACCTTGGTTGAGGAGGTTATGCCGGGCGGCATCTATGGCCTCCCCCTGCGTGTCGTGAACACTCGACGCGCGGTCGGCGTCGTTGCGTGCGTTAGCCCATCGCCCATCCGGGCGGCGGTATACCATGCGATCTTGCGGCTTACTCATATTGTCCGACCTGTGTTTTGGATAGGGGCGGGCACATTTCCCCTTGAAGCCAAGCCGCTGCCGAACGATCCTCTCGTCTTCCACAACTCGCGGGCCGTTCATTGCGGCTCTCGAGAAAAGCTCCAGACGCCTCACGGTGCTGGAGTTTTTTTCGAGGTGCGCCATGACATCAACGGCCTACTTGTGCGTAAGTCAACGTAGAAATGATGCACAAGTTGATATCTGATCCCTAATCTAGCTGGGTCTAGGCGTGACTGATCTTGGCTTAAGAGGAGAGCTCTGCGGCTGCATTCTAGAGGGTTGCCCTTGCGGCTGCCCCTCCCCTCTAGAATCAAGGGACTCGCGTTCCTAGCCCTCGGACGAGGGTACGAAAATAGTTTCCCAAAACAACCGGATTTTATATTACCCGTTGATTGTCTGATGGTTCCATAGAGGCAAGGCTTGCAAATTTGATGGCAGGTGTCTAATCTCCTCCTCCCGTGGAAATCAGAGACGAATTGGAGGTAAAGTGGTCCCCGGGAGAGCTACAGCCATCTGTCGAACGAGCTGTCCTAGCGCTGATGGGCCGACGACGAACGCGCCTACGGGAGGTCTCGGATGAGTTCGCGAGTTTGGAGTCGACCATACGGGGCTTGGTAGAACACGGCCGAGTTCGCTCGAGGGATCGCCCGAAAATCGTCAGCCCAACGCGAGCGCGTGGGAAGCTCGGTATAGCTGCGGACCAGGACTCCAGCTCCCCGCCGGTGCAAATGCCCAAAATCTCAACCCTGGTGCTCGAGGCCTGCCGCGCGCAACCGCGCGCCTTCGCTCCTATGGATATCAGGGGCTATCTGGATTCAAGGTACCCCCAATACTCCCCCGCAATCTCCGCGGAGACCCTCTCCGGAGCCATTCATTACCTCAGAACAAAAGAGACCCTCGCGATCGTGAAGCGGGGCACAAATGGAGGACCCCATACGTATCGATATGTTGAGGCCAAAAAATAGGAAAAGCCGACGGCTGTTTTCGAGGCGACCGTCGGCTTCTCTGGAAACCACTCCCGGAAGAGTAGCTGCTGAAGGACATTCCTGTCCTGCAACGTGTTACATACTGGGAAGTTCGCGCCAAAGGTCAAGCGCTGACCGACGAGGTCGGCACGCTGCCAGACATCGAAAAGCGAAACGTGCAGAGTTGTTGATGTCCGCCGAGTGCGGACCCCAAAAGAAGTGTGTAACAAAATGGATAACAGCAGCTTATCATATTCCGAAAGGGAGCTTCCCCCTCTAGCTGTAAAATTCACTTTGCTTCCCGAGAGCGAGCGCGGGCCTGAACGCCGCGGTGTTGTGGAGAGGTTTTTCTCCACGATCGACTTAGCACAGGGAAGCGACACCGGGAGCGAGGTGGCCAAATGAGCCGCGGACGATTCCGGACGAACTACCTCGCCCGAGACTACGACCGCTGTGTCATCGGAGCGGGGAAGTGCCAACTCGACGGCCCGGAGCCATACGTGCCCCTGTTTGGGATCGTGGAGTTTCCGAGCAAGGGCGCCCGGACCGCCTCGTGGAGCTGGCTGACGGGCCGCCCGATGCAGGTCATGTCTCGCCCGGAGAAGGACTTTTACCTCAAGCTGCACACGCTACCCGATGTCGTCGAAATCGGGGAGCAATACGCACTGGATCCCCGGGTGACACTGGAGCTCGCTCATGAACTCGGGGTCGATCATCCGGCGGTAGCGGACGATCCGATCGTCATGTCGACGGACTTTGTCGTCACGCGTAGGCGACAAGCCGCCCTTCAACGGTGCGCCTACGCTGTCAAGCAGGCGTCCAATCTGACGGAGCGAGTGTTGGAGAAACTTGCCATTGAACGCCTGTATTGGACCCGTCGTGGCATCCCGTGGCGGCTGATTTTGGATACCAGACTCCCGCGCGTACGCGTGAACAACATGCGGCAGGTGTTCGACTACTGCCTGCCACACCGACTTCCCTGTAGCCCCGAGGAAGCAGCCCAGATGAGCCTCTGGATGGAGCCTCACGTCTATGAGGGGCATGCTCCGTTGCGCGTCCTGGCGCGCGAGTGCGACGCTAAGTTCAACCATGATCCAGGAACTGCACTGAGCGTTGCCTTCCACTCGCTGGTCACGAGGCAATGGACGGCTGATTGGGACAGCCCATTTCTCCCCCAGCCAAGCCTATTGCCGAAGAAGACGACGCTTGCGGAAGAAAAGGCAGCCGCGTGATCGGATCATCAGCAACGCTCGAGGTCCTGTCCGACTCGTTCGACTTTCTTGTCGGATCTGTCTTCCGAGACAAGCGAGAGGAGGTCCGGAAAGAGGTCTATAACCACGTCAAATCGAACCGTCGCACCCGGGGCGCACTGCCGGAGGACGCGATCGGCCACATTCATCAACGGGTGCTGTATGTGGACGCTAGATACATTATCGCGATCTGTGTCGAGGATCCACTTGCTTGGGATGTCGTCATCCCGCGATCCGACGCAGACATGCTGGTGGCAACAAGACAGTGGATTGAAACATCCACAGAACCGCTGCGAGTGCTGCGGGTCGCAGAAGAAGTCTTCTCCGAGAAGACGAAGCGCTGCAGGGCAAGAAACGTTGAACTACTTAACAGACTCATCGCCCTCGGCGATGGAATCTTCGATCGCCGGCTGAGACGTCGAGCGGTGCTCGAGATCTGCGAGGGAAAGGGAGTCCAAGAAATCGAAGTGTATCGCCCACTTCGGAAATATCTTCAGGGAGGCCGGAACCCGAATGCCCTCGCAGGGCGATGGTTCATTCGCGGACGAGGAATCGGGCTTGGGGCGCGCATCGGCCAACTCCGCCCGCATCGCCCTGGGAGCCGTTGCGGACGTCCACGGCTCGACGGGGCTCGATCGTTCGTGATGACCGAGAAGGACGTGGCGCTAATCATCCGAAGCGCATCAAAATACTACCACCATCCCCGCGGGGGAAATTGGCGTCGCGCTTGGCTACTGACAGTAGGCTATCACTACCTCGACCTTGGCTCGGCCCTCCGCGATCGTCCGTCGCTGCTTCAGAAGGTCCCAATTAAGAGGTATCCCTCTTACCGGCAGTTCATGCGATGGGCGCTTCGCGACCCTGACGGGGAAGCAGCGAAGAAGCGGCAGATCGGACAGCGGCGATTTGATCTCGAAGCACGATCCCAATCGTCCCGCACGGAGCTAAAGGTAACCGGGCCCGGCAGCCACTTCTTCATCGACGCAACTCCCTTTGATATCGTCGTCGTACACACACTCTGGAGACGACCCATTGGCAAAGTTAAGCTCTACCTCCTCGTTGACCTCTTCAGTCACCTGATCGTCGGGTATTATCTGCATCTCGGTAACGCAGGGTACGATGCGGCATCGCTCGCATTGCTCGCAGCGGCTGAGGACAAGGTTGCGTTGTGCGCGCGGCACGGGGTGACAATCGGCGCCAAAGACTGGCCTGCGGCATGTTTGCCCGGCCTGCTCATCTCCGATAGCGAACTCGCTTCATTTCGAGCACATGCGCTCGTCGAAAACCAAGTATGCGACCTTGAAATTGTCGCCCCCTATCGTGCCGATCTCAAAGGGCTGGTCGAAGCGCTGATCGGATCGGCCAATCGGAAGGCACAACACCTGCCTGGGTATTCGCCCAGCCCGCGCAAGCGAGCGGAAGTGAGCCCCGATGTCACGGCTGCGCTAGACATCTCCGAACTAAACCGAATAGTCATCTACTGGATACTTCAAAGCAACCGGCGCGTGATGCGAGACTACCACCGCAGCGCCGATATGATTGCTGACAATGTTGCGCCCACTCCGCTCGATATCTGGAACTGGGGCATCCCGAACGCAGGAGGCAGAAGACGGAAATGGAACATCGAAATGCTGGAGCTTTCCTGCCTTCCCACAGATACTGCACGCATGACGCCGCGCGGCCTAAAGATCCGCGGGTTGTTCTACGCGCCGGAAGCCGAAGACGTTCCGGAGTTCGAACTCTGGAGAGTACGTGCTGGTGAGCGCACATGGCCTGAAACGATCAGCTATGATCCGAGCAAGGCCGCGAGGACCTGGCTGCACCATGGTGATAGACTGATTCGTCTCTACTTGACTGCAGAATCAGGCGACCACTCGGAATGGAGCTTCCTCGATGTCGATTCCGAACTCTCCGAGAAGCGCAAAACATGCGCAATCGCGGAGTCTGCGAAGGTTCCAGATGAGGCGGCCAACGAGGTCTCCATCGAAGAAACGATCAAGGACGGAATGAAGAAGACTGAAGCCGTACGAGGAACCGTAGCCCGTCGGAAGCGCGAGAAGGTCAACAAGCCGGCAGATGCGCTCTCGGAAAAGGATGCGCGGGAAGGTCGCCCCAGGCCGGCGTCTGTCACGCACAAAGAGTTGGCTGTACCCAATACTCTAACACGAGCGGACACGAATGCCGCACTCAGTATACTCCGCAAGCTACGCGCGTCTCGCCAGAGATAGGAGGTGTGAAGTGGCCAAAACGGGCATCGCACGATTCACGAACGAATTCAGAAATCTTGCGGATCCAATCGCCGCATACCGGGGCAATCCTCTCATTGGTGCCCTGCCTCCTATTCTCTCGGAAGAAGAAACGTACGACCACCTGACAAACTTGCCGGCATTCAGCGCACAGGAACGGACCCTGCCTGCGCACCTCCGGATGCATGCGGTGTGTGCTCTACAGGAGCTATTCATTCCCGGACCGCAACATGCCAGTGTGTTGAGCCAGATCGACATCATGATACGGCGAGGTTACGCGCATCGAAACCCCCTGTCGCCCGCGAATCGAAGACTCGTTCGAGAGGACAACGAATTGCTCAAGGGAGGCTGCCTCCCTCCCCCCGAAAGGTATTCGCACATTCCGCTGCTGGGTGCCGGAGTGTTCGGAACAGCTGGCACTGGCAAGACGGCCGCAACCAAACGCTCGTTGAGCCGCTACCCGTCAGTGGTTGACCACTTATACGAAGAGGACGGCGTGAGGTTCGCATTCCGGCAAGTGCCTTTCGTCTTCGTAAATATGATCAGCGACTCCTCACCCAAGGCATTCGCCACGACCGTTCTGAATGCGATGAGTGAGATAGTGGGGGTCGATCTGCAGGAGAAATACAACACTGCTGGATGCAACGGCCTCACGATCATTCCCAAGCTGTATCAAGCACTTCGCGACTACCATGTAGGCCTGATAATCGTCGACGAGGTTCAGAACATGTCTTCGTATACTCGCGGCTACGGTTCCGTCCTAAGCTACTTCATACGGCTTATGAATAGCCTTGGCCTCCCCTTGCTTATCGTTGGAACGGAAAGGGCGCGAACACTCATCAAGACAGACTTCGCGGTCGAACGTCGGTTCATCAGTGGAATACGTCCGTTTCGACCGTTTGCTGATGGTGATCCGTTGCTCTCCAACTTCCTCGAGGAGATCGGTTCGTTTTGCTACCTGGAAACGGTCTGCGATCTGCAACGGCTCGCGTCCACCGTTCATGCTCTGACCGGAGGCGTCCCCGACCTAGTGATCAAGTTGTTTATGTTGGCGCAGACGCGACTTTTCGGTCGGGAGACCGAAGTCCTGACGGATGAGGTTCTTCACCAAACCGCGGCGGACCTGTTCGGCGGCATCGAAAAGACGCTCATAAGGATCCGCACCCAAGGAGCTGACGTCGATAACACTGAAGAGACCCAACGGACTCTTAACGAGAGACTCCAAAAGTTGCTGGAAAAAGAGAGCCAACGAGTAGGGAGCGCTGAAGAAGCGAAGGCGACGGCAGCCAAGAAGAAGCCATGCAAAAAAGCTCGCCGGGCTGCCCGGGGAAAGACTCCTCGCCATGATGACCCGCTCCTTGCCGCCTCAACCGCGTCCGACAAAATCGCCGCACTTGAGAAAGCCGGCGTTCTCGATCTCGCTGAATGATCTCAACGATTGAAGGACCGCGTGCGGACGAGACGCTTCCGAGCCTCATCGCGCGAAACCTCTCTCGTGTGCCGATCCCAAGTCGGGCCAGCGCAGCTCGTGAATTGCTCGGCAACGACAGAGCGTTGCTCTTCGCCGACCTGCCTGGTCGAATTGGCTTCCTAGAAGAATCTCTTGGCAGGCGTCTCGGACTGACAGCTCACGAGTTGATAGACGCGACCACGATGTTGCCGCTACTGAGGCCGTTTCTCACACCGAGTTGCCTGATGCGAATTGAGCAGAGCATGATTGGTACAAGAGGACATCCAGGGCAGCTTGTCCGCGTTCGCGAGGTCCATAATCGGTATTGGCACCTTCGATACTGCGCAAAATGCCGGGCGGAAGATCTTGAGGCAGGGGACGGCGTCACCTGGTGGCGCAGAGTCCATCAAGTCCCGGGCGTCGAATGTTGTCCCGTCCACGGGTCGATGCTGATCGAGAGCCAGTTCTACTGTGGCGAGAATTGGAAGGTGGACTATCCTTGCGCGCAAAATGCAGAAGCAGCGTCTGCACCGGGCGGGGCGACGAATCCCGATGAACGCCAGATCCAAGTCGCACGCCATTTCAAGTGGCTTCTTAAGTCACGTCTCCCGGCCCTTGGTCCTCTGGCACTTCGAGATGCCTACGTTGTCCTACTTCGCGAGCGTGGTTGGTTCAAGGATTCCCAGCTGAAACGATCTGAGTTTCACTCGTCGTTTGCGGGATGGCTCGGCCCCAACTGGATGAGCCACGACGCGATTCGGTTCGACCCGATGAGCAACTCCTCTTGGCCTGCAAGGGTTTGCCTTGGCAAGGGCAAGTGCCTGCGTCCCCTGCGCCATGTTCTACTCTGGATTTTTCTACAGGTTGGGCCGGACGAACTCTTCGGCATAGCCGGTGACGCATCGCGCCCACGCCATCTACTTGCTCGTGCTGGATCGAGAAGGGATCAGCAAATGGTTCAAAAGTGGTGGCCAAAGCAAAACATCTCCTTGAACAGGATGGCTCGAGATCTTGGACGTTCAGTGCAAACCGTGACTCGTTGGGCGACGTTGCTGCATCTGCGGTTCCCAAGAAATGCGAATGATGCGGCGACACTGCACTTCGAGAATGACCGAAAACGTCACCGAAAACTCTGGTTGCGACTGCGAGATGGTTCTGATTGCGACAAGCGGAGGAACACCAGGCGCTGGCTGCAGCGTAACGACTGCTCCTGGCTTAAGCGGCATTTGCGAAAGCCCATCGTCGTTTCAGGCAATCCAATCGTTGACTGGGCGCGTCGAGACGAAGCTCTAGCGCCAAAGGTGCCTTATCTGGCAGCACGCGTGCGCGCACTGCGGCCATTTCGGCGCGTATCAGCCTGCTCGATTCTGCAACACGCCACTTGGGGATCATCTGTCATCAGTCATCCGACGAGATTCCCGCTGACATGGGCGGCGATCGCGTCTGTCACCGAGTCAGCGGCGGCCTATACCATGCGCCGGATCCTCACCGTACGGCGCGAGAATCCTCACCTTAGGCCTCATGAAGTCCGCGAGCGCGCCTACGTGCCCCGGAAATGCATAAACGAAGAGACCCTCGCCGCGATGGGCTACACGCACTTTCGCGGAAGATGGGGTCCACGGGAACGCAAGCACGCCGCATGAAGATGGGCGGAGCGACCGTGCCAGAGAGATGAACCTGCCCCTTTATTGGTCATGACCGCCGATTCATTCGTAAGCGTAAAGCCGGTCGCCTCCTGTTCGTAGGAAATACGACAGTGTAGAGTGTCGCAATGGCGAGCACTACCACGGAGCTGATCGAGAGCGGGACGAAGGTGGACGGACGAGGCCGGCGTATC
>JAEWQP010000027.1 GCA_023399155.1 Verrucomicrobiota bacterium | reverse complement strand
GGGCGCGGGTGGGCGGGCGCGGCCGGCGCGATGCGCACAGGCACTGTGTGGGCCGCCGGGCCCGCGAGCCGGAAGGTGATGCACATGGCCAGGCTGGCGCGGCGGGAGCGGCGCGCGCTGTCGTTGGCGAGCCGGAAGGAAATCGTGTTGTCCGGGTCGACGGGCGACGCCTCGGCCGGTCGCGCGGAGAAGTGGCGGCCGTTGGCTCCCGTAGGCGGTGCCGACGAAACGGATACGTCGGGCTTCGGAGCGGCGGCCGGCGACGTTGTCGATGGCGGCGTCGCCCTCGCCGTGGGCGCCGTCGTGGCCGGCCGGACCGGCGTGGCCGGGATCTCGCGGCGTGCATTCGCCGCGAGCACGGCCGGCGGGGGCTGCGAGCCCGCCGGCGACATCCGGGTCGGCGTCGTATTGATGCCCTTCTGTGCGAGGAATTCGCGCCAGTTCATCAGGCGCTTGCGCGCGAGCTTGCTCTCGATGAGCAGCTGGATCGTCTTCTCGACGGATGAGGCCTCCATCCCGAGGCGCGCGGCGATGTCCGCGGCGGTCGAGGGCTGGTCCAGTTGCGCGAAGACCGCCCAGGCCTCGTCGGGCAGGCGTACCGAGTCAATACGGCTTTCGAAGTCCTCCGTCCGTTGGAATGAGTCAGGTGTGGTGCCCATGGTGTGCGGTGGTTAGTTCTGAAGCGCGATCAGGAGGTAGGCGTCATCGCCCTTCCAGCGAAAGGGCAGCTTGAACGAGAGCGACGTATCCGGGAGGTGGGCCGGCGGCGTGCGGTCGCGCGTGGCGACGGGAGGCTCGACATGAAGGCGGGCGCCGAAATGCGAGCGGGCGTTGCTCGTGATGACGTTCACCATCTCGGCGGTGAGGTCGAGCAACGCCGCCTCGTCGCGGCGCTCCTCGCCCACGGCCTCGAGCAGCTGGCAGAGCATCGAGTCGGGCAGGCTCACCGCGATCCAGCCGTTGAGGCTGCCGCGCACGGGCATGTAGCCGGTGCTGGCGAGCTTCTCCGGCGCCTGCAGTTCGAGCGAGGGCGCAAGCAGGTCCGGCTTCACGCCGCCGGTGACGGTGAAGTAGTGGCTGATCAGGTCGACGAAGACCCCGGCGTCGCGTTCGCTGGGATCGACCTGGGTCACACGGCCTCCTTCGTCTTCTCGAGCGTGACCAGCACGCGGGAGCAATGGCTGTTCCACGAGACGGGCAGCACGTAGCAGGGCGCATTGCCCGCCGTGCGCACGTCGTGCGGACGTCCCTCGAGGATGAAGGGTGGGGAGATCATGAAATTGGGGCCGAGCTTCTCGCGGGCGTTGCCGGAGATCGTGTTGGTGATCTCGCCCACCAGGTCGGCGCAGACGTGATCATCCGAGTCGGTCTCGCCCAGGATGGGCAGCAGCGCCTGGATCTTCTCCCGCGGAGCCGTGTAGTAGATCGCGCCCTTGTAGCTTCCCGAGATGCCGATGACGGCCGAGAAATCGAGCGCGACATCCTCGTCCTCGTCGCGCAAATACGGCGTGCCGAGCACCGCGCCGCCCTTGGCCATGGTCTCGAAGTAGTTGGCGGTGCTCTGGACGAACACCTTCATGATGTCCTCTTCCATGGCGTCAGTTGTCCTCGAGGAGTTCGTCGATCGCCTTCTGCAGGCTTTCGGCAGTGACCGGCTTGAGCAGGAAACCCTGCGCGCCGCGCTTGATCGCCTCGACGGCCGAGGCCTTGTCGGCAAGGGCGGAAACCACGAGGATCATCGCGTTGGGATTCTTCGCCAGGATCGCATCCACGCAGGTGAGACCGTCCATCTCCGGCATCGTGATGTCCATCGTCACCACGTCGGGCTTGAACTTGTCGAACTCCTCGAGGGCGAGGCGCCCGTTCGAGGCGGATCGGATCTCGGTGAAGCGCGAAGCCGTGAGCGTGCGCTCGATGGCGCGTCGCATGATGAGTGAGTCGTCAACAATCAGGAGTTTCATGATACGGCGGAGCCGGTTTCGACCAGCTCGGGCAGATAGATCTGGAATTCGCAGAAGCTTCCCGGCGCGCTGCGGACCTCGATGGCGCCTCCGTTTTCGTCGATCACCTTGGACTTGATGATGTCCATGCCCATGCCGCGCCCGGCATGCGCTCCGGCCTGATCGGCGGTGGAGAAGCCCTGTGCAAAGATGCATTGGGCCACGTCGGCGGGCGAGTAGCTCGTGCCTCCCTCGAGGAGTCCGGCAGCCTCGGCGCGCGTACGGATCTTGGGCAGGTCGAGGCCGCGTCCGTCGTCGCGGAAGGCCACGCCAACCAGGCCGTCCGGCGTGCGCGGCAGGCCGCGGATCGAGATGCGCGCCTTGCCGGGCTTGCCGCGGTCCTTGCGCTCGGCCGGCGTCTCGATGCTGTGCGCGAGCGAGTTGCGGGCCAGCTGGATGAGGACGTCGCGGACGAGATCCTTGCGGTTCAGGGCGAGGGTGTTGAGCGCGTAGGCGTCGATCTGCAGGTCCGCCTCCTTGCCGAGTTCCTTCGAAACCTTGCGCACGAGTTCGCGCAATCCGTCGGCGACCACGTTGACCTCGGGCACGCCGGCGTGGGCGGTTCCGGACTGGCGCATGACGGCAAGCTTCTTGCGCAGTTCCGTGAGGTCTGCGAGGTCGGCACGAAGCCCCGCCTGGGCCACCACGATGGCGAGAAAATCGTCGCCGCTGAGCGCCGGACGCTCGAGCAGCTCCGAGATCTTGCTCTCGAAGGCCTCGGCGGCCCGCTGGAAATAATCGAGGCGCAGGTAGCAGGCGTTGCCCTTGACGTTATGCACGCTGCGGAAGACCGAGTTGAGCCGGTCGCGCAGCGCGGTGACGCGCTGGCCGGTTGCATTCGCGAAGTCCTCGGCGCGCAGCGTCTGGTTGATCATGTTGAGCTCGGTCTCGACCAGCTTGCAGAAGGTCTCGAGCTCGGCGCCGTCGATGTGGAGGATGCCGAAGAGGATTTCGAGCTGGCGCTGCTTGTTCTTCTCCGACTCGACCAGCTTGCGCTCCAGCTCGACCTGCTGCGTGACGTCGCGCACGGTGACGAACAGGCGGACCACCTTCTTGTCCTCGACAATGCGGCGGAAATTGAAGCCGAGGTAGCGGTTGTCGAAGCCGCCCTTGCCGTTGGCAAACGCGACCTCGATGTCCCGGAGCGGGTTGACCTGCAGGACGGCGCGCTCCTTGCGGCGCGTGTCGAAGAGAAGAGCGAAGTAATCCTTCGTCACGTTGAACATCTTCTCCGACAGCACGCGCTGGAGCAGATTGAGCAGGTTGGCGCCGGCGAGTGTTTCCTGGCGCAGGATCGCGTTGAGCGCCTTGGAATGGTGGACGCCGATAGTGTAGTTCTCGTCCAGCAGCAGGAGGCCTTCCTGGACCGTGTCCATGATCAGGTCGGTCTCGTGCTTGGCCGTGGCGAGTTCGCTGGCCTGGCTCTCGAGCTGTTCGTGGACGATGGTGAGATTGCTCAGCGCCGTCTCCGCGCCCTGTCGGAGGCGCCGGACGCGTGCCCACATGAAGTAGCCGGGCAGCAGGATGACCGCAATCGAACCCACGGCAATGAAGAGTGTGCGCGGACCCTCCGCCGCCTTGATCATCCCGGTGGCGGAGATTTCGGAGACTGTCGCCAGTTCGTGCATCAGTCGCGTGAGACGTGCATGCTGGGCGAGCATCGAGTCGATCGCGGTGCGAAGCGCCTCCGCTGCCGGCGCGCGCTCGGTCACATCCTGCAAGCGTGCCTGCAGCGGCATCCAGATCTCCAGCGCCTCGCGGGTGATGCGACGTTCCTCGTCATCGCCGCTGCGCACGACCGAGATTGACTTGCCGTCGGAGGTCGTGGCCACACCGCCGCCGTCGAAGGCCCGGAGAGTATCATTGAACCGCGCCATCGTCGCGGCGAGTGCCGTGCGCGGACCGCTCGTGTCCACGCCTGAGTCCAGGGCGCGATCGTAGACGAGGAGTTCGCGAGTCAGTTGCTCAACCGTGCCCGGCTGGCTGGCCGCGAGGGCGATGCGCGCACTCACGTCCTGCGTGGCTCGGGCGGTCTCGCGCGAGGCGCTGATCACCATCGCCGTCGCGCAACCCACGATAGCCACCAGCGAGACATAGATGCCCGTGGTGAATATCCGTTGAGTGAGGGGCCGCTGCGGTTTCGAGCTGCCCTGGGGGACTTCGTAGGTCGTCATCTGCAATCGGAAGGGATGAAGTGGCTAGCGCTCCATCGACCCCATGGAGGAAACCCGAGTGTTTGGCGCACTCTTCACGGGAGTTTCTTGGGGAGTGGAGGAGATCCTCTCCGGGATGGGACGCGAGATACCGGGCACGCGTGGGCTCCCTGCGCGGGCGCGATCTCGTCGGCACTCGCGAAAAAATTGCGAATGCCCGCGTGAATCCACTTGCCGGACACGGCGCACGTGCCGTGAAACGTCGCGATGAGATTCACGGATACAAGCAGCGCGGCGCGGTTCCCTTCGGGGAACACGCCGGCTCCGGCATGCGGCGGCCGCGTCGGAGCAGGAGCGTGTCCATGAATGCCGGGACTGAGGAGGCCGTGGCGGACGCGGTCGTCGCCCGGCCCGCGCCGACTGTCATGCCGGTGCTCTTCGCCCTGGCGATCTCCCATGGGCTGAACGACACCATCCAGGCGCTGCTCCCGGCGGTCTACCCGCTCTTGAAGAGCGATTTCGATCTCAGCTTCTTCCAGATCGGCATGATCACGGTCGCCTTCCAGGGCGCCGGGTCGCTGCTGCAGCCGCTGATCGGGGCGTTCACGGACAAGCGACCGCTGCCCTATTCGCTGCCGGTGGGCATGACCGTGACCCTCTGTGGCCTCGTCCTCCTGTCACGAGCCTGGAGCTACCCGATGATTCTCGCGGCCGCGGCCCTGGTCGGTACAGGTTCGGCCATCTTTCATCCGGAGGCCTCGCGACTGGCACGGCTCGCCTCCGGTGGCCGGCACGGCTTTGCCCAGTCCCTGTTTCAAGTTGGTGGAAACCTCGGCACCTCCGTGGGTCCCGTCCTGGCCGCGTGGATCGTGATGCCGCGCGGCCAGGCCCATCTCGCGTGGTTCTCGATCATCGCAGGCGCGGGCATCATCGTGCTCTGGAGCGTGGGAGCCTGGTACCAGGGACATCTCTCGGAGATCCGGCGCAGCTCGGGCGGCCCCCTGCGCCGGCCGCTGGCCCCGTATCCGCCGGGGAAGACCGGTGCGGCTCTCACCGTGCTCGCGGTGCTGATCTTCTCGAAGTTCTTCTACATCGCGAGTATCACCAGTTTCTATACGTTCTACCTCATCGGGAAGTTCGGTGTTTCCGCGGTCCAGGCGCAGCACTACCTCTTCATCTTCCTGCTCGCATTCGCGGTGGGCACGTTTCTCGGCGGTCCGATTGGCGATCGGTGGGGACGCCGGCTCGTGATCTGGATCTCGATTCTCGGGGCTGCCCCATTCACCCTCGCCCTGCCGCACGTGGATAGCCTCCTCGGGGTCGCGGTGCTGAGCGTCTGCATCGGACTCGTCCTCGCCTCGGCGTTTTCCGCGATCCTCGTGTTCGCCCAGGAACTGGTTCCCGGGCGGGTGGGCACGATTGCCGGGCTGTTTTTTGGCTTTTCCTTCGGCATGGCCGGGATCGGCTCCGCGCTCCTCGGCCGGCTCGCCGACGAGAGCAGCCTCGAATTCGTCTTCCACCTGTGTGCCTGGCTGCCGCTGATCGGTGTGCTGACGGTCTTCCTGCCCGACGTCGAGGGACGGCGTCGGCGGCACTAGGGCGAGCCGTCGAGGTTGTCCGGAAACGGTTTCGGGGCAGGGCGGCGTCTCAGGTTGTGCCGCGGCTCACGGAGGACGGTGTCAGCCGTCGCTTCCCCGGGCACGCCCACCTGCAGGGTATCTCCGATGCGTTTCCACATTTTGCGGACAGGTTCGTTGGGGTGCCGTCGCCCGCATGCGAATGTTTGCGCGAATGACGACGGGTTTGGAACCGACACGTCCGTTCACCGCACTACACTCGGACTTCTATGAAGCTTCTGCCCCGCATCCTGGCCACTTTGGCCTGTTTGTCGCTGTCCTCGGCCGCCTGGTCGGCAGGCACGCTCACTGACCAGCCGCCCGGACACACGATCATGAATTCGCAGCTTCGTGTGCTGCCGAAGAACGCTCACGGCCGGCAGTACCAGCTGCACGTCGGGCTTCCGGCAAGTTACACGACGTCCACGACGGAACGGTACCCCGTCGTGTATGTGACGGATGGCTACTGGGACTTCGAGAAACTCTGCTCGATCCGCGGAGCGCTGGTCTACGACAAGGTCGCGCCCGAGTTCATCGTCGTGGGCCTCGGCTATGCCGGCGAGAACCTGAATTACGGCGACATGCGTCGCTGGGAACTCTCACCCGTGCCGTTCGGCGACAACGGCGAGGCGTCGGGGCACGCGGCGGATTTTCTGAAGTCGATCGAGTCCGACATCATTCCGTTCATCGAGCGGGAATACCGGGCGGATCCGTCCCATCGCGTGCTGGGCGGTGCGTCGATGGGCGGCCTGTTCACGCTCTACACGATGTACACGAAGCCGGAGCTGTTTCAGGGCTACATCGCGGCCACGCCCGCGGTCATCCTGGGCAACGACTGGCTGCTTGGCTATGAGGAGGCATTCGCGAAGTCGGGCCGCCCGATCAACGCCCGGCTCTACGTCGCCGCGGGCGGCGACGAGTCTCCGGGCTTCCTCGGATCGGTCCTTCGCTACAACCTGCGCGTGGCGCACCGTCCGTACACGGGTCTTGAATACGAGTTCAGGATCATCGATGGCGAGCGCCACGCGGGCATGCAGCTCGAGACCTACACGCGCGGGGTGCGCTTCGTCTTCGCCCCGATGGCGCCGGAGTCGGGCCCCGCATCGTTTCCCTGAGCTGACGCTTCCTTCCCGACGTCGTTTCCCGGCGGGAACGTCCGGCCCCGGAGGGGCAACCTGGAGGCTCCCGAAAACCGGATTCCGGTAGGGCGGGCGTCCCGCCTTCGCCGACGCTTCGGCGGTCCGGTTGGGCGAGCCGCGGCTCGCCGCGGCGACGGCGTTGGTTCCGGATCGGGTCGCCTCGCGGCCAAACGCCATTGACCGCGTGTGGGCGGGGCAGCCGCCGTCCGCGACTGTCCCGCGCCGATCGCTGCCTGGCTAGAGCTTCGGGAACTTCACCCAGCGGGCACCGCGGGCGGCACTCTTGACGACGGAGTCGATGAACGCCATCCCCTCGACGCCGTCGTCGATCGTGGGAAAGTCGTATCCAGTCTTCGGTGGCTTCCGGCCCGCCACGCTGTCGGCGATGGCCGTGGCCGCGGCACGGTACACGTTGGCGAAAGCCTCGATGAACGCCTCCTGGTGTCCGAAGGGGGTGCGGCTGTTGGCCTTGGCGATGTCGGAGAGATAGGCGTTGCCGCGGCGGTGGATCTGGCGCGGCTGGTCCACGGCCTTGAAGGTCAGCTCGTTCGGGTGCTCCTGGAACCATTCGAGGCTGCCCTTGGTTCCGTAGACGCGGATGTTGAGGTTGTTCTCGTCGCCATTGGAGATCTGCGAGGCGAAGAGGATTCCCTTGGCACCGCCCTTGTAGCGCACGAGACAGTTGCCGTCGTCGTCGAGCGGGCGTCCCGGGATGAAGGTCGTGAGGTCCGCGCAGATCTCCTCGATCGACAGGCCCGTGATGTAGCGCGCGAGATTCTCCGCGTGGGTGCCGATGTCGCCCATGCAGTTGGAACTCCCGGCGACGTTCGGATCCATGCGCCAGTTCGAGATCGCGCCGTCTGCCTTCTGCTGCAGCGCGGTGATGGCATACCCCTGTGGATACTCGACGATGACCTTCAGGAGGCGACCGAGCCGGCCCGTGCGCACCCAGTCGCGCGCTTCCTTGACCATCGGGTACCCGGTGTAGTTGTGCGTGAGCGCGAAGACCTTGCCCGTCCGCCGGACGACGTCGCGAAGCTTCTTCCCCTCCGCGAGGGAGTAGGCGAGCGGCTTGTCGCAGATGACGTGGAAGCCGGCCTCAAGAAAGGTCTTTGCGACGGCGAAGTGGGTGTTGTTGCGCGTGACGATCGAGACGAAGTCGATGCGCTCGTCCGCCGGCAGCGCCGCCTCGGCGCGCGCCATCTCCTCGTACGTGCCATAGACGCGCTTCGGATCGAGGTGAAGATCCTCGCCGGACAGGCGCGATTTCTTCGGGTCGGAGGAAAAGCATCCGGCGACGAGGTCGATTTCGCCATCCAGACGCGCGGCCATGCGATGAACGGCACCGATGAAGGCGCCGCGACCGCCGCCCACCATGCCCATGCGGAGTTTTCGGTTCAGGTTCATGTGAGTCGAGTGAGGTTTTGAAGGATTTGGATTGAACCACAGAGGACACGGAGGGCACCGAGAAAGGCAGGAGACTCAACAAGAGTTGCAGGAATGGAGTCCGACTCTTCTGCGCCTCGCTCGGTTTGAATCTCTGTGCCCTCTGTGTCCTCTGTGGTTAACTACAGCCTAAGTGTATCGTGATCAGACGCTGACCGCCTTGCCGGTGGCGGCGGACTTGTAGGCGGCGTCGATGATCTTCATCAGCTCGACGGCCTGTTCGGGTGTGTTGAACGGAGCTTCGGTGCCCTCCACCGTACGCACGAAATTGATCGCGCTGCGCGTGCGGCCCATGGATTCGTCGGCCGGCAGCGCGATCGACTTGTTGACCTGGTTGCCGTGCTCGAGCGTGTAGAGCTCGCACGAGTCGATGGCGGTCGAGTCGAGGCCGTCCGTGCCGAAGAGACGGCGCACCATGCCGCCCGCCTTCTGGCCCTGGAAGACCACGGAGACCTCCTCGCCGCGGTTCAATTCCGCCCACGAGACGGCGAACGACATGCACTGACCGGTCTCGAACGTGATGAAGCCGTGGGCGGCCGCCTCCACGTCGGTGATGCCCTTGGCGTTGTCGGGAATGCCCCACGGGCCCTTGAAGGCCTTGTTGTCGATGTGGTCGCTGAACGTGCGGGCGATCACCTGGGCGGGCGCGGGATTGCCCATGAAGTAGTGCCCCAGGTCGATCATGTGAAGCAGGTCGATCAGCGGTCCGCCGCCGGAGAGCGCGCGGGTCGTGAACCAGCCGCCGAATCCGGGTATGCCGGCGCGGCGTATCCACTTTGTCTGACAGGAATTGATCCGTCCGATCTCGCCCTGGTCGATGTAGTGCTTCATCGCGATCGACTCGGGGCGCGCGCGGTTGTTGAAATTGAACATCAGCGTGCGCCGCGCCGACCTGGCCGCCGCCGCCATGGCCGTGGCCTCGCGGGCATTGAGGGCGGGCGGCTTCTCGCAGAAGACGTGCTTGCCGGCCTTGAGGGCCTGGAGCGTCAGCGGTGCGTGGAACTTGTTCGGAACGATCACGGAAACCGCGTCGAGATCGGCTCTCTTGAGCAGCGTCGCCACGTCGTCGACGATCTCGGGAATGCTGAGCCGCGCCGCCGTGCGCTCGGCCGCCGGCCGGTTGATGTCGGCGATGGCCACGACGTCGGCGCCGGCCTGGCGGAAGCCGTTGGTGTGATAGTGAGCCATGCCGCCGGCTCCGATGATTCCGATCTTGATGCTCATGCGGTGAAGATTGGGGTTCGCGCGTAAGGCGAAGGACGCGATGGTTTCCCACACACCGCTCGCGCCCTTCGCCAGTTTCTCGCGAGAAAGTCAGCTCATTGGTTCTTCTTGTCGAACGCGGCGTCGAATGCGACCTGGCTGGACGGGAAGTCGACCTTGCGGACAAACGCCGCCGCCTCGGTCGCGCCATGCACGCGATCCATGCGGATGTCCTCCCACTCGACCGAGAGCGGGCCTCGGTAACCCACGTCGTTGAGCGCGACGATGATGTCCTCGAAGCGGATGTCGCCGTGGCCGAGCGAGCGGAAGTCCCAGTGGCGGCGCGAGTCGCCGAAACTCGTGTGCCCGCCGAAGACGCCGGCGCTGCCGTCGCCGTGGCCCCACCACACGTCCTTCATGTGCACATGGTAGATCCGGTCGCTGAATACACGGATGAACTTCACGTAGTCGACGCCCTGGTAGCCGAGATGGGACGGGTCGTAGTTGAACCCGAAACGCCGGTGCCCCTTGACGGCCGCGAGCGCCCGCTCGGCGCTGGCGATGTCGAAGGCGATCTCCGTCGGGTGCACCTCGAGGCCGAAGTTCACGTTGTGTTTCTCGAAGGCTTCCAGGATCGGGCCGAAGCGCCTGCCGAAATCGGCGAACCCCTTGTCCCAGTATTCCTGCGACGTCGGCGGAAACGCGTAGATCGAGTGCCAGATGCTCGAGCCGGTGAAGCCGTTCACCACGGCGGGAAACGCGTCATTGGCGCCGCGGCCCGGGCCCGCGTCGAAGAAGGCGCGGGCCGCCTTCGCCGTGAGCGCAAGTTTCTTCGCCGCCCGCCTCCGCACGCCCTCGGGATCTCCGTCGCCCCAGACGTCGGGCGGAAGGATCGACTTGTGACGCTCGTCGATCCGGTCGCACACCGCCTGCCCGACGAGATGGTTCGAGACCGCCCGGCAGGTGAGCCCGTGGTCCGCGAGCAGGGACCATTTCTCGGCGATGTATTTTTTGGAGGACGCGGCGGCATCGACATCGAAATGGTCGCCCCAGCAGGCGAGTTCGACGCCGTCATAGCCCATCTTCTTGACGAGCGGTGCGAGTTGTTCGAGCGGGAGGTCGGCCCACTGGCCGGTGAAGAGGGTGACTGGACGTGGCATGGTTAGAAGGGCTGAAAGGCTGAAGGGCTGAATGGCTGAAGGTCGGAGGATGAAAGAGAGGAGGGTAGGGCGCGCTCTCCGAGCGCGCCGCGATTGACCGTTGACATTCGCGGCGGGATCCGGGCTCCCGCCCTACCCACGAAGGTTCAGGATTTGGCGGCGTTAATATCGACGGGCTTGTACCCGCCGCGGCTGCGGAAATAGAGAAGCATGCCAAGGTAACAGGCGAGCATCACGGTGGGGAATAGGGCCATCTTGCCGAGAGCGTCGAACTGGCCCGCAAGGTTGGCTGACGCCAATGCTGACTTTGCCTCTGCGTTGGTGCTGGCCGCAATCGCTGCCTTCTCCGGATCAATGGCCTGGTACTCGCCGAGGATATAACTCTTCTCCACCAGCACGGCTTGAGCTGTGGCCGGTGCCTCCGCGACGAGGGTCTGCGTCGCAGTCTTCTCCTGGAGTGCGCCGATAAAAGGAAATCCAAGCACGCCTACCGCGATCATGCCAATGCCGCCGACAGCGTTCAGCGTGAGTGCGCCGCCTCGCGGGCACTGCTCGGACGTAACTGCTAGCATCGTTGGCCAGAAGAACGTCTTTCCAAGTGCATACAGCGTGGCAGCCGCAAAGATCGCTATCACTGTGGCATCGGCGCACTTTGAGAGTAGGAACAGACCTACGATCGCAAGGGTGGCGCTCATGCAAAGCAGACCTATCGGCGAGATGCGATGCACGATCGCTCCGGCACTGAAGCGCATGAGCATCATGACAAACGACGTATAGACGAGCACCCAGCCAGCATGATGTCCGGCGGCGGCCAGAGGGTGCTCCATCAGGCTACTGATCCAGCCATCGGTGCCGAGTTCGGTGGTGGCCAGGGGAAACATGATCAGAATCAGCACGGCGAGAATTCCCCGACCGAAGCTCTTTGTGTAGGCTCCGAACGCCACGACGACCGCGATGGTCAGGCCCCATTGCACGACAGGTCCCCACCCGAGGACTTGCGCGAGTTGCGCGAAGATAAGGCCGAAACCGACGAATGCGCCGAACACGCCAAACTCCGAGAGCATCTCGCGATAGGAAACACCCGCCTGCTCACGCTCGTTAACCGGAAAGCGAGCTCCGATGAGCATCAAAAAGAAGGTGACAGCCGGAATGGCGATCAGCCCGAGGACAAGTCTCCAGTCACCCGTGTTGGCGGTATCTGCCATGTAGATCGTGATCAAACCGCCGAGCACCAAACCGCCAGGCCACCCAGCGTGGAGAATGTTGAGCCATTTTGTCTTTTCCGTCCGAAACAGCGTGGCCACGACGGGGTTCACGAAGGCTTCGACGGTGCCGTTTCCGAGGCCGAGGATAATGCTTCCCCAGTAAAGTAGATTGTAGCCTTTGACTTGGGCGACATGGAGTGCGTCACCCGTGAGCCCTTGGATCGCGCCGTAGGCCATCGATGCCATCGTCAGATAAGCGGCGTAACAGGCGAACGAGAAAACCATCGCGATCCTATAGCCAATGCGGTCGATGATAAGGCTGAACAGGATGATCGAGATCGCGAAGGGCCAGATGCCAGCGCCTTGGAGTTGGCCGACGGTCACCTTATCCAGCGCGAAATCACCGGCGAATCGCCCAATGAGCAGCATTCGCGTGATGAAACCGAACGAGGTCGCGATGAGGGCGACAAAGCAGCCCCAGAAGAGGAGGAGGCTGGCCTTGTTTTGATGAACCGAACCGTGTGGGGACGACTGCGGACTTGGGGTGGACATGATGTGGGTAGTGGAGAGTGAAGATCCGAAGATGGGGATGTGAGCTATTCTCTGTGTCCTCTGTGCGCTCTGTGGTTCAAATACTGGCTACGCCGGGGTGATCCAAGTCTTGAGATCCGGTCGTCGTTTGGCGAGGGCAGTGGTGCTCACATCGTCGAGCACCATCAGTGCCGTGGAAAAGGCGTCCGCCTCGGCCGCGCTGTCGGCTCGCACCCAGGTGCGTCGGCGATGGCACACGGGCTCGCCCGTGCGCGGGTCGGTGATGTGGCTGCCCTGCAGCGCCAGGCCGCTTGAGCCAAGCGCAGCGTGCGCGAGCGGAATGCTCTCGGCCGGATCGTCGGGCCGCGTGGGATCGCTCAACCGCGCCGTCCACGCGTCGGAGTCCGGCGGCGGTTCGCCCGCGAGCACGCTGCTTCCCCCCGCCACGAGGAGGAACGACGGGCAGCCCCATTCGCGCAGGTCCTCGGCCATGCGATCGAGGGCGAAGCCCTTGCCGATGGCGCCAAGGTCCAGCAGGCAGAGCCCCTCGTGGACGGTGATCGTGCGGTTGGCGGGATCGAGCGTCCAGCGGGCGGGTGGATGGCCGGTGCGGCTGGCCGTGGCCGCGAGCGAAAACGCGCGTTCCGTCTGGGCCTCGACTTCCAGCGCGAGCGCCAGGCAGGCGGCGGTGGGCTCCGAGAGTTGCATTGATTCCCCGCGACGCAAACGAGCCAGGGAGGAGACTTCACTGTCGGGACAGAACCGGCTGAGCAGCCGCTCGATCCGGTCGACCACCTCGAATGAGGCGTGCGCGGCCTGCGCGGCAAACACCGCGTCCTCGCCGGCGATGCGCACCTCAAACACCGTCGCCATGGCGTGGTGACGATGGATGGCGATGGATGCAGGTTGGTCGCTCATCGACATGTCGCGACCGGCCCGAACGGGATAGTGTGGTCGTATCCAGTACCCAAGGCGGTCGCCCTGGCCCGGCACGGAGTCGCCGCACCGCCGTGGGATCCGAACGACCGAGCGGTCGAACCGTCGGCGAGGCTCACGGCGCGACCTCCGTCCCGGGATTCTGTAGCGCCACGAGCATGACGCCCGGGCGCTGGCTGAAGTAGTGTGGCCGCCACGACGCGAAACGCACGTCGAGCGAGGCGATGTCGTCGACTGCGGTGATCACGAGATCAGCGTCCTCCGGCAGGGTGTTTCCCGGCTGCCAGTAGCCGACGCGCGCCTCGCGGCGCAGGAGGAAGGGCAGGGGCCACGGGTCGGCCAGCGAAACGGCGATGAGCGGCTCGCGGCCCGGCAGCGAGTCAACGAGTGTCCCGAGCCGGCGCAGGTCCGGACTCGTGTGCGCGTAGGCCAGCGGGTTGGCCTCGGTCGCGGGCTCGGAGTAAACAAGCCGGTAATCGGCGTGGACGGTGACAGCGGCGAAGGCGGCGAGGCCAGCGTAGATCGCGGCTCGAAGGTAGGGCGCGCGCTCCGAGCGCGCCGCGCAAGTAATTGCGTCATCGGAGCGCGCTCGGAGCGCGCGCCCTACCTTCAAAGCCCAAGCAATCGCCCACGCTGCCAATGTCGCCAGCGGCAGAAACAGGCCGAGTGCCAGCCACGGCGTTTTGTACGGGATGGCGCTGTGAACCAGCAGCAGCCCTGCGGCGTAGATCACGAGAGCGCGTCCGACTGCCCCGCCGCGGTGCCACGCGAGCAAGGCCCCGGCAAGCGCGGCGAGAAGGAAAAGGATGCCGAAGGCGCCGTGGCCGAGGATGCCAAGGAAATAGAACGGTCCCTTCTCGTGGCCTTGACCGGCCGCGCGCGAGAGCGGTTCGCCGAGACCGAAGACGAGGTCGTGGAGTCCGGCGAAGCGTGTGAACCCCCACGAGTAGGCGAGCGTGCAGGCGACGAGTGAAGTCAGGGCAAAGGCCGCGATGCCGGGGTAGGGCGAGGCCTCAGGCCGAGCCGATTGAGCAAGGCTGGAGCCAGAGCGCGGCTCGGCCTGAGGCCTCGCCCTACCTCTGAGACCAGCCGAAAACCACGATACCCCGAGCGCGATCACCGCCACCGAGAGTGGAACCAACGCTGTGAGCTTGGCCGCCACCATCGTCCCGGCGGCAAACCCGGCGAGGCCCGCCCAGCCGAGGCGCGGGCGCATCTCACCCGCCACGCAGGCGCGCGCGAGGGCGAGGAGAAAAAGCAGCGTCGCGGCCACGAGCAACGTCTCGTGGATGCCGTAGCGCGCGTAGTAGATCGGAAGCGGAGAGAGCGCCCAGAGCGCGGCACTGCTGGCGAGCACGCCGTTCGGAATCAGGCCGGCTCCCAGCGCGAACATTCCCGTGGCCGCCGCGCCGATGATCGCCGGCGCGAGACGGATCGTGCGCTCATCGAGATCCGCAAAGGAGCGGCGTCCGAGGATTGTGGCGACGACAAGGCCCGCGGCAGGCAGCAGCGGCCCGTGACGGTCGCGCGGATCAAAGGCGAACGCATCACCCGCGAGGACGCGCCCGAGAATCCAGGCGTTGACCGCCTCGTCCGTGTGCGGCGGCCGATCGTCGAGTCTCACCACGCGCAACGCCAGCGCGACGAGCGCGAGGCAGGCGATGGTGATGACGAGCGCGCGATGCGACATGGAGCGTCAGCGAACCCCCTGGACGATGATCTTAACCACAGAGGTCACAGAGGACACAGAGCCGGAAAGGGCGGCCGCAAAGAGTCGCAGGAGGCGCGAAGAACCGATTCCGAACTTTGCGCTTTGTGTGCACCTTGCTGCCATCTCGGTTTGGACCCCTGTGCTCTCTGTGGTTCAAACCAGCTTCACTTCGTGCCGAAAACCTCGACCTCGATGTAGTGGTTGAGGTTGTTCGTGGTATTGCCGTTGCTGTAGAGGCGCACGTAGCGGCCCTTCACGCCGCCTTCGGGTGCGGGCATCAGGCGGCCGCGATTGGTCTCGAGGTAGGCCAGGTCCTTCCCCGCACCGAGGCCCGAGCTGTTGTCGTGGTCGTTGTTGTAGATCGTGGTGACGCCGTCGATGAAGTCCGGGTCATCGGAGACCTGCACGACGACGTCGAGGTAGGCGCGCGATTGCGAGTGGAAGTGCCAGACCCACACGGCGTGGATGGTGGACGCGGCCTCGAGGTCGATCTGCACCCACTGCTTGCCCGGGCCGAACTCCGTGAAGCAGCCCTCGTCGGCCGATTTGTCGCCGTCGGTCAGGAGCGAGAGGTCACCCAGGAGCGGTTCCTCATCGGAGCCGGTCACCGTCTTGCCGGCAGCGAGGTTGGTCGTGCCCGCAGGCACCATGAGCGTCGTATCCGTGGGGCGCGGTTCGAGGTTCGGGAGCTTGACCGGCACGGGCGTGCCCACGAGCACCGGCGGCGGAAGCTCGGTCTTGAGGGGAACCTTGTCGGCGGCAAACGCCAGCGAGGCGCTGGCGATCGAGACAAAAGCGAGAGTGAGGAACGTTTTCATGTGAGAATAGGATGGGAGCGACTTGGCCGCGGAGAAACGCGGACACGGAGCAGCGGGTCGGCCGGAAACAGGCGCACGCACTCCAGGAAGGAGCCGGGCTTCGCGGGAGATTGCAGAACTGTGTGCCGGTTTGTGATCTCTGTGTTCTCCGTGGTGAACGGGTCGGTACGGTCAGGCCTCGAACTCGCCGGGGGTGAACTCGAGGATCCGGCGGGCGTCCATGGATTGGTTGGCCTTGTGGATGATGTATTCACTCGAGAATGCCTCATCGGCCGGGCAGGTCAGCTGGGCCTTGCCCTGCATCGCGCTGAAGAAATTCTCGAGGTGCGGCTGGTGGATCGCCTTCGCGAACGTCACCGGGATGTCGTAGCTTTGGAGCGGCGCGGTCTCGCGCACGTCGACCGCGGTTTCCGTGGGTGTCGTGACCGGCGCGGGCTGGGCGCGCAGGTAGTTTTTAGCCACCCACGGACTCCAGTCGGGCGCAGAGGCCTCGCGGTAGAGCACAGACAGGCGCGGATTCTCCGAAATCCTCAGCGAACCCTGATCGCCCATGAAGTACTCAAAATAACCGCCACCCGCGCTGGTCGTGGTCTGCACCTGGTAGAACGCCCGCACCGTGCCACCGCTGGGCATGGGAAACTCGTAGATCACCATCGCGTTGTCCGCGCACTCGCGACCGCTGTAGTAGTCGTTGCCACCGGACGCGAAGACGGTGGACGGGTGCGTGCCGAGAAACCACGGGAAGATGTCGATCTGGTGCGCACCGAGGTCGCTGAGCGGTCCACCGCCGAGCGCTCTGAACCAGCGCCAGTTCCGGAACTGGTGCATGTTCTCGAAGCCCCATTTCTTGAGCAGGTCGGCGGGCATCTCCGAGTTCTTCGGCCATCCGAGGTCGGGCGAGGCGGCGCGGTTCCACTGGGCCTGGGCCGCCGTGAGCCGACCGCAGATCTGCGCCTCATTGAGCAGGCGCTGCAGGGCGAAGCGGTAGCGCGGGTTGCTGCGGCGCTGGTGTCCGATCTGGAGGAGTTTCCCGGTCTCCCGCATCGTCGTGACCATCGAACGAGCGCCCTCGACCGTATTGCTCATCATCTTCTCGCAATACACGTGCAGCCCGGCACGCAGGCACATGTTGGTGACCGGCGCGTGCCAGAAGTCCGGAGTCGCCACGATGGCGGCGTCGAGATCCTTCTCCGCCGCGAGCATCTCCTCGGTCGAGGCGTAGGACTTCACCGTGATGCCCGAGCGCTTGAGCAGGCGCTCGGTGTAGGTGCGGACATACGGCCAGATGTCGACGATCGCCACCATCTCGATGCCGCCGATCCTTTGTAGTGCGTCGATCAGTACGCGACCCTGCGCGCCCAGCCCGATGAGGGCGTAGCGGATGCGGCTGTTTGCCGCCGTGGAGGCGGCCGGTGCCGAGGCGGTCTGCGCCCGCACGGGCGTGGTCGGGACCGCGGCGAGCGCGAGGCCGGCGCCGCCGAAGGC
>JAEWQP010000025.1 GCA_023399155.1 Verrucomicrobiota bacterium | reverse complement strand
CCCTGTCGCCGCCGCAGCGGCTGCCGCTTCCGCGGCCCGCCCTGCCGCCGCGCCGGCTCCCGCCGCGCACGCCACTGGCGGCGCCGGCTCGATCCCGAGCCCGCTCGCGGGCAAGGTCGTCTCGATCGACGTCAAGGTCGGCCAGCAGGTCGCCGAGGGCGCCCAGCTCGCGACCCTCGAGGCGATGAAGATGAACACGCTCATTTACGCTCCAAAGGCGGGGACGATCGCGGCTGTGCATGCCAACGCCGGCGACGCCGTCGAGGAAGGCCAGCCCCTGCTCACGCTGTCCTAACGGGCGCCGGACATGGAACTCATCCAACGCATCATCGACACCACCGGCTTCGAGTACATCACCTGGCAGATGGCGGTGATGTGGGCCGTGGTGGGTGTCCTGCTTTACTTCGCGGTCGCGAAAGGATTCGAGCCACTCCTGCTCGTTCCGATCGCGATGGGCGCACTCATTGCCAACATCCCGACGCACGGCGTGCTGGAAGGTCTCGAAGGCACGCCGTTCAAGCCGGACGGCACGGGAGGCCTCTTTTACTACCTCTATCAGGGTATTCATCTCGAACTGTTTCCCCCCATCATCTTCCTGGGTGTGGGCGCGCTGACGGACTTTGGTCCGCTCATCGCCAACCCGCGCACGCTCCTCCTCGGTGGGGCGGCGCAGTTCGGCGTGTTTGCCACGATGTTTGCGGCCGTCCTGATCGGCTTTTCGGGAGCGGAAGCGGCCTCGATCGGCATCATCGGCGGCGCGGACGGTCCCACCTCGATCTTCCTCGCCAACAAGCTGGCTCCGCACCTGCTCGGACCGATTGCGGTCGCGGCTTACACGTACATGTCGCTGGTCCCGCTCATCCAGCCGCCGATCATGCGGCTGCTCACGACGGATGCGGAGCGCAAGATCCGCATGAAGACGCTGCGCAAGGTCAGCAAGCTGGAGAAGCTCGTCTTCGCCGTGATGGTCATGACGGTCTGCACGCTTCTCGTGCCCGACGCCGCCGCGCTGCTCTTCATGCTTTTCCTCGGCAATTTCATCCGCGAGTGCGGTGTGACCGAGCGCCTGAGCAAAGCCGCGCAGAACGAGATCATCAACATCACCACCATCTTCCTCGGCACCAGCGTGGGCGTGACGATGAGTGGCGGGAAGTTCCTGCAGTGGCAGACGATCGGCATCATCGTGATGGGCGTGGTGGCCTTCGGTGTCTCGACGGGCGCCGGCGTGATCATGGCCAAGATCATGAACAAGGTGAGCAAGAACCCGATCAATCCGCTCATTGGCTCGGCCGGAGTCAGCGCGGTGCCGATGGCGGCGCGCGTCAGCCACAATGAGGGCCAGAAGTACGATCCGCACAACTACCTGCTCATGCACGCCATGGGCCCGAACGTGGCGGGCGTGATCGGCACGGCCCTGGTGGCCGGCTACTTCATCGCCGCGCTCGGCGGCAGGTGAACCCGGGCGCGCGGCGCTGCCTCCATGCCGATCCTCGACATGAGCCTCGTCGCGTGCGCCTGCGATTGCAGGGTAGGGCGGGGTCTCCGACCCCGCCGCGGGACTCGAAAAGCATCCGCGGCGCGGTCGGAGGCCGCGCCCTACCGGTTCATCACCATCCGACTTTCAACCATTCTCCCATGAAGCTTCCCTTCCCGACACTCACGGCCGACGAAGCGGCCGCCATGATCCAGAACGGCGAGACGCTGGGCTGCAGCGGTTTCACGCCCGCCGGCGCCGCCAAGGTGATTCCCAAGGCCCTGGCCGCGCGCGCCAAGGCCGAGCATGCGGCCGGCCGGCCCTTCAAGGTCGCGATCGTGACCGGCGCCTCGACCGGTGATTCGCTCGACGGCGAACTCGCCCGCGCCGACGCGATCTCCTGGCGCACGCCCTACCAGAGCAACAAGTCGCTGCGCGACAGTATCAACAAGGGCAGGACGCGCTTCTTCGACATGCACCTCTCGCACGTGCAGCAGCAGGTGCGGGCGGGCTTCCTCGGCCAGATGGACTGGGCCGTGGTCGAGGCGTGCGATGTCACGCCCGACGGCCAGATCGTGCTCACGACCTCGGTCGGCGCCTCCAACACCTTCCTGCGCTGCGCGAAGAAGGTGCTGATCGAGCTCAACCGCTTTCACTCGCCGCGCCTGCGCGGGTTTCACGACATCTACGAGCCGCAGGATCCGCCCTACCGCCAGCCGGTGCCGATCATCCGTCCCTCCGACCACATCGGCCAGCCGACGGTGAAGATCGACCCGTCGAAGATCGCGGGCATCGTCGAGAGCAACATGGCCGACGAGACCGGCGGCTTTGAGCCGGCGGACGCCGTGACCAACAAGATCGGCGAGAATGTCGCCGCCTTCCTCGCCGGGGAGATCAAGGTCGGGCGCGTGCCGCGCGAATTTCTCCCGCTCCAGTCCGGCGTGGGCAACATCGCCAACGCGGTGCTCGGCGCCCTCGGCGCCAACCCCGAGATCCCGGCGTTCGAGATGTACTCCGAGGTCATCCAGGACTCGGTCGTCGAGCTGATCCGCGCGGGCAAGATCCGCTTCGCCACCGGCACCTCGCTGACGGTCGGCAAGGAAAAGCTCCAGGCGTTCTACGACGACCTCGAGTTCTTCCGCCCGCGCGTGCTTCTGCGTCCGCAGGAGATCACGAACAATCCGGAGATCGTCCGCCGCCTCGGTATCATCACGGTGAATACAGCGATCGAGGTCGACATCTTCGGCAACGTGAACTCCACGCACCTCATGGGGAGCAACCTCATGAACGGCATCGGCGGCTCCGGCGATTTCACGCGCAACGCCTACATCTCCGTGTTCACCTGCCCGTCGGCGGCGAAGGGCGGCAAGATCAGCACGATCGTCCCGCTCGTCTCGCACATGGACCACAGCGAGCATTCCGTGCACGTGGTCGTGACGGAGCAGGGCGTGGCCGACCTGCGCGGCAAGGATCCAAACGAGCGCGCCCGCCTCATCGTCGAGAAGTGCGCCCATCCGGAGTTCCGCGACCAGCTCATGGGCTACTTCGAGATGGCGAAGGACGGCCACTCGCCCCAGACGCTGGCCAACGCGTTCCTCATGCACCAGCAGTTCCTCCAGACCGGGGATATGCGGGGCGTGAAGTGGGCGCCCTGACCCAGGCGGGGACGGGCCGCTGAGGAGCGGCCCGTCTCGTATCCGCGACGCCAGCACCTCCGACCATGCCTTCCCTCGTTCACTCGCGGTTTCTCGGCCCGATGATGGCGACGGTCGGGCCCGACGGAGGCGCCGACCCGGTCCTCTCGTTCGAGACGGCGATGCTGTTCGTGGTGCTTGCGGTCGTCGCCTTCCTCGCCAGGCAGGTCGGCGAGTTGCGCCGAACGGTGCGCACGCTCGAGAATCGTCTCGCGATCGCTCCCGCCGGGCTCGCGACGGCGACCGCGGCGGCGGCGGGCCCGTCGGTTTCCGAGACCGTCCCTGCGGTGGATGACGACGACGAGGCGGCCGTGGTCATCGCGGCGACGGTCGTTGCCGTGTGGGGACGCTCGGCTCGGGTGATCTCGGTCAAGGAACAGCGCGACCAGCCCCGGTTGTGGGCGCTCGAAGGACGCAGGCAGATCTTCGCGTCCCACAAGATACGCTGAACCCGATGGATTCCTGCACCGGCGTCGCGACGAGGAGCACGGGTGCGGCGCATGCTGCGTCCGTGCGGGCCGCCGGCGTATCCGGCGCCCGGATCGCCGCCGCGAAGGCTGCTTTTCCCAGTCACACCCCATGAGCAATCTCACGTTCGGTCTCACCATGCTTGTCGTCGGAATGGGCGGCACGCTCATCACGCTCGGTCTGCTCGCGCTGCTGATTCGCGGGCTGACCGTGGTGTTCCCGGCCGACGGCGCCGGCGACAAGGCCAGTCGCGAGTAAGGAGGACCGTCCGATGTTGGAATCGATCTGGAACGCCCTCTCCGGCCTGGGCGCCGGCGCCCAATTCCTGTATACGCAGGGCGGGCCGAACATCGTGATGCTGCTTATCGCGGGCATCATGGCCTATCTGGCGGTGGCGAAGGACGTGGAGCCGTTGCTGCTCCTGCCCATCGCCTTCGGTTGTCTGCTGGCGAACCTTCCGCTCAGCGACCTCATGGACCAGGGTGGCGTGCTTCGCACGCTCTACGAGTTCGGTATCGGCAACGAACTCTTTCCCCTGCTCATCTTCGTCGGCATCGGCTCCATGACCGATTTCGCGCCCCTGCTCGCGAATCCGAAGCTCGTCCTCTTCGGAGCGGCCGGGCAGATCGGCATCTTCCTGACGCTCCTGCTCGCGCTCGTCGTTCTCCCGCTCATTCCCGGCGCCGATCTCGAGCACATCCGCGAGACCGCGGTGTCCATTGCTGCCATTGGCGCCTGTGACGGGCCGACGGTGATCTACGTCTCCAACATGTTTGCCGGGCTCGGCAAGATCGACCCCTCGATGGTCGGAGCGCTGGCGGTGGCGGCTTATTCGTACATGTCGTTGGTGCCAATCATCCAGCCGCCGATCATGCGGCTGCTCACCACGGAAAAGGAGCGCGCGACAAGGATGCCCGCGGTCAAGGGCAAGGTCTCCCGGACCGCGCTCATCGCGTTCCCGATCGTCGTGACGGTGATCACGGGGATCATCGCGCCGAAGGGCCTTCCGCTCATGGGCATGATCATGCTCGGCAACTTCATGAAGGTTTCCGGGGCCGTCCCGCGTCTGTGCAAGACGAGCGAGAACGAGATCGCGAACATCGCCACGCTCTTTCTCGGCCTGGCGATCGGCGGCACGATGGCGGGCGGTGAGTTCCTGAAACTGCAGACCCTTCTCGTGTTTGGCCTGGGGCTCGTCGCGATCGTGACGGACACGGCCGGAGGCATTCTGATGGGAAAGCTCTGGTACTACCTGTCCGGCGGGAAAGTGAACCCGCTCATCGGGGCGGCCGGCATCTCGGCCTATCCCATGGCCGCGCGCCTCGTGCAGAACGAGGGTCAGCGGGCCAACCGGCAGAACTTCCTGCTCATGCATGCCATGGGTGCGAACACCGGCGGCCAGATCGGCTCGGTCATGGCCGCGGCCATCATGCTCGCGGTGCTGAAGGGCCTCGGCGTGATCCCCTGAGCCGCCCCGCCCCGGCGCGATGTTTCCCCTTTCTCCTGCCCCGTTATGAACCTGTCGCCTGCCCTTCCACTCGCGGTCGCCGTCGGGGTGCCCGCGTGGTCCATCATCCCCTTTGGGCTGCTTCTGCTGCTCATCGCCGCCATGCCGCTCACGCCGCCCCGCGTGAAGCATTTCTGGGAGCACTACTACCCGCACATCGCGATCGGGCTGGGAGTCGCGGTGGCGGCCTACTTCATCTTCTCGCTGCATGCGGGCGTCACGGTGCTCCACACGCTGCATGAGTACTTCTCGTTCATCTGCCTGATCGGGTCGCTTTTCGTCGTGGCCGGCGGCATCCACATCAAGGTCAAGGGCGAGGCGACGCCGGGCGGCAACGCGATCTTTCTCATCATCGGCGCCGTCATCGCCAACCTCATCGGCACCACCGGCGCATCCATGGTGATGATACGGCCGTGGATCCGCATGAACAAGATCCGCATCAGCGCCTACCACATCGTCTTCTTCATCTTCGTGGTCTCGAACTGCGGCGGCGCCCTGACCCCGATCGGCGACCCGCCGCTCTTCATCGGCTTCCTGCGCGGCGTCCCATTCTTCTGGCTGATCGACCGCGTCCTGGTGCAGTGGATGCTGACTGTTGGTGCGGTGGTTCTCGTCTTCTGGCTCATGGACCGCCATTTCTACCGGCGCGTGCCGCGCCGCGTGCAGGCCGAGATCGAGGCGCAGGATACGTGGCGTTTCGACGGCGGCATCAACGTGCTCTTCCTGCTCATGATCGTGGGCGCGGTGTTTCTGTCGGAAGTGCCCGGGATTGGGCCGATCTCCGAAAAATACCTGCTGCGCGAACTGGTGATGCTCGGGGCGGCCGTGGCCTCCTACAAGCTGACGAACAGGAACGTTCACGCGGAAAACCAGTTCAGCTTCGGGCCGATCAAGGAGGTCGCGTTCCTTTTTGCCGGCATCTTCATGACCATGATGCCCGCGCTCGGATACATCAACCAGCACGGCGGCGAGTTCGGCGTGAAGCATCCACTGCAGTACTACGTCGCTTCGGGCGCGCTCTCCTCGGTGCTGGACAACGCGCCGACCTACGCGACCTTCCTGCAGCTGGCGGAGACGGTCGCGCAGACGGAGGAGCCGGAGAAGTTCCCCGCCCGAGCGCTCGAGCGCGTCATCGTGCGCGGCCTGCTGGATCACCCGCAGTACTCGAAACTGATCGTCGCCGTGAGCCTGGGCGCGGTGTTCTTCGGGGCGTTGACCTACATCGGCAATGGACCGAACTTCATGGTCAAGGCGATCGCCGATGCCTCCGGCGTGCGCACCCCAAGCTTTGTCGGCTACATGGTCCGCTTCAGCCTGCCGATCCTGCTGCCCATCCTGCTCGTGAGCGGCTGGCTGTTCCTGGGACGCTGATCGGAGTTGGCCACGGAGGCACGCAGACACGGAGGGGAGTGAGGTTTTGCCACGGAGGCACGGAGACACGGAGAAGATCCAGTGACCTGGAGTTCGCCGCCAGAGTCCGCGCGCTGGCGACGCTGATGCAGCCACGACTCTCCCACAGGCGCTGCGAGAGTTTCCTCCTGCCGGCCTCTCCGTGCCTCCGTGTCTCCGTGGCCAATCTCAGCAAAGGTCGCTGAAGTCGAGAGAGGGGAGCGCCGGTCTGGTAGACAGTCGCTTTGGTCAACATCGTGCAGAGGGGGCTTGCCTCGGGGCGGCGACCGGGCAGTCTGTGGTGCGCGGCGCCTGGAGGCGCCGCTTAACCCCACCCCAAACCCGATCAGCCATGTCCACGTCTGAAACTCCGACTGTACCCGAACCACAACCACAACCGCAGACGTTTGTCGTTCCGGCCGCTCCGCCGTCGAACCTTCCCTTGGGAATCGTTGCCGGCGCCCTCGCCGCCGTCCTGGGCGCGATCGTCTGGGCCGCGATAGCCTATGCGACGGACATGGTGATCGGCTACATCGCGATCGGCGTCGGGTTCCTCGTCGTGCTCGCCATGCGGCGATTCGGTCGTGGATCGACCCAGGTGTATGGCGTCGCTGGTGCGGCGCTCGCCCTCGCCGGTTGCGTGCTCGGCGATGTTCTCACATTCCTCGCCGTCGGGTCGAAGATGATGGAGGTGTCCATCCTCGAAGTGTACAAGACGATCCCGTCCGACGTGATCGTGGACAGCATCCTGCAGCAGGAGCCGATGGGCTGGGTCATCTACGCGATCGCCGTGTTCGCCGGATACAAATACAGCATCGCTCCCGCTGAGCAGCCCGCCGCGGGATGAGCTTCGGTCACCGGGCCGGTCTGGCCACGGAGACACGAAGAGGACGTGAGGTTTTCGCCACGGAGACACGAACGAGATTCCAGTGCTCGGCAGTTCCCCACCAGAGTCCGCACGCTGCCGGCGATGACGCGGCCACGACTCTTCCGCGTACGCTGCGAGAGCCTCCTCTTGCCGACCTCTCCGTGTCTCCGTGTCTCCGTGGCCAATCTCAGCAAAGGTCGCTGAAGTCGAAGGTCCGGAGTGCCAATCGGATGCGCTTGCCACGCGCCGTGTCTGCGTGACTCCTTGGCCAATCCCAGTCGTGCCCAGGGGCGCTTTCCTCTGGCACAGCGATGGCGGCTCTGGCACGTCTCTCGTCCGCTACCCCATGGTGAAATCGAGCGCTTCCCTGCCTCGCGAGACATTTGCCGGCATCCGCGTGCTTGCGCATTCGGTGGATTCGGGCGAATCGGAATTCAATCGCCGGCCGGAACTGGCCGGGCACCTGGGTACGGCAGCGTTCATGGCCCTGGCGCGCGATCCCCGGCGCGAGGTCCTGGTGGATCAGGTGCCTGTGCGCCGAACGATGGACGCGGGGACGCTCCTGGCGGTGGCCATCGCCCTCAGCCGGCGCTGGCGTCGCCATTTTCACGAACACCGGATCGGCGTCGTCCTGCCGCCGGGAATCGGGGCTTTCGTCGCCAACCTTGCGCTCACGCTTGCGGGCAAGGTTCCAGTCAACCTCAACTTCGTGATCGGCCGCGCCTCCGTGGCGGCGGCCATGCGCAAGGGCGGCGTCGCGCGCGTGATCAGCGCGGGCGCCTTGCGCGAGAAACTCCCGGACTTCCCCTGGCCGGAAAACACGCACGACATCGTGCGCGAGATCGCGACCTGCGGCAAACCGCGGATCGCCGGGTGGCTCGCGGCGGTCCGAACGCTGCCCGCCGGTTTTCTGGCCCGGCAGCTCCGGCTGCCCACCCATGGCGGCGACCGCGAGGCGGCGCTCCTGTTCACCAGCGGCAGCGCGGGCGAGCCCAAGGGCGTGGTGCTCACCCACCGCAACATCCTGGGCAACTGCCTCCAGACGCGGGGCACCGGATTGCTGCATCCGGGCGAGACCATGGTCGGCTGCCTGCCCGTGTTTCACAGCTTCGGGTTTACCGTGACGATGTGGTATCCGATGCTTCACGACATGCGCGTGGCGACATTCCCGTCGCCCTTGGAGACCCGCCGGATCGCCGAGGTGATCGCGGCGGAAAACGCGCACGTGCTGATCGGCGCGCCCACGTTCCTCCGTCCGTTCCTCAAGCGCGCGGATCCTGAGCAAATGCGCAGTCTCCGGCTCGTCGTGGCCGGCGCCGAGAAGCTTCCGCGCGATCTTTACGACGCGTTTCTCGAGCGGTTCGGCCTGCCGATCCGGGAGGGCTACGGGTTGACCGAGACCACGCCTGTGCTGGCGGTCAACCGGCCCGATCCTGTGCCGCTCGCAGCCGGCGGGCACGGACAGGGTTTCCGCCCGGGCTCGGTCGGGCTGCTGCTCGGCGGCATGCACGCACGCGTGGTCGACCCCGACACGCGTCAGTCGCTTCCGACGGGCGAGACGGGCGTGCTGGCGGTGCGCGGCTGCAATGTCTTCACGGGTTATCTGGATGACGCCGCCGCCACCGCGGCCGTGCTGAAGGATGGCTGGTTCTACACCGGCGACCTCGCGCGTTTCGACCCGGACGGATTTCTCTACATCGAGGGCCGGCTGTCGCGCTTCTCGAAGATCGGCGGCGAGATGGTGCCGCATGGCACGGTCGAGCAGCGCATCATCGAGGCGTTTGGCTGGCAGGCGGCCGAGACGCAGCCCGTCGTGGTCATCGGCGTGCCCGACGAGACGAAGGGGGAATCGCTGGTGGCGCTGAGCACCTTCGACCTCGCCGTGGACGAGATGCGGTCGCGGTTGCTGGCGGGCGGGCTGCCGGCGCTGTGGATCCCCAAGCGCGTCCTGCGCGTGGAGCGTATCCCCGTGCTGGGCACAGGCAAGCTCGACCTCTCGCGTTGCCGCCGCGAGGCGATGTGCGACCCGGACCCCGGCCCGTGATCGACGGACACGTCCACCTCATCGGCACCGGGACGGGTGGATCCGGATGCTGGATACGGCTGCGGGGCACGCAGAAGGCTCTGGCGCCCGTGCTCCTGGCCAGCTTCGGAATGCGGCTCTCGGACCTGGCCCGGCCGGACTTCGACGACCTGCTCGTGGAGCGGCTGCTCGCCATGATCCGCGAGGCGGGACTGCGGCGCGTGCTGCTCCTTGCGCAGGAGGACGTCTACACCGACGACGGTCGACGCATGCCCGACCGGGCCGCGTTCTACGTGCCGAACGAGCGCGTGCTCGAGCTGGCGCGGCGTCATCCGGAGTTCGTCCCGGCGGTGTCCATACATCCGGCGCGCGCCGATGCGCTGGACGAACTCGAGCGGTGCCTGGCCGGCGGTGCGGCCGTGATGAAATGCCTGCCGAACTGCCAGAACATCGACCCGCGCCTGCCGCAGTACCGACGCTTCTGGGAAAGGATGGCCCAGGCCGGTCTGCCGCTGCTCGCCCACACGGGCGGGGAGAAGGCGTTGCCCGTCGTGCGACCCGACCTCGCGGACCCGCGCGTGTTGAGCGTCCCGCTCGAGCTGGGCGTCACCGTCATCGCGGCGCACTGCGGCACCACCGCGGGATGGGGCACGAAGCACTGGTTTCCCGAATTCTGCGGCATGCTCGCGAGTCACCCGCGGTTGTTCGGCGACACCAGCGCCCTGGCCCTCGCGGGCAAGGGGCGTTTCGTGCCGGGGCTTCTCAAACCCGGAGTCGTGGAGCGACTCGTGCATGGAAGCGACCTGCCGGTGCCGATCCAGACGGCGCCCATGGTGCTGGAACGGCGGATCGGGGTGCGGGCGTGGTGGCGGTTGAGCCGCGTGCGAAACGCGCTCGCGCGTGACATCGCGCTGAAGCGCGAGCTCGGATTTCCTGAGGACACCTTCACCCGGATCGAAACCCTCTGGCGGCGCCCGGCTGAGGGCTCGTGAGATCCTGAGGCGGCCCTCGCCGGCCGTCGGGCGCTGGCGTCTGGTCGCGGGGCCGAACTCGCCCGCGCTCGTTTGTCTTTCCGGCAAATCGACTATGCTGAGGCAGCATGAAAACGATCCCGCGGCTCGTGTGTGGCGTTTCCATCCTGTGTGCCTTGTGCGTCGGCGAACTCCTGGCGCGTCCGCGCACGTTCGTGGCCGGTGACCGGGTGCGCTTCAAGATCGACGTGCCGCCGGGTTACTCGTTCAAGACCGAGACGGCCCCGGACGGCCAGGTGGTCGTGAAACTGGAGAACCCTGTCTGGCCAATCAACATCGCAGCGGTCATCGCACCAGCCAGCCTGGTTTCCGCCGGCACGGAGGAAGCGCAGCGCAATCTGCTCGTGCAGGAGACCGCGGAGATCCTCGCGCAGTCCAAGGAACAGGATTATCGCTTCGTCGCCCTCAACCCCGCGCGCGGCACGGGCGTGTATTGCCTTTTCTCCGACCCAAACGTCCGGCCACCCGAGACGCTGGGACCAAACGAGTACCTTCACATCCTGGCAGGCATCAAGACCATCCCCGGGGCCGTGATGTATTTCAGGATCATGTGCAACGATGTGACCTCGCCGGAATTTCAGGAAGCGATGGGGTTGTTCGTGGACTACTTTCACGAGGCGTAGCGGAGCGTCCGGAGATGGGACGGCGGGGCGGAAAATGTCGGAGGGTGATCCGGGGCCGACCTGGAATCGGGCGCAGGAACCCGTCGACTGCGAAGGTCTGGCCTCCGGCCGACGTTCGCTGACTTCCGGCCTCGGACTCCGGGTTTGCGTCCGTGGGCGGCGCGCGGCGGAATCGCAGCGCCATGCCGTATTTCGATCACAATGCCACCTCGCCGCTGGTGCCGGCGGCCCGCGAGGCATGGCTGCAGGCCAGTGCCGAGAGCTGGGCCAACCCCAGCAGCCCCTATCGCATCTCCGCGCGTGTGCACCGGCTGCTCGAGGAAGCGCGTGAACGCGTGGCCGGGCACCTGGGCGTGGCGCCGGACGAGATCGTGTTTGTCTCGGGTGCGACCGAGGCGAACAACGCTGTGATTCGCTGGGTCGCCGAGACCCGGGCCGGGGGCGTCGCGGTGATCGCTCCGACCGAGCATCCAAGCGTGAGGGCGCCGGCGCACGCGGCCTTCGCGGGACGCCTGGTCGTGCCGGCGGTCGGTGCGGATGGACGCCTGGAACCGCATGTCGTGGGCGACTCGCGCCCGGGTTTCGTCGCCGTCATGGCGGCCAACAACGAGACCGGGGTGCTCGGGCCGACCGAGGCGCTGGATGTGCTTTGTCGCGAAGGAGGTGCATGGTTCCTTTGCGATGCTGTGCAGTGGATCGGGCGGCTTCCCGCGCGTGACCTGCCGCGCTCGGCATTCCTCGTCGGCAGCGCGCACAAGTTTGGCGGGCCCAAGGGCGTCGGCTTCCTTCGCGTGCCTCCTGCCGCCCGCGAGGCCGGATTCCGGGCGCAACTCGGAGGCGACCAGGAGCACGGACAGCGCGCCGGGACGGAGAATTATCCCGCGATAGCGGCCATGGTGGCCGCACTCGATGAGGCGGAGGCGCATCTGCACTCGATGGAGGTGCGCCGCGCGTGGCGGGCGCGATTCATCGCCTGGCTTGAACAGCAGGTTCGCGGCGCGCGGGCCAACACCGGCGCCGCACCGTGCCTGTGGAACACGGTGTCGATGTGCATGCCTGCCTACGAGAACACGCGTTGGGTGGTGCGTTTGGATAAACTCGGTTTTGAGATCTCGACCGGATCGGCGTGCGCGACCGGGTCGGCGGCACCGAGTCACGTGCTCGCGGCCATGGGTCTCGGAGCCGACGAGGCGCGCCGCACCATTCGCGTCAGCTCCGGCTGGGAAACCACTGAACGCGACTGGCAGCTTCTCGCCGACGCGATGGCCAACGTCTGGGAGCAGCTCGAAGCCGATCGTGACGGCGCGAGCGTGATCAGGGTGTGAGGGTGCGAAATTGAACCACAGAGGGCACAGAGACGCAGACCGAGCTGGCCGGATCGAGGCGCAGGAGAAGAAAGTGTGTGGACTTCTGTCTTTGCGCTTTCTGCGCCTCGTCGCGGCAGACCTGTCTTTCTCTGTGCTCTCTGTGTCCTCTGTGGTTCAATCAGATCGTACGGCCGCATGAAGCTTCGCTTCATACGCCTGCAGCATTTTCGCAATATCGCGGCGACCGAGCTGCGATTCACAGGCGAACGCACGTTCTTCGTCGGCGCGAACGGGCAGGGGAAGACCAACCTCCTCGAGGCGATCGGCTATGTCAGCGCCCTGCGGGCTTTTCGGCCGGGCGACAACCGCACGCTCATCGAGCAGGGCCAACCTGAGGCCGGGATCGGCTACGGTTTCGAACACGAGCGACTGGGCGCGAGCGAGGTGATCGTGCGCATCCTGCCGCGCGGCAAGGAGGCGACGCTGGATCGCGAGCCGGTGCGGCGCCTCTCGGACTTCATCGGGCGTTTTCCCACGGTCCTTTTCGCGTCCGAGGACATCCAACTCGTGCGGGGCGGGCCGGCCCTGCGGCGCCGCTGGATCGATCTTCATCTGGCGTCACTCGACGCAGCCTACCTTGCGGATCTGCAGGCCTACCATCGCGCGCTGGAGGCACGCAACCGCCTGCTGAAGGATGGGGCTTCGCCCGCCGAGTTCGCGGCCTTTGAGCGCGAACTGGCGCCCGCCGCCTGCCGGCTCATTGCACGGCGACGGGACGGGTTGGCGCGAGTTGCCGGGCGGGTCGCCGAGTGCTACGCGACCCTCTCCGGCGGAGACGAATCCGGGAGCGTCCGCTATGTGCCGGATGCCGCGCCCGAGAACGAGGCGGCCTGTCTCGCCGCCCTCGAGCGAGGCCGGCCGCGCGACCTGCAATTGCGCTCCACGCAGCGCGGTCCCCATCGCGACGATGTCGCCTTGGTCGTCGCGGATCGTGACGCCTCGCTTTTCGCGTCCGAAGGCCAGCAGCGCGCGCTGGTGCTGGCCCTGCGTTTTGCGCAACTGCGCGACGCCCGTGCGGTGAGCGGCATCGCGCCGCTGGTCCTGGCGGACGACGTCCTCGGCGAACTCGATCCGATGCGCCGTGCCCGCTTCTGGTCGGTGCTCGACCCGGATCTGCAGCTGTTTGCCACGGGAACGGTGTTGCCGGAGCCGCGCGACGCGGGGTGGACCGTGATCGAAGTGGCGCATGGCGGCTTCCGCGTCGCGGAGTCGCACAGACCGGATGGACCGTGATGGCGCGGGGTTGTTTCGAACGGGCGATGCATGTTTTACGGCGCAGCTTCGGAGTTGAGGTGCCCGCCAATCGGGTTGAAAACCGGGCGCCCATGATCGCGCCGTCTCGCCCCATCCTTTGCTCACGAGTGTCGGGACGCCCTGCCCGCTGAGAGCCCGGACCGATGGAAAACCTGCTGATTCTTCTCGGGGGCGGGCCGGCGCGCTACGCCTTTTTCGCGGTGCTTGCGGGTGCCTTCTTGCTCTGGACCGCCTGGGACGTCCGCCGCGCCCGACGATCGCTGTTTCTTCTGGCCCTGGGGCTGGCGATCCTCGCGTGTCGCTGGCCGCTGGCCGCACGCAATGTGGAGCTGGGCGTCGATGACTCGCAGGCAATCGCAGCCGCGATGCGCCTGAGCGAGGACCCGATCCCGTGGAAGTACGCCGACCTCACCACCGTCGGTCCGCTCAACGCCATGCCGCTCGTCGTGGCGAGTTGGCTGGGTTTTCCGATCAATTTCCTGATGTCGCACTTCAACGCGCTGCTGATGGTCTGGCTGGCCGTCGCCGGTGCCTATCTCGTGCTCGCGGAACGGGGCGATGAGCGCGTGGCGCGCTGCGGCGTCCTCCCGGCGGCGGCATTCTTCGCCCTCACCATCTTCTTCGATTTCGCGTATTCGAGTTCCGAGCACGTCCCGCTTGCGCTGCTCGGCCTGGGTTCGGCGCTGCTCTGGCAGGGGGCGTGGCGCGGCGTCGCGTGGCGCGTGCTGACAGGCACGCTTCTGCTCGGCGCGACGCCCTGGGCGAAGCTGCAGAGCGTCCCTCTGGCGCTCTGGTTCTGTGTGGCGGGCGCGGCGGTGATCGCGTGGCGCTGGCGGGACGAACGGCCGCGGCTGGTTCGGCTGCTGGGTGCGTGGCTCGCCGGGGGCGTGGCTGTGTCCGCCTGCTTCGGGGTGATGCTGCTGCTCTGGGGACTGGTCAACCAGTGGTACGTCGCGTACATCCGCCAGGCGGTCGACTATGCCGACCGGGGGCGTTTCACTTACACGCAGTTCTGGAGCGACGTGCTCGCGTTCGGAGGCGCCGAGGCCGGCCTGGGATCGTTTGCCGGTCCGCTGCTCGTGATTGGGCTGATGCTGGCCGGCGCGGCGCTGTTCATCGCGAGGCGTCGCCTTCCCATCCTGGCGCTGGCGCTCGGCGCCGCGGCCGTCGCCTCCTACATCATCGCCGCGCCAGGACGACAGTTCTACCACTACCTCCTGTTCGGCATCATCCCGCTGGCCATGCTCGTGACCGCGCTGCTGGACGCGACCCTCGAGCGTGCCGGGGCTTGCCGCCCTCCCTGGTTTCGCAATGCGGTGCTGGGGGGCTTTCTCGCCCTCACCCTGGTCCCGCAGATCGTGGCGCGAACGCGTCACGACTCGAAGGCGATCCCGTATCAGCGGGGCAATGTCGCGCTGCACCGCTCGGACGCCGCGCGCTACCTGAACGAGGCGGCGCGACCCGGCGATACCATGGCCGTCTGGGGTTGGGTGCCGCGCCTTCACGTGGAGAGCGGCCTGCCGCCAGCGACGCGGGACGGGACGACGGAGCGGCAGATCATCGATCATTCCCTGCGGCAGTTCTACCGGCAGCGCTACCTTTTCGACCTGCGGCGGACCCGCCCGCGTTTCTTCGTCGAGGCGATCAGCCCGGGCTTCTTCGCCTTCACCAACCGCGCCACCCTGGGGATCCAGACGTGGCCGGAACTGCAGGCGTATGTGGATACCCATTACGAACTGGCGGCCGAGATCGACGGCTTCCGGATCTTCCGGGCGCGGGAGGTCCCCCCGGACCGGGGGACGGAGTGAGACGCGGGCCGGCTCAGCGCAACCAGCGGGCGAGCCGTCCGCGCAGGGCGGCCCGTGCGCGGTAGAGGCGCGTTTCCACCGCCTTGGGCGTCGTGCCCATGACATCCGCGATCTCCGCGTGGGAAAGGTCCTCGAACTCGGAGAGAATCACCGCGGCGCGAAGGTCGGCCGGCAGATCCTGGACGGCCGCGCGCACGGCTGCAGCCCGCTCCTGCGCGAGGGCGTGGTCGGCGGGACCCGGGGCGTCGGAGACGTGTTCGCGCGCGATTCCGGCCGGCGCAGTCCGGGACGTTTCCGAAACCATGGCACCGTCGAGCGGCTCGGCCGCGCGGCGGCCCATCTTCTCCGCGTGGTTGCGGCAAAGGTTGACGGCGATCGTGAACAACCAGGTCGAGAACCGCCCCTTCGGCTCGTAGCGCGTGCGGTGCTTGTAGACGCGCACGAATGTCTCCTGCACGAGGTCGTCGGCGTCGGACTCATTCGGGAGATAGCGCAGCACGAACGTCCGCACGGGCTTTTGCCAGCGCTGCATGACCCGGTTCAGCGCGAGATCGTCGCCGGCGGCGAGCGCGGCCATCAACCGCTTGTCCTCGGAATCGTCGAGACGGGTCTCCATGCGCTCGGGTCGGGCGGCTGCGATCAATGCCGTTCGAGTCCGCGGGAGCCATCGTGCGGGCTATGGGCGAGGTGCGGTTCGACGATGGCGATGTAGCGTTCCCCCTGTCCGTCCGGCATGGCCTGGGCGACGCGGCGGATGTGGGCGCGGGTCGCCGTGTTGCAGACCTCCTCGAGTGCGGCCACGTCGCGGCGGGCGGCCTCAAGTTCGGCGGCGCTGGCGCCGTCGATCGTGAGTTTCTGGAGACGGCTCTGTGCGGCGCTGATATCGGCACAATGCTGTGCGCACACCACGCTGTAGTCCGCGTGCAGCTTCCTGACGGCGGCGAACTGGGGTTCGTTGAGCCCGAACTCGGCGCGGATCCAGGCGAGGTCATCGCCCCGGGTTTCGCTCAGGGCTGCGATGCTCGCGACGTGGCGCCGCTGCACGAGGTAGAAGCCGCATACGCCGGAGACGAGCGCGGCGATGAGGACGATGGCGATTTGTTTCACGGTGAGCGGACGTGAGACGTGCCGGACCCGGCGTCGGCATGCATGAGGATCGGATCGATCGATCGGGCGTATTCGGCGGCGAGCTGTGTCACACGGGCTTCTCGGGCCGAGGCTTGGGTGACTTCGGCCACCCCCGCACCGGCCGCGGCGAAGAGGAGCACGGCGGCGGATGCCGCAACCGGTTGCGCAAGCAGTCGGGCAAGTGAATCGAACCAGGCGCGAATCGCGGAAGGACGTTCGCTTCCAATACGTTGCCACACCTTGTGCGCGAGCTGGGGATCGTCCTGGGCATCGACCTGCCACGTGCGGAGCACGCGGGAGAGATCGTCGGGTTGTCTGACTGGGGACTTGGCCATGGTGGCGGTGGTTTTCTAGATAAACCGGCCAGCGGGGGCAAACCCTTGTGGGAAGTAGCGAGGAGCGGTTAGCCGGTGACTTGTGGGAAGCACCTTCCTGGACGGCCGCGCTCGCGCGCGGCCGCGGTGCCGGAACGGCGTGCGTAAGTCACCTGTAATTCGCGGCGGTGCGGGAGCACCGCCCTCCGCGCGTTTGCTGCCCGGAAAGACGGGTCGATCGATCCGGGCTGGTGGCTGCCCGCGGGCTCCCGGGGCTACTTCGTCGCCGCCTCGAGGATCTTGTTCAGGCGGGCGACCATTGGCCGGGAGTCCTCGAGCAGGCCGGCGGCGATGAGGGCATTGTCGAACACCTGCTCCGCCACCAGCTTCGCAAAATCCGGCTTGGAGGCCCGCAGGTTGTTCAAGCCGATGACCAGCGCGTGGCGGGGATTGACCTCGAGGTTGACCTTCAGGTTCGAGAGCTCCGAGCCCTGGTTCATCGCCTTCATCATCCGGCGCATGTGTGCGCTCATGAAGTCCGTGTTCAGCGCCATCACCGGGCTGTCGACGAGGCGGTCGCTGCCCTTCGCCTCGCTCACCCGCTCGCCGAGCGTCTCCTTCAGCCACGCGCAAAGCTCCTGCGTCTGCTCGGATGTGAGCGCGCCCTCGCTTGGCGGGGGCGGCACATCGTCGAGCTTCAGCTCGTTGCTGTCGCCGGCGACGAGCTTCTTGCCGTCGAACTCGCGCAGGTTGCCCATGACGAACTCGTCGACCGGCTCGTAGAGGAAGAGCACCTCGAGGCCGCGCAGCTTGAACGCCTCGTAGTAGGGTCCATTCTCGAGCGCCTCGCGGTTCGGGCCGACGAGGAAATAGACGTCCTTCTGGCCGTCCTTCATCCGCGAGACGTAGTCGGCGAAGCTCGTCAGCTCGCCCTTTGCGAGCGTGGACGATTCAAAGCGCAGGAGCTTCGCCAGCGCAGTGCGGTGGGTGAAGTCCATCGCCGCGCCTTCCTTCAGATACAGCCCGAACTGCTGATAAAACTCCTTGTAGCCGTCGGCGCGGTTCTTCGCCTCCTCCTCGAGGAACTTGAGGAAGCGGCCGGTCACGATCTTGTTCAGCTTCTCGATCAGCTGCCGGTCCTGGAGCGTCTCGCGCGAGATGTTCAGCGGCAGGTCCTCGCTGTCGATCACGCCCTTGAGGAAGCGCAGCCACTCCGGCAGCAGGTCCTTGGGCCTGGCGTCGATCAGCACCTTGCGGCAGTAGAGCGAGACGGCGGGGTCGATGCGGCCGAAGCCGAAGCGCTCGGGATTCTCCTTGGGCACGAAGACGAGCGCGTTGATCGCGAGCGGGGCGTCGGCGTTGAAGTGCAGCCGGTAGCGGGGCTCGTCGTAGGCACTCGCCTGATACTTGTAGAACTCCGTGTACTCCTCGTCCTTGATCTCATTCTTGCTGCGCAGCCAGAGCGCCTGGACGGTGTTGACCTTGTCGCCGTTGAGATTGATCGCGAACGGGACGAAGCTGGAGTACTTGCGCAGGACCTCGCGCAGGCGGGTGGCGTTGGCGAACTCGTGGCAGTCATCCTTGAGCTCGAGCACGATCCTGGTGCCGCGGCGCTGGCCCTCGCTCTCCTCGATCTCGAAGCTGCCGGTGCCGTCGCTCGTCCAGCAGTGGCCGGTCCCCTCGATGTGGTAGGATCGTGAATACACCCGGACGCGCTTCGCGACCATGAACGCCGCATAGAAGCCGACGCCGAACTGGCCGATCAGGTTCACGTCCTTGCGGTTGCCCTCGGCGAGGGACTTGACGAAGGCCTTCGAGCCGGAGTGCGCGATCGTTCCGAGGTTCTTCTGCAGCTCCTCGCGCGTCATGCCCAGGCCGAAGTCCTGGATCGTGATCGTCTTGGCGGTGTCGTCGGTCGTGATGTTGATCTCGAGCGGGAGGCGGTCGTCGAAGACGTCCTTTTCCGTGAGATGGATGTGCCGGAATTTCTCGAGCGCGTCAGCCGCGTTGGACACCAGTTCGCGGAGGAAGATCTCGCGGTCGGTGTAGAGCGAGTGGATGACGATATCGAGCAGCTGGCGGATCTCGGCCTGGAACTCGAACTTTTCGACAGGGACTGTGCTCATGTGCGGGTCGTGTTGGAAAGAGGGTGTGAACGTCCGAAACGGCCGTGAATTACGGGGGAAGGTGCGGCAGGCAAGCCGTTTTTCGCCGAGGGCCGGACCTGTCCGGTCCCATCCTGTTCCGGCGCGCGTCTCTCGGGCGCCGTCGCGTGGGACGCGGGTCGTCGCCAGCCCGGGCAACCCTGAACCGTGCGTGCCATCGGGCTGCCCGCCCGAAGCCCGTGGCAGTTCCTAGACCACAGCCGGTGTCGGCGGCTTTGTCCGCCTGCCAGCCTGCCATGCCGCCACCTTGTCGGCGACAAACCGGATCCAGAGGGGGTGCTCGTTGAGGCAGGGGATGTGCTTGAAGTGGCCCCCGCCCGCTTTCTCAAAACCTTCGCGGCCGACGACAGCGATCTCCTCGAGTGTCTCCAGACAATCGCTGACAAACGCGGGCGTCATGACCAGCAGACGTTTGACGCCTTTCTCGCCGAGCCGCACGAGCGTCGCATCGGTGTAAGGCTGCAGCCACGGCTCGCGCCCGAGCCTCGACTGGAATGAGATCGACCACTGGCCGTCGGGAATGCCCGCGCGCTTCACGAACTCGAGCGTCGTCTGCGTGCACTGCGCCTTGTAGCACGTCGCGTGGACCGGGCTGGGGTTGGTGCAGCAATCGGCAACAACGCCGCAGTGGGCGCGCGAGGAGTCGGCCTTGCCCAGGTGGCGGACCGGAATCCCGTGGTAGCTGAAGAGCACGTAGTCGTAGCCGGCATCGAGGTCGGGCTTGGCACTCTGGTAGAGCGCCTCGATGTACTCGGGGTCGTTGTAGAAGGGCTGGAGGGTCGTCACCTGCATCGCGGGTGCGAACTCTCTCGCCACCTCCATCACGCGCACCACCACCGTCTCGTAACTGGACATCGCGTAGTGCGGATACAGCGGGACCAGAAACAACTCGTCCACACCGTCCGAAGCGAGGCGGCCGACCACATCGACAATCGAAGGCGAACCATAACGCATGGCGAGGGCCACGGGCACGTCGACCTGTTCCTGCACGAGGCGCTGCAGGTTTCGGCTCGTCACGATCAGCGGTGAACCCTCGGGTGTCCAGATCGAGGCATAGGCGTGGGCCGACGCCTTGGGCCGCTTCGGCAGGATGAAGGCCTTCAGGACGAACTGCTGGATCGGCTTGGGCTTGTCGATGACGCGGTCGTCCGAGAGAAATTCATCGAGGTAACGGCGGACATCAGCGACGGAGGTCGAGTCGGGAGAGCCGAGATTGATGAGGAGGACGGCTTGTTTGGCCATGGTGGATCGAGTCCGCATTGGTCGATGCAAGTTGCAGGGTTGTCAAACGCGCACCCGGGACAGCTATCCGACCGGACGCACGACTCCCGGGGACCGAAGTCGCGTCGCCGCGGCCTCCCTGGCCGCGAGTCCCGAAGGGGCTCAAGGCGACGTCCCCGGCGGCGATTGTTCGAGCCGGCCGATACGTGCCTCGAGTTCGGCCACCTTGTCGGCCGTCGTGGCGGGCGCATCGGGCTGGCCGGTCGTACCGAGAAAGAAACTCGCGGCCACGCCGCTCAGGGTGCCGAAGAGCCCGATGCCACACACCATGAGCACGCCGGCGATGATGCGACCGGCATCGGTCACCGGATAGCGGTCACCATAGCCAATGGTTGTGATCGAGACCATGGCCCTCCAGAGCGCGTCCTCCGCCGTGCGAATGTTGGAGTCGGGATGGTGTTCCACGAGAAGCATGCCGATGGACGCGAAGCAGAGCACGAAAAACGTCAGCACCACCGCCGAGGCCATCCCGGCTTCCCGGCGCTTGTGCATGAACTGCAGCAGCAGCAGGCGATAGGAGCGAAGTGCGAAGATCAGCCGGATCACCCGGAAGACGCGGAAGAGACGTCCCCAGCGCAGCGCCTCGACTGCTGGAATGGCTGCGATCAGGTCGAGCCAGCCCCAGCGCATGAAGCGGAGCTTCGACTCGGCACGGGCGAAGCGCCACGCGAAATCCATCAGCAGAAACACGCAGATGAGCGTATCGATATAGTGGATGAGCCGGGATATCTCGATCGGCAGCCTGAAGACCAGGTCCACCGCCAGGGCCACGAGCAGGGCCACGGAAAGCAGGACGAGCGCCAGCTGAAACGGACCGAGCTCTCTCGACGGTTGGTCGGACGTCACGGCTGTCGAGCAACGGCGTATGTCGGGGACGGGTCAAGATTCGAGTCGGCGCGACCCGGCCCCGTGGCTCCGCGCGGGGCGCCCGAGCCGAACCCGGCGTAAGGACGCCGAGGCGGATGAGGTCGCTCAGCGCGCTGTCACCTCGCCTATTTCGACGACCGCGGAGGCCGGGCACGGGGTCGGGCTGGCGCGCCGCGCGGTCGTGCGAATGCCATGCCATGCCACGCGCACCAGGCCGCGAAAGCTGTAGTGCGTGGCGCCGGCGGCACGGGCGGGACGGTCGTATGCGAGCGTCGCATGCGGGAACGGCAACAGGCTCAGCAAGGCGCGGAGATAGCGGTCGAGATCGGTGCGCGCGAGGAGCGAGTCGACCGCGCGGCGGCTCAGCAGCGCGAATATCCCCGAGTCCACCGGGATCGGCTTTTCCGCCACAACGTTCAGGATACGATGAAACATCCAGGCGGTGGCACGCTTTGTCCAGGTCTCGCCGGCGCGCGAGCGCCGCACACCCACGACGACATCGTACCCCTCACGCGCCCGTGCGAGCAAAGCGGGCGCGAGGTCCGGCGGATCCTGCAGATCGGCATCGAGCAGGAGCACATGCTCGCCCGTGCTGCGGCTCAGGCCTGCGATCAGGGCGGGTTGCTGGCCGAAGTTGCGGGAGAGGCGCACGCCCAGGATGGAGGGATGCTGCCGGGCGGCCGCGGTGATCAGGTCCCACGTGCGGTCGGTCGAGCCATCGTCGACCAGGATCGCCTCGAACGATGCGCCGAGCGCGCCGCCCGCCTCCAGGACCCGGTGGATCGTTTGCGGCAACACGTCCTCCTCATTGAAGCAGGGCACCACGAAGGAGAGCGTCGGCATAGGCGGAAACCGAGGAAACGTGGAAGCGGCGGCTGCGTGAAGGCAGAAGCGGTGCGGACATGCGGAAAAGTCAGACCGATACCCGCGGGCACGCCGCGACACGACCTGTCGTGAGGCGGCTCCATCCCTTGCCTCCGGATGCGACGGCGCGATCCGGGCCGGGGTGCCCCGGGGCTCAACCGGCCCGGCCTGTGCCTGGGGCGGCGCGTTCCGCCAGCTTCCAGCCGGCGCGGATGCAGTCGCCGACGCTCACCCCGTCGCGCACGTGTCCGCCCAGGAACAGCCCGGGGTTCGCCGTCTCGGCGGCGGCCATCGCCTCATGGAAGCGTGCGTATCCAAGATTGTATTGCGGGATGGCCCTCGGCCAGGCGGTCACGTGGGAGAAGAACGGTTCGGCCGAGACGCCGAGCAGGGCCTGCAGTTCCTCCACCACGAGGTCGCGCAGCTGGCCCGGCGGCAGGCCGGCGATGTCCGGCTGGCGCATGCCGCCGACGAAGGTGGTGAGGAGAACGCAGCCCTTCGGCGCCCGCCCGGGGAAGAGCGAACTGTTGAAGAGCGTGCCGAGGATGCGCCGGCCCTCGCAGGCCGGCACGAGCACGCCGTAACCGTCGAGTGGATGCGCGACATGGTCGCGCTGGAAGCCGAGCGAGATGCTGGTGACCGGCGGATACGTGATCTCCCCGAGTGCAGCCAGTTCAGGCGGGACCGCCCCGGGGCCGTTGAAGGGAAGCGCGGCCGTCGCGTGGGCGGGCGTGGTGACGAGGACCGCGTCCGCCAGGATCTCGCTGGAGTGGCCGTTGCGCGAGATCTGCACCTTCCACGGTGCGCCGGGGCTGATCGCATCGATCGTCACGCCGGTGTAGAGCGAGTCACCGGCCGCGTGCACCAGCGCATCGATGATCGTGTGCAGGCCGTTCTTGAAGGAGATGGAGCGCGTCTTGAACCTTGGCTGGCCGGTGCGCCGGCGCGCGCGTGCGGATGCGATCGCGCCGCGGACGAGGGAGCCGTGGTCGCGGTCGAACTGATACAGCTTCGGGAATGCGTAGCGCAGCGAGAGTTTCTCCGGATCGCCGGCAAAGATCCCGCCGATGAGCGGGTTGATCGCATAATCGACGATCTCCTGGCCGAGGCGCCGTCGGGCAAATGCGGCCACGCTCTCCTCCGTCTGCGGATCCGCGCGGCCGATGAACGGTTCGCGAAGCAGCCGCCACTTGGCGCGGCCGCTCAGGAAATGGGTCTTGAAGAACTCGCCGGGGCCCATCGGCACGGCCATGGGCGTGCCATGGCGCACGATGAAACGCTTCTTCGCCTCGGGCGCCGCGTCGACCATCTCGTCGCCGATCCCGATCTGACGGAAGAACTCGAGCACGGCCGGGTCGTTGAGCAGCATCGTGTTCGGCCCGGCCTCCACGAGAAAACCGTCGCGCCGGATGCTCTGGATCGCACCGCCCGGCGTGGTGCTCTTCTCGAGGATGTAGACGTGGTGGCCGCGCTCGTGGAGCGTGTAGGCGGCCGTGAGACCGGTCACGCCAGCGCCGATCACAACGACGTTTTTTGGAAGCTTTTCCTTGAGCATGGTCGGTTCAAACTGCGAACGGCGGAATTAACCACAGAGGACACAGAGGGCACAGAGAAAAGCGAAAGGACTGGCGCATGAACCAGTCGTATCGTCGCGCGCGGGCGTACGTGATCGATCACCGATCGTGACCGACACCAGGGCCTCAAGCGTGCGTTGGAACTCTGTGATCTCTGTGTCCTCTGTGGTTCAATCCTGCCCGGTCAGCCTCAAATCGTCTTCGAGAAGCGCTTCTCGGCCGTGGCGATGTAGGCGTCGAAGGTCATCGCGAGGTTGCGGATGAGCAGGCGGCCGGACTCGGTCACCTTCACTCCGCCTTCGTGCAGCGTGACGAGACCATCCGCCGCGGGACCGGCGAACGACTCGATCTCACGGGCGAAATGCGTGCGGAAGTCGATCCCGAGGGCGCGGCCGAGCCTGTCGTAATCAAGCTCCAGGTCGCACATCAGTCGCATGATCACTTCGCGGCGGATCTGGTCCTCCTGCGTGAGGAAGCACGCGCGCGTCCACGGCAGCTCGCCGGCATCGAGGCGTTTGTAGTACGCGTCGAGGGCTTTTTCGTTCTGCCGGTAATGCGTCGGTGTCTGCGAGATGGACGACATGCCGAAGCCGTGGATGTCGGAGCCGGCCCGCGTGGAATAACCCTGGAAGTTGCGCTGCAGGGTGTGCGCGCGCTGTGCGACGGCGAGTTCGTCGGTCTCCCGCGCGAAGTGGTCCATGCCGATGTAGACGAAACCGCGCGCGGTCAGCGTCTCGATCACGAGCTTGAGCATGGCGAGCTTGACCTCGGGAGTCGGCAGCACGGCGCGCTCGACGATCTTTTGCGCGGGCTTCATCCACGGCACGTGCGCGTAGTTGAAAATCGCAAAGCGGTCGGGCTTGAGCTCGAGCGCGAGCTCGATCGTGCGGGCAAACGTCTCCGGCGTCTGGTGCGGGAGGCCGTAGATCAGGTCGACGTTGAGCGACTCGAACCCGAGCGCGTGAATCCATGCGGCGGCGTTGTCGGAGAGCTCCTTCGGCTGGATGCGGTTGACCGATTCCTGCACCTTTGGATCAAAATCCTGGATACCGAAGCTGGCGCGGGTGACGCCCATGTCGCGAAAGGCCTGCACGTGCTCGCGCGTGAGCCGGCGCGGGTCGAGCTCCACGCTCATCTCGGCGCCGGGCTTGAACGTGAAGTTCCGGTGGATCAGCTCGCCGAGGCGGCGGATCTGGTCGGGGTGGAAGAAATTGGGCGTGCCGCCGCCGAAGTGCAGCTGCACGGCCTGGCTGTCCGGGTGCAGCAGCGGGCGCATGAGCTCGATCTCGCGGGCGAGGTAGTCGATGTAGCGGCTGCCGCGCGTGTGATCCTTCGTGATCACCGTGGTGCAGCCGCAGAACCAGCAGAGCGTCTCGCAGAACGGCAGGTGAAAGTAGAGCGAGAGATCGCGCGCAATCGCATTCGTGGCCCGGAGGTCGTCGATGATCTGCTGCGGCTGGAACGCGTCCGTGAACTGGACCGCCGTTGGATACGAGGTGTAGCGCGGGCCCGGAACGTTGTACTTCCGGATGAGATCAAGATCGACCTGGAGGGCCATGGGGGAGGGAGGCGGAATGGGGAATGAAGAATGGAGAATGGAGAATGAAGAATGTAGGATGGGTGAAGGCGGATCGCGAATCGCTGCGTGCCGGCCGCTTCTCGCTTAAAGCTTAAAGCTTATAGCTCATAGCTTACAACTAGGCGAAGCGCACGACGGTGTCGACCAGGGCGGACACGTTTTCGATCTTTGCCTGAGGCAGGATGCCGTGGCCGAGGTTGACGATGTGGCCGGGGCGGCCGCGCATGGACTCCAGGAGTCGTCCGGTTTCGCGCACGACGACGTCGGGGGTGGTGTTGAGGAGGACCGGGTCGAGGTTTCCCTGGACCGCGGTGGTGGCGGGAAGGGTCCGGGCCGCGGCGGCGATGTCCACTGTCCAGTCGAGGGCGAGCACGGCGGCGCCGGTGGCAGCGAGCCGCGGCAGGGCGGGCATGGCGCCGCGTGCAAAGAGGATCACCGGGGCGGCGCGGCCGATCGCCTCGACGATGCGGCGTATCCATTTTAGTGAGGCGTCCTCGTAGTCGACGGCCGGGACGATGCCGGCCCACGAATCGAAGATTTGCACCGCGTCGGCGCCCGCCTCGATCTGGGCGCGGAAATGCTCGATCGTGGCCTCGGTGAGTTTCTCCATCAGCCGCTCAAAGAGCGACCGGTCGCGGTGAAACACCTCCTTGGCGCGTGCGAAGTCGTCCGAGCCGCCGCCCTCGAGCATGTAGCAGGCGAGGGTCCAGGGTGAACCGCCGAAGCCGAGCAGTGCTTTTGTATCACCGAGTTCGCGACGCAGCTGCCGGAGGGCCTCGGGCATGTAGGCGAGGCGGTCGCGCACGGCCGAGGCCGGCGCGAGGCGGTCGACCGCGGCGGCGTCCTCCAGGCGAAACTCCATCGCGATCCCGCCCTCCTCCCTGAAGCGGTAGGGCTGACCCAGCGCTTCCGGCACGACGAGGATGTCCGAGAACAGGATGGCGGCATCGAGCGCGAAGCGCCGCAGCGGCTGGAGCGTCACCTCCACCGCCAACTCCGGCGTGCGGACCATCTCGACGAAAGTGTGCTGCTGCTTGAGGGCGCGGTATTCTGGAAGGTAGCGGCCGGCCTGACGCATGATCCAGACGGGCGGGCGCTCCACGGGCTGACAGGAGCAGGCGGCGAGAAAGCGTTGGCGGCTGGTCATGGCGGGATCGGTAAGCTGTAAGCGGTACGTGGAAGGCTGAAAGCTGAAATACCAGATTCTCGCCGTCGGCTTGACGCGGGTCAGTTCGGCGGCCGGCAGGTGCCGCTCACTCCGGCGTATGGAGCACGCCGCGGCCCTCGCGGATCACGCGGACCACCTTGACCAGCATGCCGTAGCGCGGGCTCGCGAGTGCCGAAACGAGGAAGGAGGCGCCGAGGACGAGCACGATCGAGGCCCCACTGGCAATGCCGGCGTGGTAGCTGAGCAGCATGCCACAGGCGGCTCCCGCCACCGCATCCCCGACGGCCACCGCGAAAAGCACGCCCAGCCGGTCGGTCCAGAGGTAGGCCGTCACGGCGGGAAGAATGAAAAGTCCGAGCGCGAGCACCGCGCCCATCGCATGCAGGGCGGCCACGAGGTTGAGCACGATCAACCCGAGCACGGCGACGTGCAGCAGCGTGCCGCGGCCGCCGAGGGCGCGGTAGAATGTCGGGTCAAAGCTCTCCAGCACCAGCGGTCGGTAGCCCACCAGCACGACTCCGACCGTGAGCGCGCTTGCAGCCGCGGCGATCCAGAGATCCGCACTGGTCACCCCGAGCACGTGCCCGAAAAGGAAATGGGCGAGGTCGATCTTGGCGCGCATGGCACTGACGAGCGCGACGCCCGAGCCGAAGAACACGATGAACAGCGCCGCAAAAGCCGCCTCCTCCTTGATCCGGGTGAGGCGCGTGACCAGGGCGCTGCCGATACTCGTGAGCAGTCCGGCGACGAGCGCGCCGCCGAAGAGCGCGGCCGGGTTGGCACCGAACGCGAAATAGGCCAGCCCGATGCCGGGCAGAAGCGAATGCGCGAGCGCATCGCCCATCAAGGCGAGGCGACGCAGAACCATGAGCACGCCCAGGAGTCCGCCGCTCACCCCCAGGAGCACGGCGACGAGCAATCCCCGCTGCATGAACTCGTAAGCGAACGGCGCGATGAACAGGTCGTGCAGGGCGTTCATATCAGGGGGTGAGCGGGCACGGTGCGACCATAGGCGGCGGCGATCGTCGCAGGCTGGAGGATCTCGGAAGTCGGTCCGGTGGCGACAAGGCGCGTGTTCAGCAGCACAGCCTGCGGGAATGCGCGCCGGGCGAGTTCGAGATCGTGCACGACGGCGAGAACGGTGCGGCCCTGCTCCCGCCAGCGTGTCAGCCGCGCGATCAAATCGTCGGTCGCGCGCGTATCCAACCCGGCAAACGGTTCATCGAGCAGGAAAATATCCGCGCCCTGGGCCAGCGCGCGGGCGAGAAACACCTTCTGCTGCTGGCCGCCGCTCAGGCAGCGGACCTGCCGCTCCCGGAGGTCCTGGAGCCCGAGTTCCTCGATGGCGCGACCGACCCGCTCGCGATCCTCCGGTCCGAAGCCCCGGAAAGCGCCCAACGCCGGGTAGCGACCTTGGGCCACCACGGCCTCGACCGTGATCGGAAAGTCCCAGTCGATCTCCGCCCGTTGCGGCAGATAGGCGAGCCGCGGCAGGGCGTGGTGGACGTGATGGTCGCCGATGCGGATCTCACCGGCCGCCAGCGGCATCCAGCCGAGGATGGCGCGCAGCAGGGTGGTCTTGCCGGCGCCGTTCGGCCCGACGACGGCCGTCAGGCTGTTGCACGCGATGTTGGTCGTGACGGACTCGAGCGCGACGTGCCGGCCGTATTTCACGGTGACCCCGCGGAAGCGCAGGATGTCGTGCGTGTGCCGCTCAGCGCCGTGATCGGTCGCGTGGCACGGCTGGGCTGGGTGGCGGGCGCTCATGGAAGATCCGCGGGATCGATGGGGGCCGCGGCCCGGGAGAGTGCGACGACGTTGAGGACGGCCGACCAGTCGCCGCCGAACCAGACCACATGGTCGCGGGAGGGGCTCGTACCGGCCACGCGAATACGAAGGCTGTTGGGAGCCTGGTCCGTGCCCGGTGCGGGCTGCACGTCGATCACGAGCACGGATTCCGGCTGGAGCGGCGTTTCGCCGAGCCAGACCGCGGCATCGGCCTGGCGCGGCGGGACGGCGCGGCCGTCGACGCGCACGTCCCAGGTGCCGGCCGGCAGCACGGATTCGATGCAGATCAGCGCGGCGGAGACCCCGGGTCGCGCGGTGGGCGGCTCGGCGGGCCGGGCCCGGCCGCTCC